>DAIDIE010000041.1 GCA_027459505.1 Acidobacteriota bacterium
GCGCCCATTGCTCGTCGTTCAGTTCCCAACGTCCTCTCAATGTGTTGTCCGCGGCGATTCCAGAGGCCTTCAGAATGCCACCAACTCGCCTCCATCCCACGGAAAATTCGCGTACAAGTGTTTATGAGACTGGTTCTAGGCTTAACGGTCAAACAAGCCTGGTTGGCGGTTCAGTTCGTGCTCACAGCAGCGAATGTGACCGAAATAAAAGCGAACGTGATTGCGGACGAACCGCGGGCTCTCCGCACCCGGCTGCCGGTGGAGAGCCCGCGAAGGCGCGCCCTTACCAGCCCGGCATGGCGGATAGTGGGAGCACTTGTGAATCGTTGAATAACTCCGGAACCTGGGTACTGTTGTCCGTCTGGTTGGGGGAATACAAGAAGTCCGGCCAAACGGCGACGTAGGTCCACTGCGGCTGGGAAGCGAGCAGCGACGGAGTTGGCAGAAACTGGCACTCGGATACGCCAATCGGCTTGCCGTTGGCCGCCCCCAACATCGCATCGTAATTCCCCGTGGTATAGCCGGTGTTGTAGACATCCAGAGAAGCGATGTCGAAATAGGCGGAGCCGGGGTTATAGGTGTTTACATCGCTTGATAAGCTGGTGAAGTCCTGCACGTTCCACACCCAGATAATGTTGGTGAGTCCCTTGGTATAGGTCAGATAGTCATGCGTGATCTGGTACAGTTTTGCGGAGCCGTTTGGCCCTGCAACGCCCTGCCACCAGGCCCAGTTTGCGTTCATCTCGTGGAAAGGACGGAACAGCGGCGCCACGCCGGCATCCTTCAACGTTTGAAAGTAACCGGCCAGGGTATCCAGGCGGCTGATCCACACGTTGTAGAGCGTGCCCCCGGGCGTGGTCAAGTCCACCCATTGCGCCGGCGTGAGGTCCCCAAAGCTTCCATCCACGGGGTCGGTGCCGGTATTCCAGGCGCAGCCCGTCTCGTCGCTGCCCCAGGAAAGCGGGCAGGCATGGTACATCAGCGCCACCAACGCGCCGTTGTTCCACTGCTGGATTGCCTCTTGCATTAACGCCGATCGCGAAGCGGAGGAAGCCGCCGAACCAAAGCCGAAGTCTCCGCCCCAGTAACTCGGATACTGGCCGTTGCCGGCCATGCTGGCCAGGTAGTCGGAATCCGCCGTCCCGCCCGCTTTATTCTCGACCCCGATCGCAGTGTGGTTACCGGCAATGCTGTTGAGGAAGTTGAGCACCAGCGTCTTGTTAGCGAAGCCTCCGCCGCCACCCCCGCTCCCGGAGGCGAATCCCATGGAGTCGATGTTCCACCCGCCGGCGTCTTCGTTCAGCGTCAGGGTCTGTGTCCCCGCCGGCAGCGTCACGCTGGCGGTCACGGTAGTCCACGTCTGCCAGCCGCCGGTGTTGGGAACGCCAACCGGCCCGCTCAGATTGTTTCCCGACCCGTCCGATAAGTGGAAGGCGCCGGAGACCGCGGCCCCGCTTCCCCCCGCCACCAGGAAGCTCACCGTATACGTTCCGGCCGTGGAGACGTTAACCGTATAGTTGAACCACTGCTCGGCCGCCGCCCAACCCAGATCATTTCCCGTTGCCGGCGACGAGGCGGCTTCCAGATCCACTCCATCGGACCGGTAACCATTCGCCGTCCCATTGGTCGAGGTCACGTTGAAAGCCACCCCTTGGCCGCCGGTGTCGTAGTTTTCGTTCATCACCGTGCCCGGTAGCGGGGCGGGAGTGCCGCCGTAGGCCGCTCCGCTGGCGCTGCCTCCGCCGGAGGCGAACGCCATGGAGTCAAAGTTCCAGCCCCCCGCGTCCTCGCTCAGCGTCAGCGTCTGTATGCCCGCCGTCAGCGTCACCGTGGCCGCCACCGTGGTCCACGTCTGCCAGCCGCCGGTGTCGGGAACCGCCACCGCGCCGCTCAAATCCGCTCCCGACGCGTCCGCGAGGTGGAAGGCGTCGGGGACCGTGGCCCCGCTTCCCCCGGCCACCAGGAAGCTGACTGTGTAAGTCCCGGCGGTGGGCACGTTAACGGTGTAGTTGAACCACTGTCCGGCCGCCGCCCAGCCCAGGTCGTTCCCGCTTGCCGGAGCTGACGCGCTTTCCAGATCCACGCCGTCGGAGCGGTAGCCGTTGGCCGTTCCGTTAACCGAAGCAACGCTGTAGCCAACCCCTTGGCCTCCGGTATCGTAGTTTTCCGCCATCACCGTTCCGGGTAGCGTGGTGGGAGTGCCGCCATAAGCCGTGGGCGTCACCAGTTTGAACGCCTGCGCGGTCGTGCCATTGCAGGTGTAGATATCCAGTTGGACGCTGTTGGAGGTCGAATTCCCTGGAACGTCCAGGCAAAGTCCGCTGCCAAGGCCTTGGAACTCGTAGTAACCGCCGCCCAGCGAGACCGGCTCGAACTCCTCGTTGCTGTTGCCGCCGTAGCTCCATAACTGCATCAAACTGCCATTGCTGGTGCCGCTGTTAACTACATTCCAGGCTTCCTGCGTGGCATTGGCGTCGGAGACCTCATCGTAGCCGCCGCTCGCCGGCGTGAAGATCCACTGCTGGCTCAACTGCGTGCTGTAGGCGCCGTTGGCGCAGGCGTACATTTCCAGCACGGTCCCGTCCGCCGTTCCCTGCGCGGAGGCGCCCACGCACAGTCCGCTGTTCTCGTTGACTACGTTATAAGGGGTGCCGCTGTAAGGCGTGCTTTGGGCTTCCACGGCGGCGCTCAGGCACGCCGCCAGCGCCAGGCAAAGCGTGGCAAATATCGCCAGTGATGCGCACAGGGAGAAAAATGGAGCCGCCCCGCGGGGCTGGGCTCGGCGTAGATTCAACCAGCGTGAACTGTTCATGTCGGATATCCTCCGTAAGCCGCTCGTTCATGCGCCCACCTCATGCTGGACGCCGTGATAGCGATGGCGATCATCACGCTGCCTTTGCGAGGATTTCAGGGTCTTAACCGTTGTGGAACCGTTGCGGGAGGGTGGAACTGCCTGATTCGGCGTGTCTTAACCGCAACGCGAAAGCTTGCGCCGACCCCGCCGGAGCCGCGCAATGGCCAGGTAGAGCCCGCCGGGCGGGGGGGTTAATGGGCCGGAGCTTGCCCGCGGGCGGCCGCCGGCCGGGCCCAGCCCCCGCTTCCGCAGCGCCTGGCGAGAGCGGCTGCAATGCCACCTGAGGCGTGGTATAAAAGGGCGCGGCCCGGGAGCCTGCTGGGCGGAGGTGGCGCGACGTGGATACAAGCATTGGCAGCGACCCTGGCTTCGACCCTGGCACGGGCCTTGGCGTCAACGGGCAGGCCCGCCTCCTCGCGCACGCTGATGAGATCCGCCTGCACCTGCGGAGTATCCTGGCCAGTCCCCCGTTCCGCTCCAGTGGCCGCAGCCAGAAGTTCCTCGACTACGTGGTCAATCGCGTCCTCATCGACCAGGCGGAGCCCCTCAAAGAACGCACCGTCGGCGTCGAGGTCTTCGGCCGACCCCCCGATTACGATACCGGCGATGATGCCATCGTCCGCGTCACCGCCCGCGAGGTTCGCCGCCGTCTCCAGAAATACTATGCGGGCAGCGGCCCCGCCGCCGGCTGGCGCATCGACATCCCCACCGGATCCTATGTTCCGGAGTTTCACTTCATCGAGAGCCGCAGCCCGGATGGCTCCCCTGCGCGGCGGGCCCGCCTCTCCGCGCGGCTCAACGGCCTGCCATGGAGACGCCTGGGTTGGGCCGCGCTCGCCCCCGCCTGGCTCGCGCTGGGATGGCTGCTGGGCGGCCACGTCCGGTCGCGCCCCAAAGCGCCGGCGGATGCCGGGCCGGTGGCGGCCCAGGCCGCCTTCTATCGCGACCTTCTGGCTCCGATCATTAAGGATCGCCAGCATCCGGTGGAGATCGCTCTCAGCAATCCGCGCGTCTTTCTCTACGACGGCGCCGCCAGCGCCAATGGCTGGCGCGCTCGAACCCCGCTCAGTGCGCCGGTGCCGGCCCCTTTGCAACACCGCCTGGATCGCACCGCCGATGCCGGCGTCCTGGCCTCCCCCTATCGCCGGCTCGACTTCGCGCCTCTCGATTACACCGGCATGGGCGAAGCCGTCAGCGCCTTTGCCGCCGGGCAGCTGCTGCAGGCGCAGGGACGCCCCTCGCAACTGATCCAGGCGCGCTTCCTCAACTGGGAAAACGCCCGCTCGCGCGACCTCGTTCTGCTGGGCGCACCGCACATGAGCGCCTGGGTTCGCCAAAGCCTGGGCAGCGCCGATTTCAGCTTCACCCAAACCGCCATTCTCAACGCCCACCCCGGCCCCGGGGAGAAGCCCGCCTACGTCCTCCGCTATGCCCCCAACCAGGTGACCGATTACGCCCTTATCTGGATGACCCGCTCGCCGTCGGGCCGCCCCATCCTCCTGCTGGCCGGACTGCTCAGCGTCGGCACCGCCGGCGCCGGCGACTTTCTCGGCAATCCCCGGCTCATGCGGCCGGTCTATGAGCACCTCCGCGCGCTGGGACACGGGTCCGTCCCCCCGCGCTGGCAGGTTCTGCTGAAAGTCACCGCCCGCGACGGAATCCCCGTCGATGAAACCGCCATAGCCTGGCGCGCCTACTAAAAAACGACCCAAAAACCGCCGCCCTCAGCCTTCTGTAGATTCCCTTTCCCGTCAGGCGCCAACGGTCGCCCGGAATGCTACGGCGGTCCCATCCTCGCGAGCGTGCCGGTGAGAGCGTGCTGGAGATAGATGTTGCGGTTTGCCGCTTGAGGAAGTCAACCTTGCGCAAGGTAAGGGGTATCGAGCGCTTCGCGGTTCATTCTTTCTGTCTCTCGCTTCCCAGCTGACCCGGCATACGCGCTTCGCGCTATGCCGGGCTAGTCTTGCCCGGCGCCGACCGTCGGCTCCGTCGTTGGCGTCCTGGCAGGCGCGTGGGCTGGGGCGCAGTAGCTCATTGGTCGGCGCTGCGCGATTCATTCTTTCTTCAGTTTGCTGGCCAATTCGAAACGTGCTCTTCTCTTCAAGGCACCCTCGGGCGTGGATGCGCCCGGTAATTCGAGCTAGAATCTCCGCATGTCCACCCCAGCGCCCGCTCTCATCGACCAACAATGGAAGTTCTTGGAAAGCACGCTGCTGATGAATGCCAGGCGTGACTCCTTGTCGACCCGCGGCGGCCGCCACATCTACGAAAAGGCCTCCGAGGCCGACCGCGCACGCTTTCACGACGCTCTTGACGGCAAACTCCGTGAACTTGCCAGCCGCTATCTCGGCGCAAGTCCTGTAGACGACGAACAGCACATCCGGAACATCCGCGAGCTGCGGGAATACCTGAGCGAGCGATTCGCCGACTGTCTCAACAAAGGCAGCCTAACCTTCGGGGTGGCGCAGAAGGCATTGAACGTGTACCTGAAATACCTGTGGTGCGCCGGACGCTTGCAGACTGACCCGCCGCACTGCCCGTTTGATAGCGTGATCCTGAAGGCGCTCCGTAACGCGGATCGTCAGACTCCGAATGCCAAGTGGACAGAGGCGAGCGAGGAAGTTTACCGTAAATGGGTTAAGCAGGCGAAAGAATGCGCCGCAGCAAGAAATGGGAGCCTCAACCGCTGGGAACTGGCAGTCTACGCACAACGGAAGGGCAGCAAGGCAAGCAGGGTTGAGCCGATTTGATTACGCGCTCAGCGAGAACCGGAGCGGCCGGCTGCCGCCGCGGTCTGCCTAAGCCCGCCACAGGCGGGCGCCAATAGGCGCCTTGATTTCCTCGATCGTTTTGAATTCTCCTTTTCTGTCCCGGAATCCAAGCGCGCGCTAAGCACGCGTCAGCGTGCGCCAGAAAAGCGCGCGCCAAGCGACGGCGCAGCCCCGCGCCCATCGCGGGGCGGCTTTTGCGCACTGCGGTGCGCGCGGCGGAGGCGAGCCGGGCCTGGAGTCTACCCGCCGCGCGCCGCAGGCTCGCTGAGGCAAAGACCTGCTTTTGGGAGGCGCCGCCCCAAGGCCCGCCGCACGGCGGCCCGCCTGAAACCTCGCCGTAGCGAGGTGCCAATAGAAGACGCCGCGAAGCGTTCATTCCCGCGTGGAGGAGCCAAAGCCCGGAGGGTCCCCCGCCAAGGCGGGGGAAAGCAGAAGGCCGCCGCGCCGCCAAGCCGGGGCCCACAGAACGCCGCTTTGGCTTTCTGGGCTGGCAGCGCGCAGGTGTGTTCCCCGGGTCTCGCCGTGCCCGCGAGTGCAGGGGCGACAAAGGAACGGGGCCGCGCGAGGCAATCGGTCAGACAGAGATGGACTCGAGATCTGGTTAGGGAAACCGCTTTTGATGTGAACACTGCGCACTTGGCGCATCGGCACCGTGCCCTAGCCGGTCAAGTTCACCCGCGGCCTGGTGCGTTGTGGGCTCAGGTCGGCAGGTCCGCCGCGACGACGCTTGCCCCAATGGCCGAAATCATCTCAGACACTGAAGCTGCGAATGGCACAAGCCAGTTTGTTCTTTTCATGGGCACCTCCTGGGTGGCTCGCGTTCCTTCAAAACGGACCGACGAAAACACCGAACGACTCAACAGATGGCCAATGAGGCAAACAATCGCCGCAGGAATCGAACCTGTCACCCAGGCATGACCTGCCCACCTAAGCCCACCTTTAAAGCATAGGAGCCACAAGCGTCGGAGGAACCAAAACCCGGAGGCTCCGCGTCAGCGGGAAAGCAGAAGGCCGCCGCGCCGCCAAGCCGGGGTCCCCAGAGCGCCGCTTTGGGCGTTCTGGGGTGGCAGCGCCGCCGGTCTCGCCGCGCCCGCGAGCGCAGGGGCTGAAAAAGAGAGAAAGTACCGAGGAAATCCGGCAGAAGTCGGCAAGCGGCGATCCGCTCCTATTCCGCGTTTTTGTAATGGAATCGCTGGGGCCTTCGGCTATAATCCGGGCTGAAAAGCTGAGTGCATCCACCTCCATGGCAAGCACTACACAGCGGGACCAAATAGCGGATGGCTCTGAAGAAATCCCAACTCTATAGCTCGCTCTGGAAAAGTTGCGACGAGCTGCGCGGCGGCATGGACGCTTCCCAGTACAAGGACTACGTCCTGGTCTTGCTGTTTATCAAATACGTCAGTGACAAGTACGCTGGCGTGCCCTACGCAGCCATCACTATCCCGAAGGGAGCGAGCTTCAAGGACATGGTTGCCCTCAAGGGCAAGTCCGACATCGGCGACAAGATCAACACCAAGATCGTCGGTCCGCTATTTACCGCCAACAGGTTGGCGGACCCGCCGGACTTCAATGACCCTTCGAAACTCGGCAACGGCAAGGAAATGGTTGATCGCCTGACCAACTTGATCGCCATTTTCGAGAACCCGGATCTCGACTTCTCGAAGAACCGCGCGGACGGCGACGACATTCTCGGAGACGCCTATGAGTACCTGATGCGTCACTTCGCTACTGAAAGCGGCAAGAGCAAGGGCCAGTTCTACACGCCCGCCGAAGTCAGCCGCGTCATTGCGCAGGTCGTGGGAATTCGCGGCGCCAAGACGACGCCGGAAACCACCGTGTACGATCCAACCTGCGGTTCAGGCTCTCTGTTATTGAAGGTCGCCGACGAGGCGGGTTCGACAGTCACCCTGTATGGACAGGAAAAGGACTCCGCGACGAGTGCCTTGGCGCGCATGAACATGATCCTGCACAACAATGCCGGCGCCGTGATCGAGCCTGGCAACACGCTGGCGGAACCCAAGTTCAAGGATGGCGACACGCTCAAGACCTTCGACTACGTCGTCGCCAATCCGCCCTTCAGCGACAAGAGCTGGAGCAATGGCGTTGATGTCGAGGCGGACCGCCACGACCGCTTTAAGCCCTTCGGCACGCCGCCCGCCAAGCAGGGCGACTATGCCTACCTGCTGCACATCGTCCGCTCCCTGAAAAGCACCGGCAAGGGCGCGTGCATTCTTCCGCACGGCGTGCTGTTTCGAGGCAACGCCGAGGCCGGCATTCGATCGGCCTTGGTACGCAAGGGCTACATCTCCGGCATCATCGGTCTGCCTGCCAATCTTTTCTATGGCACCGGCATTCCAGCCTGCATCGTGGTGTTGGACAAGCAGAAGGCGCACGCGCGCAAGGGCATCTTCATGATCGACGCCAGCGGTGGCTTCATGAAAGACGGCCCCAAGAACCGCCTGCGCGCTCAGGATATCCACAAGGTTGTCGATGTCTTCACCAAGCGGCTGGAGGTTCCGAAGTACTCGCGCATGGTTGCGGTCGAGGAGATCGAGCGGAACGATTTCAACCTGAATCTGCCGCGCTACATCGATAGTCAGACGCCGGAGGACCTTCAGGACATTGAGGGTCATTTGAAGGGCGGCATCCCCGTGATGGATGTGGACGACCTCGCGCCCTATTGGAGCGTCTGCCCAGCGCTCAGCAAAGCGTTGTTCAAGAAAAACCGGCGTGGGTACGTGAACCTGGCGGTGGAAAAAGCCGCGATCAAGGCGACCATTTACGAGCACCCGGAGTTCGTTGCGTTCACCGCCGCGATGAACGGGCATTTTGCAGCATGGCGGCGGAAACAATCGGCGGCGCTACGGAAGCTGAAAGCCGGGTGCCACCCCAAGCAGATCATCGCAGAGATAGCCGAGGGTTTGCTGGCCCATTACACCGGACGCCCGCTCCTCGATCCCTACGCGGCCTACCAGCACCTGATGGACTACTGGACCGAAACAATGCAGGACGACTGCTACCTGATCGCCGCTAATGGTTGGAAAGCCGAGCCCAGCCGCGTGATCGAGATAAAAAAATCGAAGGACGGGAAGACCGCCAAGACGGTGGACAAGGGCTGGGTCTGCGACCTGGTTCCGAAGCCGCTCATCGTGGCGCGTTACTTCCCGGGGGAGCAGTCGGCGATCGACAGGCTCAGCGGCGAGCTGGACCTCGTCTCAGCGGAGATTGCGGAACTCGAAGAGGAAAATAAAGGCGAGGACGGCGCCTTCGCGGAAATGGAAAAGGTCACCAAGACTGCCGTTGTGGCGCGGCCAAAAGAACTCGCGCTGTATGCGGGAGCCGAGGAGGATGTCTCCGTGCTCAGGGAATGGCTGCGCCTGAGCGAACGGGAGACGAAGCTTAAGGGACGGCTCAAGCAGGCCGAGGCCGGGCTCGACGCCAAGGCCCTTGCGCAATATTCAAAACTCGGGGAGGCCGACGTACAATCGCTGGTCGTCCATGACAAGTGGCTCGCCGCGCTCGATGCCGCCATCCATGGCGAAATGGATCGCATCAGCCAGGCGCTCAGCGCTCGCGTGAAAGAGCTGGCGGAACGTTACGAGACGCCGCTCCCGCAGTTGGTCAGCCGGGCGGCGGAACTGGAGGCCAAGGTCAACGGCCACCTCGAAAGGATGGGCTTCTCATGGAAGTCAAACCAGGCTACAAGCTCACTGAGATAGGGGTCATTCCGGAAGACTGGGGGGTTCAAAAGCTCGGGGCGCTTCTCCGAAGGCCCCCAAGCTACGGAATAAATGCCCCGGCGGTCCCGTTTAGTTTTCGGCTCCCGGCGTATCTTCGCATCACCGACATTACCGAAGACGGCCGGTTCGATCACACTGCGAAGGCGTCTGTCTCTCGCCCGGATGTGGCTGACTATCAACTTGTTCCCGGTGATATTGTCGTTGCGCGAACTGGGGCGAGCGTTGGGAAATCTTATCTCTATGATTTCCGAGACGGGGATCTGGCGTTTGCAGGATTCCTCATTCGCGTCAGCCCGGATCCGGAACGCTTGGTTCCAGCATTCCTGTCTTTCTACATGCAAAGCCCTTCCTACTGGGTCTGGATCCAAGCCAATTCGATGCGCAGCGGCCAGCCCGGTGTCAATGCGAAGCAATATGCCGCTCTCCTCCTGCCGCTTCCGCCTACGAGAGAACAGGAGGCTATCGTAGGGGCGCTAGGCGATGCCGACGCGCTCATCGACTCCCTGAAACAGCTCCTCGCCAAGAAGCGCGACATCAAGGCGGGCGCTATGGAGGAATTGCTGACGGGCAAGCGCCGCCTTCCCGGCTTTAACGGACTCTGGAAGTCGCGTCCAATTGGCGAAATCGCGAATTCGATTACCGAGCGGAACACGGCTGGACGGGCGCTGCCGGTACTGACTTGTTCCAAGCGCCTTGGTTTCGTGGACTCACTACACTTCTTTAAGAACCAGGTGTTCAGTGATGATCTCTCGACATACAAAATAATAAGAAGAGACCAGATCGGCTACCCGGCAAACCACGTTGAGGAAGGGTCGATTGGTCTTCAGGATCTCCATGATGCAGCTGTGGTGAGTCCGATCTACGTGGTGTTTTCGACCGTCGACGACGTAGACAGCTATTTTCTTCACAGGCTGCTGAAACTCGACACCTACCGCTGGAGGTTTGCGACGGAGACTTCATCCTCGGTAGATCGACGCGGAAGTCTGCGCTGGCCGACCTTCTCTCAGATTGACGTCACGCTCCCCGAAATTGACGAGCAACGTGCTATTTCGGACGCGCTGCGGGCCTTTGAACGCGAGATCGCAGCGTTGGAAGACAAGCTCGACAAAGCCCGCGCAATCAAGAAGGGCATGATGCAGCAACTCCTCACCGGCAGGATTCGCCTGGTATGACCGGCGTCGGCCAACTCGAGCGCGTCACGCAGGAGCGCGTCATTGCACTCTTCCGTGAGGAACTGCGCTACGACTACCTTGGTAATTGGAAAGATCGCGCCGGGAATAGCAATATCGAGGAGGATCTGCTGGCACACTACCTGGAACGTGCTGGGTACAAACCCGAGCAGATCCGTGCCGCCATCTACCGGCTGCGTTCGGAGGCGGACAATCCGACCCGCAGCCTCTACGAGAATAACGAGAAGGTCTACAATCTGCTTCGCTACGGCATTCAACTGAAGACGGACGCGGGCGAGGTCTACTCGACCGTTAAGCTTGTCAACTGGGAAGAGCCGGAGGAGAACGATTTTGCCATCGCCGAGGAGGTAACGCTACGCGGCAATTCAGAACGGCGCCCCGACCTGGTGCTCTACCTGAACGGCATCGCGGTTGGCGTGATCGAGCTGAAGAACAGCCGCATCTCAATCGGCGATGGCATTCGCCAGAACCTCTCAAACCAAAGCCCAGAATTCAACCAGTGGTTCTTTTCCACCGTGCAGATCCTCTTTGCCGGCAATGACTCCGAGGGTCTGCGTTACGGGGCCATCGGAACTCCGGAAAAGAACTACCTCAAGTGGAAGGAAGATGAGCAGGAGAACAGCCGATACAAGCTTGACAAGTACCTGCTTAAGCTCTGCAACAAGCGCCGCCTGATCGAGCTGATCCACGACTTCGTGGTTTTCGACGGCGGAATCAAGAAGCTGCCGCGCGCGCATCAGTATTTCGGCGTCAAAAATGCCCAGGCGCACGTTCGGGAACGGAAGGGCGGCATCATCTGGCATACCCAGGGAAGCGGCAAGAGCATCGTCATGGTGATGCTCGCGAAATGGATTCTGGAGAACAACCCCAATGCCCGCGTCGCGATCATCACCGACCGCGACGAACTCGATAAACAGATCGAGGGGGTTTTTACCGCAGCTGGGGAGGAGATCGCGCGCTCGTCGAGCGGCCTCGATCTCATGAACCAGCTTGGCCAAGCCAGGCCGCGCCTTCTTTGCTCGCTCATCCACAAATTCGGCCGACGAGACATCAAGGATGACGCATTCGACGCCTTCATCCGCGAGCTGCAATCCCAACCCAGCAAGTCGGTGGGCGAGATCTTCGTCTTCGTGGACGAATGCCATCGCACGCAGAGCGGCAAACTGCACAGGGTGATGAGAGCGATCATGCCCAACGCCGTCTTCATCGGCTTCACCGGCACGCCGCTGCTGCGTGACGACCGCGAGACGAGCATGGCGGTTTTCGGCGACTACATCCACACCT
Source organism: Acidobacteriota bacterium (assembly GCA_027459505.1). GTDB lineage: Bacteria > Acidobacteriota > Terriglobia > Terriglobales > SCQP01 > DAIDIE01. Next base: position 11,840 of record DAIDIE010000041.1, read on the forward strand.
ACAAGTTCAGTGAAGGCGTGGAAGATAAAGTCATACTCGACCTGATCTATGAAGCGCGGGATATCGACCAGCGGCTGACCTCCGAAGACAAGATCGATGCATGGTTTGAGGCCAAGACCGCCGGCCTGAACGACTGGCAAAAGGACGAACTCAAGAAGCAGTGGGGCACGATGAAGGCCGTGCTTAGCTCGCGCTCGCGGATGGATAAGGTGGTGGCGGATATCGTCTTCGACTTCAGCCTGAGGCCCCGGCTTTCAAGCGAGCGCGGCAACGCGATGCTCGTGGCAGGAAGCATTTACGAAGCCGCAAAATACTTCACCCTGTTTCAGAAGACGCCGCTCGGGAACAAATGTGCGCTGGTGACCTCGTACAATCCGAATGCCCAGGACGTGACCAAGGAGGAGACCGGCGCCAACACGGAAACCGATGCGCAGTTCCTCTATAAGACCTACGCAGAACTTCTCAAGGACGTACTGCCCCGGTCGGGCATGTCGAAGACGGAGGCGTACGAAGAGCGCGCCAAGGATCTTTTCGTCAACCAGCCGGCGGCCATGAAGCTGCTGATCGTGGTTGACAAGCTCCTCACCGGCTTCGACGCGCCATCGTGTACGTACCTCTACATCGACAAGTCGATGCAAGACCACGGCCTGTTTCAGGCAATCTGCCGGACAAACCGCCTGGACGGGGATGACAAAGAATTTGGCTACATCGTGGACTACAAGGATCTGTTCAAGAAGGTGGAGAATGCGATAGCCGTTTACACCTCGGATCTGGATCGGAGCGCGCCCGGCGTGGCACCCGATGTGCTAGTTCAGGATCGCCTGAAAAAGGGCCAGGAGCAGCTCGACAACGCCCTCGAAACGCTGGAGCTGCTGTGCGAGCCGGTCGAGCCGCCGCGTGGGGAGTTGGAGCATATCCATTACTTCTGCGGGAATACCGAGATCGCCACCGATTTGGCAGAGCGGGAGCCGCAGCGTACGGCGCTCTACAGAAGCACCACCGCATATGTGCGCGCCTACGCCAACCTCGCCGACGACCTTGACCGCGCCGGCTACAGCCCTACTGAGGTCGCCCGGTTGAAGGAACGGCTGAAACATTTTGTTAACCTTCGGGAGATCGTTCGCCGGGCAAGCGGAGAGACCCTCGACGTTAAGCCCTACGAAGCGGACATGCGCCACCTCATCGACACGTATATCGAAGCAAGCCTGCCGAGAACGATCTCGCCCTTCGAGGGAATGGGGCTGACTGAATTGATCGTGAAGACGGGGATTGCCGAAGCGATCGCCAAGCAGCCCGAGGGGCTGCGCCGCGATAAGAACGCCGTGGCTGAGATGATCGAAAACAACGTCCGCAAGACGATCATCAAGGAACATCTGAACGATCCAGCGTATTACGAAAAAATGTCCGCGCTGTTGGACGAGATCATCACCCTGCGAAAGCGCAAAGCGATTGAGTACGAAGAATATTTGAAGAGGATCGCGGATCTGGCCAAGGGCGTGGAATCGGGCCACGACGAAAACGCGCCAGAGGAGCTAAAGCGAAGCCCGGGCCTACGGGCGCTGTACAACAACTTGAAAGGGTCGAGGGCGGCCGCTGCCGCTGCCACCGCGAATCAGCCACCCCCGTTCCCGGTATCCGAGGGCGAGGTGCTGAACTTGGCGGTAGCCATTGACGAGGCCGTCAGGAAGGTGCGACTCGACGGATGGCGGGGCGTCCAGGCGCGGGAGAACATTATCAAGCAGGAGATGCTCAAGATCTTGGGCGACACCAGTGAAGTGGAACGAATCTTTTCAATCGTGAAAGCGCAAAGGGAGTACTAGCGATGGAGCGCATTACGCTTGGGGATCTCACGATTGAGGTGGTCCAAAAGGGCATCAAGAACGTTCACCTGAGCGTCTACCCGCCAGCCGGCCGCGTGCGCATCTCGGCGCCGCTCCATATGCGCCCGGAAACGATCCGCCTCTTCGCCGTCTCCAAGCTTGACTGGATCAAGCGGCAGCAGCGGAAACTGCGCGAACAGGATCGCGAGTCGGAGCGCGACTACCTCGACCGCGAGAGCCATTACGTCTTTGGCCGGCGGCGCCTGCTCAAGGTCATTGAGCGGGAGGGATCCCCCCGTATTGAGATCAAGAACAGGGTACTAATCCTCCAAGCCCGTCCAGGGTCAAGCGCCGAAACGCGCGCGGCCGCCGTTGAGGAGTGGTATCGGGGACTGCTCCGGGAGGCCGTGCCCCCACTGATCGCGCAGTGGGAGCCCGCGATTGGGGTGAAAGTAGCGCGATTCTTCGTCCAGCGGATGAAGACAAAGTGGGGTAGCTGCAACCATCGCGCCGCCACCCTACGCTTCAATACGGAACTGGCCAAAAAGCCGCCGGAATGCCTCGAATACCTGGTGGTCCACGAAATGGTCCACATTCTGGAGCCCACCCACAACGCCCGCTTCATAGCATTGATGGACCGCCTGATGCCCCAATGGCGCCATCGCCGCGACGTGCTGAACCGTTTGCCCTTGCGGCATGAGCGGTGGGGGTATTAGCATAGCGCCCACCCCCGGAGGGCGGGGTGAGGCGATGGGCGAAAGATGGCGCTCGAAGGAACTGAGGTACGATCATCCCAAAGCGCACAAAGCTGTTTGTCGAAAGCGCGAAGGAACGGTTGATGGCATACTAGCGGATGGCGCCGAGGAATATTTACGGTGAGAAGGAGGCCGCCTCACATCCCCCAACCCAGGATGTTGCGGAGTTCCTGCGCCTCTACCAAGTTCGCGGCCACCAGATCATGTGGTTTCTTGGCGCCGGCGCATCGGCTGCAGCAGGAATACCCACGGCTTATCACCTCACGTGGGATTTTAAACGCAGCATCTATTGCGCCGAGCAGCGCATTTCTCTAAGAACTTGCCCCGATCTAGGCGACACCACGCTGCAAGCCCGAATCCAGCAGTATTTCGACAGCAGGGGCGGCTATCCAAAGCAGGATTCGCCCGATGAATATGCCTTCTACTTTGAAGCGGCCTTTCCGAACGAAGCCGATCGGCGAAAGCTACTGGATGTTCACGTCGTGGCGGCCCGACCGTCGTTCGGGCATCTGGCCCTTGCCGGACTAATGAAGGCGGGTAAAGTCCGGGTGGTGTGGACTACGAATTTTGACCGGACTATTGAAGATGCTGCCGCACAGATGTTCCGCAACACCGGTAGCCTTGTTACCTCCACGCTCGACAGTGCGGCAATCGCGCTCGACGCTCTGAATGAGAGCCGCTGGCCTCTGCTCGGCAAGTTGCACGGTGACTTCCAATCTCGCAGGCTAAAGAACACGCCCGAGGAGCTTCGAAAGCAGGATGTTCTCTTGCGCGGCGCACTTGTTCAAGCATGCCAGCGCAGCGGTCTCGCTATCATCGGCTACAGCGGTCGGGATGCCTCGATCATGGAGGCGCTGGAGGAGGCAATGGATGAAACCAATCCCTTCCCCGCAGGCCTCTTTTGGTTCCATAGGGCAGACCAGAAGCCGCTCGATGCCGCCCGACAGTTTATGGCGAAGGCTGAGGCGAAGGGCATTGCGATGCACCTACTGGAAGTTGAAACATTCGATGAACTGATGGCGGATGTTGTGAACTTGACTCCAGACCTCCCGCCCGAAATCTCAAGCGCCCTCGACAAGCGTGCAGAGCGTGTCTCGAATGCACCCATTTCTGCACCTGGAAAATTGTGGCCCATCATTCGACTGAATGCATTTCCTATTTTTAGGGCGCCGACACTCTGCCGTCGCGTTGTCTGCTCAATCGGCGGTGCTAGAGAGGTCCGCGAGGCCGTGATTAGAGGAGAATCGAAGATCCTCGCCGGCAGGCGCAGCCTCGGCGTCTTGGCTTTCGGGCGCGACGAAGATGTGCGAAGCACTTTTGATGAATTCACAATTACTGAATTTGATTTTCATAACCTCGACGTCAGCCAAACGCAGAATGACCATGCAGAGCTTGGGCTTCTCTACGACGCTATCGCGCGGGCGCTTGCCCGTGCCTATCCCCTGATTGACCATCGCAGCCGTCGCGGCCATCTTATGGTTTGTGACCCAGATCGCTCGACGGACCCAAGGCTTGGACCGCTCACTCAAGCGGTTGGCGGAATCAGCGGCAAAATCCCCGGCACGAAATTCGTATGGCGCGAAGCATTTCGCTTTAGAATCGAACACCGCCTTGGCCGCCTTTGGCTCCTCCTGGAACCCTGCATCTGGGTTGAAGGGCTTGAATGGGGTCCGCACGACGAAACCGTGCGCGACTTCCAGCGGGAGCGCTTAGCGACTCGCTACAACAAAAATTGGAATAGCTTACTCGACGCCTGGTCGAACTTGTTCACCGGTGTCGCGGAAGCCGCCGAAATTCGGGCGTTCGATATCCAAGATGGCGTTGACGCCGTGTTTACGATAGGGAGGGTCACGGCATTCAGCGCGAGGTAGAGGGAAAAAGCATGGCCGTGGACAGCCGTCTTCCTGCGTTTTTCACTGTCGCGGAGCCCGCTCTGGCCTTTCACGCAGAGCGGGCAGCGGATCGACATGTGCACCCGTTGATCGGTCTCGTGCAGCACGGGCCATATAGCCGATCCCTTCCGCACCTAGTCATCGATCCGATTCGCATCGCCGTCATTGCGCCACATGGCATGCTGCGCCGGGCTGAGGCACTGGTTACAGAACTGGAGTCACGGCACTCACCCCGCGAGCGTCGGCAGTATCTCGTTGAATATTTAGGTTTCTCCCGTCTATTCGGTGTTCGGGCGGTCCTCGCCGACCAGAGCGTACGGCTAGAGCTGCCTGCACAGATCGATGATGAGTGTCGGCGTTCTTCTCAGCCTCACAAGCTCCTTGCTGAAAGGCTTACCCATGCGATCTCCGCTATTCAGGCGCACCGGACAATGTTCGATGTCGTGCTCTTGCTTCTACCAGACCGCTGGAACTCAGGCTTTTGGGGACCTGAAGGCGATGACTTCGACCTCCACCATTACCTAAAGGCAATTACCGCTGCACGTGGTATCCCTATGCAGCTCGTTCTCGATGGATCGGCGCTCCGGTACCCCTGCCGGTGTAGTGTCATGTGGCGCCTCAGCATTGCCCTCTACTCTAAGGCTGGCGGTATACCGTGGAAGCTCGCCGACGCCCCCGAGGACACGGCGTTCATCGGCTTAAGCTATGCGCTACGCTCCGGTGATGATGGCCGACCACGCTTCGTTACCTGTTGCAGCCAGGTGTTCGATGCAGATGGCGTCGGCATTGAGTTCATTGCGTACGAAAGCGGCGACGTTCACATCGAGCGTGAGAATCCGTACCTTAGCCGCGCGGACATGCGACGCGTGATGGCGAGAAGCCTTTCGCTCTATCAACGCCGACACGCAGGTCGCCCGCCACGACGCGTAGTAATTCACAAATCTACGGAGTTCAAGCGCGATGAGGCTGACGGCTGTTTTGATGCATGGATGACGGCAGAGGGTCTTGATCTCATTCAGGTGCAGCAAGACACGATGTGGCGCGGAATTCTGCTAAGCAAGCGCCCTGGGCAGAACAAGGGCCAGCCTGAAAACTATCCTTGTGTACGTGGCACCTACGTACCCTTCGGCGGCCGTGAAGTTTTGGTGTGGACTCAAGGAAATGCGCCATCCGCGGCGACTGGCAACAATTATTACAAGGAGGGCAAGGGCATCCCTTCACCACTTCTGCTGCGCCGCTTCGCCGGCCATGGCGCCTGGGACGATAGCTGCAGCGCGGTCCTCGGGCTCTCGAAGATGAACTGGAACAATGATGGTCTATATGATCGGCTCCCGGTTACCATGGGTTATGCTCAGGTCCTCGCCCAGATCGTCAAGAGAATGCCGAGGTTGGGTACCATGCCCTACCAAGTTCGGTTCTTCATGTAACGGCACAAGTCGGCGCTGTGGTACCAGTTCCGGCTGCAGCGGCGCCGCGCTCAATTGAAGTGGAAGCAGCTCCTTTCTAGATCCGAAAAAAGCACCTCCGGCACTTCAGGGCACTCGGCCCTAGCCCGAATCAACTGTGCCTCGAAAGCATTGCCAGTTTCCTTTAGAGGATCGTCGGCTGCTTGCCATTTCTGTGGATAGTAGTGCTTCAGGATCAACAGCGTGAAGGCGAGGGGCGTAAGATTCCGCGCGATGGCCCATCTTCCGCCAGCACCGTGACCGATGTGGAAGTGCGAAGATGGATGAGAGAACTCCCTTCGATCTCTAGGAGCGCTCTCATACCGTATCGGCGCAGCGCGATTATCACTGCGTTGTTCGTTGATGAGCGTGAGGAACTCTTCATTCGTGATCATCCCCGCATCAAGAAGCTCGCGGCAGCGCTCAATATTCACTTCTGCTTCGATTGGGTCCAGAAAGGGATTGGGGTAGAACGCGTAGCGCACGTGATCATCAGCGATGATGCTGTACTGAAAGAAAGAGAAGTCGGACAGGAGGATGTTGTAATGCTTGCATTCGAGGCCGGCAAGATACAGCTCGTTATATTGCACCTCGTCTGAGAACAACAGATTCCGAAACTCTTCATTGACCCGAAGAGGCGCAATGCTGCTGATCGTTTCGCCCATGTCGATCTCGAGGACGGCAGCCCACGACTCACGAATCCCTCTTTGTACCTCTCTTTGATCCATGCTTTTCCTCGACGGCAAGGATTTCGTAAATCTCGTCCTCGCTAAATCCCTCATTCTTTAGTCTTGTCGTGTATTCATTTCGAATCTTCATGGCCTTTGCGTGGCGCTCACTCAGGTCGCGCTGAATAAGCTCGACTTCTTGCAAGTCCGGCATGGTGAATTCAAGATACGGAAATCTTGTCAACGCAGCGCGAATTTCAGCCTCGAATGCGCGAGCTCTAGCGCCAACTCCGGTCACCCGGAGCCACCCTTTAGTGCGAGTGAAAGCCGTGAACAGTTTGTTTCGGCTCGAACGCGACTGCGGCGAAATGGCGTCAATTCCGGTTGCGAATACAACGGCAGCCTCGTTACCCTTGGCCCGGTAAACCGTCGATAGCGTTACTCGCCCAGATATGAGAAACGGCGGTTCAGTATATGGATCAGCTATGATGTTATTGGTGTCGATGCCAGCCTGTGCGAGTGCGCTCGACAACGATGTGAAATAACCGCGAGCATTCCGGTCATCGAGGGACACCACCAGAATGTCCTCGGGATGTAGGCCGCCGGCGATGAAACGATTGATGCCATTGACAATCCACGCCACTTCATCATCAAACGCCGCCGCGACATAGCACTCTATGATGGGTGCATCCTTCGGCGTATCGAGATGCAGAGGACTGTTCTCCTCGGGCCGGAGAATCCGAACGCTTTCCCCCGGGGTGAAGTTTCCATCTACGACATCGTAGCCCACATCATTCCAGTGGTCGGGGCTTTCGAGGAGTTGTACCACATCACGATATATTCCGAAACCGAGCGCATGAGCAACCACGAGAACTTCACGCTGATTCCTGTAACATTTGCCAAGAACTGTGTCGTTCGTCGCTCCCGGCGGCAATTGGACTGTCGTTCTAGCTAATGAAACGCGTGCTTTGTGATCGGTGTCTGTTCCGAAGAGCTCTTCAGGGGATCGCATCGTCACGTTCAGGATGTTTTGCAGTTCGTCATAAGCCCAGATTATGGACTTCTCGTCGCTTTGTCCATTTGCAACGGCGTAACACAGCTCGTAGAAGCCCGTCGGGAAATCCTGCCCTTCGTCGATCAGCACGTGATCGTAGTAGGGGCTGACTTCAACATCCTTCAAAAGTGCACGGCAAGCGAAATCAAACGGATCAGCGCTACCGGCGGCCTGCCTCGCTTTCGCGAAATTCATCGGAACTACCGCATGTCGCCGGCATGCATCAGCATAGACGCCGGGAGTTTTTGCACCGCCCCATCCATGCCTAATGTGTATACGATCCCAGTTCGGGTCCTCGTCTCGGTAGTGGCGATAAAATCGAGTGACAAGATTTATTAGTGAAGCACGCAGGCTTCGCGTGTAAAAAGTCACCAAGATATTTTGATCTGGTTGTGTCAAATGAAGGTGGGCTGCCTTCATTGCCAGAATGATGGTCTTACCAGAACCTGCCAAACCTCGGATTCGCTGTGGGCCAGGAGTGGTCACAATGGCCGCTCTCCGTTGCTGCTGATCGAAGTTCGCGATCTCCATTTCGAGGCGAGACAGCGCCACCGCGAATGGTTTCTTCGCGGGATCATCGACCACCCGCTTCTGCGGCCGAGTCAGCGCCTTTGCCCCCTCGATGACTGAACGCGCTTCCGCAAACGCGTTATCGGCCAACGGCGCCGTGAGCGCCTGGCGATGTAGTTGCTCTCCGACGCGTTCGAAAGATGTGGCGACCTCGCTCTCAACGTCCAGCGCGGTCTGAGCGCCGCCTATGATCAACAAGAGCGGAACCACCTTGAACGTGAGGTGTGAGCGATCCGAACGTAGGACACGACTCTTCAGGAGCCGCCCGATTAGGATGCTGCAGAACTGGCTCAATGATTCATCAAGCGTTTCGACCAGCCCATCTCGGACGATACTGAAAGCGAAGACGCCATATACACGGGAGAGTAAAAGGGAATCTGGCCTGTGGACCACGGTCTCATAGTCCGCGTAGGACGGAAAGTCGTAATACAGGACTGCATCATCGAGGTTCAGGCCCCTGGCGTTCACTTGAAGATACCGAACCAACTCGCGACCGACGGGATCTTTGCGAATCCTGTCGGTGGTGATGATGACGTCTAGCGGCATACAGAAAGGACCGAATGCGTGATTAAGCGGAGCGCCAAGAGCGCTGGTGTATCCAAGGCGTAATTATCACCACGATCGCACAGGTATTGCAAGCAGTTCGCTGCTTGAGGTACGAAATCTTGCAGCCTGCATCATTGCCTGCACCGCGGGGGGCATTTCAGACAGACGCCGAATGCCGCTGGCCTCTCCCCCGCCGACTATGATTTGGGTAGCCTATCGCGACAGGGCCCTGCCCACCGTTTGGTGAGCGTAATACTCCGGGTTCGGCTTGTCCGGCCGCCGGTCCGCCAATTCGCGGCGCGCTCGCTCGGGGCCGCGGCCCGTCTTGAGTTGTTCCCGGATTCAGGCCCAGTGCCGCTCGGATTGGGAGATGGCTCCGCGCTGATTGGCGTTGACGGTGATCTGCTGCCGCATCGTCCGCGCCGCGTTGCCGCTGCTGGTCCGTCGCGCGTTCAAGCGCCCTATGAAAAGTTGCGATGCATAAGCACTTTCGCTCAGCCGGTTGCCCTCGCCACGGTCTGGCCCGAGGTACTTCTTGTTGTGGAAGCCGGGCAAGCGTAGGACGCAAGTAGCGTGGGTGGCGGCGGGATCGCTCCGTATTGGCCCGCCAAGTCGCGGAGGGCGGCTTCGGCGGATTCGATGGAGAAGGCATGATCGGGGCCGGAGTCTGCTTCGGCCACGCGACAGATGACTTCGCGCTTGCCGGGCGAGGCGTCCAGAACGTAGTTGGGGGTGGGCAGGTTGGGTCGGCGAGGACCTGGTTCAGGCGATCGCCGCCCGTCGTGGTCGAGGTTGAGGTAGAGGTAGAGGTAGAGGGGTCAAGGTAGAGGTGGAGGATGGCGGCGATGTCGGCCCTGGCGCGGATGCGGGCGTCTGGCTTGAGGGCTGTTCTCGACAAGTCGCCCATCCCCGCTTCCCGCTAGTGGGCGCGGGCTTGGAAGCTGATGTGGAGGCGCGATCCGGTAGCTGCGGCGAGCCGCTGTAGGGTTCGCATCGTCGGGAGCACGCGCCCGCTTTCAAGCCGTGCCACAACGGGCTGCGTGGTGCCCATCTTTTTCGCCAACTCCCGCTGGGTCAGCCCGGCGCGGTTGCGCGCGTCGATGAGGGCTGACGCTAGGGCGAACTCATCTTCCAGTGCCTCGTACGCCTTGCGGTACTTGGGCTCCTTCATCCACTTCTTGTGTAGATCAGATACGCGCGCCATTCTGGCCTCCTCACTCAAGCGATTTCAAGGCTTCCACCTCCGCATCGATTGTGGCGTTCAGGGTCTCAACCGGCCACGGCATGCCTGACTATACCAAAAACGGTATATGTTTGGCGGCCTGGCGCTGCACGTTGCGCTGAGGCGGTGAGGGGCGCGGTCGCCGTTCGAGTCCGCGCCGCGCGAGTGCCATTCGAGCCCCGGCTACATTCGGCGCCGGGCAAGCCCCTCTCGCGCCCATCAGGCGCGCGCCCAGCGGTTGTCTCGCAGCACAAGAGCGCTACCGCTTCGGCTTCAACGTCCCGGAGGCCCGGCGGGAGCGTCTTGGTGCCGGTCAGGTCGCCATCGCCAATGTGGCCGAGGATTTGGGGACGCTGGGGACAGCTTCAGACCTGTCACCCTTCCCACCCTTTCGGGTGGGAGCCACCGCTGTCCCCGATTATTCCCGTCGCCGCGTTCCAAACCCAAGGTTTTTTGTTGACCGGGAAACCCGCCAGGGTAAACCGCGCCGCCTGACCAACAGCCACGCCCCACGGTGAACTGTAAACTGTGCACTGTCAACTTCTGCCTGCGCACTGTCAACTTCTGACAGTGCACTGTGAACCTCTGACCTCCCACCGTGCACCGCACTCCAATTGTTACAACCGCTGTAACAGTTTCTTCTCCCCCAACTTGGGGGAATCGACAAGATTGTTCCGCCGTACCACGATTGACCTGAGCGCCGCTTGCGCTCTGGAGTCTGTCGTCATGCCAAAATCACGCAAACGCAAAAAGCATCACCAGAAGCATCACCACAACCGCTCGTTACCTTTTATCCGCAAAGCCGCCGCCACATCCGTGGCCGCCACGCCAGCGGAGTCTGTCTCGCCGCTCAACGGCGAAGTCGGCGCTGAAACAATTGCGGGAAGAACCGCTGCAATCGCTCCGCCTCTCGAGAAAAAAGTAGCGTCCGCGGCAGTTGCGGCCGCGGCAGCTACCGCCGGCGCCACGGACAATGACGTCCGCCAACCTTATACACACAACGAGCCCACCGCGGCGGCCAGCGCTGCCGCTTCGCCTTCTCCCTCAACCCCTCACTCCAAACCCCGCACTCCCACGTCAGCGACTGCCGATTCCGGCTTTGCCGCATCCGGCGCGTCCGGCGCGTCCAGCGCATCCGGCTCCGCCTCGCCCTTCGCCGCCTTCGCCGACTGGCAGGCCTTCAGCATGCCGCCCGAGCCGCCCGAGCCTGTCTGGGAGTTCCGTCCCACCCGCGCCCAACTGCGCCTGCTTAGAGCCATGCTCAGTCCCGACTGGGACACCGTCCCCACCGTCACCGCCGTCTGCGAACGCATCGGCATCAGCCGCGGCACTTATTACCGCTGGTCGGAAGACCCCGCCTTCATGGCCTGGCTTTCCGCCAACGTCGTGAACCATGTATCGACGTTCGGGCCATGGGCGCTGCTCGCGCTGCATCATGGCGCCATGAACGGAGATCCGCGCTCTTCGCGTCACCTCTACTCCATGCTGCTGCCGCGCCGCTTTGGCGGACTCAACACCTTCCTCGAGCCGTACGCCAGGCAAGCCGCTATGGCGCCCAACCCGCTCTCTTCGGAAGAGGACGAACGCCTCTGCCAACTGGAGTGGGAGGCCGAGTGCGCCCAGCGCGCCGCCCGCGCCGCAAACCAGCAGTCAACAATGAAAACGCCAAAGCACCCCGGTGCGGCCCGCTCAGCCGCCTCCAAATACCAGGCTGCAACCACAACCGCAGCACAACCCGGCCCCGAAGCCGCCATCGAGAACCCGTTTGCAGACGAGTCTGGAATCGCCGCCGCAGCGGGCAATAGTAAGGCGGCCAGTTGTGACTTGGCCAACGCAGAAGCGGGCAGCCGCGAGGCCGCCGGCCAGGAGCGGTCAGATCAGGAAGCTATCAGCGCCACACTGCTCGAAGTTCCCGCCGCCGAATCTAAAGCAGCAAACAACGCTGCCATTGACGACATCATTGACGACATCATCGACGACATCACTGATGACGCCACTGTTGACGCCATTGCTGGCGCCACTGGTAACGCCATCATCGTTGACGCCATTCTTGACGCTACTGATAACGCAACCGATGACGCCACGGAATCCGCCGCCGCGAATCACCCCGCCGCGCAACAAGCAGCGCAACCAGCAACTGCCTCTGGCAACCTGACCGCCTCGGCCGGCGAAGCAACTGCCCCCGCCAATCCGGCGGGCAGCGAGCACGCCGCCGTGGAGCAGCGCAAGCCCGTCTCCATCTCTTCCGATGGAGCCCCCGCTCGCCCCGCCGCGCGCGCCGCCGCGCGCGCCGCCATCGCCGGACCCACAAAAGGGGCCGCCTGAACGGGTGGGAAAACGCGACAGCGCGCCAACGCGCGCCGCGGCCCTCAAAGCCGCGTAACCAGAGTCAAATCAGCACCTTAGGAGGGAACCAGCAAGCAAGATCAAAATCCGGGTGTCTCATTTTCGATCCCCTGAACACCCCGCCCAGGTCCGAAAGGCGCCGACAACAGGGCAAGAACAAGCTGCTCAACGCCGCGCCCAGGGCAAACACTGCCCAGGCACAGCGGGAAGAGACAAAATCCAAACCCGAACGCCAACCCTCAGCCGTTCGTACAGGAGATCCCCGCGCCATGCATGAACCACAATTGCAAGTTGAAAGGCCACGGTCGGGTGTCCACTCAACGTTGTATGTTGAGTGGGAAAACCGCCGAGGTCATGTGCGCCGCCAACCCCAGGCAAGCCCCACAGACAACAGACAACAGACAACAGACAACCGACAACCGACCCCCGTCCACCCGAGCGGTACTGCGTCCCAGCCCGCGCGCCTGCCAGCATGCGGAGGAAAGAGACAACGTTCGGCGCCGGGCAAGACTAGCCCGGCATAGCACGAAGTGCGTATGCCGGGTTCACCAAAGCGGAGCGATCCCGTATAGCGAGCGCAGCGACGCGTAATCCGCCGCCGCATGAATCGTGCACCCTTTGCTCACCTTTCCAAACCGGCGCCAGAAACCCCCGCCCCGCGTACTCACGTTAACCGTGGCTCCAACGCCTGGATTCGGACAACACGCCAAGGTAACCTGCGCCGGGACCAATGGCAACGCCCCACGGTGAGGTGTGCACTGTGAACCCCACGGGTCCGGTGCCCCACTCAACGTTGTGTGTTGAGTGGGAAAACCGCCGAGGTCATGTGCGCCGCCAACCCCTGGCAAGCCCCACCGAAAACCGACAACAGACAACCGACAACCGACAACAGACAACCGACCCCCGTCCCGCCTCGCAGTCCACGTCCAGTTCCGAAGCAGGCGGGACGGGGCCCCGGCGCCAGCCGGTGCGCGTCGGAGGTTTTCACCAGCGCCGGATACAAGCAACCGTGTGTCAAGAGAAGCGCCAGACCCGAACAGAACTGACTTCGAACCGTCAGCTTCGGCCGGACGACGAAGCACTGAAATAAAAGCGGTCGTGCCGCTTCTGCGCTACGATCATTTGGTGCGCCGCCCTCAGGCACATACCGGAAAGCCGCTGCGGCTTATGGACCCCGCGCCAGATGCGCAGTTCCTCTCGCAATTGAGGAAGCGGCTACGCTACCAGGGCAGTCCGAAACACAAGCGGAATCCGCAAACGTTCGGACTCCCCGCGTTCTCTGGCGCTCGCGGTGACGCCACCCTTTGCGAGCACGCAGCATTCAGCGCCGGCGACAGCGGTCGAATCCCATTCATCATGGGAAGGGGCGTCCAGGCCGGTTTGATTGGCAACTGTTTCGAGCATGGGTTTGAGCATGGACTACCCAAGACCATCTGGGCAGTGGACCAGACCGGTTGGATTTTTGAAGGCAAGCTCACCAACATCACGAGCGGCGAATATCACGGCTATCCGCTGTTACCGGGAGCACCGATTGCTCGCTTAATATATGATCGGTTCAGGGACTGGGTTGTGAACCACCCCAAGCCACGCAACCAGCAGGCACTTGAAAACTGCCACGATCTTTATGGACTCTAGCGCCAGCTTCGTGATTGATTTCGAACCCATTGCCTCAGGCAATGTCGCGAGGCTTGTCGTCTATGGGTTGGGGCATTGCCTTACACGCCTGCTGCGCGATGGCGAGAATGCTCCCTCCGAGCACCTCATAGTTCCCCCGGAAATGCTGGCACACTGGTTCGTGGAAAACTGGTGGCGACTGCGTTGGGAACCGGTTCCAGCAGGCACGAACAGTCCCCCCGACGCATGGCGGATGGCGCACGACATGCGCTCGATCGGAGGCGGGTTCGCATGGCCCAACCTTCTCGTCTGGGGAGAGGATACGCGCGTGTGCCTCAGAGCGCATCCGGACCCACTTGGAGTTGCCGGACCGGTACGCTTCTTGAGCGATGCCTCTGGAGCAATATCCGCTCGCAATTTCGAGGCTGAGGTGGACCGCTTTCTCGACTCGGTCCGCGATACGAACGACGACGGCGGCTTTGGTCAGCTGGTGCGCGCGCTCCGCGCGGAGAGGAGTGACTCCGAAGTTGCAGCATGGCGGCGACTTGAGGCTCGTCTCGGATTTGATCCGGGCGATGCCCCCGATTCCGTCATGACCCAACTGGGCGAGTTGGTGGCTCGATTCCGGGAGCGCGACATCGAGGAAGCCGCCTCCGCTGCACCGGGCGCCGAGGCTGCGGGCATTTTACAGGAGGAGATCGCCGCCGCCACAGGAATGGGGGGATGGGATTGCAACCCGCAACCAGTATCCGATTTAGCTTCCCAATACCGCAGCCGGGAGCAAGCGGCAAGCAACCTTTCAACGGAAGCGCCTTGGCGCCAGGGGGAACAAACTGCTAAGTTCCTGCGTGCCACGCTCACGCATTGCGGTCCCGTGGGGAATAGCCTCTTATCCGAACTGTTGGGCATTCAAGAGCAGGCTATTGGGAATGCGCAACACCATCCATGCGATAGCTTAAAGCCTCTCTACGCGCTTCTCGTCACGGAGGAACGTGGCCACCGGTTTCTCCCGAGATCGAAGTGGCTGCAAGGCCGAAGGTTTGAACTGGCCCGCCTGGTCGGCGATTTGCTCTACAACGGTCCTGCTCAGGGCCGCTCCCTGGCGCCAATTGCGCTTTCCAGAACTCACCGGCAGAAATTTCAGCGTTCATTCGCGGCGAACTTCCTTTGCCCCATTGACGAACTCGTCGCGTATATGGCCACAGACTCGCCCGAGGAAGACGATATGACCGCGGCCGCCAGCCACTTTTCCGTTTCGCCTACCCTGGTGAAATCAACCCTCATGAACCACGGCAAGCTCCCTCGTACAGCTTTCCAAGAAGTGGTCGAGGCGTTGTAGACAGATAAGGACGTGCCAGAAGGGCGAACTGCTTTCGAGTTCGAGATCGCAGGCCGAAGTCGTAGCGAAGGTCCGGGGTTGCCCTTTAAGCCCCGCACCGCTGGCGACGCCCGAGTTCGTCACCAGGCGAGGCGTTAAGACGGAGAAGAGTGCGGCTTTTCTCAACAGGAAAAGCCGCATGCCTCTAGATTGCAAACGCGCCGTTGTGTGACGAACTCGGACTAGTAAAGCGCGGCCACCATCCGTGAGCTTCGGCCGGAGGCCGAAGCGGGTGGAATAAAGGCGGCCGTGCCGCTCCGCCGGCGCCGCCCATCTGTAGATCACTGCCGGCCGTAAGGGCGATATGACCTCCAAGCAATGGCTAAAAACAGCCCTGAGCGCCGGCATATGCGTCGCGGTCCTCTACAGTTGGCCGCGGATCGCTTCATGGGGCCAGCGGCTCGTGCGGCCCTCCGTAACGCGCCTTGGTGGTGAATCGTATCCGGTCCCGGCAGGGTGGCTGGTGACCGAGAGAAGCCGAACCAGCCTTATCGCACTGCATTTTCAGATCGGTTTGGATCCACTGTTCCTGGAGGAGACGGGCCACCTCGGCATTCACCTGAGCGGAACGCCGCTCTCCAAACTGATCGCGATCGAGGAGAAATCCGATCGCTCGGAAGGCGACCCAATCCGCCGTCTGGGCGACGGGTACTGTTCGGAGAGATCGACCGCCGGCAGCTTGCGAATGTGGTGTCTGTTCAAGTGGGGTCAGGCCACCATGGAAGGGAAGACCAGTGACCGGCCCTTTCTTGAAGCCGCTGCCGAGCGGCTCTCAGCGTACTCGAGCCAACACAAGTGAGGGAGTGGACCTCAGGACGCATGTACGAAGTGCCGGACGGCAATGGCGCGACGCTGCGCGCGGAAACCTTCCAGGGCTCTGGCGAGCGCGTGGTGTGGGACAACGGCAGCGGCGCTCATTGGGTCATTGGGTTCGTATTTGGATGGCGGCTTGGAGAAACGATGGGAGAGCGGAGTCGAAAGGTCTCGTTTCAAATGCGTAACCGGGCAACCAGCGGAGGGGCAATCCTCGCAATTATTATCTGCCACAGTCTACTTTTAGGGATGACATCTGGCTACTGCGGGCTGGCTGTTCGGCAGAGGCGGGTGCTGCGGGCGTGGCTTGAGAACGGCACCCTCAGTATCGCGTTGCAACGGATGCGGACTGCCAGTGCGCGGACGATATCATGCGGACGAGGTCTGGTTACGGAGAGTCGTGGCCGAAACAGCCACAGTACCACCCCTACGTGGCGACTGGGGACTTTCGTGGAAACGGGGCGCGGGACTTTGCGGTAATGGTTATTAACCGCGCCCCTAAGGCGGATCGATTCACGCTGTTGGTATTTGATGGACCGATGGACCCTTCAAAGAGTCCCCCAAACGACCTGCGTTCGTTGCGTCCCATCTCGACCTGATCCACAAGGGTCTTGCTTATGGTCCGCCGCGCCCGAGGCCCTTCAGGTTGGTTCTCGGGCCGTTCGAAAGTGACAATACATGTGTGCTGCGACCCAAAGGGAACACCTACAGGCTAGACTGCAACTGAATCGTCATTTGCGGCGCTCAGCCGGGCGGCGGTCGCCGTGGGGCGGTGCTTTTCCTTGGTGCGGGAGTTGCCGCCACGCGAACCCGCACGGAACACCCTCGGTTCACCGAAGGAGCGAGCCACCGAGTCCTCCCTGCGGGAGGAGATTCTCGCCCAGCAACGGCAGACGACGCCGTTGCTGGGGCCCGTCGCAGGTGGAGGACCGCCAAATTCCGAAAGGCGGTCCCCTCGCGCGGGAGAGGAGCCAGGCTTCGGCGGCTTCACGTTCTCACTGGAGAACGTGCCAGCGACCAACGGGAGCGGGCGGCCTGAAGGAGACGAGGCCGTGCCTCCGCTGGCCAAGGATAACGGCAAGATGTGCAGTATTGCGAAGGGCTTATGTTTAAGATGACAATTGCTTGCGGGCTGGGTGGTGCAACTGGCGTAGTAGTTACAACGATCGCAGCCGGCCTGTCGCCCAAGCTTGAGTTCCTGACCTACCCAGGGATCTGGATTGCATTGCGCCTAATACCGGGAGGCGTGCATTCCTCCTCCGCGTTTGGCGGTCTGTTCGGTTTCATCGGCTTGCTCGCGGAGTGGGCCCTGTACACGGCCTGCATCTTGGCGGTTTCCATGACGGTCCGGCATCTCCGTAGGCCTTGAGAACTGGGGTCGATCGCTAAAGCGCGGAATTCCCCATGAACATCGTCGTTGGCACCGAGCACAACCAGGTGTACTTTTATGATCATTGCGGGGTGGTCGGGCAGATCGGACTCGATGAGCTTCTGAGTTCGAAATAGGCGCAAAGTGGCATGCTTTGCGGCGAGGCCGGGAACTCGCCGCGAGGAATGAGGCTGACGAAATGCAAAGTACGAAGGCGAACCAGTGGCGGCGGGTCGCGGTGTTGGTGGTCGCAGCCGTGTTGTGTTGGGCAATCAACGGCTTCGGGCAGGAAGAGTTACCTTTGCGCGTGGTCTCGGCGGAGGCGCCGCTCTACCCGCTGATGGCCCAGGCTATGGGAATACAAGGGGTCGTGCTGCTGGATGTGTTGATCAAAAAACACGAGGTTGTGTCGGCAAAGGCGTTGAGCGGCCCACCCCTCCTTCAACGAGCAGCCACAGAGAATGTCAGATCCTGGAAGTTTTACGGCGCGAGGCCGGCGAAGTTGCGGGTAAGATTTACGTACAAACTGGTTGGATCGACCTGCGGCATCCATGGGGAAACTGTCGTATTCAGGCCGCCATTGGACGTCGAGCTTAGCGCTCCAGGGTTTGTGACGTGCGATCCAATTCGGACGGTCACTACGGTGCATAAGGCGCGCGCGACAAGTTCAGCCAGGCGAGTAACGGGACCGGGCTCCCACCCCCAGCAGGCTCCAGATTCGGGCAAATGGTCGCTGCAGGAGGGGCATATTGCCCCCTCATGTGGCCAAAGTTCCCAGCAGTTGGGGCGAGTGAATACCACATCTGTATGCGAGATTGTGGCTGCGCCCTCAAGGTTTGACGGGAAGTTGCTCTGCTTTCCCGCGGAGGTCAGGAGTGATGGGCTAGAGTTTACAATGCTTTTCGACCATCGGTGTCCCGCGGTCGGAATTGTGCCACTGTTTCGAGATACGGCCGCGTCCGCTGAAATTGATCGGGCGATCTACTCGACGAGACCTCCTGGGAGGAAGCGAATCGGGGCCGTCTTCACTGGGATCGTGCACTGGCGCCGGCACCACCGGCGAAGGTTCACACTGGATGTACAGGAAGTGTGCGACATTAGGGTGGGTAGGACAAAGAGTGGTGCATCACCTGGAAGCGACTAAGTGGAGCAAGCCTGGTTGCCGGGCCGCAATAGAAGGTGCTAAGGTCACTCCTGGGTCAGTAAGGCTATGGGGAGGCGATCGGAAATATGAATGTCCAGGGCGGGTACCCGAGGCTGGCGGCAGTTGCAGTAACAGTGACGTTGATTAGCGTGTACCTGCACTCTCGCGTGTTTACAGGACGCGAGTGGTGGGCCTCGGCGGTACTGTTGGCAGGCGCTCCCGGTAAGGCGTTTCACTACTTGGTGGTGTCGCCGTACCACGGCGAGTCCTCAGCAACGAGCAGATTTGTGGGCGCGAGTACTGGCTGGTTGGTGGACGTTGCAGTGTACCAGTGGCTGCTCAGCTTCGGTGGGCGCCTGGTTGAAAGGCTATGGCCAAGAAAAGGTAAAGGAGTGCGGACTGAGGCTGCGTTTGGGCGGACCGACTCGGCCGTTCTATTGCTTACCGATTTAATGCCTACGAGAGAGATCGTTCTCGTCCGACGGCTGGTCCGTGTGTTTTGTCGGGAACGGCGATATTCTGTTTATGAAAAGCTCTAAATCTTTATCCGTTGCAGCAAAGGCGGCAATCTTCAATGCCGCCGCCGCTGCGGCGGTCTTGTGGCAGCGCCTCAGTGGGCAACCCACTAGGCTAGTGATTGTAGAGGCAGTGCTGACGTTTTTAATTGGCAATGCCGTCGTGTTCGGTGTTGGTTCCAGGGCTGAGAAAAGACGCACGCGACGCCGCGAAAATGGTTATTAACGCAGGTCGTGTGGCGGCGACGCGAACGTTGTCTGGGCCGCATTTGGTGGCAGCCGTCAATGCCCACTTGAAAAAATGACTCCTCTTCGATCGCGTCCTCATCTACACCTATGATGCAGAGGGGAGCACCATGACGGTTGATGCCAACGCGCATTTAAAGTTGGCCGCCTTTCGCTCACTAACAATTGACCTCCATTGATACAAAAAAGGGGGTGGAGGATCAGGGTTTGGGGAGCACCTCCTGGCGGGGGCACCTCCTCGGCAGCGGCGGCGGCCTTGGCGCGGCGCGTTTCCTTGAGACGGAAGCTGTCGCCACGGATGTTGATGAGGGTGGAGCGGTGCAGCGCTGGCGGTGCGGCGGTGTATATCGGCGAATTGTGGGGTTCCTAACCCGGGCTCTTCCGCCACGCTGAGGCGGACATACCGGTAAAGACGCCAAAAAGGTTAGACGTTATGAGACCGCTCCCGGAAATCCTCTCGAAGAAAGCGCTGTTTGCAATCTTGAACGCTGGCATGGTCGGTAGTTTGCTGGTGTCTGGCGAGCTACGCCTGGATACCATATCCATTATTAGCTCCGTTGTTGTCCTTGGTCTTATGAATGGCGTCGCTCTGTTATCCGCCAGATATTATAAAGGATGGAAATGACGTGACCTTATCGCAGAGGGCGGCAGCTCTGAACATGGGGATTATAGCTGGCTTGGCGCTTGAGTACTTGAGAGGCGTACCACTCAAATATGAGGCTTGGGCCGGGATCGGGTGCTTGGCACTGGCCAACGGAATCCTTACAATCAAATACTTTCGTTCTGCTCGTCGGGGCCGTTGAGTGGGCCAGAGCAAATTAAGAGAGGGGCGCAATTCCGGCAGCCATGAAGTTTCTGAATGAATCCGAGGTGAAGCACTGGTGTGAGGCGCGCGGCGTGGAACTGAGCTCAAAGGGATGCCTTCGCTATAGGGGCGAGGAGCTCCATGGGTGTCTCATCAAATTTCAGGAGGAATGCCCCTCCCGTTTGATCGCATTAGTAGATGCCATGATCCCCGCTTGGGAGGAGGTGCCCTTCTCGGGTGGGCTTTTGTGGATTCGTCAACGGGGAGCATGGGGCGAGCACTCTGAGGATATGGGCGACGCCCTCATTGCGCAATTGCGGGTCGCAAACGGCGAGCGTGAGCCGTTGGAGGTGCGCCCGGGACACGCGTTTTCGGACGCAGAGCCGCTTAAGATGCACTCGTTCCTTGTTGTGCCCCTTTTGTTTGGGTGGGACGCATATCTAGTTCCCGAAGCTCGGGACTACCTCGTGTATATAAGTCACGACGGAATTGCGGAAGTGGTAGCAAGAACCGCAGAGGGTAAACGAGAGCTGCTTCAGAGATTTCGCAGATGGAGTCCGCTGGATGAGTTGAATTGGTATAAGCGGACGGTCGGTTGACCGCGTACTAAACGGATGGAGCCGGAGAACTTGAACGGGTCGGGGTGCAACTCCAACACCAGCGTCCACAAGCTGCTCTACGACCCGACCGGGTGGATGTACGCGGTAGAAGACGGCAGTGGGAATCTGGTGCGGGCGGAGCTGTTTCAGGGGGCGGGCGAACGCGTCGTCTACGACAGCAATCCCAGCAACCCGGGCGTCCATTAAAGCTTCAACGATTACGAGGGCACGGCCCGCGTCCGCACCGCCGGATCGGCCAACGTGCAGGAGAGCTACACCAACTGGCTCTTTGGCGACCACCTATATACCAACGGCGCCTACAACTGGTTGGGCAATATCAGCCGCAACCACTTCGCCGGCGAACAACGCGACGCCGAGTCGGGCTTCGATTATTTTGGAGCCCGCTACAACGCCAGCCAGCTGCGCCGCTTCATGACCCCGGACCCCGGCCCGTTAGTGTTTACGGATCCCCAGACGCTGGACCGGTGTGTGTACACCGCGGACAATCCGGTGACGTATACCGATCCGACGGGGCTGTACATGTGCAAGTGGGACGGGGGTCGGCGATCAGAGATTCAGCGATATCTGCAGTGGCTTAAATACAAACAACAATGGCGATTGGCGCCCGACCGGGCCTATAAGCCGCAATGGGGTAGTGTCCTGAAGGGCTGAGCACTGGGGACGGGGCCGAGGCGCACCAAGTCGCGCTGCGCCGGTTGGTAGCCCTGCGCGGCGGCTTTTTGGTACCAGAATTTAGCATTGCGATAGTCCAGGTCGTTATGGCTACCAGGATCAGCGAAGCCCTTCTCGTAGAACCGTCCAAGATTGGTTTCGGCCAAGGCATTGCCTTGCTTGGCGGCTTTGCGTGACCATGTCACGGCCTGGCTGCAGTCCTGGGGCACGCCGCGACCCAGAGCATAAAGCTGGCCAAGATCGGCTTCTGCCGCTGCATCGCCCTTCGCGGCGGCCTTGCGAATCCAGACCGCGGCTTGGGCGAGGTCCTTGGGGACGCCGAGGCCCGACTCATAAAGGATCCCGAGGTTGACTTCGGCAGTGCTGTCGCCCGGAAGGAGGGGATTGTCCCCTCCCGCGGCTATGCGGAACCAACGCGCGGCCCGTGTGTAATCCTGCGGGACGCCCAGCCCTTTCATATACAGCAAACCAAGCTTCCGCTGGGCGTCTGGATACTGTTGGGCGGCCAGGCGATACCAATGGGCCGCTTGGCCGTAATCCTTGGGCACGCCCGCGCCCCATTCGTAAAGGTCGCCGAGATTTTCCGCGGCATCGTGGTTGCCTTGCTGGGCCGACTTGCGCAGCCACTTGGCGGCCAGCGAGTAATCCCGCGGCACTCCCTGGCCGTTTGCGTAGAGCAGGCCGAGTCTTTGTTCGGCGTCGGCGTAGCCCTGCTGGGCGGCCTTGGCGAACCAAGCGGCGGCTTTGGCTTCGTCTTTGGGCAGTACGCTGTCGCCGCCCTGGAAGATCATGCCAAGGTAATCCTCGGCATCGGCGTTGCCTTGTTCGGCCGCTTTGCGAAACCAGTAGTCCATCTTGCTATCGTCCTTGGGCACACCTTGGCCGAAGTTGTACAGCTTGGCGAGGCCGTCCTCGGCGTCCGCATTGCCTTGCATTGCGGCTTTGCGGAACCAGATAGCGGCCTGTTCATAATTCAGAACGATGCCGTCGTAGGCGTACAGGCCGGCGAGTTTGTCCTCGGCATCGACGTCGCCCTGTTCAGCGGCCTTAAGATACCAGGCCACCGCTTGCCGATCGTTCTGCGGCATGCCTTGGCCGGACTGGTAGTCGGCGGCGAGTTGCTTCTCGGCCGGCAGGGTCATGTGCTGGCGGAGCATTGCGATCAACGCGCTGCTGCCGCCGGCCTGGCGCAGCGCGGCTTCAGCGCTTGCGTCGACCACGAAGGCAACACCGCGCTGCGCGGCGACGGCTTCGATGGCCTGCACGTCTTCAACTTTAAGGAGCTTCAGGACTTGCGTCTGCGTCAGCGGCGGAGGCGCCTGGGCCGCGGCCACCAGGGTCAGGGCAAGAGTGAGGAGCACGCAAAGACCAAGGCCGGCGGCCGAGCGGTGGATTGTGCGCGGGCGGAGGCGCGGAACGCAGCCGGCCACCGGGTCCACGCCGCCGGCGGGGAGATCGCCGGTGAACCCCGGGAAGAAATGCCGGCGAAATTCCGCCGGGCGGCTCGCCGGCTTGAGAAGGGGATGGGCCGCGGCGGCCTCGTCCTCCCTCCGGAGATGGTCGCAGCGGCGGAGCGGAGCGCTTCCGGAGCAATTGGTTCGGCGGGCCTGCCGGCCGTTGCGGCCGCGCCGCTCCAGCGCGCTCAAGTTCAGCCGGATGTTTCCATTAGAATTTAGCATCGCGGTTCATTCCCGTTACTTCCCGCTGAGGGCGGCCATCGCGGCTTCAACTTTGCGGACCCAGTTCGCCGCCTTGGTGTTGCCGGGTTCAAGCGCGTGGGCCCTCTTGAACTGCGCCAGCGCATCCGCGAGATCGCCCCGATCGTTTTCCGTCATGCCCTGGATCATGTACTTATTGAAGCGCGCCTTATCCGCTTGAACTCTTGTGACGGCCGCTGCCGCGAGGGCGCTGTTGGGATCAAGCATCAAGGCTTGTTTGTAGTTCCGCAGGGCGCGGGAAAAATGGGCGCGGTGTTCATCGGTCCGGCCCGCCTTCATTAGCAGATTAAAGCGCGTTTCCTTTGCCGGCGGTTGCGGATGCGGTGGTCCGGCTTCCAGGGTGGACGCTGGCGGGGGTGCGAGCGGCTCTTGTCTTGGCGCGGGCAGCGAAAGGTACACCATGAACGCCATGAGCGCGACCACTGCCGCGGCGGGCGCCATGATGAGAAGAACCTTGTTCAGTCGCCGGGCGGTGCCGTTGTGCCGCGCGCTTGCCGGCCCGCGGGCGGGCGCGGCGCGCATTGAGGCAGCGGCCTCGTTCGACGCCGGTGTTTGTTCCGGTAGGGGTAGTGCCGGCGCCGGTTCCGGGTGCGGCGGCTGCGCGGCGGGCGCGAGCTGGGGCGCAGCCGCCGACGGGAGAAGAACGGTTGTGGGCAGCGGAACGGGCGTCTGGGGCGGGACCGGATCGGGTGACAGATCCAAGGCTGGAGCGTGAGCGGTCCACCATGCGGCCGGGTTGCGCAGCGCCGCATCCATCTCCTCCGCCGTCTGGAAGCGATTTTCGGGTTGCTTTTCCAGCGCCTTGAGCAGGATCCGCGACACCGGTTCGGGAATATCCAAGGCGGGAACGAGTTGCCGCGGCGAGGGCGCCGGGGTCCTCATCTGCTCGATCAGCATCGAGACTGGCGTGTCCGCCTGGAAGGGCAAGCGGCCGGTGATGGCCTGAAAGAGGACCACCCCCAGCGAGTACAGATCGGAGCGGCCGTCGATCTGTTCGCCGGGCTTGCCCATGGCTTGCTCCGGCGACATGTACTGGGGCGTACCCACGATAAAACCGGTCTGGGTGATTGAGGTGAAGCCGCCCTCGGGAGACTTGGCGTTGGCAATGCCGAAATCGAGGACTTTGACGTAATCGCGGCTTCCGGGCGCTTGCACGAGGAAGATGTTGTCGGGCTTGATGTCGCGATGGACAATGCCGAGCGCATGTGCCGCCGCAAGCGCGGAGGCGACCTGGGCGCCGATGTCCAGCGCGCGGTCCACCGCCAGCGGCTGCGCCGCCTCGTTCGGGGAGCTGGAGCGCAGCTGGCGAGCCAAATCGGTTCCGTGCAACAACTCCATTACCAGGAAGGGCCGGCCGTCCTCCATCTGGTCGAGGTCGTCAATGCGAACGGCATGGGGGTGCTGAATCTTGCGCCCGACGGAGGCCTCGCGCCGGAAGCGTTTAAGGAAGTCTTTATCGCCGGCAAAGCGCGCCAGAACGATCTTGATCGCCCGTTCCTCGATCAGCATCTCGTGGCGCGCGCGATAGACGGTAGCCATGCCACCGCCTCCGATGATCTCCAAAATGCGGTACTTGCCGCGGACAATCATGCCGGGCTGCAAGTCGTCGACGGCGCGCAGGCCGACGCCATCCTTGGGGCAGATCTGGCGGTCCGCCTCGAAGAGACAGCCGCATTGGGTGCAATATTTCACGCGTTACCGGGCCCCGCCAATCGCCGGGATGGCGTGATTATGCACCGATTCGTGGATAGGTGGGAATGGCCGCCAGCCGAATGGAAGACTGCCGGCCGCCTCGAGGGTGGCTCGCGACGGCGTGCCGGGCGGCCACGATCGGGAACTATATTGGGTATGCAAGCCGGCACACGTTCATCAGTCGTTTTACAATGGCTGGCGTACCGCTGAGGCCAGTTCAGGGTTGGCGGGACGCAAAACAATCGCCATGATCTGCCGTTACGCCCATTGCGCGCCCGGGCATCGGCCGTGTGGCGTGAGCGGCAACGCGGCCAGCCCGCGGTAAACTTTCTTCTAGCGCAACAGTATCGAAACCAGCACGGCAGCTATCGCTGCCAGTATCGCTATCGCTGCCATTGTCGATCACACCCGCTTACCGGCAATTGCGCGGCAATGTGTCCTGGGCAGCCGCGGGGCGGCATGACGAGGGACGGCGGTGGGCCTATACTGATTGCAGATGCGGTGCGGGGGGGATTCACTCAACCCGCTGTGCAGGCCATGCGCGATTTGCGCCTGCATCGGGGATCCGGCTCATCCCCATGCCGCTTGCTGTATAGAGGCCTTGCGGAGGTCCCCGCTTATGGCTGTCGTGCGCTCCTCTCTCCTTTTTCGCAATCTT
This sequence comes from Acidobacteriota bacterium, assembly GCA_027459505.1. Lineage (GTDB taxonomy): Bacteria > Acidobacteriota > Terriglobia > Terriglobales > SCQP01 > DAIDIE01. Next base: position 37,402 of record DAIDIE010000041.1, read on the forward strand.
TGGTTTTGGTGCTGGTTGGGTCATCCTCACGGCTTTTTCCAGACCCGCATGATCGCGAAGCGGATGGTCATCAACCGAATGGCCGTCAACCGCAAGCCCTGGAGCCGCGTGTTCTTGAGCGGCAAGCGCGGGCGCGGCTTGCCCGGGCGTAGCGTGACTGCGCTGCTTTGCGGGCTGCTGGCTTTTGGCGCGTTCAGCGCGGCCGGGTTTGCCGCCGACAAAGGGCCGCTGACGCAGTTGGACAAGTTCAACCTGATCCGGGGGCTGGTGGCGGAAGTGGGACTGGCGAAGACCAAGCTGCCGCGGGGCAAGACCGGGGTGATTCTTTCTGCCCAGAACGGACAGGTGCTGAACCTCAAGAAAGTACGCAAGGAGATTCTCAACGCGCCACCGGCGGCGCAGCCCGGGCAGCGAATCCGTATCACCGCGCTCAAGATCAGCGGTAACGAGCTGCAGCTCGACATCAACGGGGGGCCGTACCGCCCCAAGTGGTATCACCACCTGCAGGTCGGTATTGGGGGCAACATAAGCGCTCCCGTGACCGATAACATCATGAACAGCGGCAGCCAGATCGTGCTGCGCTTTCCCCACGGCATTCCCGCGCACCTCAGCGCGGCCCAGGTGAAACAGGATCTGAAGCCGTTAGTCGAGTGGAATCTCCACGCCACGGCGCAAATCATTGCCCGCCACCAGCCGCTGATCGTGCGGCACGCCATCAAGTATCACCAGGCGCTGGTGGGCATGGATCGCGACCTCGTTTTGGCCAGCATGGGGCATCCTTGGGAACGTGATCGCGAGAAGGATAAGAACGGGGTGGCTTACGAAGATTGGATCTACGGACATCACCCCGGCGATATCACCTTCGTGCGCTTCATTGGCAATCGTGTTGTCCGGATTACCGTGTACAAGCCGACTGGAGGCAAGATCGTGCGGGACAAGCCGGAGATCCGGGTTGTGGAGCGGGACGGGGCGGAACAGGCGTCCGTGCTGCCCGGGCAAGCGGGAGCGGAGGCGCCCACTGCGGAGCAACAGCAGCGGCCCACGCTGAAGGGCCTGGGGGGGCGCAGCGAGCCGTGAACAGAACAGAGAACACAGAACACAGTTCACAGTTGACAGTTGAAAGTTGACAGTTCACCGTGGGAGGGCCATGAACGTCGGCGTGGCCGCTCGTGTCGGCGGGTTACGGACATTTGACTTGGGAGCGCCGCTGGTTCCAACCGGTTCACAGTGCGCGGGCCGAGAAAGTTCACAGTGCACAGAACACAGTTGACAGTTGACCGTGAGAGGGCCATGAAGGTCGGCGTGGCCGCTTGTTTCGGCCAGTTACGGACGTTTCACTCGGGCGCGCCGGTCGTCCCCACCTTGCCGTACAGTGAACCGTGAACTGTAAACTGTGCACTGCTATTCCCCCCACGCCCACTATTGCAGCCGGTAGGCGAGCACGCTCTCTTTTAAAACGCGCAACAGGGGGCGGGCGGAGTGGGTGAAGAGGGCGGTTTCCACGCGGCAGTGGCGGATCATGCCGCGGCGGTCAATGATCAGGCTGATGCGCTTGCCGCCATCGCGGTCCCAGGCGAGGTAGCGGCGGGCCACCAGGTGGTCGGGGTCGCAGAGGAATACGAAGGGGAAGTCGTGCAGGATCTGGAAACGGCGCAGGTCGTCCTGGCGGTTGCCGGCGATGACGACGACTTCGGTGGCGAGTGAGACAAAGCTGTCGTAGTGGCGGAGCAGGTTCCAGAATTGCCAGCGGGCGCAGAACTGGCGCACGTCGGGGATGAACAGCAGCACCAGGTCGCCGATCTGGCGGAATTCGGCGAGATGGCGGCGGACACCTTCCGCGTCGGGGAGGGAAAACTCCAAAGCAGGGCCGCCGATGTAAGCCGACCGTTGCATAAGCTCATTCTACCTTTGTGGCGGCGGGGCGAGCCGTCCTGCCGGTTGTTCCCGCCTGGCGCCTGACCGACAATAGTGGAGATGCTAAACCGAGCCGCCCTCCGATTTCTGTGGACTGCGACCCGCGGGTACCGCCTGCGGCCGTGGCGGAGTCCTTACCTCCGCTGGCGTATCGAAACCTTCTCGGGGTTGGATGCGGATCGGATAGGTCCGCGCTTGTTCTTCCGGTTTATGTTTTCGGAGTTGGGGCGGCTGACGCATTTCTTAAGCTGGTGCGGGGAGATGGCGTCGGTGCGCAGCGCCAGCCGGCATCCGCATCAGTCGGCCAGCGCCGGACCGGCGGAGCCTTCAACGTGAGCAGCGCCATCAGCTGCCGGGGGCTGCGCAAGGTCTACCCGGGAGGGCTGGAGGCGGTGCGGGGCCTGGACCTGGAGATCGCTGCCGGCGATTGTTTTGGGCTTTTGGGGCCCAACGGTGCCGGAAAGACCACGACGATTGAGATTCTGGAAGGTTTGCTGGCGCCCACCGCCGGCGAGGTCTCGATTTTTGGCCGCAACTGGCGGCAACACGCCTCGGAAATCCGGCAATGGCTCGGGGTGTCGCTGCAGGAGACGCGTCTTTCCGAGCAGCTTACCGTGCGCGAGACGCTGGCGTTGTTTGCCAGCTTCTACCGCTTTCCCCGCGATCTGGACGAGGTTTTGAATTCTCTACAGCTACAGGAGAAACGGGATACATTGCTGGGGAAACTCTCCGGTGGGCAGCGGCAGCGGGTGGCGGTAGCCACCGCCCTGGTGGCGGCGCCGCGCATTCTGTTTCTGGACGAGCCCACGACCGGGCTGGACCCGCAGAGCCGTCGCCAGCTCTGGCAGGTCATCCGCGAATTCCAGCAGCAAGGGGGAACCGTGCTGCTGACCACCCACTACCTGGACGAGGCGGAGCGGCTCGCGGATCGGATCGCCATCATGGACCTGGGGCGGATCATTGCCCAGGGAACGCCGCAACAGCTCATCGACAGCCTGCATGGCGAGCATGTGATTGAGTTCACCGTCGCGGGCCAGCCCTCTGGCACGGTGGACTGGCTCAGCATTGCGGGCGTGAACAGGGCGCAGCAGCGGGAGGGGAACGTACAGCTCCATGCCGCCGCGCCGCACCAGGTGCTTCCCGAGTTGTTGCGGGTTCTGGAGCGGGCGGGCGGCAGGCTGGAGCGGCTGTCGACGCGGCAGGCCACGCTGGAAGACGTGTTTGTGCAGCTCACCGGACGACGCCTGCATGAAGAAGGGCAGGATGAAGGCGGTCCGCATGGCGATGGGCAGGAGGAGCGCATCGAGGAGGCGGCCTCGTGAGTGCGGCAGCTCCCCCGCCGTTGGCCGCGCGGCGCGGGCAGCCGTGGTGGGCGGCGTACTGGAACCTGCTTTCCGCGCGCATGAAGGAGATGTTCCGCGAGCGAGAGGTCATCTTCTGGATTTTTGTCTTTCCATTGCTGCTGGCGGTTGGTCTGGGCGTCGCTTTTCGCAAGCCGCGGCAGGCCACTTCGAAGGTGGCGGTGGTGTCCGGTCCGGGAGCGGCGCAGGTGCTGCGCGCGCTTGGCGAAGCGGGGGGAGCAAAAGTGGCCGTGAAAAGCGAAGGTCAGGCGCAGGCCATGGCCGGATTGCAGAGCGGCAACCTCGATCTGGTGGTGATTCCACCCGCGAAGCCGGGCGATGCAATACGGTACTTCTCCGACCCCGAGCGCCCCGAGACCTGGCTGGCGCGCGAGCGGGTACAACACCTGCTGCAGACAAAAGCGGGGCGAAGGGACGTCATTCCGGTGCGCGACCTGCGCGTAAAGGGAGTGGGATCGCGCTACATCGACTTCCTCATCCCCGGCTTGCTGGGAATGAACCTGATGAACTCGGGGATGTGGGGAGTGGGTTTCGCGATTGTGGAAATGCGGCAGCGCAAATTGTTGAAGCGCTTCGCGGCGACTCCCATGCGCCGCAGCGACTTCCTGCTCTCGCTGGTGAGCAGCCGGCTGATTCTGATGGTGATCGATATCGCGCTGCTGCTGGGCTGCGGGGTTCTGGTGTTTCACATCCAGGTGCGGGGCTCTTTGTGGACCATTGCGTTGGCCGGGATGCTGGGCGCATTTACCTTCGCCGGTTTGGGGCTGTTAACCGCCAGCCGTGCGCAAAAGATTGAATCGGTGAGCGGGTTGATCAACACGGTCATGATGCCGATGTGGATCTTTTCGGGGGTGTTCTTTTCGTACCAGCGCTTTCCGGCGGTGTTTTTGCCGCTGATCCGTTTGCTGCCCTTGACGGCGCTCAACGATCTATTACGGGCGGTGATCCTGCAGGGAGCGCCGCTGAGTGCGCAGTTGGGCCGTATTGCGGTGATGCTTGGGTGGAGCGCGGTGACGTTTCTGCTGGCGCTGCGCTGGTTCCGCTGGCGGTAGTGGCGCGGCCGGTTGCTGGCAACGCAGACGCCATGCGCGCCGCAAGATTGCCTGCATCACCTCCCCGACAACTGAAAACCGCGTTGGTAATGGCAGAATGATGCATGCAGACGCAGCAATGGGTCGAGGGCAATTTCCTGATCACGACTGATCCGCACCGGGTTGATGTGGAGGTGGTGTATGAGTTTCTCTCCAAACAGACTTACTGGGCACGCGATATTCCCCGCGCGGTGCTGGAAAAGTCGGTGCGGAACGCCCTCTGTTTTTCGATCTGGAGCACGGCGGAAGATGCGGCGGCGCAGGTTGGCTTTGCGCGGGTGATCTCGGATTTCGCGACCACCGCGTATATCGGAGACGTGTTTGTGCTGCCCTCTTTCCGTGGCCGCGGGCTCAGCAAGTGGCTGATGTCGTGTATCCTGGCCCACCCAGAGTTGCAAGGGCTGCGGCGTTGGATTCTGGTTACCAGCGATGCGCACGGGCTTTACAGCCAGTTTGGGTTTAAGCCGCTGGCGCGAGCGCAGACGTATATGGAACGGCACGATCCGCAGGTCTACGCAAGGGCAGTCCTTTAGTCCATCACGCCGGGGCGGGAGAGCATGGTTTCGACCAGGCCGCGCTCGCGGGCATACGCCAAGGCGTCAACGGCGGCGCCGCGCGCTCCGGCACAGTCGCCATTGGGCATGATGTGGATGGGGATAGAGGCCTGCTCTTCGCGCTGCTGGGGCATGGCGCCGCGGATCTGCTCGATGAACCAGTGGCGGAAGGCGGGTCCGGTTTCAATTGCGCCGCCGCCAACAATCAGGGCATCGGGGTCAAAGGTGTTGATCATGATGTCGAAAAACAGGCCCAGCGCCTGCGCCTGGATGCGGAAGATCTCCAGGCACATGGGATCACTTTTTTCCGCCAGTCCGCGGACCAGTTTGGCGGCGCGGGGCAGGTCATTGAGTTTGGCCAGCTCATGATTGGGGAACTTGCGCAGGAAGTGGGGGAGCAGGGTGTTGAGGATGGCGGTGAGCGAGCAGAGGGATTCGAGGTCTCCTTCACGACCGCAGTTGCAGACGGGGAGGGCCCCTTCCAGGCCGGCGATGCGCGTATAGGGAATGAGGACGTGGCCCAATTCGGCGCCGAAACCGCGGCTGCCTTTCACCACGCGATCATCGACAATAATGCCGCCGCCGAGGCCGGTGCCGATAATGGCGGAAACGGAGGTGCTGCCGCTGCTGGCGCCGAACAAGGAAAAGTGTCCCCACAGAGCGCCGGCATTGCCGTCATTGAGGTATGTCACGGGGAGGCCCAGGCGCCGCTCCAGGGCGGAGCGGACGTCAAAGCCCGACCAGTCCGTGTGGGCGAAGTTGGTCGAGCCGCGCCGGCTGAAGACGCCTTTTGCGCTGGCCGGCCCCGGCGTATCCAGGCCTACCGCGACGACATCGCGAAAGGGCACGCCGGTGCGCTGCAGAGCGATCTGGAGTCCCTCTTCAATCTGGGTCATGCAGACGGAGGGGCCCTCTTTAGCGCGCGCCGGGTGTTCGCACAGGCCCTGAATGAGGAACTCTTCTTCGGCGCTCACCAGGGTATAGTTCACCGCGGTGCCGCCGAGGTCGATGCCAGCCACGAATTTCAAGGGAACTCCTCCAGTACCTGCCCAAAAATCCTATACCGCTCTAATTTAGCAGGATCAATTGAGGCGTGGGGGAGCTGAGCAGGGAGTCACATTGGGAGTGGTAGTTGGTGCGGGGGGAAGTTGTCAGTTGGCAGTTGTCAGTTGTCCGTAGGGCATGGTCGTGCTTAGGGGGCGTGCTTTGGCCTGGTTGCGGGCGATTCCGGGCGGTTCTTTGATCTACCTGAGCGGCGGAGGGGCAGTATCACCTGCTACCATGCGAGGGTGAGCCAGGAGCAGCAACCCTCATTCGAGTTTCCGGCCGAGCGGGCGGTGTGGACGGTATCCGCGCTGCTGGCGCGGCTGAAGAAGGTACTGGAGCAGAACTTTTTCGATGTCTGGATTGAGGGGGAGATCTCGAACCTGCACCTTTCCGCGGCGCGGCATTACTACTTCACGCTGAAGGACAGCAGCGGGCAGATTCGCGCGGCAATGTTTGCCGGACAGGCGCGCTTTTTAAAGTTCCGCCTGCAGGACGGCATGCAGGTGGTCGTGCGGGCGCGGCTGAGCGTTTATGAGGCGCGCGGGGAGTTGCAGTGCTACGTGGAGCATTTGGAGCCGCGCGGCCGCGGCAGTCTGCAGTTGGCCTTTGAACAACTCAAAAAGAAGCTGGAAGCCGAGGGACTGTTTGCCAAAGAGCGGAAGCGGCCCTTGCCACTGTTGCCGCGGCGCATTGCGCTGATCACTTCGCCGCGCGGAGCGGTGATTGCGGACATGATCCGGGTGCTGCGCCGGCGCTATCCCAACATGAACCTGCTGCTGCTTCCGGTGCAGGTGCAGGGGCCGCAGGCAGCCGGAGAGATCGTCAGCGCACTGGCCACAGTGCAACGTGAGCTGACCCAGGGAGAAGGGGCGGTGGACGTGGTAATCGTGGGCCGGGGCGGGGGCAGTCTGGAAGACTTGTGGCCATTCAACGAGGAAGAGGTGGCGCGCGCCATTCTGGCCTGCCCGGTTCCAGTGATTTCGGCGGTTGGGCATGAAACGGATTTCACCATCGCCGATTTTGTGGCGGACCTGCGCGCTCCGACGCCGAGCGCGGCGGCCGAGTTGGTGGTGCGGCCCAAGCAGGACATCAGTGACAGCGTTGGGGAGTTGGAGCGCCGGTTGCGCCAGGGATTGCACTTGCGGCTGTTGCGGCGGCGGCAACTGCTGCACGAGATCGCCGCGCACCGGCCGTTCCGGGCATTGCAGCGGCGGCTGCAGGAGCGCAGCCAGCGCGTCGATGAGCTCAGCTTCCGTCTGCAAAGGGCGGTGCAACTGCGGGTGCAATCCTATCAGCGGCGCGTCGATATTGCCACTACACGGGTACGGCACCATGACGCGCGGCGCATGCTGGATCTCCTGCGCGGGACACTGCAGGCGCGCCGCAGCGGACTGGAGACGGCAGTGCGGAATGAGCTGGCGCGGCGCCAACAGCGGCTGGATGCATTGCAGGCGTTGCTGCGCGAGCGCAATCCGCTCAATATTCTGCAGCGCGGCTATGCCCTGGTTTACGATGCGCAGGGCAATGTGGTGCGTGCGGCGGAGCAACTTCCGCCCGGCAGTTTGTTGCGGGCGAAGCTGGCCAGCGGCGCAATCGAAGCGGAAGTCAAGAAGACGGTGGACAGGTGACAGCGCACCGTTGACCGCGGGTGAGGCCGCGAATGTTGTGGTGCGAAGCCGCGACGGACGAGAGGCTTCATGCTTCTTGAAAGCTAATCCATTCTGGGGCAGCAGGCGGCAGGCGCAGGGAATCCAACACGAGAAGCGACACCGCCGGTGTCTTCCCTGGAGCGTTGACTTGAACGCAGAAAGTCAGCAAACAACCACTAAACGGCTGCTGGTGGTTGATGACGATGTTGCCACCGTCCGTCTGCATGAGGTTGTGCTGCGGCCCGTAGCCTCAGAGATCGTTACGGCAACCGGTGCAGCAGACGCCCTGCAACTGCTGAGTACGCAGCGTTTTGACGTGTTGGTGACGGATATGGCCATGGGGAAAGCCAATGATGGGCTAGTTCTGGCCAGTGTGTACCGGCGTCTGCATCCTTCCGGCAGCGTAATTGTGGTAACCGGCTCGGCGGACTTCCAGGAGGCGCTGCACAGCTTCCAGACCGAGGTGGATGCGGTGATCAGCAAAAATGCGCCAACCGAGATGCTGGTGAAGGCGGTGGCGGAGCAAGTGGTGCGGGCCGCCGCACCCGGCCGGCTGTCTTTGGCGGAGCTGATTCGCCAGAACAGCGAGCATTTGATCGATCTCTGGGTCGAACGCGTGGAGGCCGACCCCACTATTGCGCGAATTGCACTGCCACGGACGGAGCGGATCGATCATATTCCCAAGCTGCTGGAGGCGATCACCTTCCGGATTGAAGAGCGCGGCGATCATCTGGAATACGAAGCCACCTTGGCGCGCCAGCACGGGGCTCTGCGGCGCCGCCAGGGCTACACGCTCGCAGGACAGGTACGGGAGCCAATCCATCTACGGATGCTGATCCTGGAACTGGCGCAACAAAACGTGTTTGCGCTGGATTTGAAGGGCTTTTGGAATCAGCTCGTGCTGCTCAACAACGCCCTCGACGACGACATCATGCATACCATGCAAGGGGCGGCGGAGGAGACGGGCGGAGCGGACAGTTAAAGGGCGACAGTTGAGCGGAGGACGTAGCTGCGCGTCTGGTGTTGTGTGCGCCGTTGGCAGCGAGTTGAAGGCGCCTTTACAAGAACTCGCAGTGTAATTGCCGCAGGGAGTGGCGGCGCCACCGATAGCGGAGGACGAGGGGGACGCCTGAGCGGCCCGCAAGGCGGAAGTTAGGCGGCTTCGCTGCCTGGTTGTTGGGTTGGCGACTGTTGCTCCTCGTCATGAGGAGTGTTTTTAAAGGCGGGGCCGTGGACCGCCAGGTCCATGGTTGTTGAACCGATGCTGATATCGTCGCGCTGTTGGATATCCGCGAAGATGGCGTTATAGAGAAAGTTTGAGGCATCACGGCGCCGTTTCGGATCGACGACGTAGCGCATATTGAGCTGCAGCCAGTTGCTGGTGACGCGCAGGTAGACGATTGGCTCCAATTCCAGTTTCTGCACCATGAAATAGCGCTGCATTTGCTGGAGTTCGCGCTGCGCACCCTGCAGGAATTCACGGGTATATTCGCGGCCAGTCCGCACCAGAATCTCCTGGGCGGCGCGGAGATTGCTGTTGTAGGTGATGGGCAGGTTGACTTCGTCCCAGATAAACGAGAAGTTGCGGGTGTAGTTGAAGACGGGGTGTCCAAAGACCTCGGCGTTGGCCATCTGCACGATACGGCCGCTGGCCTGATCGGCGTTGATCCAGGCGCCCACCTCCATCATGCGGGTGTAAAAGAAGCCGATGTCAATGACGTCGCCCTTCATTTTGTCGATCTCGATGCGGTCACCGACGTCATAGATGTGCCCCACGAAGATGGCAATGCGACCGGCAATGCTGAGCAGCGGTTCTTTCAAAGCGATAGCCACGCCGGCGGCCATTAAGCCGAGGAAAGTGCTGGTGCGGCGGAGCGGATGCGACCAGAGGGCCAGCAGGACGAGCACGGCGAGGACCACGACCACGGTGCTGAGCATCTTGCGCCGTCTATAATGTTCCCTTACATCCAGGTGCTGGCTGTCAATGATCTTGCCTCCCAGCGTGAGCAGCAGCCACGCAAGAGCAAGGACGACCAGGGTGCCGATTTCGGCAACCGGGTAAGGGAGCAACGAATGCATAAAGAACTAGGATGCCGGACAGTGATAGGCTCTTTGCCCCCGGGCAGTAGGCGGGAGCGATGAGGCTTACCACCTCCACTCTGGGCGGGGAGAGCGCCGCCGTGGCCGGCGCCGCCATGGTTGAAGTGCGCGGCCTGCGCAAGAATTACGGCAAACTGGCCGCGGTGCAGGATGTCTCGTTCAGCATCGCGGCGGGCTCGATTTTCGGGCTGTTAGGGCCGAATGGGGCGGGGAAGACCAGCATTATCGAAATGATCGAAGGGCTGCGCATTCCCGATGGGGGCAGTGTGCGGGTGGCTGGATTGGATCCGGTGCGCGAAGCCCGGCAGGTGAAACAACTAATCGGCGCCCAGTTGCAGACCACCAGTCTCAACGACAAGATCCGCGTGGGCGAGGTGCTTGATCTGTTTGCGACGTTTTACGCACAGCCCATGAAGATGGGCGAGTTGCTGGCCCTGGCCGGACTGGAGCACAAAAAAGACACCTATTTCCAGTACCTCAGTGGCGGAGAGAAGCAGCGGGTCGCGCTGGCGCTGGCGCTGGTGGGGAATCCTCAGGTGTTATTTCTGGACGAGCCGACCACGGGTCTGGACGCGCAGATTCGCCGCGAACTGCATGAGCTGATCCTGCGCATCAAGCAACAGGGGAAAACGGTTTTACTGAGCACGCACTATCTGGAGGAGGCGGAGCGGCTCTGCGACGAGGTGGGCATTTTGAGTGAAGGGCGGCTCCACGCAGTGGGCGCGCCACGCGAGCTGATCCGGCAGTGCTCGACGGGGGAAAGCATCGAGTTCACCTTGCGTGAGCCGGTGGACTGCGGCGTCTTCCGGGCCATGGAAGGAGTCAGCAGTTGTACCTCGCAGGCGGATAGACGCTACCGCGCGGAGGGGCGAAAAGCGGGACAAATGCTGGCCGCCATTGCCGTTTACGCTTACCAGACCGGGAATGAAATCCTGGAGGCGCGGGTGGCGCACAGCACCCTCGAGGAAGTGTATCTGCAGCTTACCGGCAGGAGGATCTCGGAATGAAAGGCCTGCTGAAGATGACCTGGATGCACATCAAGCTTTCGTACCGCATCAAGGTCGCGTTTTATTTCACGTTCCTGTTTCCGCTGGTGTTTTTTTTCCTGTACGCCAGTGTGCTGGGGCATGGCAACGGGGAGGTGCTGCAGTTTTTCATGGGGCCGCTGCTGAGCATCGGGATTTTGAGCAGCGCGCTTTTTGGCATGGGCCTGCAACTGGTGATGATGCGGGAGCGCGACATGCTGCGCCGCTATCATCTGGCGCCGGTAGGGGCGTGGCAGATGGTGGGCAGCCGCCTGCTGGGCAACTACCTCGTTCTGCTGCCGGTGGCGCTGCTGCAGTTTGTGCTGGCGATCTGGATGTACCATATGCGCCCGCCTGACCATCCGTTTGGGTTGTGGCTGGTTTTCACTCTGGGCTATGCCGCGGTGGGCGCGATCGGAATGGTGATTGCCGGCGTGGTCAACACCGTGCAGGAAGCGCAGGTGTTCAACCAGCTCGTGTTTCTGGTGCTGCTGTTCTTTTCGGGCAGTACCATGCCTTTGCAGGTGCTCTCGCCTTACTTGCGGCGCTTCGCCCTTTTTCTGCCGCCGACGTTTCTGGTGCTTACCTCGCAGGATCTCATGATCGGCCATGGAAGCTTGGCCAGTTGCGCACCCGAGCTGTGGGGACTCTTGTTCAGCTTCGTGACGGCATTCGGGGTAGGTATTTATCTGTTCCGCTGGGAAAAGGAAGAGAAGGCGACCGGCAACGCCCGCCTGAAGGCCGCCCTGATGCTCATTCCGGTAATCGTTGCGGGGCTCTGGATGAACCTGCACCCCGGCATCCTGCAGCACAACTTACTCCTGAGCCGGGAATTGACGGGTCCCTAGATCCAGGTCTGGCGGCTGGGGAGCGCATTGCACATGTTCCGGGCGCGCGCCCATGGCAATGGCTCTACCCACAAAGCGTGTGAAACCGGGAATGCGCACCAGCAGGCGCAACTGCCAGGGGGCGGTGAGCGGTCCAGGGTGCTGGAAGATCCTGGCGAAGCCACGATGGGCCAGCAGTTGGATCGCCTGGGTGATGCGCATGGGAAGCTCGCGGCGTTTTTGAACCGTGCGCAGGTGATTTTCGTTCAGCTGGCCGGCGCGCAGCGGGTGCCAGAGCAGATTGGCGGTGGCGACCGCATCCTGAATGGCGAGATTGATTCCGACCCCGCCGGCCGGCATGGGCGGCATCACCGATACAGAGAAGGCCGGGGCGGTGCCAACGCCGCAAACGATTGATTTGGACGGTCAGCAGCTTGATTTGTTCCCAATCCAGCAACTGCTCCACCCGATCACCGAGGAAAGGGGCAATCTGGCGGATGCCGTTGCGGAAGGCCGGCAGCCCGGCCTCGCGCATTTGCTGGAAAGACCCCTTGGCAATAATCAGCCCCGCCTGGAAGTAGTCGCCGCGATTGATCAGGATCAGGGCCTTGCCGAAATTCACATTGCCGAGGACTTCGCTGGGATCGTTCTGAAGGCGGGGCAGGCGGAACCAGAGCACGTCGATGGGCACGCCGCTTTCCTCCAGCGGCAACTGTGCGGCCTCGCGGATGGTGGAGTGGCGTCCGTCGCAGGCGACGACTAAATCGGCGGTGATTTGAACGGCTTCGCCATTGTGCGTGGCGGTCACACCGGTGATGCGATTCTGCTCCCACAGCAGTCCAGAGGCCTGGTGACCCATGAGCAGTTCAAAGCCGGGGAAACGGGAGGCTTGCCGCGCCAGGAAATTAAGGAAATCCCATTGCGGCATGAGAGCGATGAATTTGCAGCAGGCCGGGACATGGCGGAAATCGGCCATTTGGAGCGGAGTGCCTCCAATCATGGCGCTGGCGGTAGTAATTTGCTGATGGAGAAGCTGCAGGAATTCGGTGAGGATTCCCAACTCGTTGAGGACATCGAGGGTGGAGGCGTGCACCGTGTCGCCGCGGAAATCACGGAAGAAGTCCTGATGTTTTTCCAGCACGGTGACGCACACGCCGGCGCGCGCGAGAAGGTAACCCAGCATGATTCCCGCCGGTCCCCCACCGACCACACAGCAGGTTGTTGCGCGGTTGATCGTCATCACTGGAGTTGAGCGGAAGGGGGGTGAGGGCGTGAAAGGTTAGCAGTTGACAGTTCACAATTCACAGTGGGGCGGTTGCCGTTGGTGGGGCGGCGCGCCTGTTCGTGGCGCCGGGCGTCGATCCGCGAAGCGGAACCCAGCGCTGGGCGGAATCTCCAGCGCAGAGACGAAAAAAGCCCAAGCGGAATGCCTGGGCTTGAACTCTCACACACTTCACCGTGCACCGCAGTGCGGACCGGTCACTCCGTCTGGCCCTCTCATTGGCAAGCAGAGCTGCAAAGGGGCGTTTTTCTTGCTGGACGCGAGCTCAGGTAACAATAGCCAACTCTGGGAGGGGCGTCAAGCGCCGTCTTACACTGTCTGAAAGTGACTGTGAGAGTAGGGGTTTTGTTGGCCTCGCCGGGGCCGCTCACTGCCCTGTCTTGTCCCGACCGACCATCCGGTGAAACGGACAGCCTTAGCCGGCCGGCGACAGAATCATCATGATCGTCAACACGATAATGGTGACGCTGCTGCCCCAGGCAAGAATATTGAACAGCAGCGAGTTCTTGTACTCCCCCATGATCTCTTTGCGGTTGATCAGCAGCAACATAAAGGTGAGCACAAACGGCAGGAGCACTCCGTTGGCGACCTGGGAGAACAGGATGATCTTGAGGAGTGGGATGTGCGGAATGAGCACAAAGCCGGCCCCGGCGCAGATGAGCAGGGTATAGAGCCAGTAGAAAGCGGGCGCCTCGGAGAACTTGCGCTCGACACCGGATTCGAAGCCCATGCCTTCGCAAATGTTATAAGCGGTGGCGAGCGGCAGAATGGCGGCGGAAAGCAAGCCGGCATTGATGATGCCGACGGCAAACAGCAGTGAGGCGTAGCGCCCGGCCAAGGGTTTCAGGGCGAGGGCGGCCTGGGCCGAGTCGTTGATGTTGGTGATCCCGGTTTTGTGCAGGGTGGCGGCACAGGCGGCCAAGATGAAGAAAGCCACAACGTCAGTGATCACACAGCCGACGATGACGTCCATGCGGCAGAGGCCGTATTCTTTCTTGCCGATGCCCTTTTCGACGACTGAGGCTTGCAGATAAAACTGCATCCAGGGGGCGATCGTGGTGCCGATCAGGCCGATGAGCAGCACCAGGTAACCGGGCTGATGGCTAAAACTGGGGATAATGGTTTGCTTGATGGCCAGGTGCCAATCCGGTTTGGCGAGGAAGGCGGAAATGGGGTAGGCGATGTAAACGAAGGAAAACAGGATAAGAATGCGTTCCACGGGCCGGTAGGTGCCCCGCACCACCACGGTCCAGACCAGAACGGCGCCGAGAGGGACAGCAATGTATTTGCTGATGTTGAACACGCTGGCACCGGAAGCGATGCCGGCGAATTCGGAGGCGATGTTGCCGAGATCGGCCATGCCCAAAACCAGCATGGCGAAAAAGGTCCAACGAAGCCCAAACTCCTCGCGGATCAGATCGGATAATCCTTTGCCGGTGACCGCGCCCATGCGGGCCGACATTTCCTGAATGACGATCAGGGCAATAGTGGTAGGGACCAGGGTCCAGAGCAGGAGGTAGCCGAATTTGGCGCCGGCTTGGGAATAGGTCAGAATGCCGCCGGGATCGTTATCGACATTGGCGGTAATGAAGCCAGGGCCGAAGACCGCCATGAACAGCAGCAGTCGCGTCTTCCAGGAAGAGAGCAGGCCGGGCGCACGGCGGCGGGACCGCGGCTTCGCGGTGGAGTTTGTTTTCAGGTTCTCCATACAGGTCCGGCGTCTCTGGTCGAGAGGCGGGGCGGAATAAGGACCGCCTGGATTCCACGTTTACGGGTGTTCGCCGTCAGCGAGATTGCGGTTTATCCGGAACAGTCCGGCGTGGACAACGTCCTTATCAGTGTAGCGCGGCAGGGCGGGGAGGAGCCGCCGGAATCGGCGCCAGCGCTGGGGCCGGGTGGGCCGGCGTAACGCGGTTGCGGCTTCCAGCCACCGTTGGGAGCTGACGCCGGGAAGAGTTATCAGCTGCCAGTTGTCCGTAGGACGTGGCGGGCGATCTGCCGTCCATTGCCCTCAGTGGCACCGAAGCCGGGGTGACTAATGACAGCCGCAGCCGGAGGGGCGGCAACCGCAGCCGCCTCCAGTGGTGGCGCCCGTGCTTGCAGGTGAACTGCTGGTACCACCAGAAGCGAAGACAGAAAACTGCAGAACTGTTTTGTCGTGGCCGCAGCCTGGGCAACTGGGTGCTCCCGCCTCGGCGTTGCGCTGCAGCTTTTCGAATTTTTGTCCGCAGGACTGGCAAACGTATTCGAAGATCGGCATGAGCTGATTTTACCGTGCGGGCGTGGCGGGGAGGGGGGCGCAAAAAGAACGCCCCAGCGCCAGGGCGCTGGGGCGGGGTCAATGCCCGGAAGAGGGGCTAGTTTTTGGAGGCGCCGATCTGTACCAGTTCGGGTTCCGCCGCAGCGTCGCCCAACTGGCTCTTCAGCATCTGTTCGCGCAGCTTTTTCCGCATCAGCTTCTCTTCTTCGAAAGCGTTCTGCGGCGCTTCGGTACGAGTGCGGACGCGGGCGGCGTCCTCGGCGTTGACCTGGAGGGTATGGTCGAAGCTCTCCATCTGCACGGCGCCGCCATTGGCGTACACCTTGTGCTTGCCGTTCTGTTTGTACCAGTCCATCACAGTGGCGTTCTGGTGCATTTGCTCGATGATGTTGCGCCATCCCACGCCGGTGTTGTAGGCGCAGAAGGAGATTTCCCCTTCCTGGGTGCCGTAGGGAATGATGCACATTTCGGTGCGGCGGAAATCGTAGTTGAACAGGTCCTGGAACCACATGCCGGCGATGAAGAGGAAGTTCCAGGGATCCTGGCGGCGTTTCTGGATGTCTTCCAGGGTGCGGTCGCCGCTGACTTTGCCGTAGCTTTTGCCGGACAAGCCGAGCGTCTTATCGAACTTCTTCCAGATGGCGTGCAAGGTGAGGCTATGCGGCGCGTTGAGGGGCTGGAAGTTCTTCAGCAGAGCCAGTCCGGCGGCGATGTTGGAGTGCCACTTGCTCCGGCCGGCATCGCTGACCCTGGCGATGTCCTTTAGAAGTTGGGGAACGTTGATGAAGGAGGGCACCGGGGCCATCTCCTTGGTTTCCTTGTGGATCATCACCGCGGTGCCCACGCCGCAGTTGGGGTGACAGCCGCAGCTCATCTGTCCCCACTGCGCCTCGGGGCCATGGACCAGATCGGCGAAGTCGGCGAAGGCGCCCATGACGGAGATGGGGAACCAGTCGCGGGTGGGTTCGGTGATGCCCACCTGCTTTTTCACGTCATAGGCCATATGCGACAGGGTGTAGCGCTGGCGCATGCGGCGCTCGTCGGTGATCTCTTCGTCGCGGCCAGTGAAGCTGACGGGCTGGAAGCTGACGAAGGAGATCTTCTTGGGGTTATCGAGCGCGAAGCGCACGACCGGGCCGACCTGATCGTTGGTGACGCCGTTGACCAGGGTCACGACCAGGACGATCTCGATGCCGGCCTCGTGCATGTTGTTGATGGCGCGCAGCTTGATGTCAAACAAGTTGCCGATTTTGCGGTGGCCGTTGGCGTCGTTGCCGATACCGTCGAACTGCAGGTAGGCATAACGCAAGCCGGCTTCGGCGGCCTTGCGGGCGAACTCCTTGCTCTTGGCGAACTCGATGCCGTTGGTGGCGCACTGGACGCTGTTGTAGCCCACCTTGCGGGCGTAGGCGATGGCATCGAAAAAGTGCGGGGACATGGTGGGCTCGCCCCCGGAGAACTGAATCGACATCTGCCGCCGCGGCTTGATTTTGATGGCGTTGTCGAGGATTTCCTTGATGTCGTCAAAGCTGAGTTCGTGGACGAAGCCGACCTGATTGGCATCCATGAAGCAGGGATCGCACATCATGTTGCAGCGGTTGGTCAGGTCGACGGTGAGCACCGCGCCACGGCCGTGCTTGATGGAGCTGGAGCCGTGGTTATGCAGGTTCAAGTCATTGTGCGCCGGCAGGTCGCGGCCGGGGAACATGCGCTCGACGTGTTCGAGGAACTTCACGTCCATGGCCATGATGTCCTCGAAGTGGCCGTGCTTGGGGCAGTCCTTGACCATCCAGACTTCGCCGTTGCGCTCGATGATGTTGGCTTTGATCTCGCCGATGTGGGCGGTGATCAGTTCGCGGTAGTCGCGCTTGCCGCTGAGAATTTCGGCGCGGGCCTCGCGTACGCAGGTGGGACAAAGGGAGTCCGTCTGCCGGGGCCAGCCCAGTTGCGGCTTGGTCTTTTCCCAGGATTTCTGCAGCGGCTTGTCGGACCATTTCGGGGTGAAGGATTTCTTGGAACGGTTGCGTTGGAAGTACGCCCACGTATTGAACGCCGCTCCCGCCGCCCGGGTCAGGCCAAATTCGAGATATTTCACTGGTCTTTTCATGCTCGCCATCTCCTAGAGAACTGCACGCCTACGGTTGTACTGAAGAAAACTTGGAAACTAGAAAGCTATTGAGACTCCACTCTCCATGCGCGGGCAGCCTCGATGGGCCAGCACGGAGCTCAGACGCAGTAGTGCATAAAGAGCCTCTATCCAATCATGATAGGAGCGAAAATGCCTCTCCGGCGCGGGGTTCCGGCGAATGGCGAAAAATAAGCCTCCAGTGGCAGCGCAGGGGTCGCGAACGGGGTCAGGGGCAAGAAGGGCTGCGCTTTCAGCAGTTTAGGCCAGTCACGTGCGGTGACGAGAGTCTCTGGAGCGGGAAGAGTATCCCGGGGGGCTATCTGTTGCCTGAATGAGCGGGGGCAGACGGGCCGGGAGCGGCTATTTTCTTTGCAGCTTGCTCCAAAAGCTTTTCGGGCGCTGGGCGCGCAAGCGGTGGCGCTGGCCGAAGTAGGTGGCGCCCACGACGAAGGCAAATTCCGGATCGGCGAACTCGTCGGGCATGCCTTCGGGAAGCGAGGGCACGCCCATGCGCACCGGGATACGCAGTTGGCGCTCCATGAGTTCCGGCAAGCCGTTGAGGCGAGCGCCACCGCCGGTGAGCACGATGCCAGCGCCCAGAGCGCGCAGCCAGCCGGCACGCTGCAGGTTGTCGCCGATCATGGCGATGAGTTCCTGGGCGCGGGGTTCGAGGCAATCACAAAGATCGCGGTGGGGGAGCAGGCGCGAGGGGCGGTCGCCGATGCCGGGGACTTCGATATCGTTGCGCTCGCTGACCATTGCAGCGCAAGCGAAGCCGAAGTTGCGTTTGATGCGCTCGGCGTCGCGCATGGGGGTATTGAAGCCGATGGCAATGTCGTTGCTGAAATGCGCGCCACCGACGGGAACCACCGCGGAATGCTGAGCCACGCTGGCGGAAAAGACCATCACGGCGCTGGAGCCAGCGCCAATATCGACCAGCGCCACGCCGGCCTCACGGTCTTCGGCGGAAAGCACCGCCTCATGCTCCGCCACGGGAGGAAAAATCAGGTACTCGACTTCCAGATGAGCGCGGTTTGCCGCGGCCACCAGATTTTGTTTGGCGCTGCTGGAGACGGTGATGATGTGAACCCTGGCCTCCAAACGGGACCCCAGCATTCCGATGGGGTCGCGAATGCCCGCCTGGTTGTCGAGGATGAATTCCTGCGGCAGGACGTCAATGATTTCGCGGTCTTCGGGGATGGCGAAGCTACCGGCCACCTGAACCACTTTGCGGATATCCTCGCGCGTGATTTCGCGGCTGCGGGAAGTAAGGGTCGTGCCCGCCTGACTTGCGAGGCCACGCACGTGCGCGCCGCTGAGATTCACGAAGACGCGTTCGACGGCGACTCCGGAGCTGACTTCAGCGGCATCGGCGGCGCGTTTGATGTCGCCGACCACGGTTTCCAAATTGGAGATGACCCCTTTGCGTATGCCACTGGATTCGCTCAGGCCATGACCGGCGTAGTAGAGGCGGTCATCGCGCTCCTGACTTACCAACAGGCAAATCTTGTCGGTTCCGACGTCCAGGATTGCAACGGGCTCAATGGGCTTCTTGGGCATCAGGGATGGGGCTCAGAGAGTGTTCAAACAATGATCATGGACCAGCATTCATAGAGGAGGCGGTTCGGGGTGCAGGCGCCGCTCACAATTGAGGCGATTGGTCCCGGGGCGTTCGTATGAAGGCGGTTCAATAGTTGAGTTTAGCAGTTGTAATTCTGTGGAGAACACCGCGGTGGGGAGCCGTCCGCTAATGTTGACCGAGCATACGCCGGGCGCGGCGTTGCCATGGGGGAACGCCGGCCCGGTGGCGGACACGCCGGGGCTGCGACTTGCGCCGGAGGAGGCGTTTGGTTGAGGAGCGCCGCGCGGGCTTAGGGTGAGGGGTGGCAGATGGGGGCGGGGTGGGGTTGGCGTTGTCGTCCGCTGGTCCGTGAAGAATCGCCTGACCGTCGTAGCGCAAATCCACAGAGGTCATGGCGGGGTCCTGGGCTTCCCAGGTGGCCAGGTGTGCCAGGAACAAGCGGTAGCGCGCCAGAAAATGATTCGAACCCAGATGTACGACGATGGCTTTCGGCGATCCGGAAGGCAGTGCGGTGGCGACGACATCGTCGGGATCATGCAGGTCGATTTCCGACAGGTCACGGCTGTAGTGGCCGCCATTCTGATCCAGGTCCTGAACCAGGCGCAGGTAGCGCCGGATTTGCCGCTGGCGCAAGGCGTCGGGCGCAGGATTGTCGGAAGGCGAGCCGGTTCCGATGCCATCGAGACCCTGCAGGACGGGGAAATCGTATTTACCCTGTGGCGGGCGTTCGAGCAGCACGCCCTGGGCGTCGATCAACTCCAATCCCGTTCCCCAGCGCACAAAAGCAACCGGCTGGCGCTCCTGAATTCGCACCCGCAATTGGTCGGGCCAAATGCGTAAGACGGCGGCATGGCGAACCCAAGGGATCTCCTCCAGGCGCTGTTGCCGTTGCCGCAAGGGGATATGGTACAAGTTGCGCCCCAGATCGGGAGCGAAGCACTCCAGGACCTGTTCCCGGGTAACGTGAGTATTTCCGGAGATGTGGATATCCTGGGAGCCGTGCAAGGCAAAAACGGGCGCCGTGGTCCAGTAATGAAAACCGGCAAAGGCGAGGGTCAACAACAGCAGCGGTAAGGCGCCCCAACGAAAGGCGATACGGGTGATATCCCAGGCGCGCGCCAGGGTGCCGCCGAGGCGCCGCTTGCCGGCGCGCACGGGCCGGCGGCGTCTGCGGTACTCCGGTTCGACGGCGGCGTCGGATTCGAGGGGCTCGCCCGCTTCGGCAGGGTCCAGTTCCTCGAGTGGCAGATCGTCCTCGGGCAGATCGTTTGCAGGGTTGCCGCCGGGTTTGCGAATTTTGATTTTGGTGGCCACTGTGCTCTTGGGACTGCTCGCAGGCTATCAGACTGTACCGGCTTTTGCAGTACTGGGGTAGCGCTCCTGCAGGGCGCTCAGGATGCGATCGCCGAGGAGAGAGACGCTACCGGCGCCCTGGGTGAGGATGACATCACCGGGTTCGGCGGCGGCGACCAGTTTCTGAATGGCTTCATCGCTGCTGGCAGCATGCCAGGCCTGCACTCCCAAATTCACGAGTTCGCGCGCCAGGACCGCGGAGGAGACGCCAGGAATGGGGGTTTCGCTCGCGGCATAAATATCCAGCAGCGCCACCTGATCGGCGCTGGCCAGGGTCTGCACGAACTCTTGCTGCAGGTGATGGGTCCTGGTGTAGCGGTGCGGCTGAAACAGCAGCAGAACGCGCTTGAATTGGCACTGGCGGGCGGCGGCCAGGGTGGCGGCGATTTCGGTGGGATGATGGCCGTAGTCATCGATGACGGTGACCCCAGCCACTTCGCCTTTGACCTGAAAACGGCGGTCTACGCCATGGAAGGTGGCGACGGCGGCGCGCAAAATTTCCAAGTCACGTCCCAGGAGCAGACCACAAATGACAGCCGCCGTGGCGTTGAAGATGTTGTGGCGCCCGGGGACTTCGAGGCGAAACTCGCCCAAATCCAGACTGGCCACCTGTTCGCGTCCGAGATGGCGAGCGGCGTTGGGGGTCTGCGCCAAACGAAAGCGGGAAGAAAACGGGGCCAGGGCGATATCGCTGATGCGCACATCGCAGTCAGGGGATTCGCCGTAGGTAAGCACGCGCCGCTGGATGCGCGGGAGGATAGTGCGGGCCGCCTCGCCATCACTGCAGAGAACAACCGTGCCATAGAAGGGGACGCGGTTGGCAAACTGGGTGAAGGCGTCCTGGATGTCGTCCAGTCCGGCATAGCAGTCCAGATGCTCGCGGTCGATGTTGGTGATGACGGAGATAATTGGCGAGAGTTTGAGGAACGAGCGGTCGCTCTCGTCGGCCTCGGCCACCAGGTACTCGGAGGTGCCCAGGCGGGCATTGGAGCCAATGGAATCCAGCCGTCCTCCCACGACCACGGTGGGATCGAGATTGGCGGCGGCGAGCAAGGTGGCGATGATGGAGGTGGTGGTGGTTTTGCCGTGCATGCCCGCGACGGCGATGCCAAACTTCAAGCGCATGAGTTCGGCCAGCATTTCCGCGCGAGGAATGACGGGGATCTGGCGTTCGCGCGCGGCTCGCACCTCCGGGTTGTCGGGCTGGACGGCGGTGGAGGTTACAACGACCTCGGCGTCCTGCAGGTTTTCCGCGCCATGGCCCAGGCAAATGCGAGCGCCCAACTTCTCCAGCCGATCAGTCACGGAGGAGCGTTTGAGATCACTGCCGGAGACCGACCAGCCGAGCGTCAACAGCACTTCGGCAATACCACTCATGCCGATGCCGCCGATGCCGACGAAATGCACGCGCATGACTCGGGAAAACATCATAGTTGCCACAATTTCCTCGTAACTTTCATTCCTGGTGCAGCGATTCGTGCCGGGCAGCACGGCAGAGCAGTGCGGCCATAGCGGCGGCTGCTTGCGGTCGGGCGAAGCGGCGGGCAGCTCCGGCCATGTCGCACAGGCGGCCCGGGGCAACCGTCAAATCCCGGACGAGGGCGGCCAGTTTTTCCGCCGACAAATCCTTTTGAGGCATGATTTCGGCCGAGCCGAGCGCGGCAAAGGCGCGAGCGTTGCGCATTTGGTGGTCGTCGGCGGCGCCGGGGAAAGGAATCAGCACGCTAGGGCGGCCGGCGGCGGCCAATTCCGCCAGGGTGCTGCCGCCGCTACGGCAGATGACGAGATCCGCCCAGCCCATGGCCTCGGGCATGTCTTCAATGAAAGCCTGCACTTGTACCTCACGCAGACCAGCCTGATCATAGGCGGCGCGCACGTCATTATAGTCGTGCCCGCCGGTCTGGTGAATGAGGGAAACACCCAAGCCTTGTTGCCGCCAAAGAGTCGCGGTAGCGGGCAGCACGCGATTGAGGGCGCGAGCGCCCTGGCTGCCGCCGAAGGCGAGAATGCGTAAAGGCTGGTGAGGTGCAGTTGCGGGCAGGTTAAAGAACTCGGGGCGGACCGGGACGCCGGTGAGGCGAGTGCAGGGGAAGTCGTTGCGGGTTTCTTCGAAGGCGATGGCGGCGCAGGTGATCCAGCGGGCGAGCAGGCGGTTGGCCATGCCGGAGTTGGCATTGGGCTCAAAAGCCACGATGGGCAGGCGGCGCAGCAGGGCGGCGAGCAACATGGGGCCGGAGGCATAGCCGCCCAAGCCAAAGACGGCCTCGGCGCGGCTCTCGCGCAAAATTGCCAGACAGTCGCGGACCGCCTGCGGCAGCGCGGCCAAGGCCTGGAACTTGCGGCGCAGCGAGACGCGATTGAGACCCTGAATGTGAATCAGGCGCAGTTCAAAGCCGGCGGAGGGGACCAGGCGGGCCTCAATGCCGCGTTCGGTTCCGACAAACACCACGTGTTCGACGCCGCTACGCCGCAATTCGCGGGCGACGGCCAAGCCGGGAATGAGATGGCCGCCAGTGCCGCCACCGGCAATGATGACGCAACGCGGCGCGGCGAGGCTGGGAGCGGCGACGCTGGATTGAAGTGCATCGGTAGTCATGCTGCAGTGCTGCGGCAAATCCTTGGGATCGCGCGCGCGCGATGTGCGGCACAGGCGCTGTTTCAGTTTATGGGCGGAAGGTAGCGTTGCGCTAGTGCGTTTGCATGAGAAAGCGCCGCGCGCCACTACGTTGCGACCAGCAGTAGTGGAGGGGGGATTGGGAGGGGCTCAGAGGAGAGTGGTAGAAAAGCAAGGCAGGAGGAAGGGTCTATTCAATCCAGCCACTACGAAAGGCAATCCACCAACACAACACCAGGATGGGCACGGTGAGGATGAGCGACCAGGTAAAGGAAACAAAGAAGCCCACCAAGAGACTGATGACGGAGTACAACGTCCAAAAGACCTTTTGTTCCATATTGGGAGCATACGCTTGAGGTGGCGGGATGCAATTCCAAATTGACAACGAGGTGATTGAAGAAAGCGCTCAGGCGGCAGCGGGCGGCGGCGGGGAGCATCTATAAAGCTGTCCGGCGTGCAAGCGCTGGAACCCTTCTCAATTCCCTCCAGGGTAGCCGGAGAGTACTCGCCGGCTACCCTCTCCCCACTGACTGTGGCGGGGAGCAGGGATTAGCGGACGACCAGAACTTCGCGCAGGTTATCGCGCGCTAAAAAGAATTTGATATTACGAAAGCCGCTTCCCTGGAAGAGGTTTTCGATGTTGCGGTTGTTAAAGATGCGTTGCAAGGGCAGGCTGGAAACGGGGCGCAGTTCCAGCGATTCGGCATCGCGGATATGGTAGCTGCAGTAGGGCGCCTGGGTGCTGCCTTCGCGGGTATGGAAGTAGGCCAGCACATTTCCCCCGGGCTTAAGCAGGAGGCTGAGCCGGTCGACCAAGGGTTTAACCAGAGCTTCGGGAATGTAGTCAGCGAGATCCCAGAGGAGGACGGCGTCGAAGGAAGCTGCCTCGTAGTTCAGATTATTGTGAAAGAACAATTCGGCGTTGATGGCGGCAGGGGAGGAATCGGTGGCTGGGATATGGTACTGGGGTTCGTTGGCGGCGCGCAGAAGGTCCTCATTATGGATCTTTTGCCCGAGGTTGCTGATGTAGGTCAAATTGGCGCTGGAGGTCAGGCCAAGATCAAGGATGCGGAGGCCCGAGGCCTTCGACCAGGAGGCCACAAATTCTTTGAGGCCATTACTGCGCCGCACCAGCGGCTCCCCTTTCGCTTTACCGCCAAAAACGGGCTGGCCGCTGTTGTTGCCCAGGAGCGCTTGGATTTTCTTCAGCAGTTCCACCCATCAATGATACGGTGAACGCCGTAGTTTTAGGGAAACTTCAGCCAGCGCGAGGGTCTGGCAGGGGCAGGATGCTGGCGGCCTCAAAGCCGATTGTGACCACCAGCGCGGGTGTGGGTTCAGGACTTGGAGTCGAGGAGCGGCGCTTGCACCGGCTGAGTGGGAGAGGCGGGCGTAGCCGGGCGATTGGAGCTGGCACTCGCAGGCGCGCTCGCCGGCGTTGCCGGGGAAGCGGCTGAGGTTGCCGCCGGCGCTGTTGGGCGGGAGAGGTTCTCGGTGGGAGGCTGGGCCTCGATCCTTCCCTTTAGAAAAGCGCCGTCTTCGATCTGGATGCGGGGCACGCGAATATTGCCGGTGACCGCTCCGGTGCGGCGGATTTCGACGCGTTCGCTGGCGGTGACGTCGCCTTCCAGGCTGCCCATGACGATCACCTGCTTGGCGACGATGTTGGCGCGAACCTGTCCTTGTGGACCGACGGTTAGCACATGCTGCCCCAGCCGCACCGAGCCCTGCAGCACACCATCGAGGACGACGTCCTGGTCGCCAGCAATATCGGCCTTCACCTGCAACTGCGCACCAAAGTAGGAACTGGGGGGCTTGGCGACGGGTGGAGCAGGTGCTGGCGGTGGAAGGCTGGAGCTGGGCGCCGCTGGCGGGCGGTTGGCCGCCGGTTCAACGGCGGGCTCGTTTTCTTCACGTTTCCAAATGGCCATGACAAATCCCCCTAGAACGTCAACCCGCGAACATTGTAGCAAGGCCCACGGCGGCTGGCATTTCAAAACAAGCGGACGGGAAAAGCGAGTTGCTCGTGACCGAGTTGCAGGTCCAGGTCACGCAGCCGCCACAGGGGCTTTTCCGCGCGGCGCCGCTGAACGACTTGGGGCAAGCGCGCCAGTGCCCGCAGGTAGCCGGCGTGATAGCTGAAATCGAGCTTGAAGAAATGCTGCAGCAGCAACAGATGAGCCCAGAACAAGTGCCCAGGAAGGCGGGCTGGATCAAGATTTTTCCAATGAAACAGCAGGCGGTTGCGTTGGATCACGCTGGCGCGGCGGAAGCTGCTCGCGTGGCGCTTTACACTGCTGCTGAGTTCATGGTGCACCATGGCGTGCCGTTCATAGCCGGTTGTCCAGCCCCGTTTGCGGGCACGGTAGGAAAGATCGATGTCTTCCCAGTAGTAGGGGGCAAAGAGCGGGTCGAAGCCACCCAGGGCGCGAAAGCGGCTGGTGCGGAGGGCGCAGAACCCGCCGACGAGGGAGAAGGAGGGAGGGCGGAGAGGGAGGGCTGGGGGTTCGGAGGCAGAGCTTTCGTCCTGCGGAGCGGCGCTGCCCGCGGGCTGGGGATCATAATTGCGCCATGTTTCCCAGAAGCCGCGACGGAAGCGGCCGAGTTTGCCGGCGGTTGCCGGGCGGGCCTCCGCGCCGGGTTCAGGTGGCAGATCGAATCCGCGGAAGGTGACGCCGAAGAGCTGCGGATCGTTAAACCAGTCAGGAACGGGATCGAGAGCATGGGGCAGCAGTCGCAGGTCATTGTTGAGCAGAATCAGCAGCTCAAACCGGGCATGTTCCACGCCGGCGTTGACTGCGGGCGAGAAACCCCGGTTCACAGGGCGGGCGATCACCTTGAGATTGCTTGAAGCGGAGGGGCTGAAATCCGGTTGGGCTTGCAACCAGGTGACGCTGTCGTCGGTGGAGCCGTCATCGGAGACGATTACTTCTGAGGGTAAGCCGGTGTGCGTTGACCAGCGTCGCGCCTCATGGAGAACGGAAGGCAAATAGCGCTGCAGCAAGGCGCGGCCATTCCAACTGGGAATGACAATGCTGATCCCGTCCGCCGGAGGAGGTGGGAGCGGGGCGTTCACGAAATTCCAAAGACGACGACAAGATGAGCGGTCACCTTGACGGTCTGCGGCTGAAAGCCGGCGGTAGGCGGCGGGAGTGCTTGCCGGTTGGCGGCCGCGTAGAATCCGAAGCCCCCCAGGCCGGCCACGACCGGAGGCGCGCTCACCTGAACCGAGAGGGGGCTGCCGAGGTGTTTACCCGCGGCCTCCGCGACGGCTTGCGCGCTGTCGCGAGCGGAGCGGAAGGCCTGCTGCAGGGCTTGGCGCCGGGCGGTGGAATCCTGGCTGAGTTCATAGCGTAACTGTTGGACGGGAACACCTCCAGAGGCTGCCGAATCCAGGAGAGGCGCCAAGCGGTGCAGGTCTTTCAAGCGCACTTCAATGGTGCTGCTGATGGTGTAACCGCGGGTCTGGCGCGTCTTCCAGTCAATGTCGGGGTTGACTTGGTAGGAGCCCAGCCTGGCCTGGGCTGGATTCAGGGCAGCCTTAGTGAGCGCCACACGAATCTGCTGGGCCTGCTGTTTGGCCTGCAGGTAGGCTTGCTGCACAGTTTTTCCGCGGCCCAGGACCTGGAAGCTCACTACCGCAGTGTCGGGTTGCACCGGAATGGAGGCGCTGCCGTCGACGGTAATGGATGGCGGTTGGGAAGATTTCGTCTGTCCCGCCGCTATTGCGGGGAACAAAAGTAAAGCGACCAGAAAGCCCTTACGATTCTTTAGCGCCTGCATGCTCGTACTCCTAGCCGTCCGTTTGGACGTGCCCTAAGGTATCAAGACAAGTGTGCCAAGGTTTATCCGGTGATGGGGGAGATTTTTGCCCGCCAGGCGCGGGCGGCGGGGTGCGGGAGCGCATGCTATGCTCGCCCCATGGATCTGATGATTGTGGCGGGCGAAGCTTCGGCGGATTTGCACGGAGCGCGCCTGTTATCGGAGTTGCGCCGCCGCCGTCCCGATCTGCAAGCTTTCGGTTGTGGCGGCGAGGGGCTGGCCGACGCCGGGTGTGAATTGATCCTGCACGCCTCGCAACTCGCCCATATCGGTCTGTTTGAGGTGGTGCGTTCGCTGCCGCGAATTTACGCCCATTATCGTCTGCTGGTCAATGCCATGCGGCAGCGGCGGCCGAAAGCGCTGCTGCTGATCGATCTGCCGGACTTCAACCTGCGGCTCGCCCGCAAGGCCGCCGCTTTGGGCATTCCCGTCATTTATTTCATCAGTCCGCAGCTGTGGGCCTGGCGTCCGGGACGGGTGGAGTTGATTCGAAAGTTCGTTACGCGGATGATCTGCATACTACCGTTCGAGCAAGCGTTTTATAAGCGCTTTGGCTTGGAAGTGGACTATGTCGGGCATCCGCTGGTTGATATCGTCCGGCCGGTTCGGCCGCGGGCGGAGTTTCTGGCCGAGCAGCACCTGGATCCGGCGGTTCCGTTGATCACGCTATTGCCGGGTAGCCGGCGGCGCGAGCTTGAGTATCATTTGGAGCCAATGCTGGAGGCGGTGCGTCTCATCAGAGAGAGGCGGGAGGCGCAGTTTCTGCTACCCGTCGCCTCGACACTGGATGTGCGGCAAGTGGCCGAGCGGATTCCGGCCGAGATGCGCGGGTACCTGAAGGTCATTGCGGGACAGGTTTACGACGCGGTTTTTCATGCCCGGGCGGCGATAGTCTGTAGCGGAACGGCAACGCTGGAAACGGCGCTGCTCGGTACCCCAATGGTGGTGATTTATCGTCTATCAGAATTGACCTGGAGAGTGGGGCGGCGCTGGGTTAAAACTCCCCATTACGCCATGGTCAACCTGATAGCGGAAAAGCGGCTGGTGCCGGAGCTGATTCAACAGGACTGCGAAGCAGCAAACATTGTGCGTCACTTGGAGCCTTTAATAGACGAGACACCGCAGCGCGAGCAGATGCTGCGGGGCTATTACGACGTGCGGCGGCGATTGGGCAGTTCCGGCGCGATCCGCCGGGCCGCCATAATAGTGGAAGAGATATTAGGCGGGGTGCCCCGCCGAGTTCCGGCCTGAAGCAGGGTCCGGACGTCTGAACCCGAGCCATCTATGAAAGCCAGCCATATACCGTTCCCCCGCCGCATTCGCAACTTGGCGTTGCTGCTTGCTCCCTGCCTGCTGTTGGGCCTGAGCGCGGTGAAGGCCGCTGCGCAAGCGACGGTGCGGGCCGACGATTATCATCTGCAGTTATCGTTTGATTTTGCGGCACACAAGCTGACGGCGGTGGCGCGCATTCACCTGCTGCCGCTGCAGCCGGCGCTCAACGCCACCTTCGGCCTGAACCCCAATCTCAAGGTGGATTCGGTGGAAGACCAGAGTGGGGCGAAATTGAGCGCGCAACGGACCGCAAACGGGGTCACGATCACGTTTCCGTCGGCCCTCGATACTGCCACGCCGATCACTCTTACCGTGCGTTATTCAGGTGTGCTGGCCGCCAAGGGCTTGAGCCCAATCAGTGGCATTCGCACCGCGTATGTGGGGACCGATGGGGCCTTCCTGCTTTACCCCGGGCAGTGGTTTCCGCAGTTTGGCTACAACACGGATCGTTTCACGGCGACGATTCGCTCGACGTTACCGGCGGGGTACGGAATGGTGGCGAGCGGCATTCCCAGTGCAACTGCGGCTGGTGGAGGGGCCTTCACCTACACGTACCGTCAGAATCCGGCCAGTTTCCCGGGCACGGTCGTGATCACCCAATTGCGGCCACAAACGGTGCAGCTCAACGGGGTGACGGAGAACTTTTATTTCACCAACGATGTTCCGGCTTCGCTGCGCCAGCAATATGCCGAGACGGCGGCGCGGATTTATTCGTTTTTGGCGGGGCGTTTCGGGCCACCGCCGAGCAACACCATTCATTTCATCGAGCTTCCGGATGACAGTCTGCCGTCGTTCAGCTCGCCGAATATGATTCTGCTGTCGCACAACAGCATTGGGACAGCGGTCAACTACCGTCTGCTCACCGACGAGATTGCGCAGCAGTGGTTCGGGAATTTAGTGAGTCCGGCGACCCTCAACGATGCCTGGATACAATATGGGGCGGCCCGCTTCGCGGAATTGCTTTACGTGCAGCAAGTGGCGGGAGCGCAGGCCGGCAAGGAAGTGCTGACTGACCTGGAGGTCGGCGCGCTCAGCTATCCCGACATTCCCCTCTCGCATACCGCGCAGTTGTACCCCTTTTCGCCGCAGTTTCAGGATCTGACGTTCGACAAGGGGGCCATGCTGTTTCATATGCTGAACTGGGTGCTGGGGGACAAGTTGTTTCCGGCATTACAGCAGTTTTTAAAGACCAATGCCTGGAAGCCGGTGACCACCGCGCAACTGCAGGCCGCATTACAGCAAGGCACGGGGACGGATCTGCGCGCGTTTTTCAGTGAATGGTATGAGGGAACCGGGGTGCCCGCCTTCAAAAACGAGTATGTCATTTACCGGATTCCGAACCGCAATGCGCCGCAGCCCAATCCCAAGTTGAAGGGCAACTACAAGGCAGTGGCGTTCCCCACCAGTCACTTCAGCGTAACGGGCCGGCTGCAGCAGAATCTGGATTTGTTTAACATGCCGGTGCAGTTGGAGATTCGAACTGACGCGGCCACGGAGTACCACACCGTGCCGGTGGAAGGTACCAGTTCCTCTTATACGGTGATTGCCCAGGCGCGGCCGCGGCAGATCATCATTGATCCGAACGACTGGATTTTGAAGAGCAGTCCCGATTTGCAGGTGCGTGTCTTTGTGGCCCGCGGCGACAATCTGGTGGCGGCGGGCAATTATGTGGGCGCCATGGCGCAGTACAAGGACGCTCTGAAGGTGAACCCGATCTCCTCGCTGGCCGACTATCGCATTGCGGAAGCGGATTTTCTGCAGCGCAACTGGCAATCGGCGGCCAATTATTACCGCGATGCCCTGAACGGCGACGTTAAGCCCGGCTGGATTGCGGTGTGGAGTCATCTGCAGTTGGGCAAGATCTTTGACCTGACGGGGCAGCGTGACCGCGCGGTGAACGAGTATCAGATGGCGATTCAAACCCACGACAATACTGCCAATGCTCAAGTACTGGCGAGGCAATATCTGCAGAAGCCGTTTGCCCAAAAATAGGTGGGCGGCGGCGGAAAGTGTGATGCTTGCCGGTGCAAGAGCGCGATACTGCCAGCGTCAGCCGAACCGAGGGTGAAGAAGCGGTCAGGAAGCGCCCCGGTTCGAATGCGCCCATAATCTGCAAGCATCGGAACCAGTCCGCAAAGCGGGCGCGTCGCGGAGCATAGCCGGTTTAAACTCGGCTATCTATATGGAAAGCACTTTTTCGCGGCCATCGTGGCGGCAAGCTTTTTCCGCACTCACGCTGGTGAGCGTGGTCATACTCCCGTTCCTGGCGTTTTCGCCGCGGCTGGCGGTTGGCAATGCCAAGCCCGCGGCGAAGCAGCCCGGCTCAACATCCAGCCGTCCGCTCAGTCCCGCGCCCAGGGAGGTGGGAGTGCGGCTGGTGAACAATCTGTTGGCGCGCAAGCAGTTTGCCGTTGACCATGGCTTCAGCTATATGGAAACCTGCGCCGGCTACGCTGCGCTGCGTTTCGCCGCGCGTATCCACGACCGGCAACTGCAAGCGGCTCTAGAGCGGCGCTACGCGGTCGTGTTGCGGCCCGAAGGCCGCAAGTATATTCCCGTTCCCAAGGCGGTGGATTTCAGCGTGTTCGCGATTTTGCCGCTGGAGATCTATCAACTTGATCCACACGGTCCGAACGCCGCGTCTTACCGCGCGCTGGGCATGCGGATTGCCGAAGCGCAATGGAATCACCCCATACCCGGGGGGTTGAGTCCTGAAACCAACGACTACCTTGACGGCGCCTACAAGCTGGCAGCCGTGCAGGTGCATGCCTACCAAGTGACCCATCAAGAAAAGTATGCGCGTCGCGCGGTGCGTGAGCTGCTCTACTTCATCCGACGCTACCAGCGCCAAGACGGCCTGTTTCTGCACGGCAAAGAGGGGCGGGTGGTGTGGGGACGCGGCGACGGATGGATGGCGGCAGCGCTGACGGAAGCGCTAAGCGGGCTGCCGCGCCACAGCGCGGGCTACCAGCAGATTCTTGCCAGCTATCGCCGCATGATGACGGCGCTGCTGCGGACGCAGGCGGCGGATGGCATGTGGCGGCAGGTGGTGGATGACCCCAAAGCCTGGGAGGAGTCATCGAGCACCGGCATGTTCACCTATGCCCTGGCTTCGGGCTTGAAGCATGGCTGGATCGGCGGGGCGCCATACCGCGACGCCGCACAGCGCGGCTGGCGGGCGCTTTGCCGGCATTTGACGCCGCAGGCGAACGTGCGGGACGTCTGCATCCTGACCGAGCATTCCAACGCCCCGGCCTATTACCTCAGCCGTCCCAGACAGGATGGCAATTTGCATGGTCAGTTCGCCATGCTGTGGGCAGCGCGGGCGCTGCTGAACGCGCACTAGCGGCCTCCAATGTCGAGAAGGCGGAGGTGCGCGCCATCCCAGGTCGCGCCGCGCGGCAAGGGGTAGACCGGACACCGAAGCAGGAGGAAGAACAGCGCGGCCGTGCCGCATCACAGATCGCGTTTCGTTACAGACGCTTCGAAGGTGTCAGCCAGCGGGCGCGATTGTCTGAGATCGAAATTTCGCACGTTCGCGAGGCGGAAGGTGGGCGCATGCTGACGCGGGTTCACCTTGAGGGCGGTCACGTCGAGGCCATCCACGTTCTGGACCACGAACACCGGGCGAGCATCGGGCCGCTGGTACTGCAGCCTGATGTTACGCAGCTCAATGCCGCGGGCGTGGCGAATGAAGAAGCCGGAGGCGGGCATGGGGCCAAGGCGTCCGGGGCCAGGGTAGCCCTTTTCCTGCTCGGGAGGTTCAACGTTAGCCATCCCCGCCGCCCCTCCGCCGTTTTCGAGAATGAATAGATCGCTGATGCAGACGTCTTCGACGGGATGGCCGGGGATGCCGGCAATGATCGAGCAAGTGCGCGGGTTGGGCATGGAGCAGACAATGTTGCTGATCAGCACACGCCGGAAGACGCCGATGCGCAGGTCTTTGGGGCCGCGCATGCGCCGCCCCAGGCGGAGAAACAGGGGCGTGCTGGAGACATCGCGCATGGTGATATTACTGATTGCCACGTCTTCCAGGTGGGCCCCGTCGACGGTCTCCAGCGCGAGTCCCTGGCATTGATCGAAGACGCAATTGGTGATGGTGATGTTTTTGAAACCGCCATTGGATTCGGTGCCGAACTTGATGCGTCCGGTCTGGGAATGATACAAGGGCAGAGCCCTAAAGGTGCCGTCCAGAACCGAGCCCTCCGCGTAGGCGCTTACCAGGCAGTCGCTGATGGTGACTTTCTCGGTGGCGCGCGTTTCGCCCAGCGCGAAGGAACTTTTCAGGCAAATGCCGTCATCAGAGGGCGAGTTGACGGTGCAGTTGGAGACGCGTACGTTGCGGCAGCAGTCGATGTCCATGCCATCGCGGTTGGTATCGATGGTGAGATTGTCGATGGTGAGGTTGTCGACGCCGGTAGCGAGGATTCCGAAGTGGCCGCCGTGCAGGATCGAGAAGTCGCGCAGCAGGATGTTGCGGCAGTTTTTCAGGGCAATGGACTTATTCCCAACGCCAGGAGTTTTGGCCTGCGGTCCGGGCCCCCAGCCTTTACTGAGGCCCCGTCCCCAGATGCGGCCCGGACCGGTGATTGCGATGTTTTCCAGGCCGTCGCCCCACATGAGGCTGTTGTGGAAGTGCGTGTGGCCGAAGTCCTGATAGTGGTGGGCGGCGGGGTTGGGTTCGGCGAGATCGTAGTAGCCGCTTTGCTCGGCCTGCCCGGGAGAATCGGCGGCGATGAGGACTGCTCCCTGATCGAGGTGAAGTCCGACATGGCTGCGCAAGTGGATGGTGTAGCTGAGGTATTGGCCGGCGGGGAAGAAGACTGTGCCACCACCCGCGGCGGCGGCCGCATCTATCGCACGCTGAATCGCAGCGGTATCAAGCGCCTTGCCGTCTCCGGTCGCGCCGTATGCGCGCACGGAAAAGCCTGCGGGAGGCAGGGCGGCCGCCGGACTCTGCGCGTCCGCGCGGGAAGGGGCGCCAAGCAGGAGGCCGGAAAAAGCTCCTGCGGCGGTGGACTTGAGGAAGTTACGTCGTGCGTCGTTGCGAGTCATGACAATCCTTGGAATGGGAATCACGCGGAACCTGGGTGGCCTCAGGCATCCGCGCATCGAGTAGCACCTGCCTCAAGCGCGCCGCCGCGGGTACTAGCTCAATTTTAGGAGCCTGATCCCGCCACGACAATTGAATTAAGGCGAAGCCATCGTTTAGGCGAAGTAAAAAGGCGGCGGTTGACACTGGCAGGTCCGTTCCCTTATGTTCGGCCACATGACACGATCTTTTGCGCCGCTCCTGGTTGGGGATCGCAGGCAATGCCGTTTTGCTGGGCGAACTGTTGCCGCTCTGCTGGTCTTTGTGTTGCTATGGCCCGCTGGTCTGTTTGCTCAGGCAAGCGGGAGCCAGGCGGCGCAGATCAGCCCGCGGGAACAGAAAGGGATTGACGCGGATACCGCCCGGCATTTCGGCGATGCGCCGGCGCAGCCGGGCCGGCGCGCGCATCTGTCCACAAAGCTGCGGCGCAAGGTTGTCTTGAAAGCAACGCGCAAGGTGGCCGATTGGGAATTTGCACGCTCGCACCCCTACTGGGGACGCGACTGGACCTGGAACGCCTTTTACGTTGGCCTGCTCAGCGCGTCCAAGGCATTGCACCAGGGGAAGTACCGCAAGGCGCTGATGCGGTACTCGGAAGCGAAACAGTGGCGGCTGCGCTCGCGCCGCCCCAGCGCTGACGATCAGAGCATGGGGCAGGTCTACCTGGCTTTTTACCTGGCCAAGCACGATCCCCGTATGAAGGCCGATACCCAGGCGGTGCTCGACGGCATGATCACGTCGCCTGCGCTGCCTGTTCCCAAGGGGCAGGCGAACATACCGTGGTGGTGGTGTGACGCGTTGTTTATGGCGCCTCCGGTCTGGGTGGGCATGTACAAGGCGACGCACGACCCCAGGTATCTCACCTATCTGGATACGAACTTCGCCAAGACCTCCCACCTGTTATATGACCGCCAGCGCCATCTCTATTACCGGGATGCCACATTTTTGCAGCAGCGGGATGAGAACGGCAACCCGATTTTCTGGTCACGGGGCAATGGCTGGGTCATGGCCGGGCTGGCGCGCACGTTGCGCTACCTGCCCAAGCACGATCCGCAGCGCAAGTTCTACGTGAACCAATTGAAGCAGATGGCGGAGGCCGTGGCGCGGCTGCAGGACCACAAGACGGGCCTGTGGCACTCCAGTCTGCTCGATCCCAAAGATTATCCGCTGCCGGAGACATCGGGTTCGGCGTTCATGACGTATGCGCTCGCCTGGGGCGTGAATCACCACATCCTGAGCCGCGGAAAATACAAGCCTGTGGTGCGGCGGGCGTGGGCGGGACTAGTGCACCAAATCTATGCAAATGGGCGTCTGGGCTGCGTGCAGCAGACCGGGGCGGCTCCGGCCCATTATCTTCCCTCGTCCAGCTACAACTACGGTGTCGGAGCGTTTCTACTGGCGGGAAGTGAGGTGAGCCGGCTGGCGCGAAAATGAGGAGTCGGGGTGGATTCTCGCAGGGTGCGGAACTTCAACTCGCCTGCTCCACTGCCTCAAGTGGGCCTATGCCGCCTTCTCGCCTGGAGTGCGCACTCTGGCGGTGTCAATGTCGTAGAGATACGACATTGTCCAATCCAGGGTGGTGAGGAGTTTATTGCGGAAGGTGGTGATCCGCGCCAGGTGAACAGCGCGCCAAGCCAGCCAGGCGGCGAACCCGCCAATCACGTGGGACCCAAAACGCGCTACGCCGCTGCGGTGCCCAATGGAGACGACGTTGCCGAGATCCTTGTAATGGAACGGTCGAGGAGGCTCGGAGCGTAGCAGGCGCAGGATGTTGGCAGCGACCCACTCGCCCTGCTGGACGGCGGTGGCGGCGAGCAGCGGAACCGGGGCGTTTTCGACATGAGCGTTGTCGCCAATGGCGAACACTTCCGGGAATGGAGCCGTCTGCAGGCAGCGGTTGACGAGGAGCGATCCGCCTGGGCCATGGGGCAGATCAAGCCCGCTCACAATTTCAGAAGCATGAACGCCGGTTGCCCAGATAACCGTGCGCGCCGCGACGGTTTGTCCGTCTTCCAGCCGCAAGCCGGAAGGGGAAACCTCCGCGGCTTTGCTGTTGAGCAGGATCTCGACTCCGGCGCGGCGGAGTTCGCTGGCGGCCAGCTTGGCCATGGCGGCGGGCATGTGTCCAAGCAGTTTAGGGCCGGCTTCGACCAGCATCACCCGCAGCTCGTCTTTGTGCAGGGCCGGGTAATCGCGTGCAATGACATGTTCCAGAATGCCGCGCATTGACCCCGCGGTTTCAACTCCGGTGGCGCCGCCGCCGATCACCAGGATCGTCAGCAGAGCCCGGCGTTGCAAAGCGTCTGTTTCACGCGCGGCGCGTTCCAGGCAATCGATCACGTGGTCGCGAGTGGCGACGCCATCTTCCAGGGACTTGAGCGGCAAGGCATGGCGTTGCGCGGAAGCGTTGCCAAAAAAACTAGTGGTGCTGCCAAGCGCAATTACCAGGTAATCGTAGGTAAGGCCTCCGCTGGCGGTGTTTATGGTGTGTTGCGCCGGATCGACGCCGGTCACGCGAGCGGAAACGAATTCGATTCCGCGGCGGGGTGCGAGGGGACGCAAGGGGACCGCGGCGGAATGGGGCTCGACGGCGCAAGTGGCCACCTGGTACAGCATGGGCGTGAAGAGGTGAAAGTTATTCTGGTCGAGCAGGGTGATGCGCAGTTGCCCGTGTGTCTGATCGGCGAGGGCGGAGGCGGCGGCGAGGCCGGCAAAGCCCGCGCCCAGGATCACAACGCGTTTGCCCCGGGAATCTGGAGGCAAGGAGCGGGTTGGCGGCGAATGGGCCAGGCGGATGGCGGCATAGCCGCCCAGTCCACCCAGCACGAGGAGGGGCGCCGTTCCCCACTTGCTGCCTTGCTTCATGCCGTTCTCCTAAAGTGAGCCGGTTTGATGCATAAGACCGCCATCGATGACCACGGTGGTCCCGGTGATATAAGAGGCGTCGTCGGAGGCCAGATAGCAGACCAGCTTGGCGACGTCGGAGGGTTCTCCGATGCGGCCCAGCGGGATTTCACGTATGAGGGCCAGCTTCTTTTCCGGATCCTGGAGGGTACGAAGGTTAATTGGGGTGGCAATCGCGCCGGGGGCGACATTGACGACGTTGATCTTGTGGGGAGCCAGTTCCAGCGCCAGGTCGCGACACAACATGCGCAGGCCGCCTTTGGCGGCGCAGTAGGAGGCGTAGCCAGGGAAGGGCAGGTCTTCGTGCACGGAGGAGATATTGATGATGGTCCCACCGCCGGTTTTCGCCATGGAGCGGGCCGCCATCTGCGTGC
Source organism: Acidobacteriota bacterium (assembly GCA_027459505.1). Taxonomy (GTDB): domain Bacteria; phylum Acidobacteriota; class Terriglobia; order Terriglobales; family SCQP01; genus DAIDIE01. Next base: position 73,713 of record DAIDIE010000041.1, read on the forward strand.
AAAGGAAGGGGCCTTTCAAATTGACGGCCATGACCTTGTCCCATTCTTCTTCGGTTTTTTCCAGGAATGGGCTTTCCTCTTCAATACCGGCGTTGTTGACGAGCACGTCAATGCGTCCGGCCTGCTTGATGAAGTCGGAGACCATACGGGTGACATCGGCGGCTTTCGAGACGTCCGCTTCGCAGGCCAGGGCCTTGCCTTGCTCGTTGGCAATCGCCTGAACCACTTCCTGGGCGGCATCGGGTTTGCCGATATAGTTCACGCCGACGACTGCGCCGCGCCGTGCCAGTTCCAAGGCGATTTCGCGTCCAATGCCGCTAGAGGCGCCTGTTACCAGAGCCGCTTTACCTTGCAGCGATCGATGTTGAGAGGGTGGGGTGCTGGGCATGTGTCTGAGTGTACTCATTTTTGCTCCAATAAATACTCTGATGACCGGGGCGCGACCGCGGTGCACCTGTTAGGCGGCTTGCGCCGGCGATGACTGCGGTTGAACAACGACATCGATGCTTCCCTTGGATGTGCTTCCCTCCGATCGCAGAGTGTCCACGTAAACGCGGCCACCCTCCGTCTGGAAGCGCAAGTCCAGGCTGGCGCCGCCGATCCGGACTCCATGCAGTTCCAGATGGGAAGCGCCAGGCGGCAGAAGCGGATTAGTGATGACGAGGCGGTGATGGAGGGCGTCGGCCTGCAGGCCGAGGAGGCTGGTCAGCAGCAGCGGCACCGCGCCCGCGGCCCAGGCCTGGGGATGGCAGGCGACGGGGTAGCGCACCGGCATCGAGAACTGCTTGCGATCATAGCCGGCAAAGACCTCCGGCAGGCGGTGGTGTTCAAAGTGGGTGGCGGCATCCAGAATGGCCGACATAACGCTGTGTGCCTGTTCGGCAAAGCCGTAGCGCTTCAGCCCGGCGGCGATGACAGAGTTGTCGTGGGGCCAAACCGTTCCTAAGTGGTAGCCGACGGGGTTGTAGCGACGTTCACCGGCGGACAGTGTGCGAATGCCCCAGCCGTTAAACATGTCATCGGCGGCGAGTCGCTGCGCAATGGCGCCAGCGTGGCGTTGGTCAACGATACCGGTCCAAAGCGCCTGCCCGGGGTTGGAACTGACCACCTGTGCGGGTTTGCCGCCCTGTTGCAAAGCAATCGCGAGGAACTTCTTCTCCGGCATCCAGAAATCGCGGTTGAAGCGCTCCTTGAGCGCCTCCGCCTGTTGCCGCAATTGAGTGGCGCGCGTTTGATCCGCGATGGCGTCGTAAAGACCCGCAACGGAGTGTTGCGCGCGATAGACATAGCCCTGCACTTCGACCAGGGCAATCGGTTGTACGGCGAGCGAGCCATCGGCATTCATCACTGAATCGCCGGAATCCTTCCAGCCCTGATTGCCGAGACCTTTACTGGATTTGGTGGCGTAGGAGAGATAGCCACCGTAGTGACGCATATTGGAGTCAATCCAGGACAGTGCGCGCTCCACGTTGGAGCGGAGCTGCGTGAACAGTTCGAGCTTGCCGCTCCAGTTCACGTATTCGCACAGCGCGATCAGAAACAATGGCGTGGCGTCCACCGAGCCGTAGTAAGGGGTCTGGGGAATTTCATTCAAATGCGCGAGCTCTCCATCGCGCAGTTCGTGCAGGATCTTGCCGGGTTCTTCGTCGCGGTACTCGTCGTGCTTGGTGCCCTGATAGCTGGCCAGCAGGCGCAACGTGGATTCTGCGGTCGCCGTACTGAAGGCCATTGTCTGCAGCGCCGAGATCAGGCTGTCGCGCCCAAATAGGGCGGCGTACCAAGGCAGACCGGCGGAATAGTAATGCGAGCCGTGGAGCCCGGTTTGAAGCATTTCAAGATCCAGCAGACTGCGCTGGATTGTGGAGTTCAGAGCGGGGTTGTCGCTGCGCAGCCTGGTGTGGCGCTCCAGCCACTGCTGGGAACTGGAATCGCGGGCGTCGGAGACGCGCTGGAGATGGCGAAGGATTCCCGTTGGTGGTGCGGCCTTCGACTCGGACTGTTCGGAGATGGTGGCGGAAACGCAGAGACTGGCCGTTTCGCCGGCGCCGAGTTGGAAGAGAAACTCAGCCCGGGTGCCGTTGGTCGACCGCGGCTTGGGGTCGAATTGAATCGTGGTTTGGCGCAGCAGGCCGTCAGCGCCGTTATAGCTGAGCACGAGAGAGCCACTTTCCCATCGAGGGTTCTCGGCTCGACCAACCTTTTTGGGAACCAGCCCGCGAATTTCAAACATAGGTTCGAAGGCCGACTCAAAGCGCAGCGACAGCGGCAGGCGGTGGGCGTTCACATCGTAGTTGGTGATGTGGAACTCGTCGTGAACGGCGGCGCGGGCGCCTTCCAGATTGCCGTCGATCACGCGTTGCAGGTGAATGCCGAAGGTCTGCTCCGGAACCCCATTCTGGTGATCGGGGGGGGAGATCGCCTCGTTGGTCAATTCGAAGTCAACCACCGATCCCCGTCCTGACGACGCGGCAAGCACATTGGGGGCGGTATCCGCCAAGCGGATTTCATAGCCGTTCAGAAAGCGGCAGTCATGGTAATACAGGCCATAGCCGTCCCGGTTGCCGGGCGGGATCTCGCCGCTCGCTTCACTCAGCAGGAACAGGTCGGCCTGTTTGGCCACGATGGCGCTGGCGATGTTTTTGGGAGAGTTGACGTCTTTGGCGGGTTCACCCCTCATATCGTGGCCTCGCAGGGTCTGGACTATTGTGATTGGGTTCTTGCGGGGAAAAGGAGCTCACTATCATGGGAGTGATGCCCTGTTGGGCGCGGCTGTTGTGCGCAGGCTCGACATCCTGATGTCAGGGCGGGGCATCTGGGGGGAGTGCCGGTGCTTGCTTGCTGGTCCACGGGGCCTATCGCCATGAGGGGTTGGAAGGCAGGTGCTGGGGCCCCAGAGGCAGTTGTGGAAACACAGGACGCCATCAGTTTGGTTAATCGGGCGGCGGTTCCGCTCAGTTTTGAGTCGCCGCGGGATTACTGTGCGCTGCTGGAATGGATTGGCGGGCGGCGGCTGGTGCTCATCGGCGAGGCCAGCCATGGCACTCACGACTTTTATCGCGAGCGTATACGCATTACGCAACTGCTGCTGCAGCGGAAGGGGTTCAGCGGCATTGCCATTGAAGGGGATTGGCCGGACGCTTATCGCGTTCACCGTTTCGTTCGGGGTCGCGGCGAGGATGGAGACGCCGAGGAGGCGCTGCGGGATTTTCGCAAATTTCCAGCGTGGATGTGGCGCAACATGGACGTGCTGGCGTTCATTGAATGGCTGCGCGACTTCAACGTGCAGCGCTCCCCGGACCGGCAGGTGGGCTTTTACGGGATGGATCTGTACAGCCTGCATGCCTCCATGCAATCGGTTCTGAACTACCTGGACAAGGTAGACCCTGATGCCGCTGCGCGCGCTCGTTACCGCTACTCCTGTTTTGATCAGTTTGGAGAAGACGCGCAGGCCTATGGCTACGCGGCCAGTTTCGGGTTGAGTGCGAGCTGTGAGGAGGAGGCGGTGGCGCAGATGGTGGAAATGCGGCGGCGCGCGCACGAGTTGGCCCAGCGGGACGGACGGCTGGATGCGGACGAGCACTTTTTTGCCCAGGAGAACGCGCGTCTGGTGCACGACGCCGCACGCTATTACCGCGCCATGTTCGGCGGCCGGGCAGAATCGTGGAACGTGCGCGACAGCCATATGGCCGACACCCTCTCGCTGTTGCTGCAGCGTTTTCCCGAGGCCAGAGTGGTGGTATGGGCGCATAATTCTCATCTCGGCGATGCCCGGGCCACGCAGATGTCCGCGGAAGGCGAAGTCAACCTGGGCCAGCTCCTGCGAGAACGTTTCGGGGATGAGGTCTATTCGATTGGTTTCACCACACATTCCGGTGAAGTGACGGCGGCCTCGAAGTGGGACGGAATGGCGGAGCGCAAGCGTCTGCGTCTGGCAGTGGCGGGCAGCTACGAGGCGCTGTTTCACGAATGTGGACTTTCCGCCTTTCTGCTCTCAACCAGAGATGTCCGGGCGGCTTTGCAGCCGGCGCGGCTGGAACGGGCGGTGGGGGTGATCTATCAACCCCAGACGGAGCGGCTCAGCCACTATTTCCAATGTGATCTGGGGGGGCAGTTCGATGCCGTAATCCACATCGACCGAACCAAGGCGCTGATTCCTCTGGAGCGCACCAGTCATTGGGAGATGGGTGAGCTTCCAGAGACGTTCCCGTTTGCCGTATGAGGGGCGTAGTGTCTTCTTGGGAGCTGGCGGCATTTACTCAGCGGACAGGGGCAAATTCCATCGGTTAAAATAAAGAGGCTTGCCCCAGTCATTCCAACCGGCGTCGCCTGCGGCTGGCCGTGCTTCCGAGTCAGCTTCCAGCCAGGAACCGCTACGCCTGCCTGCCTGTCTGTTTATCATTTCTGCGCCCTCCGGTTCGGGAAAGACGACGCTGGTGCGCGAACTGTTCCGACAGGTACCAAGGCTGGAGTTTTCCATCTCCTACACCACCCGGCCACCGCGCGGCAGTGAGCAGCATGGACGCGAGTACTTCTTTGTCAGCCGCCCGCAATTTGAGGAGATGATCGCGAAGGGCGATTTCCTGGAATACGCCGAGGTCTTTGGCAACTACTACGGTACGGCGCGCAGCTTTCTGCAACAGGCTGGTGAGGATGGAAGGGATTTGGTGCTGGATATCGATGTCCAGGGAGCGGCCAAAGTGAGGCAGCAATTGCCTCACGCAGTAAGCATCTTCATCGCGCCGCCTGACCTGGAGACATTGACGTGGCGGCTGAGCAGCCGGGGCCTGGACTCGCAGGAGGTGATGGAGTGCCGCCTGCGGGATGCCACCGGCGAAATCGCCGCATATAATAGATACGACTACGTGCTGATCAATGATCGGCTGGAGGAATCGGTCGATCACCTGCGGGCGATAGTGCTTTGCGAGCAGGCGCGAGTACGAGGCTGGGGGCAGGTGGTGCCCGGCGCCGCGCCCGAGGAGTGCGGGAAGCTGGCCTTGCTTGCGGAGGAGTGCCTGCAGAAAAACGTTCAAGGGCGGCTGATGCCGGTGCTGCGTTCCTTCGGCATTGTCGAAAAGACCATGTGCTGAGCGGGAAACCGCTATGGTGCGAACCGCCAGCCTCATTGCAGGAGGCGGCGCAAAGGATAGGTGTTATGAGCTACCAGAGTATTGAAGATTTGCCCAGCCGCTACCAGTTCGTGCATGTGGTTGCGCGCCGTGCCCGCAAGATTCAGGCCGGTGCCCGTCCACTGCTGGGCAACGTATCCCGCAAAGCCACGCGCGTAGCGCAGGCGGAGGTGATGGGAGGGCTGGTGCAGTTCACCGTTCCCCAGCCCGAGGCCGAGCAAGGGAGCGAGGAGCAGCAGGGCGAGTAGGCCCGGCTGAGACCCGCTGAGGCGAAGGCTCGATGAGGAGAGCCAATGCCGTCGCATTGTCAGCATGAAAATCATTCTGGGCGTCACCGGCGGTATCGCCGCCTACAAGGCTGCCGAGCTGCTGCGCGAGTTTCAGCAGCGCGAGGTGGCGGTGCGGGTGGTGATGACGCGCCGCGCCCAGGAGTTCATACGCCCGCTCACGTTCGCGGCGCTGAGCGGACAGCCAGTGATCACCGAGCTGTTTCCCGCGGCTGGCGCGACGTCCCCCGCTGATTTCGAATCTTCCATAGAGCACATTGCGGTGGCGCAAAGCGCCGACGCGCTGGTTATAGCCCCCGCTACCGCAAACACGCTGGCGCGCCTGGCGCACGGTTTTGCCGGGGATTTTCTCGGGACGCTTTATTTGGCCTGTCCCGCCCCAGTGATTGTGGCGCCCGCCATGAACGTGGAGATGTGGAATCACCCGGCTACGCAGGAGAACGCAGCCAAGCTGCGGTCGCGCGGAGTGGTGATCGTGGAGCCGGAGACGGGGGCACTGGCGTGCGGCATGACCGGCGCGGGGCGGCTCGCAGCGCTCTCGTCCATTGTGGATGCCGCCTTGGCCGCAGTGGAGCGGCGTAAGAAGGAACAGGGTTCGCGGCGAGACCTGAGTGGCGAGGCGATTGTCATCACTGCGGGGCCGACCCGCGAGTACCTGGATCCGGTGCGCTTTCTAAGCAACCGGTCCAGTGGGCGGATGGGATACGCGCTGGCGCAGGCGGCGGCGGAACGTGGTGCAGACGTCATTCTGATCACCGGTCCGGTCTCAGTACCGGCGCCAATGGACGCGAGGGTGAGCGTCGTCCCGGTGGTCACGGCGGAGGAGATGGCAGATGCCACCCTGCGGCATGTAAATGCCGCCAGCGTAGCGATCCTTGCCGCCGCAGTTGCGGATTACCGGCCAGCAACGGTGGCCCCTCTCAAGCTGAAGAAGGCGCAAGAACGCGTAGAACTGGAACTGGTTCGCAATCGGGACATCCTGGCGGAGTTGGGGCAGCGGAGTGATCGGCCACTGCTGATCGGCTTTGCGGCGGAAACGGGCGCCGATATCGAGGCGGGGCGTACGAAGCTGCGCGCAAAGAACGCCGATCTCATTGTTTTCAATGATGTGAGCCGGCCGGGGATTGGCTTCGATTCCGAAGCGAATGCGGTTACACTGCTGTCTCACTGGCGGGAACGCGCGGTGCCAACTGCGTCCAAGCGGGAGATTGCGGACCAGATTCTGGATGAGGCTCTCTTGCTGCGCGAGTGGCGCGGTGCAGCCTCGGAAGCCTCCGGTGGCAACCGCTAGAGAGTCGTTGTGCGGCACGGATAATCGGGGCCGGAGCTTTGTCATGAATGAAGAACAGCGGCGATTGCTCGCCGAGTATCTGCGCTTCCAGCGTGAATTGGGGATCGATACCGTCCGGCTTGATGTAAGCCGCTTTGCGCCGGGGAAAACGGAGGCGCAAGCCGCTGGGGCGGATGGCAGCGCCAGCGTTGGCGCATTCCCGGCAAACGCCGCCGCCAGCCGCACTACGGGATTCACCGCCGCTGAACCACGGCGTGCAGGCGGCTCGAGCGGGTTCAGCCTGGCCGATAGTTTGAAGGCATCCAGGCCAACAGCATCCACGACGGCGAGGGCCGCCGCCGCGGCGGCAGCGCCCAACGAGGCGACGCATGTGCAAACGTCCGCCGTGCGCGCTGGCGAAGGTTCGGCGCCACTCGTTGGCATTCGTGGGGACCTAGGCGACTGCACGCGCTGCAAGCTGCACGGTTTGGGGCGCAAGCAGATCGTCTTCGGTACTGGAAATCCCAGCGCGGAACTGGTCTTTGTTGGGGAAGCTCCGGGTGCGGATGAAGACGAGCAGGGTATTCCCTTCGTAGGCCGTGCCGGGCAGTTGCTCACCGACATGATCCAAAAAGGTATGGGCGTAGCGCGTGAGCAGGTCTACATCTGTAATGTCGTTAAGTGCCGGCCGCCGCAGAATCGTACGCCGGAGAGCGATGAGTGTCAGGCGTGTTCGCCGTTTCTGTTGCGGCAACTCGCCGCCATCCGGCCACGCATGATTTGTGCGCTCGGAGCGGTGGCGGCGCAGAATCTGCTGAACTATAAAGGGTCGCTGGCATCGGTGCGGGGCCGTATTCACGACGTGAACGTGGATGGATATGCCACCAAGCTGGTGGTGACCTATCATCCCGCCTACCTGCTGCGAGACCCGTCGCAGAAGAAAGAGGCGTGGAAGGATCTGCAGATTGTCATGGGCTACCTGGGACTGACGCCTCCGGCGCGTGGGTAGAGCAGGTGGTGACCTCTTGGCGGCCCGCCTTCAGAACGGGCGCAGCGGTTCGCGAAGTTGAGCGGCCAGCGAAGGTTCCGAGCCGCCCTGTTGAGTGGTATTGGAATGGGAATCATCATGAGTTCTGTGCGCCGGCAATCGCCATTGTTCTGGATGCTGCTGCTGGGAGGACTGGCCGCCATGGCTGGCGGATATTGGCTGTCCGCGCCCGCAGTCGGTAACGATTGGGCGCTCCACAAGCCAGCCGCTTCCGGGGTAAACCAGCGGCCGCTGACGCGGGCGTCGTTTCTGGCGCAATTTGCCGCCACGCCAGAGGAGCATGCCTGGGCGCAAGAAGCGATGCATCTGGGCGACAACATCACCGATTTGTCCTTTGACGATGCCCTGCAGCGGGCGCGGCAGGAGACCTCAACCGTTGATCCAGTGGTGCAGGCGGCAACCGATGCGTTGTTGAAGGATCGTCAGCAACTGGCCCAACTGAAACAGTCCGGCGCGCCGCCCGAGACGATTCAGGTGCAAAAGGCGCAATGCGATCTGGACGCGGCGCGGCTGCGCGATGTTCAGGGGGACGCGTTACGCGCTAAAGGAAATCCCACGGGGAAAGTGCAGCGTCTGCTGGCGGAGCATGAAGCCGCGCATCACAAAGCCGATCAGGAGGCGAGCCAAACCTCCGGCATCGATACACTGCATCCCCGCGGTCTGGATTCGGAGATCATGGCCTGGCGTGCGCTGCGGCGGGAAGCCGGTTTGCTCGACGCGGCCGCTCATACGACGCTGTCAAGAATTCCCACCATTGAACAACGGCACGTGGCGCTGCATGCTGAGATGCAAGGGGCGCTGCAGCAGCTGTCCCAGCTACCCGAGGCGGAACGTCTGCGGCGCACCAAGGAGCTGACGGCTGAGCAGGAGCAACTCTCGCGCTTTGATCAGGAAATCGATCTCCGCAAGCAATTGGCCGACACCTACCATCGCTGGTCGAGCAGCCTGGCCCAGCGCGAGACTGAAGTGGGCCGCTCGGTTGTGCAGAGCTTTCTCTGGATCGTGTCGATCATTCTGCTGCTGCTGGCGATAAACCTGATCTTGCGGCGCACCCTGCATCACCTGCATCGCGAACAGAAGCGTCTGATGACCTTGCATCATCTTTCGCGTTTTGCCTGTGAGGCGGTCGCCGCCATCGGGATTCTGATGGTTCTCTTCGGGCGTCCGGAGCAGCTCGCGACTATTCTGGGCATTTCGGGCGCGGGGCTGATGGTGGCGTTCCAGGACCCTCTGCTCAGTATCGCGGGATGGTTCATCCTGATCGGCGGCAATGGGATTGCGGTTGGCGACTGGGTGGAAATCGACGAGGTCGTTGGAGAGGTGCAGGAGATCAGTCTTCTGCGGACGACGCTGCTGGAGACCGGGGAGGTGGGTGGCTACACCGGAAGGCGCGTGTACTTTCCCAACAGCTTCACGCTCAACGGACATTACTTCAACTTTTCGACTTCGGGGCAGTGGCTGTGGGACGAGTTGGAACTGGCCCTGCCGGGTGGATGCGATCCGCGCGCCACAGCGCAGCAACTGCAGGAGGTGGTGCAGCGCGAAACTTCCGGGTATTTGGAGCGGGCAAAGCAGGAATGGGCACGCGTGCTGAAGCCGGAGACTCTCGGGCGAATGCCACTGGAGTGCTCGGTGCAGCTCCATCCCTCCAGCAGCGGCTTGGTGATCAGCATTCGCTACCTCAGTCCCGCTCAGGATCGGGCGCGCATTCGCGCCGAACTGCGGCATGTGCTGGCGGAGGATCTGGAACGTACCGCGGCGGCGCGTTAACCCAACGCCGGCACCAGCCGGCATTTTTCCGGCGGCCATTTGCGGCTTTTCCTGAGCACGGGAAGGCTTGCCTGGGTAAAGGGCCGGCATCGTTGCCGCTATGGAGCAGAAGCTTTGGGTATTCATTTCAGCGCCCGTTCCCCCGCCACTTCCACCCGGTACCGCTTGTAGTCAGCGGTTTGCAGCGTAGCCCGTAGCTGTTGGTGACTCCAGAGTACACGCGCGCTGAATGCCATCGTCACTTTGCGGATGACCCAGGCGCCAGTTGGTCCCGGACCCAGGCGGATGCGCAGTTGCGCGCCAGGGCTTAGAGAGCCGAGGATCAAACCAAACCGCACCGTATCGAAGCTGTGCAGTTGAATCAGATCCAGGCGGCCACTGTGGACGTTAATGAAGAAGGACCCCGCCAGATGCGGGAACAGTCTGCGCGCCTCGGAGGTCTGAAAGCGATATCCCGGCACGGGCTGGGCATCGATGCGCCACGCCGGCCCATCCGGGCCATTTGTTAAGCCCATAAAAGTAAAGCGAAAGCCGTTGAGCAGATCGCTGCGCATCTCCTCGTGACGCCGCGCGTCGCGTGCATTGGCTTCCCGCCGCTCCCGTGGGCTGCGCGCCGCGCGCTTTTGAAGCAGCTTCGCAATCTTCTCGAATTGTTTGGCCCGCTTCGCAGAGGAGACCGGCACGCCATTCTTGCTGACAGGAATGTCGTACTCGTGATCATCCACCATGCTGGCCTGAAACACATCGGTTTCGGTTCTTGTGACCCTGCCGTGGTTAAGGTGATCCTGCGTCCAGGTCTGCCGCCAGGTGTAGTGTTCCAGCGACTGATCATCGTGGTGCAGCCGGTCAAAGAGCGCGCCAACGGCGGCCGTGGCGTTGGTTGGCGGGGCGAGAGGCGGAGACGGCGACTGGAGGGCGTTATGCCGTGGCAAGGGCCGTTGTGCGTGCAGCCGTTGGGGAACGGCCGCCAGTCCCAGTGCGAGGCAAAACGCGCACGCCGTTCGCCGCGGCCCGTGACTGTTCGAGGAGATCGTTTTCCTTGGCATGAGCGCCCTCGCCGCCTTCAATCATGACGCACCACCGCCGTCACCGGTTCCTCAACAGTTGCCGTATGTGGAAGCCTCGCGACATCTTGCGGGCACGGCGGCAAAGGTGTAGTTTGAAATTACGCTAGAAAGGAGGTGGTCCAGTGGATAAATCCGGAAGTAGTAGCTGTAGCTGTTTGAAGACTTGGACTAGCGAGGTGGCTGAGGTTTAGGCGCTCGCGCGCGCCCGCCTCTTGCCAGAGCTGGCCCGGCTTCCGCCGGTTGCCCAGCAGCCTTCGTCCCGGAGAGCGCTCCGGGGCGCATGGCGAGGAACGGTCGATAGCTCGCGACCGCCTCGGCCAATTTCATCAGTCCACCGGAGGGGCCCTGGAGAGAGTTCAGGGCCCTTTCCCTTGCTGCGCACGTAGTTGGCGATGCCGCTGCGTCTTGCGTGGAATGCGGCGGGCATGCTACATTGGGAGTTCTGAGTGCGCGGGAGTAACTCAGTGGTAGAGTGCGACCTTGCCAAGGTCGAAGTCGCGGGTTCGAATCCCGTCTCCCGCTCCAGAATTCCTTCCTTTCATCGCCTCTCCGGCGGATTCTTGTCAGGCGCGGTAGCCAAGTGGTAAGGCAGAGGTCTGCAAAACCTTTATTCGTGAGTTCGATTCTCACCCGCGCCTCCAAACCCTTTAATCGCTCGCCTCCGTTTCCATCGGCCGTCTAGTCCGGCGCACCCTCCGACTGCACTGCAATGGCGTCGATGAGGGGGTAATTGATCTCGGGGAAGAAGTCCACAACGATCGATCCCATAGCGCTGGGCCGAACGTGGCGGAAGGTTTTGACCAGCGCTTCGTGACCGGGCGTGGTTTGGGTCATGATGTCGAAGTGGGGTAACAACATCTGCCCGTTGCAGGAGACACTGAAGACGCGCCGCCCCGCGCCGCCCGGCATCCATTTGTCGCTTCCAAAGTAGCCCTCGGAAAAATACAGCCGCACGGTATAGCGCTGGCCAGCAGCGGCGGGGATGTCGTATTGCATCCGTCCAAAGCGTTCCCACGCGTACAGCCCATTATCGGGAGCGCCTTGGGTCGGGAACTTCCGCTGGTCCGCCGTGCCACCAAAGAACTCCTGGTCGGGAAGCCAATATTGGCCGTTGTGATCGGTGTAGCCATTCGGCGCGGTCACCATGCGGAAGGGCAGCATGCGCCCATCCTCGTTTCCGTGCAGAATCGCGACGGCGCAGAGGTAGCCATCCTGGTTTTTCATCCGCAGATGGATGAAACCATCGGCTTCGGGACGGACTCCGGTCAGCACCTTGACGATGGCGCGGTCCTTGCCTCCCGCGTCGCTCAAAATATCCCAGATGTAGGGAGGGCCGACATTGTTAACGGCGAGCGAGACGTCGTCGGCGGCAACGCCCAGGGAAAACGTGTCCGCAAACAGCAGGTGCAGTTCATAGGCGCCGGGCGGCGCCGCGAACTTGCAGGTGAAATCCGAGCGGCGTCCGTTCTGAAAGAGGGTGGGGTCGTGAGTTCCAAAGATGATCTGATCCGGATGGTGAAAGACGGTTCCCCCAGTGCAATGGGTGGCGGGCACCCATCGATTGCCGGCATGATCGGTAAAGGACGGCCCATCGCTCAGCAGCTCGTAAAATCCAGTGCCCAATGGGGGTGTGAGCTTCACTTCATGGTCCAAGTTCACGCTGTTTCCGGGGACAACCGTGATGCCGGAGGCAGCGGTCTCTGACCCTAAATGTAGATGAGCCCGCCATGCCCAAACGATCGCCGCCATCAGGAGCACCAGGGCGGCCACGAGCGGCCAAGCCGGTGCGCGCCGCCCAAGAGCTTTTGAAAGCGGCGTCTCCCCGGACAAAGTGCTCTCGTCCCCGGAGAGGGCCGGAATGGGAGTTTGATCGTTGCCGCCTGGCGGCGCGGTGAAGCATGGCACGTACTGGCCCACTGGCAGCTCGATGCGAAGCGAATGTCCGGCGCCCTCGCCCTCGTAGTACTGTTCGAGCCGTTTGCGTAGGGCATGCGCGCTGACTCGCACGATGGGGTCCAACTGGGGATCGAAATCGTCTCCCCTCCCCAGGGCGTGCACGGCGATGTTGTATTCCTTGATCTCATCGCCACGTCCGGCGAAGTACATCTCGCCGACGTAGCTCAGGAAGCGCTGGAGCTTGGGCGCGCGCTGGAATGTCTTCGAGGCCACAACCGTCTCGAACTCGGCTCTTGCTTCGCGCGCTCTCAGGGAAGATTCCTCGGTCGATGCCCGCATCGTGGTGGCGCCCCAACACCCCGGCGCCGGCGGTAGAGAACCACCAACCCGGTCGTTTGGCAATCTCGCACTAATTGTTTGCTTTGTCAAATACGGATTGCAGCGGATAGCGCGACGTTCGTTGCACGATTGATCATGTGAGGTCTGGCATGAAATGTGAAATACACCAAGGCCGCTTCAGACAATGCCGCCGAAGCGTCTCATTGGCTGAAACGGTTCGTGGAAAGAGGCGTAATTGGCGGCGGGGAAACTGGAATCAGCCCTTACGACGAAACTAAGCACAGGCGGGCGTGGTCTCCTAGCCCCACGCCCGCCTGTACAGCTTGCATTGCTTACGGTTCCTGCACCAACGTAAACTCCTGGTTGGTATTTCCCGACGCGCATTGCCATTGCGTCATCTGGACGCCATTAGCGGTTGAACCGGTGTTGTCCAGGCACATGCCGCTCGTCAGGTTGATAAACTCCCATAGCCCGTTGCCCAACGAAACCGGCTTCCATTCCTGGTTGGCGTTGCTGTCGCCAGCGCCGCCGGACCAGAGCTGAATTTTATTGCCATCGGCGGTTGAGCCATTGGTGTCATCCCAAACCAACGGCGGTGCGTAGCGGTTGACGACGGAGTAGTAACCGCCGCTGGCCGCCGGTTGGAACTGCCACTCCTGATTTTGCTGTCCTCCGCCGCAGGACCACTGCTGCAGGGCGGTGCCGTTGGCCGTGCCCCACCCAGAGTCATCCATGCAGGCGCCGCTGGTCTTGTTGATCACCTCGTACCAGGCGGAGCTGTCAATGGAGCTCGAGCCGCCGGAACCGCCGGAGCCGCCACTGCCACCAACGCCGCCGCTGCTGGTTGTGCCGCTAACAGGTGTTCCGTTGTTGCAACCCAGGTTGGTGATGCCGGAGGCGCAGTACTGCAGAACCTCCACTTTGTTAACCAGCATGTATGCCGGATTGGGAGTGCTGCCGTCCGGCGGCCCAGGCCAGTTGCCGCCCACCGCCAGATTCAGAATCATGAAGAACGGTCCGTTATCGAACTCCCAAGTGCCTCCGCTGCTGCTGGGGGTGAGCGTCGCGAATGGGGCCTGGTAGTTGTCGACATAAAACTGTACGTTGCCGGGCCACCAGTTGACGCCATAGGTATGCCAGTTGGCGTCGCTGGAAGAGAGCCCGGTCTGATTGCCGGTGTTGAAGCCGTTGCCGCCGTGCAGACTCGATTGAATGGTGTACTGCCCCATAGCGGGGATGTTTTCCATGATGTCGATCTCGCCGTCGTTGGGCCAATTGGCGGGGCCGCCATTGGCGTCACCGAGCATCCACCACGCCGGCCAAAGCCCTGCGCCGGAAGGAAGGATCATAGTCGCCTCGAAGCGGCCATACTGGATGTCGTGGTGCCCAGCGGTGTTCATGCGAGCCGAGGTCCATTGCCCGCCGTTGTTGATAGCCTTAATGACAAGGTTGCCATTCCCATCCTCATAAACATTGGGCTGGGCAGTGCTGCACGGCCAGGTGTTGTCAGTGGGAGGGCAGTAGTATTCCAGTTCCGCATTGCCCTCGCCATTGCCGTTTTGTTCATAGTTCCAGTCGCTGGTTGCAGGGTAGCTGCCCGCCGGTCCATTGAAGATGTCGGTCCACACCGGGACCCATGTCTGCGCCGAAACGGAGCGGGCTGTTCCCATCACTAGCCACGCACAGACGGCGGCCGCCACGAGGAGGCCACCACTGCGTGAGAAATATCGTTTCATCATTATCCAGGCTGTCCTTTCCATGAATCGTCAGGCGACCGGCCCCGGCGTCTCCCTGGCCCGGCGCGAGCGAATTGCTCTGGACGGTATTCGATTCTGCCTGGAAAAAACAGGTAAAGAATGCGCACCTTACCGTAAGCCCCGCGGCTTTACCGTAAAACTGCAGTAGAAGCGCAGTCCGGAAGCGAATTGCCGCGGCTCTGGCCCGAACATTTCGCGACTCAGTGACAGAAAACCAGGGGGCGATTACGTATACAGAGGTATAGGTACAGGTATAAGCCCTGTCTCGCGAAGACTCCTTCCAGCCCCGGTTCGGCACTTGGAAACAACTTCGATTGCGGCCTTGCTCGATCGGCTCAAAGCACGTTGGCAGTCCTCCGCTTTGGGGCGCAAGCCGGGTTGCTATCATGGAACAAGGGATCGCTGTGACGCGAGGCATCTTCCGAAGGCCAAACCGAAGCAGGCTCAACGGAAGCAGAGTGGTGTCGCCCCCTCTACGCGAGCTGGCGCTATGGTGATGGCGCCCGGTTCTGTTGGCCGGGCTGCTCGCCCGCTTGCGGGCTGCGCGCCTTCGCCTCCCAGCATCCATTTCGGCATCGCTTTATTGGCATTCCTGGCTTGAAGGAGAAAGACAAAACCATGGCATTTGACCAACTGACCGCCCATCCCCTGAAACCGGCCACCCTCAACATGGAAGGCATCTCCAAACGCACCATGGAAGAGCATTTCAAGCTCTACCAGGGCTACGTCAACAAGTACAACGAGATCATGACCAAGCTGGAGACGGTGGACCGCTCGACCGCCAATCAGACCTACAGTGATCTCCGTGAGCTCAAGCTGGAACTCAGCTTTGCGCTCGGCGGCGTGAAAAATCACGAGATCTACTTCAATCACCTCGGCGGCAAGGGTGGCGAGCCCGGAGGCAAGCTGAAAGGCGCCATCGAGAAGTACTTCGGCTCGTTCGAGAAGTTCAAAGAGGACATGAAGCAGACCGGCATCGCGGCGCGCGGCTGGGTATGGCTGGCGTACGATTACGACACCAAACGGCTGTTCAACTACCTGGGCGATGCCCAGAACACTTTCCCGATCTGGAACGCCAGCCCCATCCTGGCACTGGACACCTACGAGCACGCCTACTTCATCGATCACGGCGCCGCGCGCGGACCCTACATCGACGCCTTCTTCAAGAACCTGGACTGGACGGTTGTTGAGGAGAATTTCAATCGGCTGCGGGTGTGAAGCAAGGCTCCGCGAGAGCCCTGGTCGAGTTGTTAGGAAGTTGCCAAAGCGGCAAACAAAAAGGGAGTGCCACCTCACAGTGGCACTCCCTTTTGCCTGTCATTGGGCTCGCGGCAAACCTGAAGGTTAGCGGCGCAAGTAGCTCACGTAGGTGTGGCGGTAGGAGCTCTTGGCGATCGGTTGCGAGGAGGCAATCCGAACCTGCACCATGTGCACAGTAGGGGTGGGGCTCAGACCCGGAGGCGTGTAATAGAGGTGGTACATGCCGCGCAGGGCCTCGCCGATTTCTGAAAGGCGCTGATCGAACTGGCGATCATTGCCGGCTTTGAGAGCCATCCCGCCAGTCTCAGTGATGTAATTGATTTGCCGGCTGGGCAGACTGTTCTTGATGCCGCCAAGAATCGAGCTCAG
Source organism: Acidobacteriota bacterium (assembly GCA_027459505.1). GTDB lineage: Bacteria > Acidobacteriota > Terriglobia > Terriglobales > SCQP01 > DAIDIE01. The sequence goes on from DAIDIE010000041.1 coordinate 89,902, forward strand.
GTCGACATTGCCGACCGTGCCGGGTGTCGGCTCCGGTCCGCCATTGTGCCCAATGGGCGAAGCGGGATGTTGCACACGATTGCTGCCCACGCCCGTACCGCTCTGTTCGGGCGAGAGGGGATTGGGCGCTTCCCGCGTTTTGGGCGCGTTCGGGTAGAGCTTGAACACCGGAATGGCGTCGCTCATCGTGGTCTCCACGATCGCCTCATTGAAGCTGCCGTGCTTCGTATTTTGGCGGGAAATAACCAGCGCCGCACGTGTCCGGCTGTCGGGCTGCTTTTCCAGCTTCAGAATCGCCATCTGCAACGGCTGTGTGATATCCGGCCCGCGGGATTGCAGCTTGAGGTGCCGCAGGATGTTTTCCAGTTCCGAGCGATTGTTGGTGAACGGGGTCAACTGCCGCGGTTCGGGTCCAGCCACGAAGATGGACATTTTTCCGCTGGAACCCATGACCATGCGCGTGATAACCAGCGCTGAGCGCCTGGCCTGCTGCACTGCGGAGTAGTCGCTGGCATCAATGACCAGCGCCAGGGAGAGGGGCCGTTCATGGCCGTCAAAGCCAGCCAGGCGCACCGGTTCGCCGTCATCCAGGACGCGGAAGTTGGCCTTGGTCAGACCGCGGATTGGACTTCCCGAACGGTCCAGCGCCAGCACAGGGACGTCTACCAAGGTGACGTTGCGCCGGATGGTGAAGGGCGGCGGCGCCGTCCGCTGTTGCGCGTTCTGGGCCCAGCTCCGCCGCGGCGAGGCGCCCAACAGAGCCACGCTCAAAGCGATTGCCGCCAAGCTGCTTGCCTGCCTGGAAGTCATTCCCACCTCATTTCCATACTGCTGCTCAGGTTTCCACTACAACCTGTTCCATTCTTTCATGACTGACGGGAACTGGGCCGCAGTGGTTGCAGGGGAGGGGAACCGGACAAGGGCGACTTGCGTATCCACCATATGTACGCATATGTATGCCCAAAAGGGATGAGCTGGGCCGGGGCTGGCTGACATCAAAAAAAGGCTGACATGATCACCGGAGGACAACCGCGATGTATTGCAACCGCTGTGGCGCTGAGATTCGAGACGATTCGCGTTTTTGCAACCGCTGCGGGGTAGCGGTGGCGGGCGTTTATCCGCCGGGCGTCGTGCGGCCACTGGTGCGACCGCGCGCAGGGCGCAAGGTTGCGGGCGTCTGCCTGGCCATTGCCCAGCACTTTGGCATTGATGTAACGGTTGTGCGCATCCTGTGGGTGCTCTCGATCTTTTTGTGGCTGGGCGGAATCGTTGCCTACGTAGTGGGCTGGATATTGATTCCCGAAGAGCCGGTCGCAATGCTGGCGGCGCCGCCGGTCTCGACGCCGCCGGTCTCGCAGACGCCGCCGGATACAAACATTGCTTCTTAATGGGTCCCCGGCTCTGTTGAGCGCTGCAATGCGAGTGCCACAAAACTGGAGTGAGGGAAGCGAGTTTAGCGTGCCGTGGCGGGCGGCACTGTGATAGCCCCCTCCCTGCACTCTCAGCGATTCCGCGCCACGCTCTAAGCGAGATGGCTCCAGCACTAAGCGAAAACCCTCAATCCGTCTAAGAGTTGCTTCCGTCGGGACGTAAAGTTCTCCGGTTTTCCGCCCCCCCGTGCTACTTTGGACACCAGCGAAATAGCCGCACGCACTCACTGTGAGTGAAGTCGCATTCCCCAGGGCTGTAGTTCTTTGCCTGGCGGGGTTGTAAGGCTTTGTGCGGGAATGCGCCGCCAGGAGATTTTTCGTGTCTGAGATCAGTTCCAACGTGTGTGTTTCGTGTGGCGCCGCATTGCGCCCAGGAGCGAAGTTTTGTGCCGGTTGCGGCCGGCCGGCAGCGGCTGCGAATGCCTCTCCCGCACCGGCTGGTGTGGCGTCGGCAACTAATGCTGAAGCCTGCCCCACCTGCGGCATGCCTCGTCAGCCTGGAGCCAAGTTCTGCCGTGGATGTGGCGGCCGCCTGGCTGACGCGAACGCAACAAACGTTGCGGCGGCACCGGCCAGTGCAGCGCCCGCACCGAGTGCAACTGTGGCAGCGCCAACCGTTGCGCAGCCAGTGGTGCCTCCCATTGTTCCAGCCGCCGCCGCGGTGCCAATCGCCCCGGCGAACTCGACGGCTGCTGCTGCTCCCGCACCCGCACCTATAGCAAGCGCCGCAGCGAGCGCGCCCGCTCCTCCAGGGGCTGGTCCTCAGGCGGGCGTTGTCCCCACGGCTGCTGTTCCCCAAGCCACTCCAGCAACGATACCCGTCTCCCGCTGTGCGGGTTGCAGCGCGGAGCTGACCCCGGGATCGAAATTCTGCAAAACTTGCGGAGCACCCACGGTTTTTGTACCCTCGCCGGTCCAATCGCCGGCCGCACCGAAGCCGCCTCTAGCGCAGCCATTTCCGGCGCAACCATTTCCAAGCCAGGTCGTTGCTGCATCTGCCCCGCAAGCGGCAAAATCCGGCTCGGGTGCGCGCATCTTTTTGATCCTGATTCTTGTCCTGGCGGTACTGGGGGGGTGCGGATACTTCGGTGCGCGCTATCTTGCGGCCCATGGGGAACTCCCCGCCGCCATTGCGCGCTATTTGCCTGGCGCCCAGTCGCCATCCTCCGCTCCCGGTTCTCCTGCCACCCAAACACCGGCGCCGCAGGGGTCAGCGCCCGGAACGGCTGCCCCGGTGACTGCCGCCGCGCCGGCAACGCGCGGCGCCGCTCCCACCGCGCCACTGGAAGCAGTGAACCGGCAAGGCTATCAGCCTAATGCTTCTGGCTATCAGCAGCGGCCGGTGGTGTCGGGTCCGGCTTACCCCAACTACCCTGCGGCGTCGCCGCAAGGGCAGAACTATCCAGCGCCCAACCCGGGCCCGCCCAACCTGCCTGCAAATAACCAAGGCGGGCCGGCGCCCAGCTATCCCAATCAGGGCCAGGGTCCACAACAGAATCCCAACCAGGGCTGGCAGCCGCAGCTTTCCAATCGACCGGCTGCACCGCAGGGGCCATCTTCCGCGTCCAGACCGGCGTTGCCCAGTGCGGGAATCATGACCTGGACGGGGCATCTGCAAAAAAATGAGCAGGTGGTGATTAATGGAAACTACGCTTCCACGGGCCAACTCCAGGGCTATCTCCCCGGAGTGCCTGTGATGGTTGAGATCACCCCCACTAATGTAGGCGTCGCCGTCTCGCCCAGCCCTGATAACGGCTGGCGCAAGATCGTTCTGCGCGGCAGCAAAAATCAGGATGTCGTCGTGCGCATTCAGTGGAAGACGATTCAGTAACGGAGGAGTTCGCGATGAAATCCAGAATGCTCATGTTTTGTTTACTGCTGGCGGCGGGCGCCTCGCTTTCCGCGGGCGCACAGACCACGATAGCTCCCAACACGAAGATCACCGTAAAGCTGTTGGCCCCGCTCAGCACCAGAACCAATCACAACGGCGACAAGATTACCGCTGAGGTAATCGCCCCCGGCGCTTTCCGGGGTGATATGGCCACCGGAGTGGTGAAGAAGGTGAAGAACAGCGGAAAAATCCACGGCAAGTCCGTTCTCAACTTCAATTTCAATGAGCTCTACATCCATGGTCAGGCAGTTCCGGTTGACTCCACGATTGATTCACTGACCAACTCCCAAGGCAAGGAGAACGTCGACGAAGAAGGTCAGGTGATCAAGCCCAAGAGCAACCTGCGTCAGCTCGCCCTTGCGACGGCTCTGGGCGCGGGTCTGGGCGCGTTGATGGGCGGGGCCAAGGGCGCGACCATCGGAGCTGGCGTTGGCGCGGCAGCTAGCCTGGTATTGATCGAAATGGCCACAAAGGCCCCCAGTATTGATTTTGGCGCGGGGAGCGAATTCGTGTTGTCTGTGCGGCAACTGGGCCCTGGCCGCCCGGTGATGAACCCGCAAGGAGGCACGCAACCAGAACCGTCCAATGCGCAGGCCTACCCTGCGCAACCCAACCCTGATGGCAACAACGCGGCTAATGGACAGCAGGGCAACACACAGAATTATCCGGCCAACCCGAATCAGAATCTCCCGTATCCGGATAGCGGCGGGCAGGCCCAGACCGCGCAGTAATAATCAAGGGGGGGGGCAGCCTGAAATGCTGTCCCGCCGCTTCATTTCTCAAAACGAGGGTGGCTCGCCGGCCGTCGTGGTTGCCCATCTGCGATTCGGCAATGGTCCGAGTTTGAACTGGAGAACGTTGCTGCGCTTCTTGAGTGCCGCAAGCGGCAGCCAGGAACGGTTCCAGGTTTTTCCGTTCACCCAGACTCGCTGCACGTAGATTCCTTTGCCTTCCCTGGCAATGGTCAAGGTACGACGCTTGCCGAGCCGTAGCGTGGCCGTTGGGAACAGGGGAGTGCCAAGGGTGAAGCCGCCGACGCCCGGGATTTCCGGGTACAGTCCCAGCGCGCTCCACAGATAGACGCCGGAGGTCGCGCCCAGGTCGTCGTTACCGGGCAATCCGTCTGGACTTAAGTGGAAAGCTTCGCGGCGAATGCGATCAATGATCTCCTGTGTCCGCCAGGGCCGCCCCAGCCACAGGTAGGTGTAGGGGGCGCAGAAATCCGGTTCGTTCACCACGGTAAACGTTGGCTTTCCCCAGCCCACCACGGTTTGGAAGAATGCATTCAGCCGGGGCAGTATGGTCTTTTCCCCACCCATGACGGCGAACAGGCCGGAATAATCCTGCGGAACCATCCAGGTGTATTGCCAGGTAGAGCCCTCCTCGAAGCCTAATTGATCGTCCTTGTCCCAGTTGGTGTGGTGGGGCAGGAGCCTGTCCGGATTGAAGCCCTGCAACCAACTCCCGTCGGCGAGGCGCGGACGGATGAAGCGGGTTTGGGGATCCAGCAGGTTGCGCCAGTTTTCAGATTGGCGCAGAAGTAGCCTGGCTTCCGCCTGGTCTCCCAGTGCGGCGGCGAGACGTGAGGTGGCAAAGTCCGCGCCGGCGTATTCCAGCGTTACGGACGCGGCCGTTTCCCGCAGGACCGCGTCTTGAGGAGGAGCATGAGGATCAAGCGGCACGTAGCCCAATTTTCGATATTGGGCCAAAGCCGGCCGTTCCGCTTTGCCGTGAAGTCCGCGGCCTGGCGTGGTTGCGCTCTTGACCATGAAGCGCAACGCTTCGCGGGCATCGAAGCCACGCGCGCCGAAAGCGTAGAGATCGGAAACGACGATGGGTTCACTGTCTCCGCCCATCACATAGGTGTTGTCATTGGCCACGGGCCAATGCGGATACCAGCCGCTTTGCCGAGCGTCACGCAGTAGTGAGGCAGCCTCTTGTGACGCGACGCTGGGAAACAGCAGGGCATGCAGTTGGACAACGTCGCGGTAGATGTCCCAGTCGGAAAAGTCGGAATACTGCTGCATTCCTGGGCGGAGTTGGTGGGTTTTGCCGTCAAAGCCCACATAGGTTCCGCCGTGATCGCTAAACAGCGTGGGGGCCAGCAGCATGTGGTAGAGGGCGGTGTAATACTGACTTCGCTGCGCCGCGGTTCCGCCCTGCACGGAGGCGCGCGCCAGGGCCGCGCTCCACTGTTTCCGCGCACGGTGCCGGACGCGAGCGAAATCCCACCCGGGTATTTCGCGTAGATTGTTGGCTGCCTGTTTGAGGCTGACGAATGAAATTCCCAGCTTCAGCAGCAAGGTTCCGGGTTGTCGAAACGAAACCCAGCCGCCGGCGCCATGTCCGCTGACGCGGCGCGCGCCCGGTTGTAAGTTGCCAGCGCTGTCCCAAACGCCCGCAGAGGCAATCGGACGCGACAGTTGTGCCGCAAAATACAAGGTGTAGTGGGTGGGCGAGCCGCAGAAACCGCCGCTGTGAACTGTGCCGCTGATGGTTGAAGCGGGTCCGATCACTAGCGAACTCGAATCTCCGGCGCGCGCCGGCGCGCTGGCGGTGGCGCTGTCACCGGCTTTGAAAACCAGAACCGGATGGCTGGCGTTCGGAAACGTAATGCGCGCAATGCCGGCACGGGCTGCGACCGTCAGCTCGACGCGAATGCCGTTGTTCAGTACGACACGGTATTCGCCGGGATGCGCCCGCTCGCCGGCGTGGACAAACCCCGCTGTCCAACTGTTGGGTCCTGAAGTAAAGACGTTCCAATCCGCGGAGTGGCCCCCGGCCGCGCGCACTGGCAATGACGTCAGCGGCAGGATGGGCAGGTCGGCGTAGATGGAACATCCGGCGCCGCTGACGTGGGTTAGCGAGAAGCCGCGGATGTTGTGATCGCCAAAGTGGTACCAGCCGTCAGCTCGGGTATCCGGCCCCCACTGCAGCATGCCGAAAGGTAGGGATGCCCCCAGGAACGTATTGCCTCCACCTGCCGTGCCAATGAAAGGATCAACGGAAGCGTAAGGGGACGCGCTGCCGCTCTGCCCCCAAGCGGCAACGATTATCAATGGGCTGAAAAGCAGAGCGATCAGTGAGCCGATGAGCGGTCCAGCCCCATTACGATGCGATTTTGTCATGGCGTTCTCCAGAAGACGCGGTCGCTGATGCTCTGTCCAAAGTGTAGCGGGTGACAGCGGCGCTGATCCGTTTCTGGAGGAAATCGTATGAAAGTGTGACGCGGCAGCGGATTGGACTTCAGCGAACCGCGGGATAGCCGGGAGGCCGCGGGTTGAGAAGCGGCCTTGCCACGCCTCGTGAGATAAGGTTCAGCTTGCGGTATGAACGCTCATGGCGGCGGTGGCAGGCGCTTCCCGACGCGCCGCGGCATTGCGGCGGTACGCATCCGAATAGTTTTCAATGAAGCGCCGGTGGCGGCGAATGAGTTCATCCGGGTTGTAAAGGACGGCGACCAGTTCATGAAAATGCTGCTCGAGTTTTTGCGGAGTCATGTTCCACGGCCGGAAGTTGACATCAAACAAGGTGCACTTGCGCCAGTTTACGGGTTCCAGCAGCCGGCCCTCGGTGTTCAGGCGTGCGTACAGGGGCGTGCCCGGAAAAGGAGTTTGCACCGTCACCTGTACGTCAAAGAGAGATGTCTCCTCGACAAAACGCGGAATCAGGTCAAAAACCTCCTCTGTATCGCCATCCAATCCCAAAACAAAACAGCCATTCACGGTGATGCCATGCGATTGAATGCGATCGATGGCGTCGCGGTAGTGATCACGGCGGCGGAATTTCCAGTCGGCGTGCAGTTCGAGGCCACTCAGACCGCCAGACGACGGTGATTCCAGACCAATGAGAATCTGGCGGCATCCGCTTTGGGCGATCAGACGCAACAACTCGTTGTCCAGTGCCACGGAAAGATCGGTTTCCGCAAACCAGCGCACGCCTTCCGCTCCCAGCGCCTCCGCCAGGCGCCTCCCATAGCGGCGATCCGAGAAGGTGTTGTCGTCAGCGAGTTCGATAAACGGTTGCGGCCAGCGTTGCTTGATGGCGCGGATCTCGGCCAGCACCCGTTCAATTGGCTTGTGGCGGTATTCAGGGGTGAGCAGGATGGAGCTGGCGCAGAAGGCGCATTTCCACGGGCAGCCGCGGCTGGTCTGTGCCGGGAACCGGTTGTAGCGGCTCGGATCCAGTAGGTCATAGCGGGGCAACGGGGAGAGCGCGAAATCGTACACTCCTCCCGGTCGAGATGAATACCGGGGTTGCAGATGGCCGCGGCGAAAATCCCGCAGCACGCGCGGCCAGATCCATTCGCCTTCGCCAATGACAACCGTGTCGGCATGCTGCGCCGCCTCATCGGGAAGCGCGGAAACATGCAAACCTCCCATCACGACTTTCGTGCCGCGGCGGCGATAGATTTCGGCCAGCCGGTAGGCATCGAGAATCTGGGCGCTGAAGGAGGTAATGGCGGCGAGATCGCAATCTGGGGGAGCTTCGCCGGGGAATTCCCGGTACTCGCGGTACTCGATTTCAATATCCGCCGGGGTTAAGCCCGCCAGGGTCAGCAACGACAGGCTAGGCATGGCAAACAGCGTTTGCGCCCGCTCCAGGAAGCCGGGTAGCTTAAGCCCGAGTTGGCGTAGTTCTGGATTTTCGGCGCGAATGCCGCTCATGGCGATGAGGGCGAGTTTCATTACAGCAACCCCCGTAACGTCAGGGCGACACCGGTCAAGAGCGCCATGATGGGCAGGGAAAAGAATGCGTAATTACGGCGGCGGATCGCCAGCCACAAGCACGCCAGTGGCATCAGCACACCTCCGGCCATGAAAGAGACGGAAGCCACGGAGAGCAATTCCGGGCTGAGCGCAAGTTGGCGGGTGCTGGACGCGTACAACACGTTAAGCATGCCCAGCGCCGCCATAGCGATATGGGCGAGGCGGACCATGCGCCGCGGCAGGGAGCTATAACCGCCCAGCCATTCCTCGCGTTGAAAGCGGATCCCCATCACCAGACCGCTGAGGATGGAGGCCAGGATCAGAGCCCATCCGAAAATTGCATTTTTTGGCATGTCGTTTCCCTCCCCGCAACTCCAAGCTATCCGGGCTCCGGGACAGAAGCAGTAGGGGCCATGACAGTTTCCGAACTGTCACAGTCGGCTACAATGAGCGGCGACAGGCCCGTTTGCGGCTGGTGGCGCCGCACAAGAAAGCTATGGAGCCGTTGTCCAACCCGCGGGACACAAGCGCTGCGCGCTCGGTGGCCCCCTCTTTCAAGGTGGACCGCGAGAGCGAAGTGCCATTGCGGCAGCAAGTGGCCGATCAGATCGTGTACCAGATCGTGACCGGATCGCTGGGCGCGGGGCAGAGTGTTCCCAGCGTCCGGGAGTTGGCCCGGCGTCTACGCATTCACCACAACACCGTCAGCGGAGCCTATCAGGACCTGGTACAGCGTGGCTGGTTAAGCGGTGGCCATGGCAGCCGTTTGAAGGTGTGCGGCATGAGCGCTGGTGGCGTCACAGCCCCCGACCTCGATTCATTGATCAATGCCACGATTGCGCTGGCTCGCCGGCAGGGGTTCACTCTGCAGCAGTTGCGGCAGCGCGTTCGCGAGCGCTTGATAGCGCAACCGCCGGATCAGATTCTGGTGGTGGAGGAGGAGCCGGAATTGCGCCGTTTACTGCAAGCCGAGATTGCCACTGCAATGGATTGGCGAGTCACTAGCTGCGCGCCCCAGCGACTGGTTGAGGATCCGGCGTGTGCGATTGGCGCGCTGGTGGCAGCTTCGCGCGCCGCGCTGCAGGTGCTCGGTCCGGCGCCTTCAGGCAGTTATCCGGCCGTGACGATCACCTATTCTCAGGCCACTCCCCAATTACAGGCAATCCGGCGGCTGAACCGGCCTGCTGTGGTTGGACTGGTTTCGGTCAGCCCAAGTTTCCTGGCGCTGGCACACGGGCTGTTGGCTCTCGTGCTCGGTACCCGCCACACCTTGTTGCCGGTTTTGGCGCCGGTTGACGATGCCTCTCGCCTGCAGGCAGCGGACCTGATCTTTTGTGACAGCCTCGCCTACGCTGATTTGCGTGGTCCACGCCGTGTCCTCTATCGCTTGATTGCAGACGACACTCTGCAATCGTTGCGCGAGGCCATGGAAGCACTGCACGCCGATCGTTGAGCGCTGGTGAGAATCTGCGTCCGTGCCGAAAGGTGGCGGACGAGGCACTGTCCTTCTGAGTTTCCCGCGTGGTATGTTGTTTTTTCGTGTCCCGCATGAACCGTACCGTTTTGCCGTCAGGCCAAACTCGCCGCACATTGTGGATACTGCTTGGCTGCGCGGGCATGCTGTTGGGACAGTCGCCCCCGGCACTGAGAAGCATCCGCATTCTGGCGGGCACGGGCTGGTTGCTACCCACCCCACAGCCGTTACCGTTGCGCGATGCGCAACTCCTGCATCCTCACGGTGTTTCCGTCGACGCGCGCGGGCGCGTCTACATAGCCGACACTGGACACAACCAGATCGACGAGTACAATCCGGCTACTGGCCAGATGCGCTGCGTTGCCGGGGGCGGAACGCAAAAGCCCTCGGCGGGTTGGCTGGCCGCCACCCGGGTGCGCCTACGCAATCCCTGGAGCGTTGCCGCTGACGGTGATGGCAACATCTACGTTGCCGATAGCGGTGCTGGGCTGATCGAGAAAGTCATCATCCATACCGGCCAAATCAAAGTGATTGCCGGTGGCGGCAACGCGCCGGTAACGGGCTCACCGCTGCCGGCGCTTTCGCTCGCATTGCTTGCTCCGGAACAGGTCGCAGTCGATCGCCATGGCAACGTCTACTTCGCAGTCACAGTACTGGGCGCCGACGCCAGTGAGATTCTGAAACTGGATACGGGTTTGCACACCATTGTTGCGATCGCCGGGCTGGGGCCCTTGCGCGCCAAGCACTCGCCGCATCAGGGCAATCAGATTCGACTGCCGGGGGCCGTTGCTCTGGCAGTGGCTTTCAATGGCGATCTCTACATTGCCGATGCGGAGGCTGGCTGCGTTTACCGCCTCAAAAGCCGTTCGGGCAAGCTGTCCATTTATGCCGGGGGAGGCAAACGGATGCCCGGTGCGAGCCCGCTGCGGCCCCGCGCCGCGCGATTGAATCAACCGCTCGCGGTGGCGGTGGATCCGCCGGGAAACCTCTACCTTTTGCAGTCCGTGCCAGGGCAGACCGGAGGTTTAATGATGCTGTTGGAGGTCTCGCGCCAAGATGGAAAACTGCATGTGGTTTCGGGGCTGGGACACCGCTGGCCCTCACTTCGGCCGATCGCCGCGCGTGCGGTGGCGCTTCAGGCTGGCGCTCTGGCGAGCGACAGCTTTGGCACGATCTACATAACCGATACGCAACGGAGTACGGTTGAGGTCATTTCAAGCAGTGCCGAGCAGAACTAAATGCAGGCCGCATCGGCGGCGCTGGCGGCCTGTGCGCTGTAGGCGCGAGCAATCGCCTGCCGCAGACTGCTCAGGCTGAGCGGCTTCATCAGGAAATGACCGGTTTCGGTGCTGGTGAAGTCATAGCCACTCATGAACAGGACAGGGAGGTTGGGGGCAAATTCATGCAAGCGCCGGGCCATCTCCTGGCCCGTCATCTCCGGCATGGTGATATCAGAGAGGACGAGGTCGAATCCCGGCTGTGCTTCGGCGACGGTGCGGCAAGCCTCGCCCGGCAAACCCACCACCGTCACGCGGTGCCCTAAAAACTCCAGCATCTGAGCCGTGGTTAGCGCTACTGCTGAGTCGTCTTCCACCAGCAAAATGTGAAGTTTCTTATCGTTACGCATCGCAATTCCGTTTCGGGGTGAGGCGGCTCACCGGGTAGACTGATTAAGACTCGCCTTAGGTCCCTATCGGCGGTTTCAGACAACGGCTTTAGTTCTGCTTCGTCAGCCCCGCGTGGTACCAGCAAGTGACTCCTCGCGAAAGCCTCTCGGTTCGTCCGGCATGGAATCGGAAACGTTCTAAATGATTCGTGATCGGATTCATCTCCTCCTTATTGAAGACAATGCCAGTGATGCGGACTTGGTACGGCTGTGGCTCAGCCGCAATCAGGACGTGCAATTCGAGCTGCACTGGCACTGCAACATGAGCGCCGCTCTGGCTTCAGGCGACTGTGAAAAATGTGATGTGGCGCTGCTGGACCTGCACCTGAACGAGGGCAGCGGGTTGGAGTTGCTGCAGCGTTTGCGTGGCGCCTGTCCGTTGTTGCCGGTGGTGACACTTACCCGCACCGCGGAGTTGAAAGGCGGCCTATCGCTATTGGGGCACGGCGCCCAGGACTACCTGGAAAAGCACCTGCTGGAAGGGCGTCTGCTGGGCCGCACGTTGCTGTTTGCTGCCACACGCGGGCGCTTGGAGTCGGAATTGCGCGATTCCGAGCGGCGCTTTCGCAGGTGGTTCGATAACAACCTCTCCGGTCTGTTCCGGTGTGGCGGTGATGGCCTGGTCCGTGAGGCCAACGCGAAATTCGCTGAGCTCCTAGGCTATAGCTCCGTGCCGGAGTTGCTGTCCGCTGGCGCGCGCGTTGATACTCTATCTTCTCCATCCGGAGTCGAGCCCTTCCCGCTGCAGCTAACCCACCGGATGGGACACGTCGTTTCAACCAAGGCGCGTATCGGGGAGCTGGCCGATGGGTGCCGGGTCGGCAGCGTCCTGCCGGTCGCGCCAGCGCCCAAAAAATCTGCCTAGAGCAACGCCGGCCTGAGTCCAATGTATTGTGGAAGTGTGGTGTTGGGCAGGCGCAACCTCGGTTGAGGCGCGGACCGGCGGTGTTCCCGGTGCCATTTCAGCTTGCGCGGAGGAAGATTATGCGTGTTTTCATGGCTGCCGCCGAGGCGGCGCCCTTTGCCGAAACCGGAGGACTGGCTCTGGCCATTGCCGCGCTAGCGGAAGCGCTGGCGGCCGCCGGACATCAGGTTACCGTGGCGGTGCCCCGCTATCGTCAGGTTGAATTGTCCCGCTTGCGCCCACTGGGAGAACCCCGACAGATCCGCAACGGCGAGGTCGAGGTGGAAACACGTTTTTACGCAAGTGTGGAACGCAAAGGCGCCCCTCGCTTCGTGTTCATTGACGCTCCCGTCTACTTCGATCGCGAGCACTTCTACGGCACCCCGATGGGTGATTATGCCGACAACGCCGCCCGGTTTACTTATTTTTGCCGCGCCGCGCTGCACCTGGCCAACGCTCTGCAGCCGGAACTGCTTCACGTGCACGACTGGCAGGCGGCGTTGGTCCCAGTCCTGCTTCGGGCCGAAGCGGACCTCTACCCCAACCTGCGCAAAGTTCCGGTACTGCTGACCATTCACAACCTGGGCTACCAAGGCGTGTTTCCTCCCGAAGTGCTCAACCCGCTGGGCCTGAGTTGGAAACTGTTCACGGTCGACACGCTGGAGTTTTACGGCCGCGTCAATTTTCTGAAGGGCGGCCTGCTGTTTGCCGATGCGCTGAGCACTGTCAGTCCCAGTTATGCGCGCGAAGTGCAGACGGTCGAGTTCGGGTTCGGGCTGGAGGGAGTGCTGGAACAGCGAGGGCACCTGCTGAAAGGAATTTTGAACGGTATTCGTCTGGAAGAATGGGATCCGCGGCGGGACCAGTCCATTCCACAACCGTTTGCGCCTGCCGATCTGAAGGGAAAGGCGGTGGCCAAGGCCACGCTCCGGCGGCGTCTTGGTCTGCAATCGGGCGATGAACCGCTGGCGGTGGTGGTCTCGCGTTTGAGTTCACAAAAAGGGCTGGATCTCATCCTCAAGCTCAAGGCGCAGTTGCAGGGACTACCCCTGCAATGGGCGATTCTCGGCGAGGGTGATGACAGTCTTGCCGGCGAGTTGGAGGCGTGGAGCAGCGAGCAAACAGGCAAGGTGGGGTTCATCCGCTCCTATGAGCATGATCTGGCGCACTTGTTTTTTGCAGCGGGCGACATGCTGGTCATGCCGTCCCGATACGAGCCGTGCGGGCTGGCACAGATGCAAGCCATGCGTTACGGGACCATTCCCATCGTGCGCGCGGTAGGCGGACTCAACGACACTGTGCATGAGTGGGATACGCGCAGCCGCCGCGGCAGCGGCTTCAAATTTATTCCGCCCACTGCCGCGGCGCTGTATACGTGTCTGCAGCAGGCGTTGCGCATATGGCGTCAGCCGGGCGAGTGGCGGCAGGTGATGATGAACGCCATGGCGCAGGAGCACTCCTGGGCGGAAGCGGCACGCCAGTACACTGAACTCTATAGCCAGGTCGTGGCGGCCGGAAGAAATGGCAGCGGCGGTGGTGTGGCACAAGTTTGAGCACTGCGGCGCTGCTAAAATAGTTGGGAAGGGAAGCAGCCGTCACCTTTGTACGGGTCCGGAATCCCACCAGGTAGAGGCGGCTGTTGTTCACCGCCGCGCCGCTTTAAGGAGATTTGCAATGGCTGGTAATGTGCACGAAGTAACCGACGCAACCTTCCAAGGGGAGGTTTTGCAGTCTTCCACCCCCGTGCTGGTCGATTTTTGGGCGCCCTGGTGCGGTCCCTGCCGGCAATTGGCGCCGCATGTTGAAGCGCTGGCCAATGAGTTGAACGGCAAGTTGAAAGTGGTCAAGCTCAACGTCGACGACAATCCAGTGGCGGCCTCGCAATACCGTGTTCAGGGCATTCCCACGCTGCTGTTGTTTAAAGGCGGACAGATTCAGGAGCAGATTGTCGGCTACGTGCCGAAAGACAGCCTGAAGCGCTCCTTGGACCGCCATCTGTGAGCCTCTGGCTATAGAGCCGCCAGTATTCCTCACAAAGGTGAAATCCCAAAAAGGCACCAAAGTCGAGTGGGTCCAAGCCAGAGTGATCGTGAAATTGGGGGGCTTTCGCCCCCCAATGCGCTGTAATGGCCATCTTCGTTTGACTTTGGTGTAAGATGCTGCACGGTCCGCCCCATGGCGGACACAGGAGAAACATTGAGCCGGAATCGTTGTGTCATCGTGGTAGGCGCCCAGTGGGGCGACGAAGGGAAAGGCAAAATCGTCGACCTTTTGGCGGAGCGCTTTGAGTGGATCGCCCGCTATCAGGGAGGGCACAACGCCGGCCATACGGTAGTCATCGAGGGCCGCCAATTCATCCTCCAGCTTATTCCATGCGGCATTCTCCGCCCCGGCTGCCGCGCCGCCATCGGCAACGGCGTAGTCATTGATCCAGAGGCCCTGGTGAAGGAGATCGACATGCTGGCGCAGGCCGGCATTGACGTCAGCGGAAAACTGTTTGTCTCTCCGCGCGCCCACGTGATCCTCCCCTACCATCGCATGATCGAACTAGCCGCCGAGAGCGCGCCGGGCCGCGTGAAAATCGGCACTACGTCGCGCGGCATTGGCCCTACCTACGAAGACAAGATGGGCCGTCGCGGCCTGCGCATCATTGACCTCTATGACCGCCCCCTGCTGCGCTCACACATTGAAAACGCGGTGGCGGAAAAGAATGCCATCGCCCAGGCGCTCTATCAGGCGCAGCCCCTCGATGCCGGCAAGATGTACGAGAACTACGTCGCGCTCAGCGACCGGATCCGGCCACTGGTGCAGGATGTTTCTTTGCTTTTGAATGAGGCGGCGCGGCGCGGCGAGAGCATCATGCTGGAAGGGGCACAGGGAACGCTGCTGGATATTGATCACGGGACGTACCCTTTTGTGACCTCCTCATCGACCACTGCCGGCGGCGCCTGTATTGGAACCGGCTTGGCGCCCACTCGCATCAGCGGCGTTTTGGGGGTAAGCAAGGCGTACACCACCCGCGTTGGCGGTGGTCCGTTTCCTTCAGAAGAGACGGGAGCGGCGGGCGACCTGCTCCGCAGCCGCGGCCGGGAGTTTGGCAGCGTCACTGGACGGCCGCGGCGTGTGGGCTGGCTTGACATTCCTCTCCTGAAATACGCGGTCGAGATCAACGGCATCGACTCGCTGATCATCACCAAGCTGGATGTGCTGGACACGTTGAAAGAGATTCCGATCTGCGTTGGGTACCGGCTTGACGGAAAGGAAACGCAGGTGGTACCCGCGACGGTACACGAGCTGGAGCGGCTGGAGCCGGTCTATGATGTGCGCCCCGGCTGGAACAGCGCGACCGAAGGCGTCACCCGTTACGAGCAGCTCCCGCAGGCGGCGCGCGAATATCTGGAGCACGTGGGCCAACTGGTGGGCGCTGATATCGGCCTGATCTCCACCGGGCCGGAGCGTAACCAGAGTATTGTTGTTGCGAACAGCAAATTGGCGGAACTGGTAGACGCGCGCCAAGTCATGGCTCGCGGCTAAAGCCCGGGGGGAGCCAGACTGCGGCTGAACTGCGCGGCTACGCCGCCGGTTGCCTAATGCCCCAGGCGCGGCACGAACCGGCCCGTCGTCCGCATGTAGTCCTGAAACTTCTCGCCAAACACGGGTGCCAGCAAACGCTCTTCAGCCCGCGCTTTGATCGAAAAGGACACGAGAATCAGCGCCGCGCCTATCCAGACTTTGGCAAGCGGCAGCGCTAGGCAGGTGCCCAGCAGGGCCAGGAGTACGCCGCTGTAAATGGGGTGCCGCACCAGCGCGTATGGCCCTTTCCGGATGAGCTCATGCCCGTCCTTGACGACCACGGTGGGGGACCAGTTGCCGCCCAGCGCAAAGCGCGCCCAAAAAGTCGTGGCAAAACCTAACCAGGCCAGCAGGAGCCCCAGGGTGGTGATGACCAGGTCAGGTTTATATAGCGGATGGGCCAGCCACAGCGGAACATGGGCGCCCCGCCAGATCATGAGCAGGGCGGCGGCTAAGCCCACCACGCGATAGCTGAATTCGACCCATAGCCCGGCTCGCTGCCGCACAGGTTTACGCCACAGTGCGAGTCCGACCCAGACAAGTACCCATGTAATCCAGGAGTATTGCAGCAGCGACACAGTGCGTTGAAGAAGGTCCATTTCCCCTCCCGGCCAGAGACCTGAAAGTCAGTACGACGGGTTCGGCCTAAGGGTTTCAGTCTGTAGCGCCGGAGTTCTACCGCCACTCTTTTCAAAGCGCAATTGACCGTTCACGGTCTGTAGGTCAAAGTGCGGACCGCCACTGCCTACCTGGCCGTTACCGCCATTCGCGGTTGCGTTGAAATCGCTTTGGAAGCCGCCGTTAGTGGTGTGTTCGCTATAACTGAAATTGCTATTGGGAGGGAGCCTTACAGTGATGTTGCCATTCACCGAATGCACCGAAACGTTAGCGGTGGGCGCGCTGCTGAACTGCAATTGCACCGGCCCGTTGACGCCGTGCACAGCGAGGTTGCCTTGTGGGTCAGTGAGGCTGATCTGGCTGTTGGTGCTGTTCAGATGAAGCTGGTTCACCTGAGTGGCCTGTAAGCTGGGCAGGGTGATGTCCATGGTGCCGGGCAGGGATGTTGCGGTGAGGTGAGTACGGCTCATGCCAATGTCGAGCGGCCCGGCAATATGCGCGAGTTGTACATCAGTATCAAACGGCCCGTGCACTTTAACTCCACCTTGTACGTTGCGAATCTGGATAGCGCTGGACATGCCTCCCAAGCCCACCCCGCCCAAATCCACGCTTCCGTCAATGCCGTCGGCGATCAGCCGGACTTCGGCACCGCCGATCTGTATATCGCCTGACACGTTTTTGAGCCTTGCCTTTCCAAACCCGACAGCCATGTGAAGCCCCTTATCGCGAAGATTCTGCGCCTGCACTTCGGCATGAATCATTTTGATCCGGGTATAGACGCCGGCGGGTATAGCCACCTGCAACCGGTAATGGACCTTGGCGTCGCCTTGCTCGGGGCCGAGCCGGAGTGTGCAATCACTATCGTTTGAGGAGAATTGCGGGAGGCCGGATTGGTAGGACTGTGCCGCCTCAGCGGTATTATCCGCATCAATCAGCTCCTGGCCGGTTACCGTCACATTTTTTCCGTTGGCTTGCAGGAAGGTCAGTGCTGCCCAGCCGCCCTTGATGTGCAGCGTCCCTCCCGCGTCCAATTGACAGGTTGCAGAAGAGAGGTCGCGGGTGTAATTGGCGTGAAACTGCTCAATGCCGAGTGACTGCAACACGACAGAGGCATTTCCCCAGTCGCCGTGCTCGGTGACGATGTGATGCGCGAGGGTGATGGCGCCCCCGCCAGCAATCAGCAAGATCACCACCGCAACATCGGCGCCGGTCAGGCCGGGGCGGCTTGCCCCCGAGATCTGCTCGGCCAGGCGCACCAGGCCCCAGGCGATCAATAGCGCCGGCCAATACTTGCCCAATGCCCACCAGGAGAAGTTGGGGATATGGGAGCGCAGTAGCAGCAGGAACCCAAATGCGAGCCAAAGCAGAGGCGCCAGCAGTCCGGCCAAATGGCTGGAGATATTCGATCGCGGATGTTTGAGGCAATTCCAGGATGCCGCACGGCTCAGCACCTCCAAAGCCGCCGGCACAATGATCAGCACCGGCCAGGTGACCCGCCATGGCGTCGCCATCTGGGCCAACAGCGCCAGCACGCCGAGTGTAATCAGCAGAACCGGGATACGGCTGGAGCGAATGCGGCAACCCAGACAGCAGGCGCGTTGGGGAATGGTGTTCATGATGGTGCCTTCTCCTCAAGCAGGCAAATGCCTGGCGTTAAGCCACGCTCCCCGTTTCACCGCTGGCGGGTGGTTGCGGACGTTGCCGCAGAAACCAGAGCACGCCGGCGGCAATCAGCAACACTGGACCGGCATAGCGGCTGACATGAGCCCAAGTCAGGAAGCTGAACAGGTCCATGCTGCGCAATAGCAGCAGTACCCCCAAGGCGATCAGGATCAGCGCACCTGTAAAGGGCGGCATGCTGACTTGTCCCAACCCGGGCAGATCCTCTACGGGCTGGCCCAGGCTCATGGCGCGCGCCACCCGGTAGGAGTCCACCACCATGTAGAAGTAGAAGGCGGCAGTGGCCAAGCCAAACAGCACACCCAGCGCGCCTCCTTCCAGCATGATCAGCGAGGCGAACACGATGACCTGAAAAAGGGCCTTGAGATATTGCCCATTGTAGATAGCGCCCACGCCCGGGATGAAGCCCAGCAGCAGCGCCATGCCAGGGTTGGGGGCGCCATTATCCAGGGGTGGCGGAGGCGCGGTAAACGGAGGCGCAGGCGCCGGGTTCACCACCGTGCCTGCCGCGGTGGGGACGGTGGGATGCACCATGCGGCCCAGGCAATCCTCGCAGTAAATAATGCCGTGCACTTTGCGCTGGTCTTCGGCGCACAGGGCGCGGCCGCAGGTGCGGCAAAAGGCGCTGGCGGGCTGTCCCGGGTGTTGATAGCAATCCATAATGGCTCCTGAACCTGTTTCCATCCTTCACCGCCCTCGGCCCATGTAGTCCAACGCAGGGAGCAGAGGCGGCGCAAGGTAGACCGCCTCGATGGTGTGCGGCGTCAACCCCATGCGCTGGCTGCTGCCAGCCGGATTTTGCGGGCGTGCGTTGTTGTTCTGCCGTTTCAATTGCTGCAGCATCGCTTCAATCTGGTAAACCATGCGAATGTCCTGATAGAACCTCACGCTCCGGCCCCACTGCTGGTGCACAGTCATGCTGATCTGCTGCAGCGGCCGTTGCCGCCAGCCGGGATCGCGCAAATTAATTCCCACCACGTTCAAAAGCACGGTGAGCACCAAGAACACCGAGGAGAGCGCCATCGCCATACGGGGCTGCACCAGGCCGCGCCCCAGTTCCAGCAGCACCGCGCGCCAGCTCACCCTTTCCCGCACCTGCGTGGTCTGCTGACGGATATTGACCAGGACCTGAGCGGGTACTTCCAGTTCGGGAAGAACCTCAAACGTCTCCCGCAACTCGCGCAATGCCTGCCACAAGCTGGCGCAGGGCACGCAACTCTCCGCGTGCTCCCGCAGAGCCTGCTCGCGGGCGAGGTCGAGTTCCTCCCATTGCGCCGCTTGCTCTTCGAATTCAAGGCAACTGAGCTTCATGCCTCACCCCGTGTATTGGCGCCATCGCCGGAAGCGCGTCGCGCCAAGCGCGGCTTTAACAGCCGCGCCAGTTCAATGCGCCCGCGGTTGATGCGTGATTTCACTGTTCCCTCCGGCACTTTCAAAAGTGCCGCGATTTCCTTGTAGTCCATATCCTGAAGGTCGCGCAGGATGACCGCTTCGCGTAATTCCGGCGACAAGCGGCTCAAACCGTGCTCGACCACCCGCCGCAATTCCTGACGGTAAACCGCTTGATCCGGTTGGCGGTTGTTGCTCTCCGCCGGCTCCCAGGCGGAATCTTCCTGCTCGATGGATTCGGTTTGCCGGTCCTGCTTGCCGCGGCGGTAGTGGTCGATCAGCAGGTTGCGGGTCACGCTGGCAATCCAAGTTCCCAAGGCCCCGCTCTCCGCCCGGTAGCTGGCCAGTGTGCGGTACAAACGCAGGAAGACCTCCTGGGTCAGGTCTTCCGCCTCTTGTTCGCGCCCGGTGAAGCGGTAGCAGAGGTTGTAGATGCGCCGGCTGTGCAACGCCAGGATTTGTTCCCAGGCCTTGGCTTCCCCAGCGACACAGCGCTGCACCAGATGCAGGTCGTTCAGGCGGTCCTCCGCTACGCCGCGTTCTTCACTGCGAGTTGAGCCAAGGGACCAGGCCATGCTGTATGCGGCGTTCACGTAACAGGAAACGCAATTGCGGCGCTGAAAGTTCCCCGGGCTTGTCTTCTGCCCTATGGCGGCACCGCCATGCCGCGGGGCCGTGGGAGAATTTACTACGCGCACAGGGTTTCCACGCTTGACGGGGGCTGGCGGTCAGCTGGTTCGCTGCCCGGGGCTGCAATCCGTCACCCCAACCTCTTATACTGGTCGAGGACTCAGATAGTCTAGTCCGGTTTGCGCCTGTAGTGGGAGCTGGTAGTCGCGCCTTTTTTGGGCGGATTTTCGCTACTTCGTTCTGATGCCCTCAGAGATTTCCAACCAGAAGCTTCCGCCGCTCTCCCCCTTTAGCCTGCGGCGAATGCTGATCACCATTGCCGGAGCGCTGGTGTTGGTCCTGTTCGTGGTGCATCAATTCCGGACTAGTCCCGAGTGGCGTCATCTGAACTGGACCGACCTGTGGAACTCCACACGGGCTGCGCACTGGCCGCTGCTGATTGCCGCCGTTGGCATCATGTACGGGACCTACCTTCTGCGGGCACTCCGCTGGAGCGTGCTCATGGTTCCGCGTGGCCGCTTCTGGGATGTGCTGAAGGGGACCGTCATCGGCTTTTCGGCTGTCGCCCTTCTGGGGCGTCCAGGAGAGGTCGTTCGCCCCTACTACATCGCTCGCCGGCACGGGGACAACTACGCCACCCAAGGGGCGGTCTGGCTGCTGGAACGTACGCTCGACATGGCGTCCATGGTGTTGTTGATTGCCCTGGATCTGCTGCTGAGCCCATCGGTCACCCAGATGGCGCGTTCGGGGAGCTCCTATTACCAGCTTCGCGACGGCGCCTTCGCCATCACCGCCTTTATGCTGGCGGTGATTACGCTGCTCGTTCTGTTTCACAACTATTCCGAGCCTGTTACCCGCTTTATTCACAACCGGCTGGAGTCCTACAGCCCCCGCATCGCCAAGAAGATTGAGCACTTCCTCCTGCGCCTGGCGGAGGGCACCCAAGGTTTGTCCCGCCGCCGCAACCTGTTTTTGGTCAGCTTGTTTACGGTCGGCATGTGGCTAAGCCTGGCTGGGGCGGTACAGATGGTGGTGCACAGCTATTCGGGATTGTTGCCGCATTTCGCCTTTTCCGAAGCGGTGCTGCTGCTCGGGCTGGCGCTAGCCGGGTCCATCATTCAGCTCCCCGCGGTCGGCGGTGGAACCCAGGTACTCATTTTTGTTGGTCTTACCGACGTGTTCAACAGCACGCATCCCAATGCCGCCGCCAGCGCCTCAATTCTGATCTGGCTGCTGGATTTTTACGCTGTTTTGCCATGGGGCGCTGTGCTGGGCATGCATGAGGGGATTAAGCTGCGCAGCCTGCGTCATGGGTGTCCCGCGCTCTCGGTGGCCGCCCCGGTGCAGAGCGAGGCCTCGCTGCCCCGGCCCCGGGGAGATGCCTGGGAGGGACGAAGGGGTTGACTGCTTCTTCCCGCATGCCATCGAACACCTCCTCCCAGCTCCCGTTGCAATACCAAAAGAGAGTCTCAGACCTGTTTCGCGGGCCGATGGGTTTACTGGTGGCGTTTCGCGTGTCGCGCAGTATTGCCGCCGGCATGGTCGCGCTCGCGTTGCCGTATCTATTGCTGCAAACGCTGCATCGAGGTTCGTTCTTGTTGGGCATGCTTTACACCGCCGGTGCGGTCGCCACCGCCTTGCTCGGTCTAGGCACTGGATATCTGACAGACCTATGGGGGCGAAAGCGCACACTGACGCTGGTGGGACTGCTGCTGCCTTTCAGTTCCGCGCTAGTCTATGCCGCCCTGCGCCTGCCGGCTTCCGCCGCGCATTTGCAAACCAGTCTGCTTTTTGTGGCGGCCATGCTGGGAGGTTACTCCGCCACCGGATCGCTGATGGGGGGAGGCGTGGGAGGGGCCGCACAGCCCATTCAGAGTGCCGTGGTGGCAGGCCTGACAAACAGCGAAAACCGCACCTGGTATTTTTCAGTGCTCACTTTTGTCAGCGCCATCTTTGCGGCCTTGGGCGCCCTTCTGGAGCGGCTGTTTACGGTTCGGGATGTCTTTCTCGTCGCCACGCTGGTCGCAAGCGCCGGGCTGCTGCTCCTGCTGCGGCTGCAATTGAACGAATTCCGCGCGCCTACGCGGCGGCTCAAGAGCAAAGGAACGATTGGCAAGTTCTCTCTGACCGGCATCATTAACGGTTTTACTCAGGGCCTGATCGCGCCTTTCCTCATTCCGTTTTTCGTGCTGGTCTACCACATGCCCCGCAGCGCCATGTCGGTTTGGGGATTCGCCTCCGGTGTGATTGGGTCGTTTGCGCTGCTTGCCGCGCCGGCGCTGGATGCGCAGTGGGGGTTTGTGAAAAGCATCGCCCTCACCCGCGGACTGGGCACAGCGCTGCTGCTGCTCATGCCGCTGGTACACTGGCTGCCGCTGGCGTTATTCATTTATCTGGTGACCCCGGCTCTGCGCGTTATGGCGCTGCCGGCACAGCAGACCGCGCTTACTGACCGTGTTCAGGATCACGAAGTTGGGCGCGCGCTGGGTTTGAACCAGGTTGCCCGTTTGGCGGCCTCCAGCGGCGGCATCGTCTTCACGGGCTTCTTCTTCGATGTCTCGGAAATCGCCTTGCCGTTTTACGCTTACGCGCTGTTGATGGCGGGCAATATTTATCTGTACTTCCGATTCTTCGGCGAACAGCGCGGGAAAGCACCGGAAGCGCCGAGGGAGGGCGAAGGGTGATGTTTGTTGGGCGCCGCGCCAAGGGCCGGAAGCGATTTGCCTTCCCCGGGGTTTAGTTCAGACGCACCACGTAAGCGGGAAAATCTTTTTCGCGCAGGCGGTTGACCACCGTGATCGCCGTCCCGCGGTCGAAATAGGCGCGCTTGTCGTAGCGCAGCCAGCTTCCCTCGCGGGAATGGAACTCAATCACGCGGTAATCCGCGCTGTGCGCCATGAGGCGGCGGCAGTGTTTGAGTTGGCGGCTGCTGGTAAACCATCCCACTTGCACGGTGTAGCGTCCGGGCGGGAGCGGCTTGGGCAGGCTGAGGATCTTGATATTAACTGGATCCAGGCCATCGAGGTGAATCTTTTCCGCCGCGCCCATCGAGAGATCGAGAATGCGGCCCGGCCAGAACGGTCCGCGGTCGTTGATGCGCACCACCACCGAGCGGTGTGTGCGGAGATCGGTCACGCGAATGCGGGTGCCCATTGGCAGCGTGCGATGCGCGGCCGTCATTTTGTGGTAATCAAAGCGTTCGCCGTCGGCGGTGTAGTTGCCCTGTTCCTGCGGGCCATAAAAACTGGCAATACCGCGCTCGTAAAAGTGGCCGGCGCGCAGCGGGCGGCTCCAGGGGTCGGGAGCAAAGTAATGAGTGCGCCCGTCGTAGATGACCCTGGTGACTTGGCCGATGTTCTTGGTTTTTTGCCGTTCGCGGCTCGCGGATTCCACCGCCGCGGGCGGGGAAGGGCTGCCGGGTTCCCAACTCACCCCGGGAGGCATCGGCGGGGCGACCTGCACTTTTTCTCCATGTCCACAGGCGGCGGTGGAGATGATCAGAAAAGCGGACAGCAGTGCGCAGGCAGCCACCGCGCCGCGCCGCGCGTAGCGAGGCGGTGCAAGGAGCACACGTGTTTGCGAAAGGAATGAAGTGGACGGCACGGGTGAACGCGGATTCACTGTCCCGGGGTACTGCGATCAATTTTTTCCGCCAGCTTGCGCAGTTCCTGCGCGAGCTGATGAAGTGCTTGGGCGCCTTCCCGCCGGATGGTGGGCACGACTTCGTCGTTCATCTGCCGGATGAGGCGTTGCACTTCCGCCTCCGCCTGCAACTGCCAGCGGCGCACGTTTTCGTCAAAAGACGCCATAAACGACCCGGAAACCAGAGCAGCTTCAGTATACCCGGCCCACTCGCGGCCACAGCCCACCCTAGTACTTAAACAGTAAATAGCGCCGACTGGGCCGGCAGGGGAACCGGGCGTTCCCTTTAGTGGGATAAAACAGGCAATGCGCGCATTTGCTTGCGAGGGGCGCGGAGCAGCGCGTTCACGACCCAGGTTCAAGCCATACGGGACTCAAGAGCGCAGTAACGCCCATTTTTGGGGCAGGCGTTAACCTTTCACTCACTTGCGCCGCGGCAGACTGCCCAGGGCATGTTTCTGCCCATCACTAACAAAGCGATATTGCGGATGCCGCTCATAGAACGCCAGCATGCGGTTCAGGTTGGGGCCTTTGTCAAAGTTGTCAGTAAAGACCTGCAGCCGTGGCAGATGGTGCGGATCGAAGCCCTTGACGAAGGGGGATGGCGCCGGTCCCGAGCCCACTTTAACGACACTCTCGTAATGCCAGCTCACCTCAGGAGGTCCCAAACGCGGATTGTTGTTTTTCCAATTGCCTTGCCAGGAGAGGCTGTCCGGCTGCGGATAGATTCCAAAGGGCAGCGCAAAGGAGTAGATGTGGTAACCCGGCAGTAGTTTCTGGATGTCATACTGCCCCAGCCCGATCTCGCGCCGTACCAGAGCCGCGTCTTTTTTGAGGTTGGCGTGAGTCAGGGTATGGTTGCCGATTTCTCCGCCGAGCTGCACCACGAGCTGCAGCTTCTTCTGCGCGAATTTTGGTTGCCGGAAGGCCGCCTTGCCGCTTAATCCCGAGTTGACGAAAAACACCGGGCGCACCGGAAAATCGGGATGGTTCCTGGCGAACTTCTCCCAATGCGCCAGCATGCAATTGGGAGCCAGGTGACCCTGGGCGTCAAACCGGATCTGCCCTGCAGTGGAGTCGTCGAAGGTGATGACGATCGGGGTGGTGCCCAGCGGCGTCTGGAAGTCTCCCGATGCGTATTGGTGCAGGGTGATAGGCCGGTAGCCGTCGGCCTCCAGGCGCGCCAAATCCTGGTCAAACCCGCTCCAGGAGCGGCGCCAGCGCCCGTCCTTATCCCCAAAGCGATGGTAGACGAGGATCATGATTCCACCCCGCAGATTCGGCTTCAACGGCGAGGCTGCATGCACTGCGGGAACGGAAACTAGCGCGGTCAGCGCAAGGGCGGCACTCGCCAGGAGAGCGGTGCGGTGGATACGCAGGCGGAAAGAGTTCAAGTCCAGAGAACCTCCCTGACGATCATACCTTTGAGCGGCGGGAAGGCGGCTCGGGGAGAGGCCCTAAGGCGTGGGTTCGCCCGCGGCCAGACGGCCAGGCGCAGCTGCGGAATACGTCAGCCATCGCAGCTAACGTCATTGCCGCCGCAGTGGTTTTCTTGCGTGAGTATCCGCCTCACGGTGGGGGATGACTTGAGGGAAAGAGCATCAAAAACAGCATCGAAGAGGTGCTAAAATCGGCGCTAAGGGAGGCTCAATGCGCACCACCATTGCGCTGGACGACGATCTCTTCCTTCAGGCGCAGCAGTACACCGGCATTACTGAAAAGGCGGCACTGGTGAGAGAGGCCCTGAGGCAACTTGTGGAACGGGAAGCGGCGCGCAGACTTGCTGCCCTGGGTGGGAGCGATCCAAATGCGACTGCCGGTAAAAGGCGCAGGAACGCGGAATGATTCTGGTCGACACGGCTGTCTGGATCGATCACCTGCGCAATCCGGAGTGGAAACTTCAAAGCCTCTTGCGGCGCAATGAGGTCGTGGCGCATGCCTTTGTCCACCTTGAGCTCGCGCTGGGTTCAATAGCGAACCGGAGGCTTTCTTAAGCGAGCTGGCAAAACTGCCCCAGGCGCCTGTGGCCAGCAATGACGAACTCTTCCGGCTGGTTGAGCTCCGGCAGCTTTCGCGAAGGGGAATTGGGATCACCGATCTGAACCTGCTCGCCTACGCTCTCCTCGATCGCACCCTTTCAATATGGACGAGGGACCGGCGGCTGGGCGAGGTGGCACTTGAACTCGGACTGCGAGCCGCGTATCGCTAAGCTCCCATGCGGTCCTCCCGAGCGGAAGTCACCGACGCACGCTTCCGGAAGCGGGCTTTGCAGTTTCATCGAGGCAGACCCCATGCCTGCGCTCCAGGCAAGCCCAATCGCGATGCGAGGACGATCGGGTGCAGCAGGGACGATTGCTAGTCAAAAAACGATAGCCAAAAGCAGTCACGCTGCCGGCGTTTGTGCTTGGCCTAAAATATCGGTTTTATACGAATTCATGCCTTTTCACGGCAATTAGAATCGCCTATTCTGGGCTGTGAAGCCCCAATACTTGATTTCTGCCTTGCTGCTCGTCGCGCTATCCGCTGCGGCGGCACAGCCGGCCCAAACATCTTCCAAGCCTTCCGCCAGCAACAAAGCGGCGCAGGTGACGACGACGGAAACTCGGCCGGCCAAACACGCCAGCGCCGCCGAGCGGGCGCATGCGAGCCAGCCACATTGGATTACGCCGCTTCAGACGCTGACTCCGTTGCTCGAACAGGAGTACCGCTTTGATGTGGGGCATACGATGTCCCCCAGCTTCCGTCAGTGGGTGTTTGGCGGCAAAGGGCTGGAACTGATTCCCACCGATCACACAGAAGTGATCCTGGGGCAACCGGCATATGCCAGGGCGACAGTTAACAACTTCAGAGAGAGCGGATGGGGGCCCGGGTTCGTGACGGCCAAGTACCGTCTGCTGGCCGCGCCGGAACAAAACGGCAATTACGTAGTGTCGCTGATGTTTACCGCCCAGTATCCGGACGGAGGCAAGTTTTCGCCGCACAACTGGAGCTTTTTCCCACAGCTTGGCTACGGGAAGGGTTGGGGGCGCTTTGACGTGCAGGGCACTGTTGGTTATTCCATCCCAAGTTCCGGAACGGTCCTGTGGGGACACGAGTTGTCGTTCCATGAAGCTCTGCAATATCGTGTTCCCGGGAAGCTCCACTTCTGGCCCGAGATGGAATTTGACACCGAGCACTTCATTGGCGGATTGACTCCGGGCGCTACAACGGATTTGGTTACGCCAGGGCTGGTGGCGGGCCCGTTTCCGCTTTACGGCCCCGTGAAGCTCACCCTGGGCGGCGGTGTTGCGTTTCAGGTGTATCCGACAGGGTTGAACGTGAAGTCACCCGTATTTTCCGTCCGTCTGCCGTTTTAGCGTTGCCGAGGCATGGTGTGCCGGCGGTGGCGGCTATTGGAGTTCTCCTACTTTGGGGGTCCGTCTGGCCCAAGCCGCTCCGAACAGGTGAGCGCCGCTGATGACGAGTTGCCCTGCCCACCAAGCGCGCATAGGGTGCGGGCGATCCATCCAGCGCCAAGTGTGGAAAGAAAAAAAGGCCCAGACTGGGAGTTCGACGGCGTACTGGCCGCCACGGCTGCTGGGAAGGAATGGGTTCGCCTCGCTACAATGACCACCGCGCAGGCAGTGTTGGGTCTCTTCCACATCCAAAACCGTGCTGACGCCCCCTGCCACAATCCACACGATTGCCACCGACTTGCGCCAGCGCCAGTTCGCGTGGATGGGGGTCCGGACTTTATGTTTGACTGCACCGGATCGGCCCGCACCAAGGAGAAACGCCCGGGTCGCGTGCCGCGGGCCGATGTTGTGCGGCGGCGACTTGACAGACCTGGCTCTATCCTCAGTCTTTCGCGCAACGATGCAGGGATCGAACCGACGCCAGTGAGGGAAAGGCGAATCAAGGCGTTGCGAAATGATCTATCGCCAGACCTCGATGCCGCCCATCTGGATTGCTGAGCAGAAGCGCTCACGACGAGATCAAAATCGCCGGAAATCTGTGCGCAGACGGTGAGCACCGCACCCAGCGCAATGGGCAGCACACGGCGACCAATATCAAGTGATCGTCAAGTCAGTCAACAAGCCAGGGGAAGTTAAGCGCATGGGGGTTGAGAGTTCAGGGAGTGGAGCCGGCGCAGATTAGCTCAAGGAATGAAATTTGCAGTATTGCCTTCAGGCAACTGGATCGTTGCAGATCGATCAACTCATCCCGTCGCATTTAAACTGGGCATTGGAGGATCGCAATGGCGCTGGAGACCGCTCCACTCAGCTCGGTTCTGGACAAGGAAGCCCGCTGCCCAACTCCCTGTACGATGGTGATTTTTGGCGCCACCGGCGATCTCACTCATCGCAAGCTGGGCCCCGCGCTCTACAAGCTGTTCACCAGCGGCCGTCTGCCGGACAACTTCGCCATTGTTGGCTATGCGCGCGGTGAATTGGACGACCAGAAGTTCCGTGAGGGCCTGCGGCAGGGTATTCAGGAGTTCTCCCACACAGACATCAACGAAAGCGACTGGGAACGCTTCAGTAGTTGTCTCTGCTACGTTCGCGGTAAATACGACGATTCTGATGGCGGATTTAAGCGGCTGCGCGAGCGGTTATCGGATCTGGAGAAAAAGCGTCACTGCGGTTGTAACGTGCTGTACTACATTGCCACGCCCCCAGTAGCCTACGCTCCCATTGTGGAGGCGCTAGGGCGCGCCGGGCTGGCCTGCGAGAAGCCTTCCGCGGAAGATTCCGCGACAAGCGCGGCGGACGGCGATCGCGCGTCCGCAAACGCGGGCGGCAGAAACAAAGATGCCGAAAACCAGTTGCCGGGTCCAGTTGTGGCGCCCTTATTCGTTCCCGTGCCGCCAGCCATTCGTGCCGCTGGCGTTAGTTCCGCAGCGCCAGCCTCAAGTACGCGCGTGGTGATCGAGAAGCCGTTTGGGGTCGACCTCAAGTCGGCGATGGCATTGAACCGCACTGTGCTTTCCGTCTTCCACGAGTCCCAGGTCTATCGCATTGATCACTACCTGGGCAAGGAAGCTGTGCAAAACATTCTCATGCTGCGCTTCGCCAACTCGATATTCGAGCCCCTCTGGAATCAGCGTTTCATCGATGACGTGCAGATCACGGTGGCCGAGGCGCTCGGGGTGGAAGAGCGCGGCGGCTACTACGAATCGGCGGGCGCGCTGCGGGACATGATCCAGAATCATCTGCTGCAAATGATGACGCTGATCGCGATGGAACCACCGATCGCCTTTGATGCCGACGCGGTCCGTGACGAGAAGGCCAAGGTGCTGCGAGCGGTTCGCAAGCTGACGGGAGAGGCCGGCGAGGTGGTTCGCGGCCAGTATGGCGAGGGAGAAATCGATGGCAAGCGCGTTGCCGCCTACCGCCAGGAGGAGGGCGTCCGCTCTGATTCAGCTACGGAGACGTTTGTGGCGCTACGTCTGTTTGTCGACAACTGGCGCTGGTCAAACGTGCCGTTTTATCTGCGTACCGGCAAACGCATGCCGCACGGGGTTTCGGAAATTGCGGTCAGCTTCAAACCCACGCCGTATGCCCTGTTTCCACAGCAGACTTCGGGGCGGAACGTGCTGGTCATTCGTATTCAGCCCAATGAAGGGATCTCGCTGCGGTTTGAAGCCAAGTTGCCGGGCATTGGGCTGCAATTGCGTCCGGTAAAGATGGACTTCCGCTACGGCGACAGCTTCGAAATGGCGCCGCCGTCCGCATACGAGACGCTGCTTGTGGACGCCCTGCGCGGCGACCGGACGCTGTTCATCCGGGGTGACGAAGTCGAGTACGCGTGGCGGCTAGTGGAACCGCTGCTGCAACGTTGGCGCAATGAGCGCGACAAGGTGTTTTTCTATCCCGCAGGAAGCTGGGGGCCGGCGCAGGCGGAGGAGCTGTTAGGGCAGACCGGAAGAGAGTGGCGCCGGCCTTGACCGGTTGCTGGCCGCGGCGCCTGCCACTTTTGACCGCCCGCGCTCGCCCCCAAATGCTCCCGTTGGTGTAATTCGTCGCTGGGTTTGAACCCAGGCTGCTTGCATTGTTCATCTAGAGACCCAAATCCTGTTCGTCAAGGCGCGTGTCCACCCGTGAGCGCGCAAGGAGGGTCTATGCGAGTAGTCAATCTACGTTCCTGGCTGCATCTCACGCTGGCAGCCTTGCTAATACCATTGGCGGCTCTGTCCGCCGCCGGGCAACAGCGGCCTGATTCGGCTCATGTCACGCAGTTGCTGCAACAGGCCAGGGGAGAAGCCGCGCGGTTGGCCACCGAGGCTGACGCCCTGTCCAGCTACACCAGAAGCGCGGTGACCTGGGAGAGCCACTCCAGCCAGATTCAGGTCATTACCGATCACATCAACCAATTGGGCAAGACCGTCGAAAGCCTGAATGACGCCAAGGGTGAGGCATCCGATTGGCAGCAGCAGGCAATTGATCACGTCACCCCTCTGGCGCAGGAGTTGGCCAGCGATATCCAGACAACCATTAATCACTTGAACGAGAACAAGACGCGTCTTCGCTCCGCGCCGTACACGGAGTACGTCAAGGCCAACGCGGAGAATTCGCAGCAGTTGGCGAACTTGATCCGCGATTATGTCAGCTATGGCCAAGCCAAAGTGAAGTATGAGGAACTGAGCGACAAACTGGGAACGCCACGCTAGGAGCAGGCGGGGATCGACGGCTTGTGACGTCTTGGGTCGATCAGCGGTGCTCGAAGGTGCGCGGAACCCGCAAAACAAAGCGGGTTCCGCCTCGCCAAGCACAGCAGTACACAAGCCGCGGCGGACTTTTCTCGACAAGTCACCGCAACGTGGTGCGGTTCACGCCGGCACAAGCCCGGTGGCGGATTGCTCCTGATTGCTTGTTCTCCACCGCGCCGCAATTATCTGCGCGCAACAGTTGCCGGGGGCAACTCCCTTCCCGGCGCAAGAAATCCAACTTCCGCGACCAGATGATTCGCCTGTTGTGAGGCCAGGCTCCTGGTGCCTCTATCGCCGGCCACCAAGCCGGCTGGCGGGTGCACGGGCAGCGGCGTCAGGCGTCGCCGGACCGAGGAGTGCATGTCATGCTGTTTCGCGACCGCTTCGATGCCGGCCGGGCACTTGCGCAGCACTTGCTGGAGTTTGGTGGGCGAGATGATGTGACGGTGCTGGCATTGCCGCGCGGCGGCGTTCCGGTGGCCTTTGAAGTGGCCCGCCTGCTGCACCTGCCGCTGGATGTCTTCGTGGTCCGCAAGCTGGGCGTACCCGGGCAGGAAGAACTGGCCATGGGCGCCCTGGCTTCGGGTGGCATTTCCGTTCTGGACCGCCGTTTGACGGCCGAATTCAGCGTCTCGGAAACGGTACTGCAGGCGCTGATCGCGCGCGAGCGACAGGAACTGCGGCGGCGGGAAGGAGTTTTTCGGGAGGGCCGTCCGCCGCTGGATTTGCGTGGACGCACCGTGATTTTGGTCGATGATGGTTTAGCGACCGGCGCCTCTATGCACGTCGCAGTCATCGCGCTACGCAAACGCGGGCCGGCGCGCATTGTGGTGGCGGTACCGGTTGCGGCCGCATCCACCTGCGCCCAGTTCCGCTCGGAGGTGGATCAGGTCGTCTGCGCGGCGACTCCCGAACCTTTCCTTGCCGTGGGCCAGTGGTACCAGGATTTCGCTCAAACCACTGACGATGAGGTGCACGATTTGCTGCGGCGGGCGGCGCAGTGGCAACCCGCCTCAGCAGCGTAAAAAGAGGTTACCAACGGCGAAATCGGTCACGAATTCGCCAGCAAGGAGTCGCGCTTATGAGTGAAAACGGCAAAGCAGTATGGGGAGCGATGGCGGGAGCCGCGCTGGGCGGCGTATTGATGTACCTGGCCGATCCGGATCGAGGCCGCAGACGCAGGGCGCGTCTGCGCGAACAGGTCACTCACAGCGCGCAGCAGTTGAAGTGTGTTGCCGATAAGGGCCTACGCGACCTGCAGGGACGCGCGCAAGGTGTGGTGCTGGACCTCTGGTCCGCCGTCAAACACGAGGCGGTTGACGACGCGGTGCTGGCGGAACGTGTGCGCGCCTGTTTGGGCCGTGCCGTAAGCCATCCCGGCGCCATTCACGTGAAAGCGACTGGCGGACAGATTGAACTGTCTGGGCCAGTTCTGGCGCAGGAGTTGGATCACCTGCTGGGGGCGGTCTACAGTGTCCGCGGCGTGCACGGTGTAGACAGCCGTCTCGAACCCCACAAGAGCGGGGAGAACGTTCCCGGGCTGCAGGGCGGCGTGGGCCGGCGCCGTCACCAGCGCTCCTGGGCGCCGGGACGCAGGTTGCTGGGGATGGCGGGCGGTGGGCTCGCGCTTGTTGCCGCGCCAGGCAGGCGGGCGGTGGCGCTTCCGCTCCGTGTTGCCGGTGCGCTGCTGCTGACGCGTGCCGTGGCCAATATTCCCTTACGGCGGTTTTTCGGACTGGCGAGGGGACGGCGCACCTTCCGGTTTCAGAAAACCATCACCATTCAGGAACCGCTGGAGCGGGTCTTTGCTTTCTGGTCGCATCCGGAAAACTTCTCGCGTGTGATGCAGCACATTGAGGAGGTGCAGCGCACCGGCGACAAGCGTTTCCGGTGGACCGTACGGGGGCCGGCAGGCGCGACCGCCAGTTGGGAAAGTGAGATCACAACCTTTGAGCCGCGACGCATCATTGCATGGAAGAGCGTGCCCGGGGCGCTGATTGGCAATGCAGGTATCATCCGTTTTGAAAACACATCGCAAGGCGGAACGCGCTTGCATATTCTGATGTCCTACAGTCCGCCCGCGGGCGCTGTTGGGCACGCCATGGCGAAGTTGTTTGGTATTGGCCCCAAAGAGGTGCTGGATGATGACCTGGTTCGCATGAAGTCGCTGTTCGAGCACGGCAAGACCACCGTGCATGGGCACACCGTCAAGCGTGAAGAGCTCAGCGCCTGACATCGGTATTGAAGAGATGCCGCACCATGCGACAGTGGAGTGCCGCTGACAAGGCGAGCAAACGGATATTAAGACACCGTTTTACTGGACCGATCACTCAGTAACGCGCACGGAGGTGAGCGTGATGTCCACCCCATACCTCGAAATCGCTTTTGAAGTGCCGTTGGACCGGGTACGCGGACATCTCCACGGCGACTTGGTCATCCCGCAACGGCAGCGCGGAACGGTGCTGTTTGCCCACGGTAGCGGCAGCAGCCGTCACAGCCCGCGTAATCGTTATGTGGCCGGCGTTCTGCAAAAAGCGGGCTTCGCCACCCTGCTGCTTGATTTGCTGACCATGGCCGAGGAACGTGTGGACGAGGAAACGGCGGCTCTCCGTTTCAATGTCGAATTGCTGGCGCGCCGGCTGCTGCTGGCTACCAAGCGGCTGCATACCGTGGCTCAATTGCAAACGGCAACGGGAGAATGCCGGACAGGCTACTTTGGCGCCAGCACTGGCGCGGCGGCGGCGCTGGTCGCCGCCGCCGATGAATCCATGTGTATCGCCGCGGTGGTTTCCCGGGGCGGAAGGCCCGACATGGCGGGCAGTGCATTGGAACGTGTCAAGGCGCCCACGCTTCTCATTGTGGGCGGCAACGATCCACAAGTGTTAGAGCTCAATCGACAGGCGCTGCAACTACTCCGGGCGCATAAACAGTTGGAAGTGATTCCGGGAGCCACCCATCTTTTTGAAGAGCCGGGGACCCTGCCGCAAGTAGCCGAACTCGCGCTGCAGTGGTTTGAGTCCTATTTGGCCCGCCCCCAGAAGACCGGCGCCGCGTGATTAGGATCCTCTGCGCTTTCCCTTTGGTCTCCGCAAAGTTCTACCAGTTCTAGCGCAAGCGCACCTTGTTGCGAGGCAAGCGAGAGGGCTTTTGCCGCGTGCTGTGAAAAGCGGGTTGAAGCTCCGCATTGACAGGCTTGGTGTCCAGGCGGCAACATAGCACGGCTGCTGTGATAGGAGAGTTCAATGTCCAAGCTGGTCGCACATGTGCGCATTTCTCTGTTTGCCGTTGCTGCCGTGTTGCTGGTCTCCTGCACTCCTGGCGCGCACAGCGCGTTCGCGCAGCATCAGGATTCCGGAACTTCGCTGAGCGGAAGCTTCTATTGCCGCTCTTGTGATTCGAACACCGCCATCAATTTGTCCAGCAATGGCCAGTGGAACTGGGGCGGATATGGCGGCACTTACAGCGTCCAAAATGGGGAGGTGACATTCAGCGGTGTTGGGGGACCAGGCGCGTGGGGAGCGGCGCAGCTCTCCTCCGATGGGCGGCGTCTGACCTTCAACAACAATGGATCCGCGGTGGTCTACGCCAAACCCGCTCCAATTCCCGCCGGTCTGCCGGGAACCTACGCCTGCCAGGGTTGTCAAACAATCGAGCACATCGTGATCCTTCCCAACGGCACCTGGAAATTTCCTGACGGCACCGACGGCGGTGACTATCGCGTATTCAACAACCAGGTGCAGTTTTCTGGCCTATCATCCGGGCCCGGTGGATGGGGGCCGGCAGTGATTGAGCCCGGAGGCTTGCGCTGGGGAAACGTCGTCTACCACAAGATGTAGCCTCGGCGCCCCGTGCCTTTTAGCAGCGCTCGGCAACACGCCTCATTGTCCGCTGCCTGGGAATGCGGCTTTTTCGCGCGCAGGGACCGCATTCCGGGTCAAGATCGCCCGGCAAGGGAAAATGGGCGCCACGTCACGCCGGCTCTACAGCACATCGGACGGTTGAATGGGCCGGAGTTCACCTGGCGCCAGGTCACCCAGACTGAGCTTGCCAATCCGCGTGCGCGTTAGCTTGAGCACGGTATGGCCCAGGGCCTCAATCATGCGCCGCACCTGGCGGTTTTTTCCCTCGCTGATGCGCAGCTCAATCCAGCAAAAGCGCCCGTTGTCGCGAATCCAGGTTGCTTGCGCCGGTCCTGTCCGCTCGCCACGTCCAATATCAAGACCATCACGCAGGCGCTGCATCTCTTCCACCTGTAACAAGGTATTGACCTTCACGAGGTAGGTTTTGGGAACCTTGGTGAGGGGATTTGTGATGCGCTCGGCGAAAATGCTGTCGTTGGTGAGCAGGAGAAGTCCAGTGGTGTCCTGGTCCAGGCGGCCAACCGGAAACAGCCATTTACGTGCGGCACTGGCGTCGGCCGCCTCGTTTGCTTCGCGGCCAGTCGCGCGCCGCCGCGGCTCGGCACTGCCGGTCTTGTTCAGCGCCTTTGCAATCAGATCGTAAACGGTAGGGCGCCCTTGCGGATCGCCGTGGCTGGTGATGTATCCCTTGGGTTTGTGCAACGCGTAGTACAGCGCGGTAGCCTTTTTCAGCCGTTTGCCATCGAGCCGCACCGTGTCAGTCGCCGGCTCGACCCACTGCAGGGGATCGTTGGCCACCCGCCCATTCACGGTCACGCGGCCTGCGCGGATCATCTCGCTGGCGGCACTGCGGGAACTTACGCCGTAGCGGGAGAGGAGACGATCCAGTGTCATCTGGGGCTTGTTGCGACGCGCTGGTTTATGAACGAGAGCAGGCACCTGTACAGGTTAACCTTTTCGCCTTCGCCTCAAGAATCGGGCTCTCAGGGTGGCTGGGCAGGCCGCCAGCACAAAAAATTCAAGATCGGTTTTCTCTGCGTAAAATGTTTCAGCAATATAGCGGACGAACCATGAACATCGAACTCAGCAAACAGGAACGGGAGGAGGCGATCGCCTCCGTGCAGCGCTATTTTCGCGAAAACATGCCGGAAGAAATCGGCCAGCTTGGCGCGGGCTTGTTGCTGAGCTACTTTTTGGAGGAGATTGGGCCGCTGGTGTTCAATCGCGCGGTGGAGGAGGCGCAGCAGCGGCTGCAACTCCGGTTAGGTGACCTCGGCAGCGAACTGTACCTGGCGCCAATGCAGTATTGGACGCAAGCCAATCGCAAGCGCTCGCGCTAGCGTCAGTGCAAACAGGCGAGGTTGAGGTGTGGTTCGCTTGGACATTGACGAGCCAGGACCGAGTCGAACGGCTTTCGAGTTCGAAATCACAGGCCGAAGTAGTAGCAAAGGTTTGGGATTGCCGTTTAGGGCCCGCACCGCTGGCGACTGGTAAAGCGCGGCCACCATCCGTGAGCTTCGGCCGGACACCGAAGCGGGTGGAATAAAAGCGGCCGTGCCGCCCATTGGCGGGATAATACAAGCATGATGTTGCGCGCCTACATGGATCACAACGCGAGCACCCCCGTTCGTCCGGAGGTGCTGACGGCGATGTTGGAGGTTTATCAGGACGGTTTTGGCAATGCCAGCTCGATTCACCGCGCTGGCCAGGGAGCGCGCGGAAGAGTCGAACAAGCACGGGTCTACGTTGCCAGCCTTTTGAATGCTTCCCCCAACGAGATCGTCTTCACCAGTGGCGGCACGGAGAGCAACAACTTGGCGATCGCGGGTACGTTGGCGCCGCATCCGGGCGGTCATGTCATTACCTCGACGGTGGAGCACTCCTCCGTGCTTCACACGATTCGCGAGATGGAAAGTCGTGGTTGGCCCGTCACGTACCTCAATGTTTCCACGGAAGGAGTTGTCGACCCGGAGGAACTGCGCCGCGCGTTGCGTCCCGAAACGCGCCTGGTCACCATCATGGTGGCGAATAACGAGACTGGCGTGCTGCAGCGGATTCCGGAACTCGCCGCGGTGGTCAAATCCGCTCCGGGCGTGCGCTTTCATGTGGACGCGGTACAGGCGGCCGCTAAGATTCCACTCGACGTGCAGCAGCTTGGTTGCGATCTGTTGAGCATCAGTGGACATAAAATTGGCGCTCCGCAGGGTAGTGGCGCGCTGTATGTCCGGCGTGGGGTGCGCCTGCAGCCGTTGCTTTACGGCGGTCATCACGAGAGAGACCGCCGCGCGGGCACGGAAAACGTCGCGGGCATCGTTGGGCTTGGCGAAGCGGCGCGTCTGGCTCAGTTGGAGCTTCCAGCGGAAGGCCCGCACCTGGCCGCGCTGCGCGACCGGCTGGAGCAGGGAATGCTTGCTGCCGTTCCTGAAACGCGGGTAAGCGGCGCAGGCGCTCCTCGCGTTCCCAACACAACGAACATCCGCTTTCACGGCGTAGAGGGGGAGGCTCTGGTGATTGCCTTGGACCTGCAGGGCTTTTGCGTATCGACCGGCGCCGCCTGTTCCTCCGGGGCGATTGAGCCTTCGCATGTGCTCACCGCGATGGGAATGAGCTTCTCCGATGCCAGAAGTTGCTTGCGCTTCAGCCTGGGCAAATCCAGCTCAGAAGCTGAAGTCGATGCATTACTCCAGGTCGCTCCCGAAGCGGTCACACGTTTGCGGGCGCTCGCCGGCGCTTTTGCTCCACAGGGCGGCCGTTTATGAGCGTCGCCTCGGAAGACACCCCAAACATTCCGCGCCTGGTCGTTGCGGCCGGGGGGAGTGGTGGGGGGAAGACCTCGGTCACGGTGGCCCTCTGTCGCGCCTTTGCCAGCCGCGGGCTGCGCGTAGCAATGTACAAGTGCGGTCCCGATTATCTGGACCCCACCTATCACCAGCGCGCCAGCGGCTACATCAGCCACAACCTGGATGGCTGGATGATGGGCCAGGACGCGGTGCGCTCCACGTTCATCCGTACTAGCGCGGGCGCTGACCTCGCCTTGATTG
The DNA here is from genome assembly GCA_027459505.1 of Acidobacteriota bacterium. Lineage (GTDB taxonomy): Bacteria > Acidobacteriota > Terriglobia > Terriglobales > SCQP01 > DAIDIE01. The sequence goes on from DAIDIE010000041.1 coordinate 127,097, forward strand.
AAGGTGTGATGGGCCTGTTCGACGGTGCTTCACCGCAAAGTGACGCGGGTTCCACCGCCGAGATTGCACGTTGGCTAGCCGCCCCAGTTCTACTGGTGCTGGACTGCTCGGGGTTGGCCCGTACTGTCGCGGCGCTGGCCCAGGGACTGGCCCGCTTTGATCCGTCGCTACAGTTTGCCGGTTTGATTTGCAATCGCGTGGGCAGCCGCGGCCACCTCGACCTGTTGCGCCAGGCGGGCAGCGAGGTGCCGGTTGTAGGAGGTTTTCCCCGGCGGGACGCGCTGGCCTTTCCCGAGCGCCATTTGGGTCTGCGTACGGCCTCCGACCCGGACGCGGTTGGGGAAGAGCTGTTTCAAAGCTGGGGCGCGCTGGCGGCCGAATGGCTCGACCTTGACCGCATCCTGGACGCCGCCCGTCGCTCTCAACCCATTGCTGCCCAAGTAACAGGCGGGCCGGAAGCGCCGCTGATCGCACCATTGCCGCAATCGGCCGTGTCTTGCCGCTGCCGCATCGGCATTGCCCGCGATGAAGCCTTCCACTTCTACTATGAAGACAATCTGGAACTGTTGCGCGCGGCTGGAGCGGAACTGGTTAACTTCTCTCCCATCCATGATCAGCGCCTTCCAGAGGTGGACGGGATCTACATTGGCGGCGGTTACCCCGAGGTATATGCGGAGCAGTTGTCGACCAATACCGGGATGAGAGCTCAACTGGCCGCCGCGGCCCGAGCTGGGATGCCCATTTACGCCGAATGCGGCGGACTGATGTATCTCGCCCAGGCGATTCGCACGCTCGACGGTATATCCCACCCCATGGTGGGCGTGATTGCCGGAGAGGCACACATGCGCGACCGGCTGCAGGCCCTAGGCTACGTGGAAGTCGTGACCGCCGCCGCCAGCCCGCTCGGCCCGGCTGGAACCCGTTTCCGCGGTCACCAGTTCCGCTACTCCGAGTTGGTTGCAGACGGCGATTTCTCCAACTGCATCTATGGCATGCGGACGCGCCGCGGTCCCCTGCACGAGCGCGAAGGTTACGTCATGGACAATGTCTTGGCCTCCTATGTGCATGGACATTGGGCCTCCAATCCGGCGATTGCCAGGCATTTTGTGTCACAGTGCGCTGCCAGCGCCGCCGCTGCCAGGGGCGCAGCTGTAACGCCAGCCGCCGTAACGCCAGCCAAATGAGTTTGCCAGCGCATCGCGTACTGCCATGCAAGTCGGGGATCGCTTGAGGATGCAACTTTTTTCGGAGGCAACTTGCCTGCGCCGCTCAACGACCGATGCTTACCGGCTATGCGCGCGGGGGTCGCTGTGCGGCTCGCTTAGGGAATTGCTACACTCGCAGTAGAACTGCTTCGGCCAGCCCGCGACCATTGCGGACCGGAACAGCGACTGAGTTCTAACAATCCGGTGCAAGACGCGGGCGTTGCCTGCGCGGCGTGCCGGACAGCGGCAAAATTTCCGGCGACGAGGTGCATGTGCGACAACCGCTCCCCAAATTCCGTCTCAACGGCGGGACCACCGATTATCCCCCGGTCTACGTTATTTCCGGCATGGTCGCCAACCCGCATTTCCGCTTTGACGCCAAGTTGCTGCAGGCGCAATCACCCGAAGATGAGCTGGTGGTATTTCTAGGTTCATCGATGGATCTCGCCTGGCCGGAAGGCGGCGATGAGGGGAATGGCGAAGAACTTGAGGAGCCTGAGGACAAGGACGAGGACGAGGATGGCGAAGAAGATGGCGAGGACTTCGACTCCACAACGCTGGAGCCCAGCCTCATCCTGCGCCGGTTTTTCGACAAGGGTGAAGTGGCTGTCCTGGTGCGTATCGAGGCCGAAGGGGTGTTCATGCTCTTATCCAACGACGATGAGCAGGCCGAATCGCTTTTTCAGGCATTGCTGCAGCCCTGCGAGCCCGACGAAGTTTACCGGGAATGGACCCCCGACACTTCGGTGGCCAAAATTTTTCACGAGCTGTTGACCGGACCGCTCCTGGAGGATTAATCGATTGGGTTCCAGCGCCACCCCATTGGAGTTGACCTCGCAGCCCTACTTCGATTTCCGCAACGTCTCGAAGTCGTTTGGCTCCAACCACGTGCTGCGCAATGTGAGCTTTGACGTGAGGAAGGGCGAAACTGTCTGCATCATGGGGCGCAGCGGCGTTGGCAAATCAGTGACTCTCAAGCTGGTGATGGGTTTCCTCAAGCCCGATAGTGGGCAAGTGATCGTGGCCGGCGAGGATATTGCGCACTGGACGGAAAAGCAACTCACCGAGCTCCATCGCCATGTGACCATGGTGTTTCAGTCAGGCGCCCTGTTTGACTCGCTTTCCGTCGGCGAGAATGTCGCCTTTCCGCTGCGTGAACGCCGTGAGCTCAGCGAGGAAGAAATCGATAAAGTCGTCGAGGGTATGCTCGACATGTTGGAAATCGGCAACTACCGAGACGCGGCGCCCTCCAGCCTCTCCACTGGCCTGAAGCGTGCGGTGGCGATCGCGCGCGCGCTGGTGGCGCGCCCGGAAGCGATTCTCTACGATGAACCCACCACCATGGTGGACCCGTTGATGTCACAGGTCATTGCCGAGCTGATTGAAAAGGTCAAGCGGCAACTTCACCTTACCAGCATGGTCGTGACCCACGATACCCGGCTGGGGCGGCGCCTCGGCGACCGGCTGGTGTTCCTGCACGAAGGCGAGGTACGCTTTTTCGGCACAGTTGCCGATATGGATGCTAGCGACGATCCCGTGCTTCGCGACTTTCTCGCCGAAGACGAGGTGACGCTGAAGCTGTAAGCCAAAGAAGACGACATGTTTGAATACATTGCCGCGCTCGACCAGGGCACCACCAGCACACGCTTTCTGATCTTCGACCGCACCGGGCGCGTGTGCGGCTCGGCGCAGCGCGAGCATCAGCAGCACTGTCCACGGCCGGGCTGGGTCGAGCACGATCCTAACGAAATCTGGACACGTTCCATCGAAGTGATGGCGCAGGGCCTGCAGGCGGCGCGCGTCCGGGCGCGCGATATTGCCGCCATCGGCATTACCAACCAGCGCGAGACGACCCTCGTTTGGGAGCGGCGTAGCGGCCAGCCGGTCAGCAACGCAATTGTCTGGCAGGATATGCGCGTTTCCGCCGAGGTTGAGCTGTTTGCCGCGCAGCACGGCCCGGATGTGTTCCGCGAGCGCACCGGGCTGCCGCTCTCCACCTATTTCAGCAGTTTCAAGCTGCGCTGGATGCTGGAGAACATCCCCGGCCTTCGCCAGCGCGCTCTGGCCGGCGAGGTGCTTTTCGGCACCGTGGACACCTTTCTCATCTGGCACCTCACCGGTGGCCCCAAAGGCGGGCGCCATCTTACGGATGTCACTAACGCCAGCCGCACGCAGTTGATGAATCTGCACACCCTGGATTGGGATGACGAGATTCTCGGCACGCTCGACATCCCTCGCGCTATCCTGCCGGAAATCCGCTCCAGCAGTGAAGTGTTCGGCCGGGTTCAGGTGGGGCCGCTGCAGGGCGTGCCGCTCGCCGCTGATCTCGGGGATCAGCACGCGGCGCTCTTTGGTCAGACTTGCTTTGCCCGCGGAGAGGCCAAAAACACCTACGGGACGGGCTGCTTTCTCCTGATGAACAGCGGCGAGACGCCCCTGCCTTCCAGCCACGGGCTGCTGACCACAGTGGCCTACCGGCTGGGGAACGCTCCCGCCCGTTACGCCCTGGAGGGAAGTATTGCGGTGACCGGAGCGGCCGTGCAGTGGCTGCGAGATCGTATGAATATGATTCGCAGTTCGGCGGAAATTGAGAGTCTGGCGCGGTCCGTGCCCGATAACGGAGGAGTATATTTTGTTCCCGCCTTCGCCGGACTGTTTGCCCCCTACTGGGATCGCGGCGCCCGCGGCACCATCAGTGGGTTGACCGGGTTTGCTGAACGCGGGCATCTGGCGCGCGCTACCCTGGAAGCCGCGGCCTTTCAGACGCGCGACGTTCTGGAAGCCATGGAAAAAGACTGCGGCCAGCGACTGCAGGTGTTGGGCGTCGATGGCGGCATGGTCGAAAACGAACTGCTGATGCAGTTCCAGGCTGACATCCTCGGGCGCCCGGTGCAGCGTCCGCTGGTGAATGAGACCACCAGTTTAGGCGCCGCCTACGCCGCGGGCCTGGCTGTGGGCTATTACTACGAGGTTGAGGAACTGCGCCGCAATCATGTGATTGCACGGCAATGGCGGCCATCCTTGCCGGAAGCGGATAAAGAACGCCTGTACGCCGGCTGGCAAAGGGCCGTCCGCGCCGCCCGCACCTAAGCTGTCCGGAGCAGTTGTCAACGAAATGTTCAGGGCGGCCGCTCGGGGTTGCGGGAGATGTTGCCCAACTCAAGGGAGCAAGACCTGCTCAACGACTCTGCTGTGGGGTGAGAAAACGCTCGACCTGTTCGCGGTCCGGCAGCGCACTGATCGCGCCCGCGCGGGTCACTGAAAGCGCGGCGGCGGCGTTGGCAAAGCGCAGCGCGCGCTGCAGCGGTTGTTGCTCCGAGAGCGCGACCGCCAGCGCTCCGTTGAAGGTGTCGCCGGCGGCGGTGCTGTCCACTACCTCAACCGCAAATCCGGAGGCGATGGTAATTGCGGGCTGACCGCTCGCTTTGGAGGCCATGAGACAGCCCTGCGCGCCCATTTTCACGATTACGGTGGCGGCGCCGCGCTGGAGCAGCAGTTTAGCCATCTCTTCCGCCTCACCCATATGCTCCACAGGCCGCTGCCGTCCCGCCAGCAGGGCCGCCTCGGACTGGTTTGGGGTGAGAAAGGAAACCGCTTCGAGCACCTCGCCGGGTAGATTCCGCGCTGGAGCGGGATCAAGGATAGTCCGTACGCCTCGCTGATGTGCCGCGTGCAGGGCGGCCGAAACCGTTTCCAGCGGAATTTCCAATTGGCAGAGCAACAGGTCGCCAGGGGCAAGCTGCTCGACCGCGGCCAGACCAAACTCGGCATCCACGCGTCCATTCGCGCCGGGAGCAAGCACGATGACGTTCTCGCCGCTCGGCAAGACCAGAATGATGGCCGTGCCGGAGGCGCCATCCGCTTGGGAGAGCAGGCAACAATCGACGCCGCTATCGCGCAGTTCGGCTCTTAACCGCAGCGCTAGCGCATCCGTGCCAGTCTTGCCCGCAAAGCGCACCTGACCGCCCAAGCGAGCCGCGGCACAGGCCTGGTTGGCGCCCTTACCGCCAACGAAAAGTCGCAGGTCTTCGCCGCCAATCGTCTCCCCTGGACGCGGAAGGCGGGGAACGCGCTGCACCAGATCGAGATTTATGCTGCCCAGGACAAGGATCATGTCAGCGAAGCCAAAGACCGCCTGTGGGCACTGTAGATCGCCAGAGCGGGAGCGCGCAAGCATGGCCTATACGCCGCGCTGTTGTAACGTTAGAGCAGCCGACGTCTCCCGCCATGCACATGACTCGTCTGCCACGCCTTTTGTTTCTTCTCGTTTTCCTCCTGCTCCCCGTACGCCGGCTGTGGGCGGGGCCGCCGTTTATCACTGACGATCCCGTCCCCGTCCCCTATCAGCACTGGGAGTACTACTTGTCCACCATCGGTACGTCCGCGCCGGGCCAGTTCCTCTTCACCGGTCCGCATATGGAGGTCAATTATGGCGCCGCGCCCGGCCTGCAGTTGCATATCCTGGCTCCGGTGCTCACCTGGGCCGGAGGAGGAGGTCAGCCGGTTCAAGTTGGCTATGGCGATACCGAGCTTGGGTTCAAGCTCAGCTTGGTGAACCTCAAGTCGCGAAAATTCGAAATCGGGACATTCCCGCTGGTGGAACTGCCCACCGGAAACGCCGCGCGCGGATTGGGCGCCGAACATACGCAAGTTTTTGTGCCGTTGTGGATTCAGAAGACCTCCTCCAACGAGCGCTGGACAACGTATGGGGGCGCCGGCTGGTGGCGCAATCCCGGAGCGGGCAACCGTAACTGGGTTTACACGGGCTGGGAGATGCAGCGCAACACTGGCTTCGGATTTCTCGGTGGCGAGGCCTACACCTCGACGGCAAACACCATAGGGGGAAAGGCGAGCACCGGCTTTCAACTGGGCGGTCAGATTGACTTCAGCAAGCTGCAGCACTTCATCTTTGCCGCCGGACACACCTTTACCGGCGCCCCCACCACCACCTGGTACGCCGGCTATTACCTGACGATTGGAAAACATCCCGCGTCAAGACTGCTGCCAGCAGTCTTGCGGTGCTTCTAGTGCGAGTGAGGCAGCTCTGTGCGGCTGTGCGGTAAAGCAGTCCTCCTCCTGCTACAATCGCCAGCATGCGCTGGCGGCTGTGGATTGCTGTGGCGGCGGTTTGCGCGGCAACGTCGTGCCGCACCCGGCAAAATCCTGCCGCCGTTCAGAAAACCCCGCCTGCCGCCCGGGGATTCATCGATAGCCGCGGCGATGGCTTTCCCGATGCTGCCCACCTGACCAGCGCGAGTGACCGGCAACTGTTGCGGCGCTGGATCGCGTTCATAGCCGAAGACGAATTTCAGCATCCCAAGCGCTTGGCCACCCAGGTGGATTGTGCGGGATTTGCGCGTTTTGTGCTGCAGGAGGCCTTGCGCCGCCATGACTCGCACTGGTGGAGGCAGAGCGGCCTGGAGCCCCTTCTGGTGGCGCGTGACGTCCAGGCGTGGAACTATCCCCATGGGCCGCTTGGAGCGACGCTTTTTCGAACCGCCCCGGGCGCTTTCCATCCCTCGGACCTCCATAACGGCAACTTTAGTGAGTTCGCCGATGCCAGGCACCTCATTCTCTATAACACTGTACGAGTGAGCCGGAGCGTGAGTGCCGCGCGGCCCGGCGACTTGCTGTTTTTCAATCAGCCGGGGCACGTTGAGCCTTATCACACCATGCTGTTCATTGGCCGGTCGGCGTATTTTCCCAATGCAGCCGAACCGTTTGTGGTATACGATACGGGTGCTTCACCCGGCCAGGCTGCAAAGATACGAATGATTGCGCTCAGCGCCCTGCGCCGTTATCCTGTTCCGCGATGGCGGCCGGTGCGCTCCAATCCCCATTTTCTGGGTGTATATCGCTGGAAGCTGCTGGATTGACCATGCGTGCACACGCGAAGAACCCGAGTCCCGCAAGGATTCCCTCCGCCAGACGCTTACAGGGGAAGCTGGCGGGAGCGCTGGCTTCCGCCTTGCGCACCATTCAGCCCGGTTTCCGCTTGTCCGCCTTGCTGCTATTGGCCGCGATGACCGCGGTTAACGCCGCAGCGCAAAAGACCCCCTTGCATCCTTCCTTTGTGCTGGAGACCGACCAAGCCTACAGTCCGGCCAAGAGAGCGGAGTTGTGGATACGCTTTCGCGACGTTTCTTACCTGAACTTTCATGTGTACCGGGTCAAAGATCCGGTGAAATTCTTCGAGCAGCTCAAGAACCCCCACCAATTAGGCGGACCGCCGGCCAAGATCCCGGAGATGCCCACTCCGCTGGAGCGCTGGCATCGGTGGAAGCGGCGGCTGCGTCTGCGGATCAAGAACTTTTTCCGTTTCCAGTTCAGCTATGCGCTGCGTGCCGATTGGGTGAGGCGCCATCAGCGGCATTTCACCGCGCTTCAGGTCGGCATCGCCCGCTATGCGCAGGTGCACTCTCTCAACGGAGCGCAGCTTGCCTTGAGCTGGGTGGAAATGCTCCCGCGCGACCGCGATTGGGAGCAGCGCGTGATTCCCCTGCGGCTGCAGCGGCCCGGGTTATATCTGATCGAGGCGCAGTACGGTTCTCTTCATGCCAACACCATACTGATGATCACTCATCTGGGGCTGGTGATGAAGTCGGCGCCCGGGCAGATCGTTATCTATGCCGCGCAGCGCGAATCCGGGCAGCCCGTCTCCGGGGCTCATATTGTGCTGCGGCCTGTACAGAAGTGGCTCGCCAAAATGACTATGCGGGGGGTGACCGGCAGCGATGGCGCGGTGGAGTTTAGGCTGCCTTCGGGTGCGCCTCAGGATTGGATTGCTTTGGGTACGCAGGGTGACGAATTTGCCGCCACCGACCTGCCATCATGGTTTTTCAATAGCGCTTCCACGCGCTCTCTAGTCGGCTACGTGTACACCGAGCGCCCCGTCTACCGTCCCGGCGAGACCGTCTACTATCGCGGAATATTGCGTGAGCTCTACCGCGCCGGCTATGTCCTACCGCGGGTCCATCAGACCCAGGTAAAGTTCACCGACGGTTCTGGGAAGACCCTGACCATCCAGACGGTTGCGGTCTCAAAGCTGGGTACGTTCAGCGGCAGTCTAATTCTGCCGCAAGATAGCGACCTGGGTGACTACACCATCAACATCAGTCCGGTGGGCATCACCGGCGATGAGTCGGTAAGCGGCTCGGCCTATTTTTCAGTTAAAGACTACAAGCTGCCTGCTTACCATGTCGATGTGACGCCGGTAGAAAAGCGGGTACTGCAGGGCGCAACGGAGAGCGTTAACGTGGTCGCCAAGTACTACTTTGGCGCTCCGGTTCCGGGTGCGAAATACACCTGGAAGCTGTTCCGCTCCCGCTACTGGTCGGCTTGGGCTTACCAGTGGTCTGACGATGCCGGTGAAGACGGTGGCGGAGATTACGACTATGAGGATGGTGATGCGCTGCAGCAGGGACAAGGAAGGCTGGATGCGCAAGGACGCATGTCGCTTACGCTGCCCATTTCCGTGGACAGCAAGCAGCACAACTTCCGCTACCGCCTGGTGGTTGGCGTAACCGATCTTTCCAACCGGGAAATAGACGGTTTTGGCAGCTTCCTTGCGACCTACTCGGACGATCAGGTCGCGGTGCAGGGGGATCAGTACTTTACACAAGTTGGCAATGTCATTCACTTCGGGGTACGCGCAGCTACCTACGAGAACGCTCCCCTTGCGGTGCCGCTCACTGCGACTGACGCACTCTACGACTGGTCTACTTCAGGTAACCCCAAGCGGCAGGTACTGTCGACCACAAACCTGACGACTGGTCCGGACGGGACGGCAGCCTTTCAGCTTGAGTGCACCCAGGCGGGCAGCCACGAGGTGAACGTTACCGGCTTGGACGTGCACGGGCGGCAGTTCAGCGATGAGACTGACTTCTTTTGCACAGGCCCGGCGGCGTCAGGCTTTCGTGAAGGAGCCTCTGTCACTTTGAAGACGGACAAGAAAAGCTATAAGCCGGGAGATACCGCCAATATCCTGGTGCAGCTGCCCGCCTGGAAGCACCCCTCTCCGGTTTGGCTTTGGATTACGACGGAGCTGGACCGCGTACGAACGCATTCCGTCCTGCAGGTGAATGGAACTACCGCCTCATTCCAAGTGCCGGTCACTGCGGCTGACATACCCAACGTCATGGCCGATGTCACCTTCCTGCGCAACGGCCAGCTCTACACGGGAGAAGTTCGCATTAATGTCCCCGCTAGCGGTAGCGCGCTGAGCATTCAGGTTCAGCCGGGCAAGCCGGCGTACAAACCCGGAGACATGGCCAGTGTGGCATTCCTGGTACGGGATGCCGATGGCAAGCCGGTCGCCAATGCCGATCTGGGCGTGGGCGTTGTGGATGACGCCATTTACTCTATCGCCCCCGATTCGAGTCCGGACATTTTCAAGTACTTCTACGGCTATCGCTCCAATCAAGTGATCGTGCAGTATTCCAACGATTACGGTTTTGAGGGCTGGTCCGGTGGACACCGCTTGAAATTGACGCGCCGCCCCTATTTCCATGCGTCGGCCCTGGGCGATGTGAAGCCTGCCGCGCAAGCTTCGAACCCGCGCGTGCGCAAGGATTTCCGTCCCACAGCGTTTTGGCAGGGCAGCGTTCATACCGACAAGGCGGGCAGGGCGGTGGTTCATTTCAAGTTGCCCGACAGCCTGACCTCCTGGCGAGTGACAGTCCGGGCTGTCACAGCCGTGACTCAGGTGGGTTCTGCCAACGCGCACTTCGTGACGCGCAAGAACCTCATGCTGGATCTGGCTTTGCCGCGCTTTGCCGTGCAGGGCGATCAGTGGACAACCTACTCGGTAGTGCGGAACTACCTGCCGGCGGCACAGCAGGTGCGGCTCACGTTGAGGGCCAAAGCAGTGGGCCAACCCGCCGGCGCGCTGCAGGTGAAGGCCACCGGAGCGCCGCGCTTGAGCGTCGCTTCCAACCAACAGGCGCGCTACGGCTGGAAGTTAACGGCGCAGCGCGCCGGCACGGTAAATCTGCTTGGGCAGGCGCTGGGCCAGGCCGATTCCGACGCCCTGCAACTGCCTCTCCCAATCGAGCCTAACGGCATTCCGGTGGAGCAAAGCTACAGCGGTGCTCTGTTGTCGAGTACGTCAACGGCGTTGCAATGGTCGCCGCCAGCCGGCGCCCTTGCTGGTTCGTCGTATCTGCTGGTGCACTTGACGCCCTCATTGACCGGCAAGGCGCTTGGGGCCTTGCAGCAGATGATCCAGTATCCCTACGGCTGTACCGAGCAGACCTCTTCAGTAATGCTCTCGATTCTGGCGGCGCGCGATGCCGTCAACAGCCTGCATCATCCCGAACTGGCCCCCGATAGCGTGCTACTGCCCCGCCTCAGGACCGGCATTGAGCGCTTGGTAAACAGCCAGAATAACGATGGTGGCTGGGGCTGGTGGCCTGATACGCCCAGCGATCCCTATATGAGCGCTTTGGCGGTTGAGGCGCTGAGCGGCGCCAAAAGCGCCGGCGCTACGGTGGATGCCACCCGTATCCAGCAGGGTCACGCCTATTTGATTCACCTTTTGAATGCGCATCCGCGCATGATTCCCGATTTGCAGGCGCCACTGCTGCTGGCTGCGCAAGAAGCGGGTGGCGTTGACGCTGCGCTGCTCAACAACTTGTGGGATCTTCGTTCCAGACTGTCGCTGCAGGGAAGGGCGGAGTTCGTCCTGTTGCTGGCGGAATCTGGCGATAGCCGCGCCACCGCCGCTCTCGACAGCCTGCTGCAGTCGGCCCGGCAAGATGCCCTGGAGCTTTGGTTGCCACAGCGCGGCGATTGCTGGCTCGGCTTCGGTAACCTCGACGATGATGACGAGAGCGACTGGTTCATCGATTTCGATATCGATAACAGCAGCCTTACCACCGCCACCGCCCTTCAGGCCATGCTTCGCCTGCGCCCCAATGATCCCGCTGTGGATAAAGCCATCCGGTACCTGTTGGATCACAGCGACGACAACTGGTGGATGTCAACCGAGCAGACCGCTGCCGTCATCCAGGCGCTGGCGGCTAGTCTCAACCGCCCGGCGGCTGCCCAGGAGATGGCGCCCAATTTTACCGCCACGCTTAAAGTGAATGGCCGCCTCGCCGGCAAATACACCTTCACTGCCGCCGATATTCAGGCGCAACAGCGAGAGATCCGGATACCCTTACCGGACGGCCCTGTTCAGGTGAGTCTTAGCCGTCAAGGGCCGGGTGTGCTCTATTGGGATGCGCGCCTGGTGAGCTACTCCAATGCTGATCGCTTTGTGCATCGCGGCGGGTTCCGGCTCAATGTGGTGCGGCAATACTTCCTGTTGCAGGCGGTAAAGACAATCACCGAGGGTGGTGAGCCGGCGCTTGGCTACCGGCCTGTGCCGCTTTCTGGTTCTCCGCAAGTGGGTGACGTGCTTCTGGTGAAGCTCACGGTCAGCGGTGGGAAACAGTCGCATCTGCTGATTGAAGACCCGCTTGCGGCCGGCGTGGAGCCCATCGAGAACGATGCCTTGTACCCCCTTTTGAATAAAGACGGCAAGGTGGGTCAGCTTTGGGATGATACGGATTTTTATGACTGGTTTGGATACTCGCGTGTCTTTCGCGACGATTGCGTCAGTTTCTTCCAGGACCAGATGCAGCCCGGCCAGCACACCTACACGTACCTGGCGCGAGTGATTGTGCCGGGCAGCTTTGAGGCGTTGCCACCCCGCGTGCAACCGATGTACGACTCGTCACGCTTGGCTACCGGCGACCGCACACACTTGACCTTCCGGGAGGCGCAGCCATGAACCGCCCACTAAAGTTCCCCAAGGAGATCTCATCGTGAGCTGGCGGATCTGGATGCACCCCCAATCTTCACCGGGAGCCACATCCGGCGTGCTCTCCAGGAGTTATCGCGCTTGGTGTGGCATCGGCCGCCCTACACTCGTGCTTTTTTTCTGCACGGGAGTGTGGGCGTTGGCTTTGCTGTTAGGGCTGTATGCCTGGCTGGGGGTCGCCGACGCCTCAACCGGCTTACTCGCCGGGCAGGCGCTCCTGGCCTTGGGCCTTCTGCTGTTCCTGGCATTAGGACTGGCGTTTCTGGTGCGGAGTAGCGAACACGAACAAGCCGATGCCGCTACGGCTTCTCCCCGCCATTCCTGGTGGGGCGGTGTTGGGAAGGCGCTGTTAGCCATCTTGCTCTGGGCGTTGCTGGCCTGGCTTATTCTGAGTGCATTTCATTGGCTTCTGCACCGCGCGTGGGCGGCGCAGTCGGAGATCACCTATCGCCTCCACGCTCCCATCGCCTTGGCCTGGTTTACCCTCCCGCTCAAGCTCGCGCGCTGGGTGCTGGAATTAGTGGTGCTCCCCGCCTTCGCGATTGGTTTGTTCGCACGGGCATGGCGGGGTAAGCACACCGCTCAACTGCCATTCAAGAGCTGGTTTTTCTGGATTGTGGCATTGTTGCTGGCGTTGGTGGGCGACGAGTTGCCGTGGCTTCTGGCGCTCTGGCGCCCCCACGTCTTTCCTGACTGGCATGAGGTCTTGACGGTCATGGCCCGCCTGCTGATCGCCGCATCGATTTTTGTCTGGTTCCTGCCGCTGCAGGTAGCCTGGTACGCGCAGCAGCGGCCCGTCTTAACGCAGGATGGAGTCTAGGAACTGCTGCTTTCCGGTCAGCGCCGCTCGTGCTGCCACCCAGTCGTAGCAGTCACGGTAGGCCTGTTGCAGCGCTAAATGGGACCTCGCCTGTGACAATGCCGCGTTGAGGATCCGCAGCGGCTCTCCCGCCGCGCTGTCCTGGTCCTTATACGCCGTCTTCGTCACGCCTTTGGATTCGCCGGTCAACAACAGCACGGCGCCCTCCTGGCGGCAGGGGTCAATATGGGGGCGTAGGTAGCCGGCCATCACAACATGCAACAGGTCATGGTGCAGTTGATTCCTCAGTAGTCCTTTGCGCAGCAGCAATGGCTCGGGCTGCAGGGCAATGCGGTTCTTGTTCGCCGCCGCTCCCAACCAGCCACTCCTGCCACCAGCCGCAAGGAAAGCCGCAGTCGTCGGAAACACGCTCACCAGCACCTTGCCCCGCAAACGCCGGTGCAACTCTCGCTCGGACTGGCGCAGCAGCGGTCCACAAAGTTGGACGACCTGGCTGGGGCGGCGCCCCTGATAGCGAACTTCGCAGCGGCCCGATCCGGCGATGTGCCAGCGCCTGCCGTGCTCAGCCGCTGGCTGGAGAGCCGCTTGCAGCGAAACCTGCGCAGTCGGCTGGTCCAGGTATGCGATCCGGGTGCCCGGGTAATAGAAGGCCAGAATCGACGCATAGCTGGCGCCGCGGCGCGCCATGCCCGCCGCGCCAGCCTGGCAGAGTCCCGCCCCGTGCCCCAGTCCGTGGCCATTGAAGATCCAGTCGTTTCCGGTGCGGTGCAGCGTGAACCACGTGCTCTTGAGGCGGCTCCAGCCGAGAGTGCGATCCACGGCGAAGCGGAACCTGGCGGCGGTGATTGCCATCGGGCGTCCGCCATCCGGCGTGAGCAGGATGCGTGTAGCGCGCCCGTCGCGATCGCGCGCGGCGATTGCCACCCCCACAGAGCTTGGCCGATGCTGCAGGATGCGCGCTTGCAGCAAGGCGCGGATGAGCGCGGCATTCGACACCCTGCTGCTCCAGTTGCGGTCCGGTGAAGCCAGGCAGAACGGGTCTGGATGCCCGCGCAGGTAAGGCAGACGCTTCCCGTCCGTGTACCCCGGCGCTACCGTTTCGGTACGTCCCCCGCAGTCTTCGCTATAGAAAACCTGCACGGGACGGCCATGATAAAGCAACACTTGGCCGGTGGTGCGGCGGGTGGCGCGCCAGGCGGTCGCCCGAGGCGTTTGCCAGTCCTGGCAATGGGTGGTGGTGCAGAAGTCGAAGCCGCGCGCGGCGTGGCGCCCGCGATTGGTGAGGACCCAGGTGCGCGCCAATACCGCCATAGCGACCTGGGCGGTGAAGGGAAGGTCTTGAGCTTCGCCCTGGACTACGCCGGCGACATAGGTTTCCAAGGGCATCTTGACCAGCCGTTTTCCCCCGTGGGACTGGCGGGCCGTTTCGCGAACCAGAACCGTTTTCGGAAGAAGTCCCGGCGCGTGCGGTGATTGTGCGGGGGGTGCGGCGGCTGCGTTCGCGGAAGGCGGCTGGTTCCAGGAGGACGGGTGGCGATGCATCCAGCGCAGGACCTCGCCACCGAGCTTCGCCGCGTCCGCGCTCCCGGTGCCCTTGGGAGTAGCAACCACAATCAAGACGCTTGGCCGCGCTGCCGGCGCATAGCCGGCAAACCACGCGTGCGTGGGCCCGCCTTGAAGTTCCGCAATCGTCCCCGTCTTGCCCGCCACATTCCACCCGGGCACCGCCGCCTGCCGGCAACTCCCATAGCGCACACAGCCCCGCAAACCGTTGCCAATCGCGCGCAACTGCCGGTCGTGGGGAGCGCGGCTGATGAGCAGGGCCAGGCGGCGGTACGCCTCCAGCAGTTGCAGCGCTGTGACGTGAATGCCCTCCGCTCCAATCGCCCGTGTGCCCACGTCCCCCGCCGCGCTTCCACTGGCGCCGTCGGGAGTCAGGCCGAACTGCGCTAAGGTGGAGCGCCAGCTGGCGTCGCGGAGGCGGCTGCTGACGGTGAGGAAGTAGTAATTGCAGGAGAGCGCCAGCGCCTGCTCCAGATCCAGCGCGTGCCGCACGCGCGCATGCACGCAGGCGTAGCGCGCGCCATAACGTGGCGTCACCCGCAAGCACCGCAGGCGGCTCGTGGTCGTGATCGCGCCACTGCGCAACAGCGCCAGTGCCGTGAACGGCTTGAGCGCGGAGCCCGGCAACAGCGGAACTCGCATGGCCTCAGCGCCTCCGGAAGTTGCCAATAGCTTGCCAGTGTGAATGCTGGCGACCAAAACGGTGGATTGACTGGGACGGCTGAGGCGCGCTAGCGCACTGGCCAAGGTCTCCCCATGCCGCTTTTTTGCGGAATGAGGCGCCACCCGTCCGGGCGCTGCTCTACGGGGCGCGCTGGCGCTCGCGCTGGTAAGGAGCGCGCCCAGCACCGACAAATGGACCATCGCCCGAGTCATTGGGCTGATCATAACGGCGGTAGGTTAGCAAGTGAACCAAAATTCGCTTGCTGGGAAGAGCCTAAGCGTTTTCTCGCACAGCCGCGGCGAACAGCACACGGTTTTTTCCGTCCTGTCCGTTCTCTGAAGCAAACGTACGTCAACCCCTCCATTGCTTACAGGCGATAATCAGGCTATGTTCCTTGGCGGCGTCATCATTCTGGTATTGATCGTCCTGGCTGCCGTCCATGTCTTTTGGGCGCTAGGGGGCCGGACTGGGCTGAGGTCGGCTATTCCCGAAGGGGAGAATGGACAACTGTTGTTTCAGCCACGCTGTCCGGTGACTCTGGCGGTGACGTTTTTTCTGCTGCTGGCTGCCGCTATCGTTGCCGCACAATCGGGGATGATCGCGCCCCATCGCCTGGGTCAACTCCCGCGTTTGGCAACCAGCCTGTTGGCCGCACTTTTCGCACTGCGCGCCATCGGCGACTTCCGTTACGTGGGCTTCTTTAAGCGCATACGGCGGACACGTTTCGCTTACCTCGATTCCATGCTCTATTCGCCGCTTTGCGCGCTGCTGGCTCTAGCGCTGGCGCTTACCGCCAGGAACTAATGAACCGCGCCATCGAGAGGTTTCACAAGCAGGGCCGAGTCGAGCTGCTCTCGAGCCGCAGGCCGCGATGACAGCCGAATCCGCAAAATGCTCTCGATCTCGTTGCCAAGGCCGGGCAGCACCACAAATTGACTGCTGCGCCCTGCGGAAAGCCGACAACTGAGAACTGACGCCCCCCGTTCGTAAACTTTTACGCTCCGCCGCGCTAAACTGATGGAAGCGCCCATGTCAAACCAAATCCGCCGTTTCTGCCTGCTGGCCTGTGCCGTCGGGTTGTTGTTTCCCGCTGCCTACGCGCAGGCGGCCATTAGCACCGCTTCCGAGACGCTTTGGGCCGCGGTGCGTCCGCCAGTCCCACTTTTTCACCATGGTGTCCGCAGCTCGTACATATTGGAGCAATCCCAGCCGCAATCGTCGCCACTATCGCCGGCGTCTGGCGGTAGCGCGCCGCCAAGGCAGGGCGGCAAACCCCTGCAAAATCCCAAGCACATCTTCCTGGTTGTCCCTTCTTACGACGTCACCTACTTCCACAACGCTCCTCCGCTCCGCCCCGAGGAGAAGTTCGAGGAATTCAAGGAAGATACTTACGATCCGGTTGGCCTGACGTTCTCAGCTTTTGAGGCTCTCGTACTGGAGCACTCCAGCAAAGATGGCTTCTGCGGCTACGGATCGGAGATTGGCGGCTACAGCAAATGCTTTGGATCCGCCCTGCTCGACGCCAACGTTTCCGGATTCTTCGGCGACTACCTGTTTTCGACCTGGTTGCATCAGGACCCCCGATACTTCCGCCTCGGTCCTCCAGCATCGGTGCCGCGCCGCATCGTCTATGCCCTCTCGCGCGTGGTCTTCACACGCAGCGACGTCAGCCGCCGACGCGTGCTGGACACTTCCCAACTCGGTGGAACGTTGCTGGCAGGTGTTGTTTCCAATCTCTACTATCCCAAGTCGGACCGTGGACTCGGTCTGACCATGAGCCGCATTGCGATCGACCTGGGCGCCACCGCGGGTTTTAATTTGGAAGCTGAATTCTGGCAGGACATCAAGTCCAAAATATGGAAGCCTCACTACAATCAACCCTAGCCCGGCTACAGTACGCGCCAGTAGCTTTGGCCCCGATTGCGGTCACCTCGGGCCGCTGGCCCTCAGCCCTCCAGTTTTGAGTGGGGTGGAGAAGACCAGCCAGACAGCCCCGAGTTCATTCCAATGACGCACAACTTACGCCGAAGCCGCCTTGAACGACGCCTCGAGTTTCCTACTGCCATGGTGGAATATGCGGCCTCTACGCTACGGCCGTTATGATCCATCTGCGCTCCACCTTGAGTTAAAATAGGTGAATGCGGATGAGCCTACGGATCGTCCTGCTGGCTGTAGTGGCTACCGCGGTTGCTGGCTTTAGTTTTGCGTATTTCCAGACCCGCGCCCAGCAGCGTGCGCTCGGAAACGAGTTGCAGGGGCGCGCGGAGGCGCTCAGTGGTTCTTTGCAGGACCGCATTGAATCCGATCTCAAGCCGCTGAACCAGGCGGCGATCTCCAAAATTCTGCTGCAGGTGCAAAACCGCGAGAACCTCCATGGCGTCGCGGTCTTTGACGATCAAGGGGGCGCGATCGCGCAGACCCCGTCGTTTGCCGCCCAATGGAATCATCTTCCGCCGGCTGTTATCCAAGCGACTGCGGAAAATGGTGGCCGTGGGCAGTATCTTCATTCCGCCGGCGACTATCTCTACATGTACGCGGTGCCGCTGCATCATGGTCCTTCCGTGGTGGGCGCCATTGCGGTGGCCTTTGACGCGAACTATATCCGGGCCGACATGTCGCGCGCCTGGCGAGTGGCCTTCTGGAACGTTTTTACAGAGATCATTATTGTTCTGCTGATTCTGGCGGCGATTCGCGCCAGTGTCGCGCGGCCGCTGGCGCGGACCGCGCAATGGATGCGGGAGTTGCGCCGCGGCGGCGCCGTGCCTCCTCCGGTGCCGCTGCCGAAAGACGATCTGCTGGCGCCCCTCGCCGAGGAAACCCAGCGCCTTATGCAGACGCTGCATGCGGCGCGCGCCGCCGCCCACCGCGAAGCGCGCCTGCGCGACTCCGGGCTTTCCGAGTGGACCCCGGAACGATTGCGCGTTCACGTCTACAACAAGCTGCAAGGCAGCCCGGTGTTTGTCGTTTCCAACCGCGAACCCTACTCGCATGTGCGTAATGGCAAGTCGGTTGATGTCGTCGTTCCGGCGAGTGGACTGGTGACCGCACTGGAGCCGGTATTGCGCGCCACCAATGGCACCTGGATAGCGCACGGCTCCGGCGACGCCGACCGCAGGACAGTGGACGCCAACGACCGCTTGCGCGTCCCCCCGGATGATCCGCAGTACACGCTTCGCCGCGTGTGGCTGAGCGATGAGGAGAACGACGGCTACTACTATGGGTTCGCCAACGAAGGCCTTTGGCCGCTGTGCCACATCGCCCACACCCGTCCCCAGTTCCGCGCCTCAGACTGGGAGCAGTACCAGGCGGTGAACCGCAAGTTCGCCAGCGCGCTGCTGCGGGAGATGGAAGGCACGGTGAACCCCTGTGTGCTGATCCAGGACTATCATTACGCGCTGCTGCCACGCATGGTGAAATCCGTGCGCCCAGATGCGCGGGTCGCTATTTTTTGGCACATTCCGTGGCCGAATCCGCAGGCCTTCAGCATCTGTCCGTGGCAGCGCGAACTGCTCGACGGTCTCCTGGGCGCCGATCTGATCGGCTTCCACATCGAGACCCACTGCAATCACTTCCTGGCCACCGTTGATGCCGCATTGGAATCGCGTATCGATTGGGACCACTCCACTGTGATTCGCGGCGGTCAGCGTAGCCGCGTGCGCCCCTATCCCATTAGTGTCGAATTCCACGAGCCCCCGGAGGAGGGATCAACCGCCGAGAACGTGCAGGCCGCCTGCGATGACCGTGCGGCGCTCATGCGCGAACTGGGCGTGCGTACCTTATTGCTGGGCGTTGGCGTTGACCGGGTGGATTACACGAAGGGTATTCTCGAGCGGTTGGCCGGAGTGGAGCGCTTCTTCGAGAAGTACCCCATCTACCTGCGCCAGTTTACTTTCGTTCAGGTCGGCGCCCCAAGCCGTACCCGTATCGGGCGTTATCGCGATTTGATGACCGAGGTCGAGGAGACCACGGAACGCATCAACCGCCGCTATGGCTCCCAGGATTGGAAGCCAATTGTGCTGCTCAATCACCAGCATTCGCGCCGTGACGTGGAGCGCCTTTACCGCGCTGCGGACATGTGTCTGGTCACATCCCTGGACGACGGCATGAATCTGGTTGCCAAGGAATACGTTGCCGCCCGTACCGACGAGCAGGGCGTGCTCATCCTCAGCCGTTTCACCGGCGCGGCTCGCGAACTGAGGGATGCATTGATCGTGAACCCCTACGACACCGATAGCATCGCTGAAGCCCTGCGCACCGCTATCGAAATGGATCCCGACGAGCGCCAGGCCCGCATGCAGCACATGCGCCAGATGGTGCGCGAGCAGAACGTCTATCGCTGGGCTGGGACCCTGATTGCCGATTTGGCAGACCTGCGCTCCGAACCCGCGCCTGTCCCCGTGATTGCTCCCCCAACCGCAATCATTCACCAGCGCCAAAGCCGCGCCGCCAGCTCGTAAACGCCTTTTGAGGCCGTGGGGCAGCCAAGGCTCTGGCGATCCCGGAGTGGCTCCAGAATTGGACCGGAATCGGTGTCAGTCCGCGGTCCTGGGTAGCGGGATGTCGAAAATGCCGCTGATCGACGGGCGCTCGTCATGGAGCGCCGCCTACACCAAATGCAATCCGCGGGAAAGAGCTCCCGTATATTCTTAAAGAAATGTCCGGTACTCCACGAATCGAACTCAGCTTACAGGAGGCGCGTGCTCGCGTCCTACAGGCGGCGAACGGCTGCCGGCGGGCTTCACAAGAAGCTACTGATCAGCCGGCCGATTCGATCGATTCCAGTGGCGTTTCTGAGACGTGGGCGCCAGGCACGGAGCGGGTCTCATTTACCAGCTCGCTGGGCCGCGTGCTGGCCCAGGCGGTAGGCGCGGATCGCCCATATCCCCCGTTCCACCGCGCGATGCGGGATGGCTATGCGGTGCGCTCCTCCGACACGCGCATCGGCGCGAAATTGCGTCGCACCGGTATAGTTCGCGCCGGCGAGCGCAGCGCAGACCAGGTGCTTCCAGGTACCTGCCAGGAGATCATGACCGGCGCTCCAGTGCCGGAGGGTGCCGACGCGGTCATCATGATCGAGCATTGTGACGAGCGGGGGGAGATGGTGAGTTTAGAGCGTGCGGTTAAGGCAGGTGAGAATATCGCCGAGGCTGGGTGTGAAGCAGCCGCTGGCGATGTGGTCCTGCCTGCCGGCCTCCGCATTGACGATGCCGTGCTTGCCGTCCTGTCCACGGTTGGCCAGGTGGAGGTGCAGGTCTACCGGCGGCCCAGGGTTGCCATTGTGGCCACTGGAGACGAATTGGTCGAACCGGGTAACGCTTCGCCGCGTCCCGAGCAGATTCGCAACAGCAACAGTGCCGCCATCGCGGCGCTGGTGCAGCGCTATGGTGGAGAACCGCTGGTCTACCCCATTACGCCGGACGAGCCGGCTTTGCTGCGCAACCGTATCCAGCAGGCGCTATCGGAGGCGGATCTGCTGGTTTTTTCCGGCGGCGTCTCCATGGGCAAATACGATCTGGTAGAACCCGCTCTCGAAGAGCTTGGGGCTGAATTTATTTTCGATGCGGTGCGCATCCGGCCCGGCAAACCCGCCGTATTTGGCCGTCTTCAGGGGCGCTTTTTTTTCGGTCTGCCCGGCAATCCGCTCAGCTGCGCGCTAACGTTCCGCCTGTTTGCGGCTTCTATGCTGCAGGTCATGGCGGGGCTAGACCCAGCCCAGGCGGAAAGCCCTTTTCTGAGCGCCGAACTGGCGTTCGATTACGCGGGCAAACCCGTAGGGTTACACCTTTTTCTGCCGGTGCGTCTGCGCGGCGATTTGACGGCGGCGCGTGTGGAGCAGATTTCCTACCAAGGCTCCGCAGACGTTTCAGCGCTTGCGCGCGCCGACGGCTACCTGGTACTGCCGCCGGGGACCGGAAACCTGCCGGCGGGCAGCACCGTCGCCTTCTTGCCAAAATAGCCGTTTGACAAAATAATCGAGTACCCGCATGAAACGGCCAACCCTCTCTCACTATCGTCCGGACGGTTCGGTTCAGATGGTCGACGTCTCCGGCAAAGCGGTGACCAGCCGGAGCGCCTCGGCGCGCGCCCGGGTCAAGCTTTCCGCGGCAGTGCTGCGCGGGCTAGGCGCCAACCCCAAGGGCGACGCCCTGGAAGTGGCGCGGCTGGCCGGCATTATGGCGGCCAAGAAGACGGCGGAACTGATTCCGCTTTGCCATCCGCTGCCGCTGCGGCGCATCGAAGTCGAGGCCCGAATCGTGAGGGGAGAGGTGCGATTAACCAGCACAGTTGAGACCGAAGCCGTGACCGGGGTCGAGATGGAGGCGCTCACCGCGGTGGCGGTGGCCGCCTTGACCGTCTATGATATGTGCAAGGCGCTGGACAAAAGCATCGAAATCCGCGAAATTGTGTTGCTGGAGAAAACTGGCGGCAAGAGTGGCCCGTTTCGCCGGACAGCGCGCCCGGCGACTGCGCGATAGAGAATCCTATGCCCCAAAAAGTCCTTGTCCTGGAGCCCAATTCCCGCATGCTCGAGGTCATTCGCCATGGCATTGGCGATATGGTCGAGCTGCGCGCCGGCGCCTCGCTGCTACATGCCAAGGCGATCATGAACGACTGGATGCCCGATCTGGTGCTCTCCGAGTACCGTCTGTCGGACGGCACTGGTCTGGAACTGCTCGACCACATGCGGCGCATTGGCGAGGGGGCGCCGCCAGTGACCATGCTGGCCTCGCGCGCCGACGCCGTGGACCGGCTGGGGCCGCACGTGGCTCACTTTGAAGAGATTATTCAGAAGCCATTTTTCGCTACCGAGCTGCGCGAGCGGGTAAAGCGGGCTTTGGGCCGGGCCAGCCTGCGGCGCGCCGGTACCGGTGACAGTGGTCCGCTACGTGGCCGTCTGGAAGATATGAGCGTGGTCGACCTGCTGCAGGCGCTTGATCTCAGCCACAAGACCTGCGCGGTCAGCGTCATCCGTCAGAGCGGCACCCGCCCGGGCGAGCGCAAGCGCGACGAAGAAACCGCGCTGCTGCTGCTGGTCGATGGCCAGGTCAAAGACGCACAACTGGGCGCGGAACGCGGCGATCAGGTGGTCTACAAGGTTTTGGGTTGGACCGAGGGCGAGTTTGCTCTCGACTTCAACCGCAAGCCCACGGAAACCACCGTCAAGAATAGTACCCAGGGCCTGCTCATGGAAGGTCTGCGCCAGTTGGATGAGAGCGCTATGGCGCAATAAGCTGCGGACCAGGGCAGCCCTTCAGGGATGCCGTTATTGCTAAAACGGGGCTTCAGTCCCGCTACGTGGAAGTCCTTCATCAACACCCGCGCCGTGGCCCCTGAAGTATGACTACCGACTCGGAACCATCAATGCCCGTTGGCAAGCGCAGGTTTACCGCTGCCGTCTTCACCATCAGCGATCGCTCGTACCAAAAGCAGCGCGCCGACCTCTCCGGACCTCGTGTTGTCCGGCTGTTGGAGGCGGCGGGTTTTGAGGTTGTCCACGCCGCCGTGCTGCCCGATGAAGCCGGCGAGATCCAACACGCCATTTGCGAGTGGGCGACGCGCGCCTCACTTCTGGTCACCACTGGCGGCACGGGCTGCGCGCCACGCGACGTCACGCCTGAGGCGACCCTCGCCGCGATGCAGAGCGCCGGGGGCCGGCTGGTGCCCGGTCTGTCGGAGCTGATGCGCAGCCGCGGAGCACAATCCAATGCGCGCTCCTGGTTATCACGCGGCGTGACGGCGCTGGTGAGTGGATGCCTGGTCATCAACCTTCCCGGCAGCCCAAAAGGCGCCGAGGAAAGCCTGGACGTGATCCTGCCGCTGCTGGAGCACGCTCTGGTGCTGGCTCGCGGTGACTCTGCCCACCCATAAGCGGAAGGGGGTTTCCTGCTCCGCTCCATCCCGAGCCGATCTCAGCCGCATCTCAAGAAGATAACAGTCCTGATCAGAGGAGATGGCGGTGGCGTTTTCGCCTTTTGCGCGCCTGGGGCACGGTTGGCGCATTACCAAACGTGTGGTCAACGAGTCACTGGATGACAACATCCTCGACTACTCGGCGGCGCTTGCCTATTATTTCCTGTTCTCATTATTTCCACTGATCCTGTTCCTGGCGTCATTACTCAGCCAATTCCATCAACAATCGTTGCTGCAGCGCTTCCTGTGGGCTCTGCAACACGAGTTGCCCTCACAAGCCGGCCAGTTGGTGATTTCGCAATTGCAACAGGTGTTGAAGGCACGCCACTTGGGCTTGCTGAGCTTTGGAACGATATTGCTGCTCTACTCGGCGTCGCAGGGCTTTTCGGGATTGATCAACGGCTTGAACGCCGCTTACGAGGTAGTGGAAACGCGCTCGTACCTGCACCGCGTCGGGCTGGCATTGCTATTGACCTGCACAGCGGGCGTCTTCATCGTCCTGGCGCTGGTGGGCCTGCTGGCCGAACAGACGGTGGTGGCAGCTTTTGCCCGGCCTCTACACTTGAGCTACGCCATTGTCTACGTTTGGCCGGTGCTGCGCTGGGCCTGGATCATTTGTTTTCTGGTTCTGGCCATTGTGCTGCTGTTCCGCGCCGCCCCTAATGTGCACACAGAGCGTTGCGGGATCCTTCCCGGCGCGGTCACCGCCCTGGTGCTTTGGTTGCTGACCTCGATTGCCCTGGGCGCTTACATCGACCACGTCAGCAATTATTCAGCGATCTACGGGTCACTGGGCGCCGTGATCGGGCTAATGATGTGGTTTTACGTGCTGGCGCTATCGCTGTTGCTGGGCGCTGAAGTGCACAGCGAAATTTTGAAAGAGCAGGGAATTGCTATCGGGCCGCAACGCGTTTTCAAGAGTAATGGAAAGGTGGAGGTGCCGGCGCCGCCTATCCCGCAGCGGCCGGCGGCGTGACGCTTCAAGAGCGTCTCCGGCGAAGACGCTAATCGCAAAGACGCGGCATGAGCTGTGGCACAGCGTTAAGTCGATCCGCCCGCGCACAGAAAGTGCCCGCGACGAACGAGGGAGTGGGCTGGAAGCGGCGTGCGGGAGAAAGGGACTAACTCTTTGCCTTGGGCCGTGGCCAGCGGGCGCGAATGGTGCTGGTGATGCCGCCACGCGGGCGGAACTCGCCTTTTACTTCGGCCCACACCGGCTGGCAGGCCGCGACCAGGTCTTCCAGTATCCGGTTTACCGCGTTCTCATAAAAGATGCCCAGGTTGCGATACGCCAACAGGTATTCTTTGAGCGACTTCAACTCCACGCACTGACGCGCCGGCATGTAGGTGATGGTGAGCGTGGCGAAATCCGGCAACCCCGTTTTGGGGCACACAGAGGTGTACTCGGGGATCTCAATCGCGATCTCATAGCCGCGGTATTGGTTGGGCCAGGTCTCCAGTGCAGGCAAGAGCGCGTCAATTCCGGCTGCGGCTTGTTCATCGGTATAGCGGCGGGATGCGGTACGGTTCGCTTTGGGCATGCGCAAGGATAACAAGAATAGCGGCTGAACTCGACATCAGTTCGACTCGGCCCTGGCTCACAGGGCGGCGTTGTCTAGGCCGGAAGCGTGAAGTAGAACGTGCTGCCTTTGCCGGGCTCCGACTCCGCCCACAAGCGCCCGCCGGCGCGCTCGACCACCTTGCGGCAGAGCGTGAGACCAATGCCGGAGCCGGGATACTTGGCACGCGGCTGCAGCCGGGCGAACAGTTCGAAGATGTACTGCAGGTGGACGGGATCAATGCCCAAACCATTGTCGGCAATGGAAAACAGCCACTCGCGGCCGCGCTTGGTGGCGGCAATGTAGATACGCGGAGCTTCCTCGCGGCGGAAGCGCAGAGCATTGGAGAGCAACTGAAAAAAAACCTGTTCCAGATCGACGGCATCGGCCTGGACTTTGGGCAACGAGCCCTGTTCGATGCGCGCCTGACTGGATTCAATCGGTCCGGCAAGCAATCCCTTCACCCAGCGAAGAATGACGTCGAGGTCAATCTTCTCCACCACCGGCGTGCGTTGCAGGATACGGGAATAATGTGAGAGGTCACGCAAAGTGGCGCGCAACCCGCGCGTTTCCGTGTCCAGCAGGGAAAGGAACTCAGCGGCTTCACGGTTGAGGCTTTCACCGGCATGCTCCTGCACCAGTTGAGTGAATCCGGAGATGGTACGGACCGGCGCCTGCAGTTGGCGGCATATGTTGTGCAGCTCCGTTTCGGACTCTGTGACGGTAGGGGCGCTTGCGCCCATGCCCGGTTCGTTGCTGCGGCTTATATCGATCACAACCAGTTCAATCGCTTCCGGGGCGCTCCAGGCCGCATTGGCCAGCAAGCGGAAAGGCTTGCGGCCCGCTCCATTGCCCTGCAGCACGCAAGCTTGCAATGAGCCTTTGCGGCGCAAAGCAGCCATGAATTCGGTCCAAGTGGGATGGTGAAACTGAATGGCCGAGCCGCCCTCGCGCAACAGGCGGGCGCGGGAGTCGTAACCAGTGCTCAGCGCGAAGACTTCATTGCATTCTCGCATTCTGCCGTTCAGGTCAATGCGGGCAAAGCCGGCCAGATTGCGTTCCGCTTGCGGCGAAACGCTGCGGGGAATGCTGCTGGCCGTCAGCAGAATGGCGGCGCAGGCGTTGGGTAAGGGCTGAATCTCCGCCCGCACCCGCTCGAATCGGCCATTGTCCCAAGGGCTCCAGTCCAACTCACTGGCGGAACCATTGTGGAAGGCGCGGTGCACTGCGTCGAGAAGTTCGGCTTGGAAGGTGGGCGCAAGGCTCTCCAGCACGAGCTGAAATGGGCTACCCGGCTTCCAGGCACTCACAATGTGGGCGGCGCGCGGCGAGATGGAGAGCAAAGCGGGCATGGCGCCAGCGTCCTGCAGCACGAATAGCGCGCTTTCCTGGCCTTCCTGCGGGCCTCCGGAACCGGATCCGCCTACGGGTACTTCAATGGCAGCTTGCAAAAGTCGGGGCATTGGCGAACGGTAGTCCACTGAAGGGTTGCCCACTCGTACAGTGCAGTTGTTTGCGGCACCGGGGGAGTGTGACAGTTCTCACGATTGTACTGCAAAATTGGTTGCCAAGACGAAAATCTCGCCCTCCGCATCCAAAACAATATGCGCCCCTTGTCTGCAAGTACAGGAGGGTATCCGATGATGGGTCTGAATGTATTGCTGGTTGAAGATGACGCCAACAATGCGCGGCTGCTGCGCGAAGCGGTGAAGGGGCACAGCAGCGTACGGAGCTTTCAGCAACTCGAAGATCCGGATGGAATTGTGCATTATGTGCGCGCGAAGGCGTCTGAAAAGCCCGATCTGATATTCCTGGACCTGAAGCTTCCGGCGGGCCGCACGCTGGAGTTGCTGCGCCAGATCAAGAGTCATGAAGACACGCGTGTGATCCCCACCGTGGTGTTTACACCACCGGAGAGTCACGCCGAGGTGCAGGAGGCCTACAAGCGCTATGCCAACTGCTGCTTGCTGAAGCCGAGCTTGTACCATGATCTGCGTTCCACGGTGGGCGCGGTTCTGGATTTTTGGTGCGTGTTTGCGGTGTTGGCCGGCTTCCGCAATCCCGTCTGCCGCCCTGATCTGGGCTGAAGTCCCTCACGTAAAACTTGCCGCTTGCTGGCGGTTCCGGGCTTCTAACGCAAGCTCCAATAGGTGAGCAGCGCGTTCACCAGCCCGGCGGTGGTGAAGGTCTCCGCTCGCACCGCGACCGGCAAGCCCAGCCGTTCCAGCGTAGCGGCGGTGATGGGACCGATCGCGGCCAGAGTGACACCTCCGAGACGCGAGCGGTAGTCGTCGCCGGCCAGTGCCACGAAGTTCTCCGCCGTTGACGAACTGGTGAAGAGGATGGCGTCCACCGCGGCACCCGTCCGGGGAAACAGCTCGTCCACAAGCTGGCGCGAAGCCGCCGGCAGAATGGTGCGATAGGCCTCGACGACAAAGACCAGTGCGCCGCGCAAGCCCAGTTCGCGCGGCAGCACGTCACGCGCGACACCGGCGCGGGGAATCAGAATGCGGTCAGCGCTTAGGTCACGAGCGGAAAGCGTTTCGAGCACGCCTTCGGCTACATAGGATTCCGGGATAAAGTCGCAGCGCCAGCCGTGCTCCCGCAACGCGTGCGCAGTTGCCGGTCCAATGGCGCACACCCAACTGGCCTCCGGTTGCCGCAAATCGAGCTGCAGGGCCGCGGCGCGTTGGAAAAAGAAGCGGACCCCGTTGGCGCTGGTGAAAATAAAGCCGCTGAACGTGGCCACCTCTCGCAGGGCATAGTCCAGCAGGGCCCAGTCTTGCGGCGGAGCGAACTCAATTGTCGGCAGGGAGATGGGGATGGCGCCGAGTCGCCGCAGCTCCCGCAGCAGTGGCTGCGCTTGAGTCTGCGCGCGCGTGACAACGATCCTGCGGCCGTGAAGCGGAGCCTCTAGCATGGGGTGACTTTCAGGCGCGGTGCGGCGCTTTCAGTTGGGCAAGCTGGCTGGCGGCGGCGGCGAGAATGCGATCGCCTCCCCGGCGCAGCAGCTCGTGGCCCAGTTGCGCGCCCGCTTGTTCAGGGGTCTCTTCCGCGCTGCCCAGCAAAACAGTGCGCTGGCCGCGAATGATCTCCTTGCCATCGGCGGAACAGACAAGCGCCTTCAGGTTGAGCAGTTCGCCGGCGATGCTGGCGTAGGCCGCCACGGGCGCCGTGCAACCCGCGCCCAACTGGTGCAGAAAACCGCGTTCGGCCTCCACGCACAGGGCGCTGGGGATGTGTTGCAGCGAGCTCAACACCGTGCGCGTGAACTCGTCCTCGTCGCGGCATTCCAGCGCCAGCGCGCCCTGGCCGACCGCGGGACACATTAAATCGACGCCGATCCACTCGGTGATCAGGCCGGAATGCCCCAGGCGCTTGAGTCCCGCTCCGGCCAGCAGCAGGGCATCAAACTGCCCTTCCCGCAGCTTGCGCAGGCGGGTGTCAACATTGCCGCGGATATTCTCGACCACGAGATCGGGACGCAGAGCCAATAGCTGGGCCTGCCGCCGGAGACTGCTGCTACCAATACGGCTGCCAGGCGGCAGCGAGCGCAGGCTGGCCTCCGGTTGCAAGGAGACCAGAACGTCGCGCGCATCTTCGCGGGGCAGAATGCAATGGATGCCCAGGCCGTGTGGCAGTTCGGACGGGACGTCTTTCAACGAATGGACGGCCAGATCGATGCGTCCCTCGATCAGCGCCTCTTCAATTTCTTTCGTGAACAGGCCTTTGCCGCCAACCGTGGCCAGCGGCACATCCTGGATGCGGTCGCCGGAGGTTTGAATGATTTCAATCGAGCAGGAATGGCCAGCCGCCTCGAGCAAAGCTTTGACGTGATTTGCCTGCCAGAGGGCCAATTGCGAGCCACGCGAACCGATGCGCAGGGTATCGCCACGTTTCACATGATGTGGGGCCGGAGCTTCTGGTGAGGAGAGGGCGCTGGAGTGGGGGCTATCCAATCCAAACAGCCGTTGCGCCATATCCACCAGTCCCGCGCCCGCCGGTTCCAGGGCGGCGGCTTTGAGCTCGGTTACCGGGCGGTGCAGCCACTTCTGCATCAGGCCCCGGGTGAGCGCCTCGACGGCCTGCGTTTGCTGGGGATTGAGGCCATTCAATTTGCCGCGCATCCGCTCCAACTCGGAGCGGCGAATGGCGTCCATCTGCGTCTGAAGAGCGCGCAGCGTGGGGACCACATCGAGCGTCTTCAGGCGCTGCAGGAACTGCTCGACTTCGGCTTCGACGATAGCTTCGGCGCGGATGGCTTCGCGCTGCCGTCCCGCCAGGTTGGAGTCGACCACCGCCTGCAGATCATCGACATTGTAGACGAAGGCGTTATCGAGTTTGTGTACGTCCGGGTGCACGTCGCGGGGCACGGCGATATCGAGAAACAGCATGGGGCGGTACTTGCGCCGGCTCAAAAAGCCGGCGGCCTGTTTGGGGGTGATCAGCGGCTGCTGCGCCCCCGTGCAGGTGATGACGATGTCGGCGCGCTCGCCGAGGGTGTTCAGGTCCTCCAGGGGAAAAGCTTCGCCATGAAACTCCGCGGCCAGAAGCTGCGCGCGTTCCAGCGTGCGGTTGGCGATAAGGATACGGTTGGCGCCCTGGCTGGAGAGGGCGCGGACCGCCAGAGCGCCCATCTTGCCGGCGCCCACCAACAGAATGGTTTTTCCATGGAGGGCGCCAAAAATCTGGCGCGCCAGTTCGACCGCGGCCTGGCTTACCGAAACCGGCTGGCTGGCCAGGTCCGTTTCGGTACGCACCCGCTTGGCGACATGGAAGGCGCGCGTGAGCAGGGCATCGAGGCCGCCGCGAATCGCTCCAGCTTCGCGCGCCACCGCATAGGCTTGCTTGAGCTGTCCCAGGATCTGTGGTTCACCAACAATCAGCGAGTCCAGGCTGGAGGCAACCCGGAAGACATGGCGTACCGCCTCCCGGTCACGTCTCTCGTAGAGGTGCTTGCGCACTGGCTGCAATTCCAGCCCCGACCAAGTCTGTAAAAATGCGGGCAGCTCTTCGGGCGCTTCCAGGTCTGCGAGCACTTCCACCCGGTTACAGGTGGAGAGAATCAATCCCTCGCGCACGCTTTCATGGTTCAGCAGGGCATGCAGCGCCGGGCCGAGGTCACGTTCAGCGATGGCGAGCCGTTCCCGTAGCTCCAAAGGCGCAGTGTGATGGCTGATGCCGAGAAGAACGAGACTCATTGCATTAAGAACCGGTGCATTCCAGTCAGGCTGCTGGAAACCCAGCCCACAACGGCCAGGCTGAAGCAGATGATGGTGAAGTAGGCGGCACGCCGCCCTCGCCAGCCAGCCGACCAGCGGGAGAACAGCAGCGCCAAATAAAAGCCCCAGGTGAGAAAGGCCAAGAGCACACGTGGGTCGCGCAGCCCAAAGGTGCCAAACTCGGCATCGGCGAAATAGGCGCCGATGCCCAGTCCCAGGGTCAGTAGAGGAAAGCCGGTCAAGAGGGAGCGGTAGGCGATCTGATCAAGGGTTTCCAGCGGCGGTAGCAGCCTGGTAATGCCCTTTACCGGTCGCGCTTTCAGGCCGCGTTCCGCAATCAGGTACAGCACGCCCCCGGCGAAGGCCAGCACCAGCGCGGCGTAGCCCAGGAACACGAAGAGCACATGCCAGTACACCCACTGATTGTCGAGGCTCGCAACATAATGCGAGGGGCCGGTATAAGCCTGCCCATGCGGGGCATAGATGGAGCTGAAGGTCAGCAGGAACACGCATGGAAAGACGATGACTGATAGGGCAGGAGGGGCGTAAAGCCGGTAGATGGCCAGAAAAAACGCGGTAATGATGAAGGCCAGTAAACTGCTGGCTTCACTGAACTGAGTAGCCGGGAAATGATGGGCGGCGATGCCCATCTCCACCAGGCTGACGAAATGAAAGATGAATCCGATGCCGACCAGCCCCCGAGCCCAGCGGGCGGAAGACTCCCGGCGCCGCAGCAGGGCTGCGATGGCAAGGCCAAGTCCCAGAGCGTAGAAGGACAGGGCAACGCGGGACCAGAGCAGGCTAAGCGTTTCCATTGAAGCGTGAGTTGGCAAGGCTAATTATAGCGTGCACGCGGCGGACAGGAGGGTGCGCAGCCGATTCCGCTAAAACTTTACTTAGCAAGTCAAGAAGCGCTTGCAATCCAGGGGAAAACGCTTACTGTGATGGTAGAGGGTCACCCGAGAGCCCGCGGGGGTAGGCCTTCCGGCTGTAGCCCTGTTGCCGGGATACGACAACAGGTACGCACTGGAGGGACAACTATGCGTTCCGCGCGCTTTTCACCGCGATCCACCTGGATCGCCTTCCTGCTGTTCACGTTTCTTTTTCCCGCAACCGCCTTTTCCCAGAGCTTCTCGACCGCTTCCACCAACGCCTACAACTGGCTAGTGTCACAGACGCTGTCCAGCGGCCTGGTGGTGAGCTATCAGAAAGGTTCCATATCCTACACCTACGATCAAGCGGTGGCGGTGATCGCCTTCTGTATCCATGGCGATTATGCCCGCGCCAAGACCGTGCTGAGCACGCTGCAGAAGTTGCAGAATTCGAGCGGTTCCTGGTACGACGCTTACTACTCGAAGAGCCTCGCAGTTAACGACAAGAACCAGGAAGTCGGCCCCAACATGTGGGTTTCCATGGCGGTGGCCAGCTACGATCACTTCACCGCCGATCATTCCTTTGACGCCATGGCGCAAAAAAACATTAGCTGGTGTTTGCAATTCCAGCAGTCAGACGGTGGACTCAATGGCGGCATCAGTTCCAGCAATACCGTTCTGACATGGGCCTCCACCGAGCACAACGAAGATTCCTACGCCGTGCTGACGTACTTTGGCGATACCACCGCGGCCGCCAACGTGAAGTCGTTTTTGGACAACGTGGTATGGAATGCGACCGATGGACGTTTTGACACTGGGCGTGGCGACACCTCGGTGCATACCGATGTGAACGCCTGGGGCGTTTTGGCTCTCGGCGCCAGCGGCACGCACAACTACTCACTTGGGTTGAACTACAACGAGAGCTGCTGCGAGAGTCTGCAAAGCAATCGCCGGGCCAGCGTTACCGGCTTTGACTTTGACGGCGACACCAATGATGTGTGGCTGGAGGGAACCGGACAAAACGCCGAAGCCTGGCTGGTCGCGGGCAACAGCAGCAATTGGAACTACTTCACTGGCCAGATCATTCTGGACCAGGATTCCACCGGCGGCATTCAGTACTCGATGGAGGGGACGAACAACGGGTACTTCACCATGTCGACCGCCAATTGCATTTCCAGTACGGGGTGGCTGATCATCTCGGTTGCCCAGTACAACCCGTTCCAGCCTTAAGACAACGCGAACAAGGAGCCGTTTTGGGGCCGCGCCGCTGGGTGCGGCCCCAATGGTTTTTAGTCGTAATATTCCAGGCCGAGGTGGGTGATCATCTCTTCGCCGCGAATGTGGCGCATGGTGTTCTTCAGCTTCATGAGCTGAATAAACAGGTCATGTTCCGGATAAAGATTGGGGTTGGTCATCGGGCTCTTGAAGTAAAACGAGAGCCATTCCTGAACGCCGATGTCCTTGAGCGCCGGGGTGCGCTGGGCCAGATCGAGGAGCAGAACGAGGTCCAGGACGATCGGTGCGGCCAAAATGGAATCGCGGCACAGGAAATCGATCTTGATTTGCATGGGATAGCCGAGCCATCCGAAGATGTCGATGTTGTCCCAGCCTTCTTTATTGTCGCCGCGGGGCGGGTAATAGTTAATCCGCACCTTGTGGTAGAAGTTCTTGTACAGATCGGGGTAGAGCTCCGGCTGCAGGATGTGTTCCAGAACGGAAAGCTTCGACTCCTCTTTGGTCTTGAACGATTCTGGATCGTCGAGTACTTCGCCATCGCGGTTCCCCAGAATATTGGTCGAAAACCAGCCGGAAAGGCCGAGCATGCGCGCCTTGAGACCGGGAGCAAGGATGGTCTTCATCAAGGTCTGGCCGGTCTTGAAGTCTTTGCCGCAGGTGGGGGCGGAGTTCTTACGCGACAATTCCAGCAGCGCCGGAACATCCGTCGTCAGATTGGGCGCGCCGTTCGCGTAGGGCACCCTCTCCTGGAAAGCGGCGTAAGCATAGATCATGCTGGGCGCGATGTCGGGGTGATTCTGCCGCAGCCCCTCTTCGAACTTTTCAACGGTGGAGTGAACTTCGCCAGGCTTACGGAACGCTTCTGTTGAGCCGCACCAGATCATGACCAGACGGCTGCAGTTGTTTTCTTTTTTGAAGCGCTGGATATCGGCGCGCACCTGCTGCGCCAGTTCCCATTTATTGGCGGCCTTCTTGACGTTCTTGCCCTCCAGGCGCTTGACATAGTTCTGATCGAAAACGGCGGGCATTGGCTTGATTCCGCTGAGGAAGGGCTTTACTTTTTCCAGGAAACTGGCTTCCAGCACTTCGGCATGGGAGGCGGCCTGATAACAATCATCCTCGTAGAGATCCCAACCGCCGAAGACGAGGTCGTTCAGGTCGGCCAAAGGCAGGAACTCTTTGATCAGCGGCGAACGCTTGTCGGTGCGTTTCCCCAGACGAATGGTTCCCATCTGGGTGAGCGAGCCAATCGGCTGCGCCAGGCCGCGACGAATGGCTTCAACGCCAGCTATAAAAGTGGTGCTGACCGCACCCAGTCCGGGAATGAGAATTCCGAGCTTGCCCTCGGCGGGGGCGATTTGGGCTTGAGAAGATGGCACGTCGGGCTCCTTGGATTTCAGAGAACCCAATAGTTTAAGCCAGAGAGGAAAGCGTTTCCCATCCTTTTTGGCTGAATGGTCACCGGCCGAACTCAAGGCGCGCGGCGAGCGGCTCGGGAAGCCCGGCCAAACGTATGTGCCGCTGAGCGGAGGCGAGGTCGTATGGAATGCGGTAAAACTCCAGTTCAGCGTTCGCAATATCGTAAATTGCGCAGGCGGCACGCCAATCTCCATCCCGAGGTTGGCCTACTGATCCCGGGTTAATGAGCAGCGTTTGCTCTGGCGACAGGCGCAATCGCTTCAGCAATCCCTCACCCCATCGGCACGAGAGTGATTCGGCGCGATCTTCAAACGCCAAGGGGCGGGCGCCATGCTTCAGCAATTCGAACCCACCTTGGAGATGGGTATGGCCAAAGAAGCATAATGCCGGCACACCGTAGGTAGAACGCAGATCCCTAAGCACTTCGTCAGCGGTCTGGGTGTCGCTGACATACTCGTTCTCATCGCGGGGGGATCCATGCGCCAGGATCATCTGATTGTTCCAGACGAGGGGACCTGCGGGGAGCGTGCCCAACCATGTATGCTCCTCGTCACTAAGCTGGGAATGCGTCCAATTGGCCGCAGTGGCAGCAAGGGCTGAAAACTCCGTGGGGGGGTTAGGGGAAAGCGCTGCCCGGTCATGGTTTCCCCGGATCGTCGTTTGGGCGTTCTGCTGCACCCATTCCAGTACGGGATGAGGGCTGGCGCCATAGCCGACGAGGTCGCCCAGGCACAGGATTGCCGAGTAGCGGCCCTGAAGAGCTTCCAGACAGGCAGACAAAGCTTGGGAATTGGCATGCAGATCGCTGGCGATCAGCAGCCGTTCACGATCGGGCATTGCGTTCCCGGTCAGGCAGCCGTGCGGCCGCAGGCCCGTCTACAAAGCAGGTCACCTTGGTGCGCTGGGGATCAACCGCCAGGCACGGGGCCTCTTTGGGCGTGAGTTTGCGCTGGTAGAGCTTTTCCACCGCTTCCGCCTTCTGTTCGCCGGTGATGACGAACCAGACCTCGTTAGCGGCATTCATGAGTTTTGGGGTAAAGCTTATCCGGTCGTGAGGGTGGTCGTTGGTTCCATGGACTTTACGGACCAGTTGGTCGTCTGCTTCGTAGATGTTCGTGCCGGGAAACAGCGACCCGGTATGAGCATCTTCGCCCAGTCCGAGAATCAGGATCGGGAAGCTGGGCACCGCGTTTTCCAAAGGCAAACGCGATTTCAAAAGTTCGACGTAATCGGAGGCTGGATCGCTGGCTTCCGTGCGGATGCGGTGAGTGTGCTCGGCGCCGATGTGAGCTGGTTCAAATAGTGTTTCATAGGCGAGGCGGTAATTGCTGTCTGGGTCCTGCGGCGGGACGAGCCGCTCGTCGCTCCAGTAGAACGAAAAGTACTCGGGCTGCCACCAGGTGAGCGCGGAGTCCGGCCCGGACTGATAGGCGTTCGCGAAGCGGCGGGCCATGGCGCTATAGAACACGCGCGCGGATGCACCACCGGTCAAAGCGATTTGGAGTGGCTGGTGGTTGGTGGGGGTACGGGTAGAACCGTCTTCGGGAATTGGGCCGTTGGTGCGCAAGCGATCGCTGATGGAATCACAGAAGGCCTCGGCGAGCTCGCTGGTCTGGTCGCGGACAATCCAACGCATCATGGGCTGGTCTCCAATCAGTGCGGAAGGGCGGGAGACGCAAGCGAAGGCGACGTCCGCCGCTCTCGGGTGGTAATGCGGCGCCGAGTCCTGGACAGCGGCGCCGGGGGTATGAACTACTTCTTCTGAACCGCGTGACCGCCGAATTCGTTGCGCAGCGCGGCAATGACTTTTGCCGAGAACGACTCCTGCTGGCGGGAGGCAAGCCGCGCTATCAACGAGAGTGTCAATACGGGCGCGGGCACATTTTCATCAATGGCCTGCTGCACGGTCCAGCGGCCTTCGCCGGAATCTTCCACATAGCCGCGAACGCTTTCCAGGTGGGCTTCGCGGCCAAAGGCCAGCTCAGCCAATTCCAGCAGCCAGGAGCGGATCACGCTGCCGCGATTCCAGAGATGCGCGATGGCTTGCAAGTCCAGCTTGTAATCGGACTTTTCCAGAATCTCGAAGCCTTCGCCGTAGGCCTGCAGCATGCCGTACTCGATGCCGTTGTGGACCATTTTGACGAAGTGACCGGCCCCAGCGGCTCCGGCATAGAGATACCCGTCGGGCGGCGCCAGTGTCTTGAAGATGGGCTCGACGGTGTCAAATGCGGAGCGGGGGCCGCCAATCATGAGGCAGTAGCCCTCTTTCAATCCCCAAATTCCGCCGCTCGTTCCGGCATCGAGGAACTGAATCTGTTTGGCTTCGGCTTCTTTGGCATGGCGAATGGAGTCAGTGTAACGGGAGTTGCCGCCATCGATGATGATGTCGCCCGGGGAGAGCAGACTCAGCAACTCGGTTACGGTGCTGTCGGTGGGAGCGCCAGAGGGAACCATGACCCACACAGCACGCGGTGCGGAAAGCTGACTGACCAGGTTTTGCAGGCTCTTGGCGGCACTGGCGCCCCGCTGCACGGTTGCGGCAACGGCTTCCTGGGAGCGGTCAAAGGCGACCACCTGATGACCACCGCGGATGAGCCGCTCGGTCATATTGCCGCCCATCTTGCCTAATCCGATCATGCCAATTTTCACGCTGATGTCTCCTTGAAGGTATTGCTTCCGGCCCAACGCTCAGCTTCCAGCCGTGCCTGCTCCAGCAAAGACTCCAACTGTTGCCGGCACTCTTCCAACTGGGCAGCGCTGCTGCCGGGCGAGACCTCAATAGGACCACGCCAGGCCAGATAAAGCCGTGCGCCAGGCTTGGGAATTTTGAAACCGTCCCAGCTTCGAAGCTGCCAGAAGCGATCCGGGGCGATATGAAAAGCATACAAGGGAAACCCGGTTTCGCGGGCCAGGGCCACGGCCCCGGCCTTGGCTTTGAACCGGGGCCCACGTGGTCCATCCACGGTAAGAGCCACGGGAATGCCGCTCTGTAGCGCACTGACCATTTCGCGCAACGCGCCCAGGCCGTTGCGGCTGCTGGAGCCACGGAAAACATGAAAGCCAAGGCGGCGCGCCACCCGGGTGATGAGTTCGCCATCGAAGTTCTGGCTAACCAGGATGCTGTAACCGCGGCGCTGGTACATGACGGCGCAAGGCAATATGCACTGGTGCCAAAAGGCATAGATGATTGGCGGCTGGCGTTTGCTTGCAACAAATTCCGGAAGGGGGGGAAGCACTGGACGCCAAGTGGCGCCCAGCAGGCGCAGCAGCGGGGGCGCTATAAGGCTGCTGGTCCCAATCAGAAGCCGTTGTTTTATCGTCCAGCGCCGC
Organism: Acidobacteriota bacterium; assembly: GCA_027459505.1. GTDB lineage: Bacteria > Acidobacteriota > Terriglobia > Terriglobales > SCQP01 > DAIDIE01. The sequence goes on from DAIDIE010000041.1 coordinate 163,702, forward strand.
CTGGATGGAGCGGCCGGGGGCAGCGAAATGGATGGCTCAGGAGGCATTCGGCGATACGGCGCTCATAATACAATGAGAAATCCGGACGGCTTGCGGATTGAGAATTGGAGCGTCTTGTCTTGGCCCCCCCGGGCGCAGTGTTCTGCCGCGGCAGTTGCGTTGGACGCCGCAGCCGGACCACTGGCGCACAGAACGGTTTTCCCGGACTCCTGAAGACTAAGCTTATGCCATTCACGCTTGCTGAGGCTCAACAACTTGCCGCCAACTATAATGTGATTCCGCTGGTGCGGACGCTGCTGGCCGACTTGGAGACACCTGTAGCGGCCTACCTGAATCTGGCGCAGCGCCCCAGCGCCGAATACTCCTACTTGCTGGAGAGTGTGGAAGGCGGGGAGAACATTGGGCGCTATTCCTATCTGGGCGTGAATCCGTATTTAATCCTGCGCCAGCGGCAGGGAAAAATCGAGGCCAAGCGGGGAAAAGACTGGAGCCGCGCCGAGGGCGGCCTGGTCGAACTGGCGCGCGCTGAAGTCAATCGGCGGCGGATTGCTCCCCTGCCGGGGGCGCCCCCGTTTTTGGCGGGTGCGGTCGGCTACTTTGGCTGGGACATGGTGCGCACCTTGGAGCGGCTGCCGGGGCTGGCTAAAGACGACCTTCACTTCGATGACGGGCTGCTGATGTTTTTCTCCCGCCAGGTCATCTTCGATCATGTCAAGCGGCAAATGGTGCTGGTGGCTTGCATCATGCTCGACGAGGGGGCTGGGCGCAAACAGGTTGCCGAGCAGTATCGTTTGGCCCTGGCAGACCTGGAAAAAATGGAGCGCAGACTGCGGCGTGCTCCCAAAGTTCCCGCCAGCCCGGTGGAGAAGGGGCCACTGAAGCTCAAGGCCAACATGGATCAGAAGCGCTTCCTGGAGATGGTGCGCAAAGGCAAGGAGTACATCCGCGCCGGCGACGCTTTCCAGATTGTACTTTCATTGCGGATGCAGGCGCGGACGCGGGTGGCGCCGTTCCAGGCCTACCGCGCATTGCGAACGGTCAACCCATCGCCTTACATGTTTTTCCTGAAATTGGGCGACTTTCACATGGTAGGCGCTTCTCCGGAGAAGCTGGTTGGAGTGAATGGGCGTCAAATCACCTATCGGCCGATTGCAGGAACTTGTCCGCGAGGGGCCAATGAAGATGATGACCGCAGGCTGGCCGAGGCGCTCATGCAGGACGAAAAAGAGCGTGCTGAGCACATCATGCTCGTCGATCTTGGGCGTAACGATGTGGGGCGCGTGGCAGAAACCGGAACGGTTTCGGTGCCCAAACTAATGTTTGTGGAGCGCTACTCACATGTGCAGCATCTGGTCAGCACGGTTGAGGGGCAATTGGCTCAGGACACGGATATGTTCGATGCCCTCAACTCCTGTTTCCCGGCAGGCACGCTGAGCGGTGCTCCCAAGGTCCGGGCGATGCAGATCATTGACGAGTTGGAGCCCACCCGGCGAGGCGTCTACGGCGGGTCTGTGATGTACCTGGACTTTGCCGGGAACCTCAACGCCTGTATTGCGATCCGCACGATGGCTATGCAAAAGGGCACCGTTTATCTGCAGGCCGGCGCCGGCATTGTGGCGGACTCGGTTCCCGAGAAGGAGTACCAGGAAGCCATGAACAAGGCTGGCGCGCAAAAACGGGCCTTGGAGTTGGCGCGTGCCGGATTATAAGGCGTGCGGTGGCCGCCTCGCTTTGAAGTGAAGGACCTCATGATTTTTTTGTTGGACAACTACGATTCCTTTACCTACAACCTCGCGCAATACATCGGCGAACTGGGGCATGAGGTGGTGGTGCGCCGGAACGATCAGACGACATTAGACGAGATCGAGGCGATGCATCCGGCGGCACTGGTCATATCACCTGGACCCTGTACGCCCAACGAGGCCGGCCTGAGCATGCCGGTTATCCGTCACTTTCAGGGCAAAACGCCGATCCTTGGCGTCTGCCTGGGGCACCAGAGTATAGGCCAGGTTTTTGGCGGAAAGATTGTCCGCGCGCCTGTGCTGATGCACGGTAAAACCAGCGATATTCAACACGATGGCCGCACAATCTTCAAAGGGTTGCCACAGCCGATGCGCGCCACCCGCTATCACTCCCTGGTGATCGCTCCAGAGAGCGTACCCGCTTGTCTGGAGGTGAGTGCGCGCAGCGAAGATCAGACGATCATGGCGGTGCGTCACCGCACGGCGCCGATTGAAGGCGTGCAATTCCACCCTGAAAGCGTCCTGACCGAATCCGGCAAGCAGCTTTTGCAGAACTTTTTCGATAGCTATTTGTGAGGTGGTTGCGGGCTGCGTCCGGGGATTGGCAGGGGCCGCGGCAGTATGGGTGAAGAAAAATGGCGCCAGGGGGCGCCATTTTTGCGTTCTGGGTTACGCAGGTTCCTCACCGCGGGTGGGGCGGGTGGTTCGCGGCGTTTTGCCGCGCGGCTAAGATTTCCCGGGCGTGTTGTGCAAGAGCCTCGGCCTGGGGCAGCAGGTCCACCGCCTTAATGACTTCCGGATCGGCTTTGGTAAGCACTTCCAGCCCTTGGTTTTCGCCGTAGAGGTTGGTGATGACCTGCTTCCGGATTTGCAGCTTGATCCAGTCCAGATTGTTCTGGATGTCATTGGCCGTAAAATCGATGTGCTGTTGCGTCAAGAACTTCTCGAAGGCGTTAATCGTATTCGAGTCCGGATGCCAGGAGCGGGGGACTGAACTGTTGGAGCTGAGGAAATAATCGGCGAAGTCGAAGAACGCGCTTCGTTCCGCCAGCGTTTTTTGGAATTCGTTCAGCTTAATTTTGGGCAGGATCACGTCCGGGGTGATGCCGCCGCCGCCGTAGACGGTGCGGCCACTGTCGGTCATGCGGACTTCCCGGTTCTTGGTGGAATCGGTACGGTTCTCACCCCAGTAGTAGTCGTAGAGCGATAACCCGTTGTAGGGGCGCTGGATCAACCGGCCGCTGGGCGTGTAGTAGTGGGCGGTGGTCAGTGCCAATCCGGTGTCGTCGCTGAGTTGGAAGACGGTCTGTACCAGGCCTTTTCCAAACGTGGTCTGCCCCACAATGAGACCACGGTCATGATCCTGAATGGCGCCCGAGACGATTTCAGAAGCGCTGGCGGTCATGTTGTTGACCAACACTACCAGCGGGAAGTCGTAGCCGTGATTGCCGTCCTCGGCACGATAGGTGTGTTCGGCAGAGCTGCGGCCGTGATGGCTGACAATCACCTGGCCCTTGGAGAGAAACCGGTCGGCGATCTCCACCGCCTGGCTGAGCAGACCGCCGGGGTTGCCGCGCAAATCGAGTACCATGCCCCGGATATTGCGCTCGCCTCCCATGTCGCGGATGATGTCGTTGATTTCGCGCCCGCTGGTTTCGGTGAATTCGGAGAGGTGAATGTAAGCAACGCCGGGCTGGATCTGGTAGAAGCAGTCCACGCTATTGTGGTGAACCTCGGCGCGGACCAATGTGAACTCGATGGGCTTGGGATGGCCTTCACGAACGATGGACAGGTGAACGGTCGTCCCCTTGGGCCCTTTCAGCAGTGATGCGATTTTGTTCGTATCCATGCCCTTGGTGGACTTGCCGTCGATGGCGGCAATGACATCACCCGGGCGCAGTCCGGCCCGGTAGGCCGGGGTGCCCTCAAAAGGCTGCAGCACGATGGTGTGGTCCCCGTGCTGCTGAATCGACATGCCGACGCCATAGTAGCGACCGCTCTGGTTTTCGCGCATGCGCGCGAACTCCTGCGGATCGAAAAAGGTCGAGTGCGGATCCAGCACGCGCAGCATTCCCGGTATGGCGCCGTCGTAGATGGCCTTATCCGCTTTGACCGGGGTGGCGTAGTTGCTCTGCACGAGGCTGTAGACGTGCGCGAAGGATTTGAGATCCTGCTGCATCTGCGCTTGCGAGCCGGCCTGGTTGGCGGCGACTTTGGGCCCGTAAATGCCACCCAAAATGGCGCAAGCGGCTATGGTAAGCGGAATAACGAGGATGCTGCTGCTGAGTTTTCGCATGCTGAGGAGAGATGGTCCCCTTTTCAGGGCAGTATAGCAGAAGGGTTCATCAGCGAACTGATTCGTAGTGGAACTTCCCCCCTTGGGACAAGCTCACAACCTCCCGGGAAATGCCCCTTTATTCAGAGCAGGCGGCGGGCAAAGCGGTTGCACCCTTTTCCGGAGTGTTTGACGCTCCGCCGCCATCTTCCTATTATCGAAGAGGCCCCATGGAACTCATCTTCCTTTGTTTTATCATTTTGCTCGTATTCGGACCGAGGCAACTGCCAGAGATCGCTCGCGTTGTGGGCAAGACGCTGGCCGAGTTGCGGCGTGCCAGCAACGAGTTCCGCTACTCGTTGGAGGAAGAGGTCCGAAACCTTGAACTGCAGGAACAGAGCCGCGACCGCGCCCGAAGCCTGGCGGCGGCGCAGGTCAGCGAAGTCGAGCCGGAGCCCATGCCGGAACTGCACGAGTTGGAGGCGCAGCAGCCGGAACCGGAACTGGCTGAAATACCGCCAGAGGAAGAGGGCTCGCAGCCCGAGGCGCTGCGGAGCGAAGGGGCTGACCAAGTCCAGGCGGGCGAGCCGCATGATTCCGGGACTGCCGCAACGCTTGAGAATGGCGAGGAGCTTCCAGAGAAATCCGCGCCCGCCGGGCTGCCGGGCACGGTGCCTTCCCACGATCCCTGGCGGCACTGACGGGATCGTTGCGGGTTGCGGCGTTGATACGGTTGTTCTGTCGAGAGCCCAACGCGGCTACAATAACCCATTCAGCCACTCCCGAACGACCGCAGCAGCCGAATCGAAGGAGTTTCGTTGGGTTCAAGGCGAGATGCGAAACGCCACCGTCGCGGAGAATGGCCTGCAACGCGAGGAACGAAGCTCGGATGAGCCGCTATAAGCTATGCCATTTTTGCGACCCCCCGAAACCGATTCTGAGGCGCTGGGCGCCAGCATGTCTTTTTTGGAGCACCTGGAAGAACTGCGCAAGCGAATTTTTTGGGCACTGATCGGCGTCGTCATTGGGTTTTTGGTCTGCTTTAAATTCGCGGACCAGATTTATGGAGTGATGGAGCGGCCGCTGAAGCAGGCATTTGCCGCCAACGGCATGGCTGGTCAAAAGTTGACCTACCTGAACCCCATTGACCCCTTCAACCTTTACGTGAAACTGGCGATTATTGGCGGTCTGTTCCTGGCATCGCCTTGGGTGCTGTACCAATTATGGCTGTTCATCTCGCCCGGGCTTTACAAACGTGAGCGGCGCTTTGTGATTCCGTTCGTTTTGTGCACCTCAGGTCTATTCATGGCAGGCGGATACTTTGCGTTCCGTTTTGCCTTTCCGCTGGCGCTGAATTTTTTGGTGGGCTTCGCTCATCGCTTTCAGCCCATGGTCACCATTGACGAGTACTTCGACCTTTTTGCGACGGTGGTGCTGGGGCTAGGTTTGGTCTTTGAGCTCCCTACGCTGATCTTTTTTCTGTCGGTTTTCGGCTTGGTGAACGCACGCTTCCTGATCCGCAACTTCCGTTATGCAGTGCTTATTATCTTTGTGATTGCCGCCGCCATCACGCCAACGGCCGATATTACGACCATGCTGGTGTTTGCTAGCCCCATGCTGTTACTGTACGTAGTGAGTATCGGCATTGCCTTTATCTTTGGCAAAGACCGCAAATTGAGGGCTTCGAGCTGATGCTGTTGCTCACCGGTTGCAGAAACAACATCGGATAATTATGCTGAGCCCATCTCCAGCCGGTGGCGGAACACTGAAGGTGCTGCTGTCGTTGGCGCACACGTTGGGTTTAGCGGGCGTTTTTGGACTGGCCTTTTTCGATAGCTCGCTGCTGTTTGCTCTGCCCGGCATCAATGATTTCGTTCTGATCAGCTTCGTCATCAGCAAGGACGAGTGGATTTGGGCGGTGCTGGCGGCGGTCGCGGCGACGGCGGGCTCGGTGTTTGGCGCGCGCCTGACCTATCGCATTGCGCACCGCAGTGGCGCTGAACAGTTGAAGAAGAGGGTGCCGGCGGCGTTCCGGGAGAGGATTTTGGGATGGACGGCCCGCTATGGAGCGTTGCCCGTGGGGATTGCCGCGCTGCTGCCTCCGCCGTTCCCCTACGCTCCGTTTGTTCTTTCCGCCGGGGTGGTCGATGTACCCTCTCGTCGCTTCAGCCGCTCAGTGGCTATCGGCCGGGGCATACGCTACTTGTTGGAAGCGGTGCTGGCGGAAGAGATTGGCCGCCGTCTGCTGCATCACACGCGATCCTATTACATCATTGCTTTGAAGGATCTGGGCCTGGCCCTTTTGGTGTTGCTGTCATTGTGGTTGCTGCACCGTATGCGTTCTTCCGAGCAATAGACCAATACTGCTGCGCGCTTTACGCCAGAGCGCTTGCCAAGCGCGCCAAGGCCGACGAGTCGAACTGATTTCGGGTTCGAGATCGCAGAATGAAGTGCGGGGTTGCCGAGGAGGTTCCGCACCGCGGGCGACTAGTGAAGTGCGGCCGCCATCCGAGAGGTTCGGCCGGATACCGAAGCAGTGGAATAAAAGCGGCCGTGCCGCCCTGAAGCCCCCCGATTACTCTACTGCCGCTCCAGGAGCGCCAGCGTTTTTAGAATCACGCTGCCAACGATCTTGAAGCTCGTGGGGCTGAGCTTGTCCATGGTGTCCTGGGGTGTATGCCAATAGCCGAGGCCATGGTCGCCGGGACCGTAGGTGAAGTCGATGAGGTCGACGGAGGGAATTCCGGCCGCCAGAAAGGGGCCATGATCATCGCTGATGTCCATGCGCGACTTGAAGAAGTAAGCCTGATCCCCCAGGCTGGTCTCCGCCGTGCGGACGAAGTCGACCAGCCAGGCAGTGGAATTGGTTTCGCGTGTGATGTCGAGTGAGCGATCGCCAATCATGTCGGCGAGGATGAAGCAGCCAATGCGCGGCACCATGTTTCGCTGCTGCAGCAATTGGACGAAGTGTTTGCTGCCGTAGACACTGTCGGCGTCGGTCCATTCGTTGTGGATCGCCTCCTCGCCGTCAAGAAAGACCAACCAAACTTGTTTTTGAAGTCGCGCCTTGCTGAGCACGTCAGCCAATCCCAGGAGAATCCCAGTACTGGAACCTCCATCGTTTGCCCCCACGAAGCCTGGCAGGAATTTCGTATCGTAATGGCCGCCCACCAGCAGAATCTGTCCGGGGCCCTGGCCAAACTTCGCAACGATGTTGGTCATAGGCATCGGACCACGCGGGGTGGCGGCAGTGAACGAATCTAATTGCACACGGGCCGAGGTGGATTTCAGACGGCGCAGGATGTAGTCGACTGTCTTCTTGTGAGCTGGGCTTGCCGGAGGACGAGGGCCGAACGCAACGACCGCTCGAGTGTCATCAAATGAGGGTTGCCCGGAAAAGGCCTGCGCTAATTGATCGAGGGTTTCGGGCCCTTGTTGCGCCGGAGCGGCTGCTGTCGTGGGTGCGGGACTGGGGGTTGCAGCCGGCGCCGCGGCTTTTGGCGTGCTGCTTGCCGTTGTGCCCGTAGGTGAGCTGCAGCCAAAAGAGAGGAGCAAAAGGACAAGTAATCCGCCGCGCAATCCCATTCTCAAATCCTATCAGAGGAGCACGGGGTTGCCAGTCCGTGGCCGGCGCAGAAGTTGCAGCGCGGCGATGACCGCCCAGATCGCAAAGGCGGCGGTTGTCGCTGTACGGACCAGCGCGGAATACGGAAACGGGGAGGTGAAGAATTGGGCGCCCCACAAGCCAAACAGCAGGCTCGCTTCCCACGTGCGCATGACGCCTCGGAAGAGAAGGACGAGCAGGACCGCGCTTTGGGCCAGCGTGAGCCACCATTCCGCCATTTGTTCGGAGCTCATGGGAATCCGTCCCATCCAATTTGCGTGGGGTGAAAGAGCGAAGATCAGTGGCAAGCTTCCCGCCAGAATGGTCCATTGGCTGAGGTTGGAGCTAGCGACATTGCTGAGCGCCAGGGCGGCTTCCCTGGGCTTGGCCGCCCAGCGGAGTGAGGACATGGTTTCCGGAAACTCGCTGATCAGCGGCGCAATCCATTGCAGGCTTACAAATGCAGGAATACCGATGACCGCGGAAGTGCGCAGAATTCCGTCCAGCAGGCGCGGCGAGCTGAAGTAGATGAGGAAACCTCCCACCGCCAGCATCACCCCGAGCAAGGCCGCGCGGTGGCCGGAAGCCATGGCGCAAACGCGTTGCAGCCAAGATTCAATGTTTTCTGCCTGCTCAGGTTTCGAAGATTGACGACGGAGCGTCCAAACGTACCAGGCGTATAAAGCCCAAAGCACCAGTCCATCGGGGGTGGAAAGCGCGCCGCGTATGCCGAGCGACACGGCGTAGAGCCAAGCGGCCAGCCAGGCGTAGAGCAGGTTGCGTTGCGTGGCGGGCATTCTGAACTGCAAAGAACTGTGGCCGCGGAGTTTTGTCACCGCAAACGAGGCGGGAACAGTGAATCCGATCAACAGACGGATGGCTCCGGTGAGACCCGCGAGAAGAAGATGAACTCTGCCGTGCCAGGCCAGGATGGATTCGACAGACAACTCGGGCAGAGTCTGAAAAAAGGCGAGCAGCGCGAAAGCAAGCCCGGGAGGCATAAACAGTTGCATCGCCTCCGTGGCCCAAAAGACCAGAAGCGTGGCAACGAGCATGAGAACCGCCGCCCATGCAAGTAGGGCGCCGGGGTGAGAGGCGAAAAGCAGCAGAACCGCGGGGCTCGGGATAACCGCGCTCATAGTTCAGGGCCGGCAATCCAGCGGGCGGTGAAAGGGGGCTAGCCATGCCGGGACGCCTTCCAAGAGGAAGGTGTGATGGCCCTCGAGGGCGGGAACGTGGCGCGGGAAATCTTCCCGGAAATGGCTGCCGCGGCTCTCTTCGCGGCGCAGGGCGCTGATCAGTATGGCGCGTGCTGTGGTTCTGGCGTGCGCCTGCTCGACGTCTGCGACAGGCAGGCTCGCACTCAAGTTGCTAAGCAGATCGGAAAGGTCAGCGGCGTTGCGCCGTATTCCCGCTTGCCGCCACATGCGCTGTCGGAGCGCTTCAAAATCCATCTGCGAACCGTACATCAGTCCGGTTCCCAAATGGGTGCCATTTACGGGTGTTGACGATTGTTTCTGAGCTGCCATGGCGCGACCGGCGCGCGCACCAAACACCAGGCCCTCCAGAAGAGAGTTGCTGGCCAGGCGGTTCGCACCGTGTACGCCGGTACAGGCAGTCTCTCCGGCGGCAAAAAGATTCGGGACCGAACTGCGGCCGTCGGCATCGGTCCACACGCCTCCCATGGCATAGTGCGCCGCCGGCCGGATAGGAATGGGGGTTTTCGTTAAGTCCAGCCCCACTTCCCGCAGCGTGGAGACAATGCGCGGAAAACGTTTTTGCAGATAGCTGGCAGGAAGCGCAGTGGCGTCCAGAAAACAAGTGACAAAAGCGTCGGGTTGGAGACGCTGGGCAGAGCGAATCTCCTGATCAATGGCGCGCGCGACGACGTCCCGCGGGGCCAGTTCGGCGGCAGCGTGATATTCCGGCATGAAGCGCTTCTTTTCCGGGTTCAGCAGTAACGCCCCTTCGCCGCGCAGCGCTTCAGAGATCAGAAAGCGAGGTGCACCTGCGAGCGCTAAAGCGGTGGGGTGAAACTGAACGAATTCCATGTCGGCCAGAAGCGCGCCGGCGTTAAAGGCCAGCGCTGGGCCGGCACCGGTGGCAACCTCGGGGTTGGTGCTATCGGAGAAGAGCTGGCCCAGTCCCCCGGTGGCCAGCAGGACGGAACTGGAACAGACATAGCGGAGCGTTTGCTCCGCACCGGAAAGGTCCAGGTATTGAACGCCGCAAACTGCGCGCTGGCCATCCTGGGCGCGCGTAAGGAGAGCTGTTACCTGCGCATGAGGCCGGATTTGTATATTTTTCTCCTGCCGGGTCCGGCGGGCCAGAGTGTGGGCAATTTCCCGGCCGGTGGAGTCGCCATGGGCGTGCAGAATGCGGGAGCGGCTGTGGGCGCCTTCGCGTGTGTATTGCAGTTCCTGATTGATGCGATCAAAGGCTGCGCCCCATTCCAATAACTCGCCAATCAGAGCCGGGCCTTCCTCCACCAGAATACGGACAGCCGCAGCGTCGCACAGACCATCGCCGGCCGCCAGCGTGTCGCTCAGGTGCAATTCCACCGTGTCATCCTCGGCGAGCGCGGCGGCAATGCCGCCCTGGGCGAAATGAGTGGCGGAGTCGGTGATCTCTCCTTTGGTGAGAATCCAAACGGAACCAAAAGAAGAGAGTTCCAGTGCGGCGCGCAGACCGGCGATTCCAGAACCGATGATAATGAAGTCAGCGCGTTCGAACTGCGTGCCAGAAGGAATGGGCTCAAGAGCCATGCCCTTTCAGTATAAAGTTCAATACACATACCGCGGCGCGCTAATCATGGGAAGCCTATGGATAAGGAAGCTTTGACAACACGGCTGCCCCTGCTCGAACGGGAGCAGGTGCCGGAGGCCATCCGGGAACTGTTCGACTGGCTGGAGAGGCAACGCGGCACGGTGCCGTACATGTTTCGTACCCTGGCGCACGCTCCGGAACTGGCTCTAGGGGTTGCCGCCTTTCTCAAGCCATTGATGGGAGATGGAGCGTTGGCCGGCTGGTACAAGGAACTCATTGCTACCCGGGTCGCGGTGCTGAACCATTGCGATTATTGAATCAGCTCGCATACTGCTTTGGCAAAGCAGAAGGGCGCGACGAAAGCACAGCTTGAAGCGGTTTGGAATTTCGAGACGGAGGTCTTCTCGGAGCGGGAGCGCCGCGGTTTTCGATGCGCTGACCGGCTGCACGAGAGTGGTGAAAAGATCGATGAGGTCTTTTTTGCGGAATTGCGCCAGCACTTTGGTCCCGCGGAGATCGTGGAACTAATGGCGGTGGCGGGAGCCTTTGAGTTCTTTACCCGCTTTGTTGACGGCCTGCGCATTCCCGTTACGCCGCAGCCCTCACAATGAATGCGCTCAGCGCAGGAACTGGGGCTCGGTTTCAGGAACCGCCATGGGCCGCAGGGAGTAGCGGCCGCGAAGGTGATTCCAACGGATGCTGGCGACCTCCAGGACCGAGCGGATGCCGTCGCTGAGCGCGTGGATCTTGGCGCCTTCCGCATGCGCCCAAACCACCGGCACTTCCGCCACCTGCAACCGGCGCAGGCGAGCGATAAAGAGGAGCTCGGGGTCGAATCCCCAGCGCTCAATGCGCTGGTAAGGAAATACCTGCAGCGCCGCTTCCCGGCGGAACAGCTTGAAGCCGCATTGTGTGTCCTTGAAGGAGAGGCCGAGCAGCCCGGTCACCACGCGATTGAACATGCGGCCGCCCCATTCGCGGAAAGCGCTTTGGTGCGCCTGGATGAGTTCCGCTTTGGAGCGGCTGCCAATGGCGATATCGGCGCCGGCGGCAAGCGCGGCTTCCAGTTTTGTCAGTTCTTCGATCGGAGAAGACAAATCCGCGTCGGAGAATAGCAGCAACGTTCCTCGTGCCTGCAACATCCCGTGGCGAACGCTGTAGCCCTTGCCGCGATTGCCGGGATTATGGAGCAGATAAAGGCGGCTAGCGGGCGCCCGTTGCGCGAGCGGAAACGAACTGGCTACCATGCACGTTCTATCGCGCGAGCCGTCATCGACGACCAGGAGTTCGGCTTTCAGTTGCCGGGCGTTGAGGTAGGCCGCAATCTTCTCCAGGGTTTGCGGCAGGCGGCTTTCCTCGTTGTAGGCGGGGATCACGATGCTCAGCGAGGGGCGAAAGCCATCGCCTGGCAATTCGCGGCCAAAGGTCGGGTCGATGTTCATGCGCAGATGCTAGTTTATAGCGGACGGTCAATGACATCCACCGGAAGAAGGAAAGTAGGAGAGAGCAGATTAAGGCAGGTTTTGGGCTTCCAGGCTGGAATGGGTCTCGGGTAAGTGAGCATCCTTGATCCGGTCGCCAATCATTTTAAGGAAGAGCGGCATGATTTCCGGGTCCCACCAGCCGCGTTCGGTCTCGTCGAGCAAGGCATCCGTGGTTGCCTGGTGGTCCCAGGCGTTCTTGTAGGGCCGCTCGGTGGTGAGCGCATCATAGGCGTCCACAACTTGAAGAATGCGCGCCAGCAATGGAATTTCGGCGCCTTTCAAGCCGTCCGGATACCCCATGCCGTTCCAATGCTCATGATGATGGCGGATGATGGGCAGTACTTGGGCCAGCGAGCGCAGTGGGCGGCAGATCTGTTCGCCGACGAGCGGATGTTGCCGGATGACGTTCCACTCGGTTGCGTCCAGTTCACCTGGTTTTTTCAGGATGGCATCGGGAACGCCGATCTTGCCGATATCGTGCAGGACGCCTCCGCGGCGGAGTGCGGTCAGTTCCGGTTCGCCCAGGCCCATATGGCGGCCGAGTTCCTCGGCGTAGCTGGAGAGCCGCGCGCAATGACCCTCCGTGTAGGAGTCGCGCGCCTCGACGCCGAGCGCGAGGGAGAAGAGAACGGTTTCGGCGTTTTCCAATTCATCGGTAAACTGCTTAAGTTTCAACAGGCTCTTGACGCGGGCAAAGAGCTCCTGCGAATCCATGGGTTTGTTCAGGAAGTCGTCGGCTCCCGCCTCGATGCCTTTGAGTTTGGCATCCCGCTCCGTCAGGCCGGTAACGAGAATAATCGGAATCAAGCGGGTCTGCGGATCTTCCTTGAGTTCCCGGCAGAGGTCGATCCCGCTGCCTCCTGGCATGACCACGTCCAGCAGGATCAGGTCGGGGGGCTGCTGGTCGACGGCGGCGCGGCCAGCTGCCGCGCTGCCGGCGGTGACCACTTCGTAGCCGCGCAAGGAAAGCATGTCGCGGGTAAGCATCTGGCTGAGCTCGTCATCATCAATGACAAGGATGCGCCGCCGCGCCAGGACGAACTGAAAAGGTGCCGGAGCCGTCACATCTGCCTGCGTAAGAGTATTCGGGCGTGATTCGAGCGAGAAGCGAGCCGTTTCCCTTAGCTTGCCATAGTCCTCGCCGGGCGGGGAGCCCAATCCCGCCCCACTTTATGATTGGATGCAAGCGAGTGGAATAGGCTGTACTCCAAATATCAGGCGCCACTACTGAAGCAATGCCGCCTGCCCGGCCGGGGTGATGTGAAAACGTTCAAGTCCAGGCTGGAGGTCAGGAGATTCCACCACGGTACCGTCGGCTAGAGTAGCTTGCAACTCGCCTCGCGCTGCCAGTGCTCGCAGTGCGGAACGGATCTGCTCCTCGCTATAGCGGTCCTGGTAATGCCCGCCCGCGACGGTGTTCAAGAGCATGAAGACCGCCACGAAATCGATAGGGGCGGCAGGGCCGTGCTGGGAGATGAGTTGGAGGATTTCGCGTTCCAGCATAGCAGGCCTCCGGGCGGCGCTTCATCGTATGCGAAGCTACGGCTGTTTGTAAGGATGCCGCAGGGCGAAGATGGAAAAGGGCCGGATCCCCACGGAGATCCGGCCCGCAACGCTCGCGCTATTCGCCAATGAGAATGGCGCAGCTCAGCACGGTGGTCCACAAGCCGCGCTTGTCGCCCACGGCGGACTGGCTGATGTTGATAGTGCGAATGATTTTGTTGGAGATGCGGTAGATCTCCTTCTTCTCGTCCCAGGAGCGGTCCGGATCGAAGTCGACGTCCAGGGTGGTGGCCAGCATCTCAGCCGCCAGTTCCTCGGCGTACTCACCCGCCTCGCTTTCGGTCTGTCCGAAGGAATGGTGCTCGGACAAATAGCCGTAAGTGTTGCGATCGGCGGGCAGGGCGGCGCCGATGGAGGCCGCAATCAGACGGTGCGGCTCGCGTGTGGAGTTTTCGCTCAACACGGCGAAGACCACCTGTCCATCCTCGAGCAGCTTCAGGCCCGCGGAACGGGAGATCAGTTCGCAGCGCGGCGGGAAGATGCTGGAAACGCGAACCAGGTTACAGGCGGCGATGCCGGCATCCCGGAGCGCCAGCTCAAAGCTGGTGAGGCGCTCGCGGTGTTTGCCCACACCTTTGGTGAGAAAAATCTTTTTAGCAATCATTTCAGGCTAGTTCCCGGCGGATGGCGCACGCGGCGCAACTTCGCCACTGTTCAGGGGAACTTCGACCGTAGCAAATCGTGCGGTGAGCGTCAATAGTTTGCCGCCGGCGGCGGGGTGTCAGCAGCCGCCAGCGATGGAGGGCAGGATGAGGACGTCATCGCCTTCCTTGAACTGGTAGGTGGAGCCGCCCAGAAAACGGATATCTTCCTCGTTCACGTAAACGTTGAAGAAACGGCGCGGCTGGCCATCGGCCTCGCAAATTCGTTCCTTAAGTTCGGGAAAGCGGCTGGAAAGCTCCGCCAGCAGGGCAGACAGGTTTTCCGCCTGGCAGGCGACGCTGTCAGCGCCGCCGGTGTACTTCTGTAGAGGGGTGGGAATGCGAACGGTGTAAGCCATGATCAGTAATCTCCCATCGTAACAGCGGCCAGTTTACTTGGCGAGGGCCGGTTCCGGCTCAACTTCGGGTGTGGCGCCCTCGCGCACCAGTTCGGCTTCGAACTCGCGCATGCGGGGGGCGATGATGGGCGCTTCAGCCTGCGAGGCGATGATGGCGTCCAGTGTCTTCAGGCCATTGCCAGTGATTACCAGCACAATTGGCTGTTGCGGGTCAATGCGGCCTTGCTGCAGGAGCTTGCGGGCGCAGGCCACCGTCACCCCACCAGCGGTTTCGGTGAAAATGCCTTCGGTTTCGGCCAGCAGGCGCATTCCTTCCAAAATCTCGTTGTCGGAAACGTCTTCCGCCCAGCCGCCAGTAGCGCGAATGGTGCGCGCGGCATAGAAGCCGTCGGCCGGATTGCCGATAGCCAACGAGCGCGCGATGGTTGATGGCCGTTGCGGCTCAATGTCTTTGCGGCCTTCCTTAACGGCGCTGCTGATCGGCGAGCAGCCGGTGGCCTGGGCGCCAAAGATGCGGGTATCTCCCGCCGCCCAGCCCAATTGCCGCAGGTCATCAAAAGCGCGGGCAATCTTGCCGATCAGCGAACCACCCGCCATCGGGCAGACCAGGGAGGAGGGGAGCTTCCAGTCGAGCTGCTGGGCGATTTCGTAGCCCACCGTTTTGGAGCCTTCCGCGTAATAGGGCCGCAAATTGACGTTAACAATGCCCCAGGGGTAGCGCTGCGCGATTTCAGAACAGAGGCGATTGACCTGATCGTAATTGCCGCTGATTTTGATGAGCTTGGCGCCATAAACGAGCGTGCCGGCGATTTTGGCCGCCTCCAGATCGGAGGGGGTAAAGATATAGGCCTCCAGGCCAAGCGCGGCGGCCTGCGCGGCCACCGAGTTGGCCAGATTGCCGGTCGAGGAGCAGGCCACGACCTTGAAGCCGAATTCAATGGCTTTGCTGAGCGCCACCGCGACCACACGATCCTTGAACGAGAGGGTGGGGAAATTGACGGCGTCGTTTTTTACATACAGTTCACGCACCCCCAACTTGCGCGCCAGGCGCGCCACTGGAACCAGCGGGGTGCCGCCGACGCCCGCCAGGCTGGTGAGGCGGGGATTGTCGAGCGGAGTTGAGTTGAGAGGGAGGAACTCGCGGTAGCGCCACATGCTGGATGGGCGGCGCTCCAGCAACTCCGGCGTGATCGCCTTGCCGATGGCCTGCAGGTCATAGTAGACCTCCAGAGGCGCAAAGCACTCGTCACAGCCAGCCAGCGGTTCGGATTTGAAGTGTTTCCCGCAATCGCGACAGCGCAGTCCCAGCTCGAAATTCATGTCCTATCCTCGTTCACCCAGGTTCTGGACCGACGGCGAGAGCGGTGAAGAGGGCATTAAAAAACCTCTTCCGCGGGTGAAGAGGTGTGGCTGAGCTACGGCTTACAGCCCCAATCTCATCTTTCCCCTTGCGGGCAGGATTTGGCACCTTGTCATTGTGCGCCGCAAGGCGGACAACCGGTTGCCGTGGTTTCTTCGGGCCTGATCCCTCAACCACTCTCGATAAGATCCAGGGTCACTGAATCGGTGTATTCAATTGTCAAAGCCACTATAGCGTTGATGGAAGGGCGTGGTCAAGGGCTGAGCCGGGCGGGGGTCCAGATTCCTGCTTAGGCGGGGCGCGAGGCCGCCCGCGGCAAGGCGGTCAAGCGGGCCAGGGAAGTCGCCGCTTTCACGCTTGCGGCCGATTGACTTACAATAGTTTTTTCATCGGCCTGCATGTGAACCCATTTGCATGCCGGGCTGGCTAGGAGTCTACGTGGCAGGACGCACCTCAGCTCTCGCATCGCTTCTTGTCGTCTCGCGCACGGTCCTGCAGGTCACCACCGTCCAGGTCACGAGCGTCCGGGGAGAGACCGTCCAGGTCAACACCGGCGGCTAGGGGGCGAGCTCATTGGAAGTAGCGCGGCCCTCCTCCCCCGGGATGAGGGCTTTTTTGTTGCAGCAACAAGGAAAAGGCACATGAAGAAAACGGAATGGATCTGGTTCAACGGCAAGCTGGTTCCCTGGGCAGAGGCCAACATTCACGTCAGCACCCACGCGCTGCACTATGGCACGGGAGTTTTTGAGGGGATCCGCTGCTATGAAACCAGCCAGGGGCCGGCGGTTTTCCGCCTGCGCGCGCACATTGAACGGCTCCTGAACTCGGCCTCCGCTTACTTCAAAGTTCCTTTCACTGGCGAGCAGATGGAGGCGGCGTGCCTGGAAGTGATTCGCGCCAATCACCTGACATCCTGTTATCTGCGCCCGATCGCGTACCTGGGGGCCGGCAACCTGGGAGTGGGGCGCTCGGATAATCCCGTCGAGGTGGCCATCCTGGCCTTTCCGTGGGATACCTACCTGGGCGACGAGGCGATGCGCGAAGGCGTCCGCATCTGCTTTTCCCGCTGGCACCGCATTGCGTTGTCTTCGTTGCCGATGAACCTGAAGGCTTGCGGTCAATATCTGAACTCCTACCTGGCGGTGACCGAGGCGCATCGCCGCGGCTTCAACGAAGCGATCATGCTCAACGATTCCGGCAACATTGCCGAGGGCTCAGGAGAGAATCTGTTTCTGGTGCAGCATGGCCGGCTGGTGACCAATGGGGCGGAATCGGCAATTCTTCCAGGCATCACCAGGGATTCGGTGCTGCGGATTGCGCGCGAACAGGGCCTGGAGATCGAGGAGCGGCCGCTCCACGTCAACGACCTGAAGCAAGCGCAGGAGGCGTTTTTTACCGGTACGGCGGCGGAAGTGACTCCCATCCGGGAGATCGACAGCCGCCTGGATGAAGCTTCCCAAGGCGAGGTGTTTCGCTTTGAGGTTCCGGGGCCGGTGACGCAAAGGCTGCAGAGCGCCTACTTTGACGCGGTGAAAGGGCGGGCGGAGCGGCACCAGGACTGGTTGACGCGGGTTCAGTGATGCGGATTCAGGCGCTGCGGCGCACCGCGCCTTTTTTACAACGCGAGCTGAGGTAAAGTGACGGGCCGACCAGCGGCGTGGGAGAAACAACGATGAGTTTGATCGTGATGAAATTCGGCGGAACCTCGGTGGGCACCGCTGAACGCATCCGCCAGTCGGCGCGCCTGGTGGTCGAAGGCGCCCAGCAACATCAGGTAACGGTGGTGGTATCAGCCCTCTCCGGAGTAACCGATTTGATTCTGCGCAGCGTGACGGCGGCACGCAAGGGAGCCGAGAGCGACGTTGAATCGCTGCTGCGGGAAATGGAAGTGCGCCATCAGACGGTGATGGACGCACTGCTGGAAGGAAGCGAACGCGAGCCGGTCCGCAAGCAGGTGCATGGGGTTATCGACGAGTTCCGCAGCTTCTGCCGCGCCGTGCTGTTGCTGCGTTCAACCACGCCGCAAGTGCTCGACGTGGCTCTGCCCATGGGCGAGGAGATGTCGGCCTACATCTTTGCCGCTACCCTGCGGCAGTTGGGGGCCAAAGGCGAATTTGTGGACTCCAGCCGCGTTTTGTTGACCGACGACCGTTTTGGCGACGCCAGCCCGGATATGGAAGGCACCCGCCGCAATGCCGTGGAAGTGCTGCTGCCGCTTTTGCAGGCGGGTTCGATTCCGGTGGTCACCGGATTCAGCGGCGCCAATAGCAAAGGGCAGCCGACCACTTTGGGACGAGGGGGGTCGGATTCGTCGGCCACGATTATCGGAGCGGCCCTGGACTGTGATGAAGTCTGGATCTGGACCGACGTGGACGGCGTGCTCACCGCCGACCCGCGCATTTGTCCTGGAGCGCGCAGCCTTCCGGAGATTACCTACGCCGAGGCGATTGAGCTCTCTTATTACGGTGCCAAGGTCATTCACCATAAGGCCATGCGGCCAGTAATGGATGCCGGCATTCCGATATGGATCAAGAATTCTTTCCAGCCGCGGGCGGTGGGCACGAAAATTGCGGCGGTACGCACGGCGGATCAGGCCGCCAGTTCCCCCGTCAAGGCGGTGACCGCGGTGGTTCCGGCCAGCTTGGTGACGCTGACAACCCGCTCCGACATGCATTACGCGGAGGTTTTCGGGCGCCTCTTTCTCCGCTTTGGACACGACAACACCGACGTTCTGTTTTCAACCCAATCCTCCTCGGAAAACTCGCTGGGTCTGGTGCTGCGCGACGCGGAAACCGAACACGTCTCAGCAGCCCTGCACAAACTTTTCCGAGTGGAACTCAAGCACGGTGTGCTGGATCCCATTCGCATCCGCAGGGACATCGCTGTCATTGCCGTGCTGGGCGAGACGATGCGGGGAACGGCGGGCGTTTTAGGCCGGCTGTTTACGGCGGTGGCGGGACGCAACGTCAGCGTGATCGCGGTCGCGCAGGGCGCCAGCGAGTTGAATATTTGTTTCGCGGTGGAGGCGCTGCGCGCGGCCGACGCGGTGCGGGCGGTGCATGATGAGTTTCTCGGCCGGGATGCCGGCCAGGAACAGCGCTGGGGTTTGGGTTCTTCTCAAAGCCTGAAGAGCGGGGTGTAAGGATGAGTGTTTCCGCCAAGAGCGCAACCAGCTTTGCCCTGCGCTGTATTCAGTGCCAGGCCGAATGCGAACAGCCCAGTCCGGACTTCCGTTGCGCCGCCTGCCGGAACCTGCTGCAGGTGGTTTACCAATGGCCGGAAGCGCTGCGCGGGCAGCAACTCCGCAAGCTCTGGCTGGAGCGGCGGCTTTCGCCAATACCCGCGGATCAGAGCGGCGTCTGGCGCTTTCGCGAACTGCTGCCCATTCTGAGCCGTCCGCTGGACCCGGTCACGCTGCGTGAGGGCAATACGCCGATTTACGATCTGCCGCGCTGCGCTCAGGCTGCTGGTATGCGCCATTTACTGGCCAAGCACCAGGGCATGAATCCCACCGGATCTTTTAAGGACACTGGGATGACGGCAGCGATTTCGCTGGCGCGGGAACGGGGCTTTCAATGGGTCGCCTGTGCATCCACCGGAAACACCTCGGCCTCCATGGCGGCCTACGCGGCGCGTGCGGGCATGGGCAGTCTGGTGCTGATTCCGGAAGGTAAGATTGCCTGGGGAAAGCTCGCCCAGTCGCTGGAATACGGCGCCGTAACCTGCCAGTTAAGGACTGATTTTGACGGTTGCGTGCGGGTACTGAGCGAAGTGGTCCAGCGTCTGCCGATTTATCTGGTCAACTCCGTAAATCCGTTTCGTGTGGAGGGGCAGAAGACGATTGCCCTGGAAATGATGGAGCAGTTGAACTGGGAAGTTCCCGACCATGTGATTGTTCCCGGCGGCAATCTGGCCAACAGCTCGGCTTTAGGCAAAGCCTTCCTGGAGATGCGGGAATTGGGGCTGATCAGCCGTTTGCCCCGGATCTCCATCATTCAGGCGGAGGGCGCCAACCCGCTGGTGCGCAGCCTGCGGGAAAATCAGGGGCGCGAACTCCAACCGGTGCAGGCCGAGACATTGGCTACGGCTATTCGCATTGGGAATCCGGCCTCCTGGAAGAAGGCATTGGCGGTGCTGCGCGCCACCGAGGGCGCCTGCATTGACGTGAGTGAAGGGGAAATGGCGGTTGCCAAAGCTGAAATCGGAAGTGATGGCATTGGGTGCGAACCCGCTTCCGCCGCGACTCTGGCCGGATTGAAACGCCTGGTGCGCGACGGCTTTGTCGGACCGGAGGATCGCGTGGTTCTCATCCTGACCGGGCACATGCTGAAGGATCCGGAATACACGCTGCTGTTTCATCGCGGAGAGCTGCTTGCCGAGTACGCCGAGGCGCAACCGTCGCGCCGTCCGCCGGTGCTGCTCGACGCTAACGCCGATTCAGTGTTGCGGGTGTTGGAGACACATCGCCAGCCCGCGTGAAAGATATGAGCAAGCGATCCGGAAACCGCGAGTTTCACCTGCGCATTCCCGCCACCACGGCCAATCTGGGGCCCGCCTTTGACGCGGCGGGTTTGGGGTTGGCAATTTATCTGGATGTTGCGGCGCGTCCGGCGGCAGAGTTCAGCGTACGAGCCCAGGGGCGCGATGCCGATGTGTGCGGCACGCTGGAAAAGCATTTGATTCTGGAAACCTACCGCGCAGTGCTCGCCGGCGCCGGTCACGAGCCACTTCCCTTGGCATTGGAAATCAACAATGCGATGCCGATTGGCAAGGGTTTCGGATCGTCGTCAGCGGCGCGCGTCGCGGGTGTGGCTCTGGCCGACCTGGTGGGCGGCCTGGGTTTCAACAGCGAAGATATCCTGGCGCGGGCGGCGGCGCTCGAGGGGCATCCGGATAATGCGGCTGCCTGCTGGCTGGGCGGATTTGTGATTGCCCGTGGCCGCTCAGAGGCTGAGCATCCGCGGCAGTATCCGCTCACGTTCCGGGTGTGGCCGCCGCTGGAGTGGCCGCTGTTGCTGGCCGTTCCGGAAGAGCCCTTGTCCACGGAAGCCGCCCGCCGGGTGCTGCCACCCGCCTACTCGAGAGCGGACGCCATCGCCAACGTTCAGAACAGTATGTTGCTGGCGGCGGCTTTTATGCAGGGTGATAGCGCCGCACTGCGCGCCGCGCTTCACGACCGGTTGCACGAACCCTACCGCGAGCCGCTGTGTCCGCTGTTGGGAGCGCTGCGCGCGTACAAAACGCATCCGGAGGTCGTGGGCGTTGCGCTGAGCGGCGCTGGGCCTTCTGTGTTGATGGTACTGGAGCCGGGTGCGGATATGGAGCGGCATCGCGTGGCCACAGCGGAATTTCTGCGGCAGCGCGGATTGTCCGCGGAACTGCTGGCGACCAGGATGGATCATGATGGGGCGGTGAAAAGTTGGGAGAGGGCGCTGGCCTGATCCGGCCGCGCGTTGGGAGGCCCAGTGAAGACAGTTGGAATCGGTATTGTCGGCTACGGCACGGTCGGGCAGGGGACGGCGAGTGTTTTGCGGGACCACGCCGAAGATATTACCCGCCGCTGCGGCGCTCGGCTCGAGGTGCGGATAGTTTGCCGCCGCTCTCCCGTGGCGCAACCGCCGGCCGGGGTGAAGGTCGTCTCGGACTGGAACGCAGTGGTGAATTCCCCCGAAGTGGACGTCATCGTCGAAACCATGGGGGGCACCACTCATTCCCGCGAAGTCGTGTTGGCGGCGTTGCGGAGCGGCAAGCCGGTGGTCACCGCCAACAAGAACCTTTTGGCCGAGCACGGCGAAGAACTGTTTGCGTTGGCCCGGGAACAGCACCTGCCGCTGGGCTTTGAGGCGACGGTGGCGGGCGGCATTCCCGTGATTCGTGCGATTGCGGAAGGAACGGCGGGGGACCGGCTGCGCGCCATCCGCGGCATCCTCAACGGAACCGCCAATTACATCCTTACGCAAATGGAATCGCAGGGGCTGGACTTTGCCGACTGTCTCGCGGCCGCACAGAAGGCCGGCTACGCCGAGCCCGATCCCACCTTTGATGTGGAGGGGATTGATGCGCGTGACAAGCTGGCCATCCTGGTACGGCTGGCGTTTGGTGAGCGGCTGCGGGCGCAGGATATCCCCACTATGGGGATCAGCTCTATTTCCGCGGTGGACATTCACTACGCACGCCGCCTAAGCGGCACGATCCGGCTGATTGGGGCGGCGGAAAGCAATGGTTCCGGAATAGAAGTGTCGGTGCGGCCCTGGCTGGTCAGCAATAAATCGATGCTGGCCAAAGTGGAAGGGGTTAATAACGCGGTATTTCTGGAAGGCGAAAAAGTCGGGTTGCAGATGTTCTACGGTCGCGGCGCGGGCGGCGAAGTGACCGGAGTAGCGGTGGTTTCCGATCTGATGGAAATCGGCGGCGACTTCAGCGTGGGCAGCCTCAGCCCGAAATTGCTGAGCGGATTTCTGGGGGGTAAAGAACTGCAGGTATGCCGTGAACCACGCCCCTGCAGTTGGTATCTGCGCCTCACGGTCCATGATCAGCCGGGCATTATTGCCCGGACGGCGGAGATCATTGCGCGGCATGGCATCAATATCGATTCGGTGGTGCAGGAGCCGCATATGGAGAAGGCGCGGCTGTCGTTCGTCATCACCGTCGAGCCCGTCTCCGAACCGGCACTGCAGTCGGCGGTGAAGGAGATCGACCGCTGCCCATTTATGCTGGAGCCGGTTTTGGTGCTGCGGATGGAAGCGTAACCGAGGCAGTGTGGTTGCGGGAAACGAAAGGGCCCGCCATTGTGGCGGGCCCTTTCACTTACCGGTTTTCAATGCCGGCTTCGGTCAGCAGCATGACGCGGAAGACCCCGGCAGGGCTGTCGAAGGTGACCCAATGTACCGGGTCGCCGCCGCAAAACCAGAGGCGGAAATCGTGCCCTTCGACCACGGTCGGAATGGATAGGTTGGTTCCCGGCGGTAGCATGGGCTGCAAATTGCCGCCGATCATGTTGGCGAGCTCACCCAAACCGTCGCGCACTTCGTCGTTGACCTGTGGTGCGGCATCGGAACACATCAGTTTGCCGACGAAGTAGCAAGCCTGGGGCCGGGTACAACTGATCGACAAGGCGCCGCGCCAATCTCCGGCATAGAAGACGACCGCGGTCAGGTGCGGTTCGTTACTGGGCCACTCGGTTTCGAGTGCGCGAACTTCAGTGGCCAGCATAGTGGAGAAGATTTGCGTAACTATGCTGATGGTTTCGGCGCGATAGGCGTCAACGGATGGCTTGGGTAGCATGGGTGAGATTCAGCTCTCCACGATCTTTGGCTCAGGGCATTCTAGCGAAAACGACACCGGTTGCAAAGCCGGCAGTGAGTGAATCGGCGTTTTTTGGCAGTCACTTTAGCGGCGGAGCTGCCGGATTCGACGGCGCGGGGGCGCCCGGCGGCGGCTCACCGGCTGCCGTTGCCAGTGGACTCTGCTTGAAGTAGGCGAGAACGGCGACCAGCGCTCCCATGAGCACGGCGCCGGCATCGCGGCGCAACAGTTCCGCGCTGAGCGGCGCGGGAGGTGCGGCCAGTAATTGCGCCAACGCTGTTGCGGCGCCGCCAAAGGCGGCTGCGGCGAGGCCATGGAGCCAGATTCTCGAGCAAGCCATAGTCATTCCTTTCCATCACGAGACGGTGCGGCGTCCCGCGTTGGGACGCATGTAGCGGACCGGAAGCGACTGCAGTTGGTGTTCCGCCCGCCGCCGCTGCAGCATGGCAATCGTGGGGTCGGCGCTGATTTCGTT
Organism: Acidobacteriota bacterium; assembly: GCA_027459505.1. Lineage (GTDB taxonomy): Bacteria > Acidobacteriota > Terriglobia > Terriglobales > SCQP01 > DAIDIE01. The sequence continues at coordinate 187,276 of DAIDIE010000041.1, forward strand.
GGGAGCACTGGCATTGCGGGCGGGCTGAATGTAGCTATAGGCGCCGTAGCGCAGCGCATCAATGCAGTCGTCAAGCGGATCGCCATGGATTTTCAGGATGTCGTCAGGGCGCTTGGGGTCGTGAATACGTGTGGGAATGGACTCGATGAGTTCCCGGCAGGAGTCGGCGATGAGCAGCTCGCCACTATCCAGTTGGCTATAAAGCAGCATGGCTCCGCCCAGGCGGTCGTTGCTGGCCGGTTCGAAGACAATGCCCGAAGCCTGCCGCATTTGTTCGGCGAGGCTGAAATCGTCACCACGCCGGTTCCAGGCGTCGGGTGATAAATACCAGGCGCTGATCTGCCGCTGCGAAGCTTCCGGGACAAAGCGGCGGCGCAGTTCGCGGGCGAAGTCGCCGGCCTTTTGGTGCTTGGCGGTGTACTCCTCGACCACACAACTGCGTCCGTGTGGAAACTCCGGCGTAGCAGGACTCTTGCAAAACAGGTAGGCCGCTGCCTGGCTGCCATTGAAGCCATAATCCGCACCCACCCAGTAGGGCCAGCTGGGCTGCTCAGCCAGCAGCGCGCGCCGCACCACCATGTCATCGGGGCGCCAGTTGTCGAAGTACTGTCCTTCGAAGACCTCCCAGCACCCCTCCAGCAGCGCTTTACGGAACGAGCCGGGAAGCGCCGCCAAGGCATCCTGGTAGGACCCGCTGAGCAGCGAGTGGTCCTGTATGCGGCCGGGAATAAAACAGGTGGACTTGCGAATGGGCTGGAGGTCGCTGGGCCAGACGGCGTCCTGGTAGGTCACACCGGGCTGCCGGGATTGGGAAGTGATACGGCAATGGGTGCAACTCGGGCCATGAAAAATGGCTTTATGAAAACTGTGGCCGACATTGCCGGGATTGGTGGCCAGGCGCACCCGGAGTTGCAGGGAGGGTTCAGTGGAGCGCAGGCGCGACATCATGTAGCGAATGGGAAACTCTTCAAAGTGCGTGGATTCATCAAAGCCGATGAAGGAGTACTCCGCACCCTGGTAGCGGTAAATGTCCTTTTCCCGCTCGCAATAGGCAAATTCCAGCGTGCCGCCGGCAGGGAAGCTCCAGCGGCGCTTCTGCTCGTTATAGCGCGCGCCGAAGGAGGGCAGCACCTCATGACTGCGGCGGATGAGACTCTTTTCGAGTTCCGGGAAGCTGCGCCGGAAGAGGACTGCGCGCAACTGCCCGTTCTCAAGTTCCCGGCAGGCGTCCATCAGCATGGTTTCCGATTTCAACGAGCCTGCGGCCCCGCCAAAAAGCAGGAAATCAGCCCCACAAGAAAGCGCGAGGGCCTGTGGCTTGCTTCTGGGTTCCCACATGCCTAGTCCTGAGCTTCAGGACGCACAGCCTTGGGCGCGAGGCCGCGGCTGGGCTGGGCCGGGGCCGGTACCCCAAAAATCCACTGGACCGCATGCTGCGGAAGCCTATTGTCGGCGGCATGAAACTGCGCATTGCCCTGATTCACAACATGGCCTTGATGGATTTCTCCGGAGACCGGTTGATCGGCATTGGGGGCGAGCACGGTGAGATTGATGCCAGCCAATTCCGGGGCGCGATGGCGGCCGAAGCCGGCGGCAATGGTTGCAAGAATGCGGCTGATATTTCCGGCCAAGCCGGGCTTTCGAGGATTGGCCAGCAACTGATCGATGAGGTCCTGGTAGTCCATAGTCACTCCTGAAGTAAAAAAAACGCTTGCGGAATATTCAGCCCAGAGGAAGTGCTCGGTGGTTGAGCTTGTGCGGCTTAACTCCTGCCGCCCGAGCCGCCGATGGCGTGCAAGCCCGCGAGAGCCAGTTGGGTCCCGATCGCAGGCGTCGCCGCCAGACGCGCCTGATCGCCGATCAGCCCAGTGCTGGAGGCCAGCGAAGATTGCATCAATGGTGTCGCGCTTTGCATCAGTCCGGCCAGGCCGTTCAGGGCAAAGTCGCGTTGCTGGATGGCGGCATCGGCGAAGTTCTTACTGAGTGCGGCATTGGTGGCGCTCATCTGTTGCGCCTTCAGCCGCCCCATTTCCTCTTCCGCGGGAATCAAACCTGCCGCGTTTCCGGTGCGGCTGGCACGGCTTGCAAGCTGTTGCTGGGCATCACCAAATGAGCCGCCAATGCCGGCATCCGTGGCGCCCAGAATGCGCTGCTGTTCGCTATCGGAGTAACCAGGGTGAGCAAGGATATCCTGCAGTTGAGGCATGAGCAGGCCACGCGCCGCGGCACGGTCCTGGGCGGCTTGCCCGAGAATTTCGTTGTTGGCTTGCAGTTGCGCCTGTTGTTCCTGGTTGAATCGTGTCTTATCGGCTCGTCCCATGATTTTTGTCCTCGGTTTCTGGTTCGCTGACCGTACATGTGGTGGAGAGCGAACGGTAAAATGTCCTGCACGTGGCGGAGGTGGGCGCCATTCCCATGCGCTTAAGAAACTGCCGCATCCGGCTGAGCATGCTCACTGGTACGAAGGCATGGAGTTCGTCCGCGCCGGCGGCCGCCAGTTCGCACTCCAGACGGCGCTTGCGCCGCAGCAGTGCCCGCAGGATACGCGGCCGGTCGGCGATCACAAACAACTCCGTTGTGGCATGCGCCACCAGCGAGCCTTGGACCTTGCCGTCCAGTTCCAAAACGTAAACGCGAAAATAGCGCGGATCGGTGAACAGCTCCGGCCAGGCGTACTGAAAGCCGGTATAACGCAGTTGACGCGCATGGATGGCGCGCAAGCTTGGTTCATCGGCGGCGGTGGCCAGACGCAAGGCGAAGCCGTCTCGCACCGCGACATCGGTCTCCAGGGAAGGCATTTTATCGGCGCGAACGCGTTTGCTCCTGGCGCAATATGGCTTCGTAATGGCGCACTGTATCTTTTTCCGCCTGAGCCCGAAGCTGCGGATAGTCGCAATCATGTGAATAGTGGAACTGGCCCAGTGCACCCAGCCCCTTGAACCGCCCCTGCTCATCGAGTTCGACGGCCATGAGCTCAAAACTGCCCATGCCCGACTTGCGATCAAAATGCTGTGATACTTCGTACGGAATAACCATAGTGGTGTCTCGCTGCGGAGAAGCCGGTCTTCAGTATTACCTTGGTCCTCGTCCTCGTCAGATGAATGTGTAGCGGCCGCCATTGGTGGTAACACCTAAACCTGTGGCGCCACCGCCGGCGCTGCTGGCCGCATCGCCGCTGGTCGCCGGCGTCTGCACGGTCGCAAGATAGATCTGTGTGTCCGCCAGTGCCGAGGATGCATTGGTGAGGAGACGAGCGGTCGCCGCGGAGCTGTCCCAAAGCACAGCGTATGTGGTGTTGACGGCCAAGCCACGAATGGTGGTTTTTGGAACGCTGATCTGGCCGGTTCCGCCGTTATTAAAGATGGTTGCCGCACTCCAGTTCACGGTAGGTGTGCCGTCGCTTGTGTCGCCATTCGACAATGCGCCGCCGCTTGCCACAAATTCCGCCCAGACCACAAGCGTGTGCGCCGAACGCTGTTGGCGCACGGATGTGGATGAGCTGCGCAACAGCCCGGCGCTTATTGGCGCCGGAGATGCTGGCCCATTGGGGGCGTAGAGAGTGCTGCCGAATCCGGAGTTGTAAAAGCGTGAGCGCAGCCGCCAGTAAAACGTGGCTCCCGGGGCGGCAATGTCCCACTCGAGTCGGCTTTCCGGGCCATAGGTCGTCGTGTTCTCCGGCGGAAACGTGGAGTCGGTCGATGAAGCCAGCTCATGAAGCACCGGAGCACGGTTGCCGGAGTTGTTGGCAATGCTGATGTGAAAGTGACCGTCGACGCCCGTTACCGCAAATGAGTTAGCTGGCAGAGGCGGTGGTATCGATTGCGACTCCGCAACCTGGGCGGCCGGACGGGGCTCGACACCCAGTTGCGTTGCCATGTGCTCCACATAAGTCACCAACTCGTCAAGGCCGCGGTAAACCAGCGGTGCGGTGTTGCGGAGAGGCAAGAAATAATGCCGGTCGAAAGGCATAACGATGTTCAGGACTGCGTTCTTGTCGTCCAGGCGGTGCGCAGCCATAATGCCAGCCGCTGAACCTCAAAATGAGCCCCGGGTTCCGTGACTCTCATGCGCAGTGCGATGCGTTCGCCGCGAACACGGCAGCCTATGCGTTGGTCGCCGGGCAGCACCGGTGTAAGCGGCAGGTTGCGCAGGAGGCGTGGAGTGTCAGCGTCGTTGCTGATCGCTTCCACGCACAGGTTGCCCTCGCCTTGAGCGGAAACCGTTACGCCGCCCAGGTCAAGCATTCCCAAAGAGCTCCCTGTCTGGTTTTGCGTGGCATTGAGAAAAGCGGTCTGATAAAACGCCTCGATGGGCGCTCCGTTGTCGGTACGACTTGTGGGATCAATCTGATGGACTGCCGCTTCAGTGGAGGAAGCGACCAGGAGCTGGGAGGTGGACAGTTGGCTGTCGATGTCACTGGGAGCAAACGCGCCGGGAAGAGGGCCTTCGGGTACAGTGCGTTCCAGGCGCAGCAATTGAAATGCGGCAATGCTGTCCCGGCTCCATTTGCGTCCCGGGTAGGCGCGCTCAATACCCGCGAAACGGCTGAAGACAACGGGCGGATTCCAGCCCTCGCTGAAATCGACTTTGAAGACCTCACTGGGCGCGGTGGAAGCGCCCATTGGCACGCCGATGCGGGCCTGTTGTGTTTCCGCGTCAATATCTGCCCAGATAGTGTGGCCATAGCGCCAGTTGACCTGCTTCCAGAGATTGTCGATTTCCAGCGAAATCAGAGTTGGGTCGCCCCCGTTAAACAGGTAGACGCCGCTGCGATGCGCAAAAATGGCGATATCGTTGCTGATGGCCAGGGCGCGCGGACCGCAGATCCCAATCTTCTGCGCAATACAACTGACGCTCCAGGTGGCAGGATCGCCGCTGTTTGGTGTCACAAGGTAAATTGAGTGTTCTTTGCCGGCGATGATCTGGCTCCGGTACTCGAAGCAGCAGGTGAGGCGTTCCCCATTGTTTTCCGCAATCAGCACAAAGCCGGTGTCGCCCAGGTAAGTTTCCGGATCGTCGGGTTCGCTGACACGCAGCAGGCTGGGTTGCGCTGCTTCTCCCCACCACAAAAGCCGGCGTGTGGTGGGCGAGTAAATTATACCCGTCTCCGCAACCAAAACGATTTTGCGGAAGGCGACTGTGCAATCGGTTGAAGCGGCCAGGAAGGCGTCATCGAAATTAAAAGTCGCCTGGGTGGTGGTGTTGTCTTCAACAACGGTCGAGGTCTCTTGTACCCCATTGATAGTGTCGGAGGCGCCAATATAAAAGTAGGGGCCTGCGCTGGAGCCGCCCGCGACTGTGAAGGCGACCACGCGTGCGGTGACCTGTGGCGGCCCCAGCGGCAGCGATGAGATTGCCGCCTGTTTGCCACCCGCCGCCGTCCATTGAAATGGAGCCTGGGGCGCGCTCAGGTATCCACTGCGCGTACGGAACAGAACCACTCCGTAGCGCAATCCGGCGGCGATGTTGCCCGCGTCAGGCGAGTCACCCGCGTTCGCCGATCCCGCCGCCGCCGCTACTCCCACCGAGTCTACATTCACACCATCAAATTCAACTGGCGCAACCACGCCCGTACGGCCATCTGAAATGGCCATGTAAGCGTGCCCATAGGCGCTGGCGCAATTCATAAATGAGCCACCCGGAACCGCGTCCGGTGGATGGAGCGCCGTAAGGGTGCCGCTGCCGGGCGTGGATTCCTGATACAGCTCTCCGGTACTGTCCAGCACCATTGCGCACTGCCGCCCCGTGGCGGTGATCAATCCTCCCAAGCCAAGCACTGGCCCCTGCAACGGCGCGCTGAACACACGCGTGAGCCCTTCCCTGGTCATCACGCTGGAGGGCGTAAACCGGACGTTGCGGCAGTCAGGGGAAACGCCATTGGGCAGCTTTTCCGCCGGCCAAAGAGTGACCAGGCTGCCAAACCGTTCCACCGGCACAGGAATGAATCCTTCAAACATGGCAAAGGCAAGTGACGAACAAAAGGGAAGGGTAGAAGACTACGCAGACCTGTTTGCTTCAGAAATGCAGAGCGTTGTTCCGCCGGAAGGTCAGGGGCGCAAGCGTTGCTCCGCCCCCTGTCGTTTGCCGGCGATTACAGGTTCTTCAAATAGGCCAACTGCATGGTGTGGTAGACAGCGCTGGTGAGCGCGGCCGGATAGGCGCCCGCCGCCAGTTCCGCGCCGGTCGCAGGATTGATCACTTTGATCTTGAGTGCGGCACCGGCTCCGGGAATTACCACCCCCAGGTAGCCTCCATCGAGTTGCACGTTGTACTCCGTCGGCGGAAGCGCCGCATGCACCCCGGAGGTCAAGGTGAACTGTGGCAGGCCCGCGGTATTGCCGCCAATATTAAAAGCCCCGGCAGCGTCGCCGCCAGTTGTGTAGCTTCCGCTGAACTGCAACTGGCCAAACACATTGATCGTGTTCCCGGAAGGAATCAGTGAACTGATGTTGTAACTCCAAGCCATAAAAGCTCCTTGAACAAAAATGAGAACGTTGCGGTGAAGTAACCCTATTACCGGATTACACGGACGTCATAGATGCTGGCCGCCGAGGTGGCAGCGGCGCCGCTGATGTTGCAGAGCCGCACCAGGACGGTGTTGGCTGAGCTGACGAACGCTTCCCAGGTGAATCCTGGTCCGGGGTCAGTTTCCGGGCTGGCGGCCGCGGTCATGCCGGCAGCCACTCCGGAGATGGTGATCGCGGAGGTGGCGCAAGTGCCCGCTGCGAACGCTTGTCCCAAAATACTCCCCGTCTGCCCGGCAAGGGGCATGGAAGCGGCCGTGAGAAGAGTGTTGCCTTGGCTGGACACCGGATAATTCCAGGCCAGCGTTCCATCTGGTTGAATACTTCCGGCGAGCACCAGTGGATTCGTCCCGCTGCCACTTGTACCAGATGGAGAAATCTCGAACTGAACAACACCGCCGGCAGCATTACCCGTGCCTTGTCCGGCCGCCAGCGTCAGATTGGCTCCGGTGGAGTTGAGGCCTGTCGCGGCGCTTTGCTGAAGGCTTGCCGTTGTTACCGAGGGCGAGCTTAAAGGGCCCGCGTTCCATCGGCCGGCCACCACCGCACCCGTAGCGTCTACGCGAAACAAAGGCGTCGAGAGAGTCGCGTCCTCCAGGTCGAGGAGGTACCCGGAGGGATTGGTATCAGTATTGCGATTGATCACCAGCGTCTGGTCACCATTGGCCTGTTGGGAAAACTGGTAGTCACCCGGAAGTGTGACGGTGCCTGGCTCTCCCGTTGCGTTGAATTTCCAATGGCCACCGTTTTCGTACGCCAGACAGACTCCCTGGGCCGGGTTGGCATAGTCCATCAGTGCGCACCAGTCATGAGAATTCGAGCCATACGGATCATTGTTGATGCCGAATTCATTGACGTGCTGATTACGCCATAGGAGTGAACTTCCACGCTGTCCGGAGGAGTCTCCATCGAGTGCAAGAATGGCCGGATTGCTGGTCTTCAATCCACCGCTGACTCCGCGCACACTGACCAGCCCGGTTGGTGATTCAAGCGTGGTATCCAACAGCGGGGAACCAAACTGGTCCAGCAACTGATCCGTGCCCCCCAGGGTCAGTGTTCCATTGGCGTCCAACCGCTGGATCGTGCCCGCCCGGCTTGAAGCGTCGCCTAGCGAAAGAGCGTGCGTATAGTTCGGGTTGGGGCCCGAAATGGTGGTGACCAGCTTGCCGGCGCCATAGCCGGAATAGGTGTTGTTGCTGAGCGTTCCATCAAATGCGCCAAGTTGAATGGCTATTGTGTTGCCACCCGGAGAGGCATTAAAGACGTTGTCGTCGATGTCACAGCCAATGCAACCGGCGCCGTTGTTTCCAGAGCCGCCGTTGACCAGCGCGCCTAGATTGAGATCACCCTGTCCGGCCGTGTTGGCCCCGTTGGTCTCGAAATAGTTCCCGTGCAGAAGGAGGTTGTGCGCTGAGTATAGCGCCGGCTGCGACACTTGTTGCCAGTATCCAGAACGTGTGTTGGCTTCGATATCGTTGCCGACCCAGGTGTGAACCCACCCGCCGTCGTCCCAGACCCCATAGACATTGCCGTCGATCGTATTGCCTTCGAATGTCAGGCGATTAGCGGACCCGCCCACGATGTGTACTCCGTAATAATTCCCGATGAAATGGGAGCCGGTGACGGAGGCATCAAAGGCATGACCGTAAGACGAATCGAAGTAAACCCCGTCGTGAGCCTGTTTTCCCGTCACGTTGATCAGCTTGAGCTTGATGCAGTTCAGGCAGTGAAAAGCTACGCCCGCGTCGCTGCCATCTCCTTTAACGCCCTCGGCCATCAAGTCCTCAAGAACGACATCCGAAGGCGCGGCGCCGGAGCTGCCAATCTGGACAACGTCCTCTCCCGGGGTGTTTTGGATTAGGGTGGTGCCAATGCCGGAGTCGCTGTTGGAAAAACCGGTAATGCGAACGGTGCTGTTGATCACGACCGGTGCGTAGAGCTCCGCGCTTGCCGTATCATCCCAGACCCAGCCGCCCGGACCGGCGTCGTTGATTGCTTCCTGCACTCCCGCGGTTGCACTCTGGAGAGTCCAGTTGCCGCTGTGGGACTGCGAGGGCGTAAAGCAAATCGAGTTGGCGCTGCCGTTGGGGCAATTAGTGCCCGTGTTGGTGACAACGACAGTCTCGGCGGTCCCCGCGCCGCCGCTAAGATAAATGGAGTCGCCCGCGATTAACCCTGGCGGTAAGGATTGCCAGGGGGGGGTGATTGTGACTTCGCTATTCGGAGCCAATGACGTTCCCGGCTGTTGGGGCAAAAAGTTGTGCGTGCTGACGAATTGGACCCCGTTCAGGCTCGCTAATCTGTTTAAGCTTGAAGTGCCGGCACTGTTGAACCCCGCCAATAATTGCGGAGCGCCGGTCGCTCCGGCGGCGTAAAACTGCCAGCTGCCGCGATCAATCTCAACGAGCAGAACGCCTGAAGTAAGGTGCAGTTGCGGCAGGTAGCTGGCCAGCGGCTGCTTCAGCCCGGCGTCCGCCAACACGATTCCGCCGCGCGTTGCCTGCGCGTTGAGCGCCTCCTGGACTCCACCGGTCGCGCTGGACAGAGTGACACGGTTTCCAAGCGTGCGGGGGAAGATCGCTGTAATGGTGCAAATGCCGCTCCCAGATGAGCAGTTCACCTCCTGCGGCGTAACAGTTACGCTGCTGCCGGGAGCATCGGATATCATCAATGGGGTATTAACGCTAAGTGGCAAAAAGCTGGTGCCATCCGGAAGGGTGGCAGTACTTTGATCCAGTGTGATGACGTTCTGGCCTGTGGTGCCGGGCTTTGCGATTCCTGTAAGGCGCCAGACGCCATAGCGGCTGGCAATAGCCATTCCGGCAATGCTGGGCTTGGAAAAGTTTGCCGGCGTTTGTGCCCGGAGCCCAGCGAGCAGCCAAAACAAAGCTGAGGCCCAGAGCGGCAGGCGGATGAGCAGGCGGCGAGGTGAAACTGCTTTCATCATGCTGAAAAGGCGCTGGAGCGTCATGATTGTTTCATCCATACGGCGGTGTGCGGTACCACCCAAGTGGGGGTAAATTAAAATGCTGGATTGAAGGACCGGGGACGCCTGCGGACAGACTGTAGCTGCCGCACGGCGCGGGCAATCAGTACCTGGCGCTGCGAAATGGCTTGCGCCGCCAAATCCAATGCCAGAGCACGATTGCCGCGGCTGCGTGCCACCAGCGCCGCCGTTCCATAGGCCAACAGTTGCGCTGTCCCGGTGACTTCCAGCGCTTGTCCCTCAGCTCCCAGTGCCGGGCCCAACTCTTCGAACCGGATGCGCAGATCTGTGCTTTGTACAGTGGCGGGGAAATAGATGTTCCCCTCCCGGAATTCGTACTGCTGCAGGTAACCAAGGCAGGGAAGCGCCGGCAGCGCGTCCACCCGGCTCATTTGCTGCCACGCCGTGTCATCTTGCCCGCTAAATCGCTCTTCCAGCAGGATGGGTTGCCAGAGTCCGCTCAGGGCGCCCCCGTTGATTGCGCTTCCCAGATCGGCAGTGCCCACCGGCAATGCGGTTAGCACCACGACCTTTTGATAAAACTCCAGGCCATAGCTGCCGAGTTCCATCGCTAGTTCGCGCCGCGCCATCCAGAGGAACGGGCGCAAGTAGTCGTCGTGCGCCCAATCCCGCTCCGGATCGTCGAGCAGAGCCCGGCTCAAATCGTATACGTTGGTGACAGTGTCCATAGGGCAACTGGAGATGAGAAAGAAGGACGGCCGGAATACCAGGTCTGGCCGTTGGCTGACTGCGCCGCCGCACGAAACGGATTACCTGCTGTCGGACTGTACCGCCCGGACATGCTCTTCCTTGGTGAAGTGTTTGCTGTGTTGCGCCATCCAGCTGGGATCGAGATGGTAGCCGCAGTGACGGCAGACCCGGGCGCTCGGCTTAATGTCTTCGCCGCATGCTGGGCAGGAAGCGCTTGGCTGTCCTTCGTTCGTGAGCGTCACCCATTCTGGCAATTCGCTGAGTTCACCGCGCTCGGCCAGGCTGCGCGCCGCATCGCGCTGCCGGTCGGTGATGAACTTGTGCTGCCGGTAGCGCGTCCAACTGTCCACCGCTTTTTGGTATTCGCGGCGAAACCATTTCACTTGCAGTTGTTCGGCTTTCCGGAGCTCTTCTTCAAAGGGGTCGGTATGGATGCCGATGGCAAACACGCCGCCGGTTTCGCCGTATTCACGCACGAACTCCTGCGCGATGTCGTTGGGCACCACTCCCACGGGGTTGAAGTTGCCCTCGCCCGTATCGCGCATGGATATGCGTACCTCCTTGATTTCATGAACAATGTATTTTTTCTCCGCTGGACAAGCCGGCACCTCAAACGTGCCCAGATCTCCCAGCGAGAGATAAAGGGGAAAGCGGTTCATGTTGACCAGGAAACAGGAGGTCGGCTTTTGCCGGGCGATGCGCACCCGCTCTTCGTAGACTGCACGGTTGCGGTTGCGGTCGGTGGTTCCTCCTTGTCGCAGGCCGAGCACACTGTCCACGGTGGCTGCGAAGACGGTGGCATAGTTGGGTGTGTCGGGAAAAGATTCGCTCATGGCTGTTTACCTCATGGCCAACGCCGTTGCGCGTGGCCGGACATGTTCAATGTGGTTTAGAAGGTCTTTCGTCCGGCGTTCCGGAGCGTTACGGTCTCTGCCGCGCCGGTGATGCCGGGCTATTCAACTGAAGAATTGGCGCGCGGGTTTCATGACCATCGTGGCTAGAATGGGTGTTCGCGTATTCCCAGGCGTTCGCAGAGCTCCACCGAGCTGTGGCGCCGCGTTCCGCCGTAACCAATCAATGGCGCGCCGCCAAACGCCTGGTCGGCGTCGTCCAGCACGTCCCGGCAAAACAATTCGTATTGACGTTCCCGCTCAGCCTGCCGTTGTTCCGCCGCCGCGATCTTGCGGCGCATGCGGGTTTCCAGATCGCCATTCTGGGCTTGCCGCGCCCGCTCAACCGCGTCAATCGCAAGCGTCAGGTGCGACTCGGTGGGATACCAGCGCATGCGCGCGCCGATATCTTCGTAGTCGCCAAATTCCGGGTAATCGCCACAGGAGCAGATGCTGATTTCTCCGCCCGCGGAGCGGTTGTGCAACACCGTGCCACCCTGGCTGACCGGGGCGTACCATTGCTCTCTCGATCCGTAGGCGCTGGCCGGTAGCCAGCGCTCTACGATCCAGCACTCCTCGCCGGGGTATTTCGGTATCCAACGCATTTCGCAGCGCCGGCGCGTTACACGCCGTTCCGCCACATCCCGCCCCGCTGGCGCGTCCCAGTCCACCCAAATCCCGCCCGAGCGTTCCAGCCGCGACGGTGCCCAGACCAACCGGTAGCGTGATTCGCCGAAAGGGTTGGTTCCATAGCGCCGCGTGAGCAGCGCGCTGGCCCACTTCGGCGCCAGGCGGCCACGGAGGTCATTGCGTTGCGGCATGCTCAGGCCTCCGACAATAACTGGCGCAACTGTTCCAGCACGTGATTGCGCTGTTCCGACTTGGCCTGCGCGGCCTCGGCACTGGCCAGTTGCCGCTGCAAGGTCGCGATCTCCTCGCGCAGCGCCGCGTTTTGCGCCTGGGCTCGGCTGACCAGGCTGACCGGCGTCTCGGTGGCGGCATGCGAGTGCCCGCCAGCGTGCGCTCCACACAGCAGATGTCCACAAAACTGGCACAAGTACGAGGCGTGTTCCGCACAGGGCGGAATTGCCGGCCCCTGCCAGTCGGCCTGCGCCTGCTGATTTTCGCAGGCGCCGATGCGATGCAATAGTTGAATGCGATCCATAGCTTTCCTCTCGTCCGCCAAAAAAGGCGAAGGGCGCGCCTCACCTCGGGACACGCCCTCCGGTCCCAGTGCTGCTTAGTAGCCGCTCGGCAAACCCAGATTGGTCACGCTGCTGACCGCCTTGGGATTGTCCACAAAAAACTGCACGCCCGTGACCAGATAGAACAAGTAGCTGGCCGCCAGACCGCCCGAGGCGCCGTACACCGGAAACACCGTGCTGCCACCCACTTCGTAGAAATCGATCGGCAGCCACTCCACCCGCCCCCAGGTCTCCAGGTTGATCAGGTCAAAGCGCGTGGTGTCGGCGTGAACGTTTTCCTTGATGCGCACGCCACCCATGGTCTTATTGCGGAAGAGCAGATCCAGATCCTGATTGGAACCACCCTTTTCGATTTCGCTGATCACGAAACCGAGCTCCTCGTAGGCGGCGACCTGCGCCGGATGTCCATGCCAGATCAGGCTGCCCAGACTGTCAACGCCAACCGACTGCCGGATCTGGTTGAACGCCAGCCGGATCGGAGGCAAGGTCAAGGCCGCACCGTTGGCGTTCACGCCATTGGCGACGGCATACGGGTTGCCACGGCTGATGCCCATCCACGTGCCCACCGTCGAGGTGTTGTGGTGATACGGAATGCCGTAGATAAAAGTCGGACTTGCGCCGCTGACGCCATCGACGATCAGCATGTCGCCCGCCACCGTTCCGGCCGGCACGGCGTCCACAGTGATGGATTGCGGCTGACCCAGGCCTTTGGTCAACGCCGCGATCGTGCAGGTGCCGCGGTTGGTCGTCAGGGTCGAGTCGTAAACCTGCACGCGCTGGTTTTCCCGCAGCAGCCGCGCTCCGTAGGGAACGTTGGCCAGTGTCAAATCGCTGCCCGCCACCGCGCTCACGGTGCCGAATACGCCATTGCCCGCGGTTTGCAGCGAGGCGTCCAGGTCCCGGCGAAACTGCTTCATCGCGTCCGCCACGTTGCGCTTGGCGGCGTTCTCGACGGCCTTGTCGGAGGCGTTCGTCGCGTACTCCACCAGTTTGGTGATTTCGACCGCGAAACGAATACCCACCGGGGTGATCTGGGCGAAGTCATAGGACGTGCCCGATCCCCGGCCCAGATCGCCGCCGTCGAAGGAGGCGTAGCCAAACGAGCCGCCTGGCTGCACTTGCAGTGGAATGCGCGCGGTGCGCGTGGAAACGCGCTCAACCTCGCGCTTTTGGATCATGCTGAAAAATGTGTCGTCACGCTCGTAGAGCACTGGCAGCTTGGGGCGCACCTTCTCCAACTGCAGGGCAACGACTTGGGAATTCTGCAATGCCATAGGAAAAGAACTCCTAAAGAGAAACAGGGTCAGGCTTATGAGCCGTGACCGGATTCAGTCCGGGCCGATTACAGATCGAGAATCTCCCGATCGGTGAGCTTCCGCCCGAGTTTATGTTCCATGCCGCGTATCCGTTCCGAGTCGGAACGGCGCACCGGTGCGGGAACCGCGCCCCCTGCTTTTACCTCAACCCGCTTGCGCTGCTCGCTTTCGCGTTGCGCGCGCGCGTTCTGCTCCTGCTGCAGGTCCTGAACTGCCTGACGCAGATAGTGTTGTCCCACCGCGCCCAGGCGTTGCTTGGCATAGCCCCGCGCCGCCGCTACGACCCGCTCCCTTCCCGGTTCGTTCAGTCCGGCGTTGCGCAGCAAGGCCTGAATGCGAGTCTGATAGCCGCTGTCGTTGCTGGCGTTCTGGTTCAGCGCGGAAAAAATGTCATCGCTGAGCTTTTGCCGCACATAGCGGGGCAGATCGGTCCTGGCGAGAAAGGAATCGATATCCGCGCGAACGTTTTGCTCCACCGCCTGCGCGACTTCCTGATAATAGTTCTGCACCTTCTGTTGCCGTTCACCGGCGGCACGGCGTTCGTATTCTTCCAGCCGCCGCAGCTTGGCCGTCAGCTCGGGCGGAACGCTCTCGGGAGTGGGAGGCTGTGCCGCGGCGGTAGCACTGGCCGCCGGCGCCGCCTTTCCGTCCAGCCGCTCCTGAATAACCTGTAGCGCCTCACGCAGCCGTTCATCGCTTTCCTGGGCCGCGCGCGTCTCTAGTGCCTGCAGCAGAACGTTCCTGTAGGCCGCCGTGAGCCGGTCGTAGGCGCCCGTGGAAACCGGCGTTCCCTGCTCGTCCAGTACGGGCTCGCCGGTTGCCGGATCCTTTAGAAACTGGTTGTCGCGTAGCCGCTCCAGCAGCTGCATGGGCGCCTCCGGGTGTTCGGAAAAGTACAGCCGGTCGAAATCGCCGAGTGCTTGCGCCTGTTCCTGTGCGAACTTCGCGTCGTCCAGACTGGAAAAAAGTTTCTGGAAAGCGCCCAGTTCCTCATTCGCCCGCAGGTGGTCGCGCAGGCTGGACTTCAATCCGGGCTTTTCCTGTAGCAAGTTCTCCAGTTCCGGATGTTCCTGTAACAATTCCGAAAGTGCCTCTGGCAGCGGCGTCTCATCTCCGTCTGGTGCAGCGGAGTCTGCTGCCTGTGGCGCCTCCGCGGTTGCCTGCGCGGGCGCTGCTTCCACGGCGGCATTGGGTTCACTGTTTTTCCCGGCCTCGGCCGGTAGGGGCTCCGCGGCATCCGGCAGTTCCGGATCGAGCAGTTCGTTGAACATAGATTCGCTCACTCTCTCTTTGTAAGGTTTTAAACTCGACTCTTGCCGTGCGGTCGGGCGCTTACGGTTGTCCTGGCGGTGCGCCCATTGCCAGACGCTGGCGCTTCGCCGGAGGCCAACTCCGCCTGAAGCGCCAGGATCCGCTGATGCGCCGTCAGGTGCGCCAGGACATTGCTGTACCCTCCGGGATTGCGCTGCTTCATGTCCAGCCCATCGTCTGAAACCGCCCACTCTCGCAACGTTTCGATATGCACGCGATGATCATCGACGCTTACCTCTGGCATCACGGTTGGCGTCCAGCCTTGGCCCTCAACCCAGACCGGCTCACTGCGTAACAAATCGTCGAGTTCACGAAACTGTTTTGAGCGGTTGTCGTCGTCTGGCAACACAATGCCCGGAACCCCGAGATAATTGCGCAGCAGTCCGGCATTCAGCGGGTGCGAAAGGATGGCCAGCAACTCAGGATCGTGCGACTGCAGCAATTGGAGAATGTTTTGCCGCATTTCATTCCACAAAATGGGTACGGTCTCGTCGGTTTCCGGATGCGCGGTGACGTTGCCCTTGAGGTCACCCAATTGAATGAAGCGGGAGACGTATTCTCCTGAGCGGTGCAGAACTACCTGCTCCACATCGGCGGTGCGGTTGCGGCGGAAGCACTCCACCGCGATCAGCATCAGGTCGGCTTGGAACTGTTTGATCTGTCTCCAGAAAAGGCTCAGTCGTCCCAGTGCCTGATCGCGCGCCATTCCATAACCGCTGGCGGTGGTCACGTCCTGCATGTTGCCGCCGAACACGGCGGGAAGTGCTCCAGTCAAAAACTGGCTGAGCTCCATCAGTTCCCGGCCTTGCGCATAGATGTTTGGGTCCAAACCTATGCGTGGCTGGAAAATCATTTCCGCCAGGCCCTTGCTGCCGGGACCATCGATGACGACTGGCGTATAGCTGGCCGGCTCCATACGCTTGTTCGCCAGCGCTTCGCCATTGATGTAGCGGGCATCGTAAAGCACGGGGGGCGCCGCGCCGTACTCGACGTGTTCCGCCTGGATATTGGCGATGTCGTTCACCCGCTTCTGGATGCTGATCAGACTGCCGCCAATGGGCTCGCAATACATGCCGCTGCCCGGCATGGCGCGGCAGATGCGCCAATGGTCATCGAGGCGCTCCGCCCGCGCCTCCAGAAACAGATCGCCGGCCAGCGCCACCATACAGCCTTCCGGAAAGGCGGTTAGCAGCCGCTGCCGCACATCCGGGTCGTTATGCGCCCAGAACGCCCAGGGGCGCAGCCAGCAGCGGCGGTAGGTTACCAGGGAGTCGTAGCTGGTGACAGCGGCGCCACCGGGGGGATCCAGCAGGCTTAGCCGCGCCTGGCGTTCGTAAATGTCTCCCGCGCCGGCGTCCGGCGCAATGCGCTCCGCCTGCGCGGGATACGCGGCTCGCAAGGCGCCCACGTGCTGCTCCTCCGCCAGGATCAGATATCCCGATTCGTGCAGGTCGCTGGCAAACGGCATTAGTTTGAGATTCAACCCGCCATAGATGCTGATCTTTTCCTGCCCATTGGGAACCCGTGTCACGCGGCTAATCACCGGGACATCGACGACCTCCGCCGGGCGGTAACTGGAGCCGGGCAGGGGCTGGCCACAATGACTGCAGTAGACTTCCGCTCCGCCGGAGGGGATTTCCGCTTCGGTTGGCTGATCCCGCCATGGAGATGCCGCTGGCTGGAAGGATTTGTTCCAGGCTGTGCCGGCATCTGGTGTGGCCAGGCCACCCATTCCCGCCGCCGTGAACTTCCCGCATTCCGGGCACACCCACCCCGCCGCTTGCACCTCAACCGGACTCCATTCATAGCTGGTCTCCGGATGGGTTCCAAATTCCTCGTCCACCACATAGCGCACGTAGGCGCCGAAAAGCCCTTGCGTCCAGAGCAAATAGGCTTCGCGGATTGCCAGCAGGTCCATTTTGTTGTTGCGCTGAATCAGCTCCGCAACCTGACTGGCGGCGCGCGCCGTGGCAACGTCTTCCTCGTGCATCGTCGATACCGGTTCAAAGCGAACCCGAGGCAGCCGCTGCGATATGGCCGCGATTACCGACAGTCCAAAGGCCTGGTACAGGTTCGTCACGTAATCGTAACGGGGCAGATCGTCAGCCGATCCGCGCTCCAGCGCCAGTTCGAATGGGGTATGCCAGCGGAAATCCCGTTCCGCCCAGTACAGGTTCTGATTTCCCTTCCAGAACTCTTCCGCCTCCTGAAAACGGCGCACATAATGGCGGCGCACGCTGTCGCTTTCCAGTTCATAGTCCCGCACCAGTTGCGCCAGGGCGCGTTGCAACTCCTCTGGGAGGTCACCCTGAACCGCATCGCCGTCCGCCGTCCCAGCGTTGTCCTCTTGAGGAGCATCGGCGGTGCGCTCTTCTCCCCGTTGCGGAGCTGTGCTGTAGGGAAGTTCCGGCGCCGGCTCGCCTTCAATGGAAGGATGCAGTGTGTTTGGCATGCTGGAATGACTCGCTTACCGCTAACGGTGCTAACTACTCCGCCACCACCGTGATGTTCATCGCTGCGCTGGTGACAACACAGATTCCATTGCTGAACACCTGGTCGTAATCAAGAAAAAATGGGTTGCCCAGAGTAGCCGGCAGGGTGATCACCCCGCTGTCGGCTCCCGCGGGTGTGCCGCTGCAATTGCTGCCACCGACGTTGTATAACTTCACCGTCGCTCCGGCGCTGCCGGTGTTCACTACAATGCGGTGCAGGATTCCTGTGGTGGCTTTGATGGTGGTCGTGGTGGCCGTCTCGATGGTGGTGGCATTATAGGCGCGCGTGATTTCCAGCTGCCCCACTTTGGAGCCTCCATCGGCGCTGCCGGTGCGCAGGTTATCCCAACTGGAGTTGCTGGCGCTGGCATTGGCCGACAGCCGCGACCACGTGATGGGACCCTTAAGGTTTCCCGACTGTCCGTCTGCATTCCAGGCGTCAACCCGGAAATAGGCATAGTTGTTTCCCGCGTCTGTACCACCGGCGGCGACGTTCAACGCGGTGTTCTGCAGCGCACTCACCGCCGCGCCGGAAGAGTCATGCAGGTTCACGTTCCACGTTCCCGACTGCTGAACGGAACCAATACTGTTGGCGCCCGCCGGCAGCGCCGGCAAGCTGCTGACGCTGACGCTCTGCGGAGTGGGTCCGTTGGCATTGGCATCCTGCCCAGCGCTCGCGCGATAGCCGTAGAGCACGCCCGAAAGCGTTCCACTTCCCGTCACGGAGATATTCACGCCGATCCAGGCGGTGTAGCCGTAAAACGAAGCCTGTGCCTGCGCCAAATTGGTCAACGGAAAGCTTGCCCCTCCCGCCATCGCGCCGCTGGACCACAAGTTCCAGCTCCCCGGCTGGCCGGCGCTATCCGCCGCCTGATCGGCTTCTACGGAAACCGAACTGAAACCGCTGCTGGCGTAAGCCAATGTCCAACTGCTGCAGGCGGTATTCCGGTTATCAATCGTTACTACCCGGCCTCCGCCCTGAACCTGGAACGGTTCGTAACAGTCGGGCAGGCGATGCAGCGCTTGCGGCCATAGTCCGGCGCTGGCCAGCAAAACAGTCAGAAATACCTTCTTCATACGCTTTCCTCCGTGTGCTCGCCCGGCCGCTGCGCGCGCGCAAACGCCTGGGCCTCTAAAAACTCCATTTCCCGCCGCCAGTCGCGCAGCCTCCTTACAGGACGCAACTCGTTGCCGGGCGTGGGCGGCGCGGGACGGGGATGAAACACCGCCGCCGCGCCGGCCTGCTCCAACAGCGCGTCCGCTATCCGCCGTACTTCGTTCCGGCTTGCCGTCAGCTCTATCCGGAGTTCTTCAACCGCCGCGCCCAGCCGGCGGTTTTCCTGTTCCAGCAGGGTGTTGCGGGCTTCCAGGGCGAATCGGTGCTTCCAGTGGGAAAAGAGCATGTGCCTCCCCTCGTTGCGGTCTTCTCGTGCTGCACCGCCGCGACTAGCCGCGCGGCGCCTCGGGATGTGCCCTGAGGAGCGTGACCAGGGCGGCGATATCCTGCAACACCGTCCCGGAGAGCAAAATGCCCTTCTCCAGCCCTTGTTTTTCCGCCTGCTGCGCCGCGTCAATCACATCCCCGAGAATGCTGACCACCAAGTGTTCAACGGTAAGAAAACCCACCCCCTTGGCGCCCAGCGCGTGCGCGATATCGTCAATGACGGGCTGTGCCGCCCGCGTCGTCCGCTCGACTCCCACAAACAGGTGACCCACGGTTTTGAAAAAGTCTCCCAGCGTCTTCCACATATTGTTTCTCCTTCAGTTGTTGTTCCAGGCCGGTCCCGATGCCCGGCGCGTGACTTCACGAGCCAGGGCCAAGTCAGTGCTGCTGCTCTCCGCTTGGCACTGGCGCCTCGGCAATTACTTCAAACGTGTTCCACAGCGTGAATCTCTTCCAGATGCGGTTCACGTAGTCGATGATTTGGCGGTAATCGGGCTGAATCCATTCGCCGTTCAAATAGACCTGCACCTCCGGAAGGACCTGCCGCAGGCTCTCCCACTGCGCGGGATTTAGACCCCGCCGCAACGCCAGTGCCTGGGCGTTAATGACCGGTCCCAGCCCGCCGTTGTAGGCCGCTAGTGCAAACTTCAACTTTTCCTCCGGATCTTCCCGGTAAAAGCAGTCGCGGCGGTCGGCCAGGATTCGGCAACCCAGATGAATGTTTTGCCGCGGATCCCACAGCGTCTCCGGATCTATACCGCAGTCGCGCGCCGTCGCCGGCATAATCTGCATCAGGCCAATCGCGCCCACGCCGCTCCGCGATTTGGCATCGAAGCCGCTCTCCTGGGCGATCTGTGCGCATACCAGCCAGTAGGGAAGAGCATTGGCCTGCGCACTCTGCTGAATCCAGCCGCTATAGGGCCGAATCGCTCCCGCCAGGGTCGGCGGGGCTGGGCGCGCGGGCATGTTTGGGCAACGGCCCGTGTTGCAGCAGCAGTTGCGCTGTTGGCACTGACATGATTCTCTGTTGCTTGAAACGCTTTCGATTGCCATTAACTTCTCCTGCTGGGGTTGCGGCGTTCTTGCCGCAATCGCTGGCATTCGTGTTGAACTGCCTCTGCGTCCTGTCCGAGATGGTTGAATACCGCCAGCCAAAGCACTTCCACACGCTGCGCCAGCTTGCCGAAAAAATAGGCCAGCAGTGCCGCGTTGAGGGCGACCTGCGCTACCGCGGAAACCACCGCCAAAATGAGGTGTGACATGAGTCGAGCGGTCCCCGGAGTTTGCCTCGGCCATCCCTATTGCGCGGTCAGCTCCAGGGTCCAAAGCAGGTTCGCGGGTTGCGAACTGTGGTCATCTCCGTTTGTGACCAGACTGATAGGGACGCCCGCGCCGAAATCACACGTCCCTAGTGGGGCGTAGTTGGAAGTTGCCGCACTGTTTCCCGCCAGCAGCCCGGTAAAGCGGCAGCGGTTGCTGCCGTCGGTGAGGTCCCATTCCGCGCCCGTGCTTCCGCCCGCACCCGGGGTTGTGGCAAAAATGCTCAAACGGCGAATCGAGATGGCTACGTTGGGCGTCCACTCATCCAAAGTGCCTCCACTGCCGGGCATGCTGCCCGGCCAGTAACCGCTCAGCAGTCCCGGGCCCAGGTTGCCGCTGTTGTTGATCGGGAATCCGTTGAGGTTCAATGCCGATGCGATGCTCTGTGCTTGCGACGAGGCGGGATTGCTCAGTACCGGAGTAGGGAACCGAACCGCGGGGTTGCTGCTCAGCGGTTCCAGTGTTGAAACGTCAACAAGTTGTCCGGCTAAATACCACCGTTGAGGAAAGCCCGCCACTTCACTCCCGGTTCCGTCGAGCAGACTCACAACGTAATAGGTCGGCGCTGGCACCATCTGGTCGTTGAAGGTAACGTCGCAAAGCGTGGAGTTCGTCGCGGGCGCCGCGACTCCGGCGATGAGCGGTTGCGAAAGCATCGCGACGCTTGCCGCCGTCACGGTCTCCTGCAGGGTTTCATGCCCGGAACTGGTTCCCACGTAGAGTCCAAGGACAGCGGTTCCCGTCGGTACCGCTGCCGGCGCGGAGACTTGCAGGGAACCGGCGCTGGCGAGATAAATCGATCCTTCCGGACCGGGCAAGGTCTCGCCGCTATCTCCTTGAAAAGTCCATCTGGCAAAGTACCAGCCCGCCGCCAGTGTCCCATTGCCTGGAATGGCGAGGAGCGCGGGCGCCGACAACGGTGTGGGCAGCCCCACCACGCTGCCATCATTGCTGGTCGCACACGAGACGGAAAGCGGCGCCACGAGCGCCGATCCCGGCACCGCCGCCGCCTGGCTCAACCGGAACTGCAAGGTTCCGTTGGCGAGACTTGCTCCCCCTCCTGGCAACGTGATTCGCCCTTTGATGGTTCCAGCCCTGGCCGAGCAAATCTGAAAGAGCAGTAGACAGGCGAACGCCCAAGTTGGATTTGAGCGCACCAGCCGGCGTCCTATTGCAGCCATGTCCACCTCTGCTGTTGCAGCCGTTGCTGCAGCGTGTCCGGCTGCAAGTTCAACATCCGGCACGTCCACCGGCATGAAAACGGCCGCTCGGAACTCGACTGCAGCCATTCGCGAGCCTCGCTGGCCAATTCCGGCTGCCGGGCCTCCGCGTCTTCGACTGCGTTCAGAAGCATGGCCGCCAGCAGCTTCTGGCATGCGGAATAGAAGCGGGGTTGTGGTCTGCTGCTCAGCACCGCGTAAGCCGGCTCGGGACCGCTTGGTCGAACTTCGTTCAATGTCATCGTTTTCTACTCCAATAGCGAGCCATTCATGCGAAACGCGCCTAACTGCGGGTGGACTCCGGGAAGCCTGGGGGTAATCCGCGACAGCGCGCTCCAGTGCGTGCGTTGCTCGCTACCCTCGTTCGCCGGCGCCTCCAGCAGTTCCAACACCTTGGGACGAACAAAGCGGGCCCGGCGCGCTGCAACCAGCCACCGGGCCCTGGAGAGGGACATGTACTGCTTCGTCCCTGAAATCGAAATTCTGGATTGTGACATGGGTGAATGCTCTTCGCGCACACCGCGTCAGCCGTACTTCTGGCCGCACCCACGATATCCGCCGGGCTGCGCGGGGGAACTCCGCGAAAGAGCGTCCTCTGACTGCTCTCCGGGTTCAGGGAGGCTCTGCACCCGGAGAGCAGGCGCCGAAATAAATCTGCGCTGAATGAGTAGACGCTCTATAAACCGCTCAGGATGGCTTTGTGAGGACTCACTTTTGTGTTGTAGAAAAGTTACAAAAGCGCTACATTTCGCCGCGCCATTGTAACAATGAAGTGACAATGAAGTCGGAATCCAGGCGTAACCCCACGCATCTAAGTTGGCATCGGCGGAATTACCGCCCGGGGTATTACTTATGCGTCAATTGTGTTCGCGCTGTTCCAGCTCTTCGTTCCGGGTGCTGCGGCGGCCGGGCTCTACGTTCTTTCACGTCGGCTGTGCGGCTTGTCATTGCCCGCTGGTGGACGTCTCCGCGGTGGATGAGACGGTGTGCTTTCGTTACGCGATGCAACTGAGTCCGGATCCGGCGCCAGCCAAGGCGCCGGTGGTTCTGCCCTTTCCAACCAGTATCAAGATGCCGGCGGCCGCGCACGCGCAAGGTCTCAAAACTCCGGCCTTGCCGTCCTCGCAATAGAAGGTGTTGCCCGATAGAAGGCGTTGCCCGTGCGGCCCTCCCGCCAGCGGATTGAGCCAGCTTTTGGTTGGCTACTAGCGCGGGAGGGCTCGCTACCTCCCTGAAGGCCAGAAGAGTGCGAGCTGCGCTGCAGTGGAGCTCTTAGATTCTTGGAAGGAAGCCCAGGACTGGCTGCTTTTGCCGCACGGCCGCATCCAGGAGCACTGCGCCTGGGCTACACTGCCTTATGCGCTCCCTGCTGCAGGGCTATTGCGAGACATTGCTGCTTGTCCTGCTGGCCGGCGGCTTTTTTATGCTGGTGGGCACCGGCCAGATTGGGCTGCCGGTTACGGTCCTTGGATTTTTGGCTCTAACCACGCGAACCATACTGCTGGTGCGGGGAAATCGCTGGCAGTTGCCGCCCCGCTGGGCGAACGTCGCTACGCTGGTTTTTCTGGCTCTTCTGCCGCTTGACACCTACTTCATTTCGGGCTCGTTTATCACTGCGCTGGCTCACCTGGTGGTCTGCGCGGCGGTGCTCAAGCTGTTTTCCACTACCCGCGCCAGAGATTATTTCTACCTCGGCGTGCTGGCATTTTTGGAGGTTCTGGCCGCCACTACCCTGACGGTGAGCAGTAGCTTCCTGCTTTATTTCGTGCTCTTCGTCGTGCTCAGCATTTGTGTGTTTACCGGCTTCGAAATGTTGCGCGCCGAAAGTGGCGAAAACCTCATCGTTGTCCAGCAGGCCAGTGCGCGTCGCCTGCGGTTGCGTGGAACGTTGCTGACCACCAGCCTCGCCATGGGAGTCGCGATCGTGGTGCTGGCATCAGCGATCTTTTTCCTGTTGCCTCGCATGTCGTTCAGCTACTGGTCACCCCTGCACAACGGGACGGCCATTACGGGCTTTTCCGACCAGGTGCAATTGGGCGAGATCGGAACCCTGCAGCAAAGCGATCAGATTGTCATGCATGTCAAGGTGCTGAGCGCGTCCGCAAGCATCAACGATCTGCTGTGGAACGGGCGCGTATTGACCAGTTTTGATGGACACTCCTGGTCGGATTCCTTCCCTCTGCGACTGCTGCCGCTACAAGAAAGGGGCAACTGGTTTCGTGCCCTGCCTTCTCCGTCCAAGCCGCATTCCTATTTCCGGTATCAGGCGGTTTTGGAGCCCGCCGCCAGCGATGTTCTTTTTATCCCGCCTCGTCTGCTGGGAATCACCGCAAAAGTGCGCGAACTCGGCAGCGATCGTGGGGGAACACTGCAAGTCCTTGCGCCCCCCGATGCCCCATTGCTCTACAGCGGAATGTCGGATTTGTACGCCCCGCCCGATTCTGTGCTGCGCAAGGCAATAGCTCAAATCACCTCGGCATCCCTGCATCTCGCTCCGGTTTATTGGCAAGTGCCTCCAGGACTCGATCCACGGATTCAGCGGCTGGCTTTGCGCATTACCGCCTCACATCATTCCGAAATCGGAAAGATGCGCGCCTTGCAGGATTACCTCAAAACCCATTATCGCTACACCCTCAATCTGCGCGAGAGTGGACCCGACCCGCTTGCCGACTTCCTGTTCCGTGTCAAAGCCGGACATTGTGAGTACTTTGCCTCGGCGTTGGCCATCATGGGCCGCATGCTGGGAATTCCCACCCGCGTCGTGAATGGCTTTCGAACAGGACAATTGAACCGCCTGACCGGACAATACGTCTTCCGCGGCCGCGATGCTCATTCCTGGGTACAGGCCTATTTCCGTATGCCTACTGGGACGGGCTATTGGATTGCCTTTGATCCCACCGCCGCCGACAGCGCCTATGCCGATACCGGCTGGTCGCGCTTGCAAATGTGGCTGGATGCCGCCAATACCTTTTGGCGCGAGTGGGTGGTCAACTACGACTTCGGCCACCAAGTGCGTTTGGCGCACCGCACGCACCGTAGTCTGCGCCGCAACCTTGGCGAACTGTTCTCTTCCGTGCTGCAATGGCCGCGAAGCTTCAAAACCAAGCTGAGTTTCGGGGCGGAGCGGTTGCGCAAGGGTGCTCGATCCGCGCTGAGTCACGAGACCACCTTTCTGCTGGTGGGGTTGGGAGCCGTGCTGCTTCTCCTCGGAAGCCTCTGGCGCATGCGGCACAGACCTCCCGAACTCGAGCAACAGCCCCTCTCGCGTGTGGCGCGCCAGGCGCGCCACTCTTACCGTCAACTGCAGGCGAACCTCGCTTCCGCCGACTTTGTTCGAGCGCCCAGTGACACGGGCGACGAGCTGCTGGCGCACCTGCCCTCGGGTGAACTTTACGATTCTGTGCGTGCTTTCCTGGCGCGTTACGAACTGCTGCGCTTTGCTCCCAACTCGCCACTGAGTGATGCCTCGCTCAGACCCGAATTGCGGCGCGTTCAGGACGCTCTCAAGCGTCTGCCCAGGGGGCGGCAAGCCACCTGACGCAGCCAGCCTGGAACCTGTGCCTTCAGGCTTTCAGCAGGGCTACCCCGCAGATCACTAGTCCCGCCGCACTGGCCACAAACGAGCTTCTCCAAAAGAGAGGTATTTCCGTTAGTAGCGAAATGGAGCAGAGAACGATGGCGACCTCGAAGGCAATTTCTCCCAGATCAAACAATGTGCTCTGGTGACTTGCGGTGCGCGTTTCCCCTTCCAGTTTGCGCGCCTCCATCTGCACCGCTCCCGCTCCCGTCTTTTCTTTCCGCGCTAAGCCCTGCAGTTTGTTGACTAGCGAGCGCGCCTGAGCTCCGCTCAGGGCGGCCATTTCCGCGTCTGCCGTGTATATGTGAGAGCGAATGTTCTTGGCTTGGTAGTACGACCATTGGTCCGCCGCCCGCGTCTGCAGCAAAACTTCTTCAGTCGTGGAGCGATGGGCCAGCATGGTGGCTACTGCAAGAAGTACGGCAGTGATGGCCATGGTCAGGCCGATTCTCTTTTCACCGCGCTCCCTGGATCGTTCCGAAAGTTCTTTCAACTCGTCTGCTTCCATGCGCTCCAGTGTAAGCCAGCCTTCGGTGCTCTGTCTCTGCGCCAAGCGGGCGAGGAGCAACGGCTAAAAACGACGCCCCCGGCCGAATCGGTCTCGACCGGGGGCGATTACAGCATTGTGGAAATCCCCTGCGGAATTACTTGGCATCAAAGGCAATCGGGAATTCAATCCGCCGCGCGCTACGCGCATTTCGGGCCGGCGCCGGCTCTGTGTTGCGCTCCCGAAGCATTGGACTGAGAACTCCCTCCGCTTCTCGTGTAAAGACCACTTTGCCCTGGCTGTCCAGATCGACCCGCACCAGGTCGCCGACTCGAACCTGGCCAGTCCCCATCAGTTTGGCCAACGGGAAGACAAGATTGCGCTCAATCGCCCGCTTCAGGTGACGCGCGCCATACTTGGGATCGTAGCCCTCCTGAATGAGGAAGCGCTTCAGATCTTTGGTGCAGTTGAACAGGAAAGGATTTGGCCCACTCGCCACTAGTATTCGCTGCTGCACAATACCCAGTTCGATGTCGAGTATCGCCTCCAAATCCTCCTCCCGCAGAGTCCGGAAAACTACGCTCTTATCGATGCGGTTCATGAACTCCGGAGAGAACTTCCGGCGCGCCGCCTCAACTGCTACCTTGTCGATTTTGCGGTCCAAGCGCTGCCCAACCACCTGCGTGCCGCCGGCAAAACCCGGTCCGCCGTTGATCATTCCGCTCATTTCCGCAGCGCCCACGTTGCTGGTCATGAAAATAATGGTCTGCGAAAAATCCACGCGGCGATTGTCCCCCAGCGTGAGGGTTGCTTTGTCCAGAATGCCCAGAAGCAGCTGCCAGAGCGCGTCCGACGCCTTTTCGATCTCATCGAACAGGACCAGCGACAGTCGCACCCGCTCGGTGTGCCATTGATTCAGCGCTTCCTGCGTCAGCAAGGGATGGGTTTCGCGGTGGCCCAGGTACCCGGGAGGTGAACCGATCAGCTTGGCAATCTCATGGCTGTGCTGAAACTCGGCACAGTCGACCTTGATCATGGCCCGGGCGTCGCCAAACAGCGTCTCCGCCATCGCTTCCACCACGCGCGTCTTTCCGGTTCCAGTTGGGCCTAAGAACAGCAGGTTGGCAATTGGCCGCCCAGGCGGATGCAGCCCAGCCAAAAACGTTTGGTAGAGTTCGGAAACGGCCTGCAACGCCGCTTCCTGTCCGACAATTTTCCGCCGCAGTGCCTCATCAAAATCGCGGGCTTCTTCACTGCGCCGGGTGGGATCCAGGCTTTCGCGAATCGCGCTTCTCATGACCACCCACTTGTGAGCACGGCCGCTTAACTGGCCGACCGTGGAAATTACTACCCGTTGCAAGTGCGAAGCCCCTCGCGTCTGACCAACGTCCCGGAATCTGGATGAACGCTGCCGTCACTCAGGTCCGTAGATGGAAAACGCCGGAAACTGTGCCGCCGCGCGAGCGGGCAAGGGCACAGCTCCGGCGCGAAATAATACAACATCGAACTCGGGGCCATGAACCTGGAGCGTGCTGCCCATGCTGGCAGGCACGTCCCCTGCTCTAGTCGCCGTGATTGGTCTGCTGCACACTCTCAGCCGCCGACGCGGACTCGGGCGGCTTGCTGGCCCAACTACTGAGCTTGTCGTCCAAGGCACTCCGTAGCGTGCGCAGCTCCTGCAGCAGTTCGTTGAACACCTCGCCGCCCTGGGCGGCAATGCTGTTCAAATCCAGCTCCTTGAGATCCAGCACCAGCGTTCGCAGTGAACGTGTCAACTGCTGCGCGCCTTCCGCTGTCCCAAAGGGGGAGGTAAAGCTCTCTGCCGCTCTACCCCGTACGGCGTGCCAGTCAATTTGAAGATCCGGATGCGACTGTTGTACTTGTCGCACCACCTCTTCGCTGACGCGCGGCCGGTTCCCCAAGCACGCCAGATGGACTTGGCGTACCCTCCCGTCCTCGCGAACGTTGTGAACCAGGTAGTAGGATTTCCCCTTCTTGCGGACAAACGCCATACGGCGCTCCTTGTATCGAGAGATCGATATGGTTCAGGCGGGGCGGTCGCAAAGTGGTGCTTTCCGTCCCACCACGTTGGATGGTCTCAAGCGGCCCTCAGGTTGTCCTTGACTTTCGGCCCCCCATATTCCTGAGGGCCTGCTCGCCTACTCCACTACGGACGCGCCTGAACCACCTCCTACCCTCTGTTTCGCCTAGGGCGCTGGGTACTTAGGGGCAGCCGCCCTTCCGCACCCCCCAACGGGCAACTCTTCTGCGCCGTGCCTCAGCGTCACACTTGGGCTGCTACCGCAGCCTGCCGCCACTACTCCCGCCCAGCCGGATCGCCTTGCACCCCTAAGGCAAGTTCCTGTTCTTCTACTACTCACCTTGTGCTAGATTCAAGAACGCGCTTCAACTCCCGCGTTGCTTTTCAGCCATATACCGCCGTGCACAACAAGATTTTCAGCTCCCGTTTCACCCAGAAGTGCCTGGTGCTTCTGTTGGCCCTGGCCGTTTGCCCTGCTTTCGGAGTGGCACAAGCCCCCGGCGGGCGCATCCCCACCCCCAGAAATGCCGAGATTCGTGCCCTCTACTTCACCGGCCTCATGGCCGGCAGCCCCAACGGAAAGAAGATTGCCCTGCACTGGCGCGCAACCGGCGGCAACGCGATCGTCTTTGACATCAAGGATTCCGATGGCATTGTCAGCTTTGCTTCCAAACAGCCCTTAGCCGGCGTTGGTAAGCACCCTTACATCCACGACCTGCCCGCCTGGATCCTCTGGCTGCATCAGCACGGCCTCTACGCTATCGCTCGCGTCGCGTGCTTTAAGGATTCGCGTCTCGTAAAAGCGCATCCCGAGTTGGCGGTCCACTCCAAAGAGGGCCGCCTTTGGATTGAGCACAAGGCGCCCGCCTGGCTTGATCCATCCCTGCCCGCCGTTCAGCAGTACAACATCAATCTCGCCAAAGAAGTTGCCGCCATGGGCGTGGATGAAATTCAATTTGACTACATCCGCTTTCCCACCGAAGGCAATCAGAAAGACACGGTCTTCTACTTCCAGAAGGCCGACCCTTCCGCGACTCGCGCCGATATCATCAGCAGCTTCCTCTACCATGCCCAGAAGGCACTCCGCCCCAGCGGAGTCCATATATCCATTGATGTCTTTGGTGTGATGGCCTGGTATCGCAATGTCGACCTCAACGCCACCGGGCAGGATATTGTCTCGCTCGCCTATTTTTGCGATGCTGTCTCCCCCATGATTTACCCATCCCATTTCTTCAATTTCGACGGCTACAAAGATCCCGGCGACGCACCAGCCCATTTTATTGGCGCCGCCATGGACCGTTTTAGCGCTCAATTGCAGGACACTGGGGTGGTCATTCGTCCCTGGCTGCAGGCTTTCGCGTGGAGAGCCAAGACGTTCAGCCCCAACTACATCCGCATCCAGGTGCAGACGGCCCGTCAGAAAAACGGCAACGGCTTCCTGCTTTGGAACGCCGGCAACAAGTATCAGGTGGCGGAAGAGGCCATGCCCACCATGATGGCCAAACCCGGAGCCTACTTTCAGGGGGGCTACATCTACCCGGTGGCCTCCACCGCTTTGGCCAGCGTCCAGCCGCCGAAGCGCTAACGCGCAACCTGGAAAAGTTTGGTTGAAGGGCTGCTCTTGTGTGACGGCAAGGGCAGCCCTTTTTCTTCCCCTTACCGAAAAGGATCGAGTGACCGCTCGTTCAGCTACAGAGCCGCCCGCTTCGCTATACTCCAGATGAGCGTCGGGAGAGTGCTGCGTGCCGGTCACCAAAACACCTTTTATCTGGAATAACGGCGGCTTCATTCCGTGGGATGACGCCCGTATTCACGTCCTCTCTCACGTTATCAATTACGGTTCTGGACTATTCGAAGGCATTCGCTGCTACGCTACCCCGCACGGCCCGGCCATCTTCCGTTTGCCGGATCACCTGCAACGCCTGTTGCATTCCGCCAAGATTTACCGCATGGAGATGCGCTTCTCGCGTTCCCAACTCGAGCAGGCCTGTATCGAACTCATTCAGCGTAACAACATGCAATCCGCCTACCTGCGCCCCATCGTGTTGCGCGGGGAAGGCGGCATGGGGGTGTTGCCCACCGACAATCCTGTTGATGTTTACATTGCCGCCTGGGAGTGGGGGCGCTACCTCGGTCCTGAGGCGCAGGAAAAAGGCGTTGATGTGTGCATTTCGTCCTGGCGCCGCTTTGCCCCTGGTGCGGTCCCTGCCATGGCCAAAGCCGCGTCCAATTACATGAACTCCCAGCTCATCAAAATGGAGGCGGTCGCCAATGGTTTTGTCGAGGGCATCGCTCTGGATGCAAGCGGATTTGTAAGCGAGGGGAGCGGTGAAAACGTCTTCATGGTGCGAGAAGGAATCCTCTATACGCCGCCGGTAAGCGCCTCCATCCTCCCCGGAATCACCCGCGATTGTGTGATCACCATTGCCGAAAGCCTGGGGATGCAAGTGCGCCAGGAGAATATTCCCCGCGAAGCTCTCTACATCGCCGACGAACTGTTTTTCACCGGTACTGCCGTTGAGGTGACCGCGATCCGCTCGGTGGATCACATTCCCGTTGGCAGTGGCGTTCGTGGCCCGGTAACCCGCGCTATTCAGGAGCGCTACTTCGCCATTGCACAGGGCCAGCAGCCTGACGCCTGGAATTGGCGCACCGCCGTCCCCCAGCTTACCGGCGCCATACGTTAAAGCAAACATCATGCTCGCTGCCCGCCTCCATGCCGCCGCCCTGAGTGAAACACCGCTTCGGCTGGAGGAAATTGAAGTCCCCCAGCCTGGTCCCGGCGAAGTTTTGCTCAAAGTCGAGGCTTGTGGCGTCTGTCGCACCGACCTCCATATTGTTTCCGGAGAACTGCCCCTGCTTCGTCAGCCGCTTACGCCTGGGCATCAGATCGTCGGCCGCATGGCCGCTGTGGGCGCCGGAGTGACGTCGCTGCCAATCGGCCTTCGCGTGGGCGTCTCCTGGCTCGGCGGTGTGGACCAGAGTTGCTTTTACTGCCGGAATGATCGCGAAAACCTTTGTGACAACCCCACCTTCACCGGCTACAGCGTCGACGGTGGATACGCTGGATTTGTAGTCGCGAAAAGCGATTTCCTTGTTCCACTGCCACCCAGCGAATCCCCGGTCGAGTTGGCGCCCCTGCTTTGCGCCGGGATTATCGGCTTCCGCAGCTTGCGTGTGGCGAATGTGCAGCCCGGAATGCGCGTGGGGCTGTTCGGTTTTGGGGCCTCCGCCCACCTGGCAATCGAAGTACTAAAGCATTGGAACTGCGAGGTGTATGTCTCCACCCGAGGTGAGTCGCACCGTCGCCTCGCTCAGGAATGCGGAGCCGCTTGGGTGGGTAACGCCACTGCACGCCCGCCGGTTGCTCTCGATGCGGCTGTGACCTTTGCCCCTAGCGGCGACGTTGTCGTTGCCGCCCTCGCCTCCCTACGCAAAGGAGGTGTCGTCGCCATCAATGCTATTCACCTGGATCGCATTCCTCAGTTCGACTACGACTCCCTGCTTTGGGGTGAACGCCAGTTGCGCAGCGTTGCTAATATGACCCGTCAGGATGCGCGTGACTTCGTCTCCCTCGCCGTTAAGATCGGTATTAAGCCGCGCACCACAGTCTTTCGCCTGAAGCAGGCCAATGAGGCGCTTGCCGCCGTGGCTGGCGACCGCGTTGATGGCGCTGTCGTGCTGGTTCCCTGAGGTGCCCCGACCGCTCCTCCAGCAAGATCGTTGCTGTTGGCAGCCAAGTGCGCTGCTCAATCCGCGTTACACTTGCGCATGCTGGTTCTTGGCGTGGATTGCGGAAGTCAAGCTACGGGTTTCGGCCTGGTGGAAACCAACGGCCATCGCCATACCTTGTGTGTGAGCGGGACCATTCGCAGCAACAGTAAGGAGCCGCTTCCGTTTCGCCTGCACCGCATCCATGAGCGCCTCACCACCCTCATGCTGGAGCAGCGACCCCACGTGCTTGCCGTAGAGGACGTGTTTTTCGCCGAAAACGTCCGCTCGGCCCTCAAACTGGGGCATGTCCGTGGCGTGGTGATGCAGGCCGCCGCCGCGCTCTCCATCCCCGTCGCCGAATACACCCCCCTGGCCGTCAAGAGCGCCCTTACCGGCTACGGCAAGGCGGACAAAGTCCAGGTCCAACACATGGTCTGCACCCTGCTCAGCCTGCAGCAGAAACCCGACTCACTGGACGCTTCCGATGCCTTGGCCGTCGCCATCTGCCACATCCACAGCGTTGGCGTACACGCCATTGCCAACAGCGCCCGATAAACCAATGGAGCGAGCAAACGGGTTCTCCCCGGGGAAGAAATCGCCCGAGGAGGCCGCCAGTGGAGGGCCGCGAAACCCCCTCCGGGCCCTGGTCAACACGTAGGAAGCCCCCCCGGGCGGCCCGCTTAGCTGCGGTCGGGCTTCGTGCGGCGGTTCGCGCGGGAGAGGCTTCCGTCATCAGCGGCTTCACTGGCTCACTGCCGTGTCGTAGGCCTCCCGGATGTGGTCCTCATCCCCTTCGGCAATCCAGAAGCGCTGGCTGCCACGTTAAGTAGCTTGCTGGCCGCTTCGCCGCCAACCGGTCGCGCCTTGGTCTAAGCTGCTTCTGGGGCAACATTCAGCCCCGTTGTGCCATACTGTGCCGGTAATGCGGTACTTCGGCCTAGTGATGACCAGCACGGTCTCCGCCGTTTCCCGCAATGAAGACTGGCGCAGTTCATCTCTAAAGGCCTATACTCCTGCTGAAGATGCTGAGTCACACTCCCAGCCACCAGTGCAAGCTTTATTCCGCCCGTTCCAGTGCCTTTCCCGCAGGCCCATTCGCACCACGTCGCTCCGTATCCCGTAACGCCCAGAGTGCCGGGCTGCTCGCTATCACATTGAATAAATGCGGCCGCTTCGCTTGGCTCAATGCTGGGCCGGCCCGCACCACATACGAGGACATGCAATGATTATCGGCGTTCCCAAGGAGCTTTATCCCGGAGAGAAGAGGGTGGCCCTGGTGCCCTCGGTTCTTCCGGCTCTTTCCAAAGCCGGATTCGAGGTTGTTTTGGAAGCCGGTGCCGGTGCCGCCGCTGGCTACCTGGACGGCGACTACGTCGGCAAGGGTGCAAAGATTGCTCCCACGCGCGCAGAGGTCTTTCAGGCCGCCGATATCGTTGCTCAGGTGCTGGGCTACGGCGCTAATGACGTGAACGGCGCTGAAGACTTGCGCCTGCTGCGCAAGGGGCAGTACCTGGTCGGCTTCTTGCGCCCTCTATCGGAGAAAAACACTGTTCAGGAAATCGCCGCTACTGGCGCCATTCCTCTCGCGCTGGAGCTCATGCCACGCATTACCCGTGCGCAGAGCATGGATGTGCTCTCCTCCATGGCCACCGTCGCCGGCTACAAAGCCGTTCTGCTCGCGGCGGAAATGCTGCCACGCTTTTTCCCCATGTTGACCACTGCCGCCGGTACCATCACTCCCGCTCGGGTCCTCGTGATTGGCGCCGGTGTTGCCGGGCTGCAGGCCATTGCCACCGCTCGCCGCCTGGGTGCCGTGGTTTCGGCCTACGACCTGCGCCCGGTGGTGAAAGAGCAGGTTCAAAGCCTGGGCGCCCGCTTTGTCGAACTGCCTTTGGAAACCAAAGATGCCGAGGATAAGGGCGGCTATGCCAAACAGCAGGATGAGGCCTTCTACCAGAAGCAACGCGAGTTGTTGGGCCGCGTCGTCGGCGAAAGTGATGTCGTGATCACCACCGCGGTGGTTCCCGGCCGCAAGGCCCCCATCCTGGTCACCACCAACATGGTGGAGGGCATGGCGCCCGGTTCGGTGATCGTCGATCTGGCCGCCGAGCGCGGCGGCAATTGCGAGTTGACCCGCTCCGGCGAGATCGCCGTCCAGCGCGGAGTCCACATTGTGGGAAAGATCAACCTGGCCGGTAGCGTCCCTTACCATGCCAGCCAGCTCTATGCCAAGAACGTCAGTAACTACTTGACTCACATGTTCAAGGGCGGCAAGAACGAGCCCGACATGAACGACGAGATTACGCGTGAGACCATCGTGGCGCGGGATGGAGAAGTGCTGCCTCCGCGCGTGCGTGAATACTACAAAATGCCGGCCGCTGTCGCCAAGGCTTAATTGGAGGGAATTGTGCCCCAGGGCTTCATTACCAATCTGTACGTCTTTGTCCTGGCCGGATTTCTCGGCTTTGAGGTCATCCGGCGGGTTTCGCCGCTGCTTCACACTCCGCTCATGTCCCTTACCAACGCGCTCGACGCCATCGTCGTTTTAGCCGCCATCATCATCTGCGGCGAAACCCGTGAGGTCCTGCCCACGGTCTTGGGAGCCATTGCAGTTGCCGCCGCCTTCAGCAATATGATTGGCGGTTTCCTGATCACCGATCGCATGCTGCGCATGTTCAAACTGAGTGGGCGGAAAAAACAATGACGGCACCAATCGTTCTTGTCATCCAACAATACGCGGATTTCTCCTATGTTGCGGCCATCGCCCTCTTCATCCTGTCGTTGAAATGGTTGAGTTCGCCCGCCACCGCGCGCCGCGGCGTGCTCTCCGGTGAAATCGGCGCGGCGCTGGCGCTGGTTACCACGTTCTTCGATCCCCGCCTGGTGCAGTTCAGGTGGATTGCCGTCGGGCTGCTCGTGGGCCTGATCATTGGCATCCCGCTCGGTTTGGTGAAGATGACGGCGGTGCCCCAGCGAACCGCCATGAGCCACGCCTTTGGCGCTCTCGCGGCGGCGGTGATCGGCATTTCGGAGTATTACGTTCACGCCCCCCACATCACCAAGTTCGGCATGACTGAGATCGCCATGGAAGTCATCATTGGCTGCCTCAGCTTTACCGGAAGCTTGATCGCGGCGGGCAAACTCCAGGAGGTCTTGCCGCAACGTCCCATTACCTACCGCGGACAGAACTACGTCAGTCTTGCCATATTTTCCGCCGCGGTGATTCTGGCGCTCATCCTCATCATCAACCCCGGTGCACCCTACCTGTTTCCGGCGATGGTGGGCGTCTCCTTGTTTTTCGGTATCCTGCTGGTCACACCCATCGGCGGCGCCGACATGCCGACCGTCATCTCGCTGTTGAACTCCTACGTCGGCCTTTCCGCCGCCCTCCTCGGCTTTGTGCTCAACTCCAAGGTGCTGGTGGTGGCGGGCGCCCTGGATGGCTCATCCGGCTTCATCCTCTCGGTCATCATGTGCAAGGCCATGAACCGCTCCTTTACCAACGTATTGTTCGGCGCCTTCGGACAGGTAACCGCGGCCGCCGAACAGGTCAAAGAAGAGCGCACTGTCCGCAGCGCCACTGCGGAGGAGGCTGCCGCCATTCTTGCCGCGGCCACTTCTGTGGTGGTCGTTCCCGGCTATGGCATGGCGGTCGCTCAGGCGCAGCACAAGGTGCGGGAAATGTTCGACCTCCTGACCACCCTGGGCGTGGACGTCAAATTCGCTATCCACCCGGTGGCTGGCCGCATGCCTGGCCATATGAACGTGCTCTTGGCCGAAGCCGACGTCCCCTACGACAAGCTGGTCGAAATGGAGGACGCCAATTCCGACCTTCCGCAGGCGGATGTGGCCTTGGTGATCGGCGCCAATGACGTCACCAACCCCGCTGCCAAAACCAACCAGGGCAGTCCGATTTACGGCATGCCCATCATTGAGGCCGACAAAGCCCACACCGTCATGGTGATTAAGCGCAGCATGAATCCGGGCTTTGCCGGCATCGACAACCCGCTGTATTACCTCGATAAGACCCTGATGTTGTTTGGCGACGCCAAAGCCTTCGTCAGCGACATCGTTCGTGACCTCTCGGAAGCTGCCAAAGGCGCCAAAAAGAGCGCCACTGGCGGCCGCTGATAAACAATCGAGGCGGTCCCTTCTGAGACCGCCTCGATTTACCACCCCCGGTTCGCCCGTATTACCAATCCCTCAGTGGTGCGGCGTCGTAGCCGCTGCCTGATTGCTCGGTAGACTCTCCCCGGCGCTGCTTACAGCGGTCACCCGGTAGTAGTACGTCTTGCCGGCGTTCACTCCCGCATCCGTATAGCTGGTATTCGAAACCTGCTGCGCCAGCAAGGTGCTCGCCGACGGAATGAACCAGTCCGTCGTGCTGCGGTAAACGTTGTAGGTCGCGCCCGAGGTGGCGCTCGCGTTCCAGCTCAGGTCAACCACGTTCTTCGATGGCGCGGTTCCACTCAAATTCAGCGGAATCGCCGGATTTGAGCTGTACACCCGTACGTAATCGATATACATGTTGGCTGGATTCGGCGTCGCTGCGTTCGGAGCTCCTGGCCAACTACCGCCCACCGCCAGGTTCATGATCAGGAAAAAGGGGTGACCATTGAACTCCCATGTGCCACTCTTAGGCATGTTCCCAGGAGTGAACTGCGCAAACGGATGTGTTGGGTCGTCGACGTAATACTGCACCAGGTCTGGCGACCACAAAACTCCATAGGTGTGGAAGCCGGTGTTGACCTGCTCCGGCGACGGCAGCGTGTACTGCTTGTTGATCGAGCTGCCTCCGTTATACCCAGGCCCATTGAGGCTGGATTGAATCGTCGACGGCCCCATCTGCGGTACGTTTTCCATCATATCTTCCTCACCGCAGTACGGCCAGTTGGTGCCGCTGAAAATGTTGTCGCCCAGCATCCAGAACGCTGGCCAAAGTCCCGTCCCCTGCGGCAGTTCCATCGAGGCCTCCGCCCGGCCATAGGTGAAGGTGAAATGTCCGTGGGTCAGCAGCCGCGCCGAAGTCCATTGTCCATCCGGCAAAAGCTTTGCGGCAATCACCAGATGGCCATTCCCGTCCTCGTAGGCGTTTTGCTGCCAGTTGCTGCAGTCCCCGGTTTGCCCGGCGCCGGCCTGGCCGCAGTAAATCTCCAGTTCGTTGTTGCTGGAGCCTGCGGTGGGACTGTCGTAGGACCAGTTGTTCGGATCGGGCAGCGTTCCGGCGGTCCCATTGAACTCATCATCGAAAATGGCCGTCCAGCTCTGCGCCGTTGCGCGCCGCGCTACCCCCATCAGCAAGAACATCATCATCACAAACGGCAGTGAACATTCTGCGACTCTGGTGAATTTCGCCAACCAGCGGACGTTTCCTACGCCCAGCGGTGTCGTACAAGATGCTTGGTTCAAGTACTTGTTCTCCTTTTCTCATTTCAGCGACAACCGGCGCCGGCCCACATCGGGACTGCCGGCTGCCACTCGTATGAGGCTGCATGGCGTTGCTTGCGTCAACGTTAACGCAGGTAAATGCCTGTTAATATTGCTATGGCGGTTCCTGCAGCTACTACGTTCGGATAGGTTAATCCGCCGTTTTTGGCTTCGCGCTCACCCCTTTGGGTGGCGCCGTAACATTCCACAAGCGTAATGAACTTGCTCCACCGCCATGTTGTTGTTTTCTCTTTAAGCGCTTTGCTTGCCGCGAGCACTGCCTTGGCGACTGCCACAACGAGACCTCCTGTCGGCAGTCCTTCCCGCAGACGCGAGGACATCCAGGTTTACGGTGCTTGGCTCTGCGGCAACGACACCTGCGCCTGGGCGACCAGGCGCTCCGTCTCGGACTTTGACTTGGCCAACCATTGGCTCATTGATCGTGGCGATGGCCAGCCCTCGGTGAACCTGGTCGTCTTTGCCTTCGTCAATCCTCTAAAACTGTTGCGAAGGACCTCCGACGGCAAAGATGTGGACGGCGTTCCTGTCGGTATCACTCCAGAATTGGTCAACTACTTCCGCAGCCGCCATGTGCGCGTCATGCTGTCCCTTGGAGGGTATACCTATACCGATGCCTGGAATCAGGCTCTGCAACGGGATCCGGAAAAGCTGGCTCGCCACGCCGCGCGACTGGCGCTTCGCTTGCACGCTGGCATCGAAATCGACTACGAGGAAGGGCACCATCCCCATTTGCTGGCGCTGAATCGTTTCGTCCACGCCTACCGCTCCTTTCGCGACCCGGCCACCGGCGCCACCACCGCCTACGATCCTGCCGGCGTCAATCCCGCCTCCCGCCTCACCATCGACTTGGGCAATGACGATTACTGGTTGAGCGGGATTGCGGCATACGCCAGCGCGCATTGGCTTCAGCCTGGCCAGCGTATGCTCGACTACGCCAACCTGATGGTGCCTGATAAACCAGTTGGTCTAAAGAAATTGGAGCGCGGCTGGCGTCAGCATGTGGCTGGCGATAAGGATACGAGTCCTCCCGTGCCCGCCCTCGCCCCCGCCAGACTCACCGTTGGCCTGTACCTGACTCACGGCAAGAAGATTCTTGCGGACTGCGACAACTTCGCACGTTCCATGCAGCGTAAGGCGGCGCCGCTGGTTCTCAACATCCCACCCCGGGGGGCTGGAAAAACTGCGGGATTGCTGGGCTATATGTTTTGGGCGGCTGAGTGCCCCACTTGGAAGGGGACCTGTACCACCCCTCCGCATGGCTGTGAAGGTGGCGTTGGCCAGGGGGCTCGTCGTTTTCAGATCCCTGTACCTATGCGCGCTCTGCCGGAGCCATAGCACCAGGCCTCCTGGTTTTCAACGGCCAGACCTGGGATTCATCGCCTCGGTCATGCTACCGTTCTTGCAATGCCCCTTTTACGCCTCGGCAAGTGCGGCTTCCGCTTCAATGCGAGCCACTCCTTTCCCCATGACGATGGCTATGATCGCCTGCTTCATGGCCACGACTACGAGTTCAGCGTGCTTTTGGAAAGCCGTTTGGAACCGGGGCAGGCAAAGTTGCTCTACGACATGCGCAACCTGAAGCCGCTGGTTCAGGACCAGGTCATTGCCGTTCTCGACCACACCAATCTCAATGATTTGTTGCCCGACCCCAGCAGTGAGGCGGTCGCGCAATGGATTTGGCAACGGCTGCGCAACGGTATTCCCCAACACTTGCGCCTGGGTGTTCAGCTCTGGGAGACGCGCTCGATCTATGTCGAGTATTGGGGCGATGCATAACCTGCATCAAAAAAAATAAGGGACCAGCTCAGCTGGTCCCTTATTCGTAATCGCTTGCGACGCCTTATTGCGCCAGGCTTTGCTTCGCCTTGCCAACAATTTCATCCATCTGTGGTTTGCTGAGCTCTTCCAGATTGGCCGCGTAGGGAAGCGGCACTTCCTGCCCGGAAACCCGTTCCACTGGCGCCTCCAGATCCCAGAAGCCTTCCGCCATCAGCCGGGCCACAATTTCCGCGCCTGGACCGTAGCTCTGCCAGGCATATTCAACCACCAGCGCATGGTTGGTCTTCTTGATTGACTCCAGAGCCGGTCTCATGTCGAGCGGGCGGATGCTGCGCATATCGACAACTTCCGCCGAAACTCCGTCGTGTTCCAGTTCGCGCGCGGCCTGTAAGCATAAAGCGACGCTGGCGCCGTATCCAATCAAGGTGATATCGCTGCCTTCGCGCTTCACCTCAGCCTGATCCAGCGGCACGACGTAGTCGTCTTCGCCCACATCGCCTTGTTTGTTGTTCAACGGACCCGGCTCCAGAAATACCACCGGATCATCGGAGCGGATGGCCGCTTTCAGCATGCCCTTGGCGTCATACTGAGTCGATGGAGTCACCACACGCAGCCCCGGACAATGGGCGAACAAAGTAGTCAACTGCTGGCCGTGCTGTGCTGTTAGTCCTGGGTTCGGTCCCGGTCCTTCCGGGCCACGCAGCACCATCGGCACCGACAGGTGCCCCCCCGACATGTACCGCAGCTTGGCCATGTGATTGTAAATCTGGTCCATCGCGCGCAGCGAAAAGTCCATGCGCATCATTTCCACAACTGGGCGGAATCCCAGTAGCGCCATGCCCACGCCCACCCCGACGAAGCTTTCCTCCGAAATTGGCGTGTCAATCACCCGGTCCTTGCCGAACTCCGCGTAGAGCCCGCGCGTGACGTAGTGAACGCCGTTGTACTTGCCAATCTCCTCACCCAGCAGCACAACTTTGTTGTCGCGCTTGAGCTCTTCGCGTAGCGCCAGGTTCAGCGCCTCGTGCATCGAAAGTTTCTTCATGATTCCTGGTCGGTTCCCTCCGGTGCGCAACGGCGCGGACCGGCAAATGTCTCAAGTGATAGCCACAAAAAAAGACGTTCTCTAAAGCAGAACGTCTTTGGTCAAATCCGCCGGATTCGGCAACGGCGCCGCGGCGGCCTCTGCCACCTTGGCTTCGAGTTCGTGCAATACTTCGCTGCGCAGAGCTTCAATTTGTTTGCCGCTCATGACCTTCTCTGCGATTAGGTATTCCGTGAGCAGCTTGATGGGATCCCGGCCGTGCCACTTGGCCTCTTCTTCCACGCCACGATAGTTCGAGGCCTTGTCGTGAATCCCATGGCCTTGATAACGATACGTGAGCGCTTCGACAAAGTAGGGACGCTTGTTCTGGCGCATGTACTTGAAAATGCGCTCGGCGGCTTCGGCCACCGCAAACACATCCTGCCCGTCCACCTGCTCTGTTTTCACCCCATAGCCCTGTGCCCGGTCCACCAGTTGCGAAAGGCTCGAGTGCTCGTTGACCCGGGTACCCATGCTGTAGAGGTTGTTCACGCAGATGAAAAGCGTCGGAACGTTCCACAGGCTGGCCATGTTCATCGATTCGTGGAAAGTTCCGGTGTCCAGCGCACCGTCTCCAAAAAAGCAGACGCAGATACCGTCTTCAGGTTGGCGGCGCAGCGCCATACCCACTCCGGCCGCGATCGATAGGCCGCCGCCAACGATGCCGTCTCCGCCCAGGAAGTGGTGCTCGGCACTGTACATGTGCATGCTCCCACCCTTGCCGCCGGAAACTCCGCTGGCTCTACCGAACAGCTCCGCAAAAATCCTGCTTGGGTCAATCCCGACCAGCAAGCAGTGTCCGTGATCGCGGTAGTGGTCAACAATGTAATCGCGCTTCAGGTCCATCGCATTGATGAAACCGACGCCGACCGCTTCCTGTCCGGCATAGGAATGGTAATAGCCCCTGATGAGGCCGTTGCGGAACTCGCGCTCGCCGAGTTGCTCAAATTCACGGATCGTGAGCATCTGCCGCAAGTACTTCTGCAGCGTTTTAGCACTCAGGCTGGGGCGTCCGGAAAGACTGGGTTGTGACTGAACGCTCATAATCTGGTCGGAAACGGACAGCAACTATCGTTCAACTGGCGTTGAGCAGTATCGAGCAGGGAATTGGGACGATCAAAGTCCGGAAAACCTGCCACACGCACAGCGCCCCCCCATGTTCAGTTGATGCCTGCAGGCTGAGGTGCGCTACGGTTTACCGCTGTGGGGAATCGAAGCCTACACTTCATTTTGCGGAGCTTGCACGGCTTAGGTCAACAACGAAATCCCAACCGACCGGTCGGCAAGAGCCCGCCTCGTCGCTCGCTTCCCTGGGCTCGACTTACCTCCGCTCCTTGCCTCCACGGCTCACCCACAACGCCGCCGTCTCGCCCTGTGCGCTCCAGCCCCCCGTGCCAGGTGGGAAAAGCACGGCATGGGCCTTGGGTACCCTCATTTCGTTTCCGCTTACGTTTCGAAGCAGAACTTCACCCTGCAGAGGAACGAGCACGTGAAGCGCCGTGGATTCCAATTCGATCCCAGTTCTGAGTTGCAGCTTTTCAGTGCGAAAGTAGGGGCACTCCACCAGCAAACCCGACTCTTCCTTTGCAACACCGGTTTTGTGCTTGCCTCCCCCGGCTTCCACTCGCGCCACAGCCAGCCCGTGCTCCAGGTGCAACTCGCGCGGACGTCCCTGCGCGTCCAGCCGGCCGTAATCATCCAGCCTGAAGGTGTTGTCTGATTGCTGCTGCACTTCCGCCAGCACCATGTGCGGTCCAATCGCGTGGACTGTGCCCGCGGGCAGAAAGATCGTTTCTCCCGCTTCCACCGGAATCCAGTTCAGCAACTCCGCTCCGCGGCCGTGACGGCAAGCTTCCGCCAGCATTTCCTTTGTGGTCCCCGGTCGCAGGTTGACGCCCAGGCGAGCCTCCGGGCGCGCTTCGATGACGTACCACATCTCTGTCTTGCCGCGCCCCAGTCCGTAGCGCGCTGCGTACTCGTCATCGGGGTGCACCTGAACCGAAAGGCGGTCGGCCGGAAAAAGAAACTTGATCAGAAAAGGAAATGCCGCCGCCTCGCCCGGTTGCAACGCAATCTCTGGATGCTGCTGGCACACCTCCGCCAGGGTGCGTCCCAGCGCTGGCAGACGGCACTGATCACCTGTTAGCCAGGACTCGCCAATGGGTTCACTCTCCACCGCGCGCTCCGGATAGTAGCTGCGCAGATCCCGGACGCCCCATATCCGTGGGCTGAAAATGGGTTCAATCAGAAAGGGCTGGCGGGGAAGATCCCCGCCAGCCCCAGGAGTACTGCCGCTGTACTTTGTCATTTCAGGTGCTTAGGCGCGCAGCGTCTGCGCGAATTCGGCAAGGCGCCGCAGGCCGTTCTCAATATTTTTCATTGAGGTTGCATAGGAGAAGCGCAAGTGCTGTTCGGTGCCGAAAGCCTCGCCCGGAACTGTCACCAGCCCGGCCTTGTGAAGAAGTTGTTCTGAAAGTTCCATGGGGGTCTTGGGCCCTTTGCCTCCCAGCAGCCCGGAGACATTCGGGTAGGCATAAAATGCTCCCGCCGGCATCGTGCAGCTTACTCCCGGAATGGCCCGCAAACCTTCCACAATCACTTTCCGCCGCCGCGTGTATTCAGCCAGCATCTCCCCCACTGGCTCCTGCGGCCCGGTAAGCGCCGCGATGGCCGCCTTCTGCACAATCGAGGTCGGGTTGGAAGTCGAGTGCGACTGCAGATTCAGCATCTGCTTCACTACCGCTTTGGGCGCCAGTGCGTATCCCAGCCGCCAGCCGGTCATGGCATAGGTCTTCGAAAGGGAACCGGCAATGATCACCCAGTCCTTGGATTCCGGCTCGGATGCGACGCTGTAGGGAACGCCTTCATAGATGAACTTCGAGTAGCATTCGTCGCTCAGCAACCAGATGCCGCGCTGCCTGCAGATGTCCAGCAGATCCCGGAACAGTTGTGCGGAGAACACCGCGCCGCTCGGATTGCTGGGTGAGTTCAGCAGAATCATGCGGGTGCGCGCGGTCAGATGGCGGCTCACCATTTCGGTCGTCAGGGTGAACCCCTTGCTTTCGTCCGTACTCACCACCACTGGCGTGGCTCCCGCATACGTAATCATGTCCTTGAAGCTCACCCAATACGGAGCGGGCAGTATGACCTCGTCGCCGTGATCAATGAGCGCGGAGATGGCGTTGAACAACGCATGTTTTCCTCCTACTGTCACCAGCACTTCATCCCGCGTATAGGTCGATTTGAAGTCCTGCGCATGCGTCTGCCGGATCGCGTCCTTGAGGGCGGCGATGCCGCCGGTCGGTGTGTACCGGGTGAAGTTCTGCTCCAATGCCGCCACCGCTGCCTTTTTGATGTGCTCAGGAGTGGCGAAATCCGGTTCGCCGGCGCCGAAGTCGATCAAATCCGCGCCTTCGCTGCGCAGCTTTTCCGCTTCAATCATCATCGCTGCGGTCGCCGACACGGAAATACGGGCCATGCGTTGAGCAAAGCCCGTGGGACGGGTGACAACTGGTGAGGCCATAAGTGAATATTGTACCCCGCCGGAATGTGGCAGTCCGGCGCCGTCTGCGTCCATTTTTCGCTCCCTGCATCGGCGCTGTAATGCTTGTGCGGGATTATGATGAGTACGGACTCGCTCCCTTATGCGCTTGGTCACTGCACTTTACCCGGGTTCGTTCGATCCCGTCACCAACGGTCATCTCGATCTTATCGAGCGTGGCAGCCGTCTGTTTGAGACGCTCATCGTGGCGGTGCTGCGCAACAGCGAGAAAGAGCCCTTCTTTTCTGTCGACGAACGCCTCGACATCCTTCGCCAAACCACTGCCCACTTGCCCAATGTGCGGGTCAGCGCCTTCGATGGCTTGTTGGTCGATTTCGCCGAGCAGAGTGGGGCGCAAGCTGTGCTCCGCGGTATCCGCGCCATCAGCGATTATGAATACGAGTTCCAGATGGCGCTGATGAATCGCCGTCTTGCTCCTCGGCTGGAAACTGTTTTCATGATGCCCGCCGAGGCCTATTCCTACGTCAGCTCGCGCCTTGTCAAGGAAGTCTTCCGGCTGGGGCGTTCCGTCGAAGGACTGGTCCCACCCTTGGTGGAAGAACGCTTGCGCGCCAAGCTCGGCGCCGCTCGCCGCGCCCCGGCTAAGTGATCGTGCTCAAACGCCTGGGTAGCTGCACTTGACAGAGCTTCCGGCTCGCCAGTAAGATCATCTCATGAGGCTTCGCTCCGCAACCATGGTGCTGACCCTGTTGATCGGGGTTTATGCGCCCATGCTGCTTTGCGTGACGGCCTCGGCCAGCACACCTTCGGCTTCACCGGCTTCCATGGCGTGCTGCGCGCATTCCTGCCAGCGCCAGGCGAGCGCCATGTCCACCATGGATTGCTGCCGGCAGGCTGGGCAGACCAACTCCCCGTTACGCTCTCTTCCTTCCAGCCGCACCCTCCAGCCGGCCTCGTGGGTATTCCTAAATGCCATCGCCGGGCCGCCGCTGACATCCCTAGACCTCAACAGTCTCGCTTCGCTGTTCCACTCCTGTCCGCCTCCTGCCTCTCCCGCACAAGCCGGCAGCGTCTTGCTGATCTAGCACCAAACGCCAGCACCTGACTTTCTCTGTCATCTTCGTCTGAACCTGTCTGATCGCACACGGGTTCTGGCACAGGAGCTTGTATGCGTTTTCGCTTGTTGGCCTTTCTGGCGATGGTTGCCGGCCCTTCCGTGATCGTCGCC
The DNA here is from genome assembly GCA_027459505.1 of Acidobacteriota bacterium. GTDB lineage: Bacteria > Acidobacteriota > Terriglobia > Terriglobales > SCQP01 > DAIDIE01. The sequence goes on from DAIDIE010000041.1 coordinate 231,555, forward strand.
GGCCTTTTCGTCATTGTTGCCGGTTTTTCTGTGCGGGGCTCCGCGCAGCGCCCCAGCTTGACTGCGGCCCTGTGGGATGGATACTCCCAGGGGCCTGAACATGCGACTCCACGGCAGCCATCCAGCCGACGGGTGCACAGGAAACTATCTCCCACCCCGCTCGCGGCCCTGTTGGCTCAGGCGCTCGCCTCCAATCTGGAGATTCGAGCGGCTGAGCATGCTTTTCTCGCGGCCCAGCAGCTCAAGCCACAGGTGAGCACCATGCCGCAGCCGCGCCTCATGTTGCGCGAGCAGAGTGTGGGCAATCCGTTGCCTCTGGGAGGCTACAACGACAGCATGTTTGCCTATGTTGGTGTTGGGGTGGCCCAGGAGTTTCCCTTTCCCGGTAAGCTGCGCGTTCGGGGAGAGATCGCGCAGGCACAGGCCGCGGTGACCCGCCAACAAATTCGCTCGATTCGTCGCTCCGTCCTCCGCCGCGTCGCCTTCGCCTATTTCCAGCTCGCCTACGCTAAGGGAATATTGGCCCTGCTCCAACAACAGCAAAGCCTTCTTCAGCAGGCTCACTCGGACGCTTTGTTGCGCTACCGCAACGGCGCCGGAAGTCAACCCGACGTGCTGGCCGCTCAGTTGCGGCAAACTGCCTTGCTGCAGCAGATGGAACGCCAGCGTGAGCAGGCTCAGTTGCAGCAAATCCAACTCCGCTTGTTGTTGAACCGTCAACCGCACTCCGCCCCTGTTGTCCCTGAACCACTTCGGCTTGTCCGTGACGCATTACCGCCCGCTGCTGACTCTCCTCTGCTTGCTCAACAGCGTCAGCTTCTGCAAAAGCGCAAGCTGCAGCTTCGTTTGGCGCACAAGAGCTATGATCCGGATTTTTCCGCGCAGTACATGTACATGCGCTCCGCCAATCCCTTTCCGGACATGTATCAGCTCTCGGTCAGCGTGCGCATTCCATTTTTTTGGCGCCGCAAACAGGATGCTGAGGTAGCGCAGGCGGTGGAACGGGCCGCGGAACAACAGACAAATCTGGACGAGATGCGGATTGAATTACGCGCCGCAATTGCCAGCCAGGCGGCCGCCATGCGCACGGCGCGGTCCAATGCCGCTATTGCCTGTAACGCTTTGCTCCCCCAGGCCCAGGCCAGCCTGCGTTCCGCTCTGCTTGCTTACGGCAATGGTCAAGGCGTTTACGGCGATGTGGTGCGTGCCAGCGATGACTTGCTGCGGGTGCAATCTGGACTGCTCAAGGAAGAGCTCAATGCTCGCCTCGCCCAAGCTCGCTTGCACGAACTGATCGGGGGTTTTTCAGGCGGTAAGCACCGCCATCGCCACGGAGACCAGCAATGAAAAAATCGGGTCAGGTATTGTGGTACGCCATTGTCAGTAATGCGCTTATCGTTGCGGCCGCGCTGTGGTGGGTGCACTCCAGTTCGCGTCGCGGGAAACCGTATTCACCGCCGGCCCCAGTCGCTGTTGGGCGGGCTGCGGTTTCCCCGGTTGCCGGCTCTCAGCCGGCGCAGCCGTTGGTTCCACTGCAGCTTTCGCCTCGCCGGCTGCAGAGCATTGGCGTCACGACCGGGGTGGTCACCCGTCAGAACGTCGATCAGCCGCTCGTCACCACGGGCAACATCGCCGTGGATCAGGACATGACCAGCGCCGTTCAGGTGCGCTTCAGCGGGTGGTTGCGAACCGTTTGGGTGCGCGCGCCGTTCACCTTTGTTCATGCCGGACAGCCGCTGTGCACCATCTACAGCCCGCAATTGGTCAGTACCGAGCAGGAGTATCTTCTGGCCCGCCAAAACGCGCGCAAGTTGGCTGCCAGCACCGTGCCCGGCGTGGCCTCCGGCGCGGCATCCCTTCTCCAGGCGGCTCAGGATCGCCTGCGCCAATGGCTGGTGCCACCCGCCGAGATTGCGCGCTTGCGGCGCACCGGTCAACCCGCGTCGCAACTCACCATCGTTGCGCCACAAGCGGGTTTCATTACCCAAAGTTTGGCCCTGCCCAGCACTTATGTGCAACCGGGCTCGACCCTCTATAGCATCGCTCCTATCAACCCAGTGTGGGTCAACGCGCAGCTCTTTCAGGGGGACCTTGGTGTCCTGCGCCCCGGAGCCCGCGCCCAGGTGACCGTGGACGCATTGCCGGGTAAGGTTTTCCCGGCGCGCATTTTGGAAATCACCCCCGATATCCAACCGGCGACGCGAACCGCCGATGTACGACTGCTCGTCTCCAACCCCCGGCGGCTGCTTCAGCCGGGCATGTATGTGAATGTCAGCTTTCAGTCCCCATTGGGCCCACAATTGCTGGTCCCGGCCTCTGCCGTGCTGCAGGGCGGAATGCGCAATATCGTATTTGTGGATCATGGGAGCGGCAATCTCGAACCACGGCAGGTGAGCCTTGCTGAGCATGTTGGCCGCTCCTTCGTTGTGCTCAGCGGCTTAAAAGCTGGCGAGCGCGTCGTCACCTCCGCCAACTTCCTCCTGGACGCCGAGAGTCAGTTGCAGGCGGCTGCCGGTTCCTACATGCCTCCGCCTCCGGGTGCCCCTCAACAGGACTCCACGCCTTCCGCAACCGTGAAATTTACCACCTTCCCCAACCCTCCGCACAAAGGCGGCAACCAGTTGCGCGTCACCCTCCGCGATGCTCACAACGCTCCTGTTCCGGATGCCCAGGTGTCGGTGATTTTCTTTATGCCTGCCATGCCCGAGATGGGCATGTCCGCCATGCGAACCGTCGCTTCACTAACCTCTCAGTCGGCGGGATCCTACCTCGGATCGGTGCAGTTGCAAAGCGCCGGAAGCTGGCAGGTGACCGTGGTCGCTACCCGCGGCGGACAGACCATCGCCCGCAAAAAGCTCACCATCAATGCCGCACTGTAATCCGGGAGGCCATTGTGATTGAAAAAATTATCAACGTCTGCGCCCGCAATCGCTTCCTGGTGTTTACTGCCGTCGTCCTCGTCGTGGCGGCCGGCCTGTATTGCATGCACCATGTTTCGCTGGACGCGCTGCCTGATATCTCCGATGTCCAGGTCGTCATTCACACCGCGTGGCCCGGTCAACCGCCATCCCTTGTCGAAGATCAGGTCTCCTATCCCCTCGTGACCGCTATGCTCGGCTCGCCGCGCGTCAGCTCCGTTCGTGCCCAGACGATGTTTGGCGATTCCTACGTCTTTGTCATCTTTCAGGACGGCACCGACCTGTATTGGGCACGCAGCCGTGTGCTGGAGGCGCTGCAACGCCTGCAGGGGCAGCTCCCCGCCGGCGTCACCCCCGTGATCGGTCCCGATGCCACTGGCGCCGGTTGGGTCTATGAATACGCCCTCGTTGACCATAGCCATAACCAGAGTCTGGCGGATCTGCGCGCGCTCCAGGATTGGTATCTGCGCTATCAACTCGAAACTGTTCCCGGCGTCGCGGAAGTCGCTACCATTGGTGGCTTCCAGCGCCAGTACCAGTTGCGCCTGGACCCCGGCAAACTGCGTGCCTTCAACATCGGCTTGCGGCAGGTCATAGACCGCGTTCGGGCCAGCACCAATGAAGTTGGCGGCAATGTTCTCGAGATGAACGGCGCCCGCTACTTCGTGCGTGGCTTTGGCTACATTCGCTCCCTCTCGGCGTTGGCCGGTATCCCCGTCGGAGCCTTTAACGGCACGCCGGTCTACGTGCGCGACCTCGGCGTTGTCAGCTTCGGCCCCGCCTCCCGGGAGGGCGCCGCTGATTGGAACGGGGAAGGAGAGGTCGTGGGTGGTATTGTTATCGCCCGCTACGGCGCCAACGCTCTGACCGTTATCAATGGGGTCAAGCGCAAACTTGCGGAAATTGGACCGTCCTTGCCCGCGGGTGTCGAAATTCGCGCCGGATATGATCGCTCTGAACTTATTCAAAGCTCAATCGCCACACTACGCCGGGATCTCATCGAAGAGATGGTAATAGTCAGCATCGTCATTGTTGTATTCCTGCTGCACTTCCGCTCCGCCCTTATTCCTATCCTCACCCTCCCGATTGCGCTGCTGGCCTCGTTTATTCCAATGTATTTCCTCCACGTGAGCGCCAATATCATGTCCTTGGGCGGCATGGCGCTCGCGGTTGGCGTACTCGTCGATGCCGCCATCGTGCTGGTGGAAAACGGACACCGCAAAATCAGTGCGTCGCCTGTCCTTAGCGAAGCCGAGCGGCGCGAACGTCTCCTGGCCGCGGCCCGCGAAGTCGGACCCGCTCTCTTCTTTTCCCTGCTCATCATTGTCGTCGCCTTCCTCCCTGTGTTCCTGCTCCAAGCCCAGGAGGGCAGAATGTTTGCTCCCCTGGCCTGGACCAAGACGCTGGCGGTTACTTGTTCCTCGATTCTGGCCATCACCTTGGTTCCGGCGCTCATGATGCTGCTCATTCGTGGCCGCATCCGGCCAGAATCTGAAAACTCGGTCTCCCGATTCACCCAACGCCTTTACCTTCCAGTGCTGCATTGGTGCCTGCGGCATCGCTTCCTCACCATCTTCATTAATGTCGCCTTTCTTCTTGTCACGATTCCTCTAGCGCTGTCTTTAGGCAGCCAGTTTATGCCTCCCCTGTTTGAAGGCGCGGCGCTCTACATGCCCACCTCGCTCCCCGGTATCTCTATCACTCAGGCCTCCCAGCTCTTGCAGTCGCAGGACAGGGTTTTGCATTCCTTTCCGGAAGTCGCGTCCGTTTTTGGCACCGTGGGCCGCTCTGACAGTGCCACCGACAATGCTCCCCTCGATATGTACGACACCACGGTCATGCTCAAGCCGCGCCGATACTGGCCAGCCGGGATGACCTACGACAAGTTGATTTCGGAGATGAACGACCGCCTGCAAATTCCGGGCCTGTCGGCCACCTGGACTATGCCCGTCGAAAACCGCCTCGATATGGAGTTGACTGGATTGAAAACTCCGGTGGGGTTAAAACTGTCCGGCCCCGATCTGGCCCAGTTGCAGCGGCTGGGCGTTCGCGTCCAGAACCTCCTGCAGGGCATGCCCCAGGTGCGCTCAGTGTTTGCGGAACGCAACGATCAAGGCCTTTACATCAATATTCACGTCGATCGCCAGCAAGCCGCCCGCTATGGCCTGACCGTGGGGGCCGTACAGCGAGCCATCTCAACCGGCATCGGTGGCAGCAATGTCGCCCAGACGGTTGACGGCCGGCAACGCTTTTCCATCAACATCCGTTACAACCGCGACTTTCGCAAAGATCTGCCGGCTCTGCGTCAGGTACTCGTGGATACCGCATCCGGAACACAGATTCCCCTCGGCGAACTGGCGCAGATTCAGATTTCCCATGGACCCGCAATGATCCGCGACGAAAATGGTCTTCCTACCTCCTACGTCTACATCGACCTCAAAACCTCTGATTACGGCACCTTTGTGCGCCAGGCTGCTCGGCGGCTCGCGCAACTTCGTCCGCCGCCGGGCTATGCCTGGCGCTGGTCGGGTGAGTACAAGTTCCAACAGCGTGCGCGTCATCGCTTGATGTACGTTGTCCCCCTCGTCTTCTTCTTGATTTTTGTGCTGCTCTATATCGTTTTCCGCTCAGCCCTGGAGGCGATCGTCCTCATCCTGCCCACGCTCTACGCGGTGAGCGGAGGATTATTGCTGCAGTGGGCGCTGCATTACAACTTCAGTGTGGCGGTTTGGGTCGGTTACATTGCCCTGTTCGGAATTGCTATTGAAACGGGTGTGGTTATGGTCGTCTATCTGCGCGAGGCGGTGCACGAAAGAGCGCAACGAGGCGCTCTCAACACCCCGGCTGACGTTCACGAGGCGGCTATCGCCGGCGCTGTTCACCGCTTGCGGCCGAAATTGATGACCGTTGCCACCGTGCTGGCTAGCCTTACTCCGGTGCTCTTGGAGCGGGGAATTGGCTCAGACCTGATGAAACCCATTGCCGCTCCCATCGTCGGCGGCATGATCACGTCCGCGATCCATGTCCTGGTGCTGGTGCCAGTCTTCTTTGTGATGATCGAGGAGAGGCGATTGGCCAAGCGCCTCAAATCCAACACTCCCCTGTGAGGGAGTGCACATTAGTCCTCGCAACGAACACTTTTTTCTGGCTGAGGAACCCCGCTTGTAACAATTTCGTAACTTTTGTGTGTTTAAGCTGGAATTGAGCAGTAGCTATGGCCGTTTGGGGCCAATGAGCACGATCAATGGCTACTCACTCTCTTGCTGCCGTCTATAACGACGTCTTCTGCTGGCGTTGCGGTTGCGATTTGACACGACGCAAGTCCACCACGCTGCTGGACCGGCTCTTTAAACTGTTTGGCTTCAAAACGTACGGTTGCCGCCGCTGCAACTGCCGCCGCTATCGTTTTTGATTACAGGCATGGGAGCCGGGCATCTTGCGAGGGGCTCGCTGTTTACTGAGCTGCTACCGCTTCAGCCGCAGGGACGCGTTCCGCCTCGCGCCAGTCCTTCAGGATGAGCTGAATTCTCTCCCCGTAGACCGGATGATTGGTTTGCTCAAGCCAAAAGGTAACGTCCAACCTGCTGCGCACCTCTCCGGCGCGCTCCGCCATCCCCCATCCCAGCGCTTCAAACCTCGACGCGTCTTTTCGTAGCCGCAGCTTGAGATGCCGCTCCTTCAGGATTTCAGGTGGGCTGATCAGCTCGACATTCCGGCAGATGAACAATGGCTTCGGGTTTCCAATCCCGAACGGTTCGCAGCTTTCCAGTTCGCGCAGTAAACGTGGCGTAATCTCGGCAAGCTCCAGTTCCGTGTCTATTTCGATGACGGGCGGCGTTGCGGGAGGATAAGCCAGTGCCGCCTGGTTGAGGCGGGTTCGCAACAATCCCAGCCGCTCAGTCGCAATCGTGACACCGACGGCCTGCGCATGTCCGCCAAACCGTTCCATCAATTCCGGGCAGGTTTCCAGTAGCCGCAGCAGGTGAACGCCAGCTGGCGCCCTGCCCGATCCATAGCACAGCTGGCCTTCGTTACTGAAGACCAGCACTGGCCGGTGAATTCGCTCCATCACTTTGCTGGCGACGATACCCAATACGCCGCGGTGCCAGCCTGCCCCTTCCACGCACAACACACGGCAGTCGCTAAGCGCTGGCTCGTTCTCGATCCGATCAAAAATCTCATTTCGGATCCGCTCCTCAACCCGCTGCCGTTCCGCGTTCAGTTGTTCCAACTGTTCCGCCAGCGCGCCTGCCTCCGGCGCGGCTGCCTCAAACAACTCAACCACCGAGCGTGCATCCCGCATGCGTCCAGCCGCATTGAGTCGTGGCGCGATACGAAACGAGATGTCCTCCGACCGCAGGTTGCTCTTGCCCGGCAGCGCTCGTGCCAGCAACGCTCTCAGGCCGGGATTCACGGGCGTCGCCAAGCCTTCCAAGCCCAACCGCGTCAAAACCCGGTTTTCTCCTTGCAGAGGAACGGAATCCGCTACCGTTCCCAATGCCGCCAGCTTGAAAAACGATTGGAACCATTTGGGGTATTCACCCGCTAGCAACCGCCCCGCGTACTCAAACAATGCCTGCGCCAGTTTCAGCACTACCCCCACCCCGCAGAGGTTCTTGTCGGGATACTGACATCCTTCTTGGTGTGGGTTCAGCACCGCCACCGCTGGCGCCGGATCGGAACCGGGCAGGTGATGATCAGTGACGATCACGTCTAAACCAAGCTGGCGCGCCGCTCGCAATTCCTCATGGGCGCGAATGCCAGTATCGACCGTGATGACGAGCCCCACGCCTCCACTGGCCGCCTGTTCCAGTACCGCGGTGCGCAAACCATATCCCTCGCCCAGCCGCTGCGGGATGTAGTACTCCGGACTTCCCCCAAGCATGCGCAGGGCTTTGCTGAGCAAGACTACCGACGTTGCGCCGTCTACGTCGTAGTCGCCGTAGATGAGTATCTTTTCCTGTGACTCGAGCGCTTGGGAGATGCGCTCCACCGCCTCGCGCATGCCCAACATCATCCAGGGAGCGTGAAGCTGTTCAATACCGGGATTCAAGAATGCCTTGGCCTGCTCCACCGAGCTGACTCCGCGGCTTACCAAAAGCCTGGCTGTCGCCGTGGAGATTTTCAGTTCGGAGCTGAAAATCCCGGCAAGATTGCTGTCGGCGCTCTTGAGCTTCCATTGACGCATGGCAGGTACGCCAGTATACGCGTCATCGGCCTGCCTGAAGGCCAGAAATGTGTGCGAGTCCTTGCGGGAACACCGGAGGAGCGAGCCACCGAGTCCTCCCTGTGGGAGAGATCACCGGAGGAGATCGCCAGTGGAGGGACGCGAAATTCCCCGTGGTCTCCAATGGGGTGGCTCGCGCCGGGCAGGAGCCCGGCCTGGGGGGCGACTTCACGGTCTCACTGGAGAACGTGCCAGCCACCCAACGGAAAGCAATGCCGGTGGACGGCTCAGGAGACGAGGCCGCCCCTCGCGGGAACACCGGTCGCGCCCTGGGTCGCTAATCGAGTACGCCCGCCAGATCGGCCTCTTCGACCGCGGCCGGACTGGCCGGTGCGCCAATCTGCACCAGCGGCGGATGTTGTGGCCGCCGCCATTGGTCCAGCACCGAGGTGTAATGGGCGCACGCCACGGTGCACAGCGGAGCGCAGCTCTTGCCGGTCTCAAATTCCCGGCGAATATCTTCCACCGTGTAGTCGTGCAGCGAAATGCCCGGATAGCCCCGCTGCTGGCTGCAGTAGTGCACTAGCCCCTCTTCGCAGATGTAGAGGTAACGCGCACCCGCCCGGCATTTCCAGTCGTGTTCTCGGCCTGCGGCGATGTTGTCCTGAAACTTGTTGAAGCGCGCAAAGTTGCGCTTCCCCAGCCGGCGCACTAGTTGATAAACCTCGGCTTCGCGTCCCGTCAGCGGACGCAATTGACCTTTGCCGTCGTGAATGATACCAACGGTGCTAATGAAGCCAAGCTCTACCGCTCTTTTGGCAATGATCAGGGCATCTTCCGGGTTGCGAACACCGGAACCAAGGACGGAATTGATGTTCACATCGAAGCGGGCATGCTCGGCCAACATCAACAGCTTCTTGTCCAGTACCTTGAGGCTCTTCTTGGAAACCTCGTCAGGCTGCACGTTGTCGATTGAAATCTGCAGGTAATCCAGCCCTGCCGCGTTCAGCGATTGAATCCGCTCGGGAACCAGGAGGTAGCCGTTGGTTATCATTCCGGCCAGAGCGCCGTTGCGGCGGATACGGGCAATGATCTTTTCCAGGTCCGGATGCATCAATGGCTCGCCGCCGCTGATCGTCACCAGAGATGTTCCCAACTCGCCCAGTTTGTCAATGCGCCGTTCCATCTCCACCAGCGCAACCGGGGAAGAGAAGTTGTCATACTCGTTGCAGTAGCCGCAGGCCAGGTTACAACGTCGCATCGGCACGATCTGTACCTGTATCGGGTGGCTCGTCGACAGAAATGCCTTTGCTACCCCCCTCCACTCGCGGAGGTGACGGCTTATGGCCTTTCGGCGGGCGTGCGGCTGTACGGTTTCGTTCATTGGTTCTCCGGACGTGGGCTCTCCGTTTTTCGCTGGATCCCCAGTGCCTTACGCCTTCAAGGCGCTGCGCCCATCGTAGTGCATCAATGGACAGTCCTGGTCAGGTTTGTACCATTCTAAACTGAGATTCCGGCTATGGCACCGTCCCCAAGCCCAACTAGCAATGATGAGCCGGCCACCTCCATTTTCGCCATCGCTGCCAATTCCGTCACCCGTTTCACAGGGAAAGGGTGAAAACCCGGCCTTAACGGTCTCAAACCTCATTGGGGCAGAGCAGCTTTGGGCACCCAGCTTCCGGCCGCCAGTGCTGCTTCCCCCTTCCCATGCTGCCCCATACTAAACATGACAGAACTGTGCCAGTACTCTCCTCCCATCCCGCTCCCCAACGCACCCGTCTGGAGCGCATCCGTCTGCTGCTAGGGTTTGCGATCCTGCTTGCCGCCATTACGGTGGGCATTGTCTACTGGATCGGCCACCACAGGGCGGTGAAGCCCAACGCGCCCGTTGCTCATGTCGGACTCAATATTCGGGAAACCGCCAATGGCTTTGAGCTATCGCGCTCCGAAGGCGGCCGCACTTTGTTTACGGTACACGCCAAAGTTGCCACTCTTGGCCAAAACAACCGTGCGCTATTGCGGCAGGTCCAGGTGCAGGCCTTTGAGCCCGATGGCGTTCATGCCGATCAGATTTTCGGACAGGAGTTCGAATACGACGCCAATACGGGCGAGGTCTCTGATCACGGGTTGGTTCACATCGACCTGGAGGGAGTGCCGCAAAAGCCTGCCCCCGGAACATCCACGGCCATGGCTGAAGAAGTGGGTAATCCGGTGCACCTCGAGGCCAACGATTTGGTTTTCAATACCAAATCCGGGTCCGGCGATATCCGCCAGGGTTTGGTCTTTCATTACCTCAACGCTCAGGGCAGCGCCAGCACTGCTCACCTCTCCACCCGGCCTGACGTTGTGACCCTTTCCGGTAACGTGATCCTGCATTGGCTCCGCCCTCAGGGGGCTCCGGTCACTGTTACCGCCGCATGGGCGACCTTGCAAAGAGATTCCGGACTCATCACCCTCGGCTCGCCGGCACAAATCCAAACGAGAGACAATTTGGGCGCCTCTCAGTCGTTGACGGCTGATCAGCTCGTACTGCATTTGCGCCCCGATTACTCTATTGCCTCGGCGCAGGCACTTGGCGCCGTTCACGCTCAAAGCCAGTCCGCGCAACAACAGCTTCGAGCCTCGGCGAACGCCGCCACCGCGCTCTTTGTCGAGCCTCCCAAGAGACAAGCTGGTTCTTCTTCTGCTTCAAAGCAATTTACAGCCGCAAAGCCAACGGCGAAGCTAACCTCTGCCCCATTGGCTAACGCAACGAATGTGCTCTTTCGGCAGCTTCAGCTCAACGGCGCAGTCCACCTTCGCGAAATGCACGCCCAGGTACAGGACGACCTCAGGGCTGGGATGTTGACGCTCTTCTTCGGCGCGGACAACACCTTGGAGCACGGTGAAACACGCGGTGGAACCCGCCTTCTGGTCGTCAACACCCAATCGCCCCCGGGACGCTCGCGGCGTGCCCCCCTCGCCACTGTCAAACAGCTCGACCATCGCTCCTCCGCCACGGGGGCCCTTTCACCGCTCGGCGGTCCAGGACGCCGTGTCCTCACCGCTCCCGGACTCGATTTCACCTTCCAACCGCTGGCGCAAGCGCCGGCCGGCGTGCGCCGTAGCCCAGGAAGTCCTGCAATTCTTCCTGTAGAAATCCACTCCGTTGTAAGCGTTGGGCGCGCTCAACTGACGTCACTCCAGCGTGTCTCCGCTCCGGTCGGGGGTGCTACTTTTTCTAAACACTCGATCTCTGGCCGTTCGAGCGCGATCGAGACGAATCGCATCGAAGCTGATCTCATTCGAGCTTCATTCAACAATCGTGGGCAGATTAGACAGGCGAATGGAGATGGGCACGTTGCACTCTCACAGCAGTTGGACGCACCAGCGCAGCCGCCGCTGCTTCGCACTAGCACTTGTGCACGCCTGTCGGCTCGTTTTATCTCTGGTCGATTGAGCCAAGTCACTGAGCAGGGAAACGTGGATTTTCGGCAGCAGCAGCAGGAACTGCGCTCCGATAATTTGGTCTACAACGCTCTCTCCGGCATCGTCCTGTTGATTGCGCAGAAGACCAGTGCCTACACGGATGGACTGGTCCGGGGAACTAGTCCCGCAGCGGACTTTGCCGCCCCACTCGCCCGTTGGGTCGTTAATTCCAGTGCACTCACCGCCTCCGGTGGAGTACAGGTATCGATGCTGCCGGGGAGCAGTGGCTTCGCACTCATGCCAGCAATGCGCACCGCGGGCAGATCTTCCACTCGTGCGGCCGCTCCAAAGGCCCGTGTTGCCGGTTCCAATCCTTTGAATGGCTCGAAATTGCCAGTGAATATCACCGCTTCCCAAGCTGAAATGAATCAGCAACAGGGTTGGGCCACCTTCCGTGGCGCCGTGCGCCTCTGGCAAGGCTCCAACCTAATGCTGGCCAGCCAGCTACACCTGGATCGCAACAGCGGTCGCATGTCTGCCAATGGCGTGCGGAGCAGCTTTCCCGCCTCTGCGCAGGCTTTAGCCCCTGCACCCACAAGTCGCGGGGCCAAGAGCGGCGGCCCCCTCCGCAGTCAGCCCATGACCATTGCGGCTCGCCAGTTCACCTACTCTCAAAAATCGAATCAGGCCATCTACAGCGGCAATGTCGTGGTGCTCAGCGATGGAATGACAATGAAGGCCGACCGGTTAGTCGCCAGCATTGCCCCCACAGGTTCTTCCGCTACGAGCCGTGCATCCGCTGCGAGTGGATCCTCTGGCATTCAGCGCATCGACGCACTGGGGCATGTGAGGGTGACAGCTCCCGGACGCCACGCACGTGCCGACCGCGCTGTTTACCTGGTTCAATCACGACAGGTCACCTTGAGCGGAGGGCCGCCAAGCATTTCGGATGCCGAACTGGGGTTTTTGACCGGCCGTTCGTTGACTTTCTCGCCCCTGGGTGGTACGATCCGCGTCGAAAGTCAGCCCGGTGCACGCACCTACGGCCTCTATCGTGTGCATCGATAAGTCGTTATTTTTCAGTGTCTTATAGCTGCAAAGCGAAGTTTAATGGGCTATGAATCAGACGTCCTCACTGGTCGCCGAACGGGTCTGTAAAAAATTTAAGGGGAGAACCGTAGTTGACGGTGTCGACCTCGAAATTCGGCAGGGTGAAGTGGTGGGACTCCTGGGGCCTAACGGTGCTGGCAAGACCACGACCTTTCAGATGATTGTGGGTCTGCTCACGCCCGACGCCGGACGCGTCATCCTCTCCGGCGAGGACATCAGCCAGATGCCGATGTTCCAGCGCGCCCGCCGTGGTGTCAGCTACCTGCCTCAGGAGCCCTCGGTCTTTCGCAAGCTAACCGTCGAGCAAAACCTCTTTGCCATTCTGCAGACCATGAATCTGACCCAATCCGAGCAGCAACAACGCGCGGATGAACTCATTGAGCAATTGGGTCTAGGTAAATTGCGCCGCAGCCTGGGACACGAACTCTCGGGTGGAGAGCGGCGCCGCCTGGAAATCGCTCGCGGCATGGTGCTCGACCCATCCTTCATGCTGCTCGACGAACCCTTTTCTGGCATCGACCCGCGCGCTGTGCTCGATCTGCAGCGCATTATCTTCGAACTGAAACAACGCGGCATGGGCGTGCTCATCACCGACCACAACGTGCGGGAGACCCTTGCCGTCACCGACCGGGCCTACATTATTAACGAAGGCAGAATCTTCCGTTCTGGTCCGCCGCAGTTTCTCGGCTCCGATCCCGAAGTCAAGCGCGTTTACCTCGGAGAATCGTTTAGTCTTGTCTAGAGAGCTTTATTCATGAATCTCGGACCTAAACTCGTCGCCAAACCCATGCTGAAACAGACCCTGACTCCAGGGCTGGTTCAAATGGTCAGCATTCTGGCGATGAACAAGCTCGAACTCCAGGAGGCGATCACTCAGGAACTGCTGGAAAACCCGCTCCTCGACGAAGCGCAGGAAGACGGTCCCACCACCCTGGAGGAGATCCTGGCGATGGAGCAGGAATTGCGCCACGATCCTCCCGCCGACAACGAACTCCTGGCCGTCACGGCCGCCGCCGCCGGCTCCGCCAGCGATACCGAGCTTGCGCCTGAGGCTCCGCCCGATACCGGCGAGCGCTTCGAGTCTTCCGAACGCGACAGCGCCAGCTTGGAAACCGCTCCGGAAGCCGCTCCTGATCCCGGCGCCGAGCCGGTCGCCGCCGCCGATCCCTTCGAGGAAATCGACTTCGGCAGTTTCTTCGACGAATACCTCGATCCCGGCTACCGTAGTGCTTCTGAGGTCGAAGACATCGAGAAGCCTAGCTTCGAACAATTCCTCAGCGCTCCCACCAACCTCAGCGATCACCTGCGCTGGCAACTGCAGGCCACTTCACTTACCGAGCAGGGGCGCGATGCCGCGGAAGCAATCATTGGCAATCTGGACGATGATGGCTACCTCACCGCGGAGGACGACAACAAGCGCCGTCCTCTCTCTTTAGAGGAATTGGCCGAGGCCGAGCAGCTTCCCGTCGAAGCTCTGACTAAGGGACTGGCCGTGGTGCAGGGTTTTGATCCTCCGGGCATTGCTGCTCGCGATCTGCGCGAATGCCTGCTTCTTCAGCTCAAACAGATTGCCACTCCGGACCCGCTTGCCGTGAAGCTCGTTCAGGATCATCTGGTCGATCTGCAAGGGCTCAAGTACAAAGAACTCAGCAAGACGCTCGGCGTCACCCAGGACGAAATCATGGCGGCTCTCGCCGTCATTCGCAAACTCGATCCCTACCCCGGCCGTCGCTACAATAACAACACCGCCCGCTTGATTGAGCCCGATATCTTCATCGTCAAGGGCCGCTCCGAACGTTGTTCCATCTGCGATCGCCACGATTGCCCCAACGAGTACCGCGTCGTCACCAATGATGACGGCTTGCCGCAACTCAGCCTCAATTCCCAGTACCGCACCATGAAGTGGGATAAGAGCCAGCGCGATGTCTCCCGCTACATCCGCGACCGCTACACCAGCGCCTTGCAGTTTCTTAAAAACCTGGAACAGCGAAAGCAGACCATTGCCCGCGTTTGCCACAGCATCATTGCCCGCCAGGGCGAATTCCTCGAGCGCGGCATCGATTACCTCAAGCCGATGATGATCAAGGAAGTGGCTGAGGAGATCGGGGTTCACCCCTCCACCGTCAGCCGCGCCGTTTCCAATAAGTACGCCCACACCCCGCAGGGCGTGCTCGAACTGCGTTTTTTCTTTACAGAATCGGTGCAGGGCGCCCGCGGCGGCGAGACCTCTTTGGTCATTCTCAAACGCCGTGTCAAAAAACTTATCGAAGACGAGAATCCTGAAAAACCCCTTACCGACGAACAGATCACTCAAGTCCTGCGCGATCAGGGCATCGATGTCACCCGCCGCACCGTGGCCAAATACCGCGAGGATATGAACATCCCCTCCACCCATCAGCGGCGCCGCAAGGCCTGAAGCCGCGGCTTACCGCTTTGATCCTCACAGCCCTTGCACCTCCCGGCTTGACCTAATATGGAAGAGCGCGAGTGAATGCTGCCATGTCCCGCACTAAAACTATTGCCCGCCCCGCTTCCTCTCACGCCAAGGCTCTTGAGCAACGCCATCTCGTTATCATCACCGGCATCAGTGGGTCGGGAAAAGGATCGGTGCTGAAAGTCTTCGAGGATCTCGGCTTTTACGCGGTCGATCACCTGCCCGTCGACCTGCTTTCGAAATTTGTGGAGCTCTTGCACCACTCGCCCGAAATTGAAAAAGCGGCTCTCGTGATCGATATCCGGGAAGGGCAGCGCCTCGAAACCCTCCCCGCCAATATCAAACAATTGCGCCGTTCCGGGCTGCCCATCACGCTGCTGTTTCTGGAGGCCTCTGACGAGGTCATTAAGCGCCGCTTCAGTGAAACCCGCCGCCCTCATCCCCTGGCGGCCGATGCCACCCTTGCGCAGGGAATTCAGGCCGAACGCAAGGCGCTGCGTCGCATTCGCGATGCCGCCGACTTGGTTGTCGATACCTCCAAGTTCAACGTGCACGAACTGCGATCCTTTATTACTGAGCGCGTCGTGCACGCGAACGCCAGCCATGCCTTGCGTATTGCCGTCAGCAGCTTCGGTTTTCGCAACGGCGTTCCCAATGATGCCGACTTGGTTTTCGATGTCCGCTTTCTACCGAATCCCAACTACATTCCTGAATTCCGCGACCGCACCGGCCGCGACGCCAAGGTGGCAAAATATATCCGCTCTTTCCCCCAGACCCGTGAATTCATGGACCGCATCGCGGAGCTGCTGAAATACCTCATTCCACACTACGTTGACGAAGGCAAAAGCTATCTGACCATCGCCTTCGGCTGTACTGGCGGACAGCACCGTTCCGTGATGATGGCCGAGACCATGGGAAAACTCCTGCAAAAAGCCGGCTACCCCACCAAGGTCACGCACCGCGATATGCCGCGGCGCTGACCTGCTGCGCCCCGGCGTGTCCAGAGGGACCCTGTCGCCCCCACCCACACGCGGCCTTAGCACTCACCCGGAAATGCCTTATTGCTGCGGCCTTCGCTAGCGCTTCTCCTCGGTCCGACGTACCCTATAGGGGGTTCATTACAATCATTCATGGGCGATTTTTCACGACTTCTGCGCCTGGTGCGTCCCTACTGGGCTTTTTTCGCCCTGGCACTGCTGTGCATGCTGGGCTTTGGCCTGAGCGAGGCCCTTTTGGCTCTGCTGATTACGCCCATACTCGATTCAGCACTGCGCCCGCACCACAGTTCCGGACCGGTGCCGCTGGCCAAACTGCCCTTCACCGGCAAGCCGATCTACCTGAATTCGCTGATTCCGCACTGGTTTTCCCACAACCCCGGCTCCATGGTCGCCGGAGCGCTGGTGGGAATTACTGTCGCCAAAAGCCTGTTCGATTACGCCGGCACCTACTTGGTGAACTACATCGGTTTCCACGCCGTCACTGACCTGCGCAACCGGCACTATGAAAAGCTGGTTTTCCTTCCCGCCACTTTCTTCCACCGCAATTCGACTGGCAAGCTTATGTCGGCGGTGGTCAACGACATCGACCGCATTCAGGCCGCCATCTCCTACAGCGCTTCCGACGCGATGCGTCAGGGCATCACTCTGATCGCCATGCTGGCCGTCGCCATGGTGGCCAATTGGCATGGAACGGTTTTGGCGCTGCTCCTGACCCCGTTGGTGCTGATCCCCTCGGCGCGCATTGGCAAAAAGGTGCGCAGCATCACTCGCAAGGGCCAAGACCAGCTCGCCGAAGTGCAGCACATTCTTCACGAAACCATCATCGGCAATCGCATCGTGAAAGCCTTCACGATGGAGCATCGCGAAATCCAGCGCTTTCGCGAAGCCGCCCGCCGTTTGCTCAAAGCCAATATGCGCTATGTGGTGCAGCAAGGCATCAGTTCACCCCTCATGCAGGTGTTGGGCGCCATTACGGTTGCCGCCTTCATCCTGCTGGGCCGCGGATTGATCACCCACGACCTGATGACGTTGGGCACGTCGATGACGTTCATTTACGCGCTGCAGAAGCTTTACCAGCCATTGCGCCGCATGTCCGGCATCTACAACAGCTTCCAGCAGGCCGCTGGATCGTCGCAGCGCGTCTTTGAGCACCTGGAATTGCCCGAAGAGGTCCATGAGCGTCCCGGTGCCTTGGTCCTCCGCGACTTCCAGGGAACCATCACTTTCGACAACGTTGAGTTCGCCTACGAGAGCGAACAGCCGCTGCTGCACGACATTAACCTGGAAGTAAAACGCGGCGAAGTGCTCGCCCTGGTCGGATCGAGCGGGGCAGGGAAGACTACACTGGTAAACCTCATCCCGCGCTTCTTCGATGTGACCGGGGGCGCGCTACGGATTGACGGCTACGACGTTCGCGATATCACGTTGTGCTCATTGCGCCAGAAGATTGCCTACGTCACGCAGGACACCATGCTCTTCAACGACACCGTCGTTGGTAATATCGCTTATGGTAGTCCGCATGCCACGCGTGAGCAGATCAGGGCCGCCGCGCAGGCGGCCTTGGCCGATGAATTCATCAACGCCATGCCAGAGGGTTATGACACCATGCTCGGCGAGCGCGGCCAGCGCCTCTCCGGTGGCCAGCGGCAACGGATCGCGATTGCTCGAGCCCTGCTCAAAGATGCCCCCATCCTCATTCTCGATGAGGCCACCTCGGCTCTCGACACGGAAAGCGAATTGCTCGTTCAGCGCGCCCTGACCCGCCTGATGGAGAACCGCACGGTATTCGTCATCGCCCATCGCCTTTCCACCGTACGCCGCGCCGACCGTATTATTGTCCTGGAGGGCGGCGCGATCGTCGAAACCGGTACCCATGACGAACTGATGGCGCTGAGTGGTACCTATCGTAGGCTTCATGACCTGCAGTTTGTCGATTCCGATGCGGCCGAGGAGCTTGCCGCCTCACTGCTCAACGCACCCCTCAGTGAACCCGTCTGAACGCGACGCCTCTCGGTGTGCAGCGTCGGACGGTGCGAGGCGAATGGTCTGCCGCAGGAGCGAGCCACCGAGTCCTCCCTGCGGGAGGAGATCGCAGGTGGAGGGCCGCGAAATTCCGAAGGTCGGCCCCCCCGCGCGGGAGAGGAGCCCGGCATCGGCGGCTTCACGTTCTCACTGGAGAACGTGCCAGCGACCCAACGGAAAGCAATGCCGGCGGGCGGCTCAGGAGACGAGGCCGTGCCTCTCTCTCTTAGCCCAGAATGCGTCCACCGGTCACGAGCATCAGGACAACGCAGAACGCCGTCAAACCCACACAAGCCAGCTCCACGCCCCGCCAGAGCCGCTCTTCTCGCGCCGTTTGCGACTGCCCTGTGCCCGCCAGCCACGACAGCACGATCCCCCCAATGGCCCCGCCCACGTGTGCATGCCAATCAATGCCGGGGAATGCGAATCCAAAAACCAGGTTCAAAACCAGCCAGAACAGCGCCTGCTGGCGAATGCCTCCAGCACCCAGCAGGTGTTGCCGTCTTCCAAACACGAACAGCATGCCCAAGAGCCCAAAAATAGCACCCGACGCGCCTAGGCTCGTTTCCCCTGCGGCACTCGACAGCAGGTACCCTGCAATCCCGCTTAAAAGATAGATGCTGACGAATTTTGATCGTCCGTAGAGCTGTTCCGTCACCGGGCCAAGGCTGTAGAGCGCGACCATGTTGAACCCGATATGCATGAGCCCGCCGTGCAGGAAGCACGCCGTTACCCACCGCCAGTACTGGCCCGTCGAGATGATCGCCCCCAGCGGCAGCGAAACCCCCAGGCGCAGCGCGGCGTGATTGGTGATATTGGTCCCGCCACTGAGTAGGATCTCCAGGATGAACATGAACAGGTTGGCGCCGATCAGGTAAGGCGTTATCAGCCGTCCCGAGCTCTGCCTGGCGTTCACCGCACGGAAACGCGAGGGCCGCGGAAAAGGTCGCGGCAGGTCTTCCCAGACCTGCAAACGCTGCCCGCAATGCGGACACTCGGGAGCGTCCACTGGCACCGGCCGTTGGCAGGATGGGCATATCCGTTGGCCAGGCGCGGCCTGCCCGGGACCAGGCTCGACGTGTACGCTGCCCGGGTCCACACTTTGATGGTTCGGATCGGAATTTGATGGGTCCACGGAATACTCGTGGGGAGCCGTTCCGGCAGTGCGCCGGTGGTTGGCTCCCCCGGAAAGGAATTAGCCGACGCGTTCAATTTTCAGGGAATTGATAACCACAGGCTGAAGTGGGCGGTCATTGCTGTCCCGCTTCACTTCCGAGATCTTCTTCACTACATCGTAGCCTTCCACCACTTTGCCGAAAATCGAGTGGCGCCGGTCAAGCCAGGGCGTGGCCGCCACGGTCACAAAAAACTGCGAGCCGTTGGTGTTCGGTCCGGCGTTCGCCATCGACAGCAGTCCGGGCTCGGAGTGGCGCAGGGAAGTGTGGAACTCGTCTTCGAACTGATATCCAGGGCCACCGATGCCGCTCCCCAGCGGATCACCTCCCTGAATCATGAAGTCCGGAATCACGCGATGGAAGATCAACCCGTCATAAAAGGGGCGCTTTGTCTTCTGCCGCGTCTTGGGATCGGTGAACTCTTTCGAGCCCTCCGCCAGACCGGTAAAGTTGGCGACTGTCTTGGGCGCCTCCTGCTCAAACAACTGGGCCGTGAAGTCTCCCAGGGTAGTCGAAAAACGGGCGTAAAGACCGGGCTTCAATGCCATGAAAACGGGTTCCTTTCTAGTGCGATCACCCAAGTACCAGTCTAGCAAAGCACCGCCCAGCCACTCACACTTGAACTAAACCGTATTGCCCAAAGAGGCCACCGCTTCCGTGTCAACTGCGCTACGAGATTACCGGGACCCGCCTTCAACCCTCCTGGCCAACTCGCCCATGCCCGGGAAGGATTGCCACTCCGCATCGAGAACCGGCAACCGCCGTATGATTTGAGGATGCCTTCACCCTCCTTCCTGGCGCGGCCCACGGGGCAGCGTTTATTTCCCGCGGAAAACTGACACCTGACAACCCTTCCCGCTCCTTCACGCCCAGGTGCGCGGAAGCCTTCCAGTCCGGCCCCGCCTGTGGCGCCGCGACAACTGTCTTCTTGCATTCAGCCTGTCCCAAGCCGAAACTAACCCTATGGTTCATTCCTTCGCGGTCCACAACGGTTCGGTGCTCCCCGCCGGCAGCATTCATTTTTCCCCGTTCCAGACCGGACTGCTCAGCGGCTGGGGTCTCTTCAGCACACTACGCATCTACCAGGCCGTCCCGTTCGAGCTCGACGCTCATGTGGATCGTCTGAAACGTGATGCCGAACTGCTGCACGTGAACATTGAACCGTGGCTTGGCGAGATTGCGCCGGCATTCGAAGCGCTCATTGACCGCAACTTGCGTCAGAAGGGCCTGCCCGCTGAGGCCATGGCCCGCGTCTACTTCATTCGCAATCGGGGAGGCCTGCTCGATGTTCCCGACCAGCGCGATTCCGACTTCCTGCTTTTTACCGCGGACCTGAAGAGCTGGGGTGCGTCCGCCAAACTGCGAACCCAGCCTCACGGCCGCCACTCCCAGGCGCCGTTGGCCTGCACCAAGACCCTGACCTGGGCTCACAACCTCGTGCTCCTCGAAGACGCTAACCGCCAGGGCTTCGACGACGTTCTGCTGCTGAATGAGTTCGGGGAGCTTGCCGAATGCACATCGGCCAACATTTTTCTCGTCAAAGATGGTTTCTTGCTCACGCCTCCGCTGACGGCGGGGGCATTGCCAGGAATCAGCCGCAAGGTTATCCTCGACGCCTGCCACCGCGCTGGCGTTCCATGTCGCGAAGCGCGTGTGACCGTTGATGATCTGAAGTCCGCGAGTGAGGTCTTTATCAGCTCCTCGACCCGTGAAGTGCAGCCCATTAGCCAGGTCGATCAGCAGTCGTTCCCGGTCCCCGGCCCTCTTACCCAGCGCGTGGAAGAGCTCTTTGCCGGCTACGTTCACGACTATGTCGGCTCTCATCAGAAGCCGGCCGCCGGTAGCCGCAAGGCGAGCGGGCACTAACCAGGCGCAGGTCGCGCCGCTTCTGGGCGCCACTCGGCTTTTATAATCGATGGAATGACGGCCCGAATCACCCTCATTGGTGGCCCAACAGTTCTCATTGAGATCGGAGACTGGCGATTGCTTACCGATCCGACCTTCGACCCACCGGGCGAGTACCCATTACCCCACACAACGTTGGTGAAGACCGCCGGACCGGCGCGGACCCTGGACGAGATCGGCCACATCGACGTGGTCTTGTTAAGCCACGATCAGCACGCTGACAATCTGGACCATGCCGGCCGCCGTGTGCTTGAGCGCGCGACGCGCGTCATCACAACCCCGTCAGCCGCAAAACGGCTGGGGAGGCCGGCGGAAGGCTTGGCGCCCTGGGCGACAACGACTCTTTCCGGGCCGGCAAAGCCGGACCTGAACGTTACCGCTACACCTGCGCGGCACGGCCCAGTCGGTATCGAGCCCATCATCGGGGAGGTTACCGGGTTCGTCATCCAGGGCCAGCAAATTCCAGAAATCTACATTACCGGAGATACGGTCTGGTATGAAGGTGTGTCGCAGGTGGCGCAGCGCTTTTCGCCGCGCATTCTCATTCTGTTTGCCGGTGCGGCGCGCACGCGAGGTGCATTCTCGCTGACCATGGACGTGAATGGCGCGCTGGAGACGGCATACGCGTTTCCCGAAAGTATGATCATTCCAGTCCACTGCGACGGCTGGAAACATTTTTCCCAGGGCCGCGATGATCTGGAACTCTCGTTTCAGGCGCTTGGCGTGGCGCACCGCCTTCACTTGCCGTCTGCCGGTGTGCCGCTCGAGATTGCCTGAGAGACGACAAGATTGGTTTATACCAGCGATATTTGAGCTTTTGCTCTGACGAATGCGCTAAACGGTGTCGGAAGCCCCAGGCGCGGCGGCTAGCTCAGGAGCGATCCTGATTCGCATGACCGCGTCCACGCGCAAACTGATATTGAAACAAAAAAAGCGGGAGGCCTCAGCCCCCCGCTTTTAGACGCTGCGGCCCGACTACTTGCCCAGCGCCTTCTTTACTGTGTGCTTGATCACCGCGCGTCCCATGGCGGCGATGGATTCGGTCAAGGGAATGCCTTTGGGGCAGATCTTCACGCAGTTTTGCGCGTAACTGCAGTCTTGGATACCGCCCGGCGCGGCCAGCGCTTCCAGCCGCTCGCCCTCGTTCATGCGGCCAGTGGGATGCAAATTGAACAGGCGCACCTGCGAGATCACCGCCGCACCCACAAACGTGGTGTGGTCGTTGTATTGCGGGCACACTTCCAGGCAATTGCCGCAGGAGATGCAGTTGGATAGTGGGTAGGCCTCCTGCTGCACCTCGGGAGACTCGCGCGGCCCCGGCCCCAGGTCGTAGGTGCCGTCGATCGGAATCCATGCCTTAACCTTCTTCAAATCCTCAAACAGCCGCTGACGATTCACCTGCAGATCCCGCACGATGGGGAACTTGGAGAGCGGCTCCAACGTGATTGGCTGTTCCA
This sequence comes from Acidobacteriota bacterium, assembly GCA_027459505.1. Taxonomy (GTDB): domain Bacteria; phylum Acidobacteriota; class Terriglobia; order Terriglobales; family SCQP01; genus DAIDIE01. Next base: position 254,149 of record DAIDIE010000041.1, read on the forward strand.
GCTTGTCAATCAGAGCGGTACAGGCTTGGCGCGGACGGCCGTTGATAATCATCGCGCAGGCGCCGCAGATCTCTTCCAGGCAGTTGGCGTCATAACTGACGATGCTGGTCGATTTCCCTTCGACCGTGACCGGGCGTTCCGCTATGTCGCGCAGGGCGACGATGACGTTCATGCCCGGGCGGTAGGGGATCTCGAACTCTTCCCAGCGCGGTCCTTCCTGCGGACTGGCCTGGCGCTTAATACGGATTTGCACGGTTTTTTCGGCCATGATGTTTTGTCTCGCCCCGCTCCTGTTCAGATTCGCAATGCTCTCTCTGGCCTAGTATTTCCGCGGCCGTGGCTTGATATACGACGTATCCACCGCCGCATATTCCAGCTTGGGACCACTGGCCGTGTGCTTGGCCATGGTGGTCTTGAGGAAGTTGGCGTCGTCGCGCTCGGGGAAGTCGGGCTTGTAATGCGCTCCGCGGCTCTCATTGCGCGCCAGCGCGCCCAGGCAGATCACCCGTGCCAGCACCAGCATGTTGCCGAGCTGGCGGGTAAAAAAGAAGGCCTGATTGGCCCAGCGCGTCTTGTCCGACAGGTTTACCCTGCGGTAGCGCTCACCCAATTCCTGCAGCTTGGCGTCGGTCTCCTGCAGACGGTTGTTGTAGCGCGTCACCGTGCAGTTGGCGGTCATCGTGTTGCCCAGCTCTTTCCAGATGACGAACGGGTTCTCACTTCCCTCGTTACTATAGAACTGCTGGTTGATCGCTTCCTGGCGCGCCTTTTCCGCCGTGAAAACCTGTTCCGGCACTTCGGCTTTGGCCGCGGTCTTGGCGTATTCCACTGCGGATGGTCCGGCGACAAAGCCCCCGAAAATACACGAGACCAGCGAGTTCGCGCCCAAACGGTTCGCTCCGTGGTACTGGTACTCGCACTCGCCGGCGGCAAACAGGCCGGGAATGTTGGTCGCTTGGTGCTCGTCGTCGACCCACAGTCCGCCCATCGTGTAATGCATCGCCGGGAAGACCCTCATGGGAACCTTGCGCGGATCGTCTCCAACGAACTTCTCGTAGATTTCCAGGATGCCGCCCAGCTTGACGTCCAACTCATGGGCATCGATGTGGGTGAGGTCCAGGTAAACGGCCTGCTGCCCTTCCACGCCCAATCCCATCTCGAACACTACCTTGTGGATGGCGCGCGTCGCCACGTCGCGTGGCACGAGATTGCCGTACTTGGGATACCACTCTTCCAGGAAGTACCAGGGTTTGCCGTCGCGCGGCACCCAGACGCGTCCACCTTCGCCTCGCGCCGATTCCGACATCAGCCGCAGCTTGTCTTCCCCGGGAATCGCCGTGGGGTGCACTTGGATGAATTCGCCGTTGGCGTAGATGGCGCCCTGCTGGTAAAGCGCGCTTTGGGCGCTGCCGGTGCAGGCAATGGAGTTGGTGCTGCGGCCAAAGATGGCCCCATTACCGCCAGTCGCGATGATCACTGCCTCGGCGGCGAAGGTGCGCACCTCCATCGATTGCAGGTCCATGGCGCAGATGCCGCGGCACACGCCGGCATCGTCCAGCACCGCGGACAAAAACTCCCAGTGCTCGAACTTGCGCACTTTGCCTTCCGCCTCGAAGCGCCGCACCTGCTCGTCCAGTGCGTAAAGGAGCTGTTGCCCGGTGGTGGCCCCGGCAAACGCCGTGCGATGGTAAAGGGTCCCGCCAAAGCGGCGGAAGTCCAGCAGTCCTTCGGCGGTGCGGTTGAACTGCACGCCCATGCGGTCGAGCAGATCGATAATCGCCGGAGCGGCCTCGCACATCCGCTTCACCGGCCCCTGATTGGCCAGGAAATCACCGCCGTAGATGGTGTCGTCAAAGTGAATCGCCGGCGAGTCTCCCTCGCCCTTCAGGTTCTTGGCCGCGTTAATGCCGCCCTGCGCGCAAACCGAATGCGAGCGCTTCACCGGAACGACCGAGAACAGGTCCACGCTGTAGCCCTTCTCGACCACCTTGATGGCGGCCGACAGGCCCGCCAGTCCGCCCCCGACAATAATGATGTTTTTTGCCATGTTCAACTGAGCTCTCCCCGCTCCTTACTGCAAAACGGGCTTACCGGATGGGATAGATCCAGTGGTTGCGGAAGACCAGCGCCGAGGCCAGCCCGGCATAGGCCAAAACCAAAAAGATGATCCAGCAGGCGTAGGTCCAGTAACGCCGTGCCGTGTTGCCAATGGCAATGCCCCACTTGGCCACAAACAGGAATAATCCATAGGCGAAGTGATAGCAGACGGTGGTGATGCCAATGATGAACCAGGCAAAAATCCAGTTGTTGGCCATCATCGCCTGCATCTTGGCGAAGCTTTGAAACGGATGATCCGGCAGGCTCACTCCGGAGAAGCGCGCCGTCCAGGTGTGCCAGAGGATAAAGGCCAGCACGATAATCCCGCTGATGCGCTGCCAGGTGTAGGCCCAGTTGCCCCACCAGGAGAAGCGTAGCGCGTTGGGTTCCGATTGCTTGGTGATCCACAGACCGTAGAGCCCGTGAAAGGCCAGCGGAACGTAGATGCACAGGATCTCCAGCGCCAGCACAAACGGCAGGCCGTTGAGAAACTTCACCTGCTCACCGTAATTCTGTCTAGGGTGCCTGCTCAGCACGGCGGCATTGGAGGCGAAGTGTTCGATCAGAAAGGCGCCCAGCGGGAGCACGCCGGTGATGGAGTGCAAGCGCCGCCAGAAGAAGCTGTGGGAATGAGAAGCGGCTCGGGTTTCGGCCGTTGCGGTCGCCATGAACGCCCTTTCCCGGGCCCTCCAGGGCCCGTCTCAACCAGTCCGCGGACAGTGTGGTGGGTAGCAATGCTTGCCGCGCGGCAAAACAAAATCCAGACACACTGAAAGCAACCTTTTATTATTCGTCCCGTGCTGCGCGAGTGTCAACGCTCCGCGCGACAAAAAAATCTTGCGGCGATGCTCCGCCCACCATGCTTGCGGAACATTGGAAGCGCGAATGCCTGGAAAGCGAAAGGCGCGGCCTCCTCCTGCAAAGGCCGCGCCTTCCGTTTCCCCGCGCGGGGCTGTGTCGTTGCATCAGCTAGTGTTTGAAGTGCCGCACGCCGGTGAAGACCATGGCAATGCCCAGCCGGTCGCAGGCGGCAACGGAGTCGGCGTCGCGCACCGAGCCCCCCGGCTGAATGATGGCGGTCACACCGTGCTTGGCCGCCTCCTCAATGTTGTCGGCAAAAGGAAAGAAGGCATCGCTGGCCAGTACTGAGCCCTGCAGCGGCAATTGTGCCTTCATTGCCGCGATTCTCACCGAATCAATCCGGCTCATCTGGCCGGCGCCGACCGCCAACGTCTGCCCCTCACGGGCATAGACAATGGCGTTGCTCTTGACGTGCTTGCACACCTTCCAGGCAAACAGCAGCGCCCGCAACTCTTCCTCGCTGGGGCCGCGCTTGGTGGCTATCTTCAGCGCGGAGGCCTGCAACTGATGCAGATCGCGCTCTTGCACCAGCATCCCGCCGCTGATGCTCTTGTACAACCATTCGGTGCCGGTCCCCGGCGGTACGGCCACCAGACGCAGGTTCTTCTTCGCGGCGAACACCGCGCGCGCTTTCTCACTGTAGCCGGGCGCGGCAATACACTCAACGAACAGCGAAGAGATTGCCTGCGCAGCCTCCTCGTCGACTTCGCGGTTAATGCCGATCACGCCACCAAACGCCGAGACAGGATCGCACGCCAGTGCCTTCTCGTAAGCTTCCTTCAGGTTGGCCCCGGTTGCGCAGCCGGCGGGGTTGGTGTGCTTGATGATAGCCACGGCGGGTTCATCAAACTCCCGCGCTAACTCCCAGCACGCTTCCAGATCCACCAGATTGTTGAACGACAGTTCCTTCCCTTGCAGGCTCTCGGCGGAGGCCAGCCCACCCTTTTGCGCCAGGTCGGTGTAGACGGCGGCGCGCTGGTGCGGGTTTTCGCCGTAGCGCAAGTCCTTGCGCTTGTGCAAAGTGAGATGGATCTCCGCCGCCAGCCCGGATGTTGCCGGCTGAACCTGGAAGTTCTCCTCATTGAACTCGACATTGCGCAGCGTGGCGCTGATCGCCGCGTCGTATGCCGCGGTGCGCGCGAACGCCTTGCGGGCCAGTTCCCAACGCAACGCCAGGCTGGTCCCCCCGCTGGCCTTCAACTGCGCCGCCACCGCGTCGTAGTCCGCGGGCGAGGTGACGACGGTAACGGCGTGAAAGTTCTTTGCCGCCGAGCGCACCATGGAAGGCCCGCCAATATCGATGTTTTCCACCAGTTCTTCAAACGAGACGCCGGGTTTGGCCGCCGTCTCTTCAAACGGGTAGAGATTGATCACTACCAGATCGATAGGGTCAATGCCGTGCTGCCGCATCTGCTCGCGGTGTTCGGGCAGATCGCGCCGGCCCAGCAGCCCGCCATGAACGCGCGGGTGCAGCGTCTTGACTCTTCCATCGAGCATCTCCGGAAAACCGGTGTGCTCGGCGACGTCCTTGACCGTGAGCCCGGCCTCGCGCAGGGTGCGCGCCGTGCCTCCGGTGGAAAGCAGTTGGAAGCCGCTGTCCGCCAATTGACGAGCGAAGGAAACCAGGCCGGTCTTATCGCTCACCGACAACAGCGCGAATCTGGAATTGCCGGTAGCGGCACTGGACCGTCCGGAGGATTGCGAAGCTTGCTCTACGATGGCTTTTTTCCTTTCAAAGCCAATTTTACCCGTCCCTGCTCCAGCGTCACACAGGCTTCCACCTCCTGCACCCCCTGTTTCACGCGAATCTCGGCGCTTTTCGCCTGGATAAAGGAGCGGAAATTCTCCAACGAGCCGGGTGGCAGGCTCTCGGCGGCCAGTTCACGAGCTTTGAGGAAGGCCTCGTAGAGTTTTTCAACGTTGCTAGCGTCCACGCTCTTGCCCAACGAGATGCGGACCTCTTCCATGCGGGCGCGCGCGGAGGTGGCCGGTTGGGCGCCATTGACCGACAACAAACGGTCGGCAGGTCGCTGCCAGCCATCATCCTTCACCTGCAGCTTGCGTCGCCAGACCGAGCTCATGGCGGCGTAGCGCTGCTGCAACTGATTCAGCCGGAAGCGCTGCGCGTATTTGAGGTTGCTGTTGTCGTTGAGGATCCGGAAGTAGTTGTCCACACGCCAGACCGCATCCGCCGGCGGCCGCTTCTTGCCGCCTGAAAAATAGATGTCGTACTCGATGCCGAGCTTACGGATCGAGTCCTCGAGTTGGTCCAGCGTTTCTTCCGGTGTCACGTCGGGACCATCTTACATAGGACGCCGCTTCACCGCTAGTCTCACCGAGCGGAATTCGTTTTTGGGCTGACTCTTTAGAGCCTACTCAGAATTTGCAGTGGTGGGCGGGGCGCAGGTCGGCGGCAATTGTCCTTGGCCCAAAAACTCCACAATCTCGGCACAGAGGCGCTGCTGAAACGCCGGGCGGTCAAATCCAGCCGCATCCTCCATGGGGGCAAAGCCCGGCCGGCGCATGGATTCAGGGAAGCTGAGAAAAGAGTAGTGACCGGCCTGATCAGCCATCCGCAGTTCCACCTTCCCGGGTTCCGGAACACAGTCCAGCAGAAGCTGAGCCTGCCAGCGCGGAGTGATGGTGTCACGGCCGCCGGCGTAGAGCAGGAGCGGGACATGCACGTTCTGCAGCGCACCTGGAGCGACAAACCACGCCGTTGCTGGTGCCATTAATACCAATATCTTTACACGCGCGTCCGCAGTGACCGGAACCGCCTCCTCGGGGCTCCACCAGGGCTGTGCGCCAGCGGCGGCGAGCGCTGTATAGCCACCCATCGAATGCCCAAGCACGGCCACTCCTGCTCTAGAAACATGCCTCCCTAAACGCGAATCGGAGCAAAGCCAGTCCAGCGTGAGGCAAATGTGGCGTGGGCGGAGCTGAAGGTTCTTACGGCTGTTGCTGAGCGAACTGTCGCCGCGGTGATCACCATGGTGTTGCGGCATTGCCGCAATGTAGCCCCGCCGCGCCAGATACTCCGCATACGGGCGCAGCAGCAGGGGACTGCTTCCGCCGCCATGCGAAACCAGCACGACAGGATGAGCTCCGGCGGCGACTGCGGCGCCCGGCTTAACCTCCAGCGTGAACGGCCCTATCGAGAGAGATTGGGGCGCTTCCAGCGTAGGGTAGTAGACGTGGACCGGAAAGCGGATGCTGTTTTCCGCATCTTCCACCTCGGTGGACAGCCAGCCGGCATAGAAGGGCGTGGGGATGAAAGCGGGTCCTAGCACGCTGGTTGGTCCAACGCTCGAAGATGACCTGAGCGCGAGTCAATGGTACCTCAGCAAGAGTGCGCAGCTTATGCGTGAACCAAGTGCTCGTGCTGAGGTAATGGTGAGCCGCGAAGGAATCGAACCTTCAACCTACTGATTAAGAGTCAGTTGCTCTGCCAATTGAGCTAGCGGCCCAGTCTATGCGAACGGCGGGAAGCCATTTTCGCCAACCCCGGCAAGGGGCTTCGGATACGCATGCTCCAGCGAATCGGCCGGCCAGAGGCCCCTCATCCGTTGGCAATCCGTTGCATGCGACGGCTCGTGTTCGATCTTAACACAACGCTTCAAGCTTGCACCTTCAAATGAACCCGCTTTCGGCGCCGCCTTTTGCTCCAGACTCTCCGGGGCCAAGATGCCGTAGACTAGCCGAGCGTTCCGTTATCTCTCAGCTATGCCTCTGACGATCGCTACCTCCGCGCCGCTGGCGACTGGCCTGCTCGCTTTTCTTTTTGGGCTGGTGCTGGGAAGCTTTTTGAATGTGGCCATTTACCGGCTGCCTCGTGGAATATCGCTGGCCACGCCCCGGTCCCGCTGTCCCCACTGTGGGCGCCCGATTCGCGCCTGGGAAAACATTCCCCTGCTTAGCTATGTTTTTTTGCTGGGCCGTTGCCGGGGCTGCCGCCGTCCGATCTCGCTGCGCTACCCGCTCATTGAGCTCTGTACCGGACTTTTGTTCTGGTGGGGGGCCCTGCTCTACGGCCCTGTCCCCGGGTTCCTTCGCTTTACTTTCTTCACCGTTTCAATGCTGGCGCTGGTCATGACCGATTGGGACTGCCAACAGCTTCCCGATGAGATCACGCTCGGCGGCATCGTGGTGGGACTGGGCCTTGCGGCGGCAGTTCAGTCCGGCGGCGCCTGGGGTTGGAGTCCCCACCACCTGGAGTTGGCACTGCTCGGCGCGCTCACGGGTGCCGGGATGTTGTGGCTGGTTGGCGAGCTCTATTTCCGCGTTCGCGGCCGTGAGGGCATGGGATTGGGTGACGTCAAGATGATGGGCATGGTGGGCAGTTTCCTGGGCTGGCAGATGACGTTGTTGACCGTGCTGCTGGCCTCCCTCACCGGCGTTGCCGTCGGTATCGTTCTCATGCTGACGTTGGGCGTTACGCGGGTACGCCGTTGGCGCCGGCGCAACTTCTCTTGGACCGAAAGTTGCGCCCGGGCGAGCAGTGCGGTGCAGGTCTACTTCTCCCGTCGTGCCATTCCGTTCGGGGTTTTCCTGGGCACCATGGCCGTGGTGAGCTGGCAATGGGGACCGTCACTGTGGGCTTGGTACATGTCTGCTTTCGGGGTGGCGCCGCGATGAACCTGGCGGTGCAACATAACCTGTCCGCTGCGCGCTTGATTCCGCCGGCGGCCCGCCAAGCCGCACGATCTTCCTCGTCGCCAGTTAAGCTCATTCCGCCTCCCCATCCCACGCCCACTCTCTTGCTTCGCGGCGCGCTTCCGCATTCGCCCGGTGCGCCTACGCCTCCACTGGTGCCCTTGCTGTTCGGGGCCGGCATTTTCCTGCTGGCCTTGTCAGCGGTAATGGTCTGGCTGCATTTCCGCATGCGCAAGCCCGCGGCGGTGGACTTCACCAGCGGTGAACACCCCCGCGTGCCGCTGCCCCAGGTGGAGAAAATGGTTGTCCAGATGCGCGAGCAGCGCGAGGAATTGGATCAATTACGCCGCCAGGTCCGCGCCGCCGGAAACGACAGCCGGCGTTCTGCTCAGCTCCTGCTGAACGCCTTTCCCGAAGCGCTGGTGCTTTTCGATCGCAATGGCATTGTGCAGGAGCTTAACGAATCCGCCAGAGACTTGTTGGGATTTGCTTCGCCGCGCGGCCTGCGTGCCGAAGAGCTCTTGCGCGAGGCGGCGGTTGTCGATCAAGACGCCTCGCAACCTCCTTTCGCTTTTGAGACAATCTATGCCGCGCTGCAAAGCGGATTCGGCGGAGAACAGCTTTTTATCGACTACGCCGATCCCGCCGGACGCTCCACCCGTCTTCAAATACACCTGTTTCCCTTGCTTCAGCTCGATAGCTCCGGCGTTGAGGTCGTGGTGGAGGGGCTGATCGCTAGACTCAGCGCTGCCACCGGACAAAACGGTTAGCGCGATCTAACCAGGAATACGCGGCCAGACTGGCAATTGCGGCGATTTCCCCCTGCGTGTACACTGGCCGCAAGTAAGCAAATTGCGGGAACGCGCGGGGCTGACCGCGAGGGGTAAGGCGGGACATGAATCGAATTGCCTGGCTGGCATGTATTTGGTTTTTGGTGAGCGCTGGCGCCATGGCGCAGTCGCTAGGAACTCTCGCGCGCCGCGAGCGGCAGGCCCGCGCCAGGGTGGTTCGCGAAGCCCCTGTCTATACCAACGACAACCTTCCCCAACAAGGTGATGTTTCCGTTCTGGGGCAACCGGCCGCCCCTTCCCATAAAACCAACACCGCCAAGGCCAATACGGCTGGTTCACACTCTTCGGGTAGCGATGCGGCGCAGGAGAGCGCTTGGAAGCAGCGTTTCGCGGCGGCACGCCGTCAGTTGGCGATGGACCAGCAGGACCTGCGCGTCAGTCAGCGGCAGTTGGGGTTGGATCAGTTGCAGTACTACTCCGATCCCAGCAAGGCAATGCAGCAGCAGTACTCAAACAGTGACCTCGTCAAGGATCGCGCTCACATCGCCGACGTGCAAAAGCGCGTCGCGGCCGACCAGGCGCACATTGACCAGCTCACTGATGAGCTCCGCAAGGCTGGCCTCCCGGCCGGCTGGAGCCGCTGACGATCCGCTGGCGAGACTTCTCTCGACTCCTTGGCGGCTCGCCCTTCCGGCTATCCTTAAAAGATGTCTTCGCCCGATCTGCTTGAACTGCACAATATTTCCGTCCAGCGCGGCGCACATCTGGCCTTGCGCGACGTCTCCCTCTCCATTCCACAGGGACAACACGTGGCGGTGCTGGGTCCGAATGGCTCCGGAAAATCGACGCTGCTTAAGCTGATTTCACGCGAACTCTACCCGTTAGTCCTGCCCGGCAGCCTTATGGCTATTCTGGGCAAAAGCCGCTGGAATGTCTTTGAGCTGCGCGCTCAATTGGGTATTGTCAGCCCCGACTTGCTGCAGGATTTGACTCGCGAAGTGAACGGCTGGGATCTCATCGTGAGCAGCTTTTTTACTTCCATCGGTTTATGGCCAGGCCAGGATGCGACAGAGGACATGAAGCACCGCACTCACGAGGTGCTCCGCTGGTTGCAAATCGAACATATCGTTCAACGCACCTTGAACCACATGTCTTCCGGAGAGGCGCGCCGCTGCCTGCTGGCCCGTGCTCTGGTGCACCAGCCGCAAACCCTCATCCTCGACGAACCCACTACCAGCCTCGATCTGCGCGGGCGCCGCGATTTTCTGCGCACGCTTGCCTCCATTGCTGATGCTGGACATTCCCTCGTTCTCGTCACTCACCATGTCGCCGAGATTCTTCCCCAAATAGAGCGGGTTGTCCTCTTGAAGCACGGCCGCATCTTTCGCGATGGCGCCAAGGCTGATCTGTTGACCGCTGAGGTGCTTTCGGAGCTGTTTGAAATGCCGGTCGAGGTGCGCGAGCGCGGTGGCTTCTATCAGGTGTGGTGAGGGAGTCGCCCGTCCGTGGTTGCCGCGCTCTTGGCCATGAAACTTATCGAATTCTCGCCTGCGACCTGGGTGATGAAGATAGCCTCGATGGCCTGCTTTCACTGCCCTGCATCCCCGGCCATTCATAGTGGGTCAGGACCGCGGTAATGGTCCCCCAACTCACCTTGGCTTCCACCATGACGGGCAGGTGGCGCTTGTCGTCGCTGAACCATACCCACATGCGCCCTTTGTGGTGAAATACCACGCTGTTGAAGACAAACGGCTCGGTGCGGATGGTGTGAAACGTTCCCGCCGGCGTGGCGATGGTCTCTTTGAGGTCCGGCTTGAGCTGAACCTCAACGGTGGCCCCCCCCTCGTTCACCGGGAAGTTGTAGATCTCGCCCACCACCAACGGCAGGCTGCGCACGTAATAGAGCGCGCTGAAGATATCCAACACGCATCCCGGAATCGGCTTCACCTCATGCTTGTAGGTCGGCTTCTTGCCGCTGAAGTTTTGCTCGTCCAGGATGAGTTCCTTGTTGTTGGGGCGATAGCGGATCTGCGTGTGAAGATGCCGCCGGCCCTCAACCGTCTGTTTCGTCAGCGTGGTTGCGCAGAACGTGTCGGGGGTGTAGGCCGAATCGATGTGATCATGAACAGGGTAGAGCAGGGAGGTGACGCCGACGGAGTTGGCGTCGAAGACCACGTGCTCTTGCTGCCCCTGCCGCGTTAATTGCAGAGTTGCGCTACCCGCTTTCCACAGCCGCCATGAGGCGCTGTAGCTGAGCTTTTCCCCGTCCGGAATTTGAATGCGTTTGGTGGACGGCTGCGAAGCAGAATGTGACTTCGCTGGCGCTGCCTGCTGTCCCCATGCAGCAGCCCCCCAAACGACCATGGCCATGAACGCGGCAAAAAGGCGCAAACACTCCTCCAGTCGAAGATTTTTGATTAGCGCCAGGGAAGCGCTCCGAGCAAACGAGCGGTGAGAATCGCCACTACAAATAGAAAGCCCAGTAGGGCATTGTACTCGCGATGCCGCAGATAAAGCGCGGGGGAAAATGTGGGCGAGCTGCCGGCTCGCGACTGCCGGGGCCAGCGCGGTAGCAGCCGCGGCACACGCCTCACATATGCGTCGAAGTCCGCGCCGAAGCGGCTGCGAAGAAATGCCTCTTCGCGGCGGATCACTGGCAAATAGATCCCCAGCATCATCGCTGTCACCAGCACCGCCATGATCCAGTCCGCGGCCGCAACCACAAACCCCACCGCCAGCAGAGTGCTGCCCAGGTATAAAGGGTTGCGGGTAAAACGGTAGGGGCCATCGGTGGCCAGCACATCGTTTTTGCGGATGTAGCCCGCGGCCCACGCGCGCAGCGCCAGGCCACACGCGGCGATGGGCAGTCCAATGGCCAGTGTCAATGGCAATGGGTGTGCGCGGTAAACGTAGATCAACGCCAGCACGAACCCCAGAGGGACCCGCCAGCGCGTGACAGAAAACTTCATCGCTCCTCCTGTAACAGCGCCGAACAGGCTTCTACAACTTCGTCGACTTCAATGGCCAGCAGCCCGGCGGCGCACTCCTCATGGCGGGAATGCGTGACTGGTTGCGGCTTGCGCAGCACCCGCGTGCGGCGCGCGTATGGGCCGTTGCGATCAGGATGCGTCGGGCCATAAAGGGCGACAATCGCCCGGTCCAGCGCCGCCGCCATGTGCACCGGACCGGTATCTCCTCCCACCACCAGGCGGGCATCGCTGAGCAAGCCTCCGAGTTCGAGCGGACTGCCACTGAAGCCATGCAGGCCGGCTGCCGGAGCGCCATCCCCCGGTCCTGCATTGATGACGGCGGCCAATCCCCAGCGCTCCTGCAACGCTTGGGCAACCTGCAGGTAGCGCTCCATGGGCCAGCGCTTGGCGCCCCACCCCCCTCCGGGAGCAAGAAACAGGAATTCCCCAATGTTGCGCTCCGCCCGCCAGCGCCGGGCTGCTTCGCGAGCCTCCGCGGGCACTTGAAAACTGGGCGCCGGAATCCTGAACCCCTGGTCAACAGCTTGTCCCGGGAGTGCATCGAGCAACTCCAGCATCTGCTCGGTGATGTGCGCTCGCCGCGGTGACACGCGCTGCGTGTAGCCCAGCCATACCAATCTTTCCCGCGTAGCGCCCTTGCCAAATCCGATCCGTTGCCCTGCGCCGCTAGCCGCCAGCACGAGCGCTGACTTCCAATTGCTCTGCAAATCCAACGCCCATTGCGCACCAAATTTCCGCAGTTCGGCAAGTTCCCGCCTGAACTGCATCAGGTTCGCCAACTGGCGCCGGGCAGCGAAGGTGTCTACCGTGAATATCCGGTCAATCGCCGGGTGCCCAGCCACTAACTCCCGCCAGCGCCGCTCCACCACCCAGGCGATTTCGGCCTGCGGCAGCCGGGCGCGCACGGCATAGGCCACCGGCAGAGCGTGCATGATGTCGCCCATGCTGCTGAGCTTCACCAGCAATACGCGCGGCCCGCTTTGCCGCGGGTTAGTTGCGGAAGCATTCACTGGCAGCCGTCCGCCTTTGGATCGCAAGTTGCCGCGGCGTTGGCGCCGCCCTTTTGGTTGTTGTTTTCGCTCTCCACCCGTTGGGCAATGTCGCGCAGCAGATCACGCGTGGAGTGATCCTTAGGGTCGCCGGTGATGGCTATACGGTAACCGAGCTCTGCCGCTAATGCCCGCTCGGGAACGGTGTCCGCCGTGTAATCGGTGCCTTTAGCGTGGACGGCGGGAACAATCGTCCGCAGCACCTTTTCCACGGTCAACTCCGCAAAGATCACCACCAGATCGGTGCAGCCCAGCGCCGCCACCAGTTCGGCCCGCGCCTGCTCCCCCAGAATGGGACGCTGGGCGCCTTTCAGCGCCCGCGTGCTGCTGTCGGAATTCAAAGCAACGACCAGCCGGTCGCCTTCTCGCCGCGCCGCCTGCAGGTAGCGAACGTGTCCCACATGGAGTACATCAAAGCAGCCGTTGGCAACTACCACCCGCTCGCCGCCACGCTTCCAGCCCTTCACGGTTGCGGCCACCTGGGGAAGTTCTTGAATCTTTTGCCGGTAATCGCCTGTCATGTTCGCCTGCCGCTCGCTCCGTTGAGCACCGCGCCACGCAGCTCCCGCTGCGAAACCGTTGCCGTCCCCCGCTTCATCACTACAATGCCTCCCGCGCAGTTGGCCAGCCAGGCCGCTTCCGCTCCAGAGGCCCCAGCCGCCAGCGCGGCGGTAAACACCGCGATCACCGTATCGCCGGCGCCGGTCACATCCACTGCCTGATCGCTGCCAAGCACCGGAAGATGCAGCGTGCGGAGTTGATCGTGAAACAGCGCCATCCCATCCCGTCCCCGCGTTACCAGCAGCCATTCGCATCCCAGGCGTTTGCGCAGCTTGCTTCCCAGTCTTTCCAGGCGGGCGGCATCCTGCCCAATGCGCTCATGGAAAACCTCTTCTACCTCCGCCTCGTTGGGTGTGGCGGCGCTGATTTCCCGGTAAGCGGCAAGCTGGTAGCGTGCATCCAGTGTTACCAGACCAGCCTTGGAATGATGCTTGCGAAATTCCGCGTAGGATTCTGGAGTGACCGCCCCATACCCATAGTCGGAGACGAGCAGGGCCTGGCTGCCCCGGGCCAGCCGCAAGGCCGTTTTCGCCAGGCGCTCCTGCCGGCTGCGGCTCAGTGGCTGTGGTTCGCGATCCACTCGAACCACCTGTTGCCGTGTGGTGTGCGTATGTCCCGCCATGACGCGCGACTTGGTGGGCGTCTGGTAACTCGCCAGACGCAAAACGCCGTTGGTTCGCACGCCGGCACGTTCAAACTGCTTCACCAGCGCCTCACCTTGCGCATCTGTTCCCACCGCGCCCACCAGCTCTACCTGCACCCCCAGCGCTGCCAGGTTCAGGGCGGCATTGCCGGCCCCCCCCGGCACGATCTCCGCTGCCCGCTGCTTCAAAATGAGCACCGGCGCTTCGCGTGATACCCGCGAGATCTCACCGTGGATAAACTCATCCGCAACAAAATCGCCCCACACCGTGATGCGAAGGCTTGCAAAGCGCTCCAGCAGTGGCTGATATGAATGCTGCGCCAGCTCGGCCAGCGAAGGCAGCTTCACGACTGAACCTCCGGCAATTCAAGAATCTGCTGTACTGCCGCCAACGCGTCGGATGCGATCAGCTCCGGCCTACGCCGGCCTGCGCACGCCTCTCCAACCTGCTGCCCGCCCTTCCCGCCAGCCTGCCGTTCCCCGGCGCTGAGTTCCCTGGTTTCAATCATTTGTTCGCGGTAGAGCTGTTGCTGTTGCTCTTCGCCGTACCCGGTGAGCACCAGCGCCCCTCGCGAGCCGGCGCGATGCCCCATTTCGATATCATGCAAACGGTCGCCCAGCACCCAGGAGCGCTGTAATGCGATTCCCAGATCCGCCGCCGCCTGCTGCACCATCGCCACGCCGGGTTTTCGACACTCACATACTTTGCTGTATTCCGCTACCCGGCCCTGCGGATGATGCGGACAGTAGTAGATCCCATCCAGCCTTGCACCGTGCCGTTGCAGGTGCTGTTGCAGGGCATCGTGTACGGCCCGGACATCCTCCTCGCCAAAGTACCCGCGCGCCACCCCAGCCTGGTTGGTGATCAGCACCGCCTTCCAGCCGCTCGTATTCACGAGGCGGACCGCCTCGGCGGCAAACGGAAAAACGTGCAGCCGCTCTGGTTGGCCAACATAGCCCAACTCCTCGTTCAGCGTGCCGTCGCGGTCAAAAAAAATGGCGGGGGTAGTCAATCCGTTGGGCTCAATGAGGGCTGTATGTGAAGCCTCATTTTACCCCAGCCGTTTTGTCGAGGGTGGCTTCACGTACGAAGCCCGCGGCCGCGTTCACCACCCAATTGCGCCGCGCCAAGCGCTGGCTGGCCACACTCAGGCGGTTGGCCCAACCGGTGATCACCACCGGCTGCTGCCGCTTCAGCCCGCGCAGGCAAAGATCGACCACAGCTTCCGGCGTCAGCGAGAAGAAATGCCGCTCCTGAATTCCGGCGCGCTGGAAGAAGTTTGTGCGGGTGGTCCCGGGGCAGAGCGCCATGACATGCACTCCCTCATCGCGGTTCTCTCGCCACAGCGCCCAGGAGAAGTTCAGCACAAAAGCCTTGGTGGACGCGTAAGTGGCCATGTAAGGAACCGGCTGGAAGCCCGCCACCGAGGCGACATTGATGATCGCGCCGCGCGGTTGTGATCCTCCGGACCGCCCCGCCCCCTGGCCATTCCCGCCATTGGCCCGTAGCCGCTGCAGTTGCCAATGCGTGAGTTCCACCAGCGAGCTGATGTTGAGCTGGATCATCGCCAGTTCGTCTTCGAGCGCTAACGAGGCAAAGTCGCCTCCGCTGCCAAAGCCCGCGTTATTGATCAGCAGCGAGACCCCCCAGCCCTTCTCTTCGACTCGCCGCCGCAATGAAAACGCGCCGTCGGCGTGAGCAAGGTCCGCGGCGCAGACTTCCACTTCGCAGCCCCCTTGCCGCAGTTCCGTGGCTAAGGAGTGGAGCTTTTCTTCCGAACGCGCGCTCAGAATCAGCGCTTGGCCGCGCCGCGCCAGTGCGCGCGCAAACGCTTCCCCAATTCCTGAACTGGCTCCGGTGATCAGAGCGTAGCCGCTCTCCCAGCTTCCGCTTCCACCCATGTCGGTCTTCATAGTCGATATCATTGCATCGTCCGCCATGCGGTTGCGCAATTTCTTGCCGCCAGCGGCCATGGACGGTTTGTCTCCGCCTGCCCCCTCGCCGTACTATAGCGGCGTAGCCATGTTTTCCGCCTCGCACCCTCAGAGAAAACCCATGCAAATTTCGCGCACTCTGCGTTCGCTCGCTTTGCTGGCCCTTACGGCTTCCTTCTGTTTCGCTCAGGTCCAACCCGCCTCTTCTGGCGCCGCGCAAAACCCGCCGCCCTCTGTCCCAGATGCGTCTGCCCCGGCGCAACCGGCCCGCGGGCCCTTTTACCTGAAAGATGGCGATCGGGTCTGCTTCTACGGAGACAGCATCACCGAGCAGCGCTTTTATCCCGTTGAAGTGCAGACCTACGTTCTGACCCGCTTTCCCCATCTGCGGATCCGCTACGTGGACGCTGCCGTCGGTGGCGACCGCGTCACCGGAGGTTGGGCCGGCCCCATTGATTTGCGCTTGCGGCGCGATGTGTTCCCGTTTCACCCGGACGTGGTCACCATCATGCTCGGCATGAATGACGCCGCCTATCAGCCCTTTAATCAGAAGATCTTTGATACCTACAAGACCGGCTACGAACACATCATTCAGTCGCTGCAACAGCACCTGCCCGGGGTCCGGATTGTCCTGCTGCAGACTTCGCCCTTTGATGAGGGTGGCTTTACCGGCGGTTACAACGCAGTGTTGGGGAAATACGACGAGTTCGTCAAGTCGCTGGCGGACCGCTACCATCTCATTGATGTCGACTTCAACACGCCAATGAACCAGTTGCTGAATCAGACCTATCAGACCCATCCGCAACTGGCGAAGAAGTTGTTCCCCGGCTTCATCCATCCCGGCCCGGAGATGGAAATGGTTATGGCCCAGCAACTGCTCCAGGCCTGGGGCGCACCTGCCACGGTGAGCGATGTGGCCCTGACTGCGCAAGGGAAGGTGCTTCAACAAACCAACACGCGTGTCAGCGGCTTCGCCGCCGCTCACGGCCGCCTGCAATGGCGCCAATTGGACAACGCCCTCCCGCTGCCCATGTTGAGCCTGCATGAAAAATGGCCGCAGTTCCCCAAGTGGAACATCTTCATGCCCCCGCAGCCCAATCCCACCTACACCAATCCAGTCGCTGCCTTGGTGGACAGCATGAGCGGCTTTACCCACAACCTGGACCAGGAACGTCTGCGCGTTGAAGGCCTAACCGCACCACGTTACCGGTTGGAAGTCGATGGCAATTTCATCGCGGAGTTTTCGCCCTCCCAACTCGCTGGCGGCGTGAACCTCGCGCGCTACTTCACCCCCATGCTCTGGCAGGCCTACCACGTGCAGAACCTGGTTTGGGAGGAAATGCAGGTGCACTTCGAGGCCTGGCACGGCGTGCAGACCAGCCTGGGTGGCTTCGCCTGGGTCCCTCAACCGCTGCCTGTTACCACCGAAAATAACCCTGCCGCCGCCAGCGAAGTCGACCAGGTGGTGCGTGACATGGGGCGGCTCCAAGAAACTATTGCCGGCGAGGAGTTGATTGCCAATCAGCCGGTCCTCCATCAGTTCCGCTTGATTCCGGAAACGGCCGCCGCCATTGCCACCGCTACACCCGCGCAGCCGCTTGGCCTGTTCCGCCACCAGCTTGATGTCGGCCATACGCTCTACCCAGGAAAAGCGAGCTTCAACGGTATCAATGGCCGCTATCGCCTTACTGGCAGCGGCGCCAATATCTGGGCGAGTCAGGACGCCTTTCACTTCGCCTACCGCCGCCTGAGCGGCAATTTTGTTTTCACCGCCAAAGTAAAGCTCAGCCCTTTCGGCAATCCCCATCGCAAGGCCGTGTTGATGGCGCGCCAGAGCCTTGCCCCGGATTCCGCTTATGCGGATGCCGCCCTGCATGGAGTGGGTCTGACCTCATTGCAATATCGGCCGCTGCAAGGGGCGCAGACCAAAGAGGTGCAGTCGAAGGTAAACGCCCCCGCGTATCTCCGTCTGCAGCGCCGAGGCGACCAGTTCACCATGAGCGTTTCCAATGATGGGAAGAACTGGACAACCAGCGGCCCGGTCACCCTCCAATTGCCGCAAACGGTTTACCTCGGTCTGGGCGTTTGTGCCCACGACCCCTTCGACCAGCAGACTGCGGTCTTCTCCCATGTGACCCTACGGCCGCTTCCATGAGCGGCCCGCTGCTGCAGTCGGCGCGGTTTCGCAGTTTTCGAGAGGGCGCGGGATGGGTTGACCGCGCCTTTTCTGCGCCCCGCGAAAGCCTTGCCGCCATGACCCAGCCCGGCGTCATTCCCTTGCTCGAACGCGCCGAGCAGGCTGCGCGCCAGAATCAGTGGGCGGTTCTCGCCGTCACTTACGAAGCCGCGCCCGCCTTTGATGCGGTGCTTCCCATTCACCCAAAGTGTGATCGTTCACGGCCACTGGCGTGGCTGGCTATCTTTGATCAGCCCACTCCTGCGCGGGACTGGAGCGCCGCTGAGCGGTCCGGTTGTGTTTCACCACCGGAGTGCCTTGAGTGGCGTGCCGCGTTTTCCCCGGACGAATTCGAGCGCGCTCTCCGTGCCATTCACGCGGCTATCGCCTGCGGTGAAACGTATCAGGCCAACCTGACGTTCCCCTTGCTGGCCAACTTGTCCCAGGCGGACTATTCCGCTTTGGCTTCCTCGTTCGAGTCCTTCGGTCACGCCCAGCAGGCCCCTTACGCAGCTGAACTGCGCTTCGCGGCCGACGGCGACGAGATTGAAACTGTCCTCTCCCTCTCTCCCGAACTCTTCTTTCATCGCGTCCCAGGACCGCTGGACTCGGCCGTGGTTACTTTGCGCCCCATGAAGGGAACCGCTCCGCGCGGGCTTTGGTTGCAGGCCGACCGGCAGCACGCCGCCACCCTCGCCGCCTCGGTCAAGGAACGTGCGGAAAACCTGATGATCGTCGATCTCTTGCGCAGCGATATTGGGCGCCTCGCACGGCCCGGCAGCGTTCGCGTGCAGCGCTTGTTTGAGGTGGAGCGCTATCCAACCCTGTGGCAGATGACCTCCACTATCACCGCCGCCGTCAACACCGCCGGAACAAGCGGTACGGAACCCGCCTCGCTGCCCCACCTCTTTCAGGCCCTCTTTCCCTGCGGTTCGGTAACTGGCGCTCCCAAGGTCGCGACCATGCGCCTCCTCAATCAACTCGAGGCGCAGCCGCGAGGCCTCTACTGCGGCGCCATCGGTTTTGTCGCCCCAGGAGGTGAGGCCTGTTTCAATGTAGCCATTCGCACGCTCCACCTGCGCCAGCGGCTGGCCACTTACTCGGTGGGAAGCGGCATCACCTGGGATTCCACTGCCCCTTCCGAGTACAACGAATGCCTGTTGAAAGCCCGCGTGTTGCGACCCGCCCCGGCGTTTGCCCCATGCTTCTGTTTACTGGAAACACTTCGCCTGGAACGCGGCGGCCACATGCAAACTCTACCTGGTCAGACCGCCATCACCAGCGATTCCAAGGGTTGGTTTCTCTTGCCTCAGCACCTGGAGCGCGTGCGTTCCTCGGCTGAGTTTTTTGGAATCCCATTTGATCTCACTGCATGGGAAGCAGCTCTTGAGCAGGTCGAACAAAAGTGTGCGTCCGGCGCTTGGCGCGTTCGGCTGCTGCTTGATCGAAGGGGTGCCTTCCGTGCGGAGGTCTATCCGCTGGAAACGTCCACCGCCCAGCCGCTGCCCGTCGCATGGGCGAGCGCCCCGGTGGATTCCAGTGATGTGTTGCTGTACCACAAGACCAATCAGCGAGCTGTCTACGACAGCCGCGTGGCCGCGGGCGACTCCGAAACCATCTACTTCAACCAGCAGGACGAAGTGACCGAAGCCCGCTATGCCAACTTGGTTTTGATTGAAAACGGCGTCGCTTTCACCCCGCCGCGGGAATCAGGGCTGTTGGCCGGCACCCTGCGTGATTACCTTTTGGCATCCGGAGCGCTTCAGGAGCGGGTCATCCGCCGCGAACAACTGCAGGCCGCGAAGCGCTTGTATTTGCTCAATTCCGTGCGCGGGGTGCGACCGGCAGCTTTAATTGACCAGTGCGCCAATTTAGGGGCGCGGCACGCTTAAGCGTGTTCGTGCCCCCGGCGTATCCTCTTGAAGATCGCATCCGCTCCCAGAACGGCCGGAAAGGCCAGCAACGCGCTGAGCATTCCTGCCCAATTCGGCGGCGCCTGCCCCAGCAGCTTGGCCAACGGATGCCATTCTAGAAAAAGCAGCAGCATTACACCTTCAATGCTAATTGCCCACAGCAACAACGGGTTGCCGCCCCAGCCGACCGCTCCCGCCCAGCGAGTCGTGCTCCGGCAGGCAAACGCGTTCGCCATTTGTCCAATTACCACTGCGGTGAACGCCGCACCCGACGCTTCCAGAAAGGCTGCGCCCGTAGGAAACGCCTGCCCTGGCCGCCACCCGAGAACCCAGAACGAAACCAGAAACGCCATCATTTCGATCAGCGACTCAACCGGACCGAGAAGCGCGAACGCGCGCACCATGACCAAACGGTCCAACAGGTGCTCGGAGCGTGCGCGTGGACGGAGAGTGTCTGGGGCTGCCGGTTCCGCCCCCAATGCCAGCGCCGGCAAAATATCGGTTCCAATATCCAGTGAAAGGACTTGGAGCACTCCGAGGGCCAGCGGAAACTGCCCGCCCGTGAGCGCCCAAAGCAGAAATGGAGTCAGTTCCGCTACGTTGTCGGTGAGATGGTAGGTGAGAAACCGCTTGGTATTCGCAAACGTCGCACGCCCTTGCCGGATCGCAGCCACGATGGTGGCGAAATTGTCGTCGAGCAGTACCAAATCAGCCGCCTCACGCGCTACGTCGGTTCCTGATCGTCCCATCGCCACCCCAATCGACGCTTGGCGTAATGCCGGCCCGTCGTTAACCCCATCGCCTGTCATTGCGACCACATGGCCACGCCTCTGCAGCGCCTGGGCGATACGCAGCTTGTCCTCCGGCGAGACGCGGCTCAGGACAATCCCGTCCTGGTCAACCAGCTCACCCAGCCGGCGCAGGTCTGACGGTAGTTCACGCCCTTCCAACACGGGCCTTTGAGAGAGCTGCCCCGTCTCGCTTTGTAACCCGACTTGACGTGCAATGGCGCGCGCCGTTGCGGGATGATCGCCAGTGATCATGGCGACCTTCATGCCGGCCCCACGGCAACTGGCAATTGCGGCTGCCGCTTCGGGCCGTGGTGGATCCTCGATTCCCAGCAGGCCCAATAGTCGCAAGTTCCTCTCGACCTCATCAGCGGGCAGGTTCGCATCCTCAGACTGCGCCTCCCGCACTGCAATGGCCAGCACACGCAAACCCAGCGCAGCCATGGACTGCAGTGCTAATTCAGAGATCCCCGCCGCCTCACAACGCGGCACCACTGCATCCGGGGCGCCCTTCACATGTAACTTGCCTCCCGCCAAAACTGACATGCGGCGCCTTCGCGGATCAAAGGGGAAAATGTGCTCAAAGCTTTCCGATGCCGGTGGCCGCGGCCCCTCCACAAATCCCGCTCGCGCTTCCCCCGCTCGACGGACGCGTTCCGCAAAAACCTTCACCGCCGCTTCCAGCGGATTCCCCTCCGCTCGCCATTGCCCTTCCTGAAAACTCGTGCGCCCCGTGGAAGCAGTAGCTGCGCTGTAGGCCAGTTGCTGGAGTGCCTTCCACAGTGCTGAGTCGTCCCGGTCCTTCAAAACAGTAGAACTGCTGACGCAACTGACTTCCGCGCTGGGCTCATATCCGGTGCCCTCAATCCGGCACTCGCCCTCCGGAGTCCACGCTGTCACCACCGCCATTTGGTTCATGGTGAGCGTGCCAGTCTTGTCGGTACAGATAAAGCTGGTTGACCCAAGTGTTTCTACCGACTCCAGGCGCCGCACCAGCGCCTGTTGTTCCGCCATCCGTTGCGCTCCCCAGGCCAACGATAGTGTCACTGTCGGCAGCAGCCCTTCCGGAACGAGTGCCACAATCACCCCCAACGCGAACAGAAAAGCCTCGCTCAACGGAATACCCAGCAGGACCGCGACTGGTAAAAAGGCCAGTCCGGTGGCGAGCGCTGCCAGGGCTATGATCCGCACCACCCGCTGCAGCTCTCTCGCCAGCGGCGTTACCGGGCGTGAGCCAGCCTCGGTGAGCTGGGCAATGCCTGCCAGTCGTGTCTCTGCCCCTGTATGAATGACCTCGCCTCGGCCGGCGCCCTCCACAACAAACGTTCCCGCATAGGCCATCTCGCCCTCGGAAACGGTAATGGGCAGGCTCTCGCCAGTAAACGTGGAGGTGTCAACGGATAAGGCGTAGGCCTCAAACACGACCATATCGGCGCAGATGCGGTCACCGGCATGCAGTAGGACAACATCGCCAGGTACCAGTTCGGACGCATCAATATCCGTTACCAGTCCATCCCTGAGGACCGTCGTGCGTTGCGGCATAAGCTGCCGCAGACGTTCGCTGGCCCGTTCCGCCCGGTATTCCTGGACAAGGGCAAAAACACCGTTCAGCACAATCACTGCAAAAATCGCCAGGCCAAGCTGGGGCATGCCCGCCACAATGGCCAGTACGCCTGCCACCCAAAGCATGAGGGCAAAGAAATGCCCCAACTGCGCCACCAGCTGCCGCCACAGCGGTTCTGGCCGCAAACTCGGGAGTTGGTTGAGCCCGCGGCGTTGCAGTAGCTCTCGGGCCTGGGCGCTGCTCAGCCCCTTCCATCGCATCGGCGCCGCCTCACTCACCGGTTTTCCCCCTCATCTGTGTTGCTGACCGGCTGTGCTCAAACCGCACAGTAGGATGCTCTGAATGAGCCCGCGAAGCGCACGCCCCCTGCTTATGACTGGAGAAGCCGCCGTGATCCGCCGAAAGGAGGAATGGGAGCGCGCCGCTCAGTGATTCGCTATATAGCGCAGCGCAGCACAGCACTTATTTCCGAGCGCAGTCGAGGCTTGCTTGTACGATTAAAAACAATTAAATGACATTGAAGCTTTCCGCCAGTTGATAATGCTCAAAATGTGAGCGTTTGGGTCAAAGTTGGAATGCCCTGAAAGAAACGGTTTCGGTACAGTAACAGAACCTTAAATGAGACGCAGGCATTTACTCCCCGTGTGGTTATGGGCGCTCTTCGCGCTCAGCCTGCTATTTGTGGCGGGGTTAATCGGTTCGGCGGTGAAGGACGCCTGGCAAATCCGCAACGCTGGTCAGCGGGTTGCTGATCTGAACCGCTTTCAGGTACTCGATCTCCAGACCAGCCGCCGTTTTGGTTGGGCGGACGCGGTAGCCGACCATTACTCACAAAAGGGAAGCGGCTCGATTATTGCCGGCACGAGCTTGAGCGACTTCCGCCACGCTCGGGCCGATGCCCGCCGGAACCTGGCCGTCATGCGGAAGCTGGCAGGCAATAACGCCGCCGAAGTGGCGCTGATCCGCCAGATGATCCCTGATGGCGAGCAGGGCTTCAGCGAATTGCGCCATGTGATTGCCTTGACTCAGTCTGGGAACCTCGCCGCATCCCGGGCGGCCTATGAAGCCGCCGCCGAAGATGAACACGTCTTTTATGGGGATATCAACAACGCCACCAATATGGCGCTGCACGATCAGAAGGTCTTAGCCGAACGCGTGGTCGAGATCGGTCACCGCGCCAAACGGCGCGCGCTGGAGGGTGGCGCGCTGTTCCTCCTTTTGTTGGCCGGCTACACCGTCCTTCTGGTCTGGGACGCGCGCACACGCGAGCAGACCGTGCGCGCCCTGGCAATCTCCGAAGACCGCTACCGCGGCCTGTTTGAAAACGCCAGTGATCCGGTGTTCCTGCTCGAAGCCGATGGGCGGATTGCAGCCGCCAACCGTGCATGGCAGGCGTTGCTGGGCTATGATCCCTCCGCCCGCCCAGTCTCCATTTATCAGTTGATCGCTCCTGAAGCGCGCCAAGCGGTCGATCGCCTCATCTCCGGCAACGAGTTGCGCTCCTGCGAACTGGAAATGCTGACCAGCGCTGGTGGACGCGTCTTGCTGGAGGTGAATGCCGCCCCTCGGCGCAAAGGCAGCGCTTATTCCGAAGCCATTGCTCGCAATATTACCGAGCGCCGCCTGCTGGAAGCGCAACTCAGCCAGGCTCAGACGATGCAGGCGCTGAGCCGCTTGTCGGCAGGAATTGCCCACGATTTCAACAATCTCTTGACGGTAATCCTGGCGCGCTGCGACCAGATTGGCTGGAACGATTCCACCGGGCGCTCGACGTCCGCCTTGGACGCCATCCGCGGCTCGGCGGAACGCATGGCGGGCATTGTTGGACAGTTGCTGGCTATGGGGCAGGCCCGCTTGGAAGATCCGGCAGGCGCGTTGGACCTCAACGAGCAGTTGCGGGAAAACCTCACCATGCTGCGCCGCGTGACCGGCGACGGCATTGAAATCGAGCTGCACCTGCAGCCCGATCCCGCCATCATTAACGCCAACTCTGCGCGCATCGCGCAGATGCTGGTGCATCTTGCCTCCAACGCCAGCGACTGTATGCCCGACGGAGGCGAGCTGGTTTTTTGCACCGATCAGATTCGCGACGCTTCGCCGGCGGGCGGCGATCAGACCTGGGTCCGCCTCACCGTACAGGACAGCGGCCACGGCTGGGACGAACAGACCCAGGCGCATCTGTTCGAGCCCTTCTCCACCGGCATCCGCGTGGGTCGCACTGGTGGCATGGCGCTGGCGGCCGTCTATGGAATTGTGCGGCAGTTCAACGGCACTATCCGCGTCGACAGCAAGCCCGGCGCTGGCGCCACATTCGAAATTTGTTTCCCGCGTCCTCTGCCCCGTGAACAGGCCTTTCCAGTGCTGGCTTCTCCACTACAGATCGGCGAAGCTCCTCGCGCCAATCAGGCGTGAAGTACGGCTCAACTCTCCGCTTATCCCGCCGATAAACATCTAAAGGAACGGCAAAAAGCTGGTTCGCGGGGAGGAACGGCTCTGCGCCAAATTGGAATGCGTAAGCAGCGATCCAGAACGAATTTTCCCGCGTGGCTGTGGGCATTGTTCGCGGTGAGCTTTGCGTTCGCGCTCGGTCTGGGGGCATCGGCCATTAATGCCGGCTGGCAGCTACGCGCCGCCGGTCACCGCATGGCTCAGCTCAATCGCCTGGAAATACTCGACGGCAAGATCCGCTCTGCCTTCGGATGGGCCGACACCGTCGCTGATCATTTCACCGCAACCGGGCAGGGAAGTATTCAAGAGGGTAACAGTCTCCAGGATATGGCGCACGCTAGCGATTTGGCGCGCCGGCATTGGCAGGAATTGCTGGCCTTTGCCGGTGAACACACCGCCGAGCATAATGTCGCCATCCGCTTGGGGAGCGAAATGAGTGAGGCTTTGGATCGTTTCCAGGTGGCCACACAGTTGCGCCTGCAGGGGCACAAAGCGGCCTCCATTGCCGCCTATCGCGCCACCGATCTTCTCATTCGCAACGTCTACACCGGACTCGACGATCTTGGCGACCTGAGCGGTCAGGAGCAGCTAAAGCTGAGCCGCGAGGTCAGCGCACGGGGGCGATCAGTGATCCGCACGGCCTTTGCCGCTAGCTCAGCTACCGTTCTACTGCTGGCCGTCTTTGCCGCACTGCTCTGGATCGACGCTCACCGCCGCCTCGAAGCCGAGACGCGTTACCGCAGTCTGTTCGAGAACGCCAGCGATCCCATGCTCCTGCTCGATGCCCAGGGTGTCATGCTGGATTCCAATCCTGCCTGGCGGGCTTTGACCGGCGCCGGCCAGTCGAACCAGTCAGGTTCTTTACGGGAGCTGTGCAGTCCGGAGAGTTCCGCCGCCCTCGCCGCAATACTGGAGAAGGACTCGGTCAGTTCCGCCGAACTGCAGCTTCGCAATCAGAGCGGTGAGGAACTGGTGCTTGAGGTCAGTACAACCCGCATTCAGCGCAAACGTCTGGGCGTTCGCATTGAGCTGATTGCCCGCGACATCACTCACCGCTCCAAAATGGATCGCCTCAAGGCGGAATTCATTTCTCTGGTGAGCCATGAGTTGCGCACGCCTCTGACTTCGATTCGCGGCGCCCTCGGGTTGCTCGCTTCCGGCCGCCTCGGTACTCTTCCCGAGAAGGGCCAGAACATGCTGGTGATTGCCTCGGAAAACACCGACCGTCTGGTGCGCCTGGTCAATGACATTCTTGATCTGGAAAAGCTGGACTCGGGCGTTATTCAAATGCAGGCGGTTCCCACCAGCGCAGCGGCACTGGTAAAAACCGCCGTAAACGCCATGTCAGGTCTTGCGCTCAAGGCCAGGGTTGAACTGCGCGCAGACGCCGGCGAGATGACCCTCCAAGCCGATCCGGACCGGATGGTTCAGGTATTTACCAACCTCATCAGCAACGCCATCAAATTCTCTCCCGCCGGCGGTGTGGTCACGCTAGCGGCGCGGCAGGTGGAGGACGTGGCTGAGTTTTCCGTTGTCGATCAGGGGCGCGGAATTCCCGCCGATATGCTGGAGGCGGTATTCGAGCGCTTCCGCCAGGTCGAAGAGGGCGACGCCCGCAAAAAGGGTGGGACCGGTCTGGGTCTCCCCATCTGCCGCAAGATTGTCGAACAACACGGCGGCCTCATCTGGGCAGAAAGCGGCCAGGGGAAAGGCAGCAAGTTCATCGTCCAGCTTCCTCTGCAAGCCGTCCAAGCCGCCGCCTCGTCGTAAAGCCGCGGCTGGACCTCTGTTGACCAGGGAAGACAGTTCGCGCCGCCCCCGTTTGGCCTCGCCCGCGGGCAGTGTGACGCGTCATCCAGACTCTCTCCACCGGTTTCATTGGCACCGCATGGGCTATTCTGCTGTGACCGATCCCACTCCGGCAGCGCCATCCTGCGCCGGGACCAAGCCGTCCCGCCGCGTTCAGCGCCCGCCCCGCCTTGCTCCCTCAACAATCCTGCGCGGAAGAATTGTTGCCTGTTATTCTTATAGATTGAGCGCGGGGCTGCGTGCGCGGCCGGCGCTCCCGGGTTTCGAATCGCACTTCCACTCTGCCCAGCAGCCTTGGCTAGTTTCCCGCAAAGGCGCCCCAGGGCCGGGGTGCGCAGAACTGAACCATACGAGGGAGAAGGCATTCCATGGCGAAATACGTGTATTTCTTCGGCGACGGCAAGGCCGAGGGCAACGGCAAAATGAAAGACGAGTTGGGCGGCAAGGGCGCCGGCCTGGCGGAAATGACCAACGCGGGCTTGCCCGTGCCTCCGGGCTTCACCATCTCGACGGAAGCCTGCCGCGAGTACTTCCGGCTGGGCGGCAAGGTCTCCAAAGAAGTCGAGGAGCAGACCCGCGAAAACCTCAACAAGCTGGAACAGTTGCAGGGCCATAAACTGGGCGGCGCCGATAACCCGCTGCTGGTCAGCGTTCGCAGCGGCGCGAAGTTCTCCATGCCCGGCATGATGGATACCATCCTGAACCTCGGCCTCAACGACAAGACCGTTGAGGGGCTCGCCAGGCTGACCGGAAATCCGCGCTTCGCCTACGACTCCTACCGCCGTCTGATCCAGATGTACGGCAGCGTGGTGCTGGAAATTCCGAAATCCTCGTTTGAGCACGTCTTCGACGGCAAGAAGAAGCAGCGCAAGGTAAAGCTCGACACCGACCTCACGGCAAAGGATCTGCAGGAGGTCATCGCCGAATACAAGAAAGTGGTCAAGAAGGCGGTGGGCAAGGAGTTCCCGCAGGAAGCTTACGAACAGCTTCAGGGCGCCCGCGATGCCGTTTTCCGTTCCTGGTTTAACGACCGTGCCAAGCACTATCGCCGTCTGAACGGCATCTCCGACGAGATCGGTACTGCCGTTAACGTGCAGGCCATGGTCTTCGGCAATATGGGCGAGAACAGCGGCACAGGGGTGGGCTTCACCCGCAATCCGGCCACCGGCGAGCGCGAGTTCTACGGCGAGTTCCTGATGAATGCCCAGGGCGAGGACGTGGTCGCCGGCATCCGCACCCCAGTCCATATCTCCGAACTGCACAAGCTGCTGCCGGACGTTTACAACCAGCTCCGCGACATCACGTCGCGCTTGGAAAAGCACTATCGCGACATGCAGGACTTCGAGTTCACCATTCAGGACGGCCGTCTGTACATGTTGCAGACACGTAACGGCAAGCGCACGGGGCGCGCCGCGCTGAAGGTGTCCATGGACATGGTCGAGGAAGGCTTGATCAACAAGGAGGAAGCCATCTTTCGCGTTGACGCCAACCAGATTTACGAGCTGTTGTTTCCCCGCTTCGATCCCAAGGCGCTGAAGAGCGTCGATCCTTTGGCCAAGGGATTGCCGGCCTCGCCGGGCGCCGCAGTGGGCCAGGTGGTCTTCACCGCCGAGGCGGCCGTGAAATGGCATCAGGCCAAGAAGGGCGCGGTGATGCTGGTGCGTGGCGAAACCACCCCCGAAGATATCCGCGGAATGGAAGTCGCGGCCGGCATTCTGACCTCGCGCGGCGGCATGACCAGCCACGCCGCTGTGGTGACGCGCGGCATGGGCAAATGCTGCGTCGCGGGCGCCAGCTCGATCGAAGTTGACGAGCACAAGAAAGAGCTGCGCATCGGCAAGAAGGTCTTCAAGGAAGGCGATTGGCTGTCGATTGACGGTTCCACCGGAAACGTCTATGGAGGGCAGTTAGCCACGGTTCCCGCCGATCCCAATGACCCCATGCTGGTCGAATTCATGAGCTGGGCCGAGCCGCATCGCAAGCTGGGTGTGCGGGCCAACGCCGACATCCCGCGCGATGCCAAGGCGGCCCGCGCCTTCGGCGCCGAGGGCATTGGTCTCTGCCGTACCGAACACATGTTCTTCGGCGAGGGCAAGATCGAGCACATGCGCGCCATGATTCTTGCCGACGACGAGAAGTCTCGCCGCGCGGCCCTCAAAAAGCTGTTGCCGCTGCAGCGCAAAGACTTCGCCGGCATTTTCGAAGTGATGGACGGCTTCCCGGTCACCATCCGTACCCTGGATCCGCCGCTGCATGAATTCCTGCCGCAGCGTGAGCAACTCATGGTTGACGTCGAGCGCTTGCAACTGGCCAAGGGCTCGGAAAAGCGCAAAGTCGCCGCCGATATCAAAAAGCGCTATGCCGATTACGGCATCACCGAAATCAAGGGCCTCCAGACCCTGTTGCGCCGCGTTCAGGACCTGCATGAACTCAACCCCATGCTCGGCTTGCGTGGCTGCCGCCTTGGCATTCTGTATCCCGAGATTACCGAGATGCAGGTCCGGGCGATCTTCGAAGCCGCCGTGCTGGTGGCCAAGAAAGGCAAGAAGGTAAAGCCCGAGATCATGATCCCGCTGGTGGGCACGCCCAAGGAGCTGGCCCTGCAGAAAGAGATCGTCGAGCGCGTGGCGCGCGAGGTCCTGGGCGACAACAAGCAGAAGATCGAGTACCTGGTGGGTACCATGATTGAGCTGCCGCGGGCCGCTTTGGTGGCTGGCGAAATTGCTCAGGAGGCGCAGTTCTTCAGCTTCGGAACCAACGACCTGACGCAGACCACGTATGGATTCTCGCGCGATGACATCGGCAAGATCCTGCCCGTGTACCTGGAGCAAGGTGTGTTGAAGAAGGATCCGTTTGCCACGCTCGACCAGACGGGTGTGGGCAAGCTGGTGCAGATGGCCACAGAGGCGGGCCGCAAGACGCGTCCTGATCTGAAGGTGGGCATCTGCGGTGAGCACGGTGGCGACCCGGCTTCGGTGGAGTTCTGCTTCAAGACCGGGCTGAATTACGTTTCCTGCTCTCCCTATCGCGTGATCACCGCGCGGTTGGCGGCGGCCCAAGCTGGACTGGCGGCAGCCAGCGCCGGCAAGGCGGCCGAAGCCGGACGGACCGTCTAAGACTCCGGCCGGCTTCTCACGCGAGACGCTTGAAGTTCGAGCTCTCGCGTCATGGAGTGTGACAAGCAAAGGCCCGCTGCCGCCAGGCAGCGGGCCTTTGCTGCTTGCCAGCCAATCGCTCGCTCAACCCGCCGGCATTCGTGCTCGGCCCCGCATCTATGGCCCCGCATCTATGGCCGGCGCGCAAGAGCGGCATGGCAGCACTGATTACACCTGCTTCGTTGTCCGGCCCCACCCGGCCATTCACCTCAAGCTGCGCGGCGCGGCATGGGGTGAATGGCCGGGTGGGGCCGAGGGGTACGGACCGGGAGCATTCCTGACACTCTGAACCGGGAGGATTCCTGACACTGCAACGAGGGCTGGAGGCGTTACAAAGTCTCTCATGCCTTGGAAAACGAGCAGTGTCATGGATGAGAAGATTCGTTTTGTCGTTGATTACGAACGAAGGATCTCGCGAGAGACCGGTTATGTGTGGCTCCGGCGCTATCAGCGGTTTGGACTGACCGGCCCTTTTGGAGTTGAACCGGGCGACTAGCCCGAGTTCGTCACACAACGGCGCTTCTGCAATTTAGCGGCAGGCGGCTTTTCCTGTGGAGAAAAGCCGCACTCGTCTCCGTCCCAGCGACTCGCCAGGTGACGAACTCGGGCGTCGCTAGCGGTGCGGGACCTGAACGGCCACCCCGAACCTTCGCTACGACTTCGGCCTGCGATCTCGAACTCGAAAACAGTTCGACTCGGCCCGGGCTCGTGATGCGGCTTCCGTCCTCCAACGATCTTGGCTCACGCCTACGTTCGTGCCTCCGTTGCCAGGCTGAGTGGCGGGAGAGGCGCCGGGCATAGGCGGCTTCACGGTCTCACCGGAGCAGGTGCCAGCGACCTAACGATCCAACGATGGCATTCCCAAGTCCTTGAACCGTGAGGCGCGAGCTGCCGCGCCGAGCCCGCGGAACGGATCGCCGGAGGGATAGCCAGGGGTGGGCCGCGAAAGCCCTTACGGGCCCCAGGCAAAGCACATTCGGTTCTGCCTGGGCTGGAAGGGCGGAAGGCGGAGTCCCTCGTGCCGAGCTCCGCGCGATGCCGCAGATGGGCTACGTGGGGCGGCTCATGCCGGGGCTCTCCGGAAAGCGCAGTTGGGCTTGGCTCGTGGCGGGAGAGGCGCCGGGCATTGGCGGCTTGACGTTCCCACCGGAGAAGGTGCCAGCGGCCCAACGATCCAACTTCCCAAGTACCCACTACAACCACGAGCACTCTACCCTTACCCCAGGGACGAGCTGCCGCGCTATTCGCCGCAGTCACGTCCATCCCGATGGAGTAATACCGTTGGGCGGTGAAGGAGACCAGGCTGTGCCTTTACGCCAGGCCACCAGGGCCGCGCCGCGCTTCTCCACGCCATAACCGCGAGCTCAAGCCGCTTGCGAACGCTGGGTGCCATTGACGGCGACTTCCAGCGGCGTTTCGCCGCCCATATTGCGGATCACGCTGAGGATCGATAAGGGTAGCGAACGCGACGAACTGATGCCCATCTTGCGATAGGCGCTCTCCAGATGGCGTTTGACGGTGGAAATGCCGATGTGCAGGTCGGCGGCGATCTGCCGGTTCTTTTTTCCCTGCAGGCACTCG
Source organism: Acidobacteriota bacterium (assembly GCA_027459505.1). GTDB lineage: Bacteria > Acidobacteriota > Terriglobia > Terriglobales > SCQP01 > DAIDIE01. The sequence goes on from DAIDIE010000041.1 coordinate 285,163, forward strand.
GAAACGATGTCGATTTCGCGCGCGCTGAGGTGGAACTGCCGCGCCAATGCATGCCGGGTGTGAGTGTCGATCAGATGGGCGGGATCGCCCACCGGCACCTCACTGCGCACTTCCGTTGCCACCAGCAGCAGTGCAGTGGGCAGCGCCGCGGTCTCAAAGTCGAGCTGCAACGGCAGAATGGAGCAGCTCAGCCTGCTCTCGCCTCCCTGACTGCGCCGCAGACGCACCGCGTCGCTATGAAATGCCGCTCCATTGCTGAGCGACTTGCGAAACAAATCGCGCAGGCCGGTCAATTCAAAGTCAGTCAGACACTGTTCGATCGGGCTTCCCAGTGTCTTTTTAGTCCGAAAACGGCCATCCAACAGGTTCAAAAATGCCGTATTGGCGTCTTTCAGTGTTCCTTGTTCGGCGTCGTAGATCGCCAGCCCTACGACTGGGTTTTTCCAGAGCGTGTCCAGCACCATGGTTCGCAACTTCGAGTTCTCCCGCATAAATCCTGACCTTCCCAGCGCGTTAACGCGCTTACTGCATTCGCTGTTTACAGGCCTTTCAGCGCGTGCCTGTTCTGCTTCTTGGAAGTCAGCAGGCCGTTAAAGGTCGAACTCCCACGTCTCTGTTTTCGCGCCCCTCATCCCTCCTTGGGACTCTCTGTCCCTGGTGTCATTTCGAAACCTTACGAGCCAGGGCCGAGTCGAACTGCTTTCGAGTTCGAAATCGCAGGCCGAAGTCGTAGCGAAGGTCCGGGGTTGCCGTTTAGGTCCCGCACCGCTGGCGACGCCCGGGCTCGTCGCCAGGCGAGTCGTTGCAGCGGAGAAGAGTGCGGCTTTTCTCAACAGGAAAAGCCGCATGCCGCTCGATCGCAGACGTCCCGTTGTGTGACGAACTCGGGCTAGTAAAGCGCGGCCACCATCCGTGAGGTTCGGCCGGGGTTCCCGAGCCGCGCCGCGCGGCTTGGGGTGGGGCCGGACACCGAAGCGGGTGGAATAAAAGCGGCCGTGCCGCTTCTCAATGCCCAGATTCGCAGCTTCTCGCTCTGCTTTCCTCGGCCAAAGGGATCAAAAATCGGCCTGCAACTTGGAGGCTTGCTGCTTTTGGCTGTCGCCCCTGGCACCGCCGCGAGCAACGAACAACGAACAACGATCAACGAACAACGAGCAACGATCCTTGCACCGCCTACCTTGCGCGACGATGCTTGCGCGACGATGCTTGTGCGGCGATGCTTGTGCGGCGGTGCTTGTGCGGCGGTGCTTGTGTAACAATGGTCCAGGTACACTCGTTACGGTCGATAACCTATGTCGAATGGCAATTTGATCTCCTGGCTGGTGGTCTTTCACCTGATCGGAATGGTCTTTTGGATCGGGGGTTTGCTTATGGCCACGCAAATTCTGCGCGCTGATGCCGCCCCGGAAACCGGTCCGGCGGTGCACGACGCCAATCTCCAGCTTGCCAATCGTTCCTTGCGTGCCTATGCTCATCCTGGTGCGGCCATCATGGTTGTGACCGGGGTAGCGATGGCGGTGCTTCTGCAGCGTGAATTCCACATGCTCATGCGCGAAGGATGGTTTCACGCCAAGCTGCTTCTGGTGGTGGTCCTGATTGTGTTCGATCTGCTGCTGACCAGGAAGGTACGCAACCTGGCCGTGGTTCCGGCGCAGCGCCAGCAGGCGGGTATGTACCACGGCATCATCTCCGCCCTCTTCCTGGCCATTCTGGTCCTGGTAATTCTGCAGCCGCACTTCTGAGCTCGTGTTGCACCGGCCAAGGCATTGCCCCGTCTCCTGAGCTGGCCGTCGGCGAGGCACGGCCTCGTCTCCTGAGCCGCCCGCTAGCATTGCTTTCCGTTGGGTCGCTGGCACGTTCTCCAGTGAGACCATAAAGCCGCGGATTCCGGGCTCCTCTCCCGCGCGAGCCACCCCACAAAGACAAGCCCTGGGTCCGCTTCACCGCCACCGGCCCTCTCCGGTTAAAGTAGGTACATGAAATCCTGGTTGCGGCCAGTCGCCTGGGGACTCGCGTTGAGTTCCGCCTTCCTCGTCTACACCACCCTGCGCTCCGGCTCCCCTTTGCTGGCCCCGCTGCGCCAGCACCTTGGCCTCTCGCCAGAGGTGACCATTACCGAAGCCGCACCCCAGAATCAATTCACCCCGGCGGAGATGACCAACATCCGCATCTATCAGCAGGTGCGCCCGTCTGTGGTCAACATCACTTCCCAGATCATTCAGTACGATCTGCTGTTTGGCGCCGTTCCCGCATCGGGTCAGGGTTCCGGCTTCATCATCAATCCGGATGGCTACATTCTCACCAACTACCACGTTATCCGCGGTGCGCAACGGCTGACCGTAACCTGGACCCCTTCCCGCAACCAGTCGCGCCAATTTCCAGCCGAGGTGGTGGGCACCGCGCCCGAACTCGACCTGGCGGTCATCCGCATCCAGGCGAAGCACCTGCCTGCGGTAACGCTGGGAGACTCCGCCAACCTGCAGGTGGGCCAAAAGGTTCTGGCGATCGGCAACCCTTTCGGTCTGCCTGGCACCATGACGCAGGGCATCATCAGCTCGATTCGCACCGTGCGTGACCCCGGCGCCGGCGTCAACATCGACAACGCCATCCAGACCGATGCACCCATTAACCCGGGCAACAGCGGCGGTCCTTTGCTGAACAGCCAGGGCCAGGTGATCGGCATCAACAGCGCCATCTATTCCGAGACCGGCTCCTACAGCGGCATTGGATTCGCACTCCCCATCAATGTTGCCAAGGCGGTCCTCAAAGACCTCATCACCACCGGACGGGTGCAGCGCCCCAGCCTGGGGATTGAAGGCTTCCCGCTCTCCCCTTCGATTGCCGAGCAGCTAAATCTGCCGGTATCGAGCGGTCTGCTCGTTCTGCAGGTCCGGCCGGGAAGCGCCGCCGCCAAAGCTGGAGTCCAGGTAGGCAACGAGCCCGGCTTTATCGGCAACACCCCAGTGCGCTTTGGAGGCGACATCCTGGTGGCCATTGATGGCGCGCCAGTCGGCAGCACCGGCGACATTGCCCGTGAGCTCATCACCAAACACTCTGGCGACAAGGTGACGCTCACCATTTATCGCGGCGACCGCAAGCTGCACCTCACCGCGGTTTTGCAGAACCAGAAGCGCTTTATGTAACGAAGTGGGGCTGCTGGTCCGCACCATCTTGTCGGCAAGGCGATCAGATGTCGGTCAGTTGTATCGATGCCAGCAGCCTCTCCACATCGGTGCCGTGTACCTGGGCGCACTCCTTGGTGAGCACGTTAGCGGCGCCGCAGGCAGCCGCCAGACGAACCGCCTCGGGAAATGAGTCGCCCCGCGACAGGGCCAGTGCAAACCCGGCAATGGTCGCATCTCCCGACCCGACTGAATTCACGCGTTGCAATCGCGGCGGACGCGCGTGCAGCGCGCGCCCGTTGTGGCAGGCATAGAGGCCCGCGTCGCCGTCCGAGAATGCCGGTAAAGAAACGCCCTTTTGTTGGATGCCGCGCAGCCATGCCGCGATATCCGCGGCGGTATCAAAGCGGCCTTTTCCGGCGAACTGCTCGGCCTCGTGGCGGTTGGGTTTGATCAGCGTGGGCAGAGGATTGCCCTCTAGCGCCCGTTGCAGCCACTGCTTGCTGGTGTCGAGAAGAACCTGGCAGTGCCGGTCGCAGTCAGCAAGCAGTTGCCGGTAGATGTCGTCCGGGCATCCCGGAGGGGCGCTGCCGGAGAGCACAACCACAGGGCAACGCCGCGCCGCTTCGCGCAGCTTGGCGCGCAGCGCGTCAATGTCGCGCCCGGTTACCGGTGCGCCCGGCTCGACCAGTTCGGTTTCCACGCCCGCGTCCTCTTCCACCAGCACGAACGCCGTGCGCGTTGCAGAGGGAATCAGCACCGGGTCAGCTTCAATGCCTTCCCGCTGGACTTCTTCCAGTAGGTAATTGCCGGTGTAGCCTCCAAAAAAACCGAGCAGCAGCACCGGAGACCCGAGAGCGCGCAAGACGCCGGCCACATTAATCGCTTTGCCACCCGCGGAAGTGATCACCTCCGCCGCCTGTTGGTGTTGGCCACGGCGCAGTTGGGGGAGGCGCAGGTACTTGTCGACGGCGGGATTCAGCGAGACAGTGCAGATCATTCGGTTCAGCGCGTTTGACGTGCAGGCATGTGGCCGGGAGCCGGCCGGAACAAGCCGCTCAACCAGTGTAGTTCAGCGGGGGCTCTTCTCCATGAGAGAGGCGCTTTGCTGCCGCAAAACCGCGCGCCACTGGACAGATTCCCCAGCCACGCCGCACACTGGTATTTGCACGGACGATGCTCTATGCCAACTACAGAAGTTCTTCTTGATGCGCTGCGCCAGGTGGTTGACCCCGACCTCGGCCGCGACATCATTACCCTTCATCTGGTTCATGACCTGGCCAGCCGGGACGGCAACGTGTGGCTCACGCTGCGCCTGCTCACCCCCGTCTCTCCCTTGAAGGAGTACTTCGAGAAGGAGATTCGCCGCGTGTTGTCGGAGGTGGAGGGCGTTCAACAAGTTGAGGTGAAATTCGACACCCAGGTGCCGCAGCCCCGCATGGGGGCGCAGCAAGGCATTTCGGGAATCAAGAACATCATTGCTGTTGGCAGCGGCAAGGGCGGAGTCGGGAAGACCACGGTGGCGGTGAACTTGGCCATCGCGCTGGCGGAAATGGGGGCCAGCGTCGGCCTGATGGACGCCGATGTGTACGGGCCTAACGTGCCGCGCATGATGGGCATCCATGAAATGCCGCGCGTGCTTGGCGAGAACCGGATGGAGCCGCTGCGCAGCTATGGCGTGCGGCTGATGTCGATGGGCTTCATCAGCCCTGGCGATAAACCGGTCATCTGGCGCGGTCCCATGCTGCACAGCGCGGTACAGCAGTTTTTGCGGCAGGTGGAGTGGGGCGATCTGGACTTCCTGGTTATCGATCTTCCCCCCGGCACCGGCGATGTGGCGCTCAGTCTGGCGCAGAGCGTTCCCCTGACTGGCGCGATTGTGGTGACCACACCATCGGATGTTTCGCTTGAAGACGGGCGCAAGGCGCTCAACATGTTTCGCCAGCTGAAGATTGAGGTTCTTGGCGTGGTCGAGAACATGAGCATGTTCGTCTGCCCGCACTGCCACCAGAGTGTGGACATCTTCAGCCATGGGGGAGGCGAGCGCACCGCACAAGCCTTCCAGGTGCCCTTCCTGGGCGCGCTGCCGCTGGATCCCAGTGTGCGCGTGGGAGGGGATTCGGGCCAGCCGGTGGCGCTGGAAAGCCGCAGCTCGGCCAAAGCGAAGCCGTTCTTCGACGTCGCGCGGCGCATGCTGGCGGAGATTGCCGAGCGGGCGCAACAGCAGGGTCCGGCCGAGTTTCTCAACATCCGCGCGTGAGCCGCGAACCGGCAAAGGCCGCAGGGCGAACCGCCGCCGAGGCAGAGGAGCGATTATGGAAGAGCGCGAGTTTTTTAACGAAAAGCCGGAAACCAAACCCGCACGCCTGAACTGCCCCTATTGCCGCACGGTGGAGGAGTACAGCCTCACCTGGATTGTGCGGACCAAGAAACCAAACCTGCCGCCGCGCGCCGATGCCGACGACCGGGCACGCTTCCAGAAGGCGCGCTCCTATATGGTGCGCCGCGACGACAAGGTCGCCTGTAAGAACCCGCGCTGCCGCAAATCGTTCGACATCAGCGGCATTCAGTCGGTTGTCTTCCTGCCATGACGGCGGTGAGTCCGCGCCTCATGGGGGAGGGGAAAGACCAGAACCCCGGCAAAGAGGGCTGACCTGAAGACAGGGTTAGGCGTTTCCGGTGTTGAGTTCCGCAGCACTCGTTACCGCGGTCTCACTGGAGAACGTGCCAGCGACCCTCCGGAAAGCAATGCCGGCGGGCGGCTCAGGAGACGAGGTTGTGCCTCACCGCGCCGCCCACTCATAGCTGTTGCGGCCGCGTTCCCGCGAGCGCTCCAGCGCCAGTTCGATCACGCGGTCCAGCAGCTTGCCATAACTCAGCCCACTCGCCTGCCACATTTTGGGGTAGCCGCTGATCGGGGTGAAACCGGGCAGGGTGTTGATCTCATTGATATAGATGTTGCCGGTGCCCCGTTCCAGGAAGAAGTCCACGCGCGCCAGGCCGGCTGCGTCGACCGCCTGGAACGCCTGGATAGCCAGTTGCTGAATCCGCCGTCTCACGCGCGCGGGGAGCGCCGCCGGCGCTTGGAAGTGCGAGCGGTTGTCGATGTACTTGGCCGCGTAATCGTAAAACTCGTTGGCTGAGAGCACCTCGCCGGGCAGAGACGCCTGGGGCCTCTCATTGCCCAGCACGGCGCATTCGATTTCGCGCGCATCCACGCCCTGCTCGACGATGATGCGGCTGTCATAGCGCGCGGCTTCCCGCAGCGCCGGCCCCAACTCGGCGGCGTTGCGCGCCTTGCTGATGCCCACCGACGAGCCCAGGTTGGCGGGCTTGACGAACATGGGAAAGCTGAGACTCTCGCGCAGGCTGCGCTCGACCGCCCTGGGGCGGGCTTCCCAATCGCCGCGCAGCACCTGGCGGAAGGCGACGCCCGGCAGGCCGGCGGCGGCAAACAGCCGCTTCATCAGGATTTTGTCCATAGCGGCGGCCGAACCCGCCACCCCCGAGCCGGCATAGGGAATGCCGGTCAGCTCGAACAATCCCTGCATACAGCCGTCCTCGCCGAAGGTTCCATGCAGCACGGGGAGCAGGACGTCAACCTTGAGCCTGGAATTCTGTTTGCCCGAGGTGGCAACCGGCTGCGGGATGAGGGTGAGCGGCTCCCCTTCGCGCAGCACCGCCGCGGGATCGACCGGCGCATTGCCCGAGGGAGCGCGGCCGACGCGCCAGCGCCCGCGCTTATCAATGCCGATCGGAATGATCTGGTACTTCTTCCGGTCCAGCGCCCGCATTACTGACGCGGCGGAGCTGAGGGAAACCTCGTGCTCACCGCTGCGCCCGCCAAAAACGACACCAACACGCAATTTCATTAAGGCTGAGTGTAGCAAAGGCGGAAGGCGCACCGCTGTTAGGGGTGGGATTTCAATAGGGCACGCAGGCACCAGCGCAACTCCGGACTGAGGCTGCGGATGCGCATTTGATCGGCGGCCAGCACGCGGCAGCTCAGGAACGTGCGGCTTGTGCCCGCGGGCTCCTCGCAGGTAATGCGGCAGCGCTGACAATCCTCGTTCCAGCAGAAAGGGCCACTGGCAATCTCATCGCTGGCGAGGAACTGCAGGCAGCGCAGCACGGAATTGTTTTCCGGCACGGAAAAGGGCTGGTCGAGGATGTGCAGCGTAATGAGCCGTTGGTAAGGACGGAAAGGCGAGGCCATCAGTGCCGCCGGCCGCCCCTCGACGGCATAGCGGGAACGGACTCGATGCGCAGCGGCTGATCGAGGCGGACGGTGAGGTGTTCGCCGGCTTTCATCTCCGCGTGGCGATGCCGCAGCAGCCACCATCCCGCGGCCGCGGCCGCGCCCACGCCGCCCCCCACCAGCGCCGCCTTGGCGCCGATCAGGACCGCGCCGGTGACCGCGCCTCCGCCGCCGCCGGCAATCAGCCGCAGCTTGTCGGCGCGGCTGGGGCCCCGCTTGCTGAGGATCATCCCCTCACTGTCCACCTCGGTTCCGCTGATGGGATCGGTCTGGATCACGTCCGCAATGAGGTGGTAGCGCTGCCCGCTGGGAGTGGTGAGCAGGTCGGGGTGCAGCAAGAGCTCGGAGTGACCCTGCGCCGGCCGCGTGTCCTTCACATGCAATACGCGCCCTTCCACGATGGAGCCGGCGGGGATGACCGGGCGTCCGTAAAGGTAGACCGTCTTCATCACCCGCGCGGCAAAGCCCTCGCCGGCCTTGCTGCTGGCGGTGGAGACGCTGGTCTCCAGTTGCAGGGCGATGGGCGTGCCGGAGGGTAGAGTCGTCTTGCCGCGATGCGGCGCCGCGCGGTGCGAGATGGCTGGAGCGGAGGCGGCGTGCTCTGGCCCTGTGGCCGTCTGCCCTAAAGCAAACCCGGGCAGCGCCACCGCCAAACATGCGGCGGTTGACACCGCCATCCTTGTCCATCCACGCCAGGAAATGATCCGCATGACGAGAGTTGAGCGTAATGCGGGCGGAAAGTCAATTGGGGGTGGGGAATTGGGGGATGAGGATCGGGTGATGGGCACACTTTGGGCGTTGGCGATTTTGTTGGGGGCTGGGGCTTGACCGGTAGTTATTACGCTCCCACCCGTTTGGGGAGGGGGGGATGCGACACCCGGTTTTTGAATCTGGACGGCGTTTCACCTCGAAAAGCTAGAGTCGCGGGGAGTTTCCTCCCATGTTGGGTGCGCTTTGCGGCGCGCGCACTGTCTCATTCGCGCAGTTTTGAGGCTGCGGAAGCGGGACAGGCGTCAGCGGCCGGGGGCCGGGGATCGGCGGCGGCTTGCGCCTGTCCGGCCGCTGGGGGCTGTGGGCCGAAGGCGGCCACATTGGAGGCAGCCGGGACCGGCTTGACGCTGGCGCTCCCATTCGCGGTGGCGCCGTTGGCCGTGCCGGCTGCTTGCTGGGCCTGTCCGGCGGGCTGGCTGGCCGGTGACGATTCGCCGTTTGCTGCGTTTGCCGCGTTTGCCGTTTGTGCCGCCTGGCCGGCCGCGGCTTGCTTGATGCTGGCGGACTCTTCGATTGCCGCGTGCTTGAGTTCTTCGGTCATCTCGAATGCCATGGCTTCGATGGCCGCGGCTTGATCCGGATCGGTCTTGGCGGCGGTGGCCGCAGCGGTCTCCCGAATGGCCGTCGCTTTCGCGAACGCAGTTTCGAAGACGTCCTGGGCTTCGCGCTCGGCCTGTTCCCGGATGGCGTCGAGACGGGCTTCGCGAGCTTGTTCGTCGCGGAATTGCTGCTCCTCGCGGTCCTCGGCTTCCAACTCGAGATGCTTTTCCGCGGTAGGCGCCGAGTGTTTGGCCGCAATGGCCGCGTCGCGCAGTTTATCGAGCATGCTCTTCATATATTTGGCGCCGGAACCGGCGGCCATGGAGCGGATGATGCGCTGCGCGGCGGCATCCCCCTGGGAGGCGTCGCCAACGGTTTTCAATAACAAGATGGGGGCCAGGCCGTAGACGGCGTCCGCGGCGTATTTGGCCATGGCGTACTGGAAGTGGGGGCAGTGCTCCCAGCGGAAGAAGGTGACTTTCAACACACCGCAGCGTTCAAGGACGGCGTCGAGCGGGCTGCGCCCCTCATCGGCCTCGAGGGCGGCCATGAAACGCTGTTGCAGGTCGGAGGGAACAAACGGAGGTGGTTCCTGAGGAGACCTCCGCGCCCCGGTGGAAAAGGCCGCCAGGATGGCGGCG
>DAIDIE010000009.1 GCA_027459505.1 Acidobacteriota bacterium
GATGCGACCCGAGCGCCGCTGCCGGTCCAAACACGGTTGAGAAAGCGCGGCCAAGCGGTCGCGCCTTCTCCTATCTCCGGCGCTGCCGACCATTAACGTAATCCGGCCATAAAATGGTCCAGCGTTTGGGGTCCACCTCAGTTTGCGCTGTCGTTGGCTTGCGCCGGGCAGGGTTTCATTCGATTGCCGTTGAAACGAATTACTTTTTACAAGAACGGTGTTGCCTATTTTGAGCGTGAGGGCGCCGTGACCCCCGGCCGGCGGGTGATTCTGGACGTCCCGGCTGCTGAAATGGATTCACTGCTGAAGTCATTACTCATCACAGATGATTCTGGCGGTCCTCCGCAGGGCGTACGCTATGATGCCGCTGACGCGCCGCAAGAGCGCGAGGCGAGCTTTCCATTCTCGCTGGACAGCAATTCATCGCTGGCATCATTGCTGGCGCAAATGCGGGGCGCTCGGGTAGCGCTGAGCATGGGCGGCCACCAAATCGCTGGCCGGATCGTCAGTGTGACGTACGGCCCCGGGGCCAGACTACTACTTTTGACCGCTGGCGGGCTGAAACTGCTTGACCTTGATCAGGCGGCTTCAGTGCACTTTGTCGATCCGGGGCTAAATAAGAAGCTTAATCGTTTTCTGGACAACCAACTGGGCGCTGAGATGACCACACAACAGGCGCTGCTGATCGATCCGGGCAAGGCGCACCTGCTTCGCACTGGCTATATCGAGGACGTACCGGTCTGGAAAAGTAGTTATCGCCTGCGCTGGATGGGCAAAAAGCAGGCCTATTTACAAGGTTGGGCCATTGTTAACAATGACACCCGTGAGAATTGGAAAAATGTGCATGTCAGCGTGACCGCCGGCCGTCCAATTGCGGTGAACGCTTCGCTCTTTGCGCCGGCCGGTGTGCTGCCCGCACTTCCGCCATTTACACCCAGGGCGGCTCCCACGACTTCGAACAACCGGTTTAGCAGCCAAATCTCCATACAAGCCCGCGATGCGGCCGATTTGACTCGCCTTGTGCCAGGGGCTTGGAACGGGAAGGCGGCCGCAGGGAACCAGGTGGGCGCGCTCTACGGCTACGATTTTGTCAGGCCTGTGAGCATACGCGCGCATCAGGCCGCGATGCTGCCCTTTGTGCAGGCTAACGTAACCGCGCAAAAGTTCTGGATGTTTTTCGCCGACCGCGGCGGCACCCGCCCTTGGAATGCCATTAGGATTCACAACACCAGTCGAAAGACTCTGGATGGCGGTGTGGTGACGGTGTTTGATCACGGTTATGCCGGTGAAGCTAGAATTCGCACTCTTAAGCCCGGTGGGAGTCAGAGCATCCGATACGGCTGGGTTATCGGCACTCATGTCAAGTCTGAACCGACGGCCTCCAAACGTTTCTTAATTGACGTACATTTCCGGAATCAACAGATCATTGAAGTCTACAAGATCCGTACTACATTGAACTATCGAGTTGTGACAACCACGCCGGCGAAAGCGGTGTTCAGGCCACGAAAGCTCGACATTCGCTTTTCACTTGGGTCTGGAATTCATGCCATCGCTCCACTGGACACACGCTGCGCAAAGTCCATCTGCGATGCAAACGTTGTGGTGAACGGTTCCGTCCAGAGGTTCGCAATTGTTACCGAGCAGACGGAAGAAGCGGGCGCGAACGGTTTCGTGATTGGCGATTCTTCCAATATTCGCAGCTACATTAAAAATCGTCGCTTGCCGGAGGGTACGCGTGAGCAGTTGAAGCCGCTGCTGGCGATCTGTAGCGAGTTCGCCGACGCGACTTCTGGATTGACGGACAGCTACGGTCGCGAGATGGCGCTCACCCAGGAGGAGCAGCGAATTCGACTGAATATCTACGCCCTTAGGGGCCTTAGCAAGCAGCGGGCCCGCATGAACAAGATGGCGGACAAGTTGCAGAAGCTTGATGCCAAGATCCACATCGAACATAAGAAACAACGGCAGTTGGTTAAGCGGCAGCAGTCGCTGACGGATCAGTTCGGTGCGGCGCTTAAGAAGCTGAACTTCTAGCGGGCTCGCAACAGGCTCAGCTCGGCAGCACCGCGGCCCTGGCCGGTGTCGATCTTTGGGGGGCGGAGCATTCTCCGCCCCCAGGAGGCCGGATCATGAGCCGCACTCCCCCGCGGGGCGCGCCTCTTTCAATGCACCCCCTCCACCGGCGCCGCATGGGTGGCTTTGCGCATAATGAAGGCCAGCGGCGCCATCAAAACGAAAATCACTCCCATGACGTGAAATACGTCGAGAAAGCTCAACAGCGAGGCCTGTTGCAGTACCATGCCATAGAGCATGGCGAGCGCGCGTTGTGCGGCGGTTCCCGGGGCGGCGCCGTAATGCATGGCGCGGCCGGCCGCGCCCTGCAAGAACTGCCGCACCGTGCCGTTGTAAGCGGTGATGTGCGTGGTCAGCCTGTTCTGGTGGAATTGCGAGCGGCGCGCAATCATGGTCGTGGAAAACGAAATCCCGACGCTCGACCCAATATTCCGCATCACGCTGTACAGACTGGTGGCAAAGCCCATCTTCTCCTTGGAAATGTTGGAAACCGTCAAGGTCGTCAGCGGGACAAAGATGAAGGCCATCCCCACGCCCTGATTGATCTGGTGCCAGAAGATGTTCCAGGTGCCGGAGTTCAGGTTCATGTGTGAGAAGCCGAACATGGCGAAGCTGGCCACGATACTGCCGCCAAACACCATCCAGCGGCCGTCCACGCGTTTGCCCAGCAGGTAGCCCACAATCGGCATGAGCGCCGCCGTGCCAATACCGCGCGGGCTGGTCCAGACGCCGGCTTGCGTGGCGGTAAAGCCGAGCAGCGTCTGCAGAAACAGCGGCAGGATAATGAGGCTGCCGTATAGCACAAAGCCGAGCAGAAACGCCAGGCTCAGCCCGGCCGAGAAGGTGCGGTCCTTCATCAGGTGGAAATCCACCAGCGGATCTTTCCTGCGCCACTCCCAGACCACAAACGCGGTCAGCCCCACTACGGCAAAGATGAACAGCGCGACAATGGCGTGCGAGGCGAACCAGTCGTCTTCCTGCCCTTTATCCAGGAAGACCTGCAGTGAGCCCATCCCAATGGCGAGCATGCCGATGCCCCAGAGATCAATGCGGCGTTCGCCGCGGGTGATGTAAGACGGGTCATGCACGAACATCGAGATCAGGATCAGGCTGGCAATGCCGATGGGCAGGTTGATATAGAAGACCCAGCGCCAGGAGGCGTGATCGGTGATCCATCCGCCCAGCGTCGGGCCCAGGATGGGTGCGGCGACAATCCCCAGCCCCCAAAAACCCATCGCTGTTCCGCGCATCTCCGGAGGAAACTCCTCCAGCAGCACCGCCTGCGAGAGTGGCTGCAGTCCGCCACCGGTGGTTCCTTGCATCACCCGGAAAAAGATCAGCGCCGGAAGGTTGGGCGCCAGGCCGCAGAGCACGCTGGAGAGGGTGAAGCCGGTGACTACCGTCAGCAGCAGACGCTTGCGGCCCACGTAGTTGGCCAGCCACCCGGTCAGGGGGAGGATGATCGCGTTGGCGACAATATAAGAGGTGAGAACCCAGGTCGCCTCGTCAACGGTGGCCGAGAGGCTGCCGGCAATGTGCGGCAGGCTGACGTTTACCACCGAGGTGTCCAGCACCTCCATAACCGCGCTGGACATGACCGCGATTGCGACCAGCCAGCGCTCGGTATTTTTGGGATCGCGAGGACTCATCCTGGGGGGGCGCACCTGAGTCTGCCCGGGACTGCGGTTCCGCTTCAGTTTAGCGGGCGCGGGCCGCCTCCGCTGTGAGCGTTGCAAAGCACAAAACGGCACGCATGCGCAGTTGGATGGATCAAAGCGCGTGCGGGTTTTGCCCGCCGCGATGCCAGCTTATGGTTTCAAGCCCAGCCGCAGCGGCGCGAATGCCGTCTACTGAATCATTTCCGAGCCGGAGATTTCCGGTTCGGGGAGGTGCGAAGCATGGTGCAGCACCATGCGCCATTCGCCTCCTTCCAGCACAAACAAGTTGGAGGCACACACGCTGGCCGAGGTGACGTTGGCTTCGATCGCGGTGGTTACGTGCTGGATGCAGTTTAGCCACGCCACCTCGCCCTGCAGATGAACGGTAACCTGCTCGATGGCCACCTCCAGCGCGTTCGTATTCTCGAAAATTTGAGCCCAGCTTTCCCGGATGGCTTCCCAGCCCATCAGCAGCGGCCAGCCCGGATGCACGCAACGGCAGGCGTTGGAGTCCAACCAGACCGCTTCCATATCCTCAAGGTTCAGGTTTTCCAATGCCTGATAAAAGCGGCGGTTGGCTTCGCGCACGCGCGCTTCTTCAATGGAGACTTGCAGGGGCATTCATCTATGGTGGCACGGGCCTTGCGGGATGAGCAAACGCGGTGGCACTGCCGCTCACGATTGCGGGGGCTGCTTGCCCTCCGGCTCGCTTCCACCCGGCCAGCGCCGTACCTGCTGAACGTTGCAGCGTATGCGCCAGAAGAGCATGGCGCCCACTCCAATCAGGGCGACGGCCGACAGCGCCAGAACTGCCATCAAGAAAATGTGCATGCGGGGCGTGTCCGTGATGTCCAGCGGCACGGCCGCTCTTATTCCACCCGCTTCGGTGTCCGGCCGAAGCTTAAGGATGGTGGCCGCGCTTTACTAGTCGCCAGCGGTACGGGACCTAAACGGCAACCCCGAACCTTGGCTACGACTTCGGCCTGCGATTTCGAACTCGAAAGCAGTTCGACTCGGCCCTGGCTCGTCAGGATTATCGCCATCTTAGGCCGGGCATGCAAGCGGCCGCGGGCCGCCGCCGCGCCCACGCTAAAATGAGGGTGTGTCCCAGCCTCTGATTCTTGCCATTGAGAGCTCGTGCGATGAAACCGCGGCGGCGGTGGTGGCGGGCGGCGCGCGCCTGCTCTCCAACGTCGTGTTGTCACAGATTCCCGTTCATCAGCTCTACGGTGGAGTGGTTCCCGAGTTGGCCAGCCGCGAACATCTGCGGGGAATCGTTCCCGTCGTCCGGCAGGCGTTGGAAAAGGCCGGGGTGGAGTTGTCCCAGATGGACGCGATCGCCGCCACTCATGGCCCCGGGCTGGTGGGCGCGCTCCTGGTCGGGTTGACTTACGCCAAGTCCATCTCCACCGCGATCAACAAACCTTTGTTGTGCGTCAATCACTTGGCAGGCCATATTCACGCCGTGTTGCTGGACCGCAGAAACCAGGGGCTGGACGAGCCCGGGTTTCCGGCCCTCGCCCTGGTTGTCTCCGGCGGCCACACCACCCTGTACCTGGTGGAGAGAGAGGGGGAGCGCTTCAGCTATCGCACCCTCGGCAAGACGCGCGACGACGCCGCCGGCGAGGCCTATGACAAGGTGGCCAAGCTGCTTGCCCTGGGCTATCCCGGCGGACCGGTGATCGATCAACTGGCGGCGCTCGGGAACGAGCGCGCCGTGCCGTTTACGCGTGCCCGCATGAAAGGCAATCCCTTTGATTTTTCCTTTAGCGGCATCAAGACCGCGGTGCTGCGCTACGTGCAGGTGCATGGCATGGCCGAGTCCATTGAAGCCCGGCGGCGCGCGCTGGGTCCGGGGAGGCCAACCCTGGATCGCCTCAAGCCGCTCTGCGATCCGCAAACGCTGGATCTCGTGGCCAGCTTTCAACATGCCGTGGTAGAGGATTTGGTGGCCAAGACGCTGGGCGCCGCCAACGAGGCGGGCGTGCAGAGCATTCTGCTGACCGGCGGTGTCGCCGCCAACAAACGGTTGCGGCTGGAGTTGACCAGCCGCGGCGCGGAGGCGGGTATTCCCGTCTACGCCCCACCGCTGTCACTTTGTACCGATAACGCCGCCATGATCGCCGCGGCGGCTTGGCCTCTTTATCTGGCAGGCCAGTGGGCGGGGCTGGACGCTGCCGCGTACGCGCAACTTCCGCTCGATGCCTTCCGCTCGATGCCGGCCCCGGATGCCGCCCCCTCCAGCCGCCACACGCCGGGGGAGTAGACTTTCGGACGCGGAACCACGCCCGGCAACAAAGCCCCGCCGCTGACCACCTTGCACTGTGGCGCCCACGCCTCACTGCGGAGTTCAGCTTGAGCAACTCTGGGGCACTCTCCCACAATCCAGTAGGGTTCACAATGCAAGCCAGAGGAGAGAGGCTGCGCGGTTAGAATAGTCAATGTTCGCCGGATCACTCCTGTTCGCCATTAACGACCCATGGCCATAGCCCTCAAACTCCGTAACCTGCTTTACATCATTCACGCCGTCACTCCGGAACGGGTGTTGCCACATATCCCTCCGGGGCTGGAGCCGGATCTGGTGGAGACGCCCGAGGGCCCTCGAGCCTTTTTGGCCACCGTCACCCTGGAAGCGGGAGCGGCCTTCCCCTATGTGCTTACCGGATTCCGGCAGGTGAACTACCGCATTTACGTCCGGCGCCAGGGAGCGCCTGGGGTTTTGTTTGTGCGTTCGTGGGTGTCGGCGCGTGCGGCGGCTGCGGCCTTAAGCCTGGCCATCGCGACCGAACATGCGTCGGTGGAGATGAAGATTCAGGACGACGGCTTTGCCTATAGCCGCTACGAGGTGCAGGGCCGCTCCGGAGATCACCATATTGACGCGGTCGCCCAGGCCGAACCTGATATCTCCTGGGCGCCGTTTGGCGATCCCGCCACGGCGATTCACTTTCTCACCCATCGCCTCACCGGCTATGCCGCCGGACATCGCGGCGGGCTGTCGCGCATGGCCGTTTCGCACGCGCCTATGCAGCCCTTGCCCGCACGTGTGCTCTCCGCCCGCATCGACCAATGGACCGAAGAGGGAATCCTCACCCCGGAAGAGGCGTCGCGGCCGGTCCTGGCATTGATTCAGCCGGAGATCCTCTTCGACATGAACCTGCCGGAAAAGATTAACGAGTAGGGGCGGTCCTTTGGAGTGAGCCACCGAGGCCTCCGAAGCCCAAGCCGCGCCGCGCGGTTTGGGGCGGGGGCCGGACGCCGAGCGGGTGGAATAAAGCGGCCGTGCCGCAAGTCTCTTCTGCGGCTTCAGCGCCGCCCAAACAGCCAGTGCAGCAGACGCTTGGCCCAGTTCTTCTTGTGCTTCGCCGTCGCAGGCCTGGGGCCCTGGCCCGTTTTTGGCGGGTTCGCGACGCGGTGGATGCGCTGCCCTGCGGAATAGGTGAGGTTCTGCGTCTCAGGAAAGAGTCTGCCGGCGCGCCGCGGTGGCCCCCTGCGTGTGATGACCGGAGCGGGAGGCGGAGGGGCGCAGGCGCAGGAGAGCCCGCCCGCCGCCGACCCCGCGCCCGGCGTAAACCAGCGCTGCTCGCCGTTAATCACCCAGTCCGGCGCCTCGGCCCATGTTCCGGTAACCGCCCAGGCCGCGCCCGCGTTGCGCAGGCAGAACCTGCCGTCGGCGTTTAATTCCATGGAGGCGGAAACCGCCGCGTATTGACCGGCGGGAACCTCGTCCCGCAAGCGGTAGTCCGGCGTGATGATGCTGTCGACGTTATCCGCGGCGTAGCGCAGGTTCATGGCGCCGCGCTGCAGTGATATCAACAGCCGGTCACCCTCGCCCAGAACAAAGCTGGCGCGGAACGGTGCGCACATCACAATGACGCCACCTCGCGCCAATAACAGGCGGGCTTTTCCCGAGGCCAGCGAAAGTGTGGCGCCGCTCAGCAGCTCAGTGACGCCATTCTTTAACAGCGTTCCGCCCTCGATCTGTATACCGTTGGAGGAGCCCTCGCCAGCCGGCGCCAGGGCTTGCACCGCGCCAATCACCGGCGTCCTCAGTATCGCGCCTCTTGCGGTGGGTACTGGAGATGCTCCGTGAGATGCTACTGGAGACGCCGCCGGGGAGGCTGCCGGAACGGCCGCCGCGCGCGTTTGCGCGCTGACATTCAAACAGAGAAAAACGCTGGCGAGCGCGCCAGCGAAGATGCCATGGGGCGTCCTCGTGCTGCGGCGGCGCGGCATCAGGCTTTCTGGCCTCCCGCCGGCGCCGCGGCTGGAGGCGCTCCGCCCTCCGGCAACACGTTCTGCACCGGTCCAATAACCCGGCCTCGCGCTGGGTTCGGCGTCGAGCTGCTGGCTGCAATCCGCAAATCCGCGTCGAGGAATTCGCGCCGGATGTAACCCAGCGCGCGCACGCCGTCAGCGGCGGCGGTAACGCTGGTGATCTGCCCGGCTTCGGTGTCGCCGCTCCATATCTTGAAGCCCGGCTCGACGGCGGCATCCAAAGCCAGCCTTACCAGCAGGCGATGGACCTGTCCGCGGGCACGAATGCGTTCCACGATCTCCTGTCCCACGTAACAGCCTTTGTAAAAGCTGACCGCCTGCATGGAACCGGTCTCCTGCGGCAGATCGCTATCGGAGACGTCCACGCCGCAGCGCGGGACCCCGTCGAGAACGCGCCGCTGTTCCTGCTGTTCGCTGCCCTCGGCGAGGGCGCCGAGCCGCACAAATTGGCGGTAGAGTTCGCGAGCGCGCTCCACCGGCGCCAGGATCTCCCACACGGGAGTTCCAGGCGTCATCTGCCGCAGAACGTAAACGGCGTCGTCAACCTCTTGGTTATCGGGACGGCTGCCGGGATGGCTATCGAGATGGCTATCGAGATGGCCATCAAGATGGCTGCCGGCGCCAGCTGCAGCGGCGCCGCCCGGCTTCGGGGCCACCATGATCCGCCCCGGCTGCTCCGGGGCTGGCAGCCCGGCCTTTCCCAGTAACTGGGCCGCGCTCTCGCCCGCCAGCGCCAGCGAGGTATGACTTTCGCTTTGGTCGCGCCAATCGACTTTAGAGATAAAGATGAACTTCTTGAGCCCGTCATACACCGGCTGGCGCAGGCTCTCGTCGGTAAGCAACAGAAAGCGGTCGCCCTCCGCCGCGGGCAGCATGGCGACATCCAGCATGGCTTGTACACGGCCCTTGGGGTTGAGCCAAAACGCCGGTACCGCCTCTCCACCACGGAGGTCGCGCACATTGGCGGAGATCATCCCGTTCAGCCATTTGCGGGCGTCGGCGCCGCTGGCCGCCAAGCGTGCGCGCCAGGACCAATCCCACAGGCGCACGGCGCCAGCCGAAGTGGCCGAGCCGTCGCCCGCCGGCAGGTTTGCCGCCATTTTGCTCCCTCGGTAGGAGGCGAGCGGGCCGCTAAAGTTGGGAAACTGCTCAAGGAACGGACTGTTCTGCATAACAGTTCAGGATAGCGCGGGGGCGGGGGAGCATGGGTGCATGGTGCATAGAATGAAGCGTAGTGTTGGGAGTGTTGTGTTGGCACGTTGTGCTGGAAGTAGGGTGTCGGCCGGGGAGTCGGTGGGCTTGGTGGGGGGCCAGCGGGTGTGCACAGTTGTGCACACTAGGAGCACGCCCTTTCATATTGGCAATGGAGCGTTGTTCCACTTCAGGGGCTCTTCCCGTTTCCGGACTGGCTTTCCCGGACTGAAACCCCGCAAACAGAGGCATCCGCCTGGGGGCATCCCGATGCGGGAAATATTTACCGCACTACGTGATCAAAACTTCCTCTCACCCTTGTGTCGCAGCCGCCAAGCGCAAGCTTTGAGTTCGCCAAAGCTGAACAAAACAACAATGCCATCACAATTTCGTCACTTGTTTTGCGGAACTTCCGGGGTGAGAAAAAATTTCCCTTGCCACAGGCGCTGGATGGCCGCCGAAGTGCACAAGAGGCTGCACTGCCGCAGCTATTGCCGCGCAGCGAGACAATCTGGAGGAAGACCATAATGGCCAGCCGCATCCAACCGCAACTGCAATTTGTTCCCTTGCCGGAAGACTACTGCCGCAGTTTGTGTGCCGCGCATCAGGGGCGTCTGCAAGGGCTGGCTTACTGGATGCTGCGCGACGAGCGCGCGGCTGCCAGCCTCACGCAGGCCGTACTGCTGGAAGCGCTGCGGCGTGAGTCCATGGGTTGTGCGCCTCAGGGCGCCGCCGTCGCCGACCCTCAGACGCTCGGCGATACGCTGGACGAAGTGTTCGTGGAGTTCCTGCGGCCGTGCCTCGGCCTGCAGGGCGCCTCCACTACGGGAGCGCCGAAAGCCCTCGCTGGCCACCTGAGCGAGGAATTCACCACGCGCGCGTTGCCGACTGCCCTGCGTATCCTGCTGCCGCTGGAGCGCCTGATCTTCGTGCTCCACGAGCGCAATCACAACTCGCTGGACCGCATCAGCCAGCTCTTGTCGCTGGATCGCGTGGCCTGCGGCCGCATCCTCTTCCGCGCCCGCATGCAACTGCGCAACGCGCTCGTCCAGTAACTGGCGGACTGTCAGCTTCCGGTCTCACCAGAGGACGCGTCGCAAATGTCAGTTCCATACCCTGCGGTGAACTGTGAACTGTCCACCGTGAACTGCGGACGGGAGCGCGCCGCCCTCCCCAGCGCCGCCCCAGGGACAACTGACAACAGACAACCTGCAACTGCCCCCAACTGTCCCCCAACTGTCACCAGCGGCGCTGCTACGATGGTGCTATGGCCAGCCTGCGACGGCTCCTCCTGCAGAGCGCTGTTCTGCTCTTGGCATGCTTTGCCCCCTTGCTGACGGCGTGGTCCGCCAGCCCACACCTCGCGCCCCCCTTGGAACAGGCCATCCGTGGACTGTTCGGCTTGCACCGTTACGCGGAGCTGACGCTATCACCGGATGGAGCCCGTGTGGCCTGGGTCGAGATTCTGCTCAACGGCGATGGCCTGCCCTCGGGCAAAACCGCCATCTACGAGCAGTCTCTGCGCACCGGCAGCCGTCCCCAGCGCGTCACCGCGGCGACAGGTGTGGACGCAACCGAAACGGAACCTGTGTTTTCGCCGGATGGAAGGCAGCTCGCCTTTTTGTCCGATGCGGCAGGAACCGGACAAGCGCAGCTCTATACCGTTTCCTTGCAC
This sequence comes from Acidobacteriota bacterium, assembly GCA_027459505.1. Taxonomy (GTDB): domain Bacteria; phylum Acidobacteriota; class Terriglobia; order Terriglobales; family SCQP01; genus DAIDIE01. The sequence continues at coordinate 10,873 of DAIDIE010000009.1, forward strand.
CGCCTGGACAGCCCGGTGCGGAGAACGCATTTCACTGGAGAGCTCAGCAGTCCCACCTGGTCGCCCGGCGGCCGCACCATCGCCCTTCTCGGCATTGCTAACGCGCCGCGTGTCCCCGGTCCGCTGATGCCCATGACGCCGCCCGAGGGCACCATCCGCCGCCGCACCTTCGAACAGCGCTTATGGCTGCTGGACACAACCAGCAATCGCCTGCAGCCTCTCTCGCCCGCTCCCATGTACGTGTACGAGTACGGCTGGTCGCCCCACGGCCAACGTTTCGTCATCAGCGCGGCCTACGGTTCCGGGGACAACAACTGGTGGATCGCCCACCTGTACACCCTCGGCCGTCAGGGGCAGCTTCAACAGATCGTCAAACCGCAATTGCAAGTGGCGCATCCGCGCTGGTCTCCGGATGGCAAGTCCATCGATTTCATTGGCGGGCTGATGAGCGACCAGGGTTCCACTGGCGGCGACCTGTATCAGTACTCGTTTGCCGGCGGCGCGGTTCGTGATCTGACACCTGGACTGAAAGCTTCTGTGACCTGGTTCGGGTATTACGGTTCGCAGATATGGCTGGCAGAAAACGCCCAGGGCGAGACGGTGTTTGCATACATGCGCGACGCGCAGGAGCCGCCCAAACAGGTCTTCGCCGGCAACGAGACCATTACGCGCGGCGGCTGGAATTTGCGGTGCGTCCTGCAGAGCCGTTTCCACCGCGGGTCGGCGCCGATGATGGCCATGGTGCGCCAGTCCGCCGATCGTCCTCCCGAGATATGGGCCGGCTACGTGGGCGCGTGGCGTCAATTGACCAATGAGAACCAAAAGTTTCATCCCAGTTGGGGCAAAACCGTCAACCTGCACTGGACCAATGAGGGCTACCCGGTGCAGGGCTGGCTCACCTACCCGTTGCATTACCTGCCCGGCAAGCGCTACGGCCTGATTGTGGACGTGCATGGCGGTCCGGGCGCGGCCTTTACCTCATCCTGGCCCAACCCTTTTTTCAATGTCTCCGTACTCTCCACCAGCGGCTACTTTGTGTTGCGTCCCAATCCACGCGGGAGTTTCGGGGAGGGAGAAGCCTTTACCCGCGCCAATGTTAAGGATTTTGGCCATGGCGACCTGCGCGACATTCTGGCGGGCGTGAGCCTGGTGGAAAAGACCTTGCCGGTCGATCCGCGGCGCGTCGGCATTACGGGATGGAGCTATGGCGGCTACATGTCGATGTGGGCCCCCACCCGGACCAGCCGTTTTCACGCCTCCGTCGCCGGCGCGGGCATCTCCGACTGGCGCAGCTACTACGGCGAAAACGATATTGACCAGTGGATGATCCCGTTTTTTGGCGCCAGCGTCTACGACGACCCCCAGGTCTACGCCCGCAGCGCGCCGCTGACTTACATCAAAAGCACCCACACGCCCACGCTGTTGCTGGTAGGCGACCGCGATGGCGAGTGCCCGGCGCCGCAGTCGTTTGAATACTGGCACGCACTCAACACTTTTCACGTCCCGGTGGAGCTTCATGTCTATCCGGATGAAGGGCATGACATTTTGAATCCCCGCCATGAACGCGATATCATCCGGCGCACGGTGCTCTGGTTTAACAACTATCTGGCGCCGGCGCGCTGAGTCTGGCCCTCCGCAAATTCGCTTCCGCGGTTGCAGCGAGGGCCCGGTGCCTCCTCCAGGAAATGCGACCACGCCGCTTGAGGTTTTCCATGTCCACTGATTACAGCTACGGCGACATTGCCAAGATGATTGATCACTCGCTGCTGAATCCCACCCTGACCGAGCGGGAACTGGAAGCGGGCATCGAGTTGGCGCTGCGTTATGACACCGCGAGCGTCTGCATTTTCCCCTACGCGCTCCGCCGCTGCGCCGCGCTGCTGCGCGGCTCCACGGTTGTGCCCAGCACCACCATTGGGTTTCCGCATGGGGCACACCTAACGGACGTCAAGCTGGCGGAGGTGGAAGCGGCTCTCAGCGACGGCGGGCGCGAACTGGACATGGTCATCAACATCAGCAAAGCCCGCAGCGGCGACTGGAACTACGTTGAGAGCGAAATCCGCTTGATTACCGAACGGACCCACGCCGGCGGCGCGAAGCTGAAGGTCATCTTTGAAAACGCCTACCTGAACGATGACGAGAAGATCCGCCTCTGCCGGATTTGCGGCGCCATTGGAGTGGATTGGGTGAAAACCGCCACCGGCTATGCCCCAAGCGGCGCGACCATGGAAGACCTGCGCCTGATGCGGAAGCACTCTCCCGCGCATGTGCAGGTGAAGGCCGCGGGCGGCATCCGCGATCTGGATACCCTGCTGCAGGTGCGCGCGCTGGGCGTAACGCGGGTCGGGGCCACCCGGACAGCGGCAATGCTGGATGCATTACGTGAGCGGTTGCATCTGGCGCCCATTCCGGACGGGCACGGCAAACCCGCCTCGGCGCCTGCCGGATACTAGCCCTTACCCCAGCAAGCCCGCGATGGTGCTAAGCAGCAGGGTGATGGGAAACGGCTTGACCAGAAATGCGGCGCCACTTTTGTCCTGCGCCTTGCGCTCGCGGATTTCGGCGCTGTCACCCGACATGAAGAGGTTTTTCACCTCCGGACGGATCTGCTGCAACTCCCGCGCCAGTTCCTCGCCTCCCACCCCTTCTTTCAGGTGCAGATCCCAGACCGTCAGATCGATCTGATCGGCCCGCTCCTGGAAGAGCTGGCGAGCCTGGATGGCATTGTTGGCAAGCAGGACGCGATAACCGTGGGCTTCGAGCAGGGTCCGGCAGAGATCCAGAATGCGAGGCTCGTCATCGACGATCAGGATGGTGGCGGGCGCTTTCACTCCATCGAAACTATAGCACCGGGGGGAGGCCATGCGCAGCCATTCGCCGGAAGCTGGAGCGAAAGCGGGCGGCGCCATCCGGTACGCTAAAATCATTAGCAGTCCTAAAGTGCCGGTCGAGTCGAACTTGATTTCGGGTTCGAAAACGCAGGCCGAAGTGACAGCAAAGGTTCGGGGTTGCCGTTGAGGTCCCGCACCGCTGGCGATTAAAAAGCACGGCCACCATCCGTGAGCTTCGTCCGGGGCCCCCAAACCGCGCCGCGCGGCTCGGGGGTGGGGCCGGACACCGAAGCGGGTGAAATAAAAGCGGCCGTCCGCAAGTGCCTTTTCCGAGGTTTCATGGCTCAAGACGCGGTGCAATTTTTCTTTTCCCGCTACGGTTTCGGACAGCCCGAGCTGGAACGCTATCTGGCGGCGGCGCTGGAGCGCGGCGGCGAATACGCGGACCTCTATTTCGAATACCAGTCCACCTCTTCCTTGCAGGTGGATGAAAGCATCGTGAAGTCGGCCAACTCCGGCATCTCGGTGGGCGTTGGCGTGCGTGTCATTGCCGGTGAGCGCACCGGTTACGCCTACACCGACGATCTGGCGCCGGAAAAAATCCTGCACGCTGCCCGCACGGCGGCGCACATTGCCAGCGGTCCGGCGCGTACTCACATTGTCGGTTTGAAAGACACGCTGGGAGCGGGCCGCCCCAGCCTTTATCCGGTGGTGGTCGCGCCCACCGACGTGGAGATCGGCGCCAAGCTGAGCCTGGCCTCGCGCGCCGACATTGCCGCCCGGGCTTACGATAAGCGCATCCATCAGGTCCGAGTCGGCTACGCCGATGAGGTTCGCCGGGTGCTGATTGCCACCTCGGAAGGCGTGGTGACCGGCGACTACCAGCCGCTGGCGCGCCTCAACGTGTTCTGCCTGGCCAAAGATGGCCAGCTCAGTCAACGCGGCAGTTCCGGAGGCGGTGGCCGCGTCGATCTCGACTTTTTCGAACGGCAACTCACCCCGGAGCATCTGGGACGCGAGGCGGCGCGCGAGGCCATTCAGCAATTGAACGCGCGCGAGTGTCCCGCCGGGGAAATGGAAGTCGTGCTCGGTCCGGGCTGGCCCGGCGTGCTGCTGCATGAAGCCGTGGGGCACGGGCTGGAAGCCGACTTCAACCGTAAGAAGACTTCCGCCTTCTCCGGACTGATCGGCCAGCGCGTCGCCAGCGAGGCCTGCACGGTGGTCGATGACGGAACCATTCCAGGCCGCCGCGGTTCGCTCAACATCGACGACGAAGGGGCGCGGACCCAGTGCACCGTGCTGATCGAGAAGGGAGTTCTCAAGCAGTACCTGCAGGATCATCTCAGCGCCCGGCTGATGGGCGCCAGCGTGACCGGCAATGGGCGCCGCGAAAGTTATGAGCACATGCCCATGCCGCGCATGACCAATACTTACATGCTGGGTGGCCAGGACGATCCCCAGGACATCATCCGCGGCGTAAAGCGCGGACTTTACGCCGTCAACTTTTCCGGCGGCCAGGTGGATATCACCAGCGGAAAATTCGTCTTCTCGGCCTCGGAAAGTTATCTGATTGAAGACGGCAAAATCACCGCTCCGGTGCGCGGCGCAACCTTGATTGGCAACGGCCCGGACGTGCTGACCCGGGTCACCCAGGTGGGCAACGACCTGCGTCTCGATCAGGGCATCGGCACCTGCGGCAAAGAAGGGCAGAGTGTCCCGGTGGGGGTGGGGCTGCCGACCATTAAAGTGGATCGGCTGACGGTGGGCGGCACGGCATCCTGAGGGGAGATCCACGAGGCTGCCTCAGCGGGTGAAAGCAAACGCGGCGGTGCCGCCAACGAGAGAGGGCATGAACACACAGACCACCACCGAATCGAATTCGCCGCAAGTTGCCGCGGATCAGCTAGCGGAGCTGGCGCGCCGGATTGTGGCGCGGGCGCAGGAAAAGGGTGCCAGCGCTTCCGAGTGCGTCATCCGCGAAGGCCGCGAGTTTTCAACCACGGTGCGGCTGGGGCAAACGGAGATGCTCAAGGAAGCGGGCGGCAAGGCGCTGGGCATCCGTGTATTTCGCGGTCGCCGCGTGGCCAGCACCTACACCTCCGATTTCTCCTGGCCCGCCATTGAGCAGATGATCGACTCGGCCCTGGCGATCGCGCAGGTGACCTCGGATGACGACTGCGCCGGGCTGCCGGAGGCGAGTGAGTTGGGAGCGGTCGCCGGCGATCTGAAGACCTACTCTCCAGAAGTGGCGCGCATCCCCGCTTCCCTGGGCGTGGAGTGGGCAACGCGTTGCGAGAAGGCGGCGCTGGCGCTGGATCCGCGGCTGCAAAACTCCGAGGGCGGCTCCTTTGATGCTTCCGAAGGGCGCAAGATCTTCTGCAATTCGCTGGGCTTTCTCGGCGAACATCGCAGCTCCTATTGCTCCATGTCGGCGGTGCCCATCGCCGTGCAGGACGGGCAAATGCAGCGCGACTACTGGTACACCATGGGTCATGACCTGAGCCAGTTGCAATCTCCGGAAGAGGTGGGCCGGATCGCCGCCGAGCGCACGCTGCGCCGTTTAGGCGGGCGTAAGGTTCCCACGCAACGCGTGCCAGTGATCTTTGATCCGCAGGTGGCGCGCTCGCTGTTGGACCACGTCTTTTCCGCCGTCTCCGGCGAAGCCATTTACCGCGGCGCCAGCTTCTGGGCGGAGAGCCTGGGGCAGCAGGTAGCCCACACCGGCCTGACCGTCATCGACGATGGCTGCCGCCCCGGCGGCTTTGGCAGCACCCCCTTCGATGGCGAAGGCGTGCCCACGCGCCGTACCTGCGTGATTGAAGCCGGAGTGCTGCAAAGCTGGCTGCTCAATTGCTATACCGCCCGCAAACTCAAAATGAAGACCACCGGGAACGCCGCCCGCGGCCTGGCCGGCAACCCCGGCGTGGGTTACGGAAACCTCTACTTCGAGCCCGGCCAGCGCACCCCGCGTGAGATGATTGCCGGCGTGAAGCAGGGGCTTTACGTGACCGAGTTCATCGGCATGGGGGTCAACATGGTGACCGGCGACTATTCGCGCGGCGCGAGTGGGTTGTGGATTGAAAACGGCGAGCTGACCTATCCCGTCGAAGAGATCACGGTGGCCGGCAATCTGAAAGAGCTGTTCCGCAACATCACCGAAATCGGCAACGATCTGGAGTTTCGTTCGGCGGTGGCGAGCCCCACGCTGTTAGTGGAAGGCCTGACCGTGGCGGGAGCCTGAGCTATGCTGGAAAGCCTGCGCGCCGGCGAAGCGGCCGGGCGAGAACGCTTCAACTGGATGCCGGTGATTGTCGGCGTGGCGGGCACCTTTCTGGTTCTGCTGGTGTTTCTGCTGGGCGGAAAGATTTCCAGCCGTCCCGCCGGGCAGCTGGATAACGCCTATGGCGCTCAGGTGCGGGCGCAGGCGACTAAGGTGCTGTCGGCACAAAGTATGATGGCAGGCAGCGTGATCTACGTGGACGGCGCCGTTGCCAACCAGGGTCCCCGGACGATCACTTTGTTGCGCGTGCGCATGCGCTTCCACGACCTGTATGGTCAACTGGTGCAGACTGAGAACCAGGACCTGGTGAACGCCACGACCGGGCCGCTGGCCCCGCACGCCAGCCGGACGTTCCGGGCCGGCTTTGATCATATTTCGGATATGTGGAACCAGGCGCCGCCCGATTTGCAGCTCCTGCAGGTGTACACCAAGTAACAGCCGGCAAACCAATGGCAACCACGGCTTCCCCGTCAGCCCAGCGCAAAGCAGTCCTGCCCAACATGCTGCACTGTTCGGGGCCGGAGACCAACCAGCAGGCGCTGCGGCATTTTCAAGAGAAGGATGCGCGCCTGGCCGCCTTTTGCGCCACCTACGGCGCCTGTCCATTGGCGCCGCAGAGCGGACTGAAGCCCTATGATTCCCTGGGCCGCTCCATCATTTACCAGCAGTTGGCCGGCAAGGCCGCCGCGGCCATTCACAACAAGGTGAAGACGCAGCTTGGCAATGGCGCCTTTCCGCGTCCCCAGGTGCTGTTGGCCTGTGGTGAGGAGCAGCTGCGCGCCGCGGGGTTGTCGCGCAATAAAGCGCTGGCGCTGCAGGACCTGGCGCGCCACCAGCGCGACGGCCTGATTCCTACTCTGGCGCAGATGCGCCGCCTCAGCGACGAGGAGATCATCGAACGCCTCACTGATATCCGCGGCATTGGCCGCTGGACGGTGGAGATGATGCTGATCTTTCACCTCGGCAGGGCGGATGTGCTGCCGGTCGACGATTACGGCGTGCGGCAGGGGTTTGCCCTCCTCTATCGCAAGCGCCGTCTCCCCACCCCACTGGAGTTGCGGCATTTCGGGCGCCGCTGGGCGCCGTACCGCTCCATCGCCAGTTGGTACATGTGGCGCGCCGTGGAAGTAAGCCGGGCGCAGGGAAAGGCGGCGCAACGTTAAGCGGCGCACCGTTGAGCACCGCACCGCGCCGCCTCTGCTATTGGGAAACTTGATGAAGCTTGCAACGAACATGAACTTTCGACGCTTCCTGCTCTTCTCGCTGGTCTCTCTGTTGACCGGTTCCACCGCCTTTGCCGCCTGGCATTCGTTGCAAGCCATGCCCGCCGCCACGGCGATTCCTCACGGCGTCGAGTACCGCAACGCCCAGGGAGAAGTACGTATCACGGTGGTCCGCGCCGGAGTCATCCGTGTGCGTTTCGCGCCGGGCAGACTGGGCCGCGATCATTCCTATGCGGTCGTCGAACAGTCATCGGACGTTCCCTTTCAATTCACCCCTGGTTCCGCGGGCGTGGATCGCCTGAGCACGGCGGCGGTGGTGGTTGAAATCCAGCGCAACCCTTTCCGCATCCGCTTTCTCGCTCCCCAGGGCGGCGTGCTGGACGCCGACACCTCCGCCGATGGCATCGCCTTCAACGGCGCGCGCGTACAGGTGTGGAAAGAGCTGCGCCCCGAGGATCACTTCTATGGCTTTGGCGAGAAGGCGGGCCCATTCGACAAGCGCGGCGTGGATCTGGACGGAACCCAGATGACCATGTGGAATTCCGATACGCCCGGCTACAACAGCGGCACCGATCCCATCTATGACGACATCCCGTTTTTCATGGTGCTGCGCCATGGAGTGGCGCACGGCATCTTCTTCGACAACACCTTCCGCAGCAGCTTCGATATCGGCAAAAGCGATCCCGCTTCTTACGATTTTGGCGCCATGGGCGGCGAGCTCAACTACTACTTCATTGCCGGTCCGGCGCCGCGCGATGTGTTGCGTCGCTACCGTGATCTGACCGGTCCCATGCCGCTGCCCCCTCTCTGGAGCCTGGGCTATCAGCAGTGCCGCTACAGCTATTATCCCGACGCGGAAGTGCGCCGCATTGCCTCGACCTTCCGCGCCGACCGCATCCCCGCCGACGGCATCTGGTTCGACATTCATTACATGCGGGGCTATCGCGTCTTCACCTGGAACCACCACCGCTTTCCGCATCCGCGGCGGTTACTCGGCTACCTGCATGGGCTGGGCTTTCACACCGTCACCATTACCGATCCCGGTATCAAAAAAGATCCCAACTACTTCGCTTACCGGAGCGGCGTGCGCAACCACATCTTCGCGACGCTTCCCAACGGCAACATCTTTATTGGGCCGGTCTGGCCGGGCGACGCCGCTTTTCCGGATTTCACCAATCCCAGGGCGCGCGACTGGTGGGGCCGGCAAATTGACCGCTTTGCCGCCGCCGGCGTGGATGGCATCTGGAACGACATGAACGAGCCGTCGGTCTTCAACACGCCGTTCAAGACCATGCCCAACGAGGTGCGCTTCTTCAACGCGGGGCAGCCGGGCACCGCGGCGGAGGACCACAACGTCTTCGGACAGCAGATGTCGCGCGCCACCCACGATGCGCTGCTACGCCTGCGTCCCGATGTGCGCCCCTTCGTGCTGACCCGCGCCACCTACGCCGGTGGACAGAAGTATGCGGCGGTCTGGACCGGCGACAACGTCGCCGACTGGAGCCACCTGCGTCATGGCGTCACCACGCTGCTGGGCATGGGCATCTCCGGCTACCCGTTTGTGGGTAACGATATCGGCGGGTTCATGGGCGTCGGCAACGCCGAGTTGTGGACGCGCTGGGTCGAGGCGGGCGCCTTCTTTCCCTTTATGCGTGCCCACGCCGTCTTTGGCGCCCCCCACAAGGAACCCTGGGCCTACGGTCCCGTCTATGAGGCCTTCAACCGCAAGGCCATTGAGCGCCGCTACGAGTTCCTGCCCTACATCTATAACGCCTTCCACAACAGCAGCCGTACGGGCATGCCCATGATGCGTGCGCTGTTCCTGCAGTATCCGCAAGACCGCAACACTTATGCCATCTCCGATGAGTACCTGTTTGGCGCCGACTTGCTGGTGGCGCCGGTGCTCAGCCCCAATACCGCGCAGCGCAGCGTCTACCTCCCGGCGGGGAGCTGGTTCGATCTGAGCGGCCAGCGCTTCAACGGCGGACACGCCATCACCGTGCGCGCGGCGATTGATCAGTTGCCTTTGTTCGTCCGCGATGGCTCGATCCTGTTCCGCTCGCCGGTCATCCAGAACACTAATCAATGGCCCACCGCGCCGCTCATCTTCCAGGTGTTTTCCAGCGGGCCAACGCAGCGCGACTACTATGAGGATGACGGCATCAGCTTTGCCTACCGACGGGGCGTCTACGAGCAGCGCCGCCTGACCTACGCGCCGGGCATGTTCACCATCGCGGCGCCGCGGGGCAGCTACCGTTCCCACCACGCCGCAATCCTGGTCGAGGTGCATCCCGGCGCCCCGGTGCGTGCGGTGACCCTGAACGGGCAGCCGCTGCAGACGGCGCTGTGGAGCTTTGACAATGGCCTGCTCACCATGCGCGTGCCTGATACACCGCAGCCACTCACGCTGCGCTGGCAATAGGGAAGAGGCACGGCCTCGTCTCCTTCAGGCCGCCCGCTCCCGTTGGTCGCTGGCACGTTCTCCAGTGAGACCGTGAAGCCGCCGATGCCGGGCTCCTCTCCCGCGCGAGGGGGCCGCCCTTCCCACCCCAACAAAGCAAACTGCGCTTTGTCGGGGCCCCCGGGAGAATTTCGCGGCCCTCCACCTGCGATCTCCTCCCGCAGGGAGGACTCGGTGGCTCGCTCCTGTGGGCCGCACCGCACAACCAAACGCCCCTGGCTGAAATCGCAATGGGAATGAAGAACGCAGCCGGAATGCTTTTGCCGCTGGAACCAGTCAGCGGGTACATGCCAGCAACCCTCTATGGAGCAAAGCCGGATGGAGGCAGCTGGTCCAGACAACGACGGGACGGGACAAAGCAGGATGGGACAAAGCCGGCTGGAGCAAAGCCGGCCGAAGCAATTCTGGATGACGCAATGCTGGCGGGCGGCGTGCTGCAGACCAGACCGTTGCTCTTGCGTTTTCCTCCACCTGATCCGGACCCTACCTATCCCATGCCGAGTCCGGAGCCGCAACCGATGCCCGATCCGCCGCCACCACCCTCGCCCAGCCCGCAACCCGATCCGGCGCCCTTTCCGGCCGACTGAAGCAGACCGCCAACCCCCAGCAACGCCGCACGTGAACAGTGAACTGTAAACTGTGCACGGTAAACTGTGCACCATTCGCCGTCCGCCGGCTGCCACGTAACGCGCTTTGGCGTGACGTGGGCAACGCGAGGCAGCGCCAAGGTCATGCAGACCGCCAAACCAACCGCAACGCCCCACGGTGAACGGTGAACGGTGCACCGTGAACATGAACTTCCACGAACTGCCTTGCCGCAACTCTCCACCTTGTCTATAATCAAATCTCCGCCCGGTTGTCCCCCCGTTTGGACCACACTGGCCAGGTAGCTCAGTTGGTAGAGCAGCGGACTGAAAATCCGCGTGTCGGCGGTTCGATTCCGTCCCTGGCCACCACTTCTGCCCGCCTTTACCTGCGGCGGCCGCTGTGCCCTGTCCCCCATGCGCAATCCGTAAAGGGGCCCCGGCTGAACGCCGTTCACAAAGCCGCACTCCTCCACTCGTGCTGGGCGCAACCCCGGAATTTCGTTCGCCCCGTAGCGCGCCCACAACGCCCCGCCAGGATCGTCTGCGCCGCCCCAACATCCGCAACGCCCGACCATCCGCAACGCCCCACGGTGAACTGTCAACTGTGAACTGTAAACTCTGCCGCGCCGGCGCGCTTCCCCGTTGTTTGATATACTGAACCACATGGTTCAGTATCCAGAGCCCGTTCTCGATGCCACGTTCGCAGCGCTCTCCGATCCCACCCGGCGCGGTGTTTTGGAGCTGCTCGGGCGCGCGGACGCTTCGATCACCGATCTTGCCGAAAACTTTCACATGACCCTGACCGGCATGAAGAAACACGTTGGCGTTTTGGAGGAGGCGGGGCTCGTCTCCACCGAAAAGATCGGGAGGGTACGGACCTGCAGGCTTGGTCTGAACGGAATGGGAAAAGAGGCGGAATGGCTGGAGAAATACCGCCAGCTCTGGTCCCGGCGCTTTGACGAGCTAGACACCGTTGTCGAGGAGTTGAAACAGAAGGAGAAAACCCGTGGACAAAAGAAACAATAGCGACACCATCTCAGCTAAAAACATCACTACCGTGGAACGCAAGTCCGATCGCGAACTCGTCGTCAGGCGGACTTTCAACGGACCGGCGAATCTCGTCTTCGACGCCTGGACGAAGCCCGAACTGCTCAAGCGGTGGTGGGCGCCGAAATCGTTCGGAATCTCCTTCGTCTCCTGCGAGGCCGATGTCCGCACCGGGGGCACGTACCGCTTCGTTTTCAGCCATCCCTCCGCCCCGGAGCCGATGGCGTTTTTGGGACGATATCTTGAAGTGACTCCGCCAACGCGTCTGGTCTGGACGAATGAGGAAGGCGAGGAACCTGGCGCGGTCACCACGGTGACCTTCGAAGAACAAGGTGGCAAAACGCTCGTCGTCTTGCACGACCTGTATCCGTCCAAGGAAGCTCTCGATGAAGCCGTCGCCTCTGGAAGCACCAGCGGATGGCCTGAGCAGTTCAAGGAGTTGGATCAGCTTCTTGGCGCGCAGGTGGCAAGCATGGACGGACAGTCTGCGTAAGCTTGTTGTTGCCGTCGAACCCTCTCAACAGCTCCAAGCGAAAAGGCCGCCCTTTCCAGGCGGCCTTCTCGCTTTCTACACTCCTCGACTCAAAGTGGGCGCAAACCCAGAATCGTAGTTCAACCCGAAGCGCGCCCGCGATACGCCGCCAGGATCGTCTGCGCCGCCCAACCAACCGCAACGTCCAACCATCCGCGCCGTCCCACCAGCCGCAACGCCCCACGGTGAACTGTCAACTGTGAACTCCTCGTTCCCCCCCCCGGAACCGCGGGTCCGCTTACGCCCCGGCAGCGCCGGCGTCGTCCGCCGAAGGACCGTAGATGCCGGGAACGGCAACATCGTTCAGGCGGAGGTAGACCGTGAGCTGGCCGCGGTGGTGAATGATGTGGTTCATGATCATGCTGCGGATAGCTGCGACACGCGGCAAGGCGAAGATGACGTGATCACCGTTTTTGAGCGTCCACGTCTTCAAAAAGTTCTCGTCGGAGGTCTGGGAAAGCTGCGCCCGCACCTGCGCCACCCACTGGTCGAAGTCGTGCAGCAGTTGCGGGAGTGTGGTCATCTCCACGTTCTTATATTCCCGCACGTCGTAGGCGTCGGCCTTGAGCACGTCTCCGGCCCAGCGCGCGACCTCGGCCAGGTGGCTGGCCAGACGGCCCATGGTCATCGACTTCTGGTGCGGCTTCCAATCGGCCTTCGCCTCCGGCACCGCCGCCAGCACTTTGCGGGTGTTAGCCATCTCGTGATCGAACTCGGGCAGCAAGCTATCCGCAATACGCATGGTGATCGCTCCTTGAGGAAAAAAGGCGCGAGCCATCCAGCGCCCGTGCCCATAAAAGATGCTAGCACTGTGTTTCCGCCGGAGCGCCCGCCACGTCAGAGGCCCGGTCTGAATAGCCGGGCGACGCCGATCAGCCGCGGCGGGTGGAGTCAAAGCGGCCGTGCCGCCGCTCGTGCAGGGCACAACCCCGGAATTTCCTTCGCGCTGAAGCGCGCCCAGCGCAAACAAAGGCGCGTACGGCTGCGGCTGTGCCTGGCCGCGTTCACATTGGCGGTTGGGAGTTGTGCTGGCTGCGGCGGTTCAGCCACCTCTACCGCGGCGCGCTGAGGTTGCCTTCAGGCGCCCTCCAGGAGGAGGGGCTCGTCGGGTGTCCTATGGAAGGGTGCGGGTAATGGAACGCCTGCGGGTGCCCACTCAACGTTGTGTGTTGAGTGGGAAAACCGCCGAGGTCATGTGCGCTGCCAACCCCTGGCAAGCCCCACCGACAACCGACAACCGACAACTGACCCCCGTCCGCCAACGCGGTACTGCGTCCCAGCCCACGCGCCTGCCAGCATGCCGAGGAAAGAGACAGCGTTCGGCGTCGGGCAAGACTAGCCCGGCATAGCGAGCGAAGCGAGCGTATGCCGGGTCAGCCTCCGCACAATAAGAAGAGAAAGAAAGAAAAGCCGCGCAGCCTCCACGCCCCGTCCCGCCTCGCAGTCCAGGTCCAGTTCCGAAGCAGGCGGGACGGGGCCCCGGCGCCAGCCGGTGTGCTTCGGCCTACGAGATGAGCGAGCCACCGCCTCCGCCTTGTGGAAGAGAGCGCCGGAGCAGAGCGAGCCAGGACCGAGTCGAACTGCTTTCGAGTTCGAAATCGCAGGCCGAAGTCGAAGCGAAGGTCCGCGGTTGCCGTTAAGGTCCCGCACCGCTGGCGACGCCCGAGTTCGTCACCAGGCGAGTCGCTGCCACGGAGAAGAGTGCGGCTTTTCTCGACCGGAAAGGCCGCATGCCGCCAAAATGGCGACAGTGGAATAAAAGCGGCCGTGCCGCAAACGCGCCCCAACCCGCTCACTAGGAGCGAGCCACCGAGTCCTCCCTGCGGGAAGAGATCGCAGGTGGAGGGCCGCGAAATTCCGAAGGGCGGCTCCCTCGCGCGGGAGAGGAGCCCGGCAACGGAGGCTTCACGGTCTCACTGGAGAACGTGCCAGCGACCAACGGGAGCGGGCGGCCTGAAGGAGACGAGGCCGTGCCTCCCAAATAAGGCGATTACGCAGGCACCCTAGCCCACTGTGAGCAGAATCTAACTGAGAGGCCTCCTAAACACGCCGGGTGCTCCACTCAACGACGTTTGAGTGGGAAACACGCCAAGGTGAGCTGCGCCGCGACTGCCCACCCTAAGCCGCGCACTGTTCGCTCGTCATTTTTTGCGCCGCTGCTCCGGCGGCTCTGGCCTCACGGTTCTCGCAGGGTCAGCTCCGCGTTGCGCGCCTGGGGATGGACGGTCACACGAAACTCGCGGGTCTCCGGGTTATAGGTGAGCCGGTCCGCGGTTCCGCGGCGCATGCGCAATGTGGGCTTTTTGGCGGCGAAGCCGAACAGGGTTACCGCCGGTTCATTGGCCGCGAACACCACCTTCGCGGACAGGCCCTGGCGGCTGTCATGCAGGCTGGTGATGCGGGATTTCCCTGTGCCCACGAACTTGTCCGCGTCGCCCAGTAGGGCAATTCCGCTGGCGCCGGGAGAGGCGCAGACATCATAGGAGGCGTCCTCGGCGCCCAGCGCGCCGCTGTAGGCCGCGCCGGCGGCTACCAGTTGCGCGCCGTGGGAGAAATAGTCGTAAACGTACATCGGGCCGCGCAGTCCCACCGCGGCGGCGGTAAAGCGCACCGGGCCGCGGTCGGCGGCTCTGCGCGCGAAGGCGAACACATACGCGGTGCGCACGTTGCCCCGCTGGGTGAAGGTGGCCGCCAGGGTGGGAACGTGGGCGCCAAGCGCTCCATCCAGATAACTCTGGTCGAGCGGGACGAGGGGCGCGTCGGGCTTGATCAAGACGCCATCGGCGCGGACCGCTTGCATAAGGTTGACTTTGTTTTCTTTCCCGATGGCGTCGCCAAAGCCGACTGGGCCAGTGGAGAGCGTTTGCAGCAGCACCGCGTCTGCATCTGGACTGTCGCAGACGTCGGCCCAGGGATGGGCGCCCATGGCGGCGGCAAACTGCGAGGTAAAGACAAAGGGGTACCAGTGGGCGCGCAGGAAATGGTCGTTGCTGACGCGCGAGGTGGTGAGGTTGGAGAAGCGGCTCTCCTCCAGGATTTCGCTGGGCACCGGCATGCAGTACTGCATGGTCATGTGGCGCGCCGCGAGGGCAGCCGCCATGTTGCGGAAGAACTGGCCGCCAAGGCCGGGGTGCGAGGCGAATCCGGAATAATGGCGGATCACATTGAGCCAGTCCTGCTCGTAGGTCACCACGCCGTTGCCGCGCAGATAGTTGGCCGTGCGGTTCCAATAGGCTGGATCGATGGGAGCGATGCCGGCGATGCGGTAACGCCTGTGGTAAGGGCTGCGCTGGCTGATCCAGCGTCCATGCACGACAAAGGGCATGCCACTCTGGTGGTGAAAGGCCAGCAGCCCATGGGGGAATAGCTGGCGGGAGGCGCGGTAGAGCCACACGCCCCCGTAAACGTTCCAGCGTGACAGCCGGAAATTGGGGTTTTTGGCCTTCAGCGGCGTGCCGTCATAAGAGACGGGATCTTTCTGGTACCACCAGCTATCGAGCTGCAGATATCGCACGGGAATGCCTTGCCGCTTGAGGTGACGCAGTTCGGCGAGCAGGGTTCCGGTGTAGCCGAGTTGGGGATCGTAATGGTAGTAGTAAGTGGCGCCGTTATCGGTCCAGTAACCGAGGTAGCGCAGGCTGTCATCGGCGGTGTTGGAAGCGGCCACGCGTCCGCTGAGCTTTTGCAGCAGGCTGCCCCAGGCGTCCATGGTGTGGCCGATGCCGTTTCCATAAACCAGCAGCGTGTGCTGCCGGAATCCATCCTCGATCTGGTTGACGCCGCTATTCAACGAGACGGCCGCAGTGGTGAGACCGTCGCCGCGTAACGTGGCCACCTGGAAGTGATTGGCCGGGGAAAGCACCAAGGTATGGAAGTTCTGGTCGAACAATACCCAGGGCGTGGAGGCCTGGATGGCGCTGAACGCCGGGGGAGAGAAGGCGTGATTGGCGTAGCTGAGAACATGCAGTCCCGAGGGAAGCCGCTGAAAATCGGGAAAGGCAGAAATGGCGCCCGGCGAGAAATGCGCGCCCTGTGGATACCTGATCCAGAAGCTGACCGCTGGGGTTCGCGTGTAGGCGCGAATCGTGCCCTGGAGCGGAATCTGCCGCCGGCTCCAGCGCAGACGCACTTCGCGGTAGGGGCCCAGCCGGTCATGACCAGTGCGGAGGCTGACCTGTTGCAGGGCCGCGCCAGTGGCGCCCTGCAACACCCAGGCAGGTTCTCCCGGCTGCCGCAGTTGGAGGGTGTAGCGCCCCTGGGCCGCGTTCACGGTAACGCGCCAGGATTGCGCTCGCGCCGTAACGGAGGCGGCCAACAGGAACAGCGGCACGGCGGAAATGAACCCGTTTCGCAGTGTGAAACGCAGGGATCGGCGGAGCATGGAGGAAGCATAACCGCAGTTTGGGAGAGGAGCGGGGAAATGACTGCGCCGGCTGTGAGCTGGCGGGTCGAGCGGCCGGGTCAGTCAGCGATGAGGGGTGCGGGGGCTGACTTACACCCGCCGGGAGGCTTCCGCCTCGCTCCGCAGAGAGCGCTCCGGGACGGGTGCGAGGCTGAAGAAAATGCTGGCCCCTTCGCCGGGAGCGCTCTCCGCCCAGGCGGTACCGCCGTGACGTTTGACCACGCGGGAGACGGTGGCGAGACCGATGCCCGTGCCTTCAAACTCCACCGCGCTGTGCAGGCGCTGGAAGGGCTGGAAGAGCTTGTGGGCGTAGTTCATGTCAAAGCCGACGCCGTTGTCGCGAACCACGAACACAGGAGTGCCATTGTGTTGCCCGGCGGTAACCTCAATGCGCGCTGCAGGACGCTTACGCGTAAACTTCCAGGCGTTGCGCAGCAGGTTATCGAGCACGACGCGGAGCAAGCGTGGATCACCGTAGGCTTTGAGGCCCGGTGCGATGACGATCTCGGCGGAGCGATCGGGATCGGACTGCCGCAAGGATGCGGCCACTTCACCCGCCAGAGCGGTCACGTCGATTTCCTGGAGGCGCATCTCGGCGCGGGTGACGCGCGCCAGTTCCAGCAGATCGTCGATGAGCTGGTTCATCTGCACGGTGGCCGAGCGTACCATTCCCAGCCACTCCACCGCCTGTGCATCCAGCTTGCCGGCGTAATCCTCCAGCACCGCCTCGGTAAAGCCCGAGATGGTGCGCAGCGGCGCGCGCAGGTCGTGGGAGACGGAATAGCTGAACGTCTCCAGCTCCTGCATGGCGACGCGCAACTCGGCGGTACGTTGTTGGACGCGTTCTTCCAGCTCGGCATTGAGGCGCTGCACCTCGCGCTGCTGGCGCGCGAGTTCGCGCTCGTTTTCGCTGGCGCGGCGCGCCTCCGAGCGTTCGCGCTGCACGGCCTTTTCCAGTTCCTGGCGCCGGTCCAGCAGTTGCAGAGTCAGCCGCTCCAGGTCCTGCTCCTGGCTGTCGAGTTCCCGCTGCAGGTGTTTGCGGGCCAGGCGCAGCGAGACCAGGTTGCTGACGCGCGCGCGCAACTCGTCGGCCAGAAACGGTTTCAGCAGGAAGTCCTGCGCGCCCTCGCGCAACAGGCGCACGCGCACGGTCTCGTCGGCTTTAGCGCTCAGGACCAGTACGGGGACGGAATATAAGGAGGCGCGCGAGCGCAGTTGCGCGAGCAAGTGCTCGCCGCTGCTGCCCGGCATCATGAGATCGGTGACCACGACATCCGGTTCCACGCTGAGCGCGCTTTGCAGGGCGTCCTGGCCGTTCCAGCAGCTCACCACCCGGTAATCGGATGAAAGTGTTTCGACCAGAAAACGATTCATGTCGGGGTGATCTTCGGCGATCAGCACCAGGGGCTTTTCGCTGCCGGCGGCGGCATTGGGCGCAGGCGCGGTATTGGGCGCGGGCGCGGCATTTCCGGCGGCGTTGACGGTTGGCTGCCGATCCTTGGCGATCTGCCCGCGCAAAACTTCCACTTCTCCACGCGCGAGTTGTTGCAGGGCGGCGGTGGTTACGGGAGCGGTTTTTAAACCGGCGCTTGGTTCGACGGTGGCGGCTGGCAGGCGCACGACAAAGCGGGCGCCGCCTTCGACGGCATCGCTGACCGATATCTCGCCGTTATGCAGCCTGGTGAACTCCTGAACAATAGCCAGGCCCAGGCCAGTGCCGCCGGTCTGGCGATCGGAACCTTCCTCCAGTTGCCGGAAGCGCTCGAATATGTGTACGCGGTCGTTGGGTGGAATGCCAGGGCCACTGTCGCGCACTTCGAAGCGCACCCAGCGCCGCTCTCCCGTATCTTCCGGCTGAACGCTGCAGCGGATACGGCCCCCAACCGGAGTGAACTTAAACGCGTTGCCGAGCAGATTCAGCAGGATGCGTTCCAGCTTGTTGCGGTCTCCGAGGAGGAGCACGCCATTCTCCGCCTCTACTCCAAAGTCGATTTTCCGCTCGGATGCCAGCAGGCCAAAATGGCTGCTTACCAGATACAAGAGCTCGCCGGCATCGACCGGTTCCGCTTCCAGCCGGAGGCCGCCGGCATCCAGCTTGGATAAATCCAGCAGATCGTTGACATGTTTCAGTAATGTCTGAGCGTTGCGCTGGATAACCGTTAACTGAGGCTGGAAGGCTTGGGCCTGAGGAGCTTTCAAAAGCTGTTCGACTGGTCCAAGAATCAATGTTAGTGGCGTGCGCAGCTCATGGCTGACGTTGGAGAAGAATTGCGTTTTGAGCTGATCCAGCCGTTCCAGTTGCTGGTGCACCACGGTAAGTTCTTCGTGGGCTTGTTCGAGATGGCGTTTGCGCTGCTCGGAGGTTTCCGCATCCTGCAGCACCCGCAGGAGCTGGGGAATAACGCCAGGGAGCGCCACTGCGGTCGCCACAGAAGCCACCGCCGTAACCGCTTTGACTGCGCCCGAGAGCCAGTAAACCGGAATCCAGAGTGTCACCACGTCCATGAAGTGGGTTCCGGCGCAGGCCACGATGAACAGGCCAAAGGCCACAATGACCCAGCTAAACGGCATCAAGCGGCGCGCCCGCCGGACTAAATAGGCCAGCAGGAAGGAAATCACCACATAGGAAATGCCGATCAACAGGTCGGAGACGGCATGCAGCCAGATCAGCGGCGGCTGGAAATCAAAGCACATCCGATGGGGCATCAGATGGCGATCAGAAAGCAGGGCCGGGCTGGCCCAAATCCCAAGTACAACCAGGATGGCCGCTGTGATTGTCCAAGCGACTTTTCGGAAATTCATAGCGAACTTGGGTCGACTCGAATTAGTTTGACGGAGTGGCAAACGGCAGTAGCTTCAGCATAGCACGGGCGCCGTTGGCGTTCTGCGCGGCATAGTGCTTACAAGGCCACCTTTGCCCACGCCCCACTTTGGGCCGACGCTTCCACTGCGTCCAACACAGCGTTGCAGGCAAGTCCATCCTTAAAGTCTGGCCGCACTGGTTGATTTCCTTGCAGGGACGCCAGGAAATCGGCCATGGCATGGACAAAGGAGTGTTCATAACCGAGGATGTGCCCGTCTGGCCACCAATGTGTAATGTAAGGCTGATCCTTCTGGGTTACAAGAATGTTGTTCCAGCCTTGCAAGCGCTCCGGCTGCGTGCGATCGTAAAACTCCAGTTCGTTGAGCCGCTCCAGGTTGAAGCGCAGGGAGCCTTTGGAGCCATTGATTTCTAGCATGAGGCAATTCTTGCGTCCGGTAGCCAGCCGGCTTACTTCAAAGGCGGCAGTGGTCGCTCCCACTTTGCCCAGAAACTGCGCCGAATCATCCACGGTGACTGGGGCGAGTTGTTCCGGCTTGCCGGGCAAGGGGCGCTCGGGAATCATGGTCTGGGTTTGCGCGGTCACCGCCTCCACTTGGCCGACGAGGAAGTGCGCGAGATCGACAATGTGGGCGCCCAGGTCTCCCAGGGCGCCGGAGCCCGCAACAGTTTTGTCCAACCGCCACAGGCGGGGAAACTTCGGGTCGACGATCCAGTCCTGCAGGTACTGAGCCCGGAAATGGAAGATGCGCCCCAACCGGTCCTCCTCGATGAGCTGCTTTGCAAAGCTGATGGCGGGCACGCGGCGATAGTTGAACAGCACCATGTTGCGGACGCCCGCCTTGTCGACCGCTTCCACCATGGCGCGAGCTTCACTGGCGTTGTTGCCCAGCGGCTTTTCGCAGATCACGTGTTTGCCCGCCCGCGCGGCGGCAATAGCGATTTCAGCGTGAGAATCGCCGGGAGTGACAATATCAACCACATCGATATCATCACGGGTGACGAGCTTTCTCCAGTCGGTTTCCACGCTGGCCCAGCCTAGTTCGGCGGCGGCCCGCTCCACGGCGGCGCGCGTGCGTCCACAGATGGATTGCAGGCGCGGCTGGCCCACTCCCGGAAAAAAGTGCGACACCTGCCGCCATGCGTTGCTGTGCGCTTTGCCCATAAAGGCGTAGCCCACCATGCCAATTCGAATTTCTGCCATTCATTTCTCCTGTGAGTGGCGGCCGCCGTGGTTGTGCCGCTAAGCCCACCAGACCTTGGGCTTTGGTTCCCGGATGATCAGTTGCCGTAGCAGGGTAGAGGCCTTTTCGAGGCCCTCATCCTGCGACATGAGGCTGTCTTCGTGCTCGATGCTGAGGACGCCATCGTATCCGGCCAGGCGCAGTGTGGAAATAAAGTTCGCCCACCAGTCCGCACCGTGCCCATAGCCGACCGTGCGAAAGATCCAGCCGCGATGGACTTCGTCCACGTACGGCTTGGTGTCGAGAACGCCGGTGCGGTTGCAAACCGAGTCGAAGATTTGGGTGTCTTTGGCATGGACATGGAAGATTGCGCCCGCCTGCCCCAAAATACGGATCGCCTCAATCGGGTCGATGCGCTGCCAGAAGAGGTGGCTGGGATCGAAGTTGCAGCCGATGGCTTCACCGGCTTCCTGGCGGAGGCGAAGCATGGTCTCGGGGGAGTACACGACGAAGCCGGGGTGCATTTCAATGGCGACCTGGACACCGTGATCGGAGGCGAAGGCGGCCAGATCGCGCCAGTAGGGAATAACCTTTTGCTCCCATTGCCACTTCAGCAGATCGCTGTATTCCGGAGGCCAGGGGCAAGTGACCCAGTTGGGGTGTTGCGCCGTATCGCTGTCGCCAGGGCAGCCGGCAAAGTCGATGACCGTTCGTACCCCAAGCTTTTCCGCCAGCAGAATGGTCTGCCGGGTGGTGCCGGCAAAGGCTTCCCGGGTGCCTTGCTGTGGGTGGAGTGGATTGCCGTGGCAGCTCAGCGCGCTGATGCTGATGCCGCGGCTCTCCAACTCCGTGCGCAAGCGCTGCACCTGGGCGGGCTGCTCAAGCCAGCTCAGCTTGCAATGCGGATCTCCTGGATAGTTTCCTGTTCCCAACTCGACGGTGGTGAGCCCCAGGCCCAGAGCCTTGTCCAGAGCTTCGGTCAGACTGAGATTGCCCCAAAGGGCGGTGAAGACGCCAACCCGCATGCGCAAGTCCTCCTGTCGAGCTGTACTCACGATAAAGCAGCACCGGGTGAAAAGGGAAGTTGCCGTGCTGACTCCGTTGCCGCTGATAGCGTTGCGGGCGAATCCGGAGAGAGCGGCAACCCTGCCGCGGGTGGCTTTCGTTGCGGTTTTACGGTTTCCCCTCACGCCAGCGCTGGAAAACGGGTTTGGCTGGCCCACTTTCGCCCAAAGGAACAAACCCCCACTCTGCACCCTCGCATCAGTTGCTCTGTAGCGCAACGGGAGAAATTGGGTGACCAGAGAACCGAGTGGAGTTGAGGAGCTGCCGCCGCAAACGTGTGCCGCGGAGAGCGAGCGCGTGGCGATAGAGCAGCAGGTCGCCGCGCTGGGTGAGTGGTTTCAGAACCTGAATTTAAAAGGGGTGCAGACCGCCCCCCACCATTTTCTCGGCGACTATCCGCAGATCAAATGGCGGCGTCTGGCCCCCTTCCTTCCGGAGAATCTGGAAGGCAAGAGCGTTCTTGAGGTGGGGTGCAACGCCGGATTTTACGCATTCGAGCTGAAGCGCCGCGGCGCGGGGCGGGTTTTGGCGGTGGATGCCGATGCCCGTTACCTCTCCCAGGCGCGCTTTGCGGCGCAGGTATTGGGGCTGGAGGTGGAGTTCCAGCAGGCCTCCGTCTACGACTTGGCGGGCTTACCGGAGAAGTTTGATTACGTGCTCTTTATGGGGCTGTTCTATCACCTGCGCTACCCCGTGTACGCGTTGGACATGCTGGTCAAGAAGGTTCGCGAGCGGATGATTTTTCAAAGTCTCATGCGGGGAGCGGAAGGCGGAGAGACTCCCCGCTCCGATTATGACTTTTGGGACGACGCGCCGTTTGTGCAGCGCGGCTTCCCGTGCATGTACTTCATCGAACAAAGCTATGCTGGCGATCCCACGAATTGGTGGATTCCCAATGCCGGCGCCATTCAGGGACTTCTGCGCAGTGCCGGTCTGCGGTTGTTAGAGCAGCCGGATCAGGACACCTGGATTTGCGAGCCGGATCCGGAACGAACTCTCGCCGGTCCGGTATGGGACCGGGAATTGGCGGGTACGCTATGAAACGCAACGGACGAAGCCGGGTCGCGCGCACCGGCAACCGGGTCAGCAAACGCAGTGCGGAACGGATGGCCATCGCGTCGATGGATGCCGCGCCGCCCAAGCCAGCGGGTGCGCCGGGAAGGGCTGCCGGTACACCGGCGCTGCTGGAGTTTGGCTCGCCAGCGGCCCCCCGCCGCTCGCCGCAGCGCCGGGCATTGGTGCTGGGCGGCGCCGGGTTTATCGGTACCAACCTGTGCGCGCGTCTGCTGCAGAACGGAGTACAGGTGACCGCCTTCGATAATCTTTCGCGTCCCGGCTCGGAGTTGCATTTGGGGCACCTGAAGGAATTGGGCGGCGGGCAGTTTCGGTTTCTGCGCGGTGATGTGCGCGACGCGGAAGCCGTGCTGGAAGCCGCCCGCGGACAGGATGAAATCTATCATCTCGCCGCGCAAGTCGCGGTCACCAGTTCCGTCGAGGATCCACGCGAAGACTTCGCCGTGAACGCGGGGGGAACGGTCAACATTCTGGAAGCGGCGCGCCGCCACGGGCGTAAGCCGTTTGTGCTGTTCACCTCTACGAACAAGGTGTACGGCGCCATTGCCGAGCAGGGTTGCACAGTGCGGGCCAACCGCTACGAGGCCTGTCTCGGCGAAGGTATCAGCGAGCATCAGCCGCTCGACTTTCACTCCCCCTACGGCTGTTCCAAAGGCGCCGCCGACCAGTACATGCGCGACTATGCTCGCGTCTATGGCTTGCCCACGGTGGTCTTTCGCATGAGCTGTATTTATGGTCCCCAGCAGTTTGGCACTGAAGACCAGGGCTGGGTGGCGCATTTCGCCTTGTGCGCGCTGCTGGACGAGCCGCTGACCATTTACGGCGACGGGCGGCAGGTGCGCGATTTACTCTACGTCGACGATCTGGTGGAGGCGATGCAGACCGCCTACCATCAGCGGCAGCGGGTGGCTGGGCAGGTCTTCAATATGGGCGGGGGACGGGAGAATGCGCGCTCCCTGCTGGAAGTGATTGCCCAGTTGCGGCAGCTCTCCGGCCGCCCGATGGATGTGCAACATGGGCCATGGCGGGTCGGCGACCAGCGGATTTACATCAGCGACACCCGGCGCTTCCAGCGGGAAACCGGCTGGCGCGCGCAGGTTGACGCGGACCGGGGCGTCAGGCGTCTGTATCAATGGCTTTCCGATCACCACGCCATGGTGCGGGCAGTGCGGGGTGCGCCTGCCACCCGCGTTCCGTCGTCGATTTACCAGGAGACCGGCAGCCGTGTTCTGGCCGGCTAAACGCCTATGAAATTTGCCTTGGTTCAGCCCAATTGGGACTTCTCCGGCTCGACTTACTTCGGGTGTCCGGAACCTCACTTTCCCTACGAGCTGCTGTTTGCGCGCCAGCAATTGCAGGCTGCCGGGCACGACGTGTTGCTCGTGGATGCGCATCTGGAAAACCTCTCGTTGTCAGCAGCCGCGGAACGGGTGCGGCGGTTTGCCCCCGAAGTGCTGGTGGTGACCACCGCGCCAAGCTATTTGTTCTGGCGCTGCCCACAACCCGAACTCCGGATTCCGGCGCAATGGATGCGGGGGCTGCGAGGCGGCGCTTTAGGAGTGGCAATTGGCCCCCATCCCTCGGCCACCCCGGAAGCGACGCTGGAAAAGTTGAATTGCGATGTCGCGCTGCGCGGCGAGCCTGACCATGCGCTGGCCCGCCTGGTTAGCGAAGATTGGGCGCGGATTGAGGGCTGCTGCTGGCGCGATACGGAACGCACCGCCCGCTTTAGCGCCCCCGCTTCCAAATCAGGCGTACACCTCGATGCGCGCCTGGCGCAGACCAACATGGAAGAATTGCCGGCGCTGGCCTTCGAGGACTATCCGCTCGAATTGCGGCAACATCGCCATCACGTCTTCACCGGCGCCGGACGCGGCGCGGAACTGGAGTTTGCCCGCGGTTGTCCCTGGTCCTGCAACTTCTGCAACAAGACGCTGTTTCGCAACAAGTTCCGGGAACGCAAGGTGGAAGCGGTCTTACAGGAGGCCGAGACGCTGGTTCGAGAGGGCTTCAACTACATCTACTTCATCGATGAAATCTTTGGCTGCGGGAAACGAACCCAGGCCTTGTTGGACGGGTTGGCGGAATTGCCGCTGACCATTGGCTGCCAGACCCGTATCGATCTGTGGGATGAAGAGACGCTGGAGCGGCTGGGGCGGGCGCACTGCATTTCCATGGAATGCGGAATTGAATCGATCACCCCGGAAGGACGCGATCGCTTCCGCAAAGGCTGCCGCATGTCCACGGAGCGCATCGACGAACTGCTTCGCTTTGCGCGCCGCCACATTCCCTGGGTTCAGGCAAACCTCATCGCCAATGACGACGACGATTTGCAGGCCATCGAAGTTTGGCGCAAAGGACTCATCGAGGCCGGCGTCTGGGCGTCCAAGCCGGTGCCGGTCTTCGCTTTCCCCGGCAGCCCGCTCTACGCGCAGTTGTTTGGGCCTCCCGACGATCAGGCATGGGAGCGGGCACACCAGCATTATCTGGCCATCAACAACGAGCGGGGCTACTACAGCGACATCCAGAGCGCCTCGCCGGAGCCGCTGCAGGAACTCGAAAGCCGCCCGTCGTGAGGGCCGCGGCAGGGTGAGGCGGCGCGCTTGGCTTGCATGGCGGCCGGTCCAAGGAAGGGTGAAAGAAGAGCGGCCCTGTCGCAGCGTGAACCGGGGAGTCGAGCCGCCGCGCTAGTCGCTCGCGCCCGCGTCCTTGCTAATCAGAAACAACGCGGGACGCGGCTTGGCGGCCACAGGTGGATGCGCCAGCGTGGTGGCGTCAAATTCAGCGACCAGATTTTCAACCAGTGCCGCCGCCGAAGCGACCAGGTGGGTGGCCGCCTTGACCGACGTCACCGCCCAGTCGGATTGCTCGGCTACGGGCTCCACAACCGGCGTTCCAGCCTCGGAAAAGCTGAGTCCACAAAGAATCGCGTGGGCGCAGCCTAACTGTTCCATGGCTGCCGCCAGAGCTTCCGTTTTATTGCTGGTCCACTCGGTTTGGTTTGACATAGGCTTTGCGGGTTTCCTTTCTCTGGACGCGGGCGGCGCTTCAAAAATGCCGCCGGAAACAGATTGGCGCATGCAGGCCACGTCGCCTCTCCGGCAAACCCCTGAGAGACTTCTGAGGTTTTGATCCACTCGTACCGGGCGAAGCCTAAGGGGTTTGCCTCTGGAACCAGGCTGTCCAGGGCGCGGGGAAAGCGGTCGCCTCTAGCGCTCTCGCGATTGTGGGCACAGCGCGGCTGCGCGAGGTTACGGGTTGAGAGGCACGGCATACAGCTTCGTGGCCGCGAAGCTGCGGTGAGACGCGCAGCGCTCGGGGTTTTCGGCTTCGCATAAGAGACGAACGGCGGCGCCGCGGTAAAGTGTTTACCCGCGTGGCCGATAACTTCCACAGCTCTTTGGCGGCGCGGAGCGCGATGTTCGGGCGCAGAAACGCTGGCGGGGGATCAAGTTAGCGAATCATAATGACGCGCCGGGTGGGCAATTGCATTGATTCACTTCCAGAGTTCCCCTAAGATAACGGCATTCATGAATATGTTGAGGCGCTTGTGAACTCAAAGTTGCGGCGGCAATTGCAGCAAGTGAACCAGGAGCTGTGGGTGGTTCTCAGCATTTTTTTGCTGGCGCTGTTCCTGAATCATTTTCTCGCCTCGCAACGCATGCTGCTCGGCCTCTACACCCTGCCGAGCGTCTTTTCCGCATACGTTTATGGCCGGCGCCACGCGGTGGCCACCGCCGTGGCCAGCGTGGGACTGGTGGCCCTGCTCGGCTATCTCTACCCGACGATGATCCGGCCAGCTTCGCAACAGGTACCGGGGCAGCAGTGGTTCGATTTCACGGTATGGGGCTGCATCCTGATCATCACCGCCTATGCGATGGGCACGCTGTACGAACACAAGCGCAACTACGTCAACGAATTGCGCGAGACCTACAACGGCGTCCTGGTGATCCTGCGGCAGTTCATTTCCAAGGACAAGTACACGCAAAACCATTCCTACCGCGTCTCGCTGTACGCCACCCGCATCGCCGCGGGCATGGGACTGGACCAGGAACGCATCGAAGATGTGCGCGCGGCGGCTCTGCTGCACGACATCGGCAAACTCGACATCAGCCGCGAGTTGCTCTACAAGGCGGCTCGTCTGACGCCAGATGAATTCAGCGAAGTGCAGACCCATGTGCAACGCGGAGTGGAGATGCTGTCGCCGGTGGGCGGCACCTTGCGCCGGGTCCTGCCCATCATTTTGGCGCACCACGACAAATTCGACGGCAGCGGATATCACCCCACCAAGGGCGACGACATTCCAATGGAGGCGCGCATTATTGCGGTGGCCGATGTTTACGATGCGCTGACCAGTGACCGGCCGTACCGGCAGGCAATCAGCCCCTTTGAAGCGCGAGAAATCATCGAGAAGGGCAGTGGCAAGGAGTTCGATCCGCACGTGGTCGAGGTATTCCTGCAGGCTTTCCGCAAACGCGAGTTGGAGATTCCCGAACTGGTGTTGTAGGCGCGTCACGCTGGCGCGCAAGCAAAAGGCCCGCTCCCTGCGAGGAGCGGGCCTTTTGCTTTGAAGTGCGGCGGTGGCTTAAGCGCGGGCGCCAGCAATGGCGTTGCTGGCCACACCCGCGGCGGAAAGGAGCGCCTCCGCCTGGTTTTCCGCCTCCCAGGTGAACTCGGGCTCGTTGCGGCCAAAGTGACCGAAAGCAGCGGTCTTCTGGAAAATCGGGCGGCGCAGTTGCAGGGTTTCGATGATGCCACGCGGCGTGAGCTTGAATACCTGACGCACCGCATCGGAGATCTGGCCGGCCGAAATGCTGCCCGTGCCAAAGGTATCGACCAGCACTGAAACCGGCTCGGCAACGCCGATGGCGTAAGCGAGTTGCACTTCGCAGCGCCGCGCCAGTCCGGCGGCGACCACATTTTTGGCGATATAGCGCGCCATGTAGGCCGCGGAGCGGTCCACTTTTGTGGCGTCTTTACCGGAGAAGGCGCCCCCACCGTGGCGTCCCATGCCGCCGTAGGTGTCAACGATGATCTTGCGGCCGGTGACGCCAGTGTCACCCATGGGGCCGCCGATGACGAAGCGTCCCGTGGGGTTGATGTGGTACTGCGTTTTCGCGTCCGCCATGCCCGCCGGCAGGACCGGATCGATCACCTGCTTGCGAATCCTGGTGCGCAACTCTTCGGTTGAAACGGCGTCACTGTGCTGACTGGAAACCACGATCGCGTCCAGCCGCACGGGCTGCCCATCGACATATTCCACCGTGACCTGGGTTTTGCCATCCGGACGCAGGAAATCCAGTTCACCGCTCCGGCGGGTTTCCGAGAGCCGGCGCGCCAGGCGATGTGCCAAAGCGATCGGCAGCGGCATTTTTTCCGGCGTCTCATCGCAGGCATAGCCAAACATCATGCCCTGATCGCCGGCCCCATCCTTGTCCACGCCCATGGCAATATCACCCGACTGCTGATGGATGCTGATCAGCACGCCGCAGGTGTCGGCGTCAAAACCGAAGGCGGCATCGGTGTAGCCAACCTGGCGAACCGCCTGGCGCGCGATCTCCTGATAATCCACCGTGGCGTTGGTGGTGATTTCGCCGGCCACAACTATCAATCCCGTTGTGAGCAGAGATTCGCACGCCACGCGGCTGCGCGGGTCTTGCGCCACTACGGCGTCCAAAACGCCATCCGAAATTTGATCGGCAATTTTATCCGGATGACCTTCGGTCACGGATTCGGAACTGAAGAGTTGTCGGTTCACCAGGAAATCCTCGAAGTAAAGTCTCGCTAGGGCCCGGACAGGACAACATCCCTGCAGCACGGGCACTCCTATAAGAATAGTCCGGCTTACCTTCGGGCCAAAGCATGAATTTGCCCAACTGCTGCTGATGCGGCGGGAATGGCCGGGTAGAGGCGCTGGGCGGGCAGGGTTTTCACCCTTTCCCCTGTCACTGGCTGGGAGTGGAGCGGAAGGGTCGTCAGCTCCCGGCGCCCGGCGCGCTCTCTACTGCCGCACGCCCTAGCGGAGAGGTGGGGCGGTACTTCCAGAGGGTGCGGACCGCTCCAAATCCATCCCGCCAGGAGATCTTTTTGCCTTCACTGCGGCCGCGACCCTGAAAGCTGATTGGCAACTCCAGAATGCGCTTGCCCTGCCGCAACAGCTTGGCCGTGATCTCCGGTTCCAGTTCGAAGCGCTGCGATTCAATCCGCATGCCTTCAAACAGGCTGGCCCGCGCCATCTTATAGCAGGTCTCCATGTCGGTGAGGCGCACCCCATAAAGGCGGTTGGTCAGCCAGGTAAGAAAGCGGTTGCCCCAGTAATGCCGCCACGTCATGCCCTGCAGTTGACCACGAAAGCGGCTTCCATACACGACGTCGGCTTGCCCATTGATGATCGGCGCCAGCAGCGCCGGTAGATCCCGCGGATCATACTCCAGGTCCGCATCCTGAATCACCATGACGTCGCCGCTGGCGTGCTCCAGCGCGGTCTGAATCGCGGAGGCCTTTCCACCATTGATTTGCTGAAAAATGATCTTGAACTCTGGACGGTGCAGGTAGCCTTGCAGGATACTGCGGCTCCCGTCAGTGGAGCCGTCATCCACAATCACAATCTCGCGCTCCACGCTGAACGGAACTTCCAGGAGGCGTTCCAGCAACGTGAGCAGCGTTGGCTCCTCGTTGAACACCGGGATCAGAATTGAGATGCGGCGCACAGAAGCCTGCTCGCTCACAGGGGCTGTCCTTGTTCCGGTTTGCATGCAGCCAATTCAGCGGTGCTGGCGTTCAGTAGGTCCGCAGCGTGGAATAGTCGTTTAAATTTACTTTTTTCCACTGCCCAGCTTCAATTTCTTTGCGGATTTGTGTCGGGCTCTTGCCCTTTTGCGTCTCCTGATAGGCGAAAATGCCCTCCATCAGGCAAACTTCACATACCGAGGCGTGGGTTCCGGTATAGCAGCTCAATAGGCTCTTGTGGCCAAATGCGCGATCACAATGGCAGTAGCAGGGCTGCTGGTAAAGAACCGGGCGGATGCGGGCCGCCATAGCAAACGCGTTCTTCACCCGCGGATCACTGAACTGGTCTGGCGACAGGGTCTGGGGCAGAGGACCGCGCGGAGGGCCAGCATGATATGCCGGACCATCACCGTCGTGGACTACGGGGACCACAGCGGCTTTTTTGTGAGGCTTGGGTCGAGCTGCCCAGCCAGGAATTCCCAGCAGTGGCGCCGAAAGCACCAGCATCAAAAGCGTTCTGGTCAATTTGCCTGAAATCATATGTTTCGCTCCGGATCTCTCACCGCATGTTGCCACAGACTGGGGACAGTTTAGCCGAACAGTTGAAAATTTGGCACCCCAGGCAACTCCGCTGTTCACCTTCGAAGTGATGAGCACCACACCAGGCTTGCTACATTAATTTCCCAAGGCCAGGCCGGTCCTGTCCATTACCGCTTCTGCCCTCCCCCCAGGTGTGCCAGCAACTTCTAGTACACTGTCTTTTGCTCCTCCCCGGCTGTCATGCCAGGAGCAACGATTCAGGAGCGGCTCCCACGACGCAGCCGCCCTTGCCGGGACGCAACCACGCCGTACTCCACGTCTGAGGACGGCGCCGCTTGCGTCCCTTCCTCTCACCCCTCATGTCCCAGTTCCGCCACCGCTTGGAATTTCTCCCCGTATGGCTGGTGGCACGTACCCTGGGTTTGCTTCCCCGCGCGGCGGCCCTCCGTGTGGGCGCGACTGTTGGGGCTACGTTCTACCATTGCTATCCCCGCTTGGTCCGTGTGGGCCGCCGCAACTTAGCCTTAGCACTGCCCGCTTTGCCGCCCGAGCAACATCAACGCATTCTGCGCCGGCTCTACTGGCATTTGGGGCGGCAATTAGCCGAGTTCTGCATGCTCCCCAAGCATCGCCCTGGCAACGTGGACCGTTTTTTCGAGGTGCGCCACCTGGAGCGTTTCTTTGCCGCCCAGCAGCAGGGCAAGGGCGTGCTCATTCTTACTGGCCACCTGGGCGCCTGGGAGTTGTCCAGTTTCATGACCAGCATGGCTGGTCATCCACTCAAGTTCGTGATTCGCCCCCTCGACAATCCTTTCGTCAACGAGCTGGTCAACCGTTATCGCGGGCTCTATGGGAACCGTCCCATCGGCAAACAGGTGGCTGCGCGCGGACTGCTGCAGGCCATGAGTCAAGGGGAATGGGCGGGTATTCTGCTCGATCAAAACTCAGCCCCGCCACAAGGTGTGTTTGTGCCCTTTTTCGGCGTTCAGGCGTGTACCAATGCGGGCATGGCTAAAATCGCTCTCCGTACCGGCGCCCCCGTCGTGCCCTCGTTCACGGTCTGGGAAGAGAGCCTGGGAAAATACGTGATGTACGTTGATGAACCTTTGCCGACACTGCGAAGCGGCGATGAACAGGCCGACGTGGTCGCCAATACTGCGCAGTACGCCGCGGTCACCGAGAAGTGGATTCGCCGCTATCCCGAACAGTGGCTCTGGGTTCATCGCCGTTGGAAAACCCGTCCGGCTGGCGAGCCGGCACTTTATTAGCTCATGCCGCTCGATCCCCAACTCGATCCTCAACTCGATCCTCAACTTGACCCTCAGCGGGATCGCAGTCAGTGCGCGGAGCACTCGAGCCCGCGCGGCTTGTCTTTTCTGTATCTGCTGGCGCCCGCCGCCTTTGCGGCCGTTACGCTCCTGACCGCGCTGGGAGGCTTTGGACTCATTGGACCGGACGAGCCTCGCTATGCGGAAATCGCCGCCGAGATGGCCAGCCGCCGTGGATACCTTACGCCTTTGCTATTGGGCCGGCCTTGGTATGAAAAGCCGCCACTCTTTTATTGGGGCGCCGCTTTGGCGGATCGCTTGTTTGGGGTTGCGGCCTGGACGGCGCGTCTCCCCAATGCCTTATGGGCCTTGGCGATGTGCCTGGCCTTAGGCGGCTTTCTGGTTCTCTTGGGCCATCGTCGCGCCGGAATTTGGGCCACACTATTTTCTCTGACATCGATCTTTGTGGTGGGCTTCGGACGGGCGGCAACGACCGACATGCCTCTGACCGCAACGCTCACCCTGGCGTTATTGGCGGCCTACCTTTGGCTTGCCGGCGAAGCCGGAGAGCCGCTCAACGTTTCCGCCGCGCCTCGTCCGGCAGCGCGCCGATGGCTGTGCGTTTCCGCGTTGTCATTGGCTTTGGCTGTTTTGGCCAAAGGCCCCGTTGCCGGGCTGCTTTCGCTTCTGCTGTTGTTGAGCTATCTGGGCCTGATGCACCGGCTGGTTCGATTGCGAGAAGCGTTCCGCCCGCTTCCCGTGCTCATATTTGCGGCAGTGGCTTTGCCCTGGTACATCCTGCTCGGCCACCGGGATCCCCACTTCCTGCGTGTCTTTTTCCTGCAGCACAACCTGGAGCGCTTCGCCACCAACCGGTTTCAACACCGGCAACCAATGTGGTACTACCTGCCGGTTATCTTGGCCGCGGTGTTGCCCTGGACCGGTTGCCTGTATTTCCCATTGCGGCGAGGTTGGGGGCAAATCGGCAAGCGGGTGCGCAGCCAAAGCCTGCTCTCGTGGCTTCGTCAATCGCCGTTGAAGCTGTACCTCTGGCTTTGGGCGCTCATCCCCATCGTTTTTTTCAGCCTTTCCGATTCCAAGCTACCGGGCTATGTCTTGCCCTCGGTGCCGCCGCTGCTGCTTTTGTTGGCCCTGGAATACGAGGAGCAGGAGCGCCCTTCGCGCTGGTGGTTGGCATTGAATGCAATTCCCGCAGCGGCACTGGTTGCGGCTGTCCGGATGGCTCCGCTGGCCTTGCGGGCGCCAAGCGATCGAGCGGCATTGGTCGCAGCGCTGCCTGGGGCCATTCTCTGGGCTGTGCCGGTGTGGGCTGTGATTGCGTTCTGGCCGCGGCGCTTGGGCGCGAAATGGGGTGTAAAACGCCTCTGGCCATGGCTTGTAGCCGTAACCGTGGCTTCGTGTGTGCTGTTCACTTTGACGCGGCAGCGGCAGACCCTGGACATGGCGCTCAGCGCGCGGCCTCTCGCCCAGGCGATCACACAGCAATGTGGTCCGGGGGCGCGCAATCCTTTGCCCTACCAGGGACAAAGCCCAATCGGCTGCGGCGCGCTGCAAAGTTGGCGGCTAAACCGCAACTGGACCTATGGGCTGCAGTTCAGCCTGCATCGCGATCCGGTGGCGCTGGACTACGCTGATCTGAGCAAATCGGCGCACACAGGGCTGCTGGTTACCGGTCGCCGCCAAAGAACGGATTTCCTCGCGAAGGCGCGTCAGGCCGGCCTTTTAGTCGAGCAAATTCCCGCCCCCGCCAGCGCTCCCTGGTCCCTCTTTCGCATTGGCAGCCACTGAAGGAGACGAGGCCGTGCCCCGGCGGCCTCTAGCTGCTCAGCCCCTGCAAGGCCCGGTTGAATTGCTCCAGCGTCGAATGCGCCTGCCCCAGCCGCTGCTGCAGGGTTTCGTTAAAGTGCACCAGCGAGTCGCACCAGCCGTGGAAGCTTTCCGCCAGGTGCTCCTGCGTACGCCGCCCCTTGTCAGTCATGAGAAAAACGCCCACCCCAACCGCAACCGCGGGAAGTATCCAGCGCTTCATGAAGTTCCCCTCCAGAGGAAGTCTGATGTCATTGAGCGCTGTTGATGTTGGTTGCACCACGGCGGCAGAGGTGGGACCAAGCGGAGCTGGCCCAAGGGCATGGGTGCTGCTTTGCTATTCTGAGACTTCTCCCATGGCGAGCGCTCTTTTCACCGGACCCACTGCCGAGATATTCCACCATTTTGAACTGCGGCTTCGCGCCGCAGGCATCGACGTGGTGGTAGCTCCCGAGCTTGAATTCCTGAGCGGTGGCTGCGACTACCTGGTGGCGCATGTAGCAGGCGGTAGCGGCAAGGCTGCAACCGTTTCCAATCAACAGGCGCGCTGGTTAGAGTTGGTGGAGAGCGCGCGACAATCGGGTGCCCGAAGTGTGCTCACCGTAGTCACCTTGCAGCCCGGCGCAGATTTGGGGGATACGCTTTTCACCGCAGCTCTGCCCCCGTGGGTACAGGTACTGGCGCCTGCACTTGCTCCCGGATGCCGTCTCAACGCCCTGCTGATCGCAGGGGTGCCGGCGGGCGGGATGCTGCCGCCGGC
The DNA here is from genome assembly GCA_027459505.1 of Acidobacteriota bacterium. Taxonomy (GTDB): domain Bacteria; phylum Acidobacteriota; class Terriglobia; order Terriglobales; family SCQP01; genus DAIDIE01. The sequence goes on from DAIDIE010000009.1 coordinate 44,504, forward strand.
CGCTGTGGAAGCGGCCGATTATCTGCTGCGGGGCGCCAGCTTCGTGACCGGCGCCACTCTGCAGCAGGGTTGGCGCTGAAAGATTCCCATGAAGCTGCTAGTGAGGGGTTTCGGCGGGACGTTCGGCCAAGACCATCCACACTTGTGCGTACTCATCGCTGACGGGCTTTCGTTTTTCAAGCCAGCGCTCCAAGTGTCTCCCTGCGCGGCCGAGCCAGGGAAGGGTGCGATAACTGCCCGGGACTTGACAGACCAGGCCGCGCAAGCTGAGCAGGCGGAACTGGCCGAAATACTGTGCCAACTCCTCGCGCTGGAAGCGGTGATAAAAGATGCCGGTTTCGTGGAAGCCCTCCGCTGCAACGCCTTGGCGGCGCGTAGCGGGCGTATCCGCATAGACGGTAAGCACCAGGCGTCCGCCTGGACTGAGGAGCGCATAAACCTCTTTCAGGAATTTCTGCCGGAGTTCCGGCGCAGGCAAGTGTTGCATCACCTGGGTGCAGACAATGCGCGTAAACTGCGGGGAAACCAGAGGCAGATGATTGATATCGGCAACCGCCAGCAGAACGCGTTCCCGCTGCGTGGGTGAAAGCCGCTCCTGCAGGTAGCGCAGCCGCGCTCCCGAAAAATCAACTCCCACCACCGATGCTCCCCGCTCGATGAGTGGCCTGGTAATCGCGCCGACGCCACAGCCGGCATCCAGGACCCGGTCTTCCGGCGTGCACCGCAAAGCATCCAGAACGGCGTCCAATTCTACCCGATGCTCAAAGCGCTGCCGCCGTCCCAGGTGCGGTAGCAGGTAACGTTCGCGCATTTGCCGTTCATGTTCAATCAGGGCGGCGCCGCTTTCCGTAGATAACCAGAAGTCGGCAATGCCATCGCGCACGTTGTAGTATCCCCCGCAGCGCGGGCAATAGAAGGCAGTCTGATCCGCACTTTTGGCGCCATCCCGAAGTTGTAGCGGCCAGGTGCGGTCGCGCGGGCAGGCCCAAACGGAGCGCATTCGCTGCAGCGGCCAAGCCGGGGTGCTCATGGCCGCTTGGACGAGCAGCAACTCTGCTGGTTTGGCCGAGCCGTTGGAAATCCGCTTTTGGCCGGAGCGCAGCGCTTGCTGACGGCGGATGCGATGCGCAGCCGCTGCATTGCCGCGCACGGCAGGGCTGCGCTGGGTAACTAAGCTGACGGCCACTAAGGTCTTTGCACCTGTTCCCGCCAGCAAACCTGTCCCCGCTGCTTCAGTTTTTCTGAACCCTTAGCTCTTGGTTGGGCCTTTCGTTCAGTTGTCCTCAGGCACAGCCTGTCGCCCTGTACAGGTCTTCGTTGCATTCTCCCCGCGCACCGAAAGACCTACTCTCCAGTCACTACATTTCAACCCTGGAGAGAGTCTTTTGAAATTCCTTCCACTCCAGTCCGTCCGCCGGACACCTTTGCTTCCCAGTTGGCGATTCCTCGGCTCGGCCATCCTTTGCGCCGCCAGTTGCCTGCTTCTGGCCTGCAGTGGCAGCGCCCAGACTTCCACCTTGAACGTCAGCATCAGCCAGGTCACTTCGACTTCCTTTCAAATCAGTTGGACCACTGGCAGCGCCCTGAACGGTCAGGTTCATTACGGCGTCTCTGCGCTCAGTGCCTCCCTTTACAACTGGAAACTGAGCACCACGCACTCCTTCACCGTTACTGGATTGACGCCGGGTACCGCCTACCAGGTGCAGGCGGAGTCGTCTTACTACACCTCGACCGATCTGCGCAGCAGCATTCTCACAGTCACCACGCCATCCTCGTCGACGACCTCGGGTGGATCCACGGGAGGGGGTACCACCCCTACGGGCGCCACCGGAACCGGCACCCTGCCGGTGGCGTCCTTCACCACCTCCCCCAGCTCGATCACCCTGACCTGGATGACGAGCCAGCCGCTCAATACTCAGGTTGCCTTCGGCCAGAATGGGCTGACGCAGCACCTGTATAGCTGGTCTCTCACCACCAGCCACTCCGTGACTATCACCGGCCTGCAGTCTGCCACCCCGTACTTTGTGCAGATTCAGTCGGCGTACTACAGCAACCCGGATCTGGTCGGGCCAGTGCAGACCATCAGCACCGCCGCCGCAATCAGTTCCGGAGGGACCGGCACGACGGGCGGCGGGACGGGTACCTCTTCCAGTACTGCCTTGGCGCCGGCTACGATTGCGGTCAGTGGCGCCAACGTGACCGTCTCCTGGACAACCAGTCAGCCGCTGAACTCACAGGTCTCCTACGGAATTGGGAACTTGCAGCAGAACGCCTACAACTGGTCACTGACCACCAATCATCAGGTCGTTTTGAGCAATCTCGCCGCTGGGACCTACGAATTGCAAGCGCAGTCCAGCTATTACACGACTACGGACCTGCTGGGCCCGGTGCAGACCTTCACGGTTACCGCCACACCCTCGGGGAGCAGCACGAGCAATACTGCCCGTCTGTTTCCTGGGAGCGGGGCGGATTGGCTCTACAGCGCGCCTACAGGTACCGGCATCGACATTTCTTCGCAGGTCAGCGGTTCCACCTTTACGCTGGACACCCATGACGGAGGGTTCGACTATCCCGTGCAATACACCGACGGAACGCATGGTTGTACGACGTTTACCGACACCTTGGTGTACAGCTTTAAAGACAAAATCTGCGTGCCCAATCCGGCCAATGGGTATTGGCCATCGGTGGGCGGCTGGGGCTCCAACGACGGACACCTGGTCGTGGTCGATACCAGCACCAACCAGTACTACGACTTCTGGAAGCTGTACACGGATGGCAACGGGAATCCGACCAGCACGAACGTCGGCAAGATTGTCAGCGGAAGCCTCAATGGCAACGGCACGCCGGGAACCACGGCGGCCGGGATCACCGGGTTGGCGGGCGATATCATGCCCGGCGAGTTGGACTGCACCACCTGTCTCAACCACGCGCTGAACATCATCGTTCCCGACACCATGAACAGTCCAATTTGGGGAACACAGGCGCCCATGACCGGCGACGATGGCACCGTTACTGGCGGTCTTTACCGGGAGGGGGCCAAGATTCGCTTCGATCCCAGTGTCAATATCGACCTGCTGCCCGCCAGCACCGCGATTAAGGCCATCATGCGCGCCTTGCAACTCTACGGGGGAGTGATCACCGATCAGGGCGGCGGTACTGGGCCGCGCGCCTACACCGATCTACCGGTCAAGCCTGACATGACCGGCGCCAATCTCATTACCCAACACCTGTTGATTTACTACTAACCACAGGCACGGGAGCTGCCGGATAAGCGGAACCCGCAACGCTGGTGGGTTCCGCGCCGGCGCGCTCGCCGCGGCAGGGGGACTGTGCCGCTTGATTTTTCTGCCGCCCGAAGGCGGAGGCTCTCTTGCGAGCTTCCGTTCTGGCAAAGGCCCGGTTCATATGAGCCGGGCCTTCTTTTCCAACAAACAGCGATGGCCTGGCATGGGCGCCAGGCCATCGCTGTTTGTTATCGCAAAAAAGGCTATTTCAAGCCGTTGTAGCCCGGTCCCAGCATGCCCGCGTCGCCCTGGCAGAGGACCGCGACCAGCTGCTGCTCCAGCAACTCAATGCTGATACCGGAACTGGGCGGGAACTTTTCCAGATAGGACTGCTGGCACTTGTCAATGTCAGCCCGCAACCGTGTGTAGACGTTGCGTTGTTGCCGCGCTTCAGCCAAGTCCTGCGGACGATCCCGCTTGAGGTACAACTCCAGATCCTGCATCAGGACTTTGGCGTGGCGTTGGGCGCGAATTTCCAGCGGTGACATCGGGGCGCCACTGCTGGCCGCGGCGGGCGGGGCGCTCACCGCGCCCCCATTGGCAGAGGTGTAGTTGGGCGGTGCGGCGCCAGGCTCGGGCGCGCCAAGTGTGCTGGGCGGAGGCGGCGAGGTGCTGAAGCCCGGGGCGGCCGCCGGGCTCGCCGCGGAGGAGGCCGAAGCGGTAGAACTGCTTGCGGCGGCCGCAGGCGCTGTTGCCGCTGCCGGCAGGGTGCTGGGGGGCGCGCTGGGAGTAGCCCCAACCGGACGGGGCGTCTCGGCGCCGGGAGCTTTGGGCTGGCCTACTAAGGCCTGCAGGACCAAGCCTGCCGTTTGTGTCAGAACGCGGACGCGCCGCTCCAACTCCTCGGCTTCGGCGCCGCCGACCTGAGTGTCCCAATAGACGAATCCTATCGCCTTGCCGCGCACCAGCAGTGGATAGAGCCCTCCCGTTGCCGCCGGGTCCAACCCTTGCGGCAGGCTGGCCGGACGATTTTCCGCTGTCCAGGTGTACCACTGCGCACCCTTCAGGGCGTCGGCCATGAGGTTGCCGCCCTCGAGCGGAACCGGCGACGGCGCACGCATCCCCGTGCTTTTCCACGCCAATGCGGCGTTGCCCCGCACGACGTAGACCGCACAGCGCGGCGCCAGGCCGGAAATCAGAGACAACAATGTCTGCAGCACCTCGGTGGGTTGTGAGGCGCGATAGAGCCAGGCCAGCCAATCCGCCCAAGGCTCAGTGGCGGGCGGCGGAGGAGGGACACGTGCCACCCACTCCCCCGTCTTGCTCTGGAAGCGCTGGAGCAGGGACGGTGACGCCTCTTGCAGGGCGAGATTGAGCCACTCCGTCAGACCCTTCTGCAGGCGCGCTTCAACCGGCTGGCGCAGTCCACGCAGAGCTTCCTGAACCAGCGTCTCCATCTCGCTGCGGAGCTGCTGCTCCCAAGTTCTCATCGCGGCGGCAAAATTATCGGCGGAGCTCATATCGTGCGCTCATTATAGGACTCTTCGCCCCAAAACGAGAGGTTTCATTGCGGGTGGCACTCCGGCGGTAACCCCAGCCGCCACCCCGCCCGCCCCGGCGACTTCCCATCCGGCGGTATAATCAAAACAGCCCTTGTGGGGGCGTCCCGGCTTCGACGGGAGTGGATGAGATTGAGAGGCGTGCCGGGCACCATACCCCCGTAACCGTATGGAAACCCTGAAATGCCAATACTCAACTGGCATACGCTGCTTAATTTTTAAGCAACGCGCTGTTCACGGTTCGCCTGTAGGCCGTGGCTCAGCGTCATCTATGCGGGCTGGCTTTGTCTACGTGTCCGGGTAGATGAGGCGAGATCTTTCGGGCTAGCCGGTGCAGCCTCTTGTCTGTTCTGAACTGTACTGGCGAATCACTCCGGAACCGACTACGCACGTAGTCTCTCAGTCGGCAGCACTTTCGGACGTGGGTTCGATTCCCACCGCCTCCACCAAAGTTCTTGTCGCCAGCAGGCCCACTGTGCCCGCCCGCATTTGATATCATGAGCCGCTAGGCTCTCTGGCCGGGATCACACGTCTTGCGAAAAATCATTGTCGACGTCAAAACGCCCTATACCGTCCTGATCGAGCGCGACGCGCTGCAGAACGCTGGTTCATTGCTCAAGAAATTCGCCACGGAGGGCGGTCAAACCGTCGTCGTCACCAGCAAGCCGATTCGTACCCTGCTGGGCGGCCGCGTGGAAGACAGTCTGCGTCGCGCCAACTTGGCTTATACCGTCGTCGAGATGAAGGACGGCGAACGCTACAAAACGCTGGGCTCCATTGAGGAACTGGCGGAGAAAATGGCCGAGTTGGAGGCTGATCGCGGCGCGCTGGTGGTCGCGCTGGGCGGTGGGGTGGTCGGCGATGTCGCGGCCTTCCTCGCTTCCATCTATATGCGGGGCGTGAACGTGGTCCAGATTCCGACCACGTTGGTGGCCATGATTGACAGCGCCATCGGCGGCAAGACCGGTGTGAACCTCAAACACGGTAAGAATCTGGTCGGCACCTATCATCACGCGCGCAGCGTGCTGATCGATCCAGCCGCGCTGGCCACCTTGCCCGATCGCGAGTACCGCTCCGGATTGAGCGAGGCGATCAAATACGGTGTGATCCGCAGCCGCGAGCTGTTTGAGTTCATGGAGAAGCACCGCCACGAGTTGCAACGGCGCGACCCCGAAAAGCTGGAAACCCTGATTGCCGAATGTGTTCGCCTGAAGGCGGAAGTTGTGGTGGCCGACGAGCGCGAGTCCGACCTGCGCCGCATTCTCAACTTCGGCCATACCCTGGGACATGCATTGGAAAGTGCCACCGAGTACCGCCACTTCCTGCATGGCGAAGCGGTTGCCTGGGGCATGATCGCCGCCTGCCGCATTGCCTGCTACATGCGCCGTCTGGATGCCGACGTGGCGCATCGCATTAACGCCACCGTGCTGGACATGGTGCGGCCACTGCCCGCCATTCCCGAGGAACCCGAGCTGATCCTGCGGCATACGCGCCTCGACAAGAAGGCGCGCTCCGGCGTGCTGCATTTCATCCTTCCCCGCGAACTGGGCCGGGTCGAAATCGTAAAGAATGTCCCCGAGGACATCCTGCACAAGGCCCTGCGCGACACCATCGAAATGTCGCGCGCCAGCTAGCCGCATGCCCTACCTGCTGAAGACCGAACCCGATAAGTACGCTTTCGAAGATTTGGAGCGTGAGGGTGAAACCATTTGGGACGGCATCAAGAATGCCCAGGCGCTGCAAACGCTGGCGGGCATGAAGCCCGGCGATGACTTGGTCATCTACCATTCCAACATTGGAAAACAAGCGGTGGGTGTGGCTCGCGTGGTGGCAGTGGACATACGCGACCCGCGTAACCCATTGGTGAAAATCCGTCCTGTACGCCGCTTGCGCCGCCCCAAGGACCTCGCCTCGATGCGGACCGAGCCCCTGTTTGAAGGGTCCCTGCTGTTCCGGCAATTCCGCCTCTCCGTTGTTCCCCTCACGCAGGAACAGTACCGTTGGCTGACTGCCCGGTAAGCCTGCTGGCTCCCATCCGGGTTAGTCTGAGCCTGGGTGGGTGACCATCGGCTTCAAGCTCTGACGTGAGCCAGCGGCGCCAGGAAGCAGCCACGGCGGGCGGCTGAGGAGGGCAAAGCCGCCGGCATTGCGGGAGGTGCGCTGTGAAGATTGGGGTTCCAGCGGAAATCAAAGATCACGAGACACGGGTTGGCCTTGTGCCGGCCGGAGTTCGCGAATTGATTCGCCACGGTCACCGCGTCCTGGTGCAAGGTGGCGCCGGTCTGAAGTCGTTTTTGAGTGACGAGGAGTACCGTGCCAGCGGCGCTGAGATCGTGGCCTCGGCGTCTGAAGTGTGGCATGCCAGCGAACTGATCATCAAGGTGAAAGAACCTCAACCCGCCGAATTTGGGTTTTTTCGGCCAGGTTTGATCCTGTTCACCTACCTGCATTTGGCGCCCCTGCGGGAACTGACTTCGCGGCTGGTAGCTTCCGGAGTCAGTGCGATCGCCTACGAAACGGTGCGTGGCGCGCGCGGAGGGCTTCCCCTGCTTGAACCGATGAGCGAGGTGGCCGGACGCATGGCCGTGCAGGTGGGGGCGCAATACCTGCAGCATGGCCTGGGCGGCCGCGGCATCCTGCTGGGCGGCGTTCCCGGCGTGCTGCCGGCGCGCGTGGTGGTTGTGGGTGGGGGCATTGTGGGCCTCAACGCGGCTCGCATCGCCATGGGTTTTGGCGCCAGCGTCGCCGTTCTCGACCGTGACCTGCAGCGCCTGCGTCAATTGGATGAGCTGTTCGGCGGCCGCCTGCAGACCGTGGCCTCCAATCAGTTCAATATCGCCGCCGGCGTGCGCGACGCCGACCTGGTGATTGGCTCGGTGTTGATTCCCGGCGCCTCCGCGCCGAAATTGGTAACCCGCGAGATGATCGCCAGCATGCGTCCCGGCGCCGTGGCGGTCGATGTTGCTATCGATCAGGGCGGTTGCTTTGAAACCTCGCAGGCCACCACGCATACCAATCCCACCTTTGTGGAATATGGGGTGGTGCACTACTGCGTGACCAACATGCCTGCGGCGGTTCCGCGCACATCCACCTTTGCGCTGACGAACGCTACTCTGCCTTACATTCAGCGCCTGGCGGACGAAGGTTTGCGGCCCGCTCTGGATCACGATCCGGGTTTGGCTCAGGGTCTGAACACGCATCAGGGCAAAATCACCTGTGAAGCGGTTGCCGCCGCCCAGTGCGCCGCCTGATCCACTCGCGGTAGGGACGACCCCGCCTCCTTTCCCGCCGCAACCAGCTGCCCCCGTATAATGTGAGGTCACCGCCTGCGAGGAGTCTGCGTTGAACCTGGACGAGGAAATCTATCAACAGCGGCAGGAAAAGCTGCGCCAACTCGAGGCTTTGGGCTACCAGTCGTATCCCCACAGCTTTGCCTTCAGTCATACCCTGGAGCAAATCCAGCAGCAGTTCGCCGCCAGGACTGCTGAGCAACTGGAAGCCGAGCGGCTTGCGGTGCGCGCTGCGGGCCGCATTGTCGCCCTGCGTGGCCACGGCAAGACCGGCTTCGCTCACCTGCTGCAGGGGGGCGCCCGTTTGCAGATTTATGTTCGCCAGGACGCCCTCGACGAGCGGCAATTTTCGCTCTGGAAGCTGCTCGATCTGGGGGATTTCATCGGCGTGCGCGGCTACCTGTTCCGCACCCGCACCGGGGAACTCACCATTCATGTCGAAGAGCTCTTTTTCCTGGCCAAGGATTTGTTGCCTCTGCCGGAAAAGTGGCATGGCCTGCAGGATGTCGAGCGCCGCTATCGCATGCGTTATCTCGATCTGGCCGTCAACGCCGGTGTGCGGGATGTCTTCGTTACCCGCAGCCGCCTGGTGCAGTCGATGCGACAGGCGTTGAACCAGCGGGGCTACCTGGAAGTGGAAACCCCGATGATGCAGTCGATTTATGGCGGCGCCGCGGCGCGTCCCTTCATCACGCACCACCATGCCTTGGACCTGCAGCTTTACCTGCGCATCGCTCCGGAACTGTACCTGAAGCGGCTCATCGTGGGCGGATTGGAGCGGGTTTACGAGATTAACCGGAATTTTCGCAATGAGGGCATCTCCACCCATCACAATCCCGAGTTCACAATGTTGGAGTTTTACGAAGCCTACAGCGACTACCGCGTGCTGATGGATTTCAGCGAGGAGCTGTTGGCGCGGGTGGCGCGCGAAGTCACCGGTTCGGAACAGGTGACCTACGGTGAACATGTCCTGGATTTCAGTAAACTGCGCCGTTTGAGTCTGCGCGACGCGATCTGTGAATTTTGGCCGGCGGAAGCGGCGCCCGCCCCCTCCGGCGAGGAGGTGCGCCGCCACGCGGCGGAACCGGACTTGGTGGCGCGCTATAACCAATGGGCGGAACGGGCGGGACGTGCTCCGATCGCCGTGCGGGGTGGGGAAGAGGAAGGCGTGCTGCTGACGGCGCTATTTGAAGCGGTTGCCGAGCAACATCTGATTCAGCCGACCATCATCTACGATTTTCCGGTGGCCGTCTCACCCCTGGCTAAGAACAAAGGTGACGAGCCAGCCTGGGTGGAACGCTTTGAAATCTACGCCGCGGGCATGGAGCTGGCCAATGGATACAGCGAGCTCAATGACCCCGAAGAGCAGCGCCGCCGCTTCGAGCAGCAATTGCGCGCGCGCGAGCGCGGGGACGCGGAAGCCCACCAAATGGATGAAGATTATGTCCGGGCGTTGAGCTATGGCATGCCCCCCACCGCCGGCGAGGGGATCGGAATTGATCGCCTTTGTATGTTGCTGAGCAACTCCGCTTCCATTCGTGATGTCATATTGTTTCCGCTGTTGCGTCCGCAAACAGCAGGCAGCGAGGATGGTGGCAGTGAAGAAAGCAACAGCGCTCCAATCCGATGAACACGCCCCCAAAAGAACGGTCTTGTGCCTTGTCTGGTTTGCGCTAAATCCTTAGCTGTCTGTACTTTAGCGGGATAACTCACCGCTCGTGTTGTATACTGAAACGGTGCCTTGACGGGCGTAGAAACCATCTGAGGTATTGTGCGAAAACCCTTTTTGGAGCAATTGGAGCAGCGGGTTCTGGTGGCCGATGGCGCGATGGGCACCATGCTTTATGCCCGTGGCATTTCCATCAAAAATTGCTTCGATGAACTGAACCTCTCTCAGCCTCAGTTGGTGCGGGAAATTCACCAAGCCTACGTGCAGGCCGGCGCCGACATTATCCAGACCAACACCTTTGGCGCCAATGCGATTCGCTTGGGACGTTTCAACCTGGCTGGCAAAGTTGCCGAAATTAACCGCGCCGGCGTGCAAATTGCCCGTGAGGCGGCAGGCGATGATCACTATGTCGCCGGCTCCATTGGCCCCCTGGGTGTTCGTCTGCAGCCGTTGGGGAAACTTTCTTTTGCGGAAGCCCATGCTTGCTTTCGCGAGCAGACTGAGGCCCTTGCCGGCTGCGACATCGACCTGATCGTCCTTGAGACGTTCGGCGATCTCAATGAAATCCGTGAAGCAATCTTTGCGGTGCGCGAGGTTTGTCACCTGCCGCTGGTTGCGCACATGAGCATTGACGACGAGGGACGCAGTCTGGATGGGAGTTCGCCCGTCGAGTTTGCCCGCCGCTTGACCGAGTGGGGCGCCGACGTCGTCGGCGTCAATTGCAGTGTGGGGCCCGTCTCGATGCTGGAAGCGTTGGAGAAGATGCGGCATGCCACCGCGAAGCCGTTGGCGGCCCAGCCCAATGCTGGTAAGCCACGCAACATCGATGGCCGTAACCTTTACCTCGTATCGGCGGAATACATGGCCGACTACTCCCGCCGGTTCATCGACGCTGGAGCGCGCATCGTGGGAGGCTGTTGCGGGACCACTCCCGAGCACATCAAGTGGATTCGTAACTATGTGCGCGCCACTACTCCGGGCAAAAAGCGCCTGGAAGTGAACATACAGGCACTAGAAAACGCTGGCATTCTGGCGCCTATTGCGACGGCGGGACGCTCCAGGCTGGCCCGTAAATTGGTGAACCGGGAGTTTATTACTCTCGTGGAAATCTTGCCACCGCGTGGCAGCGATGCCGGCAAGGAACTCGCGAGCGCCCGTTTGCTGATTGATGCGGGTGCCGACGCGATCAATATTCCCGATGGTCCCAGGGCCAGCGCCCGCATGAGCAACCTGGCGCTCGCCGTGATGCTGCAACGGGAGGGCATCGAGTCCGTTCTGCATTACTGTTGCCGCGATCGCAACGTGATCAGCATGCAGTCGGATTTGCTCGGCGGCTACGCCTTGGGGCTGCGAAACCTGATCCTGATTACCGGCGATCCCCCCAAGCTGGGCAACTATACTGACGCCACCGCTGTCTTCGACATTGATTCAATCGGCTTGACCAGACTGGCGAACAATCTGAATCGCGGTCTTGATCTCGGGGGCAATGCCATTGGCAGCCAGACCGGCTTTTTGGTCGGCGTGGGCGCCAATCCCGGTGCGCCCGACCTTGAAGAGGAGATGCGCCGTCTGCGTCTGAAAATCGAGGCTGGCGCCGACTACGTTGTAACCCAGCCTGTATTTGACTTAAAGCTGCTGGAGAGTTTCCTGGAACAAATGCGGGACTTTCGTGTCCCGGTGATTGCCGGTATCTGGCCCCTGGTAAGCTTCCGGCAGGCGGAATTTATGCAGAACGAGCTGCGCGTGGCTGTTCCCGAGGCGATTCGCGAACGCATGCGCGCCGCCTCCACCAGTGAAGCGGCCCGGCAAGAGGGGCTGCGCATCGCGCTGGAAATGTTGTCCAGCATCCGCCCTCGGATTGAAGGTGTGCAAATCAGTGTTTTGGGGCGGAATCAAGCCGCCCTCGAACTGTTGCGCGCCGCCCAAAAGATTCCGGTCGTGGCTCACTAAAGCCGCGTCTGAGACGTGTACGCGGCTGCTGCCGCTAGAGGAGAGCTGTTTTCATGAGTGTAGCCAGTAAGCCCACCAAGGGCGATGTGAAAGATTTTTCTCTTGCCGAACTCGGCAAAAACCGTATCGAGTGGGCGAACCAGTCCATGCCGGTGCTGCAGCTCATTCGCAAGGAATTCATCAAGAGCCAGCCATTGAAGGGCCTGCGCGTTGCCGCCTGCCTGCATGTGACCACCGAAACCGCCAACCTGATGATCGCCTTGCGCGATGGCGGCGCTGAGATCGCTCTCTGTGCTTCCAATCCGCTGAGCACTCAGGACGACGTGGCCGCCGCCCTCACCAGCGAGTACAACATCCCCACCTACGCCATCAAAGGCGAGGACCACGCCACCTATTACAACCATCTCAACTCCGCCCTCGACCTGAAGCCCCACTTCACGATGGATGACGGCGCCGATCTCGTTACCGAAGCTTTGACCAAGCGTAAAGATGTCGTGGAAGGCGTGCTGGGCGGTACCGAGGAGACCACCACCGGCGTGATCCGCCTGCGCGCCATGGCCAAGGATGGCGTGCTGCGCTATCCCATCGTTGCCATCAACGATGCCGACACCAAGCATCTTTTTGACAACCGTTACGGCACCGGGCAAAGCACGATCGATGGCATCATTCGCGCCACGAACCTGCTTTTTGCCGGCCAGAAGGTTGTCATCGCCGGTTATGGCTGGTGCGGCCGCGGTGTGGCGTTGCGCGCCCGCGGGCTTGGCGCGGACGTCATCGTCACCGAAGTCGATCCCACCCGCGCGCTGGAGGCGGTCATGGACGGCTATCGCGTCATGTCCATGGCCGAGGCCGTGCAGATTGGCAACATCTTCATCACCGTCACCGGCGACAAGCACGTCATCGGACGCGAACACTTCGAAAAAATGCGCTCCGGCGCCGTAGTCTGCAACAGCGGCCACTTCAATGTGGAACTCGACCTGGTGGCCCTGGAAAAACTGAGCAGCGGCAAACGCACGGTGCGCCCCTTCGTCGAAGAGTACAGCCTGCGCGATGGCCGCAAGATCTACATCCTCGGCGAAGGCCGCCTGATCAACCTCGCCTCCGCCGAAGGCCACCCGGCGTCGGTGATGGATATGTCCTTCGCCAACCAGGCGTTATCTCTGCAGTACCTCGCGCAGGAGCACAAACAGCTCAAGCCGGATGTCTACCGCGTCCCGGTGGAACTCGATAAGCGGGTTGCCGCCCTCAAGCTCGAATCCATGGGCATTCAGATTGATCGCCTGACTCCGGAGCAGGAGAAGTACCTCAACTCCTGGCAGGAGGGAACCTAGTTTGGTCTACCGGGATTGGCAACAATTCCTGCCAGAACGCGGCCGGCTGAAAGCAGCTGGCCGCGTTCTCGTCTTCGCCAACGGCTGCTTTGACCTGCTGCACCCGGGCCACTTGCACCTGTTGCAGCAGGCTCGCGGCCTGGGAGACGCGCTCATTGTCGCTATCAACAGCGATCGCAGTGTTCAGGTCAATAAAGGACCCACTCGCCCAATCATTCCCGAAGCCGAGCGCGCTGAAGTGCTGGATGGCCTCGCCTTTGTCGATTACGTGACCTTCTTCGACGCCCCCACGCCGCGCGAACTGATCGCCGGCCTGCTGCCCGACGTGCTGGTCAAGGGGGCTGACTGGGCCGCCGATGCGGTGGTTGGCCGCGAAGAAGTGGAAGCCGCCGGCGGCCGCGTGGAACGCCTCCAGCTCGAACCGGGCTTCTCCACGAGCAACATCATCGCCAGGGTGATCGCGGCATCCGGAAAGTAGTCCGCTCCCCTGATTGCTGAACAAGGCAAGCAACCTACAACAACACCACAGTCATAGGCGCAAGAACCCACCGCCTTTGGCGCAAGCATGAGCGCAATTTGCGCAAACCGGAGCTACGGGACGCGGCACTTACCGCTCGCCCGCTTTGCGCAATTTTCCATTGACCGCGACGATATACTTTCACCATGCGTCGTGTCTCTTTGTCTTTGTGCGCCATTTTGTGGCTGGCCTTGCAATCGAGCGGCTGTGGCGGAGGTTCGCCGGCGGTCTCCAGCGTAACCGGTCCCGTTGCGGCGACCCCGGTTGTCACCTTAACTCCCTCTTCGCAGACCGTTACTAGCACGCAAAGTCTCAATCTATCGATCAAGGTAGCCGGCGCGAATGGCACGCCCACCGGATCGGTTACGGTTTCCAGCGGCTCATATAGTTCGTCCGCAACCGCCCTGAGCAATGGTTCGGCGACCATCGTGGTACCCGCGGGTACGCTAGCGGCGGGCACGGACAGTCTCACGGCGAAATACACCCCGGATACGGCCAGCTCGGCTATCTACAACAGCGCTTCAGGCAGCGCAACCGTCACTGTGACTTCCAGCTCCAGCGTCAACATTACCGTCAACATTGACACTCTGGTCAACCGTCATCAGATCAGCCCATTCGTCTACGGAAACAACGATCAGAATATTTCCGATATTTCCGACGTGGGCTACACCTTTTCGCGGTTTGGCGGCAATGACGCTTCCAATTACAACTGGAAGCTGCAGACGCGCAACTCCGCCGCCGACTGGTATTTCGAGGACTACGGGCAGGCCGGCGATCAAGTCGGTCTTATTACCCAGGCCCAGAATGCGGGTAGTCACGCCCTTACCACAATGTCGATGATGGATTGGGTGGCGGGTCAGGCTGAAACCAGCGCCAATCGCAACTGGAGTTACTCGGTGGCGCTGTTTGGCCCACAGTGTTCGACCGACCCCTACAATAGCGACGCGGGCAATGGGCAGAAGACCGACTGTAAGACGCCGGTCACCAGCCAGGCGGTGACCAGCGCCTATTACCCGCTGGTGGACACTCCCGCGGATTGTCCCCCGGGAACCAGCGATGGCGTCACCTGTATCGACCGCCAAACCTGGGCGCAGGCGCTGGCCACGGCTTTCAACGGTTCTACCGCGGCTTGTCAGGTTCCCTACTTCGCCAATACCTCCTGTCATTTCTACGACATGGATAACGAGCCCGACATTTGGAATGGTACCCATCGCGATGTGCATCCGGCGCCCGCCGGCTACGACGAACTCGCCAATCTTTTCGAGAGGGAATCCAGCAATCTCAAGCAGTGGGATCCCGCCGCGGTGCGCTTCGGCCCGGTGTTCTGCTGCTGGTGGTTTTACTGGAATGGCGCCAATGGGGCGGATAAGCCTAACCATGCCGGCATCGACTTTCTTCCCTGGTGGCTGAATCAGGTGTATTGGATGGACCGGATCAATGGCGCGCGCACGCTGGACGTCTTCGATGTCCACGCCTACGCCGACTGTGGTTCCACCAACGGCTTCACCAACGCGCAGCTGCGCGCCGCCACCGCCGCTTGCGCACAATTTTATTGGGATCCGGCCACGCTGAACGCGGACACGAATAACACCTATACCAGCAACGAAGAACCTTCCCCCGGCATTCCCTTTGTCATCCCTCGTTTGAAAGCGATGGTGAATGAAATCTATCCCGGCACCCCGCTCTCGTTTACCGAGTGGGGCGCCGGACTGGCGGCCAATGCCTCGGCGGATTTTTCCACTGCACTTGCCGATGCCGACACGCTCGGCGTGTTCGGGCGGGAGGGCTTGAGCTTCGCCTCGCGCTGGGGCGGCCCCTCGCCGGGCACGCCGGAATATTTGGCCTGGAAACTGTTTACCAATTATGACGGCGCCCACAGCCGGTTCGGGACACTCTCGGTTGCCGATGCCAGCACCGCCAGTTCCGCCCTCTTTACCAGCTACGCCGCACTCGAGCAGAACAGTACGGCAATGACTATCATGGTGATCAACAAGGATCCAAACAACAGCGCTCTGGTCACCTTTAACCTGAACGGCTTCAGTCCCACTTCCTACGTCGCCTACACGTTGAGTGCGGCCTCGTCCAGCGCGATCTCCACCTCCGCTTCCCAGCCCTGGACGGGTACCCAGAGTTTTGCCCCGTACAGCATCACGCTCTTGGTGGTGCCGGGGAGCGAGCCCGCTCCGCCGACATCGGAGTGGTACCTGAATCCGGACGACTTAATGGTTCCGGCAGCTGGCAGCGCGCTCCTTCACCCCGCGATCAGTAGCGGCACAGCCAATGTGACGCTCAGCTCAGCGGCCTTCGACGCCTTCGAGGGAGCGCCGGCATGTGCAGGTACGCTCACCATCACCAATGCGGCGATCACGCCGGCACAGCCCGCAACTATTACCGTTAATGCGCCCAGCGCTCCCGGTTTCTGCCACTATACCGTCACGGGGACCGATGGCGCCGCTACCCAAACCCAGGGCGGATGGATCGTGGTTGGCAATCCGCCCGCCACACTTTCACAGACGGGCAACAATCAGTCGGGAAGTGCGGGATCGGCGCTGCCACTGCCCCTGACGGTAACATTGAATCCCGGCCAGTCGGGAGGCTCCGCCTCGGGTGCGGGCATTCTGTTTACCACAACCGCCGGCACGCTCTCCAATGGGACCAGCAGCGGCAGCAGCGTAATAGCCACAACCAACGCCGCCGGGTTGGCGTCGGTAACCCTGAATCTGCCCGCCACCGCGGGCGTGGTGCACGTCACCGCGCAGGCGCAGTTCGCGCTCGGGGGCGCCACGGTGAACTTTACTGAAACCGCGAATTAGCCGGGCAAGCCCTGGCAGCGAGCAGCCGCCCCCGGCTTCGCGCTGGGCGTGGGATGGAAGGGACGGCTGGAGTCCGACGTGGCGGTAAAAGCGCCCGTCCCGCTTCCGCCTAGTCCGCCGCTGGCGACGGATGGGCCTGCCGGAACGGCGAACAGCAGGGCTTGCGGAACGGTTTGAATTCCATGTACTCGATACGGCTGTAGTTGGGATCAAACAGGTTCAACTGCCATTTGCCATCCAGACCCTTTTGCCGGTGCTCTGCTTTGCTTGGTTTCCAACCGTTGGCTTCCAGCTTGTCTTGCGTCCTGGTCATGTCCCGCACCCCCAGCGAAAAATGATCCAGAACGCCGCTTTGCCGCAGGCTGACATGGGCGGGCTGGTTGAGCATGTACTCCAGCCATTGATGGCCGTTGGGCACCTGCATCGACACCCAGTCGATCTGACTCGGCTTCAACGGCGGGTAATTGGTGCCCTGCACCTTGGAGGCGTCCGGATCGAGGTTGCCGGCCTTCATGCCTCCGAACCAATACAGGCGAAATCCCAGGATGTCTTTGTAAAACTTGTCTTCCGCAGCACGGCTGTGGACCTTGTAGCCCACGTGGATGATCTGTCGCGAAGTTGCCTGCGGGGTGGGCGCGGGCACTTTCTGATGCTTGGGGCGCTGCACGAACTCCACTTTGTTGCCCTCGGGGTCGCGCACCAGGAAGCTCCGGCTGCCGTCGGAATGCACCGTAAGGCGGGCGGGAACTCTGACGCCTTTGCTTTTGAGATACCGCCGCAACTGGCTGGCGTTGGCCGTTGTGAACGCCACATGGTCCAGCATGCTTTCCGGATGCGGGTTGGTCGCCTTGCGGTAGCCGACCCATTGATGTCCAACCCAAAAGCGCCGCACCTGCCCGCGCTCGATCAGCGGTGCGGGCGTGAGCCCCATGAGCTGTTTGTAGAGGTGATCGACCCCGGCGACGTCAGTGGTGTAGAAAGCAATGTGGTCAATGCCGGTGATGGCTGGGCGAGTGGGAGCTTGGGGGCTTTTTGCCTGTGAGACGCTCGGCAGCAACGTGCATAGCAGCGCCACGCCTGCCAGAATCTTGGCGAGCTTCATGGAGTTCCTCCGCGGTATTTGAACAGAAGCGAAGGTCCGCCCCTGCTCTTTGCAGAGTACCTCAAAGGCCGCTGGCTGCTGCGCCCTACACCGTCAAGACCAGCTTCCCGCGCACGTGTCCGCGTTTGCTTTCGTCCAGTGCCAGCGCCGCATCCTCCAGGGGAAATGCCCGCAACCTGGGCAAGCTCAGGCGGCCGCTGTCCACCAGTTCGCTCAGATCGGCTAATGCCGACGAGGAGCGTTTCATGTTGGCGTTGAGGCCATGAACATTTTGCTGGCCCAGCGCCGCCGCATCAGCGGCGCCCAGGATGCTGACCAGACGGCCGCCGCTTTTCAGGGCCGCCGCCACGTGGGTTACCTCTGCCGGTCCGTCCACCAGTTCCGCCACCGCGTCCACGCCGCCGGGGTAAATTCCGCGCGTCGCTGCCACCACGTCATTGTTGCTGTGGTCGATGACATCGCGCGCCCCGAGCTCTTCGACCGCGTCGGCGGCATCCGCCCGCGCTGTCGCTACCACGTGCGCTCCCTGCATGGCCGCTAGCTGCACGACAAAGCTGCCAACCCCTCCGCTGGCGCCCACCACCAGAATCGATTGCCCTGGCCGCAATCGCAGCGCCTCCACCACCGCCAGCGCGGTCAGACCCGCGATGGGCAGGGCAGCTGCCCCCGCAAAGTCCAGGGTTCTGGGCTTGAGCGCCAGCACCCCTTCTTCGGGCACCACCATGAATTCGGCAAAACTGCCGCCCATAAACACCGATCCGTAGACTTCATCGCCTTCGCGATAGCGGCTGGAATTGGGCCCGGTCTGTTCGATGATTCCAGCCACGTCTGAGCCCAGTACGCACGGGAAATGCGCTTGCGGCAGAGGGATGAAGCCATCGCGTACCTTCCAGTCCACCGGGTTCACGCCCGCCGCTCGCACCCGTATCAGTACCTCTCCCGCTCTGGGGTGTGGCGTGGGCAGGTGGCGCAGTGTTCCCCGATCCCCAAATTCATCAATGGCAAAAGCGCGCATGCGCGCTGGAATCCGAAACGGCTGAGTAGCCATGAGCACCTTCCAGTAAAGGCGAATTCGTGGTTTGAGATGCACCCGGCATTGCCTCGGTTGGGGGCCTGTTTGGGACTCGGCGCGCGGCGGGGGGGCCGTGCGGCCTTCCCCGCTGCTACTCTGGTCTGGGAGGACCGGATGAATCGTCCCTTCTTTTTGTGTGTAGCGGCACTTCTTTCAGCTGTAGCCGGGTTCGGCCAAGCCACAGGCCGGGCAATCCCACAACAGGATCATGCCTGGGTCGGTCCTCACGGCACCGTGCGGCTCACCCGCGTCGTTCCCGTCCCCAAAGATCTTAGTCCCGCCGCACAGAAGTACCTGAGTCAGCCCTATCCGGACCAGCCACCCGACTTGTCCGCCAGCGCCGACCGCGCCACCGCACGCCAGGCCTCGGCGTTCGAGGCCCGGCAGGGCGCCCGGCTGATGAAGCGCATGCACGTCAGCATGGAACGGAAAACCGTTGGCGGAGTTCCCGTTCTGGTGTTCACCCCGGCCAACATGCCGGCGGCCAACCGTCATCGCTTGCTGATCAACGTGCATGGCGGCGGATTCATCGCCGACTGGGGTTCGGAGACGGAAACCATCCCCATTGCCGCCTTTTCTCAAACCCGGGTGGTTGCCGTCCTGTATCGTCTGCTTCCCGATGCGGTCTTTCCCGCCGCGGTCAACGATACGGTCGCCGTCTATCGCGCGCTGCTCAAGCGCTACCGGCCCGATGAGCTGGCCTTATATGGAACGTCGGCGGGCGCCATCCTTACCATGGAGGCTAGCGCCAGATTGCGTCAACTGGGCGTCCCACTGCCGGCGGCGCTGGGATTCTTTTCCGGCAGTGCCGACCTGCTGGCCAATACCGATTCCAGCCGGATTTATGGGCTGAATGGCCTCTCTGGATATGCCAATGCCAACCTCAAAGCTGAGTCGGGACGTGCCTATGCCGCTGGCGCCAATCCTCATGACCCCGTGCTGTCCCCGCTCTATTCCGATCTGCGGCACTATCCCCCAACCCTGTTTTTGACCAGTACGCGGGACTTCTTGTTAAGCGACACGGTGTTGTTGCACCGCCGCTTCCTGGAGGACGGTGACCAGGGGCAGTTGATCGTCTTCGACGCCTTGCCGCATGCCTTCTGGAACAACTTCCAGTTGCCCGAAGCACGCGAGGCCGACCACTTGATCGCGCGCTATTTCAACGACGTGCTCACAAAGGCAGCTTCCAACCGGTCAGCACCGCGATGAACGGTCGCGGTTGTGTGTTCCAGTGCAGTATTCTAAGAACCTAGCAGGAACCTGAAGCCGTCCCTCCTGGCGCTCTCGGCACCACGCCGCTGTCGGTATGCGTTTGATCGCGTCGCGCATGGGATACCGCTGGCGCTGAGCAATGTTTCACATCACCCCTCTCCATGCCCTTGCCATCCTTGCCGTCGGCCTGTGTGCCGGGGTGATCAATACCGTGGCGGGCGGCGGCTCCATTCTGACCTTTCCCACGCTGATCTGGCTGGGCTTGCCCCCCGTTTTGGCCAATGCCACTAACGCTGTGGGCGTCTGGCCAGGAAACATGGGCTCGGTCTGGGGGTTTCGGAGGGAGTTGCGCGGCATCGAGCCACGCTGGTTCTGGCTGGCTGCGGCAGGCGCCTTCGGGGGCGTTGTTGGTGCGGGCCTGCTTCTATGGACTCCGGAGCGCTCCTTCGCCCATCTGGTGCCCTGGCTGATTTTTGGCGCCACCAGCTTGTTCGCATTTGAGGCGCCGCTGCGCCGCTTGCAGGGCGAGCACCACCTGCGTGGGCCCATCTCGCGTGGCCGCTGGATCCTTGCAGTGCTTGTCCAGGTCGCCATTTCCATCTACGGCGGCTACTTCGGCGCCGGCATGGGAATCGCCGTGCTGACCATGCTAGGACTACTGGGAATGCAGGATATTCATGTCAACATCGGCCTGAAGAATATCGTTGCCTTTTCCACCAACCTGACAGCGGTGATCTGGTTTATTCTGGCTCACCGTGTGAACTGGCCGGTGGCGATGATTTTGGCGGTGGGCACCACCAGCGGCGCCTGGGCTGGCGCCCATATGGCGCGCCGTACCAGCCCCGCCCGCATTCGCGCCACGGTGGTCACTCTGGGCCTGTGCATGACCTTGTCTCTGGCCTGGCATTGGCGGCATCAGCATGCGGCGGCCCGCCGTTCCCCCCCGTCCGGTGCAGGTTTCTATGCGGAACCGCGACTGAAGCATTACATTCCACTCATTCGTTTGGAGCGCCTCGGCACGGCCGAGCGTCGCATGTAAGCAGCGTCCGCGCGGGTATTACCGAACTATTACAATCGCCGTCCCTCTCCTCTTGCTAACGTGGAATCAGTTTATGGAGCGGTGCGGATGTGCTGCGCCGCACTGATGGAAAGGGAACCGAACGCGTGAGCACTCAGTTGATCGAATACGTCGCGCCCGCCGCCGAACGTGCGCCCCTGCCGCAGGCGGATGTTGAGCGCAATTTTGTTAAACCCGACCACCTCAACTGGATTACCACCACCGCCATGATCGTCTTCCATGTGGGAGCGGTGGCGGCGCTCTTTTTTTGGAACTGGAAGGCCATTGCGGTGGCCGCCGTACTCTACTGGGTGTGCATTGGCATGGGTATTGGCATGGGCTACCACCGGCTCCATACCCATCGCTCCTATAAGGTTCCCCGCCTGCTGGAATATTTTTTTGCCATCTGCGGCACGCTGACGCTGGAGGGCGGTCCCATCTTCTGGGTGGCTACCCACCGTGTGCACCACCAGAATTCCGACCAGGAAAACGATCCCCACTCACCGCGCGACGGCAAATGGTGGTCGCACATGGGCTGGATCGTGCTGGGCGATTCCAAGCACAACGACACCGCCATGATGTCGCGCTATGCCCCCGATTTGGCCAAAGATCGTTTTTACCGTTGGCTCAACACGTATCACTACGTGCCCCTGGTCGTGCTGGGCGTGCTGCTTTTGACGCTGGGCGGCTTGCCCTACCTGCTTTGGGGCGTTTTTCTGCGCGTGACACTGGGTCTGCACGCCACCTGGCTGGTGAATTCCGCAACCCACCTCTGGGGACAGCGCCGCTTCGCGACCCGTGATGATTCGCGTAATAACTGGTGGGTAGCGCTACTGACCTTCGGCGAGGGCTGGCACAATAATCACCACGCTCATCCCACCTCCGCTCGTCACGGCCTGGCTTGGTACGAACTGGACGTGACCTGGCTGCAGATTCGTTTGTTGTCCCTGCTCGGCATTGCTCGCGCCGTGCGAGTGGCTCGCGTTTCGACGCCGACCACCGAATAAGTTTTCTCCTGCCCGAGATGATCCACTCAGCAGACGCCCCGGGGCCCTCCCCCCGGGGCTTTTTTTCTGCTGGCTCGACACGCCCTCAAAGCGCAAGCGCGCCACAATAGGCCTCCCAGGCCCCTCCACAAAAGCGCAGTTGCCTTTGCAGGGGTGGAGCGGGCCGCCGGCAAGAGGCGATCTCGCGCGCCACCGCGTCAGGAGCGCTCGCTGGCTCGCCTTGGGCGGCCATGGCATGCTTAAGCCATGGTCGCTGGCGGCTACCGCAAGTCCATTGCCTTCTTTATCGTGTTTGGCGCGTGTCTGGTCGCCATCGCGGTGGGTCTCAATATCGGCTGGATCCTGCTCAATTGGCGGGAGAGCCTGCTGCTGTTTCTCGGCGTCCTGCTGTTCCTGGTGATCATTACCGGCATGGTTTTAAATACCGTCTTTCTGGTGCGCGAAATCCGCCGCAATGAGCAGCACGACAATTTCATAAATGCCGTCACCCACGAACTGAAAACCCCCGTCGCCTCCATCCGGCTCTATCTGGAGACGCTGCAGCGGCATGACCTGGATGAGGCCCGCCGCCGCGAGTTCTACGCCATCATGCTGGGCGATAGCGATCGCCTGCTGCAGACTATCGAGCAGGTCTTGCGCGCTGGAAAAAGCAAGAGCTTTCTGCATAAGGGGCAGGTCACCAGCGTGGACATGCGTCTGCTGGTCAGCGACTGTGTCGCGCTTACCCGGCTGCGCTACAACCTCAAACCTGCCCAGGTGCGGTTTCAGGACGAGTTTCCGCAGGATGCCCCCGTTACCGTCCGGGGGGACGCGGAGGAACTGCGTTCCGCCGTCATGAACCTGCTGGAAAACGCGGTCAAGTACTCCGGCGACAGCATCAACGTGGAACTGCGGCTGCGTCCACTGGACGCGGGCATGCTCGCCGTGCAGGTCATGGACCAGGGAATCGGTCTGGCCCCGGCCGAACTGAAGCGGGTGTTCAAGCGCTTTTATCGCGTTCCCGGCACGCTCGGGGCGCGCGTCAAAGGCACGGGCCTGGGGCTGTTTATCGTCAAGGCGGTGGCGCGCCGGCATGGCGGCCGGGCTTGGGCTGCCAGCCCTGGCGTTGGCCACGGCTCCCGCTTTACCATTGAGCTTCCCTTGAGCTAGCGCCGCCGGAATCTCACCGATATGCGAATCCTGATTGTCGAAGACGAACAGCACCTCGCCCAGGGACTCAGCTTCAACCTGGAGGCGGAAGGCTATCAGGTGGATTGCGTAGAAAGCGGCGAGCAGGCCCTGGCGCTACTGCTGCCCGCCCGCGAACAAGGTGCCGTGCGCGCCTGGTTCCAACACCGCCGCGGCAAGGCGTCACTTCCGCTTACCGGCCCGGTCCATTTCGACCTGGTGGTGCTGGATGTGATGCTGCCGGGCAAAGATGGCTTTCAGGTCGCCGCGGAATTGCGTCAGGCCTCCAGCTTCGTCCCCATCCTCATGCTCACCGCGCGTGGCACAGCGGAGGATGTGCTGCATGGCTTTGCCGCCGGGGCTGACGATTACCTGCCCAAGCCCTTTGATCTGGCCATCCTGCTGGCGCGTATTCGCGGACTGCTGCGCCGTACCGCCTGGGCTCAGCACAACCGCCCGTCCAATCCCGTGGCGGCGCCGCTGTTGCCGGAGCAAACACCCGCCAGCGCTTCGCCGGCCAGCGTGGCGCCCGCTTCCGCCGATGGCGGCAGCACCGAAGATGTTTACAGCTTTGCCGGCGCCAGCGTAGACTTTGCCCGTTTGGAGCTGCGCGCACAGGGCCGCACCATCCCCCTGACCTTGATGGAGGCCAATCTGATGCGCTTCCTCATTCACAACGAGGGGCGCGCCGTCTCCCGCAAAAACATGCTGGAGCAGGTGTGGGGCGTGCGCGAAGACACCGACACCCGCGCCATCGATAATTTCGTGGTGCGGCTGCGCCGCTACATCGAAGCCGAGCCGGCCAAACCCAAACATCTGCTCACGGTCCGTGGGGTGGGTTACAAGTTCATTGCGCAGCCCGGCGTTTGAGCTAGTCCTCGCGGCTCTTGTCCTCGCCCACAATTTCTCGCAGAAAGGCGACATAGGCCCGAAAAGCACGTGTCCCGGCGCGCGTCAGCCGCACGCGCGTTCGCGGCTTTTTGCCGACGAAGTCCTTCAAAACGTCGATGTACCCGGCCTGTTCCAGGGTGCTTAAGTGAGCGCCCAGATTGCCGTCGGTGGCGCCCACCAGGGCGCGCAAACGCACAAACTCCAGTGGCTCGCCCGGCGGCAAGGCGCGGAGCGCGCCCATGATTTTCAAGCGCGCCGGCTGGTGAATGATGGTATCGGGTTGTTCCATTTCAAACCGTCCTCAGCCAGAAGCCGCCCAGAATGAGTCCTCCGCCGCCAACCGCGGCCATCCACAGCAGGAAGATGTGCGGCAGCAGCAGGTAACCCGTTATGGTCAGCGCACCCAGGGCAAACCCCAGCACCGCAATGCGCACGGTGTGACTCCAAATACCCTGCAGAGCGTAAAACATTGCGACCAGCAGCGGGAAGAACGCGCCCGCCTGATTGCCGGTGTGGGGCGGCAGGATGGTGAAGAGTCCGGCTACGAATAGCACGACTGTCAGCAGAGAAGCCCCATATTGGCCGCTGTGGCTGGTTTCGCGGGCTCGCGACTGCGCCCGCCCAATCCAGAAGTTCAGCGCTACGCCCACCACGCACAGCAGGGGCCAGGTGAACCAGACCTTGGGAACGAAAAAGCTTGCTGTATAGCCGGCAATCCACAGCACTCCCCACAGGATGAGATGGGGAGAGGACTGCTGATAGCGAAACAGAGTGGCGCTGCGTTTTTGGGTAGCGGCAAGGTCGTGTAAGCGGCCAGCCGCTTCCTCGGGTTGAACGGTCATGGGATAAGCTCCTTTTCAGAGTGCTCTGCGGTATAGAGTGCAATAAGGCGGGCCGGTTTGTCAAGAGCACTCTGCGAGGCAGAGTGATGCCCCCGGGAAGCCAGTTCGGCTTCGGAGGTGGCTCGTACGCAAGAGGAGCGCGGTGACGAGGCGGCTTCACGGCCTCACAACAAGGGACGTTTCTATGGAGGTTTGGCCCTGTCCGCAGGTTGACATTGTGTAATCGGTCGATTACGATCCATTTGTGTTTTTAATTCATCCTTTGCCCGAATTCATCGCATGGCTTGATGGGTTGAAGGATGAGGCAGTACGCGGCGTGATTGTCGCCAGAATCAAACGTTTGGAACGCGGTTTGATGGGGGACGTTCAAGCGGTAGGCGAGGGCGTTTCGGAGCTGCGGATCCATATGGGCGCGGGATGGCGTTTGTACTTCACTGAGCGTGGGACGCGGCTCATTGCGCTCCTCATGGGCGGCTCAAAGCGAACGCAGAAAAAAGACATCAAGCAGGCCAAAGCCCTGGCCGAGTTACTGGATTGAGCGGAGGGAAGCATGAGTAAACGCATCAAGGCCGCGGACCTGCCTGAGTTCGACGCAGCACGTTATCTCGACAGTGAGGTCGCCATTGCTGCGTATCTGACCGACATTTTGGAAGCCAACGACGCGGGATTATTGGCGGCGGCGCTGGGGGACATTGCCCGTGCCCGTGGTATGACCGAGATTGCCAAGACAGCCGGGATCACGCGGGAAGCCCTCTACAAAGCTCTGCGTCCCGGCAGTGCTCCGCGATTTGACACCGTAAGCCGCGTTTGCGCCGCGCTCGGTGTGCGACTGGTCGTTCAGCCTGTCCGTCCCGCCTCTGCAATGGAGTAGAACTCGGCCGTGTCCGTGCGCTTCGTTGTCCCTGGGCCGTGCCGCGCAGCAGGAAGCCGATTGTTCAAAGACGGACGCGCCGCAGGGCGGCCTGAGAGCGATGAGGCGTTCGCGCCTATGCCTTCATCTCCGCGATGGTGACGCCATTGCCGCCCTCGGCCTGCGGCGGGCTGAAGTAGCGCTCCACCTGCGGATGCGCCCGCAACGTTTCCTGCACCATGCGGCGCAGAACGCCCATACCGGTGCCGTGCACAATGCGGACGCGCGGCAGCTCTGCCAGCAGGGCGTTGTCGAGGAACTTTTCCAGCCTGGGCAGGGCCTCTTCCACGGTTTGACCGATGAGGTTGATCTCCCGCAGCCCGCTGCCTTCCACGGGCTGGGTTTCGACTCTGATGCCGGCGCTGGGCGCCTTACCGACGGGAGTGTTGCCTGGCAGGATTTCCAGAACGTCTTTCAAGGTGACGCGCAGGCGCAGGTTGCCGGCTTCAACTTCCAGCCGTTCTCCATCGCGACGGCGCACCAGCGCGGGCCGGTCGAAGTCCCGCAAGCGCACCCGCTCCCCCTGTTGCACGGAATCCACTGGACGCGCGGGAGGCGCGCTGCCCGCGGGTGGGGCCGTGACGGTTTGCAGCACGTCGTTCTGGAAGCCGGCGCTGGCCTCGCGCCGCAGTCCGGCGGAGCGCAACTGCACTTCGCGTTCCAGCTTCATGCGCAGCGCTTTGTCCTCTATGGTCGCGACCGCTTCGCGCAGGCGCTGCTCGAATTCCTGGGTGAAACGTTCAAAGCGGGCCTCCAGCTCGCGCACTTTACGGCGCTGCTGCTGGCGCTCCTCGCCTTCCAGCTCCTGCATCTTTAGCCGCAGCTCACCGCGTTCCAGCACCAGCGTGCGCTGCAGCTCCTCGACCTCGGCGGATTGCTGTTGCAGGGTGCGCAGGTATTCGTGGCCGCGCCGCTCCGCATCCGTCAGCAACGAGCGCGCGGCGGCAATGATTTCACCCTGCAGTCCGAGCTGCGCCGCCATGTCGAGACCCGCGGAGACGCCCGCCACGCCAGTGCGGAAGGCGTAAGTGGGGCGCAGCGTTTCCGCATCGAAACCCACCGAGGCGTTGAGCACGCCCGCCTGCGTGGCGGCGTACTGCTTCATGGCCCCATGGTGAGTGGAAATCAGCGCAAAGCAGCCCAGTTGCCGCAATTGTTCGGTGATGGCCATCGCCAGCGCCGCCCCCTCGGAGGGATCGGTGGCGGCGCCCAGCTCGTCGAGCACGAGCAGGGAACCGGCGGTCGCCTGTTCCAGAAGCGAGCGAAGGTTCACGATATGGCTGGAGAAGGTGCTCAGGCTTTCGCGCAGCGACTGCGCATCCCCCACGTCGGCCAGGAGAGCATCCAGCACCGGCACTTCGGCGGCGCTGGCGCAGACCGGCAGGCCGCAATGGGCCATGCAAGCCGCCATCGCAACCGTTTTCAGGACCACCGTCTTGCCACCCGTATTCGGTCCACTCATGACCAGGATGTGTTGCTCGCGCAGCCGCAGCGTCAGAGGCACCACCCTGCGCCCTTGTTCGCGAAGCGTGGCGACCAGCAGCGGATGGCGGGCCTCGCGCAGATCAAAGCAACGCTCGCTCTCCGCGGAAAACGTGGCGTGCGTCGCCTCGTAGGCCTGAGCAAAGCGGCCTTTGGCGAGTTGAAACTCCAACTCGCCGTAGAGCACGGCGCCCAGGCTCAGCGCGGGCGCATGTTGATGCAGCAGGCGGGTGATCCCGGCAAAAATGCGCTGTTCCTCCGCCTGTTCCTCGTCCAGCAGCCGGATCAGCTCGTTATTGAGTTCAATGGTTTCCAGCGGTTCAACGAACACGGTCTGACCGCTGTTGCTGGCGCCGTGAATCACTCCCGGAACGCGCCGCCGCAGTTCCGCTTTGACGGGTAGCACGAAGCGTTCGCCGCGGATGGTAATCAGCTCTTCCTGCAGCACGCCTTCCGTGCCCAGCCGGCGGGCGTGCTGCTGCAGCGAGACTTCAATGGCGCGCTTCTGCCGCTCCAGTTCCCGCCGCAGCCGGAAGAGGTTGGGGCTGGCGTGATCGTCCAGTTCGCCGTTGGGCAGCAGCTTCCCGCGGATGGCACGAAGCGCCTCCTCCAAAACCGGCAGCCGTTCCGCCAGCGCCGTCAGTTCGGGAAGCTTGCTTTTGAGTTCGACTGGAGGGTGCAACAGAGTCTGGCGCAGTTCACCCATCCGTTCGGCGAAGGCAACGACCAGCAACAGCTCCTCGGCCGAGAGCACCAGGCCGGCGAGGGCGGCGCGCGCGAGTGCGGGCCGTGGATCGGCGATCTCCGTAAAGGCCGGCAGGCTACGGCAGGAGGCCAGCGCCAGCGCCTCGCGCACCAGCCGTTGCTCGCGTTCCAGCAATTCGCGCTCTTGAAGAAACGCCAGCTTCTCCAGCCGTTCGCGCCCCAACGGGGTCCGCAGAAACTGCGCAAACAACTCCAATACACCCGGCAGATCAATGGAGCGCGCAAAGGGAGCCTCGCGCAACGTGGGCCGCGGGGCAGAACGTTGCGTCGAGCTCGGATTCAATTCCGAAGCCGGGCCTGCGCTCGAGTCTGCTTTCGCCTCGGGGTTAACGGCTGGGGGAGGGGAACTTTGGGACATATGGCACAGCGGTAAATGGAGCGGAGCGCGCTTGGGAATGTGATCGTCACGAGCCAGGGCCGAGTCGAACTGCTTTCGAGTTCGAAATAGCAGGCCGAAGTCGTAGCGAAGGTCCGGGGTTGCCCTTTAGGTCCCGCACGGCTGGCGACTAGTAAAGCGCGGCCACCATCCGTGAGCTTCGGCCGGACACCGAAGCGGGTGGAATAAAAGCGGCCGTGCCGCCAGCAGGGCAGCCCATTCAGGGCCGCCGGCGGATGCGCCGTGTGAAAACCTGGGCGTTAGGCCCGCGCCTGGTCCAACGGCTCGTTCCAGCACGGTCCGCGCCCGCTCGATGTGTGCAGCGCTACTTGCCACCCGGGCGGCGGCGCTTGGGTTTATCCTCCGGCGCCTCTCCCCGGTCTCCTAGAATACCAGCCAGCACGTCATTGAAGGCCTGCTGCGCGCTGGTCTCTTTCTGCTTGCCCCCCTTGCCTTTGCGGTAGGGGTGCTCGCGATTACAGGTACGGCAACGCACCTTCACGACCTCGCCATTCAGCATGGCTACTACCGCATGATCCATGATCTGGCGGCAACTGCCGCAATGGTCGTCAATGGTATCGCCAAGACGGATTTCCATACAAAGCAACTCCGGAGTGCACAGTCGGCCTCGGTGCCTCAATCCTAGGCGGGCTGCAACGGGGATTCAAGCGGCGGATGCCCTCCCCCAGGTGGCATTCCAAGCTCCATTCTGCTATCATTGTGCTTTGTCCCGCCTGTACTGCCTCCGCTGTCACAGCCGCTGCCCCGCATGGTTGTCTGGCAGCCGCGGGAAGTGCCGGGCAGACGTCCCGGAGTGAATTCCTGGAAAACGCCAGTTCCGCGACCGCCCAACTGTCCGGGACACCAGAACGAGGAGTGAATCTTTATGGCTCGCGTTTGTGAATTGTGCGGCAAGGGTCCGCAGTTCGGCAACAAAATCAGTCACGCGCACAACGTGACCAAGCGTCGCTGGGAAGTCAACCTGCAGCCCGTGCGCGCCAAAATTGGCGGCGCTACCCGCCGCTTGCGCGTCTGCACCGCCTGCATCAAGTCCAACCGCGTGACCAAGGCGTAGTGCTGGCGGCCCCATTTGGCGGGCTGGTGGTAACACCAGCGTCCGAGCCCTTCCGGTCGGAGCACTGCCTTTGGACTTCGTTGCGCCGCTGACCTGCGGAGAGCAGCCTCAACCCACAAAATAGCAAAGGCCCCGGCACCGCCGGGGCCTTTCTGCATCTGCCGCAACTGGTCTGGCCTAAGCTTCCGCGATCACGTCGATCTCAACCCGCGCGTCGCGCGGCAGCCGGCTCACCTCCACGGTGGAGCGCACCGGTGGATTTGCGGGGAAGAAACTTTGATAGATGTCGTTCATGGCGGCGAAATCGGCCAGGTCGGAGAGGTACACCGTCACCTTGAGCGCCTGCGCCATGCTGCTGCCCGCCTCTTCCAGAAGGGTGCTGATGTTGTCCAGCACGCGGCGGGTCTGCGCCTCAATGCTCGTGTCGGAGATGAGACTGTTCGTTGCCGGATCTATGGCTACCTGCCCGGAAATAAAGATTAGTCCCTGGCAGCGCACTGCCTGAGAATACGGCCCAATGGACTTGGGGCCGCGTGTGTTGGAAAGGATTTCGCGTTTCATGAGTGCCCGGTGAGCGGTTCAGCTCCAGCATCAGTATAGGGCACTACGCACCGCCAGCAGCCGGCAGCTTTGCCCTTGGCTTGTAGAGTTGCCAACTGCGATACACCTCGCTTTTGGAAAGACCGCATTCCCGCGCCACCTGCTTTAGCGCCTGCTTTTCCTCCAGGCCCTCTCGCAGCAACTCGAGGACGCGGGCGCCCGGTTCGGCAGCCGTCTTTGCGACAAGTGGATCCTCGGCGGAAGCCGCCCCTTCCCCAGCCTGCGCCTGGTCAGTTTCGGCGTTGCCGCCCAGGACTAATACAAACTCCCCGCGCAGTTCACGCGTTGCAAACGCCCGGCGCACCTCGGCGAGGGTCCCGCGGGTAAACTCCTCGTGCAGCTTGGTCAGCTCGCGCGCCACCACGATTGGCCGCCCGGAACCCATCACTGCCTGGAGATCGGTCAGGCAGTCAAGCAGGCGGTGCGGAGCTTCGTAGATGACCAGTGTCTCCTCGTGGGTGCGCCATTGCTGAAGCAGACGCCGGCGTGGCCCGCTGCGGAAGGGGAGGAAGCCCAAAAAGCTGAACCGGTCCGTGGGCAGGCCGCTTGCCACGAGTGCACCCAGCAGTGCGGAAGGCCCGGGGACAGGCACAACCGCGACCCCCTCCTGCAGCGCCGCCCGCACCAGCCGGTAGCCGGGATCGGAGATGGCGGGCGTGCCGGCATCGGAGATCAGCGCCACATGTTCGCCACGCAGCAGCCGCTCCAGCAACTTTTCTCCGCGGCTGCCTTCGACCTCCTCGTAGTAGCTGATCAGGGGCTTTTCAATACCCAGATGCGTCAGCAGCTTCCGGCTGTGGCGTGTATCTTCACAGGCAATCAGGTCCACCTCGCGCAGCACGCGCACCGCGCGAAGCGTGATGTCTTCAAGATTGCCAATGGGTGTTGCCACGAGATAGAGCGTGCCTGAACTCATTGCTGTTCATTAGACCAGAAGACGAGACCGCACAGATGAAACTGGATGCAATAAAAGCGGCCGCGTCGAGTCAGCGGCGGCTACGAGCGGCGTGGCCGGATGGTAATGCGGGTACCGTCAGGCCAGGGCAGGGCGCGTGGCAAGCGGATCTGTCCTCGTTCAATTACGCCTTCGATGACCTCGGGCGCCGGCTCCTTGGCGGGAATGCCACCTGCAAGTCCGGGCAGCGCGCTTTGGATCGCCGCAGTTACCGGCTCAGGACTCACGCGCGAAGCTTCCGCCGGAGCACGGTGGGGCGCCGCCGGAGAACTCTCCGCGGGGGCGCCGCTCACGCTGGCGGCGCCGCTCATCGCCGGTGATTCCCAGCGCAATTCCAGCACCTTGCCGCCCTGCTTGCGCGCTTCATCCATGGCGTCGTTGGCCAACTGGTCGGCCTCTTTGTTGTTTCCGCGCAGCACGTGTTCAATGCGGAAGCGGGGCAGGGCATGGGCGAGCCGCTGCGCCTCCAGGTAGAGCGGTCGCAGACTTTCGCTCTTGACCTGATAGTGGCCTTGCATCTGCCGCACCATCAGTTGGGAGTCGGCGATGATGGTGACGTTGGCGGCTTTTTTCTCCAGCGCGTACTTCAGGGCCGCGATCAGGCCGCGATATTCGGCGAAGTTGTTGGTCTGGGAGCCGAGTGCGCCTTTGAGCTTGGCCAGCGTGCGGCCTTGCGGGTCGGTAATGAAAACACCGTAGCCGGCCGGCCCTGGATTTCCGCGCGAGCCCCCGTCCACGTGCAGGATCAGTTCCATGAGGTGCGCTGTTTAATGTCCGGCGGCTTCCGCTTGTTCACGCGGGGCCAGAATGCGGCCGCAGGATTCGCACAGGAAAATACGGTCAGGTTGATTGGCGTACTCCTGCAGAAACTGCGGACGGAAGCGAACCCGGCAGCTCCCGCAGGTTTCCTGATCCAGGATGGCGACCCCATGGCCACGAAGCTCCGAAATGCGGTCGTAACGCCGCAGCAGCATAGCGTCGAGATCCTTGCGCAGATTCTTGCGCCGCCCCAGTAACTCTTCCCGCTGTTGCCGCAGACTCTGGATCTGCCCTTCCAGTTCGGCAACTTCCTTGGCAATGCCCTGCCGCGCCTGCGCCAGTTCGGCTTCCGCGTCGCGCACCTGCTTTTCCAGCGGTTCGCTCTCTTCCATCAGCGTCAGAATGCGCTCTTCACACTTGGAGATTTCGCCTTCCGCAAAGGCGATTTCATCCAACAACGCGCGGTACTCCTGGTTGTTTTTTACGCTGGAAGAGTGACTGCGGGATTTCTCGATTTTGGCGCGCAGGTCTTCGATCTGGCGGTCGATCTTCTTGCGTTCGGCTTGGTGATTTTGCCGGGCGCTCTGCCGCTGCTCCAAAACCCGCTGCGAAGCGCTCAATTGGCTCTCGATAGCGGCACGCCGCTTCGGCAACTCCGTCAGTTCAGCCTCCAATTGCTTGAGGGTGCGATCCGTGGCCTGGACTTGCAGGAGCGTGTCAATGTCCTTGTGCATGTATGTTTATTTTACAACGCGCTGCCCCGTCAGGGAAACCGGCGCCAAGGGGGGGCAGTGCGCCCGGAGCGCCGCTGCGATAAGATCAATAGTTCATGGATGCCATCGCCCAGGCATTGCAGTCCGCTTTCCGCAACTGGCCCGAGGCCTCGCGCGCGCAAGCGGCACTACTGGCTTGGCCGCTGGTGGCCGGGCAGACCATCGCCAGCCGCACCCGCCCTCTGGAGTGTGAGGACGGCGTACTGACGGTGGAAGTGCTCGACCCCGCGTGGCTGCCGCAGTTGCAGGGCATTCAACGCGAATTGCTCGCGGAATTGGCGCGCTTTGTCGGCCCCGGACGAGTGAACCGGCTGGAGCTGCGAACGGCCACTCAGGCCGAGGCCCGGCCGAAACAGCCTGTTAGCGCCCGCAAACCCGGCGCCAGGAGCCGCCCCGCGCGTGGAAAGACTCTATGAAAATTACCGCCGAAACTGTGCAGAACATCGCGAACCTCGCCAATTTGGAGCTCTCCGCCGAGGAGATTGGCGCTATGCAGCAGGACCTCAGCGCCATCCTCGATTACGTCGAGCAGTTGAATCAGCTCCAGATTGCCGATCTACCCGCCATGGAGCATGTGCTGGGCGCGGCGGTCGCGGCCGCCGCCGGACAGCAGCCCGGTTCCAATGAAGCCGCCATTTCGGAGGTTACGACGCGGCCCGATGAGCCGCATCCCTGGTTTTCGCAGAAAGAAGCGCTGGCGAACGCGCCGCTCAGTGGCGCCGGTCATTTCAAGGTGCCGCGCATTATCGATAAAGGTTGAGTTGCCCCCGCGCGCGGCATTACACCGAACGATTCGCCACTGACCATTGGAGCGAGAACGATTTCTATGACTGATCCGGCCGTACTGACCATCGACAGTGTCCGAAGCGCGATGCGCAACAAGCAGACCACCGCGGCCGCGTTGGTGGAGCGGTTTTATGCCTTCATTGATGATGCTGATCGTCAGGTGAATGGCTATTTGACTCTCTGCAAGGAACGCGCCCTCGCGCAGGCCGGCAAAATTGACGCGCTGGTGGACCAGGGCGCGGAGTTGCCTCCCCTGGCGGGCGTGCCGGTTGCCGTGAAGGATGTGATCTCGACCGCCGGGGTGCGCACCACCTGCGGTTCCAGGATGCTGGAAAACTACGTCCCGCGCTACGACGCCACGGCGGTGCAGCGGCTGGAGAAGGCAGGCGCCATTATTCTCGGCAAGGTCAACTGCGACGAGTTCGCTATGGGCTCGTCCAACGAGAATTCCGCTTATGGGCCGGTGCGCAACCCACGCGCCCTCGATCGCGTTCCCGGCGGTTCCAGCGGCGGCTCCGCGGCAGTTGTGGCGGCGGGTACCGCGGTGGTTGCGCTGGGTTCAGATACCGGCGGCAGCATCCGGCAACCCGCTTCCTTTTGCGGCGTCGTTGGTCTGCTGCCGACCTATGGGCGTGTCTCTCGTTTTGGGCTGGTGGCCTTTGCCTCCTCGCTGGACCACATTGGGCCCTTCTCACGCACGGTCAAGGATTCCGCACAGTTGCTGCAGGCGATTGCCGGACGCGACCCGCTGGATTCCACCAGCGCCGATGTCCCGGTGCCGGATTACGTTGCCGCCTTGGATCAGCCGATTCGCGGTCTTCGCATTGGCGTTCCCAGTGATGCCTTTGCCTCCGGCCTGGACCCCCGGGTGGAAGCGCGCGTCCGCGAGGCGATTGAAGTGTTCCGGCGCGCGGGCTGCGAAATCGTTGACATTTCGCTGCCCAACAACCAGTACGCCATTGCCACCTATTACATCATCGCCACCGCCGAGGCCAGCGCCAATCTGGCGCGCTACGACGGTGTGCGCTATGGGTTCCGCAACAAAGACGCCGCCACCCTGGCGGAAATGTACCGCCGCACGCGCGATCAGGGCTTCGGGGCTGAGGTGAAGCGCCGCATTCTGCTGGGTACCTACGTGCTCAGCGCCGGTTACTACGACGCCTACTACAAGCAAGCGCAGCGGGCGCGCGCGCTGCTGGCCGCCGACTACCGCAAGGCCTTCCAGCAGGTGGATGTGATTCTTACTCCAACCGCCCCAACCCCGGCGTTCAAACTGGGCGAGAAGACCGGTAATCCCCTGGAGATGTATTTGGCGGATATCTATACGGTCACCGCCGATCTAGTAGGCATTCCCGGCATCTCCGTTCCCTGTGGCGACGCCGATGGTCTGCCGGTCGGAGTGCAGCTACTGGGTAATTATTTTGCCGAGGCGCGCCTGCTGCAGTTGGCGCATCATTTCGAGCAGTTACGGGCGCAGGCGCCGGCCAGCGCTCAGGCATAACGCGCGAGGAGCATTCCTATGTACGAGGACTTCACCATCACCGACCCGCTCTCCCAAAAGCCTTACCGCTGTGAGTACCAGTCGCTGATCGTGGGCATCGCCACCCGCCACAGCGATACCGTCGACATCAAGTTTCTGGTCAATGGACAAGGCGTCTGGGTGGGCTTGCCGCATCCCGCCTGGGTGGAATTCAAACGCCGCACCGGCCAGGCTTTAAGTGACCGGATGGCGGTGGATCTGGCCGGACTCTACTTGAAGAAACAGATCGAGACCGGCGCCGGCGCGGAGCGCAACCACCTCAATGACGTGTCCGTCAACGATGTGCTGGCGCTGGCTGAAGAGCTGCATTGGCTGCCGCGCGAGACGTCCGCGGCCGTCCTGCCCGCCGCCCGCTAGAACTTCGGAGGGATCCCATCCCGGCTTCCGCAAAGATTCGCAAGATTCTCGTGGCCAACCGCGGCGAAATCGCGGTGCGCGTGATCCGCGCTTGCCGTGATCTCGGCATTGCCAGCGTCGCCGTCTATTCCGAGGTGGACCGTGCCGCGCTGCATGTGCAGATGGCGGACGAGGCCTATCCGCTGGGTGCGGCGGCGGCGCGCGAGAGCTATCTCAACATTTCTCGCGTAATAGAGGCGGCCCGGCGCAGCGGAGCGCAAGCCGTCCATCCCGGTTACGGCTTTCTCTCCGAAAACCCTGAGTTTGCCCAGGCCTGCGCTGACGCGGAGCTGATTTTTATTGGACCTTCCGCTGTCTCCATGCGGCAATTGGGCAGCAAGACCGCGGCTCGCGAGCTGGCGCGGCGTCACGACGTTCCCATGCTGGCCGGCGCGGCCGCCCTGCCCACCTTGCAAGAGGCACTGCGGGAAGCCGAGCGCGCCGGCTTCCCCGTCATGCTCAAAGCTTCCGCCGGTGGCGGGGGTAAAGGCATGCGCCGCGTGGAGCGGGCGCAGGACCTCGCCGGCGCCTATCAGTTGGCCCGCACGGAAGCACAGAGCGCCTTTGGCGACGACACCGTGTACCTCGAGCGAGCCCTGGATCGCCCGCGCCACGTCGAAATCCAGATCCTGGCGGATCGCCGGGGCAACACCATCTACCTTGGCGAGCGTGAATGCTCGGTGCAGCGCCGCCATCAGAAGATCATCGAGGAGAGTCCCTCGGCACGGCTCTCCCCCCAACTGCGCGCCCGTATGGGCGATGCGGCGGTTCGTGTGGCCCGCGCCGCCGGCTACGAAAACGCCGGCACGGTGGAGTTCCTGCTGGATGAGAGCGGCGGCTTTTACTTCCTGGAGGTGAATACCCGCCTGCAGGTGGAGCACCCTGTAACCGAAATGGTTGCGGGGATTGATATGGTCGCGGCACAAATCCAGATTGCCGAGGGCGCGCCGTTGCCCTGGCGCCAGGAAGACATCCAACCGCGCGGCCATGCCATTGAATGCCGCATCTACGCTGAGGATCCCGCGAATAATTTCTTTCCCAGCCCCGGCCGCATCGCCGTCTGGGAGACGCCTTCCGGCCCCGGCGTTCGGGTCGACAGCGGCGTGTATGAAGGCTGGCAGGTGCCGTTGGAGTACGATCCTCTACTGGCCAAATTGATTGCCTGGGGCGCCGACCGGCCTGAGGCGCTACGGCGCCTACGGCGCGCCCTGGGTGAATTTCACATCAGCGGCATTCGCCATAACCTTCCCTTCTTCCGCCGCGCCCTCGACGATTCCACCTTCACCGCTGGCGACGTGGATACCTCATTCGTGGAGCGTTTGCTGGCGCAACCTCGTGACCTGGAAAGTGAGGCGGCAGCCACACGCGAGCTGGAAAATGCCGCTGCACTGGCGGGGGCGCTCAGTTACGCGCGCCAGTCGCAACTAGTTCCGGAATCTCCCGCGCCGTCCTCTTCCAACTGGCAGCAGACCGCGCGCCGGGAGGGCTTGCGCTAACGCTGTTTGCGGCTCCTATGCGACTCCTTGTCCAAATTGGCGACACCGAAGTGCAGCTCGATCTGCCAAGCGCCGGCGCCAACCCGGGCACTTGTGCCCTGGCCGGCGAACCGCTGGAGGTCGATCTGTGCTGGATCCGCGAATTGCCCGGACGCGCTCTACTCTCCTTGCTGATTGGCTCGCGCTCTTACCGGCTTTGGGTGGAACAACCCGGACCGGAGGAGGCCGCGTGGCGCGTCTTCAGCGACGATAGCGAAGTGCTGGCCACCATCCTGGACCCGCGCCGTTACTCACCCGCCAGTCGCAACACACATAAAGATGGCCTGGCACGGATTACCGCTCCCATGCCGGGCCGGGTAGTCAAGCTGCTGGTGCAGGCCGGCGATGCAATAGAGGCCCACCAGCCGCTTTTGGTCCTGGAGGCCATGAAGATGCAGAACGAGGTGCGCAGCCCCAAGTCTGGCCGCGTTCGCCAGTTAGCGGTGTCCGAAGGCGCCGCGGTCAGTGCGCAGGAGCTGTTGGCCGAGATAGAGTAAAACTCAAGACGAGCCAGGGCCGAACGAGCTAGGGCCGAACTAGCCAGGGCCGAGTCGAACTGATTTCGAGTTCGAAATCGCAGGCTGAAGTGACAGTAAAGGTCCGACTCAGAGGCCGCTGCCTCACCCTTCATCCACACGCAACCCACCCACACCGTGCGGCCTCCTTTGTGCGGTTACGGCGCATCCCACCCAACAGGAGGGAAATTTATGCCACGTGGAGCCAGCCCCAAGCGGGAACGCGAATATGAAGAGTTGAAAACCAAGTTTCAACGCTCCGGCCGCTATAAGGGTCGCGCCAAAGAAGTCGCCGCGCGTATTGTGAACAAGCAGCGCGCGCAGTATGGAGAGACCAAAGGCGAGAAACGTAAGGACCGGGAGGGCAAATCCCCCGATCGCGATCTGCCGATCCCGCGTTATCAGCACCTCACGATTTCAGAGCTGAAAAATAAGATTCCCCATCTTTCCTCTGTGCAGAAGCGTCAGGTGCGCAGCTACGAGCAGAAGCACAAAAATCGCAAGGGTGTGCTGGGCATGCTGCAGAAAAAAGCGGCCTGAGGGCGATCAGAGAGGCCGGGAACCCGCGCGCCGCTTGCGGGTGGCCCGGTTGCGCTCCAGACGCAGCCGCCAGGCGGTGCGCAGCGCCCCCGCCAGGACGTCTTCGGGAACCTTTGCCAGGTGAACGTGGGTCGCGCCGTTGCGGCCCCAGCCGCCGGATACGGGAATGAATATCTCCGGCTCGGTGGTCACAAATTCCGCTTGCACCTCCGGCGTCAGCATCAGGTTCCCAAATCCCTTTTCGATGGAAGCCAGGGTGGCAAAGATATGGCCTCCCACGCGGAAGTCGGCGGCGCCCATGTGGGAACCCTCTTCGGCCCCCTCCAGCGCTAAAGCAAGCCTGCGGAAATCGTTAGCGGTCATCGCCTGCCCTCCATCATTCCGGCTTCGCTGTCTGCACGGCAACTGCAGGCGCGTTGGCGTGCAGCGCTTCGCGCACCCAGCGTAAAATGGAGCCCGGTCCGACTGGAGGCAAAAGCAAGTTTGGCTGTTCATGCCCCGCGCCCGAATCGAGATTGCCGAGCAGTAACGAAGGCAGGCCGGCGAGTTGCGCCCGTTCGTGATCGCCGGCCTCGCTGCTAATCAGGCATTTAAAGCTCAGGCTGTCCAGTTGCAAGGAATCGTCGAAGCGCACCGCAACGCGCACCGCGTAACCCGCCCCTTCCAGCATGCGCCGTAGCGCCCGGCGTGTTTGAGCGTGTTGCGCGGTGACGAGCAGCAGCTTCGAACTGGCATTCGGCTGGCTGCAGCTAACGAGCTGATTGTTGCTCTCTTCCTCTTCCGTCAGCGCCGCAACGGTGATCGCCTGGGCGAAATCCAGTGTGGGCTGTTCCTCCCGGGACGGGGCTGGTAGCGCCGTTCCCTGCGGCGTGCACGCCGGCAAAAACACCGAAAACGTCGTGCCCGCCCCCAAGCTGCTATCCACCTGAATGGTTCCACCACTCTGTTTGACCACGCCGTAGACGGTGGCCAAACCCAATCCGGTCCCCTGATCGCCTTTGGTGGTGAAAAACGGCTCGAAAATGGCCGATTGGGTCTTCTCGTCCATGCCGATGCCGGTATCGGTTGCGGAAAACACCACGTATTCGCCGGCCTCCAGTTGCAGGAAATTGGACGCCAGCACGCGCAACCGGTGGGTGCGCATCCATAGCAGTCCACCCCCCGGCATGGCGTCGCGGGAGTTGACCACCAGGTTCAAAATCACCTGTTCGATCTGGCTGGGGTCGGCGCGCACCAGCGCGGGGTCGGCTTCCGTGCTCAGCAGCAGCTCGATATTCTCTCCGATGAGGCGCTGCAACATCGCGTGCATGGAGTGCGTGCGGCTGTTCAAATCGAGAATTTGCGGCACCAGCACCTGCTTGCGGCTGAAGGCCAGCAGTTGGCGCGTCAGTTCAGCGGCGCGCGTCGCTGACTGATGAATCAGGCCCACCGCCTCCTGCACCGGGTTCGATTCCTCGCTTAACAGCAGCAACTCGCTGTAGCCCAGAATCACGGTGAGCAGGTTATTGAAGTCATGCGCTACTCCGCCCGCCAGCCGCCCAATCGACTCCATCTTCTGCGCCTGACGCAATTCCTGCTCCAGCCGCAGCCATTCCGTCATGTCGCGCACCACAACGCTGCAGGCCTGGCGGCCTCCGTATTCGATCAACGAAGCGCTGACCTCGACCAGGAGTTCTCCACCATCAGCCTTGCGATACAGGCGTTGCCCCAGCCGGAACTTCCGCTGCTCGACAACCTGCCGCACATTGCCTTCTACTTGTTCCTCCGGCGCGTTGACCAGATCGAAGATCGAGACCTGGAGAATCTGTTCGCGGCTGTACCCCATCATCTTCAAAAAGGCGGGGTTGGCGTCGATGATGCGCCAATGATGCGCGTCGAAAACAAAGATACCTTCGCTGGACTGTTCGACCACGGCGCGGTAGCGCTCCTCGCTTTCCCGCAAAGTATCTTCCGCCAGCTTTTCCGCGGTAACCTCCCGGAACGTGACAACCACCGCGCGCAAGGAAGGCTCATGCAGCAAATTGGTTCCGGTGGCCTCGTACCAGCGCCAGCTTTGGTCTCCGTGCAGGTAGCGATAAGAGCCGCGCACCACTTCCTGCGGCGTCTCTAAGAGTCTGGCAAAGAGCTGTTCACAGCGATGCAGGTCTTCCGGGTGAACAAACTCCCGCCAGTCGCTCTTCATGAGTTCTTCGGCGCTGCGCCCCAAAATCCGCTCTCCGGAGGGAGACACATAGAGCAGCCGGCCATCCGCGCCAAGCAACTGCGTGGCCTCATTGGAGTAGCGCAGGATCGCCTTCAACCTGCTTTGCAGGTCGGAACTGAGCTGTTCGGCTTGCAGTTGCGCGCTCAGGTCCTGGGCGTGCAACAGGTAGGCAGCGGGTTGCTCTTCCGTGGCGGGCAGCAGCACGCAGTGCATGCGCGTGGGAACAATGTCTCCTGCGCGCGTAAGCATCCGCTTATCGATGTGAAAGGACTCGAGTTCGCCCGCCTCCACCCGGATCAGGTAGGGCAAATGCAGATTACGATCTTCCCGGAGCGTCAACGACAGCAGGTTTTTCCCCACAATGTCGTCCACCTCGGCCCCGATCAGTTGGGCAAAGGCGCGGTTGCACTCATGAATCGTGGTGAGATTCCCGCTCACCATGGCCATCGGCCAAGTGGCGTGCGCGAAGGCGGCGCTGTAGCGCCGCGCGCGCGCCGTCATGACCTGTTCGGCCCGCAAGCTCTGCGTCTGGTCCAGCAGCAGAACGCAACGCGCCGCCCGGCCGCGATACTCCACCGGGTGGCTGATCACCTGCAGGCGCAGAAGTCCGCCGTCTTTGCGGCGGTGCTCGGTATAGGAAACTCGATCCTCGGAAGGCGCGCTGCGCAGGTAGGCAAGCAGCGAGTGGGGCTCGGCGGCAATCTGCGGCACGGCGAGTTGTTGCATCTCGTCCGCCGTGTACTGATACATTCGCAGCGCGGCGTCATTGGCCGCGAGAAACCGCAACGTCTCCTGGTCATAAATGACCATTGGTTGCGGATTACGCTCAAAAAGCCATTCGTTGTCGCTAAGCTCCATGATGAGCGGCCTCTGCAACGTTTGCAGCGGGAGAAAGTTCCGGCATTAATAGCCCGTATAATTGTTGCGCCGTGTCGGCCAGACTCTGGCGCAGCTCGTCAGTCATCGGTTGCTGCAGGCCCACCTCGAGGGTCCGTGCCAGTTTGGAAGCCTCGCTGAATCCAAACGTCCCCACCGCCCCCGCCAGCTTGTGCGCGTCCCTCACCGCCGCCTCGCGCAGTGCCTCATCCAGCGTGCCTTCGCGTAACGCCGTTGCCGCTCTGCCGACCGTCTCCACCCGCGACTTGATGGTTGGACGAAAGCGCTCCCACAGCTCTTCCATCCCCTTCATCACCTGCGCCTGCGCGCTGCCGGAGCTGACTGCGTTGCTCGTCCTGGGGGCAAACGGCTCCAGGCAGCGGGCCAGTTCCTTCGCGCTCAGCGGATACACCAGCAGTTGCCGCAGCTTATGTCCGTTCGTCACCGCGTGCGCCGCTTCCAGGCTTAACTCGCGCGGCACCATCAGAAACAACGGAAGCTCAGGGTACGAACTCTCCAAAAACGTGAGCACCTGTTGTGTCAGCACATGATCCTGCGGCTGGTACGCCACCACGGCGGCCGACCACTGCTCCTGGCTCGGTTGCAACGCCTCTGTCAGAGAGCGGCGCTGAACCTCTACCGGGAATGGACATTCCGCGGCTAGCTGTGCCAGCGCGCTTTGTGCTTCCGCTTCCGGCCAGCCCATTGCGAGTACTTTCACCATGCTCCGCCTCCCGCCTTTGTCGCTCCGGAATCCCCGGGCGGCAACTATACTTGCCTGAATCTATCATCGGTGAGCATGAAAGAAAACTTCAGATTGAGCCGGCCGGGCTCCTAGGGCTACAAGTGGAGTTGATCGTCCCCACCGCAACGTCGCCCCAATGCTCAGGCTAGTTCGTTGTAAACGGCAACGGTCTGCTCGCAAACCTTTTTCGGGGAATAGCTCTCCTCTACCGCCTCCCGCCCCGCTCGTGCCCACTGCTGGGCAAGCTGCCGGTTCCCCCTCAGTTCGTTTATCCCCTGGGCCAGCGCCGCGGGTGATGCGGGAGGAACCAGCCGGCCATTCACCCCATCCTTTATTAGTTCCGGAATCCCGCCCACCGCGCTCGCCACCACCGGCGTTCCGGCCACCCAGGCTAAGAGCAGGGAAGAGCCCAATCCCTCTGCGCGGGAAGGAAGCACAAACACATCGCCCCCAGCCACCAGCGTGGGCAGTGCAAGGCCCGCCGGCAGTTGTTCCCGGAAAAAGACGCGCTCCTGCAGCCCCAACTCCTTCACCCTGCTGCGGAGTTTGCTATCGAGCTTACCCTCGCCGCTCAGCAGCAGTACCGTCTCAGGCGCCGCCTTTGCCGCTTCGACAAGATCCCCGACTCCCTTTTCGGCGGTAAACGCACTGACACAGACGGCACAGAATCGCTCGCCCTCAATATGCAAAGCCTGCCGCAGTTGCGCGCGCGCCGCGGCCGGATCCGGTGCGATGGCCGGATCGACGGCATCGGGAATGATGTGCACGTTTGCGGCCTCCACCCCGATCTGGCGCATGCTCCGCGCGACCGCTTCCGATACGCAGACAACGCGTGCGCTGCGGCGGTACTTCCAGGCGCCCCAGAAGCGAACTCGGTACGTGACGCGCCGCGTCGTCACCACCGGCTTGGCCGCCGCCCAGCCCGCCAGCAGCGCCCAACCCAGCGCCCGGCCATCATGTGCGTGCAGCACGCTGGCGCTTCGTGCCCGCCGCATTGCCGCCGGCACACTGGCGGTGCATTCCAGTCCGGCGACTTCATAGCGCTGCCGCACCGCGGCGTCCGGAGCGCAGATGAGCTGGTTGCAGCCTGCATTCCGCAGCGCATGCGCCAGCAGCAGAAGCTGATGCTGTCCTCCGCGCCACACGCGGCTGGAATCAAAATGCACGATGGAATGCGCTGCCATAAAGAGCTGGCCGTTATTGCCCCGCCGGCTGGGGTTCGGCGACCTTGATGTGGGAAACGCCTCGCGTTTTCTTCGCCAGCACGCCCTTACCCTCCTGGATCACATAATAATGATCCGCTGGCAGATCATGAATACGTTCTACTTTGCCCGATGGCCAGCGAATCGTGATCAGGCCGGCCTTCTGATGCCGGCCCAACCCGAAGTGCAGGCGCAAATCGTTTTGCGAGATGAAGCTCCCGCCGCTGCGCACCTCCTGCAGCGTCTTGTGTCCCGCCACTTCCAGCGTAACCTCCGCTCCTAAAGCGGCGCGGTTCGATTGCACCCCTTCCAGTTGCAGGCTGATGAAGTGCCCAATCGGGGCGAAGTTGCGCAGGATGGAGGGCGGCTGGTTCATATTGTCAACGACCGCCTCCAGGTGGCCATCGTTAAACAAGTCCCCGGTGGCGACTCCGCGGCTGGAGTGGCGCGCCAACAGCGCTGGACCCGCCTGGCTGCTGATGTTGGCAAAACGCCCGTTGCGTAGATTGTAGTAGGCGACTTTGCGTTCCCGGTAACTGGTGCCCAGTCCTTTGCCATCCACTTCCGGGTACACATGTCCATTGGCGAGCAGAATGTCCGGCCACCCGGAATTGTCGAAATCCATGAACTCCGCTCCCCAGCCCAGATAGCGGGTTACGTTGCCCAGTCCCGCTTCATCCGTTACGTCGTCGAAATTGCCGTCGCCGTGATTCAGGTAAAGCGTGCTGGTGTCGTCGGAAAAATTGGTCTTGATGATGTCCTGATTGCCATTGCCCAGGTAATCGCCCGCGGAAACGCCCATTCCCGCCTGTTCCACTCCGTCTCCATTGAAGGCTACGCCATCCTCCGGCCCGGTGTCTTTAAAGGTTCCGTTACCGTTGTTGTGATAAAGAATGCTCGGCGTCGAGTCGCAGGAAACATAAATATCGGTGCGCCCGTCGTGGCTGTAATCTCCCGTTAATGGCGTGAAGCAGTAATAGCCGGCGGGGTGATCAATGCCCGCCTGGTGGGAAACATCGGTGAAGGTGCCATCGCCATTATTGTGGTAGAGCGCGTTGACAGCGCCTTTCAGCCCTCGCGGACCACACATCACGTCAATCCCTTTCCATTGGCACCAGCGCCCCTGGCCCGGTTTGGGTACCTGGTGGTAATGAAAATCCACATAGCGGGCAATAAAAATATCGGCCTTGCCGTCGTGGTCGTAGTCGAGAAACGCGCAGCCGGTACTCCATTGTTTGTTTGGGGTGGACAACCCCGCTTTCCTGGTCACGTCGGTGAAAGTCCCATTGCCGTTGTTATGGTAAAGGACGTTTTGCCCCCAATAGGTGACTAGTAAATCGAGGTTGCCGTCGTTGTCGTAATCGCCAACGCAAGCCCCCTGTCCCCAGCCCGAGTGTGTCAATCCGGCCGCCGCGGTGACGTCGGTGAACGTGCCGTCGCCGTTATTGCGGTAGAGATGGTTGGTGGGCGCCTGACCCGCCGGAAAGCCCCCCACCCGCGAACCATTGACCAAGAAAATGTCCGGCCAGCCGTCGTTGTTGTAGTCGAAGATCACCACGCCATTGCCCGTGGTTTCGATGATGTAGTTCTTGCGGTGGTCGCCACCGTACACATCGGCCGCCGTCACGCCAGTTTGCCGCGCAATGTCTTCAAACCGGATGACGGGCGCCTTTACGGCGGGATGCGCGCGGTTCACTTGCGCGCCAGCGGCGCAGACGGCCAGCAACACACCGCCGGCCAGCAGGCAAAGCGAAAATCTCATGGTTCCATCTGTACGCGTGGCGCTGCCATCCCCATCTGCTTCTGGCGCTGCGCCGCGTTGATTTGTTGTGCCAGCTTAAGTTCCGCCCGGGCTCGGACGGGGTGATGGGTACGGGAGTAAATCTGAAACAGCAGGTAATGCGGCCGCGCGTCCTGCGCCAGCAGCGCCACCGCCGTCTTGCATTCCTTTTCCGCTTCCGCCATGTTTCCGGTCTCGAACAGCGCCTTTCCGTACAGGAAG
This sequence comes from Acidobacteriota bacterium, assembly GCA_027459505.1. Lineage (GTDB taxonomy): Bacteria > Acidobacteriota > Terriglobia > Terriglobales > SCQP01 > DAIDIE01. The sequence continues at coordinate 89,242 of DAIDIE010000009.1, forward strand.
TCCGCTTCCCCGTTGCCCGCGGACAGTTGCACCGCCTGGCGCAGCACAGGTAACGCCTGCCGCACCTGATGCTGATCCAGTTCCGACGCTCCCAACAGTTGATAACCGCGGAAGTCCATGGGAGCGAGCCGCATCAGTTTCTCGTAGTCCCGCGCGGCCACGGCCGCATGCTGGAGCTGTTCCTGGCTCAAGCCGTCGAGCACCAGCGCTTCCGGCACCGCGGGAGTCCGCAGCAGCGGCGCCAGCGTTTCCAGCGCGTCGTTGTCACGTCCCAGGGCGTGCGCCGCGCGCGCCAGGTCGAGTCGTGCTATGGCCGCCGGAGCCGGACTGAGCGCGAGCGCCTTTCGTAAGGATTGTTTCGCCGCGTTGTAATCGCCCGCCTTGGCATATAACTCACCCAGGTCGAGATAGCCCTGCGGATCCCGCGGCCGCAGCTCGATCACCTGCTGGAACTGTTGCCGCGCCGCCGGCAATTGGTCCTGGCTGGCTTCAACGGTGCCCAGTAGACGATGCGCTTTCACATCCCGCGGCGCCAGCTGCAGGAGCTTGTTGAGGCTGCTCACGGCGTCACTCCATTGCCGGTTGCGTGCCTGCGCCAGCGCCAGCCCAAAGGCCGCCTGCCGCGAATCGGGCCGCCGCCGCAGCGCCAGCCGGAATTCCAGCTCCGCCCGGTCATAGAGCTGATGGCTGGCGAAGAGCTCTCCAAGATATTCATGAGCGCGCGCCCGGTCCGGCTCCAACTCGCTGAGGCGCACAAATGATTGCACCGCTGTACGCGCGTTGCCCGCTTCCACTTGCGCTTTGCCCAGCAGCAGCAGCGCCGCCGCATAGTCGGGCTCCGCCCGAAGCGCTTCCCGCAGATGCGCGATTGCCTGGTGCAGTGCGGCTTGATGTGCTGCCGCGTCGCTCGCCGGCCTTCCCTGGAGCAGCTGCTGCGCGGCTTCGTAATCGCGGACCGCGCTCCGTACCAGCGGTTGCGGTTGTGGATCCGGATGGCGCGTCCGGATGGCGCGGGGCCTGGCCAACGCTCACAAGCCACAGCATCAGGACCATCACTACCGTTGCCGATTTGCTGAGAAGAGAGGACAATGATGAACTCCGAGGTATTGTAGCGTGCTGCTCTCGATTCTGATGCGCCCTATGCGCTGCCTTTATCTGGTTACCTGCGCCGCGCTCGTGCTGGCCGCTGCCCAATCTCCTTCGCCGCGGCCGCCTGTTTCCGCTGCCTTCCCCCGCCGCGCTTGCCGCACTGCACCGCCTGCAGACCACACTGGCGCAACGCAACCCGCAAACGACCGGTGCCGCGGTTGGGCTTCTCCGCCGTGAGTTTCCTACCAACGCGCGCGTCCATTTTACGGCAGGATTACTGCTGGCGCGCAGCGCGAATATGCCGCTCGCCGAGCGCGAGTTTGCTCTCGCCGCGCGCCGGCGCCCATCCCGCGCCCGGCGTTGCCGTGCCAGTCGCGTTTTCCGGCCAACTCAACTTGCCCGCCAACTCCGTGCGTCTGTACCAGGCGGAAAGATAAACGCCACGTCTAGAAGCAGTGGAATAAAAGCGGGCGTGCCGCCTGCCCTAACGGCCCGAATAAAGTCTCGGAACTTTCGTTCGGCGCGCCGTCATTCATAGCGAGCGTGCGCAACGCTCTTCCAGCGCTATCCCTTTCGCTCCGCCTTGCCCCAGAAAAGCTTCATGCAACTGCGCCTGTCCTCGCGGACAGGCGCTCTGCGTTCTTTAAGGCCGTCACTACGTCGAAAAGTGGCTGCGCTGGACAAATTTACCAACCAGCGCCGCGCCGCGATCACTGCGCGCTCACGCTAACTACCCGGAAAACCTGCCCGTGCGCCTCGCCATCCAGAGTGGCACTCCGGATGCACTCTGCTTTTGCGGGGTTGTGCCGTTTCCCGCGCCTGTCGTGGAATCGTGGCGCCCACCCCAAGGTTTGCTTAGGAGATTTCTCATGTGTTCCACCTTGTCCAGCGTTCCCACTCGTCTGCTGCTGCTTGCCTTGGCCGGCGCCGCTGCCTTGGGGCTGGCCGCCTGCGGGGGCAGCGGTTCGACCTCGCTCACCACCAGTTCCAATACTTCCGCCAGCGCTCAGGTGCTCACTGCCGTGCATGACGCCCCGCTCACTGGCGTGATCGAGGCCGACATCACCGTCGCCAACGCCGCCATGACCACCGCCACCGGTTCCGTAACGTTGTTCACGGCGCCGCGCAAAGTCGAGGTTACCGGACTGGGACTGCTTGATGAGCCCTTGTCGCTGGAATCGCTGGCGCCCGGTACCTACACCGGAATCTCCTTCACCGTCACCGCCGCGCACGTTACCTATATTGATCCCACCACACAGCAGCCCGTCTCCGCCGACGCGGTCGTCAATAATGGCGCGGTCAGCCTCACTTTCGCACAGCCCATCACCATCACGACCAGCGACGCCACTGAATTGCGCCTGGACGTCAACCTCGCTCAATCCTTTGACTTGACCGGCTCCACGGTCACCTTTACTCCGGTGATTACGGTAGCGCCCGCTCCCGTCGATAAGGAGAGCGAGGCGGATAAGGATGTTGAGGTCACTGGCACAGTTACCGCTGTCACCGCGACCTCCTTCACCGTCAAGCAGTTTGATAGCGGCGCCTCGTTAACGCTCAACGTTAACAGCTCCACCTCCTTCCAGAACGGCGCCTCGCTGGCGGCCTTGCAGGTTGGTTCCGTGGTCCATGCCGAAGGCCAGGTACAGCAGGATGGCTCGCTGCTGGCCCTCACCGTGGAAATGACCAATGGCGGCATGAGCGAAGACGGTCAAAGCCAGGATTCCGGCAATGGCATTGTGGTGAGCACGACCAAGGATTCCAGCGGCAATCTCACCTCGTTCCAGTGGGTCGCCACCGAAGAGATGGACGCCTCCACCATGGGGCAGCCAGTGACAGTGACCGTCTCCTCCAGCACCAACTACGTGACTGGAGATGACGAATCCTCGCTCAGCGGACTGCCTGCCTTCAACGCTTCGCAGATCTTCGCCGGGCAGGATGTGCTTGTAAGCGGCGCCTGGAGCGGCAGCGGCAGTTCGCAGCAACTGGCCGCCAGCGAAATCATGCTGGGTCAGGTCAATGCCCTGGGCACGTTGGCCGCGCCTCCGGCCGGCACGCTTCCCAACCTGACCTTCACGCTGAACCTCGACGCCACGTCGCCGTTGGACTCGCTGGCCGGCATGACAACCCTGAACGCCTCCACCAGCGCCGCCACCCAGTTGTGCAATGAAGACAACGGCGGCGATCTCAGCCTGCTGACCAGCTTGGCGACCGGAACCGAGCTGGAGGCGCGCGGCGTGTTGGTGAGCAGTAATGGCCAGATCACGCTGCAGGTCTTGCGTGTCGGCCCCGCCACCGACGCGCAATCCAGTGGCGACTAGCCGTCTTGTAGCTTGAACCCAGCAGCCGGGGCTCCTTTCCATCGGGATTGGAGCCCCGCTTTGCTTTTACCCGAACGCGTTCGACCTCCCAAAGGAGCGAGCCACCGAGTCCTCCCTTTGGGAGAGATCGCCGGGGGAGGGCTGCGAAATCCCTTCCGCGCCCCCCGGCAAAGCGCAGTTTGCTTTGTTGGGATGGCAAGGGCGGCCTCCTCCCCAAGATGAAGCAATGGCGGCGGGCGACACAGGAGACGAGGCCGTGCCTCCTCCCGTCAGCTTCGGCCGGATGACGAAGCAGTGGAATAAAAGGGGCCGTGCCGCCCAGTGTCAGGCACGCCAGCATTATCCGCGGAGACGGCGCCCCACCTCTCCAACCTCGCGCTCCGGTTCCTGCGTCGCGGAGCGACGCACCGGAAAATAGCCAGCGGCGAAGCCGCTGGTCAGCCGGTAAAAAAGTGAACAGCGTGGCGGAGCCACGCCAGGACACAACTCGCCAAACCAGCCAGGGCCGGGTGGGGCCGGACACCGAAGCGGGTGGAATAAAAGCGGCCGTACCGCTATCTCTTCGTCTCTACCAATCTCACCTGCGCAATAAACGCCACCGGGCTGCCGTCGATGGTTGCCGGCCGGAAGCGCCAATGAGCCACGGTCGCCAACGCCTGCTGCCGCCATTTCCTGAAGTTTCTGGCGGTGGGCGCGTGGTACCAGCGGGCAAAGGTAACGCCGGTAACGGTTCCCCGGCGGCCGATCACATAGCGAATCTCCGCCCAACCGCGTTTGTTGGTTTCATTCCCCAACCGGCTATGACGAGGCAGCGGAACCAGCGCCGGTTCCGGCTGGCTGACTTTGCGGCCTGCTGGAACGTAAGTTCCGGTCGGCCTCCAGTTGCCCGGGTAGTTCACCGGCTGCGGAGAAAACGGCCTTTCCATCGGAGTGAAAGTGAAGTCAATTGCGTCAGACACCGCAACCGGCTTGCCGTCACATTGTGCGGGACGAAAGCGCCACTTTCGGACGGCCATGATTGCGCTCTGGTCGAGTATGTATCCGAGGCCCTTCATGATCTGAATATCGTGGGCGCGGCCGTCGGTCCCCAAGGTAACCTCCAGACTGACCTCGCCACCGATATGCATCGCAAGCGCACGCCCAGAATAGTGAGGAGACTCCGTTGAAACCCGTTTCCCCAGTACCGGGTGCCTGCACGGCGGGATGGCGGGCGCGGTGGCATAGATGGTGCGTCCTGGATCGGAGGGCGGTCCTTCTCGTAAGATATCCCGGCCCCGTGGGTCCACTAATTCCGGGGTTGATGCCCCCGCGCTCCACACGACTGAGCCAGACTGGTACCAGCCTCGTCCATAAACCTTTTTTGCAGTGACCAGCAGCCGGTCGCATAACGCCGTCAGTTGTCCGCGGCTGAGTGCGGCTACCTGCGCGGCTGTCATGGTCACCCGCAGAACCACCGGTTCGCCCAGCTCGATAAACGTGGGATCCTGCATGAAGCGCGGGTCGGAGGGCGCCGCCACTGCCCGTACTCCGTCTATTTCCCAGCTTTTCTCATGCACCTGCACCCCTTGAACCTTGATTGCCCCCAGTGTCCAGCTATTGCGCGGATAGTCCGCCAGGGCACGCCCTAAAGCGTCGTAGGCCAGGTGGTCGGACGCGTAAAAGCCGCGGATAAAACAGACCTGCTTGTGGCAGAGCTTGTGGAGTCGTTTCTCGATTCGCTTTTGTTGCTGCCGGAGCTGGGCTTCAGTAACCGCCGGCGAAGTGCTTTGGGCGCGCGCCAGGCAAGCCAGACCCAATACGCAAGCGAAAGAAACTACCGAAAGCCGGGCGCAGACGTGTGACAGCATACCTGCAAGAGTGTAGTGATTTTGCCGTTGGGTGTCCAATGAAGTCTGTAGATTTTCCGCTCAGGGTCACTATACTAAGCCAGAGTGAAATCCAGGGAGGCTGAAGAGTTGAACGCGAACGCTTGTGTTAACACCCGCCGCCTCGGCGTATTCACGTTGGTTGTGGCCTCGGCGCTGCTGCTGGTGTCGTGCAACTCCAGCAAGGATGTCGCCTTGGCGGAAGCGGGCGTGACGCAATTCCACGCGCAATTTGATCAAGGCCATTTCCCGTCCATGTATGCGGCCTCTGATACCCTTCTGCGCGGAACGAATAGTGAAGCGAAATTCGCGGCCTTTCTTGATGCCGTGTACCGCAAGCTCGGCCCAGTCCGAAGCTCCTCGCTCAAGGGGTGGAATATCAACTGGCATACGGGAACCGGCGAAACCGTCGCACTGACCTATCAGACCGGCTTCTCCTATGGCTCGGGCACTGAGCACTTTCTCTGGCACATCAGCAATCACCATGCCACCCTCGTGGGCTATCACATCAATTCCGATGATCTGGTACTGAAGTGACCAGAACGAGCCAGGGTCGAGTCGAACTGGTTTCGAGTTCGAGACCGCTGGCCGAAGTGACAGCAAAGGTCTGGGGTTGGCTTTAGTTCCCGCACCGCTGTTGTGTGATGAACTCGGGCTAGTAAAGCTCGGCTATCCCGCGTGAGCTTCGGCCGGGGACCCCATTACTGCACCGCGCAACGTAGGGTTGAATGGCCGGGTGGGGCTGCTCTACCGAAGCGCGTGGAATGACGGCGGCCGTGCCGCCTCCACTAATGTCCCCAGGCTTGCTATGATCCTGCTAGCCGATGACCAAACTCCACAGAGTCCGCCTCGTGCTGTTGCTGGTCCTTGTGGGAGCGCAGCCTGGCCGTACGGCAGCCTCCACACGGCAGCGAGCCGCTGTTGTTCACGCTCAATGGGGATGGCTCAAGCCGGCCACGTTGCGCCTGACGGGGAAGCTCGAGGCGGCCCAATTCGTCAACATATCGACTCCAGAGCTCCAGGGTGGCTTCTATTCGCTGCGATTGACCTATCTGGCCGCCAACGCCTCTGGCGTCAAGCGGGGGCAGCTCATCGCCGCATTCGACTCCACGCAGCAACAGGAAAACGCGCGCGGCGCGAAATCACAGTACGAGCAGCTTAGCCTCCAGGTGGCCGAGCAGATCGCAAAAAACCGGGCCAACGCTCAACAGCGGGCGCAAGACCTGAGTGCCGCTGAAGCGGCGTTGGAAAAGACCCGTCTCGAACTGCGAAAGGCGCCTATCCTGGGCACCATCCAAATCGGCTGGGACCGTGCTCAGGAAAGCGCGGAAGAGGCGCATCTGGCCGCTGTGAAAAAAATGAATCTCCTCCAGGCCGCTTCCGATGCCGCCAAGCTGAAAATCCTGGAGATCAAGCGCGGTCGTCAACACCAGATCTGGTTGCGCTCCCGCCGCAACCTCGACATCATGCAGGTGCGTGCACCCATAGATGGTTATTTGTCGTTGCAGCCCTCGCTGAGCGCTTCGGGAATCGGACTTCCAGCGGTGGGCCAGCAGTTAGTGTCCGGCCAGCCCCTCGCTCGTATCTACGACATTCGTACGATGAATGTGCGGGCTGACGTGAATCAGGTGGACCACCCGCGCCTGCATCCTGGTGAGCGCGTGGAGGTCCGCTTCGACACCTACCCGGGTTTGGTCCTGCCAGCTCGCTTGATCTCCGAATCCACGGTTGCAACCGCCGCCCAGGGGAGTCCCGTACGGAGCTTTGTCGCGCTGTTCCAAATGGACCAACCCGATCCGCGGCTGCTGCCGGACTTGTCGGCCGCTGTAGACGTTACGCTGCCCGCGACTCAAGCCGTGCTTGTGCCCCGCGCCGCCGTTCACTTCAATGCGGAAAGCGGCGCTGCTTGGGTAACGCTGCGCAGTCATGGCGGAACACGCTCCCAGCCAGTCATCATCGCCAACTATGATCGCAATAACGTGGCTGTCAGTGCGGGACTGCGTCCTGGCGACGCCGTTATAGTGGAGGGCCGTCCGTGACTTCCCGCGCAATTCGGCGAATCGTGATTGGACTGGCGCTTGCCGTTATTTCCGCCATTTTGGCCGGCGGCTGGTTCCATTGGCGATCTCGCCCGCGGACCTTGCTTCCCCTGGCCACCGTTCGGCAAGGCGATTTTAGGGTCCTTGTCCCCTTGCGCGGCCGCTTGGTTGCCCTGCGCCGTGTCCGCTTGCGTGCCCCGCTCGTTTGGAATGGCCTCACCATTGTTTATCTGGTCCCGGCGGGTACGAGAGTTCGCGCTGGCGACGTTGTCGTTCGCTTTGATACGACTCAGGACAGAAAGCAGATTACCGAGGACCTCGCCAGACTCAAGCAGGCGCAGTCCGCCCTGGACCAAGCTGTCGCGCAAGCTCAGATCACCACAGGCCAGGACAGGATCACCATCGCGGACCAGGAGCGAGATCTCCAGTCAGCCCGGCTGGAAGCCTCGAAGGCCGCCATCCTCAGCCCTATCCAGGGCGCCGAGGACGAGCTCGATGTCACCGTTGACGCGAAAAAGCTCAAAACCGCGCACGCGCTGCTGCTGCTGCACCAGCGTTCCAGTGACGCAAGCATTGCTTTCTTCCGGCGCGCTCGGGATTACGCACGTACCCAGCTCGAACTGACGCGTAAAACTCTGCGCCAACTAGTCCTGACCGCGCCTGGTTCCGGTATTGCAACCATTGACTCCAATATGAGAAGGATTGGCGCCGAGCCGTGGCGTCCCGGCGACAATGCCTTTCCGGGGCAAGTGATTGCCGAGATTCCTGATCTCACTAGCCTGAGAATGCGTGGCAACCTCTCCGAGCTCGATCGTGGACGGATTCAGGCCGGCGCCCCCGTGCTGCTTCACGTGGATAGTTTGCCGGGCCATATCTTCCGCGGCCACATTGAAACCACTTCGCCGGTGCCCATCGTTGAATATGGGGGGGGATCCTCTCACCTGGTGTTTCAGGCGCTCGCCAGATTTAAGCAGGACGGCGCCGGCCTGTTACCCGGCATGCGAGGCACCATGGATGTCGTGGTCAATCGCATTCCCGCTTGCCTCATCGTGCCCGCGGGCGCCGTTTTTACCAGAAATGCTCAATCGCTGATCTACTTGGTCAAATCGCGCTCCATTCGCCCTGTCGCCGTGCGCGTTTTAGCTACCAGGCCCGACGCCGTCGCGATTGCACCTCTCAGCCCCGGCGCCGTCGCGCCGGGAATGGCGGTGGCTCTGCGTGATCCCTATCGTGTTCCCGCGCGACCCGCCGCCATTTCTCCCGCTCTTAAGCCAGGTGGTGCTCAACCATGAGCCGGCGCTGGATTGCGATACTCGCCGGGCTTGCAATTCTGGCCGCCGGCGCAGGCTTGATTGTCAAAATGGAGCGTTTGGGCGATGCTTCGCTTTCCGTGCCCACGGCAGTTGTCAAAGTGGGGGACGTGCGGCTGGTCTGTTACCTGAAAGGTGTTGCTCAGGGAGCGGCCACCCAAGTTATAACAGTGCCAATGGTAGCGGGCGGGGACCTCACTTTGACCAAGCTGCTGCCCACCGGGGTTCGCGTGCGCCCCGGAGAGATTGTCGCCGCCTTCGATCCCAGTGCGGAAGCCTCTGCATGGCATCAGGCGCAAGCCGATCTTGCCGCTGCCATGCAGAAGGTTTCGCAAGCGCAGGATGACGCCGCCGCGCAAACGCTCAAGATGCGGGATCAATTAACGCAGGCGCGCGCCGCGGTGCTCACAGCGGAATGGAGTATCAAGGAAAATCCGGTTCTTCCCGCCATTGAAGCCAAAAATAATACGCTACGTCTTCAGGCCGCGCGGGAGCGCCTGCTCCGTGAAGAACAGGAAGTTTCCGGCACGCAAAACAACGCCTCCGCTGAGATTGCCAACCAACTTGCCACCGAGGCAAAAGCGCGTTTCGAAGCGGCTTCCGCCCAACACGCCATCCAGGCCATGACCCTGCGCGCTCATGTGAGCGGCTACGTTCAGGTCATGCCGAATCAGGGCGGCTATTTCTTTCCCTCGGTGGTTGGCGCAAATACCCCCCCGTTTCAGGCAGGTGACAAGGCAAGAGCGGGGGCCCTGGTGGCGGAAATCCCGGATCAGAGCGGTATGGAGATTGATGCACAGTCAAGCGAGGCCGATCTCGGCTATCTCGCCGCCGGGGAAAGCGCGGTGGTGCAGTTTCCCGCGCTCCCTGGCCGCATCTTTGCCGCCCGAGTCATTTCTGTCGGCGGGTTGACCGGTCCGCCGTCAAATCGCCATGCCGACGTTCATCTCCGGCTTGACCAGGTGCGCCAAAAACTGAAGGTCGGCATGAGCGCGCTGGCGGCGATTACTACCAGTGTCCGGGAACACGCGCTCTGGATACCTTCCGCGGCGGTCTTTCAAAACGCTACCGGTAGCTTTGTTTATGTCCCCCACCGCAACGGCTTTGTGATGCAACCCGTAAAGGTGCTTCTACAGGCCGGAGGGCGCGCCGCCATTGCCGGCTTGTACGCCGGCCAACGCGTCGCTTTGGCCGATCCGGCGACGGCCGGGGGGCGGCAGCCGTGAACCTTCTTACTCGGCAGCAGTCCTCTCCGCCGCTGGCCTCGGCTGGCCGCCTCCGCCGCCTCTGGGCTTCTGATATTGTCCTTGCCTGGGAAAACCTGCGCACCCGCAAGGCGCGTACCTTGCTGACCGCTTTGGGCATCATTTTCGGCGTTGGCGCGGTAATCGCCATGCTGGCCATCGCCGCCGGCGCCCGTTCGGAATCGCTGCGCGTCATCGAGGATATGGGGCTTCACAATCTCTTGATCAGTTCCATTCCCGCCTCTTCCAAGATGGAGTTTCAGCAGCGCCGCCGCATCACTCCCGGGCTGACCATGGATGACGTTCGTGTCCTGCAAAGTAGCGTTCCCGGCCTGCGGTGGATCTCGCCACGGCGTGGCCTGCATCCGGTCAGCACGATCCCTGCCTCTTCTCATAATCCACCGGCGGTGGACGGCGTCCCTCCTGTCTATCTCAGGATTCATCATCTGCACCTGTTGCAAGGGCGCTTTTTCGATGCCGTTGACGATGCCTTCAGCGCGCCGGTCTGCGTTCTCGGTGGTGACGCCAAGATCAATCTTTTCGGATATGGCGATGTGGTCGGCCAGTGGCTGAAAGTCAATGACACATGGCTCCGCATCATTGGAGTGCTCGGCCCTCGCGGTGCGCCGGGTGGCGGCATCGCCGGTCAGGAGGATTGGGATAACACTGTCTACGTTCCTTTGAACTCCTTCGATAATCGTTTTTGGGATACCAGCGGGGCCTTCAAGGACCCATTGGACGCGGTCGACATCGCTCTCCGCTCCCGCGCCAGCAGCGTTCAGGCCGCCCGCGTTGTCACCACCATCCTCAACCAGCGGCACCATGGGGCCGGCGATTTCAAACTCGTCGTTCCCGCCAAACTATTGCGACAGCGGCAACGAACACAGCGGATTTTCACCTTGGTGATGGTGGCGATTGCCGCAATCTCGCTGTTGGTCGGCGGCATCGGCATCATGAATATTGTTTTGGCCGCCGTCATGGAGCGTACCCACGAGATTGGCGTCCGGCGCGCCGCGGGCGCGCGCCGCGCCGATATCACCAGGCAGTTTTTGATGGAATCGGTCCTGATCTCGGTGGCTGGTGGCGCTGCCGGTGTCGCCTTTGGATGGATGCTGGCGCTGTTCATTGCCCGCGCGGCGGGTTGGGCAACGATCGTCACTCTTCCCTCCGTTGCGATCGCGTTCGGTGTCTCCGTTCTTGTCGGTCTGCTCTTTGGCGTTTATCCCGCGCGTAAAGCCGCCATGATCGACCCTATCGAGGCCTTACGTCATGAATAAGTACCGTTTGGGCGGACCCAGCCCTGGTGTGTTCGCCACCGTTGTGTTCCTGCTGGTCACCGCCTCTAGCGCGCTGGCGCAGCAGCTCCCCTGGGCAAGGTTCCGGCCCCTGCCCATTCGTCTCCGCCCCATTGCCGGTCTGCGCGCCCGCGTCCACAACGGCGAGTTGCATCTGCGCTTGCGCGATTTCCTGCGGTTGGTGCTCACCAACGATCCCGGCATCCAGGTCATGCGCCTGCAGGTGGTGGGGAGCCATGCCCAGGTAACCAGCGCGCGCGCCGCCTTTGACCCGTCCATGGACGTAAACTTCGATACCCAGCGCAGCACCAGCCCCGCCACCACCGCGCTGGCGGGCGCGCCCACCGCCAGCACGCTGCTGCAAAACTCCGCCATCAATTTCAGGCAGCTCCTGCCCTGGGGCCAGGACGTGTCCATTGGCTTCACCGCCACGCGCAACTCCAATAACAGCAGTTTTAGCCTTTTGAACCCCAGTATCAGCAGCGGCCTCGATTTTGATCTGCGGCAATCGCTGTTGCAAAACTGGAACAACATCCAGAATCGCGCTCCCCTCCGCCAGGCGGAATACGCCTGGTTCGCCGCCGGCCAGACCACACGCGCGCAGATCGCCGATCAGTTGATCGCCGCGGCTCGCGACTACTGGAGTGCGGTGCAGGCCTCCCGGAACATTGATCTGGTGAGGCAGGCCCTCGGTTTCGACCAGAAGAACTACGCGCTTGACCGCCGCAAACTCAAATTGGGCGCGATCGCGCTTCCGGACATTTATCCAACTGAGGCGCAGGTTGCCGAGGACAAGGTCAACCTTCTAAACGCAGAGTACGCCTACAAGTTGGCGCTGTTACCCGTTCGCCGTGAGATCGGGGCCGATCTGTTGCCTGCTACCCGTAACCTGCGAATTGTCCTCGATGACCGGCCCTCGGCCGCGAGCGCCGTTTCCCTCGGTACGGTCGATATCGAAGCTGCTATCGCCTCCGCCCTCAGAAGCCGCCCCGAACTGGCGGCGAGCGAAGCGCAACTCCGCCAGGATGCGCTCAGCGTTCGCCTTGGTAAAGATCAGTTCAAACCCAAATTGAACCTCGATCTCTCCTATTCCGCCTCCGGCGTGGCCGGCGATACCTTGCTATCCGGTTCCAGCCTGGGCACTGGCGCCGTGAGTAACCTCGGGCTCGCCAGTTCGCTTGCCCAGCTTTTCGGCTTTTCCGCTCCCACCTACGGCGTTAGCCTGAGCTTGCATTTGCCATTCCGTAACAGTGCGGCCCAGGCGCAGTTGGCCCAAGCCCTTGTCAGCCGCAACATCGATCGTTACAACCAGCGCAGGGAGCGCCAGCAGGTCGTCGATGATGTCACCGGGGCGGCGATCCACTTGCAGGCCGCACTAGCCGCCGTACAGGCTGCCCGCATCGCCCGCGATTACATGCGGAAAAACGTTGCTGGTGAAGAGCAGAAGTACCGTTTGGGCAGCATCACCATTGAGTTGGTTCTGCAGGCGCAGCGGCAGCTAACTACCGCTGAAAATACCTTGCTGAACGCCAGAATTGATTATGAGGTGGCACGCCTCCAATGGGAGCGTGCCACCTGGACACTGCTGCCTGGCCTCGGGCTGCACTTCGCTCCCCTGGGCGGCGGTAAGGAATAGCTGGCGGCACGGACGCTTTTATTCCACTGCTTCGTCGTCCGGCCCCACCCGGCGATTCAATCCTAGTCGCGCGGTGCGGCTTGGGGTGGGCGCCGAAGCTGACGGATGGTGGCCGCGCTTCACTAGCCCGAGTTCGTCACACAACGGGGCTTCTGCGATCTACATGTGCGCCATTTTGGCGGCATGCGGCTTTTCCTGTTGAGAAAAGCCGCACTCTTCTCCGTGCCAGCGACTCGCCTGGTGACGAACTCAGGCGTCGCCAGCGGTGCAGGACCTAAGCAGCAACCCCGGACCTTCGCTACGGCTTCGGCCTGCGATCTCGAACTCGAATGCGGTTCGACTCGGCCCTGGCTCGCGAAGTGATCAATTGTCGACGGCGAATGCTCCTGGCCCTCCTCTGGGCGGCATAATAGCGCTATGGCCGCTCTTCACGATTTCCACGTGCACACCAGTTGGACGGGCAATGCGGGTGAGGGAACCAGCACCTACCGCGGTTACCGCCGCGATCACCTGATCTCCGCCGAGGGCAAACCTGCCATCGCCGCCTCCAGCGCGCCCGCTTATCGGGGCGACGCCCAGCGCTACAACCCCGAGGAACTGCTGGTTGCCAGCCTCTCCTCGTGCCACATGCTCTGGTATCTGCATCTCTGCGCGGTGAACCATGTCGTCGTTATCGCTTACGAGGATGCGGCCAGCGGCAGCCTGCGCGAAACCCCGGATGGATCCGGCGAATTTGTGTCGGTCACGTTGCGTCCCCAGGTGACCATCAAGGCCGGCGATCCGCAAAAAGCGCGGCAACTGCATGAAGAGGCGCACCGCTTTTGTTTCATCGCCAATTCGGTGAAGTTTCCGGTGACGATCGAGCCCCGCATCGAAATCGAATCAGCACCGCAGCCAAGCAGTCAGCCCGCCAGTTAAGCCGTACTTGAAGCCGGTACACGCGCCGGCATCGGAGCCTCGGTCCAGGAGGCGCTCGCAGCCGTAAAGTCCCGGACGGGCCGTCCCGAAGCCAGGAACCGTCCGCCGCACAAACCACTCCTGGTTCGCCTCCGCCCCAAACCAGCGTCCCTGCCGCGACTTCACCGCCCGCCTTGACATCCTCAACGCCTGAAGCTCAAGATTTGGGTAACGGAGTTTCGCGGTCGCGGCGCGCGCTGTGGCCGGCAACTCTGCGTGCGACCCGCTTGGATCCCTCCAGCAGCAAAGGAACGGTCCACCGCGTCCTCACCCACGGGAGGGAATTCCTCGCCCGCGCTCACTTCTCGGCGACTGCGCTCAATGCCGCTGTGTCCGCCCCCGATCAAACACCGATCCCGAAGGAGCCTCTATTGCAGACCCAAGCAGTGCTTTCCGCCTGGGGCGACATCCTCGCCGGCCGCACGCCCGCCCTCTCGATTGAGCTCACCAAAGAGTGTCCGCTGCGTTGTCCCGGCTGTTACGCCTTCGACGCCGCGCATTTGGGCAACGGCCAGGTGCTGCGCGATCTCAGCGACTTCCGTGGAGAGGCTTTGGTGGGGCGCGTCCTGCGGGCAGTTGATGAGCGCGCCCCGCGTCACGTGTCTCTGGTCGGGGGCGATCCGTTGGTGCGCTTTCGCGAGTTGGAGTCACTCCTGCCGCAATTACTGGCGCGCGGCATCTTTGTACAGATTGTCACCAGCGCCTTCCGCCCCTTGCCGGAATCCTGGCGCAACCGCCCGCGCCTGCAAGTAGTGGTCTCCATCGATGGCCTGCAGCCTGAGCATGATGTGCGCCGCGCCCCGGCCACCTACGAGCGCATTCTGGCCAACATCCGCGGCCAGCAGATTGTCGTTCACTGCACCATCACCGCTCAAATGCTCAGCCGTGCCGATTACCTGCGCGACTTCATTGCCTACTGGAGCGCCAACCCCGACGCAAAAAAGATCTGGATGAGCGTGTTTACCCCGCAGCGCGGCGCGGACCTGCCGGAAATCCCCAGCGCCGCCGGACGCCGCTTCATTGTTGAGCAGTTGCTGCGGTTGCGCACCGAGTTCCCCAAACTCGATATGGCCGCCTCCGCCATCGAGCAGTTGCTCGCCCCGCCCGCCTCGCCGGAGGAGTGCATCTTCGCCCAGACCACCACCTGCCTCTCCGCCGATCTGAACACCGTCATCTCCCCCTGCCAGTTCGGCGGCTCGCCGGATTGTTCGCGCTGCGGCTGCATTGCCTCGATTGGTCTGGCCGCGCTGGGCAAGCACCGCCTGGCGCCGGGTGTTACCGTGGGCGCCTTATTCCAGGGTTCGCTGGCGGTAGGGAAGCAGGTGCGGCGTGCGCGCCGCGTGCTGGCCGGGCGCGCCAGCGCGGCGGCCAAAGCCGCCAGCGCCGGCTTGGACTGAAGCAACAGGAAGAGGCGCCCGGCATCGCCGGCTTCACGGTCTCACTGGACAACGTGCCAGCGGCCCGCCAGCAAGCGATGCCGTTGGCCGGTCAGGAGACCAGGCCGTGCCTCACTTCAACGCGGCGACCGTCTCCTTTTGCCCGTGTTCCGTCTTCGGCCACAGCCAGGCCGCCCCGCGCACGCCGCTGGCGTCACCGTGCTTGGCGGCAACGATGGGGGTATGGATGCCGCCGCCAAAGCCGTAGTCCCGCAGCAGCGGGGGAACATTCTGGTAGATGCGGCTGATCTGCGACAACCCTCCGCCAACGACGATCACGTCGGGGTCAATCACGTTGACCAGTGAGGCGAGGCTGCGCGCGATGCGGTCTTCCAGCCGGGTCATGGCCGCCAGCGCCTGCTCGTCGCCGCGCTCGGCCGCCGCCGCCACCTCCCGTCCGGAGAGCGCCTTGCCGGTGGCGCGCTGGAAGTCGTTGCCCAGCCCGGTGCCGGAAATAAAGGTTTCGATGCAGCCCGATTTCCCGCAATAGCATGCGGGTCCGGGAAACTCGTCCGCCCGCGGCCAGGGCAGGCTGTTGTGTCCCCACTCGCCCGCCACGCTGTTGCGTCCGTCGTGCACGCGCGCGTCAATCGACAGGCCGCCGCCGCAGCCGGTTCCCAGAATCACCGCGAATACCATGTGGTAGCCGGCGCCGCTGCCGTCGGTCGCCTCGGAAACCGCCAGACAGTTGGCGTCGTTGGCGCAGCGCACCTCGCGCTGCAGCGCGCTGGAGAGGTCGCGTTCCAGCGGCTGTCCATTCAGCCATGTCGAGTTGGCGTTCTTCACCAGCCCGGACGGCCGCATGATGGTGCCCGGAATGCCCACCCCCACGCTGCCGCGCTGCCCGTGCTCGCTCTCCAACTGGCGCACCAGCCCGGCGACGGTGTTGATGGTCTCCTTATAGTTGTGCCGCGGAGTGGCCACCCTCGCCCGTCCCAGCTCCCGGCCATCATTGCCCAGCGCCAAGCCTTCAATCTTGGTGCCCCCAAAATCAATTCCAATACGCATCTCAGTTCTGAAGATAGCATTTCCAGGAACGTCCTCGGCGGATGTCGCGAACGCCACTCCGCCGGCGCCCCTACAACTTTGAACGAGTGACATGG
>DAIDIE010000035.1 GCA_027459505.1 Acidobacteriota bacterium
CCCGCCGCCCGCTTATAACTTTGACGAGATCCCGGTGGTTGAATAGCGCTACCGGGCAGGATGACCGCACAGGAGACGGTACCGCAGTGACTGAGAATCATCCTTCTGAAGATGTCCAAGGGCGGCGCAAGCGCCGCCGCCGTTTGCTTTGGCTGGGCGCGATCATGGTGGGGATGTTTATTTTTGCGTTTGCGAACATTCCCTTGTTCCGGCTGTTTTGTCAGCATTACGGCATCGTGCAGGCGCCCATCGTGGCTGCCGCCAAGGGCAACGAGACGCAGCAAAAGGTCGATGTTTTGTTCAGTGGCGTGGTCGGCTCCGGTTTGCAAGTGGAGTTTTCTCCCAAAGACAATGACCAAACGGCCCGGGTGGGGCAGCGTATGGAAAACGCCTACACCTTTTACAACGACAGCAATGAGGTGATGGCGTTTCACGCGGTGCACGCCATCAGCCCACCGGCTGCGGCCAGCAAACTGGCGCTGATGCAGTGCTTCTGCTTCACCGATCAGGTGCTGCAGCCGCACCAGAAAAAAGTGGAGAAAGTCATTTATCAGGTCAATCCGGGGTTGCCCAAGGACGTGACCCAGATCAGCATGAATTACACGCTGTTCAAGAAGTAGACGCACAGCGGAAGTGAGCAGTTATGGAATCGAAAGCAAATGCGCGAGAGCGGTCGCGAACGGTTCAGTTGCGGGATGACGTTAGCCCGCGCGTGCGGCGCAAGAATCGCCGCTATGCGTTGGCCTTACTGCTGCTGGTTCTGATCAGCGGCCTTTCCAGCCGCTGGTTTGTGGCCCGCGGCGACATTTATCCCGCCCCGGTAAAGTGGCAATTTCCCCACTGGCACTGGAAGTAGGGTGGCTTTTGCCGCTCCGGGGCTGCTGACCCGGTGACCGGCTTAACGCGCGAGGAGCTGACGCATGTCCCTCGCCTCCAGCAGAAACGGTTACGCCATGCACACTAATCAAACCGTCACCGCTCCGCACGTCGCCACCGGTTCGGCCCACGGCCAGGCCCACGATCCGGCCGCGCACGCTCCCGCGCCTAGCCTGTGGCCCATCCTGTTGGCCGCCGCGCTTGGCATCCTGGTTACCGGTCTCTACCAGATCGCCACCGACATCTCGTGGGGCAAGCTCCTGACCGTCGTGGGATTCCTAGGCACGGTGGTGACCGCTCTGGGCTGGGCCTCGACCATTATTGTCGAGCGCCGGCAAATGGACCCGCTACAGACCGGCGTTGACCTGCGCAAGGGCTTTCTCTACTTCCTCATCTCTGAAGGCGCCATCTTCGGCACCTTTTTTGCGCACGTTTACTACCTGCGCGCCTTCGCTCCGCACTGGCCCCCGGTGGGCGCGCCCCATCTCGCCACTACCCTGCCCGCCATCGGAACCCTCTTGCTGGTGGGCTCCAGCTTCACCTTCAACTGGGGACACCACTCCTTCCTGCACGGCAAAAAAGGCGCTGCCAAAAACTGGTTGCTGCTTACCGCCGCCATGGGTATCACCTTCCTCGGCATTCAGGGCTTTGAGTGGGGCACACTGCAGAACTTCGACAAGTTCACCCTCAAGCAGGGCGTTTTCGGCTCCGGCTACTACATCATGACCGGCTTCCACGGCCTGCACGTGATGATCGGATTGTTGATGATCGCCGTCGTTTACTTCCGCATGGAGCGCGGCGAGTTTAACGACAAGTACCACTTCTCGCTGACTGCCGCAGAATACTACTGGCATTTCGTCGATATCGTCTGGGTGGCGCTGTTCTTCACCATCTACCTGTTCTAGAACATCACCGCCTCTGCAAACCAAACCGCGACGCGAAAGGCCAGAATCGGGCTTCCCCGGCTCTGGCCTTTTGCTTTGAGGCCGCGCTCCGGCCCCGCCTCTCCCTCCTACTGCCCACCATTTCCGCCTCTGACCTTCGGCTTGTGACACGCGCCGCCTCCCGCCGACGTCCACCGTCCGCCGTCCCACGCTCTTAGCGCAGCAGCGGCCGCAGCAATCCCTCGGCGCCATTCCAGGCGATCTGCACCCCGATGCAAACCAGGATAAACGCCATGATACGCAGCACCCCTTCCACCGTATGGCGGCGAATCACGCTGGTGAGTCGCGGTGCGGAGCGGTAGGCGAGATATACCAGCACGCATAGTGCCGCCACTCCAATCCACAGGCCGACGTGTGCGGCGGCGGTGTCGAAAAAGGTGCGTTTCTGCGCATGCGCGCTCAGGGTCAGCATCAACACAATGCAGCCCGGCCCGGCGGTGACTGGAAAGGTGTATGGATAGAAAAACCTGCTGGCGAGCGAGTCGCGGTCCTGGTTTTGGGCCGGCGTTGTTTCGGTTGAGGGACCCTGGTTCAGGAGCCGCCACCCCATGGCGGTGATGACGCTGCCACCGGCCACCTGCACGACCGGGAGGGAAAGTCCAAAAAAGTGCAAAATCGCCGCTCCCGCTACATCCACTGCGGCCAGCAGCAGGAAGGTATTCACCGCCACCCGCCGCGCCACCTGGCGATAAACTTCCGCCGGCTCAAATCCAACCAGCCCCACCATCACCAACGCCGAGCCCAGAGGGTTGACCAGTGGCAGCAGCGCGCTAAACGCCAGCGGACCGTACTTCAATATGAGCAAAAGCAGGTGCACAGAAAAATCATAATCGAGAAGCGCGCGCCGGGTTCCGGAGCGGCGCTGTGCCGCGCCGCTGGGGCTGTGTCCTGAGCTGCGTCAATCCACTGTTTGCTCGCTTTTCGTTCTCTAAGCGGCGCCGCAGGGCTCCCGGCAGTGGTTCAATGCGAACCTGTTAACTCCTCGCCTCACCAGTGCGATACTAGTCGTTTATGATTCCCCGCTATACCCGCCGTGAGATGGGCCGAATCTGGTCCGAACAGGCACGCTTTCAGAAGTGGCTGGAGGTGGAAATCGCCACCGCCGAAGTCGAAGCCTCGCTGGGAGTGATCCCCGCTGAGGCCGCCAAAGCCATCCGCGAACGTGGCGCCTTTGAGGTGGAGCGCATCCAGGCAATCGAGGCCGAGGTCCGTCACGACGTCATCGCCTTCACGCAGAATGTCGCCGAGCATGTGGGCATCGAGGCGCGCTACCTGCATTACGGCCTTACCTCCAACGACATCATTGACACCGCTCAGGCGCTGCAGATCCGCGACGCGGTGGGGCTGCTGGAAAAGGACCTGGCGCAGCTTGGCGAGGTGCTCAAGCGCCGCGCCCGGGAGTTTCGCGCCACCCCCATGGTGGGCCGCACGCATGGGGTGCATGCCGAGCCCATCACCTTCGGGTTGAAATTCGCCAACTGGTATTCGGAAAACGTGCGCAACCAGCGCCGCCTGCGCGCCGCGGGCGAGGATCTGCGCGTGGGAAAAATCAGCGGAGCGGTGGGCACCTTCGCCCATCTCGGTCCCGAGGTGGAAGCGAAAATCTGCGAGCGGCTGGGGTTGCGCGCCGCCGCTATTTCCAATCAGGTCATCCAGCGCGACCGCCACGCCGCCTTCCTTTGTACGCTGGCGATTGTGGGGGCGACGCTGGAAAAGATCGCCCTCGAAATTCGCCACTTGCAGCGCACCGAGGTGCGCGAGGCGGAAGAGTTCTTCTCGGAGAAGCAGAAGGGCTCCTCGGCCATGCCGCACAAGCGCAACCCCATCACTACCGAGCAGATCTGCGGTTTAGCGCGCGTGTTGCGCGGCAACGCCCAGGCGGGACTGGAAAACGTCGCCCTCTGGCACGAGCGCGACATCAGCCACAGTTCGGTGGAACGTATCGTGCTGGCCGATTCCTGCATTCTGCTCGACTACCTGCTGGCCAAGACGACTGACATTCTGGACCGCCTGCTGGTCTATCCCGAGCGCATGCAGGCCAACCTGGATCTGACGCACGGGCTGGTCTTTTCGGGGCAGCTCCTGCTCGATTTGACCGAAGCCGGCGTCTCTCGTGAGGACGCCTATCGTCTGGTGCAGCGCAATGCCATGGAGACCTGGCGTACCGGCAAAGACTTCCGGCAGTTGATCGAGTCCGACCCGGAAATCACCAGCCGCGTCAAGCCCGAGACTATTGCCGCCGCTTTTGACCTGAAGCGCCATCTGCGCAACGTGGACAAGGTCATCGACCGTGCGCTAGCGGAAAGCAGCGAAGGGTGAACGGCGACTGTTGTCTATTGTCCGCTATCGGTAGGGCGCGGGGCGGATAGTTGCCGCCGCTTGCGCCGAGATGGCCGCGGTCACCGAGTAGGTGCCGCGCCGCCACTGTAATCGGTATCCGCCACCCGACTTCCGCTGCACCACCCCCACCCGCGGCCTAGGTTGTGGCCGTAGCCTGATGCGAGGGCGAGGAACTGCCGGCCGAATTGACCGAACCCCGACAAGCTGCCGCCTCTGCCGGTTTGCGGCTGGGCTGAGGCGAAAAATCAGGGGAGCTTGAGGTCCGCGGCGTAGATGTTGGCATTGCTATAAGTAAGCGATAAAAGGGGGCGGTCGTTAGGCGCCACGCCGACCAGAACGCATTGCACGATTCCGGACTGCAACAGGGGGGAGAAGCTGGCGATTTCGCGGGAGGCGGCGGACTTGGCCGCACTGAGGCGGTAGAGGGGTTCTCCGGGGGCCAGGCGGTCCTGGTAATAAAGGTAGTGACCGTGCAAGGACCAGACTGGTGTGCCGAGATCGAGGCCGTGGGCGACCACGCGCCAGTGGCCGGTGGCGAAGCGAAACAGTTCGAGCTGACGCCGGTCATTGCTGCGCGCGGCGATTTGGCCGCCGCCGGGCGACCAGCGCGGGCAGTTGAGGCGCTGGGCCTCCGGTAGAGGCGTCACGCGGCGATCGCGGCGGTTGTAAATGGCGAGGCCGCCGCGGGCGCGGGTATTGCCGGAGAAGGCGAAGATCAGGCGTTGGCCTCGCGGCGACCAATCGGCAGATCCGGTGCTACCCCATCCCGGAGCCAGTGGACGGAGAGAGTGGCCGGAGGAGGAGAGTAGATAGACGTGCCGGCGATGGCCGGCATATTCTCCGGTGACAGCCACGGCGCGTCCGTCTGGAGAAAGGCGGGGAAATTCCAGTCTGAGGTGTTGAGTGGGAGCGTCCACCAGCAGATGGCGGCCGACGCCGCCAAGCCCAGCGCCGCAGAGACGGCCGGCGTGGTCCAGGTAAGCAATATGGGCGCCCTGGCGGCTAAAGGCGGGCTCTACTGGTCCCAGCGCGGGCAGTATAGGGGTGTACTGGCCGAGGCGAGGATGCCACTCCACCAACTCCTCGACATGGCGTCCGCCGTAATAGAAAACGCGCCGGGCATTCGGTGCCACCAGCGCCCCCATGGCGGTAACAGGAGTCTGGGTCAGGCGGAAGGGGCCGCGAGGGGCGCGGCGCCACCCGCCAAAACGATCGCGGAGCGCCCACAAGTTCAGAGTGCCGCCGTAGTTTGAAACATAGACGAAGTAGCGGTCCCCGGGCGTCCAACTCCCACAACAATCCATCCCGGCGGGGTTCCAACCGGGGAGCAGGGGATGAAGGTGGGTGCCGTCGGCGCCGACTTCCCAGAGCGCCTCGGTGGCGTGCCGCGGACGGCGGACGGTAAAGCGGAGGCGACGATCATGAGGCGACCAGGCCAAGGCGCCGGCAACGCCGTTAAGGCGCGCCAGCCGGCTTGGCCGCGATCCATCCGCCCGCGCGCGCCACAGGCCGCGACCCTTCGCGTAGGCGATCCAGCGGCCATTGTGTGAATAGGCGGCATCGTCGGCCACCAAGCCCCCCAGCCGAAACGGCGGTCCGCCTTGTGCCGCTAGACTCCATAATGGCATGGCCGAATCGGGGCCGAGGAAGCTGCCCACAAGGAACCGTCCGCGGCTGAAGCCGAAATCCAGGATCGCGGTGTTGGGAAAGGGCGCCACGATGGGCATCGCTCCGCCTCCCTTGAGCGAGGTTTGCATGAGGCGCCAGCGATCCCCGGAGCGTTCCATGAAATAAATCCGCGCTCCATCGCTGACGAGTTTCCAGTGAGTATCGACGCGGCCGCTGCCAGTTATGGGCGCGATGGGGCCGAGCCGCGGCGGGGGCAGCGGATTGAGCCACCAAACTGCGAAAGCAGCGGCAAAGGCCAGGAGCAACCCGGCCGTCAAAGTCCACAGCAGGCCGCGGCGATTCGCGGCTTTGCTTTTGAGCGGCCCTGCCAACAGCCTACCGCGCCGGGCGAGCGAAGCATTAAGAGCCATGGCCGGAGGCGCGGCCGCAGGCGTGGAATCGGAAGGGCCGGCAGCGGGGGGAGGCGGCAGAGCGGTGGCGGCTGGAAGAGGCATGGCCTGGTCGGTTGCAGGCCATGCCTCGAGGATTCGCGGCCCAGCAGCGATTTCCCGCGGGGATAGGGAAAACTGGGGGGCCTGCTCTTCTATAGGAGGCGGAAGCCGTTGGCCATCGCTGCCTGGGGCCGTCCCGGCGGCGGCTGCCGCAACGGTGCAGATGGTAACCGGGGCTATGATGCGGTAACCGCGATTGCGCACGGTTTCGAGATAGGATGGGCGCGCCCGATCGTCTTTAAGGGCCTGACGCAATTTATGGATCGCGGTGTTCAGCCCATCCTCGAAGTCGAGGAAGCTGGTGTTAGGCCACAGGCGCTGTTGCAACTCATCCCGGCTCACCAGACGGCCCGGTTGTTCCAAAAGGATGGCGAGCAGGCGCAGGGGCAAGTCCTGCAATCTGACCCGCGCTCCGTCGCGGGTGAGCTCGGATGCCGCGGCATCGAACTCAAAGGCTCCGAAACGCACGCGCCTGAGAAGTTCCGTCATTCTTTCCTTGCAATAGGAATCTGCAGCTCAACTCGCTTCCGGGGTTCAAGGGGCCGTGTCTGCATTTTATTCCCCTCCAAGACGGTAATGACAACTGACTTTGACCGGGCGAGGTGAGCCGACGAAGGGGGAGGAGGGTGGTTGCAGCGCCTGTTCATTGGGAGGAAGCGCCTGGCGTAGTAGCGTTTATGGGAGATCAGATGGGGTTCAGGCAGGGTTCAGCTTGCGTCCATTGACTGGCGAAGCGGCTCGTTGGAATGTGTGGACTAGCCGCAGAGACCCGCGAAGCGCCCCGACCTCGGCGGCCGAAAAAGCGCCTGGTCAGGGAAGCGACGGGAGCGGAGAATACGGTTATGGAACCAACCTGGATGGGGAAACACTGCTGGTCAGTGAGGCTGCTGGAGTGTGTGCTGGTTCTTGTTGTAGGGAGCGTGCCGACGGCCTGGGGGCAAAGCTGGCAGCAACTTGCGTGGATCAATCAGCCCCAAGTCCCCACGGGTTACTGTGGGCGTCCCCGCGCCGCCGTAAGGGTGGGATTTACGGGCTTTCTACGGGTAACCGTGCCGACGCCCGCTCCGGGTACGCCACGGCCGACGCGCTACGCCATCTCTTACAGGTTTGTGCGCAGCGATGGGGGGCAGGGGGCGGTGCGGACCATATTTTTCACACAAACCGGGTCGCCGCAGACTTTTAGTGTAAGCGACTGGTGGACGCTTTGGCCGCCGCCGCACGGCTGGTGGCCTCCCCAAGTACGCTGGGAAGCCATTCGCATTCTAGGAACGCCAGGGGGCAGCAGCGGCACGGCGAGTTTCCGTTTGAGTTGTCCGCCCACGACGGGCTCCTGGTATCACGTGGCGCCTACCCGGGCGAACGCACCCCCGGGCGCGTACCGCTCAGGGCTGGCGGCGGTTGCGCCGGCCAGGGGAGGCGCCACGCCAACGCTCCAAGCGATTATGCCGGCGGGATTTTGCCAACGGCCCCACTATCCGGTAGTGGTGAACTTCGAGGGGTCGATTCCCGCGCCGCCACATCCTGGAACGCTGAGCTACCGCTTCGTACGGAGCGACGGGGCCAGCGGTCCGATCCAGATGGTGCGTTTTCTGGGGACCGGCACGCAGCCGGTACGTTATAGCTGGACGCTCTGGACGGCTTATAAGGGTTGGGTGCAGCTGGACCTGCTGTCGCCCATGCGGGTACACTCGGCGCGGGCGGACTTCGATCTGGGTTGCGGCCCGTTGCGCGGATTTTATCCGGCACGGCGCTAACGTAAAGCATTTTTGTTTCAGGAGAACCGTTTTTATGAGTCCAGGGCATGGCAGTTCGCGCCTGCTCGCAGCGTTCCTATTGCTGGGCGGCGTATTGGCCGCGCAAGGCAAGGGGCCGGTGTTGGGTCCCAGTAACTACTCCGCAACGATGGTGATTCACCTGAAGGGCGGCGCGACGCAACGCATGGCCATTGCCAAGCGGGGCTCAAAGTGGAGTTCCACAGTAGCGATGCCGGGGAACCGTTCGATGCACCAGATCGTTTTGTTCGACACCAAGATGATGTACATGATGATGCCGGGGATGTGCATGGCCCATCCGCTCACCAGCCTTCCGCCGGCGGGCGTACTTGAGGAAGCCTATCAGCATCACGCCACGATTACCGATCTGGGGCCGGCCAAGGTTGAGGTTGGGGAAAAGAGTTATGTCTGCGAGCAGCGCCGGGTGGTTTACACGGCCAAGAGCGGGGAACGGTATGACATGCGTGTGTTCACCGCCAACGATCTGCAAAACTTTCCGGTAAAGATTATTATGACGAATCATGGGCGGACCACGACGGTGACTTACGAGAACATACGCCTCAGTCCGCCGGCGGCTGCGGAGTTCGCGCCCCCCGTGAATTGCAGGGCGATGCCGGGAATTCCGGGTATGCCGCGCCCACATTGAAGGATGAGCGGCCGGGGCCGGTGATGAGCGCCGCTTTCTGAGAGGCAGTTTTATTCGTAGAGGGATACCATGCCGACATTTCCTGTTCTTCGCCGTTTTTTCTGCTTTGCACTTCTGCTTCCGCTACTGGCGACGTGGCCGGCGCAACTGTTGGCGCAGAACAACGCGCCCAGCTTAAGCGTTGGGATCCTGCCCTTTCAGGACGTCAGCGGCAACAGCGACCTGGGGCAGCTCTACACCGTGCTGCCCAATATGCTGCAAAGCGTGTTGTTGGACAAGACGCAACTGGTGCCGCGTCAGGTGCAGGGGACGACGCCGGGACAGGCGCCAGATGTGGCCACTGCCGCTGGTCTAGGCCAACAGACCGGCGCCGACGTAGTAGTGATCGGGACATTGTTATCGGGATCCGTAAAGACGTCGCAGAGCAGCTTCAGCGGCTTCGGTTTTCACGGGGTTCAAGTGGGGGGTAACGGCAGCAAGATAACAGTCACTGTCCTGCTCCAGGTGGATCTGGTGGACGTGAACCGCGGGGTCAAAATCGCGACCTTACGCGCGAAAGGGCAAAAGAGCAAAACGCACTTCGATCCTTCCATGGACAGTGCGAGTTACGGCAACATCAACATGCAAAGTGCCGGTTTTCAGAACTCCGCGCTGGCGCAAGCCACGAATGAGGCGTTAAGCCGTCTGGCGCTAGAGATGGTGAGCGCGCTGAAGAACTTCACTCCGGCGGCGCCTGGGGGGCAACCGGCGGCGGCCGCCGCCGCGTCCGCGCCGGCGAACGGTGGCCACACGGCCACGCCCGCCGCGAGCGGCAACGGCGCAGCGCCCACGTCCAGCGCCGCCGGGGCACAGCCGAATTTCACGGCCGTCAAGATTGACTTCGTACCCGGTGAGAAGACGATATTTTTCGACGACCTGAGCGATATGGCGCCCGACGAGCCGCCGCCGCATTGGAAGGTGCGGGGCTCTTCAGTGGCGTTGCTGATCGCCGGCGCCAAGCGCGAACTTCAAGTCCACGTGTCTCACCTGACGTCGCCAGCGCTGAACTTGCCAGCCAATTTCACCTTTGAGTCGACAGCCACCTACCACATCGGAGGCGACCAAGGAACGACACCGACAGCGAACTGGCATTTCCAGACGAGCAACGGCAACGACGGGCTGTTTGCGCGAACGACCGCGGACGTGCAAGACAAAACCCTTACCACGCAATTGTTCTCGAGCGGGAACGACGCACTTGGGGGACCCAACACAGTTAACAATGTGGACTTCACGAAGCCCGTGCAGGTGGACCTTTGGGTGCAGAACGGGCGGGTGCGGGAATACGTGAATGGCGCGCGGATACTGGACGTAAACCAGGTCAAGATTCCGCCGGTGGTCCATGTGGCCCTGCACTGTAACGCTGGGGAAGGGAATCGCGCCTGGATTGGATTGCAGCGGGTACGCCTGGCGGAATCGGCGCCGGACTTTGCGGCCACGATGCGGGCGACGGGCAAGTATGTAACGCACGGCATTCACTTCGACACAGGGAGCGCGACCTTGAAGGCGAGTTCAGCCCCAATTCTGCGGCAAGTCGCCGATGGGCTGATCGGCGATCCGGCGCTCAATCTGGAAATCGACGGATACACCGATTCCGTGGGCGGGAAAGACGCGAACCTGAAGCTATCGCAGGCGCGCGCCGACGCGGTCCGCGCGGTGCTGATTTCGCAGTTCGGCATCGATGGCGGGCGCTTGACCGCCAAGGGCTTTGGTCCGGCCAAGCCCATTGGCTCCAACGATACGGCCGAGGGGCGGGCGGAGAATCGCCGGGTAGAGTTCCTTAAAACATCTTAGGGCGAGGCGGTGCGGTAGCTGAAAGCGAGGTTGTCATGAAACTCCATTGCAGCAACACGAAGTGGCGTGCCGCGAGCGCGCTCTGGGTAACGATCGTGGTTTGCACGGCTGCGCTGGGCGTGGCGGCCCAGGCGAAGCAAGTTCTGACGGGGAGCATAGGGGGACTACGCCCCGGGTACTTGCAGCTTGAGCTATCCAGCAGTCCCGCGCTCTGGGTGCGGACGCAGAGCGCGGCGGTGGTAGTCGCCGGAAAGTTCTCCAACGCAGCAGCTTTGCGGGTGGGGGACCGGATTCAGGTGACCGGCACAGCGCTGGCGGGCACGTTCCAGGCCAGCCGCATTACGGTTTTAAACGGCGGGCAAACCACTCCGAGGGCCTTTGCCGGCGCCAGCCCTCCCATAGTACTTCGGCGGCAAGCCAACCATGCCGCCGCGGGCGGGACCGCGAACGACTTGGACTGCGATGCCGCCGGATACGACAGCCCCGGAACGGCTTCCTGTTCGACAGTGCTGGACTTTGCAACAGAAAAGTATATCGATGCGGCATTCCGGGGCACGAGCTTCAGCAAAGTGCAACTTGATTGTGGATCAAGCGCTTGCAAGCTCACGTTGCGCGACGCGCAAGTTACGGGGTGGACGATATCCGGGAATGGACGCAATATCGAACTTCGGTTCAAGTGCAAATACGTTATGTTCGGTCGGAGCAGCGGGACGACATAAACGGAGCAGTGGTGAACAGCTGCAGGTTTGCCAAACGCGTGTGTTTTTCGATGCTTATTCCATGGCTGGCGCCGCCGCTGTTGGTGGCGCAATAGCACTTGGGTGGCATGGGGGCAATCAGCCGCAAGGGCAGGATGGCGGCGGCGCGACGCTGACGGTTACACCGGTCAACTATAACGGACCGTATCCGGTGAACATTCATTTTCAGGGCACGGTAGATTAGTCAAGACATGCGGAACCAGCAACAGGGTTGCGTATAGCTATCAGGCAATCCAGGCCGGTCAGCCCAACAGGAACGGCGCGGCACAGGCCCAATCTGAACTCGCGCAAGCCGGGGGCACCACCGCCCGCGTAAAACTGATTCGGGCGTGGCCAAGCAGAACAACGGACCAGGACGGGCAAAGGAGGGGAGGAAATCATGTCTGCAGCGGAGATGAATCGCAAGAGTAGATGGGGCGGGTGGACAGCAGTCGTCCTGGCAGTCTGCGTGACCGGACTATGGGGACAGAAGCCGAAACCCGCGGGCCCAGCCCGATTTGGCGTCTATACTCCCTTCCGGTCGAGTTGTCCGCGGCCGGTTCTGGAGAAGGCCGACGACCGGAGTGTTCTGGTAGCAGGTCATCTCGCAGTGCTCGCTAAGCCCGGCGACAACATGGAATTGACGGCCAACACCAGCCTGCCGGCGCAAGTGACGTTTTTTGCCGGACAGCAACAAGCGCAAGCCGTTTCCTCATCTCTGAATCCCAACAAGTTGAACCAGACGCAGGGGTACATGGCGACGCTGCTGATTGTCACCGTGCCATCAATGGCGACGGGGAGCACGCAGCCGGTAGCAGGATGGGTGGAGGTCAGTAATCGATGTGGGACGAGCAACCGTGTTGCCATCGAGATACAGGGGGCGCCCGCAGGTACTTATCGCGCTGGATCCAAGGCGGGCAAGCTAAGTCCGGGGCCCTTGACGCCGCCGCGCTTTCGGGCATACCGGGGACCGCAAGCGGCCAACCGGGGGGTGGCGCCGAGTTGGACGGGGGTGATTGCAGGGGCGCCCGCTTACGCCTCGTTCTGGTTGAACACCGGCAGGGGGCCTGCGCTCCGCGTGCTGGCCGCTAGAGCGCGTTACGGCGGCAGCGGTGGATCCGCCAGTTTCGCGACCCTCAAGGCGGGCATGCGCGTGAAGGTCAGTGGCATTCTTTCTTATGGCAAGATCATGGCCACCGAGGTGGACGTTGTTGCCGGCCATAACGTCTTTCCGTCTTCCGTGAGGCAGGCGGCGGCCTATTCCCCGATCTCCGCTACCCCAACGGCGAAGCGCATAAGGGTGGCGCGGAGCGGGGTCCATCCCATTCTGAAACCGTTGCGCTTAGCGGCGCTGCACTTGACGCCAGCACACGACCTCCGCGCGATAACCGCCAGCCAAACGCTGATACGGGCTCGCGTCGGAGGCATTCAACACTACTTTCCAAACGTAACTATCCGCAAGGGCGCCGATTACTCCCCCCAACCCTACAATCCCAATCAACACTTCGGCGGCTATCAAGTCCAGGGCAACAACTCACCGGCCACCTATGATCTGGCGCCGGTGGCATCGATGTTCATTAGTGGGGATCGCTATGGAGATATGGCGGGAGGCAATACCAGCATTCAGCCGCTGCAGGTGGCGAGCGCCACGTTTTTCAGCGATCCGGACCCCAACTGGGCGACTTCATCGACGGTGCCAGGATTATTCGGCTCGTCGATGCCGCTGAGCACAGGCACGGTGGCCACTACGCTGGCGACCGGCAATGCCTCGCAGCCCAACCCGATCACGCCCATTGGCTTTGTTCCGGTGACCAGCCCCGGCGTCAACCTGGTGATTCCTTGTTATTACCTGGAGGGTTATGGCGCGGACATCTACGATCACGCGCACTTTGAAGTCAAGGTTGAATACCAAGGCGCCACCCCCGGCAGCTGGCAGACGCTCACCGAGGCCGCGCTCGATTGGGGGGATACCAACGGTTATAACGCTTCCAGCGGGACCCCCGCCGCGACGAATCTGGGCGCCGTCAATATGGAGAACGGCAAGGGTTATGCCTGGACGATCCCAATCGTTGTTCCCAGCGTTGCCACCACGCTGCGCGTCGATGTCTACTCGGCGCTGTACCAGAGCCTGGACCAACAAATTGGAAATTACCGGGTCAACCCCAATCAGCCAGACTGGAGTTTTCCGGGATCGGCAGGCATCACGGGTAACGCAGGCGTGGCCGCAAACCAACAAGCCAACTTTCCCCTCAGCAATGGAACCATCATCAATGGGTCCAGACATCTTTGGCTGGCCTCTTCGCCGTTTCAGATTGTTTTGTTGCCAACGCAATTGCTCACCGCCGACGACATGCCCTATGGCATTATTTACGCACCGCCGGGCAATGAGAGCAACGAACAGTTCGAGAGTTTCCAGAGTTATGGAATCAGCACCGGGTTTTCGGTGGCCACGCAAAACAGCACGCAAATCGCGAATGTACAGGGCACCAACTTCACGCTAGGCGCCAAAGTTTCGGTTTACGGCGTTTCGGTGGGAGGTGGCGTAACGCTCTCGTCGACTTCGACGCAGACCAGCGGAATGACCAGTACGGACAACCAGACGGAATCTCTATCGCTGACCACAACCTGGGGAAGCGGCTGGGAAATCGACGCACCCTCGAACCCGAAGTTACCCGCGAGCGACGCGCTGCAAACTTCGGAAGAGCCGTTTTGGAGCGATCACATCATCGTGGTTCCGCATCCCATTTACTCGATCTGGAACTATCCGTCCGGGCAAGGGGGGTTCACAGCCGCACAACTGGTCGCCTACGACCAGAATGCCGAGCCCGTGTCGATTCGGCATTTGGCCGAGGGCGCGTCGGGAAGCGGTTATTCCGACGGCAACTTGCAGCTGAGCGCCGCCGACTGCGCGGCGCTGCTGGCGCTGGACCCATTTTATTCCGGGGGCTGGCAGGGCGCGACTCCGCCCGCCGGCCGCGCCGTGCCGGCCGGATCGAACCCGTCCGACGTCAACGGGGCGGACAACATGTCCTGGTTGTTTGAAAGCAAGACTCTTGCCCAGTCCACGCAAGGCACCAGCCAATCCCAAGGGGTTTCCCAAGGTCAGGGCAGCGGCAGCGGGACCAGCGTCAGCTTCAATATCGGGGGAAGCGGCGCGGCATTCCAGAACAGCCAGACTACTCTCAACACAATCACTACCACCTACACCGCGACCCAGTCATCTTCGACCGGTAACGGGATCCAAGTCAAAGGCAAGGTGGCTGATTCCGGCGTGCTTCCCGCCAACATTCAAGTGTGGCTGGACACGGTCTTCGGGGGTGTGATGTTTCAAGACCCCAACGAACCCCGGTTCACAATCACCGGACAGGGAATGGGGAGGCAGCCTAACGCCAGCGAAGTGGTGAAGATCCGCCACGCGCCGCATTGGGTTATCGTGCGGCACTAGGCGTGCGCCTGCGTGAGGAGCGAGCCTCCGAGTTCTCCTGTGGAAGGAACGCCGGAGGAGATTGCCGGTGGAGGGCCGCGAAATTCTGAAGGGCGGCTTCTGCCCCGGATCCCCGCGAAGCCGCAGTTTGGCTTCGCGGCGTGGCTCGCGCGGAGAGAAACTCGGCATGGGCGGCTTCGCGGTCTCACTGGAGAACGTGCCAGCGACCCGCCAAGGAGCAATGCCGGCGGACGGCTCAGGAGACGAGGCCGTGCCTCGTTCGCGGGAAGAGCCGCGGGGTACTTTTACTGAAGCCGCAACGCGCATTTATGAACCCGCATCGTGGAACAGAGGCTGTATGCGGAAGGCAGAGATTCATGATCAAGCATTCGCGCCGGCCCTCTGAAGGAAAGGAAGAGGTCATGCGACGCCTTCTCATCGTATGTCTGAACTGCGCAATTGTGGGTCTTGGGGCATGTGGTCCAGCGAGGACCGTCACTGGCCGGATTGAAACGTCCACAAGCGGGCAAGTACATTCCGCTCCCACCCCCATGCCGGACCTGTCCGGCTACACCACTTCACAAGAGTTCGATCGGCATGCCGCGGCGAGCGCCGCCGACGTCGAGTTCTATTTGGCGGTAATGCAAGCGGCGACGGCGCGAATGCAGGCGCCGCCGCCCAGCGATAAGGCGGCGATGGCTTACTTCCAGGAATGGATGGCTTCCGGGACGAGGGCAGCGCAGCAAAGCGTGGCCCTGGCACGAGCCGGCAATTATGTGGGGGCGGCGCAGGCCAGCAAGAATGCCTTGCCGCGCACCGCGCAGGTGGATCTGGCGCAGTCGCTGTTGGCGGGCGAAGCCGCCAACATGGAGGCGAAGCAACGGGGAATGCCGGAGGCGCAATGGTCCGCTCTGGCCAACACGGTCGAGGATGGAGCGCATCCCTGCCGCACTCCGCTTCCGGCCCTGAACAGCGCGAGACTCGCGGAGGCGTTCGATCAGTGGACCATGGGGTGCTATGGCGGCGACACCACTGACGCGGGACTAAGGGGCATGAGTCCGGCGCAGCTGCAATCGGCTAATGCGCGGGCGGCTGCCGATATTCGTGCAATTCTCACCAACCGGCAGGCGGTCGCGCCTTATGCCGCCCGCGTTCGACAAGCCCAGGTCGACTATGCGTGCGCGATCCCCGGGGGTGCGGCTCGATGCAAACTGGCGCGGCTGATGCAAAAGCTCGGCAATCAATAGAAATAACGCCGGAGCAGCGTGAGGAGCCCTCGAGCATCGCGGCGGTGAGGCACATAAAACAAGCGCCACGAGCGATCTCAAATGAGTTTGCCCGCGAAGGAAGAACAGGTGAGCTCGCGGAGTTGGCTATGGCCGCGCCGCTGCAGGCCAGGCATGCTCCCCTGCAGGGCATCTCAGTAAGAGAGCAATCAGAACAGGGATTACGACAAGTGCGCAGGCCGCCTGCATTCACGCGGTGTCTGCGTGGCTGGTTGTTGTGTGGGGATCAGCAATATTGTTACAGGTTGTGCGCGGAGAGTGATCACTCAGTTCTCAGTGACCCGGCATGAGTTGTTCGTAGGGAGGGGCGGCCTTTTAGGGCCGTGCGCGAACTTGGGCTGAAGAGTTGAAGGCGTCTTGCGTCTGATTCGCCAGCGCTCAGCCCAACCAGGCGTTACCACAACCTCCTTTGCCCATTCTGTGATACAAACTGAGCCAGCAACGCGCGCTTGAGCCCTTGGGATCGCCAGAAAAGTGGGCGGAAATGAATACGGTGGAACCCCTCCTGGACATCGTTGATCGCGATAGTGAGGTCCAGCACCTGCTGGCGGATCTCCTTCGTGCGGACACAGCGGCAACGGAGCCGTCATTGCCGCTGAGCCCTGAGGGCCGCGGCGAAAACGGCTGGCTCTCGCCCTGGCGGGATTGGTCCATGGCGATGGGCGAGTTGCTTGACGTACTGAACGGTAAACGAACGCATCCGCCCCAGCAATCCGCAGAAGGGCTGGTCCAGCCTGACTGCGCCGCGGCGCGAGCTCTGATGCTGCAAGGAGACTGGCGTGGCGCATGCGCGCGGCTGGAGCCTGTCACTGCCGCCGACCACGCCGGCCTCGATCCGCTGTCGCGCGGCTTGTTTTACCTTGTGCGGCTGCAGCCCGCAGTGGCGCTGCCCAGCCTGCAAACGGCCTGGGCGCAGATATCCGCATTGAGTGACGCTGGAGAAACGAGCGGCGTTTCGCGCCTGCAGGCTCTCCATGCGCTGGTGCTTGGCCTTGTCTCCCTGCGGCATTGGTCCGAGGTGCTGGGCCTGCTGGAGCGCGAGTTTCCCGGCGGCGTCAGCACATGCCTGGGGCGGGCGAGCCTCAACGAGCAAGCAACAACGGGTGTTCCTGAAGGAATGGAACTTTATCGTCGTCTCCACCTGGCTACGATTTGGGAGTGGGCGTGCGGCGAAAACGGCAACATCAAGCTGGCTCAGCAAGTACACGGAGAACTCGAAGCCGCGTTGCGCAGGCGCACGGTCGACGCCCTCTCCGCGCCCGCGATCCGCATCCTGTTCGCACTGCGAGAGGCGTGGATGCTGGGCGGCCGGCGTGATTTCAAAGCCGCGCTGGAGAGGGCGACCTTTGCCCTGGAACTCTTGGGTGACGAGCCGGCCGACTCTGAGGCCGGCGGCCGGCTTGGCCTGGCAAAGTTGGCCCACAGCCTGCGCGCCACCTGCCTTAACCGCCTCGGCCGTTGGCGGGAGGCGGAGCAGGAGCACCTGCGGGCGCTGCGCATAAGCGAGCGCTTGTGGAAGCGGTACCCGAGAACCACGTTGCGCGACATTGCTACCTGTCATAACAACTACGGCCTTTTCCTCATGCAGCAGCAGCGAACGGCGGAGGGATTGGAGCACCTGCGCGGCGTTCCTCAAAGGCTGCGAGCTATGCGCGAGGAGGCGCCGCAGCAACTCGATTTTTTCCCCACGGCGCTGCTCAACCTCAGTGAGGCGCAGGTGAAGGCGAACGACTTCCACTCCGCTTCCGCAACCGGGGAGGAAGCTGAGGCCGCCTTGCGCGATCTCTACGCCGCCGAACCGGAACGTTACCGGGCGCGCTACGGAACCCTGCTGAGCAACCTGTGCACGCTCTACCTCAAAACCGGCGAACTGGAGAAGGCCGAGGCCAGCGGCAAGCAGGCCGTCGAGCTGCTGCGGGAGGCCGCCGCCAGCGATGCGCAAGCCCATGAGGCGACCCTGGCCAAGGCGCTGAACAACCTCGGCATGGTCTACAAGAAAACCGGCAAGCTGGAGGTGGCGCACGAGGCGATTGCCAGCGCGGTCACCATGGAGCGCGCTGATCACGGGGCCGCTGCTGGAACTGCGAATGGGGCTGAGACTGGCACACTGGCTGCCAAGCTCAACAACCTCGCGCAAATGCGTGCCAAGCTGGGTCAGGACAGCGCGGCTGAGGCCGCCTACGAGGAGTCTCTCGCCCTCTACCGCAGCGCGATGCAGGAAAACCCGGAAAAGTATCGCTCGGAATTTGCGCTGCTGCTGAACAACTACGGCGCCTTTCTGAACAAACAAGGCTTGCACAAATCCGCCACGGCAATGCTCGACGAAGGCCTCCAGTTGTTGCGCCTCCAGGTTGTCCCGGCCAAGCCCAACAAGGCCAATCAGGCCAGTATGGTCCCGCTGCTGGTAAACCTCGCCGCCGTGCGCGGCGCCCAACAGCGCCCTCGCGAAGCGGTAAAGGTCTTGTCGGAGGCGGTTGCGCTCTTGCGTGATTTGTTGCCCGATAACCGCACCGGCTATGGCGACCAGTTGGCCACGGCGCTGGGTAACCTGTCCCAGCTGCACCGCAGGCTCAAGCAGCCAGTCCTGGCCGAGCAACTCTGGCAAGAGGGGCTGGAGCTGCGCCGTTCCCTTCCGCCCACCGCCGCCAACCGCCAACAGTTGGCCCTGCAATACCGCAATCACGGCTATCTCTGCCTGCGTTCCAAGCACTGGAAAGCGGCGGAAGCCAGCTTTCTGGCCGCCTTGCCGCTCGACCGCGAACTCTACTCCACAAGCATCGCCGCCTACGCCGCTGGCTTGGCTAACACCCTGGAAGGCCTCTCCCGCGTCTATCTTGCGGCCGCTCGCCTCTCCGAGGCCCGCGAATCATTGCTGGAGCTGTTGCGGATACGCCGCGAGTCCGCCGCCACCGGCGCCGTCCTCAATCTCATCCGGTTACGTCAGACCCTGGAAATCGCGGTTTCCATCTACCAGCGCTCCCGCGATCCCAGGGGCGCGAGTGACGCCCGCGAGGAACATTTCCGCGTCTCGTTGCGCCTCATGCGCCGCCATCCCGCCGCCCGTGCTGCCGCTCGTGCTGCTTGGTTCTCCGGCCTCCGCCTCGGTGTGTGGCGCTTGCGTTGTGGAATGTGGAGTAGCGGTATGAAAACACTCGTCGCGATCACCGCCTTCTACCTGAAACACCGCACTAAGCCCCGCCGTCCCCCATCGTCGCGGAGCGACGCAACGGAGAAGAACCAGCGGTGAAACCGCTGGCCGGCCGCGACAAAAACAGACCACGTGGCGGAGCCACGCACGGATGAAACCGCATGCGACATCGCCGGGCCGCCCACGCAAACTCACACCCAAAACATAGCCAGCAATGGAAAACACTCGTGTGCCCCACTCAACGTCTTTCGTTGAGTGGGCGCCGCCGAAGTAGGGTGCAAGCGTCTGAGCTTGGCCCAACCGCCTGCCTCTTCACCACCGCCTACCGGCCACCCACCGCACTCCCCTCCAACTACCAGCGCAGACGAATCAGCGACAGGCCGGGACAGTCGAGGGAAAGCCGCAGACGTAGCTTGCCTTGCGCAGTCTTGCGCCAGCCCGGCGAGTGCAACAGCGCCAGCACGCTCGCTTGCCGCAGCCTCCAAAGCTGCGCTGCATTGGGATGCGCGGGCCGCCCCATACGTTTCCACGCGGTGTAGGGATTGCTGTGGTGGCGATCGATGCGGAACTGCTCCAGGCGAACAGCCGCGGCAGGTAGCCCGCTGAAGTTCACTTGCACCGTCCGGGGAGGCATTCCCGCGCGTTCATCGGCGTAGTTCCACACCAGGACGTCGATCTCGCGGCCATCACGGGTGGCGATGCCGTCAATATCGTCGCGCCCCGGCGGCACGCCATTTTGCACCAGCGCCGGCAGCGGCACTGCTCCCGGGCTGTTGAACTTCAGCCGTTCGGGGCCGAGCAGGCCGAGCATGCGGAAGCCGTTCAGCACGGGGAGATCGATTCCGTTGGTGGCCAACTGGCGCAGCCCGGAAAAGTAGGGCAAACCGTCGAATTCGAACGCCCATGTTACCGAGGTCTCGCAGCGCACATGATCGCGGCGAGCCAGAGCGGTGATGGCCTTGATGATGGTGACGTTATAGGCGGGGTAGATGGATCCGTTTCTATAGTCCACGCGAGGGTCGCTGGCGGGTGTGCAGGCGGCGCAGCCGTCCGGATCGTCCTCGCCCAGGATGACCGGAAGGTTGTGAAAGCGGTGCGAGGCGGCAACGATCTTGAAGCCCTCGTCGATGGCCTGCAGTTGGGCGGCGATGCCCATGCGCTGGCGTCCGTTGTCGATCGAGGGCGCGCCCTTGGGATGAAAGCTGATGAAATCCAGGGGCGCGCCGCGCCCGCCGGTGGCGGCGTTGCGTCCGCGGGCGCAATGCGCCAGAAAGGCTTTCAAAAACTGTTGCGCCCGAGGCGAGTTCGGGCCGGTCGTTTCCGGTCCGCCGAGGACCGCACCGGGGATGGCGCGCCGCAATCCGGCGGCGCTGTAATCGTAGAGTTTGAAGTACTCTTGCGCGCTGCCATGCCAGTAGCCAATGTCGGGCTCGTTCCATACTTCCCAGCGCCAGCGCGAAACCGCGGCCAGCCCGTAGCGCCGGCGGAAGTGTTGGGCCACCGCGTACACCAGGTCCTCCCACTTGCGATAACTCTTCGGCGGATAGCTCCAGCCGGTAAACAGCGGCCCCTTGGGAAAATGATGGGCATAGGGATGCGGATGGGTCGAGAGCGCCTCGGGCATGAAGCCCAACTCGACTTCGGGAACGACTCCGGTGCGCCGATAGGTATCGAAAATCCCGTCGAGGATAGCCCAATGGTAAACGGGCCGGCCATGGGCGTCTTCGCTGTAGACGCCAGTCGAGCCCCACTTCAGGCGTGCGTGCCCGTTACCCGAAGTGAACAGGTTGTGGGTGCGGATGTAAACGGGCGCAGCGGTCAGCTCCGCGAGCTCGCGCAGCAGCTTGCGGCCGTTGGCCCCAGTGGTGTAATTGGGCTCGTCGTAGCCAAAGCCGTTCATAACCGGCTGCCAGGTTCCGGCGCCGTGGGAAGCATCGACAGAAACGATCACCGGCGCGCCCACAGATGCGGTTGCAGGGGTGACCGCGGACGGGATCCCGGGGGCGCTCCTGGGCGCAATCACAGGCGCAGTCCCGGGCGCGATTATAGTCGCGTGCGGTGGAGCGCCCGCTGCCTGTGCCCCAGCCCGGCCGGCGCCCGCAAATGCTGGCATCATGGCAACGGCGATAGGAAAGAGAATGGCAACGCGCCTGATGACCCGTCCGGCAACCCGCATGGCAACTGACATGGTTAACAGTGTAGTTCGATCCCTGAAGCCCGCATCTCCGGAATGAATGTGACTGCTGCGCACAGCGCGGCAGCCCGCGTATGCCGGGTCAACGCACGCTAGCAAGCCGCATCGGGGCGCAGGCCCCGATGCGAGCAATCCGGAGGCTCCACGGCCACTGCTTGCACCCCTTTTTGACAGGACAGCTTACACTGAAGAACCGTGACCAACACCTCGACTCCGGGTTTTCTGCGCTGCTACTGGAATCCGCGTCCGGCCATCCTCCTGGGGGCGGCCGCGGGCCTGTGCCTCCGCCTGCTGATGGGTTCGGTTCACACCGTCACCTATGCGGCTGGATTGGTCCTGACGGTGGGCTTCCTGGCCTTCGGACCCTTCGCGGTTGGCTATCTCACCGTGGCCCAGACAGACCCCCAAATATCCCGGCGGGTCTGGTACTGGATCTTTGCCCCCTGGCTCTCGCTGACGATCGCGGGCGCGGTGACGGCGGTGTTGAACCTGGAAGGCGCAATCTGCATTGTCTTCGCGCTGCCAATTGCATTCTTTTTCGGCAGCCTGGGCGGAATCGCCGCTGGATTGGTCGCGCGCCGCGCACGCCGCCGTCAATCGGTAATCACCTGCTGCGTGTTGCTCCTGCCGCTGGTAAGTGGCGCGGGGGAGGCTCGCCGGAATCCACCAGGCGAGATCCGAACCGTGCACACGGAAATCGTGATCCATGCGCCCGCCGCGGTCGTCTGGCGGCACATTGAGCGTGTTCGCCCAATCTCACGCGCGGAATTGCCGCGCACCTGGGTACAGGAGATCGGCTTTCCCCGTCCGATCGAGGCAACGCTCTCGTATGAGGGAGTCGGTGGCGTCAGGCATGCCAGCTTCGCACGCGGGCTGCTGTTCGTGGAGACGATCACGACCTGGCAGCCGGACCGCGATCTGGCCTTCACCATTCATGCGGCGAAGATTCCGCGCACCACGTTGGACGAGCATGCCACCATTGGCGGCCCCTACTTTGATGTCCTTACCGGGGAGTACCGTTTAAGCCCACTGAGAGACGGAAGCACGCTCCTGCTCCTCACCAGCCGCGAGCGCCTGTCCACGGATTTGAATCCATACGCCGGCGCCTGGACCGACGCGGTGATGCGCTCGATTCAGAGCACCATTCTGCAAGTCATCCGCCATCGCTGCGAAGCCGCCACTCCCGTCTTAGAACCGTCAGCTCGCCACGTCCCGCCCCCAATCGCGCGGCGGCGCACGGATTAACCAAGCATGAATGTCGAACTCGAAAGCAGTTGGACTCGGCCCTGGCTCGTAAAGCTAGCATCCCCAGGATCCCCAAATCCTTGAAACAAGACGCCAAAGAGAAAGCCCGAATCTCTGAGCATCTCGTTTTAGCGGGATAGCCGCAACCCTAACCCGGCATCGCGGCCGCAGCCCCAATCATGATCCTGACCACCGTCGCCATCGCCGATCCCGGCTTCTCGCGCTTCAGCGGTTGGCTCTGGCCTTATGAGCCGCAGTCGATCCCCGTCTGGTTCTTCTGGGTCTTCTACGGCAACGTTCTAATGGTCCTCCTCATGGCTGCGTGGGACTGGTACAGGGGGCGCCTGATGCGCCAGTTTGTTCTCGGCGCCGGCTGCCTCCTCGCCGCCGTATTCACCGCCACCCTGCTCTACTTCTGGAGTCCGTGGAAAAGCGCTTCGACCAACTGGATCATCGCTCTTTCGAAACACTTCGTCTGAGGCGTGAGACACGGAGCTCGTCCACGGCAAATAACGGTCAGCGGTGAAGCCAGTGAACCCCGTGGATGATCAACACCTCAAGACCGCGCGATACTGGGACCTGAGCTAGTCTTCGCTGGCGAGGAAAATTTC
This sequence comes from Acidobacteriota bacterium, assembly GCA_027459505.1. Classification (GTDB taxonomy): domain Bacteria; phylum Acidobacteriota; class Terriglobia; order Terriglobales; family SCQP01; genus DAIDIE01. The sequence continues at coordinate 23,174 of DAIDIE010000035.1, forward strand.
GTGAATCCCAACGAATCAGCGGCGCAATCAGCCGACACCTTAGTTCTCTCGCAACAGGTTCAAATGGTGCGGGCTGTGATCGCAACGAATTTGAACGGCATCTCGCATCCCGAGAGCCTGATCCAGCCGAGGCCCGCGGGCAATTGCCTCAACTGGGTCATTGGCCACCTGCTGTGCACGTATGACAAGGTGCTGCCGCTTTTAGGCGAAGAGCCTGTGTATGCCGGAAAACTTCAGGAACTCTATGACCGAGGTACTCCGGCCTTGAGCGACGCCAGCCCGGCCCTCCCTTTAGATGAACTCCTGCGGGGCCTGAATATGGCCTCCGAGCGCGTCCAAGCCGGCTTGCGGCGGCTGTCGCCCGCACGGCTCGCCGAACCCGCTCCGTTTTCGCCCACCAACAACCCGCGGGAGACCGTGGGCACACTGCTCGCAACACTATTGTTTCACCAGGCCTACCACGCCGGTCAGACTGGCCTGTTGCGCCGGCTCGCCGGCAAGCAAGGCGCCATAGCGTAAGGAGCGCGCCGCCGAGTCCTCTCCTTGCAAAGAAATGATCAGGAGATCGCCCATTGCTATCCCTCCGGAAACTGTCGCCCCCGCCGGCGGATCAAAAACAAGGGGAAGGATGCGAGTCCGAATTGCGGCATCCGGAAACTCCAGTGGCGCCGCGCACCGAGGCGGGTGGAATATAAGCGGACCCCGCCGCTTACTCCGCCTGTGCCACCACCAGGGCGGAGTTCTTCGAACCAAACCCGATGCAGTTGCACAGCGCGTACTGAAACGCATGCGGACGAGCTTGGTGCGGCACGTAATCGAGATCGCAGTCGGGGTCGGCCCGTTCCAGGTTAATCGTGGGAGGAACGATCTGCTCGCGCAGCGCCAACAACGTCTCCGCCAGCCCGGCCGCTCCGGACGCCCCTTGCGGATGTCCAATCATGGACTTCAACGCCGACATGGGCAGCCGTTCCGCCCCCGCGCCAAAGGCCAGCTTCACCGCGCGCGTTTCGATGCGGTCGTTCAACACGGTGGAGGTGCCATGCAGGTTGATGTAGCCAATCGCGCTGCTGGGCAGGGCCGCGTCCGCTAGCGCCATGCCCATGGCGCGCGCCGGCTCCTCGCCCGATTCTTCCAGGCGTACGCGGTGAAAGGCCTCGCAGGTTGAACCGTAGCCGGCAATTTCCCCGTAGATACGGGCGCCGCGGGCGCGCGCGTGTTCGTACTCCTCCAGCACAAACATCCAGGCGCCCTCGCCCAGAACGAAACCATCTCGGTCGGCGGAGAAGGGCCGCGACGCCCGCTCGGGATCATGGTTCCGCAGCGACAGGATCTTCATCAGGCAAAAGCCGCGCAGGATCAGGGGGGCGACGGGAGCGTCCGCGCCGCCGCACAGCACCATGTCCACGCCCCCTTGCTGGATCTGCAAACGGGCGTAGTTGATGGCGTCCGTCGAAGAGGTACACCCGGTCGAGACCAGATGGCTGAAGCCCCGCAGTCCAAAGCGCATCGAGATCTCACTCGCCAAGGTTCCCGAAGTTGACGAGGGAATGGTGTAAACGCTGCAGCGCTTCTCGTGTCCTGCGAAGTAGGTGCTGAACTGGCGCTCGACAAACTCCAGCGCCCCGCCACCGCTGCCCAGCAGCACTCCGATCCGCCGCCGCTCCTCAATTGAGAGTCGCTCCGTTTCCACGCCGGCGTCGCGGAGAGCCTCGGCGGAGGCGGACAGCGCCAACGGCACCGTTCGGCTCACATGAGGAAGGTCGCGTTCGTCCATGAATTGCCCCGGATCGAAACCTTCGATGTAACCGGCGAAGGTGACCGGAACGCGCTGCTCCTCAAGTGCCGAGAGGCGGCGTACGCCGCTGCGACCGGCGCGGCAGGCCGTCCAGAAGGCCTCGCGTCCCATGCCGTTGGGACTCATGGCGCCAATGCCGGTAATGACTGCGCGTCTCGTCATCGTTCACTAACCGCCGGGAGCTTCGCTGGCCCGCCCGGCGCGCAGCCCGCGCGCCTCCAGGATGAGATTCGTCCGCAGCTCCATCAGATTCGTTTCCAGTCCCACCGGATACTGGTGCGGGTTCACAAAACGCTTGACGCCCGCATGCAAGTGCCGCAGTTGTTCCTGGGCGCGCGCCCGGATGGCGGTCAGCGGCGGCGACTGGTAAACCCGTCTGCCGTCCTGCCAGACGGGAACGAGCAAGTCCTCGCCGCTGGCCTCGGCGGGAAACTGCTTGCGCCGGGTGGCGTCCAGGGGATCAATGATGGTTCGGCCCGCGCTTCCGGTTTCTGACAGCGTCGCGGCCGGCGTCAGCGACTCGTCAAAAATCATGTCGCCCAAAAACTCCCCGGCGCGGCTGAAGCGCCGTACCTGCTGCACGCCCGGCGTGGAGATCTTGGCCGCTTGTTCGGAGAGCTTAATCTTATGCTGCCAGGGCTCACCTGGCTGGCGCAGCGCGCTCAATTTATAAACGCCGCCCAGAGCGGGCTGTCCATAGGCGGTGGCGAGATGGGTGCCCACTCCCCAGACACCAATGCGGGCGTGCTGCTCCTTGAGACTGCGGATGACGTCTTCATCGAGCTCGTTGCTGGCGTAAATGCGAGCGTCGGTGAAGCCGGCCGCGTCCAACAGGCCCCGCGCTTCGGAGCTGAGGTAAGCCAGATCGCCGGAGTCGAGCCGTATGCCGATCAGCTTGTGACCGTTGGCGCGCAGCCAGTTGCCCACCTCAATCGCGTGCCGCACGCCTTGCAGGCTGTTGTAGGTATCCACCAGAAAGACGCAGTTGTTGGGCATGGCCTCGGCATAGGCCTTAAAGGACTCCAGCTCATCATCAAAGGCCATTACCCAGCTATGCGCGTGGGTGCCGCCCACCGGAATGCCAAAGAGCTTACCCGCCAAAACGTTGGAGGTGGCGGCGCAGCCGCCCACAAAAGAAGCGCGGCTGGCGGAAATGCCTCCGTCAGGCCCCTGCGCGCGGCGCAGCCCAAACTCCAGCACCGGATCGCCGCCGGCGGCCAGACAGATGCGCGCCGCCTTGGTGGCGATCAGGCTCTGGAAGTTAAGGATGTTGAGCAGCGCCGTCTCCAGCAGTTGCGCCTGCAAAATCGGTCCTCGCACGCGCAGCAGCGGCTCCTGAGGGAAAATCACTGTTCCTTCGGGAACGGCGTCAATGGCACAGTCGATGCGGAGCCGTCCCAGCATCTTCAGGAAATCGGGCTCGAACAGTGGCCGATGATCTTCGCCGCGCAAGGTGGCCAAATAATCCAAGTCGCCGGCAGTGAACTGGAAGCGTTCCAGGAAGTCGAGCACCGGCGCCAGGCCGCAGGCGATGGTGAAGCCGCTGTCAAACGGGTTATGACGGAAAAAGAGGTGAAAGACCGCCTCGCGGCCGGTCATCCCCGTCTTCCAGTAGCCATAGGCCATGGTCAGCTCGTAAAGGTCGGTGAGCAGGGCCAGGGAGCCGTCCATAGGACAATTAGAGCACGCCAAGAAGGCATTCCCCCATGGAGCACCATGCGTCAGCTATGCAGCGCCGAGTTGCTGGATGAGGATCGGGGCAGTGAGGCCGAGTTGCGCGCCAGCTTGGCCGACCTGCGTCGTATCCACCGCTGGCTGTTCACCGAATCTGTCTGGAGGGCGCTGCTGCGGCCGTATCTTCCGGCGTGGCGCACACGTCCGCGCGGAGAGGCACTGCGCGTGCTGGACATCGGAAGCGGTTCCGGCGAGCTGGCGCTCGGCATCGCGCGCTGGCTTGCGTCTAAAAATATCGAGGTCGAGCTGGTCATGCTCGACCGCCAGGCCAGTCATTTGCGTTGGGGCAGGGAAGCGCTGCAGCGGGGGGACTCAGCTTCACCGGCAAGTGGCGACGCTGCCACGCCGCCTTCTGGCGCAACCGCCGGCTGTCGTACCGTTCGGGTCGCCGGCGATGCGCTGCGACTGCCCTTTCCGGACCGCAGCTTCGATCTGGTGAGCTCGACCTACTTTCTGCACCATTTCCATGGCGAGCCGCTGTTGCACTTGCTTCGTGAAGCGCAGCGGGTGAGCCGTGGCGTGGTGGCAGTGCATGACCTGCAGCGGAGCTGGCTTGGATATGGCTTTATCCGTGCCATGAGTCCGTTTCTGGCGAGCCGGATCACGCGGCGGGATGGACCAGCGAGTGTGCGCCAGGCGTATACCTCCAGTGAAATGCGCCAAATCGCAAGGGCGATGACGTGGCAGAGGCTCAAGGTGAGGCATGCGATACCGGGGCGCTGGAGCCTGGTGGGCGAAGTGGGGGAGTAGAGGTGCGAGCGGGTGGATGGCTCGAACCGGACCGGGGTGGGGAGCACGGGCGGTGTAAAAGCGCGCAAGGTGCTGGGTGGCAGCGCCCAGTTTGGGGTGATTGTGCGTGCTGTTGCCGCAACGCTGTTTGCGCAGACGCCTTCAGGCCGACGGCCGAGGAGCCGGTGGGGGGCGGTGGCCGCGCCTCCCCCCCCCAAAAGAGTGGGTGAAAGGCCGCCATGGGTGCGGCATTTCACTCAGCACAAAAGCCGCAGGAGGGGTAAGGACCGCGTCAAAACCCGCAATGTCGGGCCTCACTCCCAAAATTGCCTACGCCCACAGCTTTGGCATGATGCGTGCACATCTGCTGGTGTTCGCAGTTCAGGCGCGTTCTGTGGAGGATTTCAGTGAAACGTTATCATCGTTTGTTTACATTCGTACTGCTACTCGGTGTCTCTGCTTGGGCGGGCAACATTAACGGCAAAGTGAACGGGATTCCCAAGCCCAAGGCCCTGCCCGGTGCCTTCCCACCGCCGCCGACCCCGGCCGTCGTCTGGGCGGTACCGATTCCAGCCAAGGCCGTCCAGGCCAATGGCAAGACCTACGTTGTGGACCAGCAGTGGACGCAGTTCAAGCCCGGCGTGCTGGTGATTCCCGTGGGCGCCACGGTCGAGTTCAAAAACAACGACACGGTGAAGCACAACATTAAATGGGACTCCATTGGCGGCAATCGGGCGCTGGCCAAAAATCTCGGCACGCACGCTCCCGGTCAGAACGTGAGCTACAAGTTCACGCATCCCGGCGCGGTTCATCTGCAGTGCACGCTGCATCCCGGCATGAGCGCCTGGATCTACGTGGTTCCCACGAACTACTCTGCCGTCACCAAGACCAGTGGCGAATACAAGCTGAGCAACTTGCCTAACGGCCGCTACAAGGTTTCTGTGTGGCATCCCGGACGCGCGGTGCAGACCCATGTGGTCACCGTTGGCGCCAACACCAAAGTAGACTTCAAGCTTTAGTTTCCTGAGACAAGCGTCACGTTCCGGCATTGGCCCCGCGTGCAGGTTCTCCTGCCGCGAGGCCCCTGGCGGAGCTCTGCCCTTCGGGGAGCTTTCGAATGGTATGAGCATGAGCCGGATCGGGGCGACGGAGGAAAGAATATGAATCGTCAATCTGTGTGGAAGTACTTCATAACAATCGCCGCGGTTCTGGGTGTGGTTTTGCCCATGACCAAGCCCGCCGCCGCTCTGCCGAGTTACGCGCGCCAAACCGGACTGCCCTGCAGCCGTTGCCATATTACTTTTCCTGAACTCACCGAGTTTGGGCGCGAATTCAAGCTGAACGGCTACGTGCTCTCGGGTCAGAAGACGGGCAAGGTGACCGCTCCCAGCAGCAAGAAAGAGTCGGGGCTTTGGATCAATCAGAACCTGCCGTTGTCGGCGATGTTTCAGATCTCCGACACGGTGGTGCAGCAGGCGCAACCGGGAACCCAGAATGGCAATATCGAGTTCCCCCAACAGATGAGCCTGTTTCTGGCTGGCCAGATCACCACCCACATCGGCAGCTTCATGCAAGCGACCTATACGCCGGCTAATGACCACTTCTCGATGGACAACACCGATATTCGCTATGCGAATTTCGGCAGCCTCGGTGGCAAGCAGTTGGTCTACGGTCTTGATTTGAACAACAATCCCACCGTCGAAGACCTTTGGAACGACACCCCGGCCTGGGGCTGGCCGTTTGTTTCCCCGGATTCGGCCCCCGGTCCGATGGCCTCCCCGCTGCTCTTGGGCGGGCTGGCGCAGGACGTAGGCGGCTTGGGCGCCTACGCTCTGTGGAATCATCATTGGTACGGCGACGCGACGGCTTACCGCTCCATGCATATTGGCGGGCCCCAACCGCCGGTGGGTACCGGCTTCGGCATCAATATCGCCGGGGTGGCGCCATACTGGCGCGGCGCGTATCAAACCAGTTGGAGTGGCGTGAATTATCTGGAAGTGGGCACCCTGGGAATGCACGTGAACAGCTATCCCAACACCATCGGCGGGGTTGAAGACCACATCACCGATACCGGCGCGGACGCCCAGTATGATCGCCACTTCGGCGTCAACGAATTGACGGCACACCTGCTTTATCTGCACGAAAAATCGCAGCTCGACGCCACGCTGGCGAATGCGGGCGCCAGCTTCTCCAGCCACAAGCTGGATTCGCTGAACGCCAACGCCATCTACCACCTCGGCAACCGCTACAGCTTTGGTGCGGGGCCGTTCTGGACGTGGGGAACAGCGGACCCATTGCTGTACGCGCAATCGCCGGTTAGCGGCAGCGCTAACGGCAGCCCCAACTCGGATGGGTATTTGCTGCAGGCGGGCTATTGGCCGGCGCAGAACGTGGAATTTTCAGTGGCCTACCAGGGTTTCCTGAAGTTCAACGGCGGCACCACCAACTACGATGGCGCCGGGCGCAACGCCTCGCAGAACAACACTGTCTACGTCAATCTCTGGCTCATGTTTTAACGGACCCGCGGTTCGGGTACGTCTTACGGCTGGACACCAAGGCGACTGGTGTCCAGCCGCTTTTTTTTGGCGAACGGAAGGCGAAACCCAAAGGCCGCGCGAAGCAAATTCAGCGGGTGCTGCCCGGTCATTCTTTGCGGGTCATTTTCCCGCGGTAGAGCTGGAGATCTTGCAGGATGCGAAACAGGCGTTGGCGGCTTCCCGGGGCGTCGGGCACCAAGTGCCGCATTTGCGCGGCAAGTGGCGGGCCGCCGGGAGCGCCGGCAGGCGGCAGCGACACGGGCAAGTGGAAGGCATAGACTGCGCCGCCTCCCAGGGCTTGCCGAGGGTAATGCAGGAGCCAGATGCAGTTATGGTACTGGGCAACGAAGGGCGCCGCCACAGCGACCCAGCGGGTGCCCACGACCGGCGGCGTCTGGCAATCCCATAGCTGGATTAAGGGATAGATCGCGTGCAGGTCCAGAGAGAGGCCAAAAAAATCAAACGGAAGCGACCGCAACTGGTGCTGTTTTGCAAAAGCCAGCACTTCGGGGGTGGCCTGGTTGAAGTCGCTGTTGGCGTCTCCGGCGACGAGGTAGCTGGGGGTCCCGGCGGCGAAGGCATTGTAGTAGGGAATGAAATAGGGCGCCATACGCGCGGCGCTGGCCAGGGAACTGGCGGCCAGGGCGGCAAGCCCCAACTGCGCCAGCAGGCGGCCACGGCGCAGCTGCCCGGCCGCACGGACCACGGGCGCAACCAGCACCAGCAGGAGCGCGACTACCGGGGCAAAGTAACGGAACGCCAGATCGTCCACGCAGAACATACAAATGGAGGCAAAGACCGCGGCGCCTACCCACAAGGCCCGCCACTGTATCCGGCATTGTTGCGGAACCAATGGCGTGCTGTTATTGCTTAAAACCGCACGCCGGACGCCAAGAGAGGCGGCAACCAGCAGCACCAGGACAAAGCCGAGGGTGGACTTCAGCAGGAGCAGGATGGGGTAATAGAACCACTCGGCATGCTGGAAGTGGTGACCGAAAAGATAGGCGGCATGGCGGCGAAACTTCCAGACGATGCGCATGCCCTCGAAGTTCGTATACACCGGCAGGATGAAGCGGTGGCGCAGCCAAGCCGGCAGGGGCTGGCCGAAGTACCGCGGCGGGACGGGCTGCTTGCAGCCCAGCAACAGATCGAACAGGTAGACGGCGACCCCAGCCTCCAATATGCCGCGCAAGGTAGCGCGCACCCTGATGCGCCGCCAGTCGCGCGTGGCCTCCGCTGCAGAGAGCTTAGGCGGCCAGCGCATACTGATCCAGAATGCGGCCATGCAGAAAAGCAGCAGGCCCGCCGAATACTTGGTCAGGACGGCGATCGCAAAGCTGGCGGCAAAAAGTGCCCGGTTACGGGAACCCGGTTCGCGCCACAGCGCGCCCAGACGCCACAACGTCACCAGCACCATAAGCGCTACAGGAATATCGGTGAGCACCTTGGCGCCAAAGGCCAGAAAGAGCGGCGTGCTGACGGCCAGGGTTAAGCAGAAAATGCCGGCCCAAAGTCCAGCGAGCCGGCGCGCAACCCAGAAGATGCTGCCTGCCAACAGCAAGGCAATCAGCACTTCCGGAGCGCGTGCCCAAGGGAGGATCTGGCGCGGACGGTAGCCATGAATGAACAACCAATTCCCCATGCCGACCTGTCCGAAATAGGTGGAATGAAAGCGGCCTTGATTGGCAAGCGTCCAGAAGGGCAGAGCGTAGTTCTGTTGCACGCCGCGCAGGTTGAGCACGATGCCAGTAAGTAACTTCACCAGCGGTGGATGTTCCGCATTCAGCCGGAGGTCGAATTTTTGGGCGTAGCTGAGACCCGCGGGGATGTGCAGTACCTCGTCGGTGCAGACATCGTCGTGACCCGCGGTCCAAACCAAAAGCACAGCCATAAAGGTCAGCAGGCTAACGGTAAAGAACCATGCCGCAAGGGCGGCCGGGCGCAGCCTGACCAGGTACGCCCGCCGGGCTGAGGTTTCGAGTGGCATGATGTGCCGCGCGCTCATTGGTGGAGAGCCGGCCTGACGGGCGGGAGTGGCGAGACGGCGTCTCAAGTGGCGGCGAGGGGGCGGTTGCGGCGATTCGCTTACGACCCCCCGGCATTGTGCTTAAAGGCGGGGGGCGATTAGAGAATCGGGACCGTAAACGGTTAAAATCGGAATCCAGTGTTGGCTGGCTTCCTCGCCAGCGCGTCAGGTGAAGCCCGCTGGGCAGCACCTACTCCAGCTCTGTGATCTCCGGACACAGCGACAAGGATGTCTATTTGTCTTTGCAAATTTCGCGAAAATGGCTGGGAATCGCTGCCGTAGTGCTTGCCGTCCTTCTGGCGGCGCTGCTGTGGCATCTGCGGCAACCCACTGGCGTCAAGGACGTACAGGGCAACGCGGCTCCCCATAACTCGGAGCCAAGGGCGGAGCGCTTCATCAAAGATGTGGTCGCTATTCCCGAACATGCGACCTTTGCGGGCTTTCTGGCGAGCCAGCATTTTTCGCGGGAGTTGGCCAACAAGATTTTTGCCGCGTCGCGACCGGTCTACAATCTGGCGCATGTGCGCGCCGGAAACCTTTGTACCTTGTGGCGGAATAGCAAGGGCCGCTACGAGAAGCTCGTCTATCAGATTGATTCAAACCATTTGCTCAGAGTGAAGCGCCAGGGGGGGAATTGGCAGGCGGCGGTCGTGCCAATACCTTACGAAGTGAAGCTTGAACGGGTCACGGGCAAAGTGCAGGACTCCCTGTTTGGCGCGGTGGAGTCGGCCGGTGAGCAGCCCGAATTGGCGGTGAAGCTGGCGCACATCTTTGGATGGCAACTGGACTTCTATACCGACCCGCGCCCTGGCGACACCTTCGAAGTTCTGGTTCAAAAGAAGTATCTGCAGGGCAAGTTGGCCGGTTATGGCCGTGTGCTGGCCGCGGCCTACAACAACCACGGGCAGCTTTATCAGGCGATTCGCTTCAATGACGGCGACGGCGACCGCGGCTACTACACGGCTGACGGACATCCGATGAAGCGGGCCTTCTTGCGCTCGCCACTTCGTTTCGCGGCGCCGGTGACGTCAGGTTTCAGCTTGCACCGCTACCATCCCATTCTGAAAATCTATCGGGCACATTTGGGTGTGGACTACGGAGCACCGTATGGTTCACCGGTACAGGCGCTGGGTGACGGGCAAGTGATCTTTGCCGGCTGGTCGGGCGAGAGTGGGAATCTGGTGCGCATCAGGCACTTCAACGGGTACGTCACCTCCTACCTTCACCTGTCAAGAATTCTGGTGCACCGCGGCGAACATGTGAAGCAGGGTGAGCTGATAGGCCGGGTGGGAGCGACGGGAATGGCGACCGGACCGCACCTGGATTTCCGTATCCAGCATCACGGTACGTACGAGAACTTCGAAGCGCTGCGGCGCCGGTTGCCGCCGGCGGCGCCAGTCCCGCATCGCGAGTGGGCGAAATTTGTCGCGGTGAAGAATCAGCTCCTACCGGAAATGGATGGACAGGTGCGGATTGCATCCGCGAACGTTCCGATGGCAGCCGCAAAGTAACGCATGCTTTCGAGCTGTGCGGCATTCGACGAGGCGTAAGGGTGAAGCGAGTTTTGCCGCTCGTAACGAGCCAGGGCCGAGTCGAACTGCTTTCGAGTTCGAAATCGCAGGCCGAAGTAGTAGCAAAGGTTCGAGGTTGCCGTTTAGGTCCCGCACCGCTGGCGACGCCAGAGTTCTTCACCAAGCGAGTCGTTGGGGCGGAGAAGAGTGCGGCTTTTCTCAGCAGGAAAAGCCGCATGCCGCTAGATCGCAGAGGCGCTGTTGTGTGACGAACTCGGGCTAGTAAAGCGCGGCCACCATCCGTGAGGTTCGGCCGGACACCGAAGCGGGTGGAATAAAAGCGGCCGTGCCGCCCCACGCCGCTTAGGCCCGTTTCTACCCTGCTCGCTTTCGCTCTTAAAATAGAAGCGGTTGCGGTTTCGGCGCTCGTTGGGATCATCCGCCGGAGTTGCAATCCGGCGAAAGCGTAATGGAGCATGGCAGAGGCAACACTAACGCGGAGCGCTTCCCGATGGCCGGTCTGGCTGTACCCGGCCAATTTGTTGACCGAGTTGCGGCTGCTGCTGCTGCCTTTTCTGCTCTGGGATCTGCTGCACGGACGCTACCGCGAGGCGCTGATCATTTTCATTCTGGCCGGGATTAGCGACGGCCTGGACGGTACTTTTGCGCGAGTGTTGCAGCAACGCTCCACGCTGGGGCAGTTGCTGGATCCAATTGCCGACAAGCTGCTGTTGAGTTCGCTTTTTGTCGTGCTCGCCATTGATGGGCGTCTGCCGTGGTTGCTGACGATTCTCGTCTTCATCCGCGATGGCTGCATTCTGGTGACCGCGCTGACGCTCTACTTTGCCACCGGATTCCGCGATTTCCGTCCCAGTTGGCTGGGCAAGTCCAACACGGTCGCGGAACTGATCGCGGTGGGGCTGGTCATGCTGGGTAACGAAGTGGGCGCGGCCATGCGCCCGTGGGAGCGGGCCTCCCAAGTGGTTGTGTTCGCTTTGACCTATTCGTCCGGGATTCACTACGCGTTTGCCGGGGCGGAGCGCTTTCATGGTTGGAAAAGCGCGAAGGCCGCCAGTGCCCGCGGGCCTGCCAGCCCGGCCTCTAGGAGCGTGTCAGCAGGGGATCCAGTACCACGCCATAATTCCTGAGGCAGTCCAGCGCCTGGCGTTCATTCGCAAAGACCTCCGCATTCCAGCCGCGCTCCCGCGCGGTTTCCACGAATAAAGGGATGTCGTCGAAGTAGAGGATCTCGCCTGGCGCACAGACGGCTTTGGTTTCCACATCGCGATAGATCGCGGCTGCCGGTTTGCAGGCGCCCACCTCATAGGAGAGCGTATGGAAATCGAGCTGGTCGAGCCAAGGCAGGCGGGTGCGCAAGAAGTGGTAGTGATTCTGGTTGGTATTGGAAAGCAGGCCGACGCGATAGCGTTGGCGCAAGGCCGAGATCACTGCCGGCTGGATAAGGGGATTGAGGTCGAAGATGGAACAAAACCATTGCTGAAACTGGCCGGCGGGCTGACGCAGTAAGGCACAGGCTTGCGGCTGAAACTGCTCCCAGGTGAGCTGGCCGATTTCATACTGCGCGGACAGTTGAAAGAACTGGTCGCGGCAGTGCGCCATGTGCGGCTCGAGATCGCGCCAATCGAAATGGACGAGGGTGCGGCCGAGGTCAAAGACAATGGTCTGAATGGGCATGCGGCAAGCGGGCAAACGCCAAGAGCCGGCCCGGAGGCCGGCTCTTGAGCAAGATCTGGGCTACTCGGAGGACGAGGCGCTAGGCTGCGCGCCGGCCCTTCGAGTTGGGTTGATCGGTATCGGGCAGAAGTTCGAGCACGTAGCCAGCGTCGAGAGAAGCATGGCAACGGCTGCACTTTTGACCCGGCATGACTTTAAGACGAGAACGTCCGAGGCGTACTTCGGGCAGGGCCAAGCCCTCCACGGTGCGGGTACACATCGGGCAATGAATCTTCGCTTTCAATCCATCCATCACTGCCGACATACGGCTCACCTCCTTTCGCGATATAAGCGCCCTCTAACGCCCTGGGCCAGGGATGATTGCTAAACCAACCGGTACTGCACTATGAACCACGACGCTCAGGCCTGTTTGGACGCAGACCTGACCGGAAAAGTTTCCGAAGTTGCAAAACAAATTTCGGCTATGTTCCGGGGTCCGAATGAACTTGCCAAGCCTAAAACCCTGAAGAAGAGCAGGCTTGGAAGCAAAACGGAAACGCATCATAACGCGTTTCCAGAGGGAATTTCAAGGCCTTAGGCCCAGTTTTTGTGCAACCGACTGACGTTACTGGCCAGATTCCCCCAGAAGCCTACTGGGGTGGCAGAAGCGTTGAATCGAGTGGATTTAACATACCGGACGGTCGGGAGCCGCCCCGTGGTCGAGAAAGGTGGCACAGCCGTCAACCCGGCCAAGTTGGGCTAGCATGCGGCTATGCAGCCAAGTACGCAGCCAGCCAGAAATCAAACCCCCGCGCCGTTGGTCCGCAGTGAGGAAGAACAGCTTCTCGCTAGCGCTGTGGCGGAAATGGCGAAGCACCATTTGCTGCCACGCGTGCGCGCAATGGATGAGGCGGAACAGTTTGACCCGGAACTGCTGCAAACCTTCTTTGCGCAGGGCCTGATGGGAATTGCGTGGCCGCCTGATCTGGGCGGAGCGGGGGGGAGCTTCTTTGACTCCGTGGTGGTGGTTGAAGAACTTTCTCGTGTGGACGCTGCCGCGGGCGTCATTGTCGATGTTCAAAACACGCTTTTGAATAACGCCCTGCTGCGTTGGGGAACGGAGGCGCAAAAGCAGCGCTACGGTCCTTTGCTGAGCCGGGAATGGCTGGGGGCCTATGCGCTTTCAGAGGCCCAGGCCGGCAGTGACGCGTTTGCTCTGCAAACGACCGCGCAGGCGCTGCCCGGAGGCCGCTATGTTTTGAACGGGCACAAGTTGTGGATTACCAACGCGCGCGAGGCGCAGCTATTTATTGTTTTCGCCACGCTGGATGCCAGCCGTGGCTATCGCGGGGTAACCGCGTTTCTGGTGGAAAAGGGGCAGGACGGATTCCAGGTGGGGCGCAAGGAAGAAAAGCTGGGCATACGGGCATCGTCTACTTGCGAATTGCTGCTTGACCGCTGTGAAGTAGGGCCGGAACAACTGCTGGGTGAGCCGGGCAAGGGCTACAAGATTGCAATTGAAACGCTCAACGAGGGGCGCATCGGCATTGGCGCGCAGATGCTGGGTATCGCCGAAGGCGCTCTCGGCGCGGCAAACAGCTACGTGCGAGAACGCAAACAGTTTGGGAAGGCGTTGACCGAGTTTCAGGCGGTGCAGTTCCAACTGGCCGAACTGCACATTCAAGTGGAAGCCGCCCGTCTGATGGTCTATAACGCCGCCCGGCTGCGGGATGCGGCGCTGCCCTTTGTAAAGGAGGCGGCCATGGCCAAATGGTTCTCCGCGAGAGTGGCCGAGCGGGTCGCCTCGGCGGCGGTGGAACTGTTGGGCGGCAATGGGTACGTGCGCGATTATCCGGTGGAGAAGTTCTATCGCGACGCGAAGATTGGGGCCATTTATGAGGGCACCAGCAACATGCAGTTGCAGACGATTGCGAAGCTGGTATTGCAGGGTAGCGGCAAAGCCGAATAACCCGGCGATTGAAGGATGACGCGCCTGGATTGGGGCGATGCGTGGATGGCGGCACGGCCGCTTTTATTCCACCCGCTTCGGTGTCCGGCCCCACCCCAAGCCGCGCGGCGCGGCTTGGAGGCCCTGGCCGAAGCTCACGGATGGTGGCCGCGCATTACTAGTCGCCAGCGGCGCGGGACCTAAACGGCAACCCCGAACCTTTGCTACTACTTCGGCCTGCGATTTCGAACTCGAAAGCAGTTCGACTCGGCCCTGGCTCGTCTGGCGGCGGGCAAAGCCATCCTTTGCCGCTCGCGGCGAGTCCAAGCAGAGGTGGCAGGGCAGGGAACCAGGGAAGCGCGCTGGAGTGTGCACGAGAGCAGTGATCTCCAGCCAATACAATCGCTGTGGGAAGCGGCGGCGGGGGCGCCGGGCGCCAGCATCTTCCAGCGCTTTGAGCTGAATCAACGTTGGTTGCAAGTCTTTGCGGCGCGAGTCCGGCCGCGAATCCTGTTTGGCAGCAGTTCGCAGGGGCCCTGGGTGGCGCCGTTGGCGCAGGACGACGCTGGGCGATGGCAGTTTTTGGGCGCTGGTCTATTCGACTACTGCGATCTGCTTGGCTGGCCGGATCCGCAGACGCAGCACCAGCTGGCGGCCTGGCTCGGCGGCCAATCAGCGTTTTTTGTCCAGGGAGTACGGCAGGATACGCCCTACGCCGCGTTCTGGGACGAGTTCAACGTCCGCCAACATTACTTCAGCGCCGCGCCTTTCCTTGCGAATATCGAAACGGCCGAGATGCTGGACGCACGCCATCCCAAGGCGGCAAAACGCTGGCGCGCGGCCGTGCGCAAAGGTGCGTGCCTAGACCGGGTTGTCGAACCGGAGCGGCGCATGCGGCTGCTGCAATGGATCCTGAAACAAAAGCAATCCCGGATGCAGGCGCTCGGGCAGGTAAACGTGCTGCAAAACGATGAACAGCATTGGCTGGAGCAGATGGTGGTGCGTCACCCCGAGATATGCGAACTTTGGGAGCTCGGCCAAGGCGAAAATACCGGTCAGCGCACGCTGGCCGGTTTCCTCACATGGCGCCAGGAGAGGCCGCAACCGCTGCGCTATGGATACACGCTGTCGTTTGATCCGCACGAGGGGCGCGAGTCGCCCGGCCTTCTGTTGCTGTACCACGTGCTGCGGCGGACGTTGGAGGAGGGCGCCAGCTTCGACTTTTTGACGGGGGAACAGGATTTCAAGCTGCGCCTGGCCACCTCGCGCCGCCGGCTATACCAGCTACACTGGAATGAGAGCCGGGAGCAAGCGGCCTGAGCGGAGCCGAGATGAAGATTGATGTGCAACAGGAAAACGGATTCGGCAATGTGGATGTGCATTGCCACATCCTGCCGGGGCTGGACGACGGTCCGAAAGAAATGGAGCGTTCCATTGCCATGGCGGAGATGGCCGCGGCCGATGGAACGACTCATATTGTTGCCACCCCGCACTCCAATTTTCAATTCGCCTATGATCCCGAGCGCATCGCCAGCCTGCGCGAGCAGTTGCAGTTGGCCGCGGGCGCGCAGCCGCAGATTTTAATTGGCTGCGACTTCCATTTGTCTTACGAGAATATACAGGATGCCCTCAAGAACCCTCGCAAGTACTCGCTGAACGGTTCGCGTTACCTGCTGGTCGAGTTTCCGGAGCTGTTTAATACCGATGCCATGGCGTCTGTGCTGCAACAGCTTCTGAACGCGGGGCTGGTTCCAGTGCTGACGCATCCGGAACGCAATCCGGTGTTTCAACAGCACCGGGATCTGGCGGCACGCTACATCCGCATGGGTTGCGTATTGCAGATTACGGCCAACTCGCTGACCGGAGATTTCGGAAAGATTGCCGAGAAGATGTGCTTCGAGTTGCTGGATCGCGATCTGGTCCATCTGGTCGCCTCAGACGGTCATGCCACGAAGAGGCGCCCGCCGCTGCTCTCTGCCGCGCGCGCTCTGGTTGTTGACCGGCGGGGGGAAGAGACGGCCGCTTACCTTTGCAGCGGCAATCCGGCAGCGATGATTCTGGATGCTGAGCTGCCCTATGCTCCGCGCCCAGAGCTACGCAGGAAGCGCGGGTTCTGGTCGTTTCTGCAGACCAGTGCTCGCTAGCAGCAAAGCTTTGCAGTATGCAGAGCGGTCTTTGGGCCACATCCGTCTCCAGCCGTGCTCGCCGCAATCCCCTG
The DNA here is from genome assembly GCA_027459505.1 of Acidobacteriota bacterium. GTDB lineage: Bacteria > Acidobacteriota > Terriglobia > Terriglobales > SCQP01 > DAIDIE01. The sequence goes on from DAIDIE010000035.1 coordinate 39,346, forward strand.
CCATCCCCGGCGCAGGGTCTGGCATCTAGTCCTGAACAACCGCCACCCGGCAATTTTGTAACCACGTTCCTGTCCGAGAAGCTCGATCGAGAATTTCGTTTGAGCGGGTGGGAATGGAGGCGGTCCTAAAAACAGGAGACTCTCACACCATGAATCGACACAAGATATTGGCCCTGATTCTCACGCTGTTCGCATGGGCCGCTTGGGCCGGCGCGCAGACGAGCGCTGGGACGACCGATCAGAATAATCCCAACGCGAGCGCCAGCGCGACTGCTACGACGGGCGGGCAAAGCACCAGCGGACAGAACACCACGGGCACCGGCACGGATCAAACCGGCGCCACAGCGACCGGCAATCCGGCTGGGCAGTCCAGCACAACGGGCACTGCGGACCAGAGCCAGACCGGCACGGCGACCGGGCAGACGGGCGCCGCCCAGACTGGCACCGGCAGCTCGGCCACCGGTACCGACAACACTGGCGCCGCAGCCACACAGCCTGGCCAGAACGCGGGCGCCGCTACCGATCAAACTGGCAACGCCGCCACTCCGCCGGCTGATCAAGGCACGGCGGGCGCCAACCAGAGCAGCGGTTCGGCAACTATGCCTTCTGATCAGGATCAGAATGCTGGCGCGGCCGCTACCACTCCATCCGACCAGAATGCGGGCGCGACCGCCGGCACGACCGATCAGGGTGCGGCGAACCAAAATGCCAACCCCACTGGTGCGGCTAACCAATCCAGTGGCGCCGCCGCCACCTCTGGCAATCAAAGTGGCCGTATGCCGGCCACCGGTTCGCCGCTTGGACTGCTGGTCCTGCTCGGTGCTGGCGCCACCAGTGCCGGTGCGTTCCTGCGCAAGCGCCGCTCCTAACAGGGCTTGAACATCAAGCCAGCCAAAGCCCCGGTCTCGGCCGGGGCTTTTTCTTTATGGGTCGTTACTTAGTGGGCGAAGCGGCGTACACCATAGAGCAGCGGCCCGGTTGCCAGCAGCGCGATCGCCAGGGTAGCCGCAAAAAGTTGCCCGCCAAGGGACAGTACCAGGGTTAAGACCGGTACAGTGAACGGAATGATCGAAAACAGCAGCAGCCCTTTCCCATTCAAGCCAACACGGAAGGGGCGTTCGGTCGCAGCATGCGTGCGGCGAAAGCGCATCAGGGCCACAAATTCCAGGCTCAACGCCGCCGCGTAGAGCAGGGTGTCGACAATCAGCAAATGCCCGAACGTCAAGAAGGCAAACGCACTATAGAGAGCCGTGCAGAACAGCAGCGCGACCACCGGCGTTCCGCGCCGGTTTTCGCGTTCCAGCATCCCAGGCAGGAAACCGTCACGCGCGAGGGCGGCCGGCAGGGGTAAGACGTAGATGATCTGGCCGGTGTACTGCGCCCAGATGCTAAGAAAACCGGCCAGCGACATCAAGAGCACCAGCCAATGCCCCAGCATCGGGCCCGCGGCCAGTCCCGCAAGCCGCACGAAATAGCCGGCCACCCAATGACGTTGAATCGGATCAACGCGCAGCCCCGCGGCGATGGGGATCAGGTAGCCGAGAAACACCACAACGAGGCCAAGCAGCAGTGCGCGCGGATAATTTTTGCCGGGGTCCTTAACCTGCGGAGCGAAGGTGGCCACGTTGTCCCAGCCGGTGTAGTTCCATAACAGGGCGGCCATTGCGACGGCGAGTCCGCTCCAGCCGGGCGAGGACGCCCGAGTTGGAGCGGCAACTGCAGCGCCGTGGCGAAAGGCGAGCATTGAAAACAGCAGGAAGGCGGCGAGGATGACGCTCATCAGCAACATGGAGCTTTGTGCGACCGCCTTGCCGCCAAACCAGTTCACCAGCGCGCCGGACCAGAGGAACGACAGGATGAAGGCGAGTTTCCAGCCCGTTTCAAGCGGGTATCCGAACCAGTTGAGAAAGAGCTGGTCGACCAGGGCCGCGGCCAGGACCGGATAGATGGCCATGTCAATGCAGGTGAAGACCCAACTCCACCAGCCTTCGAGGAAGCCCAAAAACGGCCCACAGCTCAACCGCACCCAGGCGTAATAGCCGCCAGCCAGGGGAAACATGGAGGCAAGTTCGCCAACCATCAGGGCGACCGGCAACGACCAGGCCAGCGGGACCAAAACAAGCAGTATCAGCGCCCAATGCGCGCCCACGGCCCCCACCACTTCCTCCAGTCCGAAAGCGCCGCCGCTCACGGTGAAAAAAATCAGTGCAACCAGTCCAAGCAGGCCAATGCGGCCCGCCTGGAGCGGATGCCGCTTGGTGGATTCTGGAGGAGGAGCTAGAGCCGCCATAGTTGGTTCTTCAATAGCATCGCTTTCCGTGCCATCGGCACGGCCGCTTTTATTCCACTGCTTCGTCGACCGGCCGAAGCTGAAGGAGGGAGCTTCAAAGTAGCATGCTTGGCCGGTGTCGAGTGCCCTCGCTCACTCGACGTGGCGCTCTGGCCGTTGGCAGCGTTGACACCGGGCTTGGCCGAAATCAAGCTCAAGCTATGAGAGTCGTCGTGGCGCCCGTCGCATTTTCCTATGAACTCTGGGATTGGCCGAACTGGGCCACCGAGGCGATCCGCAGCAGTTTCCCGCAACTGGAGGTAATGGAGTTGCCGCCGGCGGGCGTGCGCGACCATGCACCGCTGAATGGAAACTCACGAGAGGTGCTGGGGGCGGCGGAGGTAATGGTCGCCTGGCGGCTGTCTCCCGAGCAGCTCGCCGCCGCGCCCGCTCTGCAATGGGTACACTGTCCTTCCGCGGGAGTCCATCAACTGCTGATCCCCGAGCTCGTGCAACGCGGAATCAAAGTCACCAATGGACGGCGCGTGCATGGGGCGGCGGTGGCGGAGCACGCGCTGGCGCTGATGCTGGCGCTGACACGAAGCCTGCCGTTGTGCATGCGGGCGCAGCAGGCGCACGACTGGATACAGGCCACCCTCTGGGCGGATGAGCGCCGTCCGACCGAGTTGGCCGGAACAACCGCGGTTCTGGTTGGAGTGGGCGAGATTGGCGGTCAATTGGCCACCCGGCTGGCGGCTTTGGGCGTACACGTGATTGGGGTGCGGGAGCATCCGGAACGCTGTACCCCGGGCTGTGCGGAGGTGTACAGCAGCAGCGACCTGGCCAATTTACTGCCACGCGCTGACTTTGTGGTGCTTGCCTTGCCGGTCACCTCCGGTACCCGCCAGATCCTGGGAGAGGAGGAGATCGCGCGCATCAAGCCGGGCGGTTGTGTCATTAACGTTGGGCGTGGCGCGCTGCTGGATCAGCAGGCGCTGTTGGAGGCTCTGCATAGCGGACACTTGCGAGGCGCCGCGCTGGATGTGTTTGCCAGGGAGCCGCTGCCGGCCGATTCTCCGCTGTGGGATTGTCCATCGCTGCTGATCACGCCTCACATTGGTTCGGCAACCCCGCATTCCTGGGAGCGGCAGATTCAGGTGCTGCGCGACAACATGCGGCGCTTTCTGGAAGGGGCGCCGTTGCTCTACGCTGTCGATCCGCGACTGGGTTATTGAAGGCCACGCTGCTGTGGCCGCGGGACCGGACCAGATTCCGCGGCTTGGCTCCCTGCGGCTTCACGGGCTCACTGGAGAACGTGCCAGCGGCCCACGGGAGCGGGCGGTCTGAAAGAGACGAGGCCGTGCCTCGCGCCTTCGGCGCAATGCTTCAGGTTGAATCTCCTCTCGCAATCCTCACTTGAAAATCAGTGCAACGGGATTGGCATGCTAACCTAAAATTTTTCCATAGCGGTCTCGCGCAGGTCGCGGAGGGGAGGAACTTGTGAACGAAGTGCAATCACCAGCTACCGGAGGAACGGCGCAGGAACCGGCATCCGCGATGGCGGATCTGGAGCGCATTCAGCACCTGGAAGAGCGCTACTTGCTGCAGACTTACGGACGGATTCCCATTCTGCTGGAGCGTGGCAAAGGGCCGTACGTGTTCGACTCCAACGGCAAGCGCTACCTGGATTTCATTACCGGCATCGGCGTCAATGTGCTGGGCTACGCGCATCCGCGCATTCTGAAGGTGATGCGGGAGCAAAGCGCGCGGCTGATTCACAGCTCCAATCTTTACTACAACCCCTATCAGGGGCCCCTGGCGCAGCGTCTCGCGCAGCTCAGCGGCATGGAGCGCGCATTTTTTTGCAACAGCGGCACCGAAGCGCTGGAGGCGGCGCTCAAGCTGGCGCGGTTGTTTGGCCGCGAGCAGAACGCGGAAAAATTTGAAATTGTCGCGCTGGATAACTCTTTCCACGGACGCACCTACGGTGCGCTCTCGGTCACTGGCCAGCCCAAGTACCGCGATCCCTACAGCCCAGTCTTGCCGGGCGTTCGTTTTGTGGCGCCGGGCGATCGCGACGCGCTGACGGCGGCCGTCGGCCCACAGACCTGCGCGATTCTGCTGGAGCCAATTCAGGGAGAGGGGGGCGTGTATGAATTGGATGCCGCTTACCTGGCGCACGCAGCGCAGTTGGCCCACCAACACAATGCCGCGCTGATCTTCGACGAAATCCAATGCGGGCTTGGCCGTACGGGAAAATACTTCGCTTACCAATGGACGAGTGTCGTTCCCGATATGGTCGTGACGGCCAAGCCCATTGCCAACGGATTGCCGCTGGGCTGTCTGCTGGCGCGGGGTGCGGTGGCCAACGGCTTCCGGCCGGGCCTTCACGGGACCACGTTCGGAGGCGGCCCGCTCACCTGCCGGGTGGCGCTGGAGGTGCTGGACACTATTGAACAGGACCGGTTGCTGGAAAACGTTCAGCAGATGGGCGCCCAGATCCGGGAGGGGCTGATGAACTTGCGTTCGAAGTTCCGCAACATCCGTGCGCTGCGGGGCCGGGGCGCGATGTGGGGAATTGACCTGGATGGGCCTGCCAAGCCTGTAGTGGATGCAGCCCGCGAGCTGGGATTGTTGGCCAATGCCACCCACGAAACGGTGGTCCGGCTGTTGCCGCCTTATATCCTGTCCCCCGAGCAGGTGGATCAGGGCTTGCGTCTGCTGACTCGCGCCCTCAAACGGGTCTAGGCGAGCGTACAACCTAAATAGGCCGGAGGAATCTAAGTAGACGAATCGCCTCTGTCGCTTCTGTACAAGTTGGAGGGATGCCTCAAAAAGCGTCCCTCTTTTTTTGCGCTCAGTCGATCCAGATGCGCTTCACGCGTGCGGCAATGCCGCAGAGCACTTCGTAGGCAATCGTCGAGCTGTGCCGGGCCAGTTCGTTGGCGTCGATCGATTCCTCTCCTTGCCCTCCCAGGAGGCAAACCTCATCCCCCACAGCCACCCCCGGAATACCCGTGGCGTCTACCGTGGTCAGATCCATGCTGATGTTGCCGATAACCCGCGCGCGGCGCCCGCGGATCAGTACGTCCGCGCGGTTGGAGAGGCGGCGAAGGTAGCCGTCGGCATAGCCCACAGCCAAGGTGGCAATAGTGGTCGGACGAGAGGTACGGAAAGGGCTGTTGTAGCCTACCGGAACGCCCGTGCCGACATCGCGAACCGACAGAACTCGGGTTTTCCAGCTCAGGATGGGGCGCAATCCCGGTTGGTTTTCACCGGCGCTTTTGGCGTGTTCCAGGACATAGCCGTAGAGGCCCAAGCCGAGCCGGGCCAGTGCTCCTCCGGGATGAAAGCGCACTGAGGCGACGGTGTTGCCGATGTGCCAAAGCGGGCCGGCTGCGACATCGGTAAGGCTGCGTTCCGAGCGGCTGCGTTGCAATTGGGGAATCAGGCGGTGCTGCGCCGCCTGAAAACGTTCCAGTTGTGATTCGGTAATCGCCGCCTCGGCCTCGGCAGAGCTCAGGTGAGTAAACAGCGCCTCCATGGTTAACGCATTGCAGCGCTGCCAGGTTGCCATGAAGCGCTCTTCCTGCGCGGGCGCAATGCCCAGTCTTGCCATCCCCGTATCCAGCTTCACGTGCACCGGTAACGATTGGCCGGGAAGTGCTTCGGCGCAGAGCGCTTCCAACTGGCTGGGATCCCAGACGGCGGGAGTCAGTTTATGCTCCCAAATGGCTTGGGCGTCCTCCGGTTCAAAGCCGCCGAGGATCAGCAACCTGCCTCGAATGCCGTGATGGCGCAGCAGGACCGCTTCTTCCACGCAAGTGACGGCAAACCAGCGCACCCCGGCTTCCTGCAGGATTTCCGCGCAAGGGGCGGCGCCGTGCCCGTAAGCATCGGCCTTCACCACAGCACAAACCTGTGTGGGGGCCGGCAGGAGCCGCTTTAATTCGCTGAGGTTGCCGCGGAGCGCGCTGCGCGAGATCTCTACCCAGTTGGGACGCATGCCGCTTTCCAATGTAGCAGGCCCGCGAGTACACCGGGATCGAAGCGAGACCTGAAACCGCAAAAGAGGAGGTGGGGAAGCGCCGCTTATTGCGGTCCGTAGCTCTCTTCGGCGAGGTTTTCAAAACGGGTGAAGTCGCGCAAGAAGGCCAGCTTGATCGTGTCGGTGGGGCCGTTACGTTGCTTGGCAATGATGATTTCCGCTTTGCCTTTGTCCTCGGATTCGCGATTGTAGTACTCGTCGCGATAGATGAAGGCCACTACGTCGGCGTCCTGCTCGATGGAGCCTGATTCGCGCAGGTCGGAGAGGATGGGGCGGTGTTCGCCCTTCCGCTGTTCGGAGGCGCGACTGAGCTGGGAGAGCGCGATAACGGGAACATTCAACTCTTTGGCGAGGCCCTTGAGGCCGCGGGAAATGGTCGAGATTTCCAGGTTGCGGTTCTCCGCCCTGCCGCTGGCGCTCATCAGCTGCAGGTAATCAATGACCACCATGTCCAGGCCACGCTCCGCCTTCAGCCGGCGGCACTTGGCTCGCAGGGTGGCAATATCGATGCCGGCGGTGTCGTCAATAAAGATGGGCGCTTGCGCGAGGCGGCCGGCTGCCAGCGTCAGGCGTTCCATATCCCCGCGGTCCAGAAAACCCATGCGCATGCGCTGCCCATTGACTTTCGCGGTGGAACACAACATGCGCAGCACGAGCTGCACTTTCGACATTTCCAGGCTGAAAACGGCACAAGTCTTGTTCAGCAGGAGAGCCACGTTCTCGACGATGTTCATGGCGAACGAGGTCTTCCCCATCGAGGGGCGGGCGGCAAGGATGATCAATTCGGAAGGCTGCAGTCCCGCCGTGACCTGGTCCAGATCGTTATAGCCGGTCTTCAGGCCGGTGATCTCGGCCCCGTGCAAGGCGTCCAGCTTTTCCAGCAGCGGGCCGGTGATCTCGCCGACACCGGTCAGCCCCTCTTTGACCCGTTCCTCGGCAATCGCAAAGATCAGTTGCTCGGCTTCGTCCAGAATGCGCGCGCTGTCCTCACTGCCGGCCAGACAGGCATTAGAAATGACCTGCGCCGCGTTGAGCAGCCGGCGTAAGATGGCGCGATCCTTGACGATACGCGCATAGTGCTCGACGTTGACGCTGCGCGGCAGACCATCCGTCAGCGTAATCAGGAAGGCATGGCCGCCGGCCGCCTCCAGTTCCCCGGCGCGTTCGAGCGCCTCGCCCAGCGTGATGAAGTCCACCGGCCGGCCATTATGGGCCAGTTCCACCATGGCGCGGTAGATCTTGCGGTGCGCATCGGAGTGGAAGTCATCCGGGCTGAGGATTTCGGCGGCATGGTTCAGGGCCAGGTGATCCATCAGGATCGAACCAAGCACGGAGCGCTCCGCCAGCAGGTGAGCCGGGAGACCTTTTTCGCTGAGTACGTCTGCAATCGCCATAAGGGGGGTGCTCTGTTTATAGCAGAGTCACCGGAAGGTGTGGGGAGGTGCGCGAAATAAGTTTTTGCGGACAGGATTTCGCACAGTTTTTCCGCAGGATTTCCGCAAGCGGTGCAGTGCAAAACGAGAGCTTGGAAGCTACAAGGCATGTTGCACTTTCGACCAGGCCGCTTGCTGCAACCCCTTTGCGACGATCCGGACTCCTCGTGACTATTCACTAGATTTGTCTCCCCAAATCGCGCTAGCTGGCGCCTGCCTTGGGTGCGCGGCGACGCAAGCCTTGGGGAAAACAAAAAAAGAAGAGGCGGCAGCGCATGCCGCCCGAGGGGTCCCCTATGTGTGTGGATAAAAACTATCGAATTCCTCTCGTCTGTTTCCGCTGGTTGGTAGCGCTCCTGGTGGTATTGGCCTCCGGTTATGTCATGGGTCAAACCGTGAGCGCCTCACTGAACGGCACGGTGAAGGATGCCTCCGGCGCGGTGGTGCCGGGGGCCAACGTCGTGCTGATGAGTGAGAGCTCGGGTGCGGCACGGACAACGGTTACCAACCATTCCGGCTACTTCAGTTTCCCCAGCCTCTTGCCCGGCACCTACACCGTGACGGTCAACAAGCCGGGCTTTGCCTCATGGGAGCAGAAGGGGCTGATCCTCAACCAAAACGAAAGCCGCACCGTGGCGGGCATCACGCTGGGCGTGCGGGGTACATCGCAAAAGATCACTGTGAGCGCGAGCGCCGCGCCTCCCGTACCGCTGGACACGGGGCAGAGCCGCACGACGCTCAACAACAAGATGGTGAGCCAACTCGCCATCCAGGGTCGTAACGCCTCGGAACTCATCCGGTTAATGCCGGCGATGGCGATGAACACCGGGTTGGGGCAGCGTCCCTGGACGAGCCAGTTGACGCAGATCAACAGCGGGCCCGCGGGGCAATACTCGGCTTCCGGCAGCCAGCCCAACGGCGGCATGCAGTTGACCATGGATGGCGCGGTAATTCTCGATCCTGGAAATCAGGGAACCCAGGTAGCCAACGTCAACCAGGATCAAACCCAGGAAGTCACCATCATGAACTCCGCCTTCGATGCGCAATATGCGCATGGGCCCGGTGTGTTCAGCGCGGTGGGCAAACGCGGCGGCGCCAAGTACCACGGCGAGGGCTACGTTTACATGCGCAACGGCAGTCTGAACGCGGAGGACGCGCTGCAAAAATCGAGCGGGCTGACGAAGCCCATCGATCATTACTGGTATCCGGGCTTCAATGTGGGCGGACCCATTCCCGGAATCTTGAAGCGCAAGCTGTTTTTCTTTGGCGGCTACGAGTACATGATGCAGCACCCCGTACCCGTGCTGCACAAATACGTTGTGCCGACGGCGGCGATGCTGGGCGGCGACTTCAGCCCGACCTCCATTGGCGCCTTTACCAACCTCAACTCCGGTGTGGTCCCCTGCAGCAACGCCAGCGCGCCGAACTACAGCAATTTCTGTGCCGGGGCGGTGAGCGGTGGAACCATCACCAACGGCGTGATCAGCCCGTCGTTGATCGACCCCAATGGGCTGGCGCTCTTGAAGCTGATGCCGGCGCCGAATGCGAATCCGGCCACGACAGGCGGGTACAACTTCCTCTATCAGGACTACCTGCCGGTCAACAGCCAAAACCTGCGCCTGCGGGCCGACGCCGACTTTACCCAGAACACGCACGCGTACTTTTCTTTCAACCTGCAGCCGGAAACCGACCGCAACAACATTGGTGTGTGGTGGTGGCCGAGTTCCGCGCTGCCCTATCCGTCGCCGTTACCGGCTGACCAGAAGGCGCGCGATTACAGCGCAAGCCTGACGCATGTGTTCTCACCCACGCTGACCAACGAAACCACGTTCGCTTATGCCTACTTTATTAATCCCGTGCAGCTCAGCAATGCGGGCGCGGTGAACCCGGCGAACGTGGGCTATTCGGTGACGACGCCCTTCAGTCAATTGGTGCCACAGATTCCCAATGTGACCCCCAATTGCTGCTGGGATGGCGGCGGCAACAACAACACTGTTTCAGGCTCAGCCGGGTTCTACGGCCCCGCCTTCGGCACCAACTGGTATAAAAATGGCGACTTTGGCAAGGACAGCAAGACGCCATCCATTGATGACAACCTCACCTGGATTCTTGGTTCGCATTCGGCGAAGTTTGGCGCGTTCTGGGCCTCCTACGCCAACGTGCAAACTGAGGGGTTCGGCTCGGGACCGAACGGGAGCTGGGGTTTCGGTGGTGCTCCCAACGAGACGGGGAACGAATTGGCTGACATGCTGATCGGGCATGCGGCCAGCTTCTCGCAAACCAACACCATTCCGGTGGACAACGTACGCTACCGCGAGTTCGCCTTCTATGGGCAGGATTCCTGGAAAGTGCTCCCGCGGCTCACCTTCGATTATGGCGTGCGTGTCGAGCATGAAGGCCAGTGGACGCCAGTGAACGACCCCAACGGACTGATGGTTTGGGATCCGGCAACCTACAGTCCAACCGCCACAGGGCTGAGCGGGTTCGTATGGAACGCGACCAACCCCAGTGTTCCGCTCTCGGGGTTCAAGAGCCCGGGGCTGAAACCCGATCCGCGCGTCGGCATCGCCTACGATCTTTTTGGTAACGGACGCACCGTGCTTCGTGGCGGGTTCGGTATTTACCGCTACCAGATTGCCTACAACGACATCACCCAAAACGGCATGTTGGGCGGGCCGCTGGGGATCGTCAACTACAGCAGCAATTGCACGTTTACCCACCTGAGCGATTTGGCTAGTTGCGGCGCCGCCGCGGCGGGTGCCCGCACCAGTCAGACCTTTGGCGGTGCGATGATGGGCGACGGACGCACGCCTTACAACGAGAATTGGGACGTGATCATTGATCAACGCGTCCCCTGGAGTTCGCTGCTGGAACTGGAGTACCAGGGTAGCCGCAGCCGCAATCTGCTGATCACGGGAAACGGCACCAACCAGGGCTTCTTTGCCAATATCAACAAGATCCAGCCAGGTGCGCTGTTCGCGCCCGATCCGGTGACGGGAGTGACCTACTACTGCACCGGTACGGCGAGCGCGACCTGCAATCCCGGCGCGCCCCCGGGATCGGCGCTCCCCGATTACCGGCCCTACACCTACAACGCTCTGGATGTTTATACGCACGGCAGCTACTCCAACTACAACGCACTGGTCGTGCAGTGGCAGAAGCAGACCGGGCCTGGCGTTTTCAACGTGAACTACACATGGAGTCACGCACTGGGCGTGCGGGACGGAAACAGCAACAATGGCAACAGTAGTGGAGCTGTGGTTGATCCGTTCAGCCTCGCCGCCAACTACGGTTCGCTCGCCTTTGACCGCCGCCACATCTTCAACGCGTCGTATGTGATCAATCTGCCCAGCCCCATTAAGGGCAACGCGTTGGCGGAAGGTGTCGTTAACGGATGGCAGCTCTCTGGCGTGACCACGTTCCAGAGCGGCCCGCCTATTCAACCGCTGACCGGCGGCAATCTCAATGCCGCTTACGCTTCCGGAGTCGGCAACCAGAGTGTGCTCGGAACCGATTCCGAAGTGCTTGTCCCCTATCTGGTTTGCAATCCGACCGCAAACCTGGCTTCCGGACAGTACTTCAATCCGGCCTGTTTCGCTAACCCCACGATGCGGGGCGTGAACGGCCCGGTGATCATGCCCAACTTCACCGGTCCGGGCTTTTTTGACAGCGATCTCGGTTTGTACAAGAACTTCAAAATCACCGAGAGCCAGGCGCTGCAAGTGCGCGCGACCGCGTTCAACTTCATCAATCACCCCAACCCGCAGTTCGGGTTGACCAATGACGTCAACCTGACCTTCTACAATGCCACTGGGCCCACCGCCAGCAACCAAAACGCAGTGACCGATGGGCGTCCCCACAACAGTGTGGGCAACCGCGTACTGGAACTGGCGCTCAAGTACACCTTCTGAGCGCAAGAGGCATTTACACGGAAAAGGGCGGCCCCGCAAGGGGCCGCCCTTTTTGCGATGTGGAGCCGTGAAGCCCGGAGCATTGACGATATCCCGGCGGGTGAGAACAGCATCAGCGGTATGGCATTCTAGGCATGCATCATGAGCCGAACCTATCGGCACGATGCCGTAATCGTGTCATGTCAAACCGCCGCCATCGCAATGCCCCGCACAGCCAGCCGGACTTGATCGATCCGGGACGCCGCGCCCTGCTTGGCGGGCTTGCCTCTTTGGGCCTCGCTTCTCCGCTATGGGCCAAAGCGGGGCTGCTGGATTCGCCGCCGGTGCCGGCGAGGCAAGCTGGCGGCATCCGCTTCTCGTTCCGTGAATTGCCCTTTCGTTTGGAAACTGACGAGACCCCGACGCATCCCCACGTTCCCTCCACCATGGCGGGCGGGGTCGCCGTTTTCGACTACAACGGCGATGGGCGTCCCGACATTTTTTTTACCAACGGCGCCAACATTCAGACCCTGCGCAAGGACCACCGGAAGTTTCGCAACTGTTTGCTGCGCAATGATGGGCATGGAAAATTTACGGATGTCACCGAAGCCGCCGGTTTGGCCGGCTTTGGCTTCGACAATGGCGTGGCCGTGGGCGATTACGATAACGACGGCCACCCCGATCTCTTTGTCGCCGGTCTGCATCGCAATACGCTTTACCACAACAACGGGGATGGCACGTTCACGGACGTGACCAAGGCGGCGGGTTTGGATAACGCCCTTGACCCTGTGCACGGTCCGTTGTGGGCGTCGGCCGCGGCCTGGGTGGACGTCAACAACGACGGGCTGCTGGATCTGTTCGTAGTGAATTACCTGCGCTGGGAATTCGCTACCGAGCCGGTGTGCAATCTTGCCGGAGGAGCGGATTATTGCACTCCCAACTTTTATAAAGGCCAACCTTGCCGGCTGTACTTGAATCGCGGCAAGGGCCGATTCGAAGATGTTTCAGAGGCTTGGGGGCTGCGCAAACACGTTGGAAAAGGCATGGGCGTTGGAGTGGCCGATTTCGACCTGGATGGCCGGCCAGACCTGTTTGTCTCCAACGACTCGTCCTACAACTTCCTTTTTCAGAATACCGGTGCGAAATTCGAGGAGGTCGCCTTTGAAAAGGGCGTTGCCCTGATCGCGGACGGCAACTTTATTTCGGCGATGGGCGTTGATTTCCGCGATTTCAATAACGATGGCTACCCCGACATTGCAACCGTGGCCCTCAATTTCCAGACCTTTCCGCTATTTGAAAATCACCGGGGCAAGACTTTTGACGATATTACCGACAGCTCCGGAATGGGCGCCCTCTCGCGCAATAAAGCCGGCTACGGCGTAATTCTTGCGGACCTGGACAACGACGGGTGGAAAGACTCGTTCGTGAGTTGCGGTCATGTAGAGATGCGCAACGCCCCTGGGCAGCCGGTGTCGCAGCACAACGCGGTATTCCGCAATCTCGGCCGCTCCGGGAAATGGCAGGCATTGGCGCGCGAGTCAGGTTTACTGTCAGGACCGGCCGGCCGTCATCGCGGCCTCGCCATGGGTGACTTTAACGGCAATGGCCGTTTGGATCTGGTCACAACCGCAATCGGCGCCTCCGCCGAACTTTGGTCAAATGAAAGCGATGGTGGCAATTGGATCCGGTTTCGGTTGAGAGGAACCAAGAGCAACCGCGACGCGATAGGCGCGGTAGTTCGCATCCAGACCCGGGCCGGTGAGCAGTGGAACCATATGACGACCTCCTGCGGGTACGCCTCGTCAAGCCACGGGCCGGTGCACTTCGGGTTGGGTCAAGAGAGCCGGGTACAAAACGTTGAGATTCGTTGGCCGTCTGGCGCAGTACAACGCCTGAGCAAGCTTCGGGGCGGAAGCGTGGTCACGGTTCGAGAGCCGGAAAAGTGAGCTGCCCGATTCCGGCTTAGGAGGGCCGCTGCTTTTGTGCCGCGCTCAGCTTGTTGACGATGGTGCGCTCCCTAGCGCCGGCGGCAGCGTTCCCCACCCGATAATAAAGCGCCGCCAGGAGAACGTGCGGATCAAGCCATTGCGGCTCCTTCCGGACTGCGGCAGTCAATGACTGAATAGCGGCGTGCGGGTGCCCAAAGTGGGCCTGCAGTTTGCCTTCCTCGAAAAGCGCCCGGGGATCATTGGGGCGGCGCTGTAATGCCCATCGTGCTTCCTGCTCGGCCTGCTGGAACTTGCCCATGTTGAGCAGTACCAGGCCCAATTCGAGGTGAGCATCGTAGCTTGCCGGATCATGCTGAATGACACTGCGTAAGGTGCGTTCGGCCGCTGGGTTCTCTCCGCTTTCGGCCTGCAGCGTGCCACGGAGCAGGTCCAAGCCCGGCAAAGTGGGATCGATGGATGCGGCCGTCTGGAGGTCGCGCTCCGCGCGTTCAAAGCTTCCCGCGGTGATGAACTGGCGCGACGCCAGCAGATAAAGTTTCGCGTTGCGGTTAGCCTGGGCCACTTCTTCGGTGAGCGGCGCGGCCAGAGCGCTGGCTCCGGCCTGGGCGTAGGCGTCGGCGAGCGCCCATTTCAAATGCATGTCCGGCGAATTGCCTGCGAGGGGCTTCAACAGCGAGACAGCGCGTTGCGCCTGCCCAGAGTGCGCCCAGCAAAAACCGAGCAATTCGGTTGTTTTGCGGTCGGCGGGATTCGACTTGTGCAACAGCTCAAACTGCCGCGCCGCAGCGGCCAGGTTGCGTTCTTTGAGGAACGCCATGCCCAGGTAGAAACCGAGAGACCGGTTTTGCGGTGCAAGGCGCTGGGCAGCCTTTAGTTCTGGGATAGCTTCCCTGTAGCGTCCCTCAGCCGCCAGGGTCAGGCCGAGGTTGGCGCGTGCGGGCAGCAAATTGGGGTGGGTGCGCAGAAGTTTCCGATAGAGTGCCTCGGCCTCGCTGTAGTGTCCGTTGTTTTGTGCGGCGGCAGCGGCCTCAAGCTCGGCCCGAACGGATTGCGCAGACGGCTGCTGGCACCCGCCAGAAAGCGGCGCGCAGCAGGTCAACAACAGCGGCACGAGGTTTCCCCAGTGCCACATTTTCTTCAGCCGCGCCTTTATTGAAGGATGCATTCCACTCTGTTCCGCCCCGGAAACTCTCAACAGTTTAATGCAAATGAAATGCGGCACGATTTCGGTTGTGGTGCAGCACGCGGCCTTTGGCTTTAAAACGGCTGGTGCTCGCGGTGGCGGCGACCGGAATCGTTGCGCGAAGCGACTGGCATCGTAGCGCGAAGCGACCGGAATCGTTGCGCGAAGCGACTGGTTCGGAGCACAATCAGAACTATTCCGGCCTGATGCTCACGAAGCGGGAGAAGCGAACAGGACTGAAGGAGCGAGCCACCGAGTCCTCCCTGCGGGAGGAGATCGCAAGTGGAGGGCCGCGAAATTCCGAAGGGCGGCCCGCTCGCGCGGGAGAGGTGCCCGGCATCGGCGGCTTCACGTTCTCACTGGAGAACGTGCCAGCGACCCAACGGAAAGCAATGCCAGCGGGCGGCTCAGGAGACGAGGCCGTGCCTCCCGCTGGCGGCTGAGCTAGAGCACTCTTAAGCTCACAAAAGGAACAAGAGCAGGGTGCGCTCGCCGACGTAGTCTCCATATTTATGTACCGCATCATGAGCCGTTGCTTTTTTTCTTTCGTACTGCTGTGTTTCGCGGTCTCTCTCGCCGCGGGGTCTCCTCTTGCAACTCAGCGGAGCGGGCGAACGCGCGCTCAACAGCTTTTGCAACGTGCCCGGGAATTCAAGCGCAAGGGAAAGACGAGCGACGCAATGAGGGAGGTCAGCCGGGCATTGCGGGTGGATCCCGGTTTCGGCGCAGCTTGGGCGCAACGAGGGTTTTGGGAGGCGGAACAGGGCGATACCGCCAGCGCGGAATCTGATCTCGCTCGCGCGACGAAACTGAACTACACCGTTCCCGCTGTGCGTTTTGACCTCGGACTGCTGCTGTTCAAAGACAAGCAGTTTCAGGCGGCGGCTGAGCAACTGGAGCAGTTCAACGCAACCAGCCCAGGAAACCCCAAAGCCGTGTACCTGCTGGCGCAGTGCTACCTGAGCTTGAACCAAAGCCCCAAAATCATCAGCTTGCTTGCGCCCCTGCAAAACCGGGTGGCGGATAATGCGCCGTCGTGGATGCAATACGCGCTGGGGTTGGCGTACTTGCGCACCCATGATTTCAGCAAAGCCCTCCCGCTTTTAAACGAGGTGGCCGCGGAGCGCAAAAATCCAGACGTTGACCTTCAACTCGCTCATCTGTACTCCAATGCCGAGCAGTTTGCGGCCGCGCGCAGTCTTTTGCGCCAAGCGGTCGCCCTCAAGCCCACCGACCCTAAATACATGCTGCAGCTTGGGAACTTCGAAGTCTTTCGCGGACACAACTCCGCCGCGCTGGCTCAGTACCAGGCGGTGTTGCGGCAGGAACCGGATAATTTTCAGGCGAATCTCGGGGCGGGGACGATCCTCATTTCATTTCAGAGGAATGAGCAGGCCTTGGTGTGCCTGCGCAAAGCCTATGCCCAACAACCCTCCAACACCGAGGTGGAAAAACAAATGGGATTGGCGCTGTTTGCCAGCAAGCACCTTGCAGCGGCGCGCAAGCTGCTGGAGGCGTGTGAGCGGGCGCGGCCCGACGATGTCCAGGTGCATTTGACGCTGGGACGACTCTACTACGCCCTGGGTCTTCGCGAGCTGGGCAACCAGCAGGCGCGGCTGGTGCGGCAACTCAATATCGAGCATCCCCCCGGCAGTCCCCCTGTTCCGGTGCCCAACAAGCCAAGCTCCGGCCAGGGAAACGTTGCGCAAACTGAGTAATTTATTACCTTTGCGGCCCTTTTGCCGCCACGTTGCCCTTTCCCAAAAAAATCTATTGCTTCCGCACTTCCCTGTGGTCATAATCTGAAACCCAGAGACCGAAATAGTAGACAAGCACTAGAGGCTGCAAGCGGTCTCACTCTTTGTTTTGTTTGTCTCGCCCGGCAATCGCCGGGCAGGAAAGGGGTAGTGATGAAGTGTGTGGTGTCTAGCATCCCTCGACTCATCAGTCGAGCATCACGTTTTCTCAACCGGAAATCGTATGTAACGGTGCTGGCCGCTGTGATCGGGCTCGCTCTTGTGTCGAGCCTGCCATCCGCGGCACAGACCGTTTCGTCAACTCTCAACGGAACCGTAAAGGATTCCTCCGGCGCGGTTGTTCCTGGCGCCAACGTCATTTTGCTCAGCGAATCGACTGGCCAGGCCCGCGCCACGGTCAGCAGCGGAACGGGCGACTTCACCTTCCCCGCCGTGCTGCCTGGCAGCTACACCATTACGGTCAGCAAGGCCGGGTTTGCGAGCTGGTCGGAAAAAGGTATCAACGTTAACCAGGGTGAAAGCCGCAACATCCCCAACATCAAGTTGCAGATTGGCAAGACGGGGACCACGATCAATGTGACCGCGGCCAGCTTGCCGCCGGTGCCCATGACCAACGGCGCCAGCAGCACCACCTTGAACAACAAGATGGTCAGCCAGATCGCCATTCAGGGCCGCGACGCGGCGGAGTTGATCCGCCTCATGCCCGCCATGGCGATGAACACTGGTCTCACCAACGCGCAGTGGAATAGCCAGTTGACGCAAATCAACACCGGCCCCGCGGGCGCGTTCTCCGCATCCGGAAGCCAGCCCAACGGTGGCATGCAGCTGACCATGGATGGTTCCGTGATTCTGGATGCCGGCAACCAGGGTACCCAGATCGCCAACGTCAACCAGGACCAGACCCAGGAAGTCACCATCATGAACGCGGCGTTTGACGCCGAATACGCGCACGGCCCAGGCGTGTTCACCGCGGTAGGTAAACGTGGCGGCGCCAAGTATCATGGCGAAGGCTACTACTACATGCGCAATGGCGCCCTCAATGCTGAGGACTCCTTTGCCAAGGCTCAAGGCGTCAAGAAGCCCATCGACCATGAGTCCTACCCCGGCTTCAACATCGGCGGCCCGGTTCCTACCGGTAGCTTCCTGCGCCACAAGGTGTTCTTCTTTGCCGGTTATGAATACATGATGCAGCACCCGGTTCCGACAACCGAGCTGTACATGGTGCCAACCGCGGCCATGCGCCAAGGCGATTTCAGCAACATCGGCGCCTACTCCAACCTGTGGACGCTGGGGAACACCCCTTGCGGCTCTAGTGGCGGCCCGTGGTGCGGAACTACTCAGGGTAAGCAGATCTCTGGGGGTGTCATTCCGACAAACATGCTGGATCCCAACGCCATGTCGGTGGTCAACCTGATGCCCATGCCGAATGCGGATCCGACGCAGCATGGCGGCAACAACTTCATCTACCAGGACTACACCCCGGTGGACAGCAGCAACGTGCGCGCCCGCGGCGATATTGACTTCACCCAGAACACACACGCTTATGTGTCCTGGACCTACCAGCCTGAGACGGACATCAACAACCGCGGCATCTGGTGGACGGCCAATGGCGGAACTCTGCCTTACCCGACCCCGGCGGACGCCAATCAAAAGGCGAAGGACTGGAGCTTCAGTCTGACCCATGTCTTTAGCCCGACGCTGACCAACGAGACGACCTTTGGTTACGCGTACTTCATTAACCCGATCCTGCTGCAGAACCCTTCGGCCGTAAACCCATCCAACGTGGGTTACAACGGCTACAACAAGTTCACCAACACCGCCAACCAGATTCCAAACGTGTATAGCTGGACCAACATGCCCGGCTTCTTCATGTATCCGCAGGGCGCCAGCTGGCAGCCCAACGGCGCGTTCGGAAAGGATAGCTACACCCCATCATTTGACGACAACGTCACTTGGATCGTGGGATCGCACTCCTTCAAGTTTGGTGGCTTCTGGGCGGCGTACGCCAACGTTCAGGTGCAGGGCAGTCCGCTGTCCGGACCTGAAGGGACTTGGTTTATCGATCCCTCGGGAGGCAACCCGGGCACCACTGGCAACGCGCTGGCCGATCTGGAAATGGGACATGCTGGCAGCTTCACCCAGACCAACCAGAACCCGGTGGACCACCTGAAGTACAACGAAGCGGCCTTGTACGCGCAGGATCAGTGGAAGGCTTCGGCTCGTTTGACGGTCAATTACGGCGTCCGCTTCGAGCATGAAGGCCAGTGGTACCCCTTCAACTCCGGCGCGCCCGGTATTGCCTACTTCAGCAACGCGGCATTGCAAAGCGCAATTGCTTCTAATTGCAGCGGCTTCCAGGGCCCGGTGGGAAGCGCCACCGCTGTGGGCAATTGCAATGTCGGCACGCAAGCCGGCTTGGTGTGGCACGCCATGGATCCCAACGTACCGATCTCGGCTTATGGCAGCCGTTCGCTGCTGCCTGATCCGCGCATCGGTGTGGCCTATGACATCCATGGCAACGGCCGGACCGTGGTTCGTGGAGGCTTCGGCATTTACCGCTATCAGTTGGCGGCGAACAATGCCTCCGCTAACAACGCGGTTGACCTTCCCCTCAATGAGCAGGTATTCAGCACCAACTGCGTTTCGAACAGCACCCCCTACGGCATCATTGGGTTCAGTGCGAACGCGAACGCGGCTGCTGGAAACAGCTACGGCATGAACAATTGCACCGCTGGTGCAAGCGCCCCGTCCTACAACCTGGGGATCGGCGGCATGGCGATGAACGACTATTCGACCCCGTACAATCAAAACTGGGACGTAATTGTCGATCAGGCCGCGCCGTTCCATTCGCTGTTGGAAGTGGAATACACCGGTAGCCGCAGTCGCGACATGCTGGTGGAAGGCTCCTTGGCCAACGTCGACTTGATTCAGCCGGGTACCCTCAACTCAGCGACCTGCAATTACCAGGTTGCCACTAACTGCCCGACCAATATGATTCCTTACATGCCGCTGCCGTACTCCTCTGTCACGGTTCAGGGGCATGGAAGCTACTCCAACTACAACGGTCTGATTGTGCAGTGGCAGAAGCAGACCGGTCCGGCAACCTTCAACATCAACTACACTTGGAGCCATACGTTGGGTATTTGGGACTCGAACAGTTCCAACGGACAACAGTCCGGTGTTACTCTCGACCCCTTCAACATGGCGGCCAACTACGGTGACCTCGGCTTCGACCGGCGTCACATCCTGAACGCGTCCTATGTCATCAATCTGCCCAGCCTCACGCACAACGCGCTGCTGGGTCAGGTGGTGAACGGATGGCAGCTCTCCGGCGTGACCACCTTCCAAAGTGGTCCCCCGTTGCAGCCGCTCTCCACCAACGGCGACTTCAATATCAACTACGGTGCGCTACCGGGCAATACGCTTACCCAGGGCAGCGTCAACGTGCTTGGAACCAATGCCGAGCCGCTGATGCCAGTGCTGGTTTGCAACCCGGCCGCCAATTTGCAACCTGGGCAGTACTTCAATCCCAACTGCTTTAACGCGCCTAGCAATGGACAACAGGGCGATATTGTCTGGCCGCGAATGAGCGGACCGGCATTCTTCGACAGCGATCTGGGACTCTATAAGAACTTCCGGGTCACCGAGTCGCAGGCCTTGCAGTTCCGCGTGACTGCGTTCAACTTCCTGAACCATCCCTTGCCGCAATTTGGCATGGGCGGGTACAACGACCTGCAAGTGTCGTTGACGCAGCCGGGCACCAACGCGTTAACCACTACCAACACCAACACATTCACGACCGGCAAGCCGGGCTTTACGACCGGCCGCCGCGTGCTCGAGCTGGCTCTGAAGTACACCTTCTAAAGCCACTCACGTTGGTTTCCTTAAGGGGCAGCTTCGGCTGCCCCTTTTTTTGTGTGCCGAGCAGGTTCGACAGCTCGGGGGTGACGTCTTCTGCTCAACCTGTAACGGCACGCGCGCCGCAATTGACCCCACCTGAGGGCCTATGGAATACTCAACCTCTCTATGCCCAAGCATCCCTTCGGCCCGCGCCTGACCCGCCGTGACCTGCTCAGAGGGGCGGCAGGCCTGGTTGCCCTGCCCGCCGCCGCGCGAAGTCTTGGGGCGGCGTCGCTTGCCGCGCCGGCCTCCTCCGTTACCTCGTCAGCCATCCATTTTGACTACACTGCGCTGCCTTTCCGCCTGGAATCGGATGAAGATATGGCGCATCCGCACGCTCCGTCCACCATGGCGGGAGGCGTCGCGGTCTTCGACTACAACAACGACGGGCGGCCAGACATCTACTTCGCCAATGGCGCCGCCCTGGCGACGCTCAAGAAGTCGCATCCTCGCTATCGAAACTGCCTTCTCCGCAACGAAGGTAATGGCAAGTTCCGGGACGTGACGGCGGAAGCCGGGCTGGCTGGAACGGGGTTTGATAATGCTGTGGCAGTGGGCGATTACGACAACGACGGTCACCCGGACCTGTTCGTCGCCGGCCTCCACCAAAACACGCTCTACCATAACAATGGCGACGGCACCTTCACCGATGTCACCGTCAAGGCGGGTCTGGCCAACTGCAACGATCCCCAGTACGGGCCACTCTGGGCCACGGCTGCCGCCTGGGTCGACGTCAACAACGACGGCCTGCTCGATCTTTTCGTCGTGAACTACCTGCAATGGAATTTCGCTACGGAGCCGACCTGCGGCTTTTCCGGAAAATTCGACTACTGCAGCCCAAATTTCTATAAAGGACAGCCCTGCCGGCTCTACCTAAACAAGGGCAATGGGACGTTTGAGGACGTGTCGGAGGCGTGGGGAATCCGGCAGCATGTGGCCAAAGGGATGGGCGTGGGTGTGGCCGATTTCGATCTCGACGGCCGCCCCGACCTGTTCGTGACCAACGACACTGCCTTCAACTTCCTGTTCCACAACACCGGCAGCGGTTTCAAGGAAGTGGCGTTCGAAGAAGGTGTGGCCCTCACGGAGGACGGCAATTTTATCTCCGGAATGGGGCTTGATTTCCGTGATGTCAACAATGACGGCTATCCGGATATCTTCTTCGTCGCGCTGAACTACCAGAGCTTTCCGCTGTTTTTAAACCGTGGCGGAAAGGGGTTCCAGGACGCGACCGCCTCGTCCGGTCTTCGCACCTTGACCAACAGCATGGCGGGCTATGGCGCCGGAATCTACGACTTCGACAACGACGGCTGGAAGGATATTTTCGTCACCCGGGGACATGTGGAAGCCTTGAGCAAGCCGGGCACCGAAATCAGGCAGCACAACACGGTGTTTCGCAATACCGGACGCAGCGGAAAATGGCAGGCCCTAACCGGAGAAGCGGGGTTCACTGCGGGTCCTCGGGCGCGCCATCGCGGCCTTGCCTTCGGCGATTTCGACAATGACGGGCGCATCGACGCGGTCGCCACCGCCATCGGCGGCAACGCCGAACTCTGGATGAACCGCAGCCAGGGTGGCAACTGGATCAGCTTCAAATTGCAGGGCACGAAAAGTAACCGGGATGGGATTGGCGCGGTGGTTAAACTCCAAACCAAAGCCGGATTGCAGTGGAATCACATGACCAGCAGCGTCGGGTACGCGTCTTCCAGCCTGGGACCGGTTCACTTCGGCTTGGGAGAGGAGAGCAAGGTGGAGAGCGTTGAGATTCGCTGGCCCTCCGGAAAAGTACAGACGCTTCGCGGCCTCCGGGCGGGCAGCGTCATCACTGTCCGGGAGCCGGAACGCTGAGATTCGAAATCCCCTGGTGCGCTCCTCCGGCGGCCTGCAGGCGAGCAATCTCCTGGCGCTCCCGCTTGCCTAACGCCGGTTTTCCCAGCCGGTAGTACAGCATGGCCAGCTCGGAGTGCGGCAGAATCCAAATGGGCCACTCCTTCTCGGCGCGCTGCAGGGAAGTGACCGCCGCCTGCAATTGGCCCTCATGGACCTGAATTCGACCGAGCTCGTATAATCCTCGCGGTTCGTTGGGCTTCAGGCGCAGTGCGCGGATGACATAAGCCTTGGCTCGAGCGAAATGTCCCTGGTTGTAGTCCAGGTCGCCAAGTTGGAGCAGCGCCTCATAGTCGTTTGGCCGCCTGGCAAGGATCGCCCTAAAGGTGGCTCGCGCCGCTTCGATCTGATTGGCGCTCGCCTGGATGCGTCCGCGCAGCATCTCCAAGCCGGGCAAATTCCGCTGCAGACGCGATGCGGCATTCAAATCTTTCAGAGCTTGCGGATAAAAGCCGTTTTGAAAAAGCGCTTGGGCGGCACTCTGATAGGCGCGCGCATTGTGCCGCGCGAGACCAACGCGCTCGGCCAACGGAGCCCCCTTGGCGACATTTCCGGTTTTAAGGTAGGCTTGCGCCAGCACCCAGTCGGCGTCCAGGTCGTCGCCTTGCGGCTCGTCCCTCAGTAGCGCTACGGCGGCGGAGGCTTTGCCGGACTTCAACTCCGATTCCGCCAGCAGAGTGCGAATACGCGCATCGGTGGGCCGGCTCTTGTGGAGAAGTTCAAACCATTGGCAAGCCTGGGAAAACTGCGCGGACTTGAAATAGGCCAGCGCCAGATCCAATTCCAACATCGGGTTGCCGGGTGCTTGTCTCAACGCCAACCGGTACTCCCGAATAGCTGCGTTGTACTTGCCCAATTGCGCCAGAGCTACCGCCAAATTGGCGCGCGCGGGAAGCAGGCCGGGCTGGCTAGCCAGCAATTTGCGGTACAGATCCACCGCTTCCGGAAGCTTGCCTTCCTGCTGCGCCTGCAAGGCTTTTACGAATAGCGGTGGAGGCGTGGCGGGGCTCTGCCCGCCAGCGGCCGGCGGGAACCACAGCATCAGCCCCAACACGACAGCCAGGGTGGAGAGCGCCGCCCCCTGGTTCCTCAGGCATGGCAATCGATGCAGCTTGACCATCTTCATTCCCGGTTTGCTTGATTCCCAATGCTACGTCATTGCACAACACGCGGCAACGCGCGAGCCGTGAGTGGAGTGAGACTCCCAGCCGGGCTACTTCGGCGTCCTGCTCTGCTATACTGCACCCAAATCTCCAAGGAGTTTGCCGTCTGCCGTCTTCACGTCGTGATTTTCTGCGCCAGGCTAGCCTGTCTGCACTGGCAGGCGCCATTGCCCCGCGGCGGTTACGGGCCATGCCCGCGGAACCTGCGGCGGGGGGCATCTTCTCCACCGTTTCCGCCGAGCAGAGCGGCATCCATTGGCGTAACGACAACGCCCGCTCGCCGATGCGCTGGCTGCCGGAGTCGATGACCTCCGGTTGCGCTTTTGTCGACTACGACAATGACGGGTGGATGGACATCTTCCTGGTCAACTCCGGCCCCTGCGATTTTTTTCATCCCAAAAACCCGCCGCGCTGCGCTCTTTACAAAAACAACCGCAATGGCTCGTTCACCGACGTGACCGAGAAGGCCGGCTTGGGGGTCAGTAAAAATTTCGGGATGGGAGTGGCGGTGGGCGACTACGACGGCGATGGTTTCCCCGACCTGTACGTGACCGGCTACGGACGCAATATCCTGTACCACAACAACGGCGACGGAACCTTTACCGACGTCACCGAAAAAGCCGGTTTGCTGGACCCCAACTGGTCCACCTCCGCGGTCTGGTTTGATTACGACAACGATGGGCGGCTTGATCTGTTCGTCTGCAACTTCGTCGACTACAGCGCGCACAGCACTGTCTTTTGCGGCGACAACCGGCTGCACAAGCATTTTTACTGCATTCCGCGTGTCTTCAAGCCGCGTCCGTCCATGCTCTACCACAACAACGGCGATGGGACCTTTACGGAGGTCGGGCATCTGACCGATATCGGCAAGAGCCTGGGCAAGGCCCACGGTGTGGTGGCCACCGACATCAATGGTGACGGCTGGATGGATCTGTTTGTTTCCAATGACACCACCGCCAATTTCCTGTTCGCCAATCGTGGCCACGGCAAGTTCGAGGAGATCGGTTTTCAGGCCGGTGTCGCTTATAGTGACCTCGGGGTGCCGCGTTCCGGGATGGGGGTGGACTCCGCGGATTTCGATGGAGACGGCCGCCTCGACCTTTTTGTCTCCAACATTGACCACGAATTCTTTTCGCTCTACCACAACGACGGCAACGAAACGTTTACCGACTGGGCGCCGCGCTCCGGTATTGCCCCCTCCACGCGCCTGCTCAGCGGCTGGGGCTTGAAATTTTTCGATTACGACAATGACGGCGGCATCGACCTGATCCTCTCCAATGGCCACCCCGACGATATGGTGGGCAAGTACTCGACCGATGTGCACTACTACGAACCGCTGCTGTTGTTCCATGGCAATGGCAAAACGTTCACCGACGTCAGCGCGCATGCCGGCGACGCGTTTCAAAAGCGCTGGGCGGCGCGTGGCCTGGCGATTGGAGATTATGACAACGACGGCGGCACGGACGTGTTGATCAACAACAACGGAGGAACTCCGCTGCTGCTGCATAACGAGGTGGGCAAGCGCAACAACTGGCTGGGATTGCACCTCAAGGGGAGGCGGGCCAACATTGACGCGGTAGGCGCCTCGGTGCGGTGGTCGGCGGAGGGCGTCGTGCGCTCGCGCTTCAAGGTGGGGGGTGGCAGCTATCTCTCCAGCCACGATCCGCGCATCGTGCTCGGGCTGGGACAGGCCAGAAAAATCGATTGGCTCGAAGTGAAGTGGCCGCAGCCCTCCGGCAAGGTCGAACGCTTCACCAAGCTTCCCATGAACCGCTACATCCACATCGTCGAGGGCAAAGGAATCCAGGACTAGGCCAGGCCACCCGCGGAGGGCGGCTGCCAGGGCAGGCAAACGACGCAGCACGGCGCTCGCCCTCAGCGTTCGCCGGAGGCTTGCGGTCGCACCGGGTTTGCCGTCGCCGGTTTCTCCGGCGGGCCTTCGCTCTTTTCGTGATTGCTTTCCTGGATCTCTTCCCGTATCTGGCCGTAGTTCAGCACGCTGACGATCATGACCCCGCCCGCAATGTTCCCCAGGGTGGCGGGCAACAGCCAGCGCAGAAAGTTGCCCCAGGGTAGCGCGCCGGCCGCTACGGCGGAGAGGATCTCGCAGCTACTGGCAATGCAGTGCGCGAAGCGTCCGGCGCCGACCACGAAGGTGAGCAGCCAGATCAGCACGACTTGCCCGATGGTCCAATGGCTGGCGGTGACTTCCCAGGCGACCAGGGCGATCAACCATCCGCCAATGACGCCGCTCCAGAAGATTCGATAGGGAACTCCCATGACCGCCTGCTCGCCCAATTGCACGAGCGCGCTGCGGAATTCACTGTGCAGGCCTCCGGAGCGTACCGCCAGCAATGCGAACAGCAGGGCGCCGGCAATGTTGGCCAGAAAAACCAGCAGCCACAGCCGCAAGGTGCGCCAGACGTAGCCCCCCTCGTTGAGCACCAACAGGACGGGATAAAGAGTGTTCTCTGTGAACAGTTGGGCGCGCCCGATAATGACCGCGATAAAACCGAGTGGGTAAAGCGCGTAGGAGAGAAACAGCGCCGCGCCGTGGTCGCCCAGAAGGGCGCGTGAGATGGCTACCCCCAGGGCGGAGAGACCCATAGTCAGACCGCCTGCTAATCCCGACAGAATCAGGCCCGTGGCCGGGCGCCGCACCTCGTTGCGGGCATTGTCGGCCGCGGCGAAGAAAATCTCGTGGATCGAGCGGCGCTGTGACTCGGGAACCGGGCTGGTGGCTTTGGCGCGGCGGCGGAAATGGAGAAAGCGGGCCATTCCCAATGGGATGCCACCAGGATGGCCGCCCGCCGCTCTGCGGCTGACGCTGTGGCGCCGCCGTTCTTGCCTATTTGCGCGCGGGCTCTATCGGCTGATTCTCTTGCCGCGCGACTTCGGTGGCGGAATCCATTTTCGGTTCTGCGCCCGACCGGGCGCATGACTGCGACATTCAGGTCTGCACTCCAAAGCGCGGCAGTACCCATTTCATAACGGCGATGTAGGCCGCCGCGACGAGCACGGCGAAAAGTGCGGAATTCATGTTGACTCCCCGCGGTCCGGCTCCCTGAAGTCAGGAAGCCACCCGCTGCTGCGTGGCGCTGGGCCGCAATTTGGATACGGCGCCAGATGCCTCTGCTCCAGAGTGCCGCATTTTCAGCCAGGCCGCCAGCCCCGCCCCCGCCAGCAGCCCGAGCGACAGCCAGTCGCGGTTCAAGTCCATCCAGAGTTGTGGGCTGTGCGGATGGGCGCGCTGATCAAACGCTCCATGCGCGCCATGATCTCCCGGCAGCGGCTCCCAAAGGTTGTTGGGCCGGGCGGGGGAGACGGCCCCGTTGTACTGCTGCGACTCGTATCCTGTATCGCCCAGGTAACGGTCCAAAAGGCCGGGAATAAACTTCTGTCCGGTGATGGCGGCCACGGTGGAACCCCCAACCTGGACTTCACGCCGGCGGTGATGGGCAGCGTAGTAGACCGCGCGTGCCCCCACTTCAGGCTGGAAAATCGGAGGCACTGGCTGTGGGGTGCGCGGTAAGCGTGTCTTCACCCAGCCGAATTGTGTGGTGTTGAGCGCGGGCATGTTCACCATGGTGACGTGAACGTGGCTGCGGTCGTGGTGCAGCTCGCAGCGCAGAGAATCGGTAAAGCCGGCAATGGCGTGTTTGCAGGCGCAATAGGCGCTCTGCAGGGGAATGCTGCGGTAGGCGAGCGCCGACCCCACCTGCACAATCGTGCCTTGATTGCGGGGCAACATGCGCCTGAGAGCGGCCAGGGTGCCGTAGACATAGCCCAGGTAGGTCACTTCGGTGACCCGCTTGTATTCTTCGGGCTGCATCTGCTTGATTGGGGAAAACACGGAGCACATCGCATTGTTGACCCAAACGCGGATGGGTCCCAGCTCGGCTTCGACGCGCGCTGCCGCTGCTTCGACCTGCTGCGCGTCGGAAACGTCGGTGGGCAGCACTAGCGCCCGGCCACCGGCTGCTTCTACCTCGCGCCGCGCGCCCTCCAGGCCATCTTTCCCGCGCGCCAGGAGGCCGACCCAAGCTCCGTGATGGGCAAACTCCCTCACAATGGCGCGCCCCAGGCCCGCGGAGGCGCCCGTAACCACCACGACTTCCCGCCGCTTTATTCCCAGCATTGTTGAGCTCCTTGGGTGTGCTGTGGCCGGAAACCCTGCTGCTGTCCCCCGGCCCTAATCGTGGGATGCGCGTCCGCAAGAATATGCGGGCCTAAGGCTGAGTGGCTTGCCAAAGCCCCATTTGGCGCTGGTTTCCGCCCCTCCGTTGACAAGCGGCTGCCAAGTCCGTATATTCATAAAGCTGCTTCGGACAGATCTTTCGTCCAGTCTGCCAACCCGGCAAGCGGGTCGAGCGGTTGACAATCTGAAAGACGTTCGATACAGTGGAACAGTCGGTTAAAAGACAACGCTGTGGTGGCTGGAGCCGCTGCGGTATGAAGGCGGGGCGAACCCCAAACGCCCGCCTGGCTAGGCAAGGCACCTCTACTACAAGTAGTACGACGGGTCGCAGCAAGCCCCTTTTTTAGGATGGGTTCGACATGGGTTCCCGCAAGCCGGGACGCGATGCCGCGTCGCCGCCGGGAGCCGGCGCTTGAGCCGGTGAGCTGAGCTCTCCGTGGAGTCTAAAGGTTTCGAGGACGGATGAAGGCGAAGCGCTTTCATCCGGTGGTCCCCCGAGGGGGAACCCGGAGCGATCCGGGGACGCTGTTTGACAACTGGATTGAACACGCCAGAAATTGAAAGTCAATTCTGGGTTTTAAGGCCA
>DAIDIE010000025.1 GCA_027459505.1 Acidobacteriota bacterium
TTTGTTGGGGTGGGAAGGGCGGCTCCCTCGCGCGGGAGAGGAGCCCGGCATCGGCGGCTTCACGTTCTCACTGGAGAACGTGCCAGCGACCCAACGGAAAGCAATGCCAGCGGGCGGCTCAGGAGACGAGGCCGTGCCTCATTCTTGCCAACCGCGCGGGCTCCCCTATTTTCACATCTGAGCCAACCACCAGAAATGTAGCGCCTTGGCGCGGACATGCGGGCGACCGCGAATATCAACACCAAACCGCCTGCGCCAGCAAAGACTCCAGCAGGCGAGAGCTGAGACTAATCACCCGAAATCAGCAGACGAATTCGATGCGGCGCTCGGAATCTTGAGGTCCGGTATTGGGGAGCCAGCCTCATGTACTTGATTTATATGTCAATAAAAGATTGACATCTCCCATAAATTGATGTATTTGTCAAGTCATGAGAACCATTCAGGAACTCGGAGAGAAAGTTGCGGCGACTCGTCGCGACCTCGGGCTTAAACAGAAAGAGGTGGCTGCTAAAGCCGGGATCACGCCGGAATCGCTTCTGCGTTTTGAGCGCGGGCAAGTCTCAGAATTCGGCTCTCGGAAGCTCCTTGCTGTGCTCGCCGTGCTCGGCATGGAAGTCACATTTGTGAAGACGGGCATGTCTGGCTCGCTCGATGAACTCCGGCTGGAGCGCGGTGGCGCATGAAGCTCTCCGTCTACGTGCTCGGTCGTGAAGTCGCCGTTCTGGAATCGGCCGGCGACTTCAAAAGCGTCCTCACCTATTTGCCGAACACAGCCGTCGAGGACTTCGTCTCGCTGACGATGCCGGTCCGCACGCAGTCCTGGGTCTGGGACGACCAGCTTCCTCCCATATTTCAGATGAACCTGCCCGAAGGCTATTTGCTGCAGGTACTACAGGAGCAGTTCGGCCCTCACGTCGGCGCAAGTCCACTGGCGCTCTTATCGGTCGTGGGCAGAAACATGGTGGGCCGCATTCAGGTGGCTGCAGCCGGTGCGAAGCTGGACGAACCTGCCAAGCCCGTTGAAGTTGCAGACCTGCTGCAGGGCGACAACTCGGAAGAAGCGTTTGCGGAATTGGTGCGACAGCACGCAACCAGCGGCGTCTCCGGCGTGCTGCCGAAGTTTCTTGATGCTCATGAAGAAACCAAGCAAGAACCAACTGCCACTGGCCGGCGACTCGGCCCACATCAGAAAGCAACTCTCCTGACTCGCAGGCACATCATCAAGGGCTCTTCCGACAGGTTGCCGTTCGCGGCACTGAATGAGTATTTGTGCATGCAGGTGTTGGCCAAGGTGCTTCCCAGCGCAAAAACAGAAGTATCGCGGGACGGCAATGCTCTCGTCGCCCACCGCTTTGATGTAAATGACGAAGGGCAGCCGTTGTGGGGAATGGAAGATTTCTGTGCTCTGCTGGGCCTGCGTCCTGCGCAGAAGTACGAGACCACATGGGAGCGCATTGCGCGCGCCGTTCGTGATCACGTTCCCGGCAATCGCCAGTACGAAACCTTCCAGCACCTGACAGCACTCCTGATGCTGACGTATGCACTACGCAATGCGGACTGTCACGCGAAGAATATCGCTCTGCTGTACACATCACGAGCTGACGTACACCTCTCGCCCGCCTACGACTTCCTCACCACGAGCGTGTACGCGGGTTACCAAAACAACCCTCCTGGGATCTCCTTCAGCGGCAAGAAGACGTGGACGCCGGGCAAGAACCTGTCGAAATTTATCGCGGCCACCTTCGGCATACCCCTACGAGAGCAATCCGCAATGGTCGAGCGCATCAGCGATTCAGTCGCAGATGTTGTGCCTCTGGTCCGAAGCAAAATGTCGGATCTTCCGGAGTTCAAAAACACCGGCAACCGGATGCTGCTGGCCTGGCGAGATGGTGTGAACGGCCTGCGTGATGAGCACATGTATTCCGTTGGGGCCTGGCCAGCGGGCGAAGTTCTTGACGGAATCTCCGATGTGCCCCGGCTTGAATCGCCGCGATCAGCGGTCGGCCGTTCGCCTCTGCTCGGGGGCCGAGCAAAAGCCACACGGAAGAAGCCCTGATCAAGACTTGAAGTGATATGGGAGACACCGTGTAAACAGCTCACTGAGACTTCGTGAGGGTTGGTGTGAAATCACTGGTGCTAAGCGTCCTCGCGTTACTGATGATCGGTGGGAATCCGAGTGTGTCAGTGCCTAAGACTAAAATACTTAGAAATAACGGGGGGCAACGCCGGTTCATGTGGCCTGCAGTGCAGCCCCTTCATCGCACCTTCTCTTTTGCTTCAACCCGGGATGTTGCATTGAGCGTGCCAGTGATGTCCAGTTCCGGGCATGAACTATATACGCTTCGATAGGAGCGAGCCACCGAGTCCTCCCTGCGGGAGGAGATCGCAGGTGGAGGGCCGCGAAATTCTCCCGGGGCCTCCAACAAAGCGCAGTTTGCTTTGTTGGGGTGGGAAGGGCGGCTCCCTCGCGCGGGAGAGGAGCCCGGCATCGGCGGCTTCACGTTCTCACTGGAGAACGTGCCAGCGACCAACGGAAAGCAATGCCAGCGGGCGGCTCAGGAGACGAGGCCGTGCCTCTGTCGCGAGTCCGTTCCGGACGATGGCGCGCTCCTGCTGGTGGAGTGGGATGTGCTGGGCGCCAACGAGCCCTCGATGGGCAAATTCATCGATGTGGTCATGCTCGTCTTAATGGGTGGGCGGGAACGATCTTTGGAGGAATACGGAAAACTTCTGGCGAGCGCTGGATTCCGGCTCAATAGAACGTTTCCAACCAGCGCTCATTTCGTTGTGATGGAAGCGCTCCCCGTCTAGCGGGCAAGGGGGCAAGGCGGCGCGCAAGGCCACGCAGTGGCCGGGCGCAGCAGAAGAGGCCGTGCCTCTCAGCGCGGACCGTGCCCGCCGGACTCCCCGCTTCGGCCGGCGCTCTCTTTTTCCACCCGTGTCTGCCGGATGTTAGCAAGCGCCAGCAGCAGGTGCTCTTGCGTGACCACGCGCTCCTGGTTCATGGCCGCCCGCGTGGCGGCGCTGATCACGGCCATCTTGATATCGCGGCCCACTAGCCCTTCCGAGGCCTCGGCCAACTCGCCACAATCGACGCCGCGGGTTGGCAGGCGCTTGGGCAGGTGGCGCCGCCAAATCTCGACCCGCGCGTCCCGGCCCGGCACCGGGAAATGGACGTGTTGCACGCGCGAGTCAAATGCTGTGTCGTAATTCGCCACCAGGTTGGTGGCGAAGATTACCAGTCCTTTAAAGTTATCCAGGCTGATCAGTAACTGGCTGCGCATGCTGTTAATGGCCTGCTCGGAACCCTGCGTGACATTGGTTAAACGCTTGGAGAGCAGGGAATCGGCTTCATCGATGAACAGCACCGCGTCCTGTTCCGCCGCCACCTGGAAAAGTTCGGAGACATTCTTGGGCCCTTCTCCGTGGTACATGCTTTCAATGTCGGCGTAGCTGGCGCAGATAATGTTTTTTCCGCCCGCGGCCGCCAGTGCGTGGGCCGCCATGGTTTTTCCCGTGCCGGGCGGGCCGTAGAAGTTGAGCGCGCTGCGCGGGTTGGGTTCAATCTCCCGCAGCCCCCATTCCTCGAAAATCTTCGTCCGCAACTCCAGCAGCCGGGTCGCCCGGATGAGCTGGTCTCTCACATCCGCCGGGATCACCAGCAACTCCATCCTGAACAGCGGCTCCCTCGGGATGTACTTGGTAGGGCTTGCCGCCGCATTCGCGGAGCTTGACACGCCCGGGCGGCCTGCCTCGGCGGCGCCAAAGCGTATGGAAATATCCAATCTGCGCAGCTTCTGCTCCGCCAGCAGTTCTTTTGCCGCGGTTTCCAGCCGGCTGCGAAACGCAATCGCTTCGGCGGCGGGCACCGCCTGCGGAATCCCACTGACCACCACCTCAGCGGCGGCTTGGGGACTGCCGGGAACCTGGCAGGAACCCTCGATGACTTCCGGGGAACTACAGATTCCGGTGCTGTGACTGTGGGGAGGCGTGAGATTACGCATGGGCTCGCTTCCGTTCAGGGGCTCCGGAAGGCAGGCCGGCAAGCTCCCCGGTGGCTTCACCATTTTACAGGAGCGAAGATTCTACCGGAGCGAAGCAATGGCGCGTGCCTCTCCAGAGAAGCGAGCCACCGAGTCCTCCCTGCGGGAGGAGATCTCCGCCCAGTAACGGCAGACGACGCCGTTGCTGGGGCCCGTCGCAGGTGGAGGGCCGCGAAATTCTCCCGGGGCCCCCATCTATAACCCCGAGCCGGTTGTCAAGGGCGAACTGACAAGACTCCGGCGTTGACGCCTGCAGGTTGGTCCGGTCGCCAGGGCGAGCGTGCGTTTGCGCCACTTTGTCTATTAGGATTTTCCGCTGCCAGACCAGTGCTCCAGGGCTTACGTTCGGTTACGCCGCCGGCGCTGCCGGTGACGACACCAACCATCTATTCGACCGTCAACTACAGGCCAGGATTGGGAGTCCGGACTCCCGAACGGCAGTTCGGGAGGCGGGCGGCCTAATCGACCATAAACCGCAGGCCAGGGGACCCCACAGGCACGCCCGCATGTTCGCTACCGGAGCAGCATGGGGTAGTCCACACCCCGTCGGCACATCCAATACATCCGTTCCATCAGATGACGGGCAATGGCGACCTTGGCGATGGGCCGCTTCTTGCGTGCCACCATGCGGCGGTAGCGCCGAGCCAGGGCGGGGTCGCCGCGCACCGCGGTTTGGGCGCACTCCACCAGCAGACCACGCAGGAAGCTGTTGCCCTGCTTGCTGATACGCCCCAGACGCTGCTTGCCGGCGCTGCTGTCCTCGCAAGGATTGAATCCCAGGTAGCTGGCCAGCTTGCGCGTGTTGGCGAAGCGGCTGCAATCGCCCAGAAATTGGACCCAAGCCAGGGCGGTGACCGGCCCGACGCCGGGGTGTGTCATCAAGCGGCGTGCCAGAGGGTCGGCCTCGACGGCGGCCTTAACGGCGGCGTCGAGCGTGGCCACACGCTCGCTGAGCTGATCGATCATGCTCAGTTGCTCACTGACCGCGATCCGCTCCCAACCACTGAGGGGCAGCTCAAAAAGCCGCTGCCGGTGTTTGTCCTGAAACAGCGCGCCCCTGCGCGCCAACCCGTGATTGAGCGCCACCTGGTGCACTCCGTTTTTGAAACGGGTGCGGGAGCGCACCAGACGCTGACGATAGCTCAGCAACTGGCGCAGGTCGCGCTGCCGCTCTCCGGGCAGGTGAACAACGGGAAAAGCGATGCTGTTCAAGTAGCACAGAAGAATGTGCCGCGCATCGCCGCGATCGTGCTTTTGTTTACGAACGCGGCTGGCGGCCAACTTGGCAGCGTCGCCATAAACCAGCCTGATTCCCAGCCGGTCCAGCAAAGCGCTGAACCACACCGTGTAGGCGGTGGCCTCCATGACCACGACCGCCCCATCCGGCAGCTGTCGATAGAAGGCCTCGACGGCAGCCTGATCGGCGTGCTCTAAAACCACGTCTTTGAACTCACCCGTGTTGTTGTCCAGCATCGCCAGTTGCTGAAATCGACTATGAAAATCGCATCCGATTACAATATTCATCTCGGCCTCCTTGCCCCGAGTTGCCCTGGTTTGGCAAATATCAAGGTACTCCGCTCATGGGGGCCGGGGTTATCTAATCAACAAAGCGCAGTTTGCTTTGTTGGGGCGGGAAGGGCGGCTCCCTCGCGGGGGAGAGGAGCCCGGCATCGGCGGCTTCACGTTCTCACTGGAGAACGTGCCAGCGACCCAGCCGAAAGCAATGCCGGCGGGCGGCTCAGGAGACGAGGCCGTGCCTCTTTTGATGGGAGCGTGGAGCGGCCGCTGTGTTTGACTCCAATCAGGATTGGGGAAGCCTATCTGCGACCTCCTGCCCGAGACACCACGCTGGCGCCGTTGGTGGTCGATTCCCTTTGCTTTTGCGTCCCTTCGGAAGTTACTTCAATCGCGTTTACCAGCGGGTAGTCGTGGACCGGCATAAAACGCATCTCGATGGTATCCAGCGCGGTGGGTGCGATGTGGCGAAAGGTCTTGACCACCGCCTCCTGCTGTGGCGTGGCCTCGCGCAGGATGTCGAAGTTGTGCAGCACTCGTGAGCCGTTGAGAAACACATCGAAGTAGCGGCTGCCCGGCCCGCCGGCGATGTATTTGGTGGGGCCGAAATAGCCTTCCGAAAAAAATAGCCTCACTGTGTACAGCTGTCCCGCCGCCACCGGAAGGACATAGCGGAAATTGCCGTAGTGTTCCCACTGAAACAGCCGCGGATCCAGGCTGCTGTAGGTGGGGAAAATCCGGGCAACATGACTCCCGCCGAAGTAGTACTGATCGGGCATCCAGACGTGCCCATCGCGGTCCTGCACCGGCGCCGGACTGGCCGTCAGACGCAACGGCCGCATCCGTGTTCCCGCCGCCGGATAGAGGGCGGCGGCGTTCACAAACGAGTGATCGCCGCTGAAGGCGAAGTGGATGCTTCCATCAGCCTCCGGCCGCACCCCGGTGAGGACCTTGGTGATGGCCCGGTTATCGCCGCCGGCTTGGTCGACGATGTCCCAAGCGTACGCCGGGCCTCCATTGACGGACACCTTATTACGGTTCCAGGCCTCATGGTCCCCGCTGGTATCTGCAAATAACAGGTGAACTTCGTAGCTTCCTGGCGGCACGGCAATAGCGCAGGTAAAGTTGCCGCTACGCCCACTCTCAAACAGCGCGGAATCCGCGGTGCCGCCGATGATCATTGCTTGGTGGTGAAACGTCTTGCCGCCGCTGCAATGGTTTTCCGGACGCCAGAGCGCTCCGGCTTTGTCGCGGTAAGATACTCCATCCGCGAACGTCAGGAAAATGCCTTGTGCAGGCCCGAACGCGGCGGTGGACGGGCTCGCTGGGGTGGGTTGAAGGGAGTGAGCTCCCGGTGTGGCGCTGCTCCTGGCCATGTTGGCTCGCCATCCCCGCACCGCAGGCACCCGCAGCGATCGCCACCCCAGGAACAGCACTAGCATGAGCAGCGGGACCAAGGCGACCGCCAGCTCGCGCGAGGGCACGAGTGCCGCAGGCCAGTTGAAGCTGAACCCGTGCGCGTGCGGCGCGGGGTCTAGCAGCCGCGGGAAAGGGGCAGTGGCCGAGTCCAGCGGGGCGCTGGAGCGTTCGGCCGGTTCCGCAGCTGCCGGCAGGGCCTCGGCCGCGGCTAGATCGTCAACGCCCGTGGCGGCAGTGTCTGGCGCGACGGATGGTGTGGGAGCAGGATCCGCGCCTCTCTCGCCAGTTCTGGAGTCGAGTGCGTGCGCCACAAAATCCGGCACATAACCGCCCACCGGCAGCACGACCCGCACTGGCAGCCCGGCGCCCTCGCGCCGGTAGAAGCTCTCCATGCGCTTGCGCAAGTTATAGGCCGACACGCGGACAATAGGATCGTTTTGCGGATCGAAGCTCTGCGGCCGTCCCAGCGCGGCGACACCAAGCTGGTACTCCTTGATTTCGTCTTCGCGGCCAGAAAAGTACATGTCCTCGATGTACTGCAGCAGGCGCTTGAGATTGGGCGCGCGGCTTATTTCGGGAGCGTTCAACAGCGAGCGGAAGGCATCCCGCTTATCGGAAATCGTCAGGGAAGACATGGCCAACTGCCTCCAACCGTAACCGCCTCCAACAGTAAAGAGGAGCGTTGCTGCGGCTTTGGACGCGCCTCCGCCGCGAAGCGGTGCGCATTACGGCTCTGGCGACTGTAGCACTGGCAGAGAGACGGGCACACTATACCTGCGTATAGGTGCCGGCGACTGAGATGAGCCCCGCCCGGAAGAGCGCAGCAACGCGTCCGCTGCCACCCTCCGGCGACGATTTCCGAGACGGCTTGGGAGCGCAAAGGGCCCGGAGGATGGATGATGCCGGAAATCGTGAACTGGCAGGTTTGGGCAACCTGCTCACTGGATGAACCAGAAGAAGAGGCTGACCGTATCGGCACCCCATGAGGGCGAGGCCGCGCTTATCCGGATAGGCGCGCGAGAAGACGCTCGCTCCTCATGGCGTCGGTAATTTAATTCGCTGGGTTGCGCTCCGCAGGAGCGAGCCACCGAGTCCTCCCGGCGGGAGGAGATCGCAGGTGGAGGGCCGCGAAATTCTCCCGGGGCCCCCAACAAAGCGCAGTTTGCTTTGTTGGGGTGGGAAGGGCGGCTCCCTCGCGCGGGAGAGGAGCCCGGCATCGGCGGCTTCACGTTCTCACTGGAGAACGTGCCAGCGACCCAACGGAAAGCAATGCCAGCGGGCGGCTCAGGAGACGAGGCCGTGCCTTCCCCAAAAACCACAAACGGCCGGGATGAACCCAACGGTTCGCCCCGGCCGCTCGTATGAACTGTGCACCATGCGTTGTCAACTTCCCTGCGCCGTGTCCCAGGCCCCGCCGCACGGACAACTGACAACTGACAACCGACAACTGACTACTGCGTCTGCGCCGCTACCTGCCCCTGCTTCTTCCCCGGCTTGTTCTCCGGCTTCTTCGGCGCCAGGATGGCGGTCAGCGTGTTCCCCTCCATGCGCGGACGGAACTCGATGATGGCGCTGGGCCCCACCTCTTCCAGCAGCTTGTTGATCAACTGGAAGCCGATCTCCTTGTGGGTGATTTCGCGGCCCCGGAACTGCACCGTGGCCTTCACCTTGTCGCCCTCTTCCAGAAAACGCAGCACGTTGTTCTTTTTGAACGCGTAGTCATGGTCATCGGTATTAGGCCGGAACTTGACCTCTTTGATGACGATGTTTTTCTGGTTCTTGCGCGCCTCGCGCGCCTTCTTTTCCTCCTGATACTGGTATTTGCCGTAATCCATGATCCGGCACACCGGCGGGTTCGCCGTCGGTGAAATTTCCACCAGGTCCAGGCTCTTTTGACGCGCCAAAGCCAGCGCCTCTTGCGGAGGCATGATGCCTAGCTGTGCGCCCGTCTCGTCAATAACTCGAATTTCCCGTGCCCGAATGCGTTCGTTGGTGCGAGTGCGCGGTTCGGGGATCCGTCGCGGCCGGAAGTCTGCGATATGCTCCTCCAATAAACTACGTATGCCGCCAGTGAGATTCTGGCGGCAATCGCTCGAATTTTAGCACAGCCGCCCCACCCAAAACCTCCGCCCATCGGCGCACATGCGCCGCCGATGGCCAGCGGCCATCCTCAACGAAAACTAACCTCCCACTCCCCAAAGCCCGAAGCCAGTTGTCCGTTGTCCGTTGTCAGTAGAACCGTTGGCGGCAACCGCGCGGTAGGCTGTCCGGCGACCGGCCACTGACAACTGACAACCGACAACTGACAACCGTTCCTACGCCGCCTGCTCCCCCACATGCCGCACGCAATGCACAATCGTGCAACTGCCGTCGGTGGCCTCGATCTCCAGCGTCTCCTCGCCTTCCAGCACGACCCTGGACGGATGCTCGATCATGTGGGAGAAGTCGTCCATCCGCGCCCGCTCCCCGGCCGTCATGACGTAGACGTGATCGTTGCCGCCGTTGCGATCGCTCGACACCCCGCGCAGCAAGCGGTCTTTCACCTCGCGCCGCGTCTGGCCTCCCGAGCGCACCTCGACATTCACCTGGCAGTCGTTGTGCCGCTTGCTGAAGGCGTCCAGCGTGGCGCGCCAGTGCGCCTGGGGAACGTCGCGCCGGTGCGCCCCCGCCGAGGAACTTCCACTCCCCGCTTGGGAGCCCAATGTGGAATCTGACAGCTTGTCCGCGCTCATGATCGACACCTCCGGAAGGATTTCCGCCGCCCCTGAAGCGGGTGGATGAAAGGCGGCCGTGCCGCGTTTTCCTGCGGTCTATGTTATGTATGGATGTCCGCAGCGCCGCGGAGATGCCCGCCCCCGCCCTCGCCCGCCAATCCCCCCCACCGTGTCAGGAATCCCCCCCGGTCCAAACCGCCCGGCATGCTCCCGGTCCGTAATCCCGTTCCAGTCCCCCAGTCCCCAAATCCTCGGCCGGGTGCCCCTCAACGTTTTCTGTTGAGTGGGAAAACCGCCAAGGTCAACCGCGCCGCGGACGAATGGCCACGCCCCACGGTCAACCGTCAACTGTCAACTCCTCCTGTGAGTGGGAAAACCGCCAAGGTCAACCGCGGTAAACCGTCGCGCACCCTAAACTGTGGACCGTAGAATCCGCCCCCGGACTCCCATCCCCAAGCCCTGCCAAGCAGCCGCCCAGTGCGTTACTGCGTCCCAGCCCGCGCGCCTGCCAGCACGCCGGCCACGGAAACGCCGCTCGGCGACGGGCAAGACTAGCCCGGCATAGTCGAGCGAAGCGAGCGTATGCCGGGTCAGCCTGTCGCCAGATATCAAAACAAACAAACGTCGCGCAGCCTCCAAGCCCCGTCCCGCCGCGAAGCTAAGCAGCACATCCACTCCAGGCGGGACGGGGCCCCGGCGCCAGCCGGCCTGCCGCGGCCACGCCCCCCCGGACGATTGTCTCCACCTTATCTCCCATCCCTCATACCCCACTCCCTTCCGTGTGCCTCAACGTTTTTTGTTGAATGGAAAAAACGCCAAGGTCAACCGCGCCGCGGACCAACAGCAACGCCCCACGGTCAACCGTCAACTGTCAACTCCCCCCTCAACTGTCCCCGTTCTTGGCCGATAATCCTAGTTAGGATGTTGTCTGCCCTGGCCAACTTCAGCTTTCGCCTAGATGGACTGGAGATTACTGCCCTCGCGGCCCTGCTGGCCGCGATCATCCTTGACCGCACCCAGTTGGGCCGTCTACGTCAGGAACTGGACCGCCGCGCTCGCATTGAAGATGCCCTGCGCCGCTCGGAAGCCCGCTTTGCCAGCGCCTTCCGCTCCAACCCCACCCCGATGACGATGCGCTCGCTCCGTGACGGACGCTTCCTGGCCATCAACGAGAGTCACCAGCGCCTGATGGGCTATGCCCCGGAAGAGATCCTGCACCGCACCCCCGTCGAGGTGGGCATATGGGACGCGGGTGACGAGGAGCGCATCCGCCGCGAGATCAACCTCAACGGTTCGCTGGAGCATTTCGAACTCACCATCACCACCCGCTCCGGGCAGAAGCTGCAGGTTTTGGCCTCCGCCGAGGTCATTGACCAGGACGGCGAGCCCTGCATCCTCGGCTGCTCAGTCGACATCACCGAGCGCAAGCGCCTCCAGGAACAGCTGGCCCGCGCTCAGAAGATGGAGGCGGTGGGCCGTCTCGCCGGCGGCGTCGCCCACGACTTCAACAACCTGCTCACCGTCATCAGCGGATACTCCCAGGTGCTGCAGACCCGCCTGCAGGACGATCCCGGCGGTCAGAAGATGATTGAAGAAGTCAACGGCGCCGCCGAGCGTGCCGGATGGCTGGTCTCCCAGCTCCTCAGCTTCAGCCGCAAAGACCGTGTCCACCGCCGCCTGCTCGACGCCAACCACGAGCTGCGCCGGGTGGGCGAGCTGCTGCGCCCCATCCTGCGCGAAGACGTGGACTTGGCCTTTGATCTTTCCGTCGAGCCGCTGCTGGTGCGCAGTGACAGCCATCAGATCGAGCGGGTGATTTTGAACCTCGGGTTGAACGCCGCCGACGCCATGCCCGGCGGAGGCATGCTCACCCTGCGCTCCGCTCTGGTGGAAGTCGCCGACGAGCTTTCCGCCCGCCATCTCGGCCTGCGCGGCGGCAACTTCGTCCACATCGCCGTCAGCGACACCGGCGTGGGCATTCCCGAGGAGGTGCGCACCCACCTCTTTGAACCGTTTTTCACCACCAAGGGTCCCGGCCACGGCACCGGCCTGGGACTGGCCACCGTCTTCGGCATTGTCCAGGAGGTAGGCGGCTGGATCGAGGTGGAGAGCCAGGTCGGCCGCGGCACGACTTTTAATATCTATTTGCCCGCCAGCGATCCCGCCGAACTGGAAGCCGAGCAGGAACTGCAACCGCCAACCGCCGGCGCAACCGGCGGAGGAACCGTGAAAACGCCCGCGGAAAACCCATTCGAACCAGTCGTCCACGCTGGCGCTGGCGCCGGCCCTGGCGCTGGCCCAGGCGCTGGCCCTGGCCCTGGCCCAGGCCCCCGCGCCGGTGCTCAGCGCGGCGCCGGTAGCGATGCCAAAGCCGCGGCCAATCCCGCAGCCAATCCCTCCGGCGCACAGGCCCCCGGCGCACAGGCCGCCATGGGCGTGCCCGCCGGCTCCCATTCATCCCAGGGTGTGTCGCACGGGTTGAACGGGCGCTCCTATCCGGCGCTCTACAACAAGGAAGAGGATCCCGCGCTTCTCGCCGAAGCGCCTATAAGCGAAGATGCCCTCGATTTCGGGCCAATCGACGCCGGCGGACTTGAAGGCAGAATCGACGCAGGCAGACTCGCCCCAGGCAGAACGGACGCCGGCAGAATCGACGCCGGGCCGCTGCCCCTTGGCGCGGTCGTCGCCGCCAACCCGGCGTTAGAAAAGGCCTACGAGGAAGCGCTGAGCGAAATGGAGCAGCAGGGCAGTGCTCCAGCGGGATACAAGGGAGCGGAAGCGCCGGCCCCCGCCGCCGGAACCCTTCCGCCGGCGGTTGCGCACGCGGCGCCACCCTCCGCCGCTCCCCAACCAGACACAGGCGGGGTGACCTCGCCGCCCTCCGCCCTGACCAGCGTCGTTGCCAGCGCCGTCGCCAGCGCCGCCGCCGGGAGCGGACAGCTCCCCTCCCGCCCCTCCGCCGTGAACGAGCCTGGGCGCTCCGCCACCAGCCGCGGCGTGGTGCTGGTGGTTGAGGACCAGGCCCGCGTCCGCGCCCTGGTGCGCGATCTTCTGGAGGAGGAGTCCTACACGGTCTTGAGCGCGGAAAACGGCGCGGAAGCGGTGCGGACCGCCACCCGCTATCCCGGCAAGATCGATCTATTGATTACGGACGTGGTGATGCCCGAGATGGGCGGCCCGGAAGCGGCCCGCCAGATCACGGCGATGCGTCCGGAGACGGCGGTGCTGTTCATGTCCGGCTACCCGGATTCGGCGGTCACCACGGCGCAGACCGAGCAGCGCAACTTCATCTTCAAACCCTTCGGCGCCGCCAGCCTGCTGCAAAGGGTGGAAGAACTCCTGAACCAGAAAAGAACCGCCCACGCCTAGCCTGAACGTGTTTCCCGTGCCCGCCCAAAGCCCCGTTGCCCACGTCCAGGCACTTCCTCTCCACGGCCCGCGCTAGGCTGAAAACCGGCAACTGACAACCGGCAACTGGCAACTGACAACTGGTGTCTGGCAACTCTTGCTATACTGTTGATCTCACCGCAGCGTCGGGGCGTGGCTCAGCCTGGTAGAGCACCTGGTTCGGGACCAGGGGGTCGGAGGTTCAAATCCTCTCGCCCCGACCAATCCTTCTCAACAACTTACACGCTTTTGCTGCCCCGCCGGGAACCTGGCGTAGGCGATTTTGAGAGGGCGGACACATCGCACAATCCCATGATAGAGAACCAGCGCCGTCTAGGCTACCACCTCGTCGCCTACCTGGACGTGCTCGGCCAGCGCATTCGGTTCAAGGATTGGCGTTTGCCAAGGTCTCAGCAAGAACAGACGCACATGGCTGACGTGCTCCGGCAAACGGCTGGTTTTGTAGTTGGGCTCAGGAAAGAATTCGCAAAACAGTACACCGAGTTCGAGGCGGGATTGCACAATCTCCGAAAGCAAACTAGCGCACGCGTCCGCCCGAGGTTCGTGGGCATTTCGGATTCATTTATCACCTCGGTTCCTCTCAACAACCCTGATGGCGACCTAATAGCGGCGATTACTGTCTATTCAGCGATCTCAGCGGCTGCAGTTGTTATGCTCGTCTCTCTCGCCAGCAACCATGCGCTTCGCGGTGGAATCGATGTCGGGCTTGCCACTGACATCGGTGATGATGAAATCTACGGGCCCGTGGTCGCGAGCGCCTACAAGATCGAATCCGAGGAGGCCGAATATCCACGCATCGTGGTCGGCGAGGGGCTGTGGCGCTACTTGGACTTGGCCTACGCTCACTTCACCCAGCAGGCTCTAGATTCCGAAGCGAGGTCAGTTGCTTCCGTTTTTGAAGCGGCCAAGGGCTTGATTACCGTAGACGATTTCGACGGCAAAAAAATTGTAGACTACCTCGGGCCCACGATGGTCACTGTGACTAGGCCCGGCGATGATTGTAGACAACACATGATCGGTCCGGCGTATGAGTTTGTGTTGATGGAGCAGAAGCGCTTCACCGACGCGGGAGACCAGAAGCATGTCCCGCGATACAACGCCCTGCGAAGCTACATGGAGGCTCGCCTACATTTTTGGGGGCGCTCATAGAGGGCCGGGCGGCCAGCATCCGTTGCGATAATGGGTCGGAATTTACCAGTTGGCATTTTTTGAGCTGGTGCCTCCAGCCAGGAATCCAACTGCTCTACATCCCCCCCGGGACGGCCCATGCAGAACAGCCGCCTGGAAAGCTTGAACGGACGCGTGCGAGACGAGTTTCTCAGTCTGCACCTGTTCCCCAACTTGCCCGAGGTTCGGCACGGGGGTGCGGCGCCAAGCCTCTTTGTGGCGAGCCGATTACAACGAGATCCGGCCACACTGCAGCCTGCGTTCTCAAACGCTCACGCAGTTCGCGGGGACCTTTAGACTGTGTGACGGTCGCACTGCGCCAGTCACCCCTTGCAAAAAGCAGCGGTGGAAAAGACGGCGGCTTTGCCGCCTTGGAAAACCCTGCGAGTTTCCCACTTTCCCACCGCACCGCGGCGGCGGCTTTATTCACGGGAACGCCAACGCAACAGCGCGCTCCCAAACCCGTGGTGTAATACTCTCACCTGTGCGGATTGACCTGACCTGCCCCCCATCGTCCTCCGTGGACTTCCTGCAGTAGATAAAATATTGATGCATGGGTGTGACGTGGTTCGACCTTTGACTTCTTCATAGGCGGGCGTACGATTCAAAGCAAAGAGACGCATTATCAATGACGATTCCTGGTTGGCTACAAACTGTGCTGACGGCATTCGAGACTTCGGAACAGCCCTTCATGGAAGTGGCGCTGTTCGAGGCCGTGCGCAACGCAGTCGATGCAGACCCTGAACAAGCGAAAGCGGACAAGTCGGTGTGGGTGGCCGAAATGTTTCTTTTTGAATTCATCCCAACCCGTCCACGACAAACCAGCCCATGGGGTACGTATTTTTCTCCGATGGCTGTCTTTGCTAACGAAGATGGAAGTGAGGTGCGCATCCCGGATATCGGA
This sequence comes from Acidobacteriota bacterium, assembly GCA_027459505.1. Lineage (GTDB taxonomy): Bacteria > Acidobacteriota > Terriglobia > Terriglobales > SCQP01 > DAIDIE01. The sequence goes on from DAIDIE010000025.1 coordinate 15,171, forward strand.
ATGTTCGACGCGGATTCAGTGGCACATTGGGAAGAGCGGGCGCGGGCTGTGACGCAACCTGTGATGCGCGCACGGTATGCCGATGGCGTGTGGGATTTAAAGAGGGTGATCACAGCCGAAAGGCCGTCTCATGAATTCGCCCAGATGGCAATTGATTCCTACATCACGGCAGCGGATACCCATCGCTACACTCACCACATCGAGGGTGTTCAGTGGTTGCGCCGGGCGCTAGATCTCTCATTGAGCATGAGAGACACGGCGCGCGCCGGACATGTAGTGGACGCAATTCTTCGACTTTATGATGCGGTAGCTGCGCCACGGCACATCGGTCTATGGGTGTCTCCGTTCGATACCCTTTATGGTCGAAAGAATTTACTCACGCCGGAGCAGGAGGAGCGAATCATTGCGGACCTTGAGAAGATGCTTGCCATCACGAGCGTTCATGGAAAAGAAGGGTTCGATGCTTGGGGCGCCGAAGCCGCGGCTGACCGTCTCGCGCAGCACTACAAGCGGAAGGGCGATACGGCGAACGTTCACCGCGTGATCAAGGCTTATGGTGACGCATTCGTCGCACTGGCGCGGCAGGCAACTGGAATGCATGCAACAGCTTGGTTGCAACCGGTGATTGAGCGCTACGAACAGGTGGGCCTGAAGCAAGATGCAGAGGCCCTTCAGCTCTTGATGTCCGAAAAGGCCAAGAACATCGAATCGGAAATGAAAACCGTGTCGGTGCCCGTTGAGCTAACGAAGGAACAGATTGAAGGCTGGCTCAATGAACTCGTCGCAGGCGATCTCGCCACAGCCCTCCGAAGAATCGCCGTTTACTTCGTTCCCAAGGTCGCAGACTCGAAGGCACTCCTGGAACGAATGCGGACGGAAACACCATTCCTTTCGATGATTTCGGTCACCCGCTTTGATGTAGATGGCCGTCCCACGGGGAAAATCGGTTCGATCGAAGACGATCCCGATGGTCGGCTTCATCAGCAGTTGGAGCAGTCGATGGGCTTCATGCAGCCGTTCTTGGTCATGGCGATTGATCGTGTCCGAGAGCGAGATCACTCGACCATCGATCACCTCCTGGCATTTCTGAAAGAATCACCACTGTTCGCCAACTCGGACGATTCGCTGTTGAAGGCCGGACTGGAAGCCTATTTTGCCGGCGACTTCATCAAGGCCATCCATATTCTCGTGCCACGGGTTGAACGAAGTTTGCGTGACCTGCTCTCGTTGCTCGGCATACCGACGGTGAAGACCGTTCCTCGGCACCCCGGCATACGCGACGCCAAGAACATGAACGACGTGCTCGAGGATGAGCGCGTGCGGACGGCACTCACCGAAGACGTGTGGCGCTACCTCTCCGTGCTTTACATCGACCGCAGGGGTGGGCTCAATCTCCGGAATAATCTCGCTCACGGACTGCTCAGGGATGAGGCGTTCAACAGGGCCATTGCCGGCCGCGTCGTTCACAGTCTTCTGGTTCTCAGCTTGGTGCGCCGCGCCGAAGCGCCGGAGTCGGGCGAATAATGACAACGCCGCCCTCACAAGAGGCGGCGTATGTGCATTCGGGTTGTTTTTGTTGATCAATCCGCGTTTCCACGTTGCTGCAAAACTTGACGAGTGACTCTAGAAGATGGCTGATGGTTCGGGGTGTGTCCCGAGGCGGGCTACCGGCAAGATGCATCAGCGCCGTTCTAAGGCCATTGAGTGGGCCACCTGCCTCGAAAATAAAAAGCGCCCCCTCCCGCGCTATTTCTATTGAGCAATCCCGGTACCCTTTGGTCGAGCTGGGACAAAGTTGCCCATGATTAGCAAGCGATCTATTTCACCGACAAGTGCCACAACTGATTTGATCGCAGCATCAGTCGTCCTAAAGTCGGTTGGAAGTTCCTGACCGCTCTTTACGTTAAGAACCCTGTCGTAATTCCTCTCAAATGCTGAATCGCATCTACCGCTATTATGAATGAACAAATGACGCATCTCAAGATACATGAGAGCATTGCCCTTGCACGCGGTGGTAGTGGAGATCTTTGTGTGCTCCAAGACCCTTTCCATGAGTTTTGTCGTGCTCTTTTCGGATTCGAGCTTGCGAAACGTCGCATCGATCATCTTCTTCTGAATCGCTTCGAAAGACCCGAGCTTCACTAAGTCATGAAAGGTAAGGGCGCTTCCCTGAACTTTTCCGACAATAGCTAACGGATCTTGCTCGTACATTTCTCCCAATATTCCCCTTAAATAGTCGCCAAAATGACGATACAGCGAGATCATCGAGTGCTCGCAATTGAGTGATTTTGAATAGTTGAATAGTCTTGGAGCTGCCTTAGTTGGGTGGTTCAAACGATGATACTTTGTCGCATCTTCCCCAAATGTGTGAGGTATTTTGACGGACTTATTGCGAGCGAGCCTGGTTACTTTAAGCGCCTGCACGATAGCGAGATCAATCACCTGACCGTGTTGCTCCAAATACTCGATGCGGCTCCTAAAACGCTGATGGCTCAACGATTCACTCACGGTATTCACCCCTCCTCTCGAGCTGAATTAAGTTGCTGCCACTGTCGATTCATACTTCTCTCAATGCCTCAGTTTAACGCTGCTCAGGCCGTCTTCATAGATGGCCTGTTTGAGCGCGGCCGCGAGCTACTGAAGCGCGCGCACGTCAGCGGCATGGACCCGTCGAAACTGCACTGGCATGGGGGCAGGTCAGGCCGTTCCGGCCTGGTGCGACTCGCATTAGTGAATCTCATTGTGCCTGTCGCAGTTCGGGTAGGTTCCGGCAGCGAAACGGCTCATGCAGATGTTGCTCCAATACCGGTTTCCGTAAGCATCATAGTACTGAATGTGTGCAACTATCGCGGTCTTCTCATCGCTGTGCAGGATGTAGTCTACATCGTTCTGGGTAAGCACCTTCCCGCTCATCACCGTGAAAAAACCTCCGCCACCAAAGGCACTCTTCTCGGTAACATCTCCGCTTGGAATTCCGGGTGGAATCACAAGACCAGCATCGTTCTGGCTTTCTGGCAATTCCTTTTCGCCGTATGCAGCGAACCAGTTGTCGGCATCTCGCAGCGCACCCTGACCAATGAATATCCAAGCAGTCCCCCTGACCCTCAAGGCGGGGGCCTTGCCAAAGTTAAGTAAATGCAGATTAATCCACATCCTTTGCCCCGCCTTGATTGAGACGTCCTTGGGGTTCGTTACGTTGCTGGTCCAGACGTACGGTCGCTCGTCAATCCGAAAATGCTCATCTGATTTGGTAATTGTTTTGCGCATCAGGCACGCCTGCCAAATCGCGACGGCCGTATAGACCGCGATTAAGAGAGATCCGACAACCGTGGCAACAAATTGCTTGCGTTGGTTAGCCCCGTCTTCCCTCCTATTCTTTGCGTATTGATCTCTGAGGTGCTTTGCCAACTCTACTTCAACGCCGGCTTCAATCCACACGTGGCGACTCGTGCTTTCTTTGGGCGGCTCACCCTTGTTGCTGACAGCACGCGTCTGCTTCTGGTTGCTAGATTTGGAATGGTTTGACATTTCCATATCCCCACGCGGCGCCGTTCATGCCACAGCTCCATGGCAACGTTTGTACTTCCTTCCGCTCCCACAAGGGCACAGCTCGTTCCTTCCAACCTTGCGAACAGATCTCCCTGTCGACGCCTCGTTCAGGAGCAGTCCAGCACGGACTCCAAGGTCCTTCGCCTTTTGGTCAATTGCTTCCGGCAAAGGAACGTTAATTCCAGGAACGCTATTGATGAGCCTGGCGCGTTCTTCGAAAAGCCTTATGGCGCCGCGCACGCGACGGTCGTCGACAAGCGGCAGGCGGAAGTTGTCCTGTACGTCCGTCGAATTCCAATCGTAAATGTCGGCAGGATTTGGAATGAACAGGATTTCATCGCAGGTCCGGGCGCCCCGGAGGATGTGGGGCGTGCAATCGACAGGAGAGGCATTCGGCACGCCCCAAATTGCGTGCCGCTCCGCTTCAATGAAAAGGTTCCCGTGTTGCCAGACAGCCCAGCCTAGCAGCATGGTTCCACCATGCTTACGCACCCGCTCACACACGTTAAAGAAGCAATCGCGCTCGGCGTCCTCTGGTCCCGCCTTTACTGCCACTCTGAACGGTGCCTCTGTGGACCCAAGGGCGACAAGGAGCCGCCGAACAGGCTCGCTTCCTGCCTGCGGTGCAATTGGAATTGGTGGCATCGGAACTATCCGCCCCCCCGCCTGGTCACACCCGTTCCGCGCCATCCGCGAGCTTGGTGAGCAAGCTGATGAACGCGATCAATTCCAAGGCGCGATCGGGATCATCCAGGAAGAAATTGTGCGCTCGCGATTGCGGAGACCAGCGACCGCGCCGGCAAAGAGCATCATGAACCCTTTCTGCTCATCGCGACCTGACCGCTCCTTGAGCTCGTTAAAACGGAGCCGCCCCTTGCAAGCCTGATGGGGCCAGTGATCGGTGGCACGTTTAACCTGTCACAGAAGAACATAACCTCTGCCCCCTGCGTTGCGGATCGGGCGCTGTATCCAATGCTATACACGACGCGTCGTGCTCTTCGATAAAGATCTCGGATTTGCGGGACGTTGTCGTATGATGCGATCCAAGCCTGATCGCGAACTTCGTTCATCACGAATTCTGCAATGCTGGCGTGGTCCCTCTCCTCGTAAAAATCGTAGTACAGGTCGCGACCTTTTACGTAGTATGGAGGGTCTAGGTAGATCAGCGTTTCTTTAGGCCAGCGCTGCACACCGCGCTTCAGGAATTTGAGCGCATCCTGCCTCGTTAGTTTAATCCGATCGCGCATCGCCGCGATGGCCTCGATTCGTCGCACGAGTTCCTTCGCGTTGTAGCGGGCATCAATTTTCCACGGACCTGTCTGGTTTCGGCCGCCGATGATGCCACCGTTCAATATGCCTGAACGGTTTGTCCTGTTGAGAAAGAAGGTAGCAAAGCCAAGTTCAACATCGTCGTGCTGGCTCGGATTGGAAAGAATCTGTTTCTGCCTGTCCCACTGCTCCACCGTCGGGCGGGTGGCGAGCACCCGGCGACAGAAGTCATCCGTACATTGCAAAACGCATCTCCAGAAGGCGTGGACTGGCTTGCTGATGTCATTAATATGAACGCGCGATACGTATTCATGAAATAACAGCTCCATTGCGACAGCCGCCCCACCGGCATAGGGCTCTACATATTCGCCGTCTGCCAGCCCACTTTCCTTCAGCACCCGTTTGACGTAAGGGGCAAGCTTCGCTTTGCCGCCTGGGTAGCGCAATGGCGTGAAGTGAGCGAGAAGCTGCTGGCCAGGCTCGCTCATGACCAAATAGTCTCGAAGAAATGCTGTGCATTATCCCAGCCCGTCATGACCTGCCCCCTAAATCCGCACAGGTGAGAGTATTACACCACGGGTTTGGGAGCGCGCTGTTGCGTTTGCGTTCCCGTGAATAAAACCGCCGCCGCCGTGCGGTGGGAAAGTGGGAAACCCGCAGGGTTTTCCAAGGCGG
>DAIDIE010000026.1 GCA_027459505.1 Acidobacteriota bacterium
GACGCGATTGCCCTGGCGATCGAAAACAACTACGACATTGCCATTGCGCGTTACGATCTCGACATTGCAGACACCGATATCTTGCGGACTCGAACTGGAGCGGCGCCGCTGGGCGCGCCATCCGGTTTGCTGACCGGCACACTGGGCGGGTCTACTTCAACGCTGTCCACAGGCGGCGGTCCTGGCGGCACGGCGGTTGGTTCGGGCGGCGCGGGTTCGGGCGTCAGCGGTCTCACGTTGACCACCGCTGGCGCGGGCCCGGCGCCCGAGATCTTGGATCCCACGCTTACGGGAGCCATTACACTGGACAGGAACCGTACTCAGGAACAGGGCATCTTCAATCCTGCGGCTGCCACCAATACCAATACCTATAGCTTCACCTACAACCAGGGCTTCACGCCGGGAACCGCTTTGGCTCTCGCGTGGACGAACACCCGCACCACCAGCAACAGCCCGTTTACCTTCTATCTGCCCGCATATAACTCCCAGTTCAAGACCACCGTGACGCAGCACCTGCTGCAGGGCGCGGGTTTCTGGATCAACAAACGATTTATCTACCAGGCTCTGAACGATCGCCGCATTACCGACTCGTCCTTCCGCCAGCAGATTCTCTACACCGTGAACCAGGTGGAGACGATCTACTGGGGGTTGGTGCAGGCCTACGAGGATGTGCAGGCCAAGGAACACGCGCTTGATCAGAGCACGCAGTTACTGGCTGACGACAAGAAGCAGTTGCAGGTTGGCTCCATGGCGCCGCTTGACGTGGTGAACGCAGAGTCCGGCGTGGCCTCCGACCAGCAGGCGCTCATCAGCGCACAGAGCGCGCTGAACTACCAGCAGCAGATCATCAAGCAGGCCATCACGCGCAATCTGAACGACACCGTGCTCTCGGGAGCGCCGGTGATCCCGACCGATCGCGTGAGCATGGATCCCATCTCCGAAGAGAGCCAGCCGGTGGAGGCGCTGGTGCAGGAGGCGTTTCAGCGGAGACCCGAACTGGAGCAGGCTGTGCTTACGCTGCGCAACGATGAGATCACGCTCAAAGGGGCGCGGAATGCCCTGTTGCCGGCACTTGACGTTTACGGGTACTACGGCTCGAACGTCATCGGCGGTCCTCTGAATCCCAACTGCGGATTCTTTGGCCAGTCCTGTTTCACCACGGGCTATCAGAGTACTGTGCCAGCGGGCTACGGCGGCGTCCTTTCCGATCTGGTGAACAGCACGGCGCCGGACAAGGGTGTGGGCTTCAATCTGACAATCAACATCCGCAACCGCGAGGCGCAGGCGCAGCAGGCGCGCTCGCTGATGGAGTACCGGCAGGCGGAGCTGCGGCTGGAGCAGCTCTATACAGAGATTCGCATGCAAGTGGTGAACGCAAAGTTCGCGCTGACGAACGACCGCGCCCAGGTACGGGCGGCAGAGGCGGCGGGCAACTATGCACAACAAAGTCTGGATGCCGAAGAGAAGAAGCTGCATCTGGGCGCTTCGACAACCGCCAATGTCCTGCAGCAACAGCGCAACCTGGCAACAGCGGAGGATAATCTGATTGCCGCTCACGCCGCCTACGCCAAGGACCGCGCCGGTCTTTACCAGACTCTGGCGTCGACCTTGCAGCACTATGGAATCAATCTGCCGGAAGCCGCGGCGGGAAATCTGGCGGCCGCGCCGTTGATTCCCGGCGTTGCACCGGCCAAGCCGGGCAATGAGCCCATCATGAAGCCGCCCGCGGCTCCGAACCAGACGGGTATGCCGCCGGCGCAATAGTGCGGCGCTCAAGCGATACAAAGAGGCCCGGCACAAGCCGGGCCTCTTTGTACGTGGAATATAGAATGCCTGCGCCTTACCGCTCTGCCACGCGGTCGAGCAGGTCGAAGAACTCGGGGAAACTGATGGAGGCCGATTCGGCGCCCTGGATGAGCGTTTCGCCCTCGGCGCGGAGGGCCGCGACGCTGAAGGCCATGGCGATGCGATGATCGCCGCCGGAATCGATG
>DAIDIE010000014.1 GCA_027459505.1 Acidobacteriota bacterium
ATGCGACCCGAGCGCCGCTGCCGGTCCAAACACGGTTGAGAAAGCGCGGCCAAGCGGTCGCGCCTTCTCCTATCTCCGGCGCTGCCGACCATTAACGTAATCCGGCCATAAAATGGTCCAGCGTTTGGGGTCCACCTCAGCACTACACTCGCGCTCACGGGACTGACGAGCGTTCGATCACTCGCCCACCCTGATCTTTAGGGTGTTTGAGGAAACCGATCCGTTTTCGCGGCTCCAGATAGGCAAGCCGAAGTTCATGCTTGCGGGAATCGGGCCATGGTACTCGGCGACTAGCTCGTACGTGCCCCTCTGTCGAATGTTGAGGTCGGCCAGACTCGACGTGAATTCTACGCCGTAAATATGGTGGGGCAGGAGTTTTATGAAAGCTTCTTTCGAAGCAGGGGGCGGCGGGAGAGTATCCGCGATGAATTCTTCCGGGACATCTTTCCCTGTCGCGGCGTCCTTGACCCAGAGCGTAAGGCTTGCGGACTCCCCCCAATCGAGTGCCGCGTAAAGGTACAAAGGACTTTTCGATGTATTCGTCAGAAGCACGTGAACAGTGATCTTGTCTCCCAGCTTGTAGGAGTCCCTATCCGTTTTCAGGGCCACAACCAGCGAAGGCTTTTCGCGCCCCGTGCCTTTAACTTTAGCACTGGTGGCCGCGGACTGTCCGAGACCTGTACGGGCCGACAAGCACGTGAGACCTAAGATGCACAAAAGGCGAATTCGACTGCGGCCGATTCGTGGTAACACAGTTCTTTCCCCCTCGCTAGTATGGATCTGTGTTGTACAGCGTGTGCTTGTCGCTTTTGAGATAATTCAGTTGGGAGGGCGTTAGCCCGAATACCGCCCCCACACGCATCTGGAAGTTGTCGGCCGCGCGCTCAAGTCCAGCCGCAGTCTGGCGATTATAAACCAGGCCTTGCTGGTACTGTGTGACGTGGTAGGCGTCGTGCCCAATCGCCGACGCAAGCCATGCGGTGGTGTCGCCAAGTGCCAGGACGTACGTGGATCGAAGATTGAATGCGCCGGTTTTTACGTTCACGCCGGTGCGCAGTTTATCGTTGACGGTGATGCTTTTGATGTGCAAGAACTGGATTCACGTGGGCCACCCCGGGGCCGGACCGCGCGTGGCCGCCATCATCTCGGTGATCGAAAGCTGCCGCCGGCTCAATATCCCGGTCCGCCAGTACCTGGCCGACACCCTGCCGGGCCTGAAGCGGCGCAGCCACCGCCAGCTCGCCGAGCTCACCCCCCAAGCCTGGGCCGCCACTCACGCCTGACCAAAACGCGCAATACTGTGGTTGGCCGGATGCTTACGCTCTTCCGTTCACATGAATATAGCGGTAGGCGGTGAAGTTTGATTCCGCGACGTGGCCAGCATTGACGGCGCTCATCATCTCGCGACCGCCCGCAACGGAGCCTGGTCCCTGTTGAAGGCCAAATCCACGAGCGCGTCGAACCGATTTTGCGACACGGGACCCTTTAAGCCTGCATTTACTTCCCCAGCCGCCGTCGCCACATCCTGCTTGAGTAGAGCGACGGCCTGGGCTTTTGTGATGCCTTTGGAAAACTCTTCACCCGAAAGGATTTTGTGCCCGTATCCGATGGTCTCGTGACCGGCTTGGTCTTTATAAACCTTGCCTCTGAATCCCTCTTCGCGCTCTATGAATTGAAGACCCTTATCGCTTATCTGCTGTTGGGCCTTTACTTGGCTGCTGGTATCTCACACGTACAGGCGGCGTCGCCCGGCTTTGCCTTCTCAGCCACGAAGTAGTCTCCCTCGACCGCAATGACAATGTCTCTCGCGCGCAGATATGCGTAATTGCCCGGAAAGTCCAAGTCCGAAAGGTTGCCCGGCAAAGCCATCTGAACCTCAGTAACCTGTTTCGCATGCACACCTATCTGGCTGAGCTCAACATAATAGCCGAGCCGGAAAAAATCTCGGTCAGACACGACCTTGACAGAATATGCTGGCGATTTCACGACCGTCCGGCCTGAGCGCGCGCAGGTGGGCGTAAAAACAATCCGCTTGCCAATGATGGCTTCTTCCTGCTTTGGTGATAGGCCACTAGCGTTCGTTACCGGCAATAGTTTCGTTACGGTCCAGCATCCCCAGAACCAACTCGGCGGGGACTTCGGTGGAATCGGCTTGGCTGCACCCAAGAGCAAGACCGAAAGCAGCAGAAGCGGCACGCGGCGAATACGAATGCTCGATACACTCATCTCAGTAGACCCCCTTCGAGTAGAGGAGCCATTCATCTTCTCGACGGTTGAGCAGCCCCTGGCTGACTACGGCTCTTCCGTTCACATGAATATAGCGGTAGGCGGTGAAGTTTGATTCCGCGACGTGGCCAGCATTGACGGCGCTCATCATCTCGCGACCGCCCGCAACGGAGCCTGGTCCCTCGTTGAAGGCCAAATCCACGAGCGCGTCGAACCGATTTTGCGACACGGGACCCTTTAAGCCTGCATTTACTTCCCCAGCCGCCGTCGCCACATCCTGCTTGAGTAGAGCTTTTTTTGGTCCAGTCCAGCTCCACCTTGAGCCGCCCGATTTCCTCGTACAGGGCCTGCTTTTCCCCTTCATCGTCCGGGTCCCCCTTCGGCCGCCCTTCTTGAAACGCCTCGGGCAGCGCTTCCAGCGCCGCTCGCTTCCATTGCGATACCTGGATCGGATTCACGCCGAAATGCCCCGCGATCTCGTTGATCGTCCGGTCGCCCCGAATCGCCTCCACCGCCACCTTGGCCTTAAACTGTGCCGTGTACCGTTTGCGCGTTGTCGTCATACTTTTCCTTGTTACGACACCGCCAGAATATTAACGTACCCGGTGGTCCAGTTTTTGGGGACCACTACAGAGCCGACCCTGATCGGGTTGCACGAAGCTATATTCGTCGTGTTTTTGAGCTTTTCAACTGGAACACAGCGGACGATGGGATGATTTCCCAGTGGCAGCGTAGGCTTGCGAGGGCGTTCCCTCGATGATTCTTGGGGTAATCCTAACACATCAGTCGGATGAGTCGTGCCGTGTTGCGCCTCAACAGTATGCGATTCCGCTTTCCCGGCTGGCTCAGTTTGCCAAACAGTTCACGCATTTGGCAGCTCCACAACCCATGGCGTGATACTCTCACCTGTGCGGATTTAGTGGGCAGGTCACCATCAGCCATCAGCGCCGTCGAGCCAATGTGGTCGGGGAAGTAGTAGCTCACCGCGCCGCCCTGAATAGTGGCAATACGGTCATCGCCTAGGAAAATGCGGTGTCAACTCTCAAGACACCTGTAATGCCGGTTGGTACCTCTATGGAACGGGTGGGGCAATCGATGCTTCTGACGCTGGTGAAGGCTGGAGTTTGAAGTGGGAAGCTTCGAACAGGGAGCATTCCTCTGACGCCTAGTACTACTGTGTTATAAACTAGATTCCCTTTGCGTCGATTGTGCTGGCCCCTCCGGGGGGCGGAGGTTAATGATGTCGCATGAAGCGCCGATCGCCGCGCCTAGCCACCCCCGCCGCACGTCTGGAGACCTATCTTAACCATGTGAGCCGCTACGCTGGGCATGCCGACCGCATTCTTCCCATGCAGAGCTACGCCAAGGGACTGCTGTTGCCGCTGGAGCGCAAGAGCATCGAACCGATGGCGGCACGGCTGGCCCCCGGCAATGTACGCCAGACGCACCAATCGCTGCATCACGTCGTGGCCGACGCGGCCTGGAGCGACGCGGCGCTGCTGGGAGCGGTACGTGACGAGGTGTTGCCGGAACTGACGCGGCGGTATCCGGTGATCGCTTGGATCGTGGATGATACCGGGTTTCCCAAGAAGGGCCGCCACTCGGTCGGTGTGGCGCGGCAGTACTGCGGGCAGGTGGGCAAGCAGGACAACTGCCAGGTGGCGGTCAGCGTCTCGCTGGCCACCGCGCACGACAGTTTGCCGGTGAAGTATCAGCTGTATCTCCCCGAGAGTTGGGCAAACGATGGAGAACGCCGCAAGAAGGCGGGCGTACCTGCCGAGGTTTGTTTTCAGACCAAGCCGGAGATCGCGCTGTCACAGCTGCGTGCGCTTTTGGACGAGGGCGTTCCGCGCGGGGTGGTCCTGGCTGACGCCGCCTATGGCAACGACCACGGCTTTCGCTCGCACCTGGGAGCGCTCGGCCTGGAGTACGTGGTGGGCATTCAGTCGTCGACCACGCTGTGGCCACCGGGCCAGGCCCCGCAGTCGCCGGCTCCGCGAAAGGCCACGGGACGGCCGCCCCGCTTGTTGCGACGTGACGAGCGCCATCCGCCGCTGCCGGCCAAGGAGTTGGCACTGTGCCTCACCGGCAGCGATCTGCGCACCGTGAGTTGGCGCGAGGGCACGCGCGGCACGATGCGCTCGCGTTTCGCCGCTCTTCGCGTGCGCGCGGCCCATCGCGATAGCTGGCGCCGGGAACCCCATCCGGAGCAGTGGCTGCTCCTGGAATGGCCGCAGCACGAACCCGAGCCGACCAAGTACTGGCTGTCGAATCTGCCCGCATCGGTTTCGCTCCGCCAGTTGGTGCGTCTGGCCAAACAGCGCTGGATCATCGAGCGCGACTACGAGAAACTCAAGCAGGAACTGGGCCTGGGCCATTTCGAAGGTCGCGGCTGGCGTGGCTTTCATCATCATGCGTCGCTCTGTATCGCCGCGTACGGCTTTCTAGTCCTGGAGCGGTGCCTTTTTTCCCCTCCGGCGGGCTCGCCGCCGCGGCCGGCGGTTGGCCTCCGCCTTCGCCTACCCCGTCCCGAACCCAGATACACGCCCCGAGGCGCTGCCCGCGCGCATGGAACGCCATAATCCAGGGTCCATCGCCACCCTCCGCCTTCAACTCGCCTCCCTCCTGGCCCACACTCTGCCACGATGCCCTTGCCGCCTGCGCGGCTTCTTATAACACAGTAGTACTAGGGACCCACTTCAACTTACCAGAGGCGTCCGCCCGCTACGCCGCCGCCCGAGCCGGGCTGCCGCCGTGTTCGTCAAAACCCAATTTGGACGGAAGTGATCCTCCCATGAACTTTACGGTTTGATATCGCTCACATTGTTGAAGACATCGAATCCCATAACCGTCGTGATGTGCTCAAACTCAGTACTAAGATCAGTTATCTTGCCGCTGTAACTTACACTAAATGTTTGATAGACACTACAGTTTCCGGCGTTAAAGCCGGCTTGTAACGATGTGTATCCGACCGTATCAACATATTCACCTTTTGAGTCCTGGGGAACAAATACGCCTTCGCTATTATGACCTACTGTCGCGTGCACTGTGGCATCTTGATTCGACCATAAGTGCTCTTCCAGGCCATATTTTCCTGTGAGCTTCTGACCTTCCTTATTCCGTAGCTGGTAGTGAAACTTGGAGGATCCATTTCCGATTTCTGTTTCTTCCGAATTGATAACCAGCCCATATGGCACATGGTCGGCATGAAAGAACCTGCAGGCGAAGCCGCAGGATTGTTGCCCTTCTTGTTTTTGCTGATGGGCCAAGTCCACATGCCGTTAGTTCATATGAAGGCTAATGCAATCCGACCCAACGAGGCCCCTCGCATCCTTCGGAGAGGATACCGGTCAGCGTCGAGCTTTCTCCAGAATCATCCTTGGAAAAGAGCACGTCGTCCAGCACGAAACGACCGTTCTCTAGTATCACGTGGTCTGTCACGTTCCACGACCCAGGGCCATCTCCAGGACGATACGTGAAGCCCACGACTACTTGAAAGGAACCATCCCTAGTTTTGTGAATGCTCTCGATGTGAAATGTTGCTGGAGAAGTGCGCTCGTTCGCACCCGAAAATATCCCGAATTCGGACCACGCAAATGGCGCTTTTATCATTTGTCCGTGATTCTGACGATTCCAGTCCTCTCCGCATGCCTGAGCTAGACGAATCTTCCGGCGCAATGATTCGCTGAGGTAGGGAGCAAATATTCGCATATCTTTATCGCCAAGCAGGCCAGACGGTGCGAGACGCTGCACTTCCCGATAGAGACTTCGCACCGTTGATTCAGGACGACTAGGTGGCATCACATGTTTTGTGCGTTGTGCTGTAGCCATAAGCGCCAACGCGGCTAATAAACTGGGTAGAGCGACCTTGAGAATCGGATTCATTCCACTTCCTCGAAGCTACGGTTTCGGAACTATGATCACAAAATACGCATTGGGGTCCATGTCAGGCCCCTCGTCATGCCTAGTCAAAGTGTGTTCGAACGGGTGGTTATACTGTGGCCCATTATTCGGCCACTGATCGACAATCTTGATGCCCCATTCGCATCATGCCCCATATAGATTCCGGAGTTCCCGCGTTGTGAAGGATAAGTTCCTGATCCGAGAGTCGCAATCGCGAGCCCGATATCAGTTGTGTCGTTAAGATCCATCGCAGCCCGTCCTTTTCGCCACTGACTTGTACCGATGTTCTTCATGCCTGACAAAGCTTTACATGCAAAGACACACTCAGATTTATGATCCGGATTGCCTGGCTCAAGAATTGGTTTTCCAGCTTTGATTGCTGCTTGCACCTTTGCAGGATCGGCTTTGTACGATCCATCGGCCTGGCGTCCATACTGCTGTTGGGCCTTTTTGTTTTTTGCAGGAGGTTTGTTGTTGGTTTTCCCTTGCGTTCCCGCGTTGCCGGTGCCCGTCAGGCTGTGGTGTCCTTGCGCTAGGCCATTGCCGCCACCGTTCCAGGAAAGATCCCCGGAGGCTCCGCACGCACAGAGGAACATCCCCGTTGGGTCCGTGAACCGTAGCGGGTTATCCGTCACGTACACGAACCGGTTCAGGGTCTGCGGGTTGGCGATCGTGCCCTGCAGCGCGTCCGGGGTCATGAAGCGGCCCAGGCTGCTGCTATTGTAGCGGGCTTCGAAGTAGTCGAGACCGGTATTGGGGTCGCGCTCCACCGCCTACGACCGGTGCGGCGGCAGCGGCGGGCGACGCGCCGCCTGCTGGGCGCACGCGCGGCGCGGCTTTGTCGAGGCGCTGAAACTGCATCCGGACGACCGCCACAGCGAGGCCGTTTTGCGCCTAATGAGCGAGCTGTTCGCCGTTGACGCCGAGGCGCGCGAGCAAAAGCTCGGCCACGAACAACGCCGCCTGTCGCGCGAGGAGCGCTCGCGGGCAGCGCTGGCCCAGCTGTTCACCGTGCTTCAGGATCTGCAAACGCGGGCGCTGCCGGCAAACGCGCTGGGCAAGGCGGTGGCCTACACGCTCAAGCGCTGGGAGCGGCTCACGCTGTTTCTCGAACATCCGCGCCTGGAGCTGAGCAACAACCTGGCGGAAAACTCCATGCGTCCGGTGGCGGTGGACCGCAAGAACTGGATTCACGTCGGCCACCCGGGGGCCGGACCGCGCGTGGCCGCCATCATCTCGGTGATCGAAAGCTGCCGCCGCCTCAATATCCCGGTGCGCCAGTAGCTGGCCGACACCCTGCCGGGCCTGCAGCGGCGCAGCCACCGCCAGCTCGCCGAGCTCACTCCCCAAGCCTGGGCCGCCACTCACGCCTGACCAAAACGCGCAATACTGTGGTTGGCCGGACGCTTACCGCCCAACCGCCAACTGGGGGGTCAATTCTTCATGATCGCCAGGGGGTCAGCTTTACATGAGTGCCGACAGGGATGCTGAGGCGCGCCGCGGATTATCCGCTGCATGCCCAAACCGGTTGAGCGTCCTCAGATTGGCAGCAGTACGCTGGAGCGCGTCGCTCATCGTGAGGCGGCCCTACCCAGCAGCCGAATTCCAGGTGCTGCGACTGAATCGCCTTTTTGGGGCGGCCTCTATCTTCGCCGGAGCCGGCCACTCAGGCGACCGCCGCAAGGGCGTGCTACGATTTTTTTTACGCACCCGCAGGCCTCGCCTGTCTTTGCCCTTACCGCGAGAAATGATTGGTTCTCAACGTTGATTATGATATCTTTCCGGCGCAGGTACACTCGGCTGCCCGGAAACTTCATATCCGACATGTTAACAGGTAAATGGATCTGCACCTCTGTCACCTGCTGCCCGTGTACCCCTATCTGGCTCAGCGGGAAATAGCCTAATTTGAAAAACTCCCTCGCGGAAAGAACCGTGACCGAATACTTTGGAGAGCGGATAACGGCGCAACCTGAGCGCGCATAGGCGGGGGAAAATCTGATCCTGGTGCCGATGATCGCGTCCACTTGCTTCTGGGAGAGGCCGGAGACCCCAGCCGTTGGCAGACTTTTGGTCACCAGCCAGCACCCCCAGAACCATGACGGAGGGGAAAGCTTGGCCATGGGCGTGGCTGTTGCCAGGAAAGCCAGCACGAACACGCACCAAAAGGCACTCGAACCCCCGCACAAACCCAGCCGCAGACTCCTGCGCCGTATGGAACAGATCGAGCATTTGCCTCGCCGCAAGCAACGGGCTTTGCTGACCACCATTGATGCCTTCCTGCACAGTGCCACGGGCAGAGCTGCATCATGATCGTTGTTCGTGGGAAGGTGCGCGGCTAAAGAAAGAATTGGCGGGCGCGCACACCGCGGCGTGCTCGAAGCCGTTGCCTTCAGGGTTTTGAAAAGCCTGCAATAAAACTCTTCGACATCATCGCGACGAGGATTTCGTTCGCCGGTGCGATGGGATTTTTGTTGCCCAGGTCGTCGGCGGTGATGCGAAGCGTGATGGGTTTGGTGTAATGAAGATTGTGATGGCCGGTGTCGTACGGCGTGAGAAAAGCGATTTTCGGGGCCTCGGCCAAGTGCCTCGCGCTCAACAGGTTCCCATATGGGATCGCAGGTTTACATAGGCGATCACGAGACCAGTAAGCTGTGGGCGCTCAATAGGTTCCCATACAGGAACGAAAGTTTCTCTACAGCACCCAACATGGGGTGACGTGTCACCCCCATCAGCCGGTGCGCAGCACCGCTTCACCCCACAGCGCCCGCCACAAGGCCGGTTAAGGGGGGATCAAGCAGCGAGGGGGAGTGCGCGCCGTGGCCGTCGCTATTCAGAGGCTACGACAGAAGCGTAGTGGCCGCGCTCCCAATAGAAGACTACCACCTCGGCCTCGATGGCTTCGTAGGCGACTGAGTCCCGCCTCGTCTCAACGGTTTTACCGGTTTCCTCGTCGCTGAGTTTCCCCGGGGGAATGCTGTGCACGACTAGCAAGTATGTTCGACTCTCGGGCGGATCGAGGACCTGTAGGTCATACCGACGCCGGTGCCTGCTAACGACCACAAGTGCCTCTGTGTAGGATGTCCCGTTTCGCCGAAACAGCGCCAGCGCGTAGGCCGGGCCGTCGGACGGTTCGAATCTTCCCACTGCGACCCCAGGGCACTCGTGCCCGCGTGCGCTCGACCACAGCCTCTGATCGTCCTCTCGTAAGTCGCGCAGTTGAACGATCCTCATTCCCGGAAACCGTGCCCTGACCACGGCCAAGGCTGATTCGGGAAGGGCTACGGTACCACACGTCTTCGTGGCCCCGCGCACCGTGAGAGCACAGCATAAGACACCAGCGACAGCTAACGCCAATGTCCTTGAGTCCCGAATCGCCATCTCAACCTCCAGTCCGTTCCCAGCCGTCGCTATTCCCAAGGCATTGACAGGCCAAGGATCCCCAGTTCCTCCGGCGACAGAGGCATCGGCAAGTCGCCGCGGCCTCCATTTCTGCCCGGGGTGATCTGCAAGTGTACGTGCGGAGCCACCCACCCGTGTGACGGATGTCTGCCCTCGTCAAGCCCGAATTTGGCTCCGCAAACAGACGCGCAGGTCAGGATCGCGCCACCCGTCCCCGGGAGTTCCCGAACGTCAGCGGCCTCGCCCCTGCCGTGTGGGGTGTTTGGCCCATGGGCAACTACGCGCCCATGGCGAATCACCTCGTCCGTGGTTGAGGTGACGGTCAATTGAAACCCCGTGCAGCTCTGCGTGCAGCCAAGCATCCTGCCAAGTGCCGGCGACGCTGGTGGCACACCTTTCTTGTAATGCAATGTGTTCTGCTTATGCGCCTTCTTACTTTTCGGGGGTGGCTTGTTGTTGTTTTTCTTTTGACTTCCCGCGTTGCCGGTGCCCGTCAGGCTGTGGTGTCCTTGCGCTAGGCCATTGCCGCCACCGTTCCAGGAAAGATCCCCGGAGGCTCCGCACGCACAGAGGAACATCCCCGTCGGGTCCGTAAACCTTAGGGGATTGTCGGCCACGTACACGAACCGGTTCAGGGTCTGTGGGTTGGCGATGGTGCCCTGCAGCGCGTCCGGGGTCATGAAGCGGCCAAGGCTGCTGCTATTGTAGCGGGCTTCGAAGTAATCGAGCCCGGTATTGGGGTCGCGCTCCTTGCCGGTGAAACGGCGGCGCTCGCTGACGCTGCCGCCCCAGTCCTCGCCGAAGGCGGTGTAGGCGTGGTTGGCCCAGCCGGACAGCTCGTTGCCGTTGCCGTCGGTCATCAGCGCCGTCGAGCCAATGTGGTCGGGGAAGTAGTAGCTCACCGCGCCGCCCTGGATGTCGGCAACGCGCTCGTCACCCAGGTAGATGTAGTCGTTCGACGAGGTGAAATTGGTCATTTCGTAAATCACCTTGTCCGAACCGCCCAGGTAAAAAAAGTGGCGTTCCTGGCTGGAGCCGAAGGCCGCCTCCACGCGCCGGTCATGTCCGTCGTAGAGGTAGGAGGCGCTGCCGGCGCTATAGCCGCAGGCACTGCCATCATCGACTGCGCAGATTTCGCCGGTGCTGAAGTAGGAGTAGGTGTGCCCCTGCAACTGCGTGTTGCCGTTGGAGGGTGTTGCGATCACGCGGCCCGCCGCGTCCGTGGTGAACCCGCCGCCGTTCAGCTTGTTGTTGGAATCAATCGGATTGGAGCTCGCCACGCCGTCCGGCGCGGTGTAGTTCAGCATGTTGCCGTAAGGATCGTAGCTGAACGACTCGTTGATCATGCCCGACGACGAAGTGATGCGGTTGAGGTCATCATAGCAGTAGCTGTTGCTCTGGCCGTTGGTGTAGCTCTGGCTGATGATGTTGCCGTTGTTCGCCCCCTGGCAGCCGCCGGTGTAGGAGACGCTCAGGTTGAGCAGCGTCTGGCTGCTGTTCCAGACCTGTTCGGTCCAGGGCTGGAAGCGGTTATTGGTCGCCCGCTGCGCGTGCAAGCCGTTCGGGTAGGAGTCGGAGACGGTCAGACCCAGGTTCCCGGCGCCCCCCAGGCTGTAGCTGCGGTTCAGCGATCCTCCCGGGAAGTTGACGGAGACCTCGCGGCCCTGCGGGTCTGGTGCTCCGTAGTTGACCACCATGCCATCCGGGTAGGTGATGCTGGAGAGCGCGCCGTTGTTGTAGTAGCCGAAGCTGGTGGTGAACTGGCTGACGTCGATCTGCTTGAGCTCACTGGTCAGGCGCCCTCGGACGTCGAAGCCAGTCTCCTCGACCCAGCCGCGCGGGTTGCTCTCATAGGTCTGGTGCCCAATGCCGTTGGGCACGCTTGCGCCATTTGGCAGCAGGTCGTAATCGTAGGTATTGCTCTGCGTGATGCCGTCGGTGAAGCTGCGGCTGGTCAGGCGGTTAAGCGCGTCGTACTGCATGTTCTCCGCCACCGTCCCGCTGCCGGTCTGGTTGGGCGCCGGCATCCCCTTGCTGATAAGGTTGCCGTTGTTGTCATAGGTATAGGTGATTGTGCCGGTTTCGGGGTTCGATTGCGAAATCAGGCGGCTGAGCGCGTCGTAGGTAAAGCTGCGACCACGCGAGGCGGTCGTGTTTGCGGTCTGGCTGGCGCCGCTAAGATTCCCCAAAATGTCATAGCTGTAGGTCGTGAGGTAGCCGTTGGCGCCGAAGCCGTTGTTGCAGGCGGCGCTGCCGGACATGCCGGTGACTTCGCAGACGGAAGTCAGTTCGCCAAGCGCGTTGTACTGGCTGACCTTGGACTTGCCCGCCTCGTCGGTCACCCTGACCGAACTGCCGGAGTATTGGCTGGTGCTGACGGTTCCGTCGATGTGCTGAATTTGCGTGGTGCGGTCCAGCGCGTCATAGCTCATCGTGTCTCCGCCCGCGCCCGCCGAACCGGTCCAGGCGGCACAGGAGGAGGCGTAAGGCTTGCTCACCAGCAGCTTGCGCCCATCGCCGTCATAAGTGGTGTCGGTTGTGTCCCAGCTCCCCTGTGCGTTCAACTGGCAGTCGCGGACGGTACGGCCCAGACCGTCAAACAGCACACGGTGATCGGACCAGTTGTTGGCGCTGAGCAACGACCGCACCTCCACCGAGAGGGAACCTGGGGTGTCGTTGTAGCTGTAATCGGTTTCGTCGGCCACACCGCTGTACGTGACGCGGGTGATCCGGTTCGTCGCCGGGTCGTAATTGTAGTAGGTGCTGTTGCCGTTCTGGTCGACGTATTGGGTGATGAGCCCGGTGTTGAAGTCGTAGCTGCCCTGCACCCGGTGCTGGACGGTGACGCCGCCCGTCGAGGTGCTGGGCATGTCGGTCTCGGTCGGGTAGGCGCCGCCGTAGCTGTTGCTGTAGTAAATGGTGGTGACGTTGCCGTTGGGATCCGTCTTCGTGAACGGCATACCCGAGTCGTAGTAGGTGGTATGCGAGCTGACGGTGCCCGTTGCTTCCCAAGCTTCCTGCGGCTGCTGGTAGCAGTATGGAGGACTATAGGGGCGGGTGTATTCGCACACCGTCGTGTACCCTGTAATTACCCAGCCAAAATTTGTGGCCTTCACGATGCTGGTGATGTTGCCGCGCTGGGTGCCGACACCCGTGTTGAGGTTAGGCGTGCCGGAGGGCTGCAGCGAGTATTCGTCGTAGTTGTACGTGGTCTGAGCGTGAACCGTACCGCTGGAGTCCTCGACAGTCGTCTGCGTGACCAGATCCAGCATGTTCGTATTGAAATAGCTGGAATTGCCGCTGGCAATCAGGTAGGAGTTCAGCGTCTGGCGGAGGAGCGCGCCTGGTGAGCCCGAGCCGTAGCCGTACTCGCGTTTGGCGGTGACATCGCCAAATGTCTGGACTGGAATGCTTTGGGAAGTCAGGCCGGAGTCATAGTCGGTCTGGACTTGCGAAGTCTCTCCATCGTCGAGCGTGGTGGTGACGCTGGTGGGTACGGCGCCGCTAAAGCCCGCGGAGGTGGTGCTTGACGTCTGCCACTGCGTGACCCAGGTTTTGTAGGCGGTCGCTACGGTCTTGAGAAGGCGTCCGCCGTTATTCTGATAGTATTGGCGCTGCGTCTCAACCTGATTACTGCAGCCGCCCCCGAAGGTGTACACGGTGTACTCAGAAGAAGGGGATGTTACCGCGTTGGTTGAGCCCCACGTATACCTCCAGGTTTGTGGCGCGGCTCCATCGTTGGCGTCCACCGTTCTGGTTGCGGCAAAGCGTTGCGGCTGTCCGCTACAACTGCTCACCGTGGTGTAGGTGTAGCTAATGGAACCGCCGGTCGGAAACGTCACCCGGGTCAGGTTGCCATAGTTGACAGTAGAGGGATCCCCCGGATCACGGTCCTGGTACTCGAAGGTCCAGGCGTGTCCATTTGGCATGACGATGCTCTGCAGAAGTTCCCATGTTGTGCTCGGCTGCGCGTAGGAATCGGGGAAATTAGGGTGAACGGCGACATTCGCGTAGCAAAATTTGTAGCTAACTGGCTGTCCGCCGAAGCCTGGGTACGGCGCCCAAGTGTAGGCAGCGGCGATCGGTAATGGGCCGGAGCACCCGCTGAAGTCTGACGTGGCGACAGGGATACCCGACACCTGCCTATTCAAAGTGTCCGTAATCGCCCCCGAGTTCGTATTTTCGGTAATGGTGTTTCCGTTCGGGTCCGAAAGGCTGATAACGCCGTTGCTAAGCCAGCTCTGAACGTCCGTCACGATACCGTGCCGGTCGACAACGCTGACTGCGTTGCCGTTGCTCACGTTAATGCGGTAGCCGGTGGCGTCGTTGCTTTCCGCCCCATACGAGGTGTTAACGCCAGGGTGATTCGCCCCGGTAGAGTCGATCACGCTCCAGTAGGTCGCGGTCCCGCTCCCAACGCTGTAGGAGTGCGATGCGGGCCAGCTCGCTTGGTCCCAAATGAAGCCGCTCACCGGACCGTCGCCCTGAGGACTCCACAGCAAGTGGTTTTCCTTCGGAGCGGCAATCCACGTCTTTGTATTGCTCCCCTGGGCGGTATAAAGTTGCCATCCTTGCTGATTGATGATGTAGGAAAAGCTGAGGCTCAGGGCGCCCCGCTGAGGGTAGGAGGCCAACGGAATTTTCAGGAACACGTTCCCGTTGGAGAGGTTCACCTGATCGTACTTGCCCCCTTGATAGCTGGAAAAAGGCGTGAGGCCCTGCCCCATGTTTGGGAGCTGCTGAGCTGCCGCCCGCGGGTAGGCAGCAAAGAAGGCGAGCAGTATCAGGGCAGTACGACAACTGTAACTCGCGAGCTTGCTCGCGCGGATGGGGCCATTCTTGATCATTCAGATCCTCACACAGAGACCGAAACGAGAATGGACATTAGAATGCACTCAGTATTGCTTTGTCAATAGGACAACCTCGCGGAGATGGCGGCCGAAGTTGGGCGGGCAATTCCGAGGGTTTCCCGCAACCTGATTGCTCAGTCCTCCAACAAGGACATCGTCGGCCAAACGGTGGAGTCGTTTCTCGATTCCCATGATCGCGGAAGCGACCGCGCAGCGCCTTCGGATGCTGACTCCAAGACTCTAAGGACTCGGTGACCTGAGTCAGATTCTGGATGAGCGCGCTTGCGCGCAGGCGCGAGCACTTCTCGCGTCTATGCGCGACGATCTTTCGCAGATTGTCGCCGACAAGCGCCTACAAAAGGGCTATCGCGGCTCTTGATCAACACGGGTTTGTGCTGCTGATCGGCGAGCCCGCCGCCGGGAAGACAACGATTGCATCGCTCCTCGCGATGGCTGCTCTCGACCAATGGCGTGCGTCGACGCTCAAGCCAGACAGGCCGGAAGAAGTGAGGGACCAATGGAACCCAGACGAGCCCTCGCAATTCTTCTGGATCGACGATGCTTTCGGTGTGAGCCAGTATGGGCCCGGGTTGGTCTCTGGAGCTTAACGCGCGGCGAGTTCAGAGGCCGGTTCTGTGCTTGGCTGAGCGACGCCTTTACACCCCTCTTCATCGCACGTCCAGACCTGAACGCCGCCTTCCTGCCGCAGAGACAGGAACTTGCCGGCGTGCTCCGGACAGGGATGCTGCCGCATCTCCTCCGGATGATAGTTGGACTTGTTGTGAGTGAAATAGCCGTGTTTCACGGCGTAAAGGCGTGAGCACCCCGGCTCTTTGCAGGCATAGCTCTCCGCCCAGTACGGTCCTTTGCCCGGCACAACCATATACACCACATCCGGCCGCATGGGCTTGAGGTGACGATCGCACAACGGGTTCAGATCCCGGCGCATGTGACGCACTCCTCCTGAGTCGATATTTGTTCGATTCCGTTCCGGAAGATCGGCCGCGCCACCCCTGTGGGGCGCGCGGCGGGGGGAACGAAGCTTCATTTTAGCGAAGTTCCCGAGGGCGCTCCAGTGGCGCACATGGCCGCGTGCCGATCGTCTGGGGGGCAGGGGCTCCGGCTGACAGTGCACGGCAGACAGTGCACAGTTCACCGTTCACAGTTCACCGTAGGGCGTAGCTGTTGTTTTTGCGTCGCACATGACTGCGAAAGGGGGAATTGTGGGATTTGGCGCATTTGGATTTTGGGGTCCGTGCGCGGGACTGTGCGGGCAGGGGCGCGGCCGCCTTGACTCCACTGCATCCAGTGGCGCAGATAGCGATCCCGGAGGCACGCCGCTCGAACGTTTCGCTCTTAGCGGCCGAAGAAGCGCTGAATCTCCGCCCAGTAACGGCGCGTCACGAAGTCGGTGCTGATGTGGCCACCCGTCCGCAACGTCTTCAAGCGCGCGCCGGTGGCGCCGGCAAACGCTTTGGCCGTCTCGTAGGGCACGTGCGGATCGTCTTTGGCGTGGATCATCATCACCTTGCCGCCATCGATTTCCGCGCGGTGATGCCAGGGACTGTAAAACCTGCCGCCGCGCAGCTTGTTCCAGTTGCGTTCGCGAAGCCGGTAGGCGTTGCCGAAGGCCTCCCGGATATAGCTGGGATAGCTTTCCCGTGAGGTTTCCGCCAGTTCCGCCCGGTCGAGAATCGACCAGTCGACCACCGCGCAATTCGCCAGCACCTTTGTGACACGTGAGTCGCGCGCAGCCAACAGTGCCGCCGCACCCCCAAAACTGCCGCCAATGATGAAAACGCGCTCCGGGCGCAGGGCGAAGCGCTCGCCAAAGGCGATGTCTTCCAGTACTCCCGGGAGGCTGTCGAGCACGTCCAGCAAGTCCTGATGCGGAGACTTCTCCAGAAAGCTTCCCCCGCTTTCCCAGGCGCCCCGATAGCGCGGGTAAATGACCCAGTAGCCTTTTTCCGCCAGGAAAGCCGCAAGCGACTGTTTGCGGGGAATCGAGGGCATGCCATCGCACAGCAGGATCAGCTCGTGGCGCTTGCGCTGGCGTTTGGGCGGGAGAAACTCCGCCACGATGTCGTGGGCAAAGCGGGTACGGAACATAGCACTTGCATTATAGGGAAGAGGAGCCGGGGGCGGGGGGGGGTGTCAGCGCATGGCGCACGGTACGCAGTGAAGACTACACAGTTCACATTTACACAGTTGTCAGTTGTCAGTTGTCAGTGCACAGGCGTATTTGGATTTTTGGGGCAAAAAAAGGGCATTCACGCGCAGGTGAATGCCCTTTGCAATTGCACGGAAGAACCGCGAGACAGCGCTTACTGATTCGCCGGCTGGCTGGACTGCTGGTTGTTCTGCTGATTCATCTGCCCGTTGTTCATCTGTCCATTGTTCATCTGCTGGTTCTGATTCATCGGCATCTGGTTGTTATTCATGCCGGGGTTGCTGTTGGGCATGGGTGAAGCCTGGCTTCCCTGCGTCCCCTGGTTTTGCGCGGTGGTTCCGGCCAGGCTGTTGTGCAGGATGCGGATCTCGACGCGCCCACCGTGGGTCAAACGGCGCGGCGCTTCACCGCCAGTGGAGGCCTGCACCGGCGTGTTCCCTAATCCCATGGTGTAAATGCGATACAGGGGAATGTTGTTGTGCAGCACCAGGTAGCGCACCACCGTGTCGGCGAGGCGCTGGCTGTTGCGCACCGCCGCCAGGCCACGGCCCGCCGAGTAGGCCTGCACCTCGACGATGTAGCCATTCTGGTTCGGCAGGCTGCCAACGAATTGCGAAAGCGCGTCCTGCGCACGGCGGCTGAGGCGCGCCGCGCCCGGGCGGAAACGCATTTCCGCGGTCTGTGCCACCTGATACTGATCGGCGTTCTGCAGGTTCTGGTTCACCTGCTGGACCTGCTGATTCAGCTGGGTGGCCTGGGTGCTGACCTGCTGCACCTGCTGTTGCGCCTGGTCGGCGGTCTGGCTGGCCTGATTGGCGCGGCTCTGCGCGTCGTGGATGCCGGCGGTGGCGCGGCTATCGAGGTCAGTAAGCGCGCGGCCGTTAGACGCAGTCAGCTCGTCGAGTTCATTGACGCGGTCGCGGATCGGCGACAACTGCGTCTGCACATACTTTTTGCGGGCGAAGGGGTTGATCTTGCCCCAGAAGCCCTGCCGAGTCTGCGGCACCAGCCGGCGTTGTTGCACCTGCTGCTGGCTCATGGTGTCGGGGGTGGCGGCGCCGGTACTGGCCGTGGTCTGGTTCTGGCCCTCGGCGGCGGGGGCGCTGGCGGCCGGTGTCGCCTGGTTTTGATCGGGGTTTTGGGTGCTGGCCTGCTGCGCTACCCCGGGCATTGCCAGAGCAGCCGAAATAGCGGCGACAGCCAAAAATTGGGTGATATCTTGCCTGCGCATCGTCCTCTCCTTTGCCAACCAAAAACTGGGGATGAACTCGTTGAGATGGGCGCTACCCCGCAGGGTGCTGCCGCGTTGCCTGCCCTGGATGCTGGACCGCTCCCGGGTGGCCAGGTCCGTGGAACAAAATCCACTCTCTGGCCCGCTCCGCTGTCGCGCGGCCGCTGGGTCCGAATCCCCATAAGGACCCGCGCCACAGCGCCCATCCGTTCACAAGCCGGCACTGAATCGGCCTGCGAACTTCTGGCTTTTTGCTATACACGCGCCATGCCAAAACCGCTTGCAGTGAGAAATCAACCACTTAGAGTGGACATGCCGGGTAGGGCGAGGCCCAAAGCAGGTATTTTTTACCCAAGCCGCCCCGGACCGGGGAGGGGGCATGGCCACGTGACAAAGGGCCTGTGGTCAACAAAAAAGGCAGGCTGAATGCCTGCCTAATGGTGAAAGACGGAGTAGCAAGAAATCAGGAGCGCCGGTGACGCGATTGCCGCACACGGGCGGCAGCCGGGTAAGGCATGGCTTTGGGATCGGGAAACTGCAACAGCTTGCCAACGGCGCGCGTAGCCCGCGCCTCCTCGGCTTGCACGCGCGCGGCCTGGGGAGGATCGGGGCGGTGCGGATCGGGGCTGCGCTCAGGCTGCAACTCCTCTTGCAGTTGCTGCACCAGTTGCTGCTCTCCATTGGAGGCGATCAGAGCGCGCCATTTTTCCGATAAGGTGACGTTCAGTCCAGTGGTAGCCGTAATCGACGCCCACAAGGCAATCGCCTCCTGGACCTGCTGGGGCGAAATGCTCTCTTCGGCGACAGTCACGGTGTTGCCGGTGCGCGGATCGAAGACAAAGACCAAACCCGCTGCCGCACCGACCAGCTCACCGCCCCCCTGCAGAACTACGTCCTTCAAGCTGTTGTCGACTTCAAGCATGGCACCTACCTGGGCATTCACCCGTGATTGGATGAGAGTCAAGCGAGCCGAGTTGCCCTGTTTTGCCACTCCGCCTCCCCAGGAACCAGTGACCCTTGCCTTTGCTTAGAGCTCCAGCGGTTTGCTGGTGCTGCCTGAGCGGATGGGAGTTTACCGTAAACAGTTCACAGTAGGGCGCACTGGTGCATCTGGGGCGCGCTCGACCTGGGGCGCAGCGGGACGCAGTGGAGCGCGCTGAGGCGGTACGGCGGTTTTACGACCCAGTCGCAGGCTACCCCATCCCGCGCGCAGGGGTGGCGAGCTGACAACTGGCAACCGGCAACCGACCGCAACTCCCGACAACTGAGGAACCGCTCTGCTACCCTTTCTGCAGTGCGCACGCTGCTCATCTTCAATCCCGTCGCCGGACGCCACCCCGCTCGCCATTATCGCCGTCTCACCGCCGCCGCGAAGCTTCTCGCGGGGGCGGGCTGGCAGGTGGACTGGGCGGAAACGGAGCCGGGCACCGGAGGCCGTCTCCCCGCACAACGGGGAGTTGAGGAAGGTTACGACCTGTTGCTGACCTCCGGAGGAGATGGCACGATCGCCCAGGTCGCCGCTTCCCTGATCGAAGCGCGCCTCGCCGGCAACAGCAACACTCCCGCACTGGGTCTGCTGCCGGGAGGCACCGCCAACGTCTATGCCCGCGAATTCGGCATCCCCTTCCATCCAACGCAGGCGGTGCAGCGGCTCTTACGGGCCCGGCGCAGCCCGGTTCCCGCGGGCCGCGCGCGCTTTCCGGATGGCCGCCAACAATTTTTTCTCGCGCTGGCAAGCGCCGGCTTCGACGCCCACGTGGTGCACACCCTCAGCAGCGCCGCGAAAAAACGTTGGGGGAAACTTGCATTCGTGGGCACCGCCCTGCGGGAAAGCTTTCGCTACGGCTTTCCCACATTCCAGGCAGCCGCGGAGGGCCACCCCGAGCAGCATGCCGATTTGGCGCTGTTTGCGTTGACCCGTTACTACGCCGGCGGCTTTCGCTTTGTTGCAAAACGCCCGGCGTTGACCCCGGCGCTTCTGCTGATGCGCAGCGGTCCCCTGACGCTGCCACTGCAGTCCACACTGTTGGTTGCCGGACAGCTTCACCATGCCCCTGGGGCACACTTGTGGAACGTCCCCAGCCTGCGCCTTTGCGGCGCTCCAGTTCCGCTGGAACTCGACGGAGAAGACGCCGGGTCCACTCCTGTCACACTGGATGTCATCCCTGAGGCACTTGAGCTTCTTGTCTGATTCTGTCGTCAGCGGTGCTCATAATGGGGAGACCGTCGCCGCATTTGAAGCAATCGAAAACCCATGACCTCGCCAAACCAGCAGCAGGAAAACGCGCTTCCCCGCGAAATGCGGTTGTGGGACGTTGTGCTGTTCAACGTTGCCGCCGTTCTCGGGCCGCGCTGGGTGGCTGCCGCGGCGCATACCGGACCCAGTTCAATTTCCATATGGGTTCTGGCGGCGCTGATGTTTTTCCTGCCCTCCGCGGTGGTCATCATCGAACTCTCCACCCGCTATCCCTCCGAAGGGGGGCTGTACGTCTGGAGCCGTGAGGCGTTTGGCCCCTTCCACGGCTTCATCGCCGGCTGGACCTACTGGATTTACACCATCATCTACTTCCCCGCCCTGCTCAACGCCAGTGTCGCCATGGCCGCCTACATGGGAGGCGAGCGTTGGGCGTGGCTGGCTGGCAACCGCGTTTACATCACCGCCGCTTCACTGCTGATGCTGGCAGTGGCTATCGGATTCAACCTGGTGGGCGTGCGGATCGGCAAATGGCTGGAAAACGCGGGCGGTATTGGCACCTATTTGCCTCTGGTATTGCTCGTGGTCTTTGCGCTGGTGTTTGTGCTGCACCGCGGCTCGGTAACGCATTTTTCCTGGCACAGCCTGGCTTTCCACTTTGACTCGGGGACAGTGAACTACTGGTCGCAGATTGCCTTTGCCTTCACCGGCCTGGAACTGGTCTGCGCCATGAGCGGAGAGATTCACGATCCGCGCCGCACCCTCCGCCGCAGCGCGTGGATTTCGGCGGTGGCGATCACGCTGATGTACGTGGCGGGAACCGCGGCGGTGCTGGGCGTGGAACCGGCTGCGCAGGTGGACGTGCGTACCGGTCCAGTGCAGGCGCTCACCCATGCCGCGTCGTTTTTCGGCGTGGCCTGGATCGCTATTCTGGCGACGATTCTGCTTACCATCGGAAACACGGGCGGAGTGGGCACAACGGTGGCGGGGGTGGCCCGCATTCCGTTTGTGGCCGGCATTGACCGGTATCTGCCGCCGGCGTTCGGCAAGATCCACCCGCGCTGGAAGACGCCCTACGTGGCCATGCTCGTGCAGGGCGTGCTCTCCGCCGTGCTGCTGATCCTCAGCCAGGTGGGAGAGACCGCCGCCAGCGGCTACCAGGTGCTGGTGGATGCAACCACGATCATGTACTTCATCCCCTTCCTGTACATGTTTCTGGCCATCATCGCCCTGCGGCGGCGGCCCGATCGCGGCGCACATCAGGAACACAGCCTGGTTCCGCTGGGCCACTTCGGCGTCTGGCTGTTTGGACTGCTGGGATTTCTGGTGACCGCGGTGTCTATTGTGCTGGCGCTGATTCCGCCCGCGGATGTGGGCTCGCGCCTGGTGTTCGAGTGCAAGATCATTGGCGGCTGCGTGGCGCTGGTTGCGGCCGGCCTGTTGCTGTACCGGCGCGGCCGGCGCGCGCCGGAGATGGCGGAGAGCCTGCCGTGATCACAGTAGCGTTTGACCCGCTGGCCAGCGATGCGCAGAGCGCCTGGTGGGAACAGTTTCCCGACGCCGCGGCGGTTCTGCTGCTGGAGACTGGCACGGAAACGGCGGCAAGCGGCGAGCCTTACCTCACCTCCACGCGGCACCTGCGCAAGCGCCTGCAGCGGCTGTTAGCGCCCGCCCCGGAGGAGCGTACCCGCATCGACTTTTCCCGCATTACGCGCGCCATCCGCTATTGGCCGGTATACTCCGAGTTTGAGAGCCGCTGGACCGTTTACCAGCGTACCCGCGAGCTTTTCCCCAACGACTACCGCAAGCGCCTGCGCATGCGGGCGCCAGTGTTTTTCAAACTGCATCTGGACGACCCCTATCCACGGGTTTCGGTGCGCCGCGGGCTGGGGCGGCCTCCAGCGCGTTTTTGGGGACCACTGCCCAGCCGCCGGGGCGCGGAAAGTCTGGCGGGAGAGGTGCTGGACCAGTTCCGTATACGGCGCTGCCCTGACGTGCTCCACCCCGATCCCAGTTTTCCCGGCTGCGTCTATTCGGAGATGAAGATGTGCCTGGCGCCCTGCCAGTGTGGCTGCACTGACGCGCAGTACCGCCGCGAATTGCAGCGTGTCAGCGACTTTCTTGCCAGCCGCGGAGCGCAATTGCGCGATCAACTGCTGCGTGAGCGGCAGGAGGCCAGCGAGCGGCTCGATTTCGAAGCCGCCGCCCGCGCCCACAAAAAGATCGAAAAGATTACTCCCGTGCTGCGGCGGCTGCCCGCGCACGCGCAATTTGTCGACCAGCTCAACGGCGCGCTGCTGCTGCCGGGGCCGGCGCCGCGGCAGACCGCCTTCCTGGTCAGGCAGGGGGGCATCTGCGCGATGGAGAGGCTAGAATGGCCGCAGAGCACGCCGGCAGCAGCCGAAGAAGCGCAAAGCCAGCGCGCCGCCGCCCTGCGGCATCTGCGTGAACGGCTGGCCTGCGCGCCGCTCCTCAGCAGGGCGGAACGCAACGAGCACCTGGCCTTGCTGCTGCGCTGTTGGAGTGCGAAAAAGCCGGAAGGGGAGTGGCTGGAACTCATCGGTGCCTGAGACAGATGGCAAGATTGCGGAGAAGCGATTATGGGATCGTCGGTAACCTGCTGGAAGTGTGGACAACAGTTGCAACTGCTCACCGGTGAAAAGGTGGGGAGGCGCGAGAGCTGCGAGAAGTGCGATGCAGACCTGCACGTCTGCCGCAACTGCCGCCATTTCGATCCCACCTCGCACAACGAGTGCCGTGAAAATCAGGCGGAATGGGTGCGCTTCAAGGACAAGAACAATTACTGTGACTACTTTTCCCCAGTAGCCGTGGTAGGCCGTCCCGCCGGGCGCCAGGACCCAGCCGCCGACGCGCGCAAGAAACTCGACGACCTGTTCAAGTTCTGAAGTGTTCCCCGGCAACCCAGCAGGCGCAGGGTTGCCGGGGATGCGGCACGGCCGCTTTTATTCCACCCGCTTCGGTGTCCGGCCGAAGCTCGCGGATGGTGGCCGCGCTTAACTAGTTGCCAGCGGTGCGGGACCTAAACGGCAACCCCGGGCCCTTTCTACCACTTCGGCCTGCGATTTCGAACTCGAAAGCAGTTCGACTCGGCCCTGGCTCGTTTCGCACAAGCGCTAGCGGCCTTTAAGCCGCCGCCACGGGCGCGCTTTGCCGGGTGCGGAAGCGCCGCAGGCCACCGCCGCCGATCACGCCGCCGACGGCGGCGCAAATCAGCGTAATCAGCGCAAACCAGAAGCCCGCCCAAGAGGCGCGGGCGGCAACCGTTTTCGCGGTTGAAGCCACCTGCCCGCCGCTGACCCCCGCGAGCGGTGAATTGGCGTTCACCTGGTTAATGATGGCCGTGGCGCGGGCGTTGGGCAGGTTGGCGTCGCGCGCCAGAGTGCTGGCCGCGCCGGTGCGATCACCCGCCGCCAGACGCGCCTGCAGGGCGGTGGTCTGAGCCGCGCTCAACTGAATGCCGTTATTCTGCAGCACGGTTGGCAGGTCGCTGGTGCTGCCGGCCACGCTGGTTGCCGCCTGAGCCGCGGTGGGACTACTAGCGATGCTGCTTGCCGTTGTCAGGGCCGTTCCCGCCAGCAAAGCTCCCAGCGCAATGGCGCTCACCATCAACAATCCCCACATGGTCACGCCCTTGAGCAGGCCAATGCGCCGCGTTGAAGCTGGGCTGCGTCCCGCCACCCAGCCACCAATAAACGTGGCAATCAGAAAGCAGATGCCGACCCAGATGCCCGTTCCGGCAGCGGCCGATTTCCAGGAGTTGGCGTCGACCGGGTTCACACTCGACAACCCCAGTCCCAGAACCAGGAACATCAACAGGAGCGCCACGCCGATGGAAATGACGTAACCGGACCAGACGCCACTCCACTCCACCTTTTCTGGCGCGCCCGCCACCGGCATGTTGACCACTTCGCCTTGCCGGTCGGTCTCCCGGCGTGAAAACATTCGCCGCTCAATACTTCGCACGGTGTTCATAACGCTATTGACACCTCCTCGCCATTCTTGTGTTGGGCTAATAGCGTGCGATGCGTGCAGGTGGGGTGAAGGTGGGCAGTCGGCGCATTGGCACGGCGGAACTCCAAAATGGAAATGCGCAGCACCGTGGGGTGCCGCGCATCTTTTGGTCTCCCAAAACAGAGGTCGATTTACCGCTGCGCGATTTACCGCTGATCGACCTACCGTTGATCGATGGCCACGTAATGCTGTGGCACGGTGGGCCCGGTGTACTCCGAGCGCGGGCGGATGAGCCGGTTGTCGGAATACTGTTCCAGCACGTGCGCCGTCCATCCACTCATGCGTGAGAAGGCGAAAATCGGGGTAAACAGGTCGACGGGAATGCCGAGGTCGTAGTACATGGAAGCCGAGTAGAAGTCCACGTTGGGATTGAGCCCCTTTTCAGCCTTCACGAACTCCTCGATCTGCCGCGACATTTTGTAGAGGTGGGTGTTGCCGGTGCGCTCTCCCAATTCACGCGACATCTGCCGCAGGTGCGTGGCCCGCGGATCTTCGGTGCGGTAGACGCGATGGCCAAAGCCGGGAACCTTCTTCTTTTCGGCAAACATCTGCTTGATAAACGCGATAGGGTCGTTGTTGCCGATTTTCAGCAGCAGGTGAATCACAGCCTCGTTGGCGCCGCCATGCAGCGGGCCTTTCAGCGCTCCCAGCGCGGAAGTCACAGCGGAGTAGATATCGCTCAAAGTGGCGGCGGTGACGCGGGCGGCGAAGGTGGAGGCGTTAAACTCGTGATCCGCGTGCAGGATGAGAGCGATATCCAGCGAACGCGCCGCCGTCGGGCTGGGACGCTCGCCGCTCAGCATGTACAGGAAATTGCCGGCCAGGTTGAGATCGGGGGCGGGAGCGATGGGCTGCTTGCCATTGCGGATGCGGTCAAAGGCGGCGATCAGGGTTCCGGTCTGGGCCACCAGGCGGCGCGCTTTGCGCTGGTTGGCGGCGGTGGACATGTCACCTGCCTCGGGATCGTAGAGCGCGAGCGCGGAGACCGCGGTGCGCAGCAGGTCCATGGGGGCCGACTTAGGTGGCAAGTGGCGCAGCAGATCCAGCAGCGGCGCGGGCACGGCCGCCGCGGCGCGCAGTTCCTGTTGCAACTGCTGCAGTTCACCCGACTTGGGCAGCCGCCCGTTCCACAGCAGAAAAGCGGTTTCCTCAAACGTCGAGCGTTCCGCCAGATCGTGAATGTCGTAGCCGCCGTAGGCCAGAATCCCTTTTTCGCCATCTATGAAACAAATCGAGGAAGGGGAGGCGACAATATCCGCCAACCCGCGCGAAGCTACGGTGGGCATTCCGATCTCCTGCCGCGGCCTGAAAGCCGCAAAAGCCTGAACGTTTGGACTACCAGGGCTGGCCGCTGGTGAGGTGCGGGAGAATACCAGCACCGCGTCGGGGCGGCCCGAGCCGGATTCTCCAACCTTCCTTTATAGCTTACTTCGCGTGCCCCGGTAAACCTAAGGAAAAGAGGTCAGACGGCGCTTGGTTCCCGCAAGTGGGTGTGACTTGGAGCAAAGTCTCACAGTTTTTCCCGGCAAACGGCGCTGTGCTGTGCGACGCCCTGGCATTGAGAGGCCAATCTCTCTAGCCGAAACGCATTGCCGCGTTCACGGCAACAGCGCGCCACCCTGCAGACGTTGCTGAGCAGCCCCATGGCCCAGAAGACGCGGCGCTCCCTGTTGTGCAATGATGGAGGCCGTCGGGCGCAGCCGTGCGCGCCCGCTTCCCGTCATGCGCATTGTGACCCTCACCACAGACTTCGGCTTCAGTGATCCATACGTTGGCGCCGTCAAAGGAGTGCTGCTCAGCACCAACCCCGAGATCAATATCGTAGACATCAGCAACGGGGTGAACCCTTTCGACCTGCTCGACGGCGGCTACACGCTCGCCCAGGCCTACCGGTACTTCCCCTCGGGAACCATTCACCTAGTGGTCGTCGATCCCGGGGTGAACACCAACCGGCGTCCATTGGTGGTGCGGGCCGGCGCTTACACGTTTGTGGCGCCCGACAATGGCGTGCTGTCGCTGGTCTACGAGCAGGAGCCCGAGTTTCGCGCCTTCCACGTCACCGCGGAACACTACTTCCGCGACTCCGGCCGCGGCACCTTTCAGGGCCGGGACCTGTTTGCCCCGGTGGCGGGATGGCTGACCAAGAACATCGATCCCGACAAGTTCGGACCGCAAGTCAGTGATGTGGTCCGTTTTGCGCTGCCCAAGACGCGCACAGAAGCGGACGGGGTTCATGGTGTGGTCCTCAAGACCGACCGCTTTGGGAATCTGATCACGAATCTGCGCCGCGAACAGCTTCCCGAGCTGAACCGCCAAAGCCGTTTTGAACTGCGGGTCGGCAAAGTCACCATTCAGAAGCTGGTAGACGCCTACGCGGAGGGCGGCAGCGGTGAACTGTTTGCGATCTGGGGATCGGCGGGGTTTCTGGAAATTTCCGGCAACCGGGCGCCAGCGGCGCGTCTGGCTGGCGCCGAGCGCGGCGCGGAAGTGGTCATCAAAGTTGGATGAGTACTCGCGCCCGCTTCACAGCCAGCCTTTGGTGCGGGCAATGCGCGCCGCCTCGATGCGGTTGGAGGCGCCCAGCTTACTGATAGCCTCGGAGAGGTAATTGCGCACCGTCCCCTCGGAAAGCCTGAGCTCGTCGGCAATGTCGCCGCTGGTGCGTCCTTCCGCCGCCATGCCGAGAATACGGCGCTCGCGTTCGGTCAGCGGGTCGGGTTCGGTCCACGCCTCAGCCGCCAACTCGGGGTCGATGACGCGCTGCCCCCGGCAGACCTTGCGCACCGCCTCGGCCAGTTCGGCGGCGGGACAGTCCTTGAGCAGGTAGCCCCAGGCGCCGCTGTCGAGGGCCCGCCGCAGGTAGCCGGGGCGCGCAAAGGTAGTCACGATAATGATGCGGGTTTTGTCGCCGCGATTGCGCATCTCCGCCGCTAGCGCGAGCCCGGTCATGCGCGGCATCTCAATATCGGTGATGAGGATATCCGGGCGGTGCTGCGCCACCAACTGCAAGGCCTGCTCACCATCGCTGGCCTGGGCCACCACCTCGATGTCGGGTTCGGTCTCCAGCAGCGCTTTCAAGGCGCCGCGCACCATTCCCTGATCTTCGGCGAGCATGGCGCGAATTTTGCGTGCTGGACTCATCGCGGTG
The DNA here is from genome assembly GCA_027459505.1 of Acidobacteriota bacterium. Taxonomy (GTDB): domain Bacteria; phylum Acidobacteriota; class Terriglobia; order Terriglobales; family SCQP01; genus DAIDIE01. The sequence goes on from DAIDIE010000014.1 coordinate 27,154, forward strand.
ATCACGGCTTCCGCCGGAGCCTTACAGGGTGGCGGCGTTTACCGGCAGCGAAATGCGTATGCGCGTGCTGCCCCCGGTTTCGCAACCCAGTGTACCGCCAAGCGCTTCGACCCGTTCCCGCATGCCGCGCAGGCCGTTCCCTTCCGACAGTTCCGCCGCGCGGCCGTTGTCTTCAATGATCACCCGCAGTTCGTCGCCAAACTGTTGCACACGGATCGTACAGCGCGTCGCCTGGGCATGGCGCACGATGTTGGTGACCGCCTCGCGCAAAGCGAGCGACAGCACGGTCTCGGTGGAGGGCCCCAGGCTGACCTCCCCGAGTTCCAGCGCCGGCTCGACACCCGCCGCGGTCAGCACCAGGCGGGCGCGTTCGACCTCCGCCACCAAGCCTTCGGAACGGTAGCCGCGAATCGCCTGGCGCACGTCGGCGAGGGTGCGCCGCGCGGTCTCCTCGACATCCTGCAATTCCTTGCGCGCGCGCTCCTGATCGCGATCCAGGAGCCGTCCCGCCAATTCGGACTTCAGCACAATGAGCGATAGGGTATGGCCGAGCACATCGTGCAGGTCCCTGGCAATACGCTCCCGCTCGGCGATTTTAGCCAGCCGCTCGACCTCTTCCTGCGCCATGCGCAGCTTGCCTTGCGCCTGCCGCTCGCGCACCGCGTAGATGTTGGCGGCGCACAGCCCCGCCGAAACCACGCCCACCCAGATGGCCGCCAGAGGGGATATGTGATGCAGGTGCATCTCTTCCGCGTACAACCCGATTTGCGCCAGCGTAAACAACAGCGCTCGCCGCGCTTCAAACGCAAACGGCGCCATCGCAGCCGCGTACAGGATGAAGGTCGCGCCGCCGCCGCTCAGCCAGGAAAAGCCCAGCCCGAGCATCGTTACCAAAATCACCGCCGCTTGCCGCCGCCGCGCGTTGGGCAGCCAGATAGTGAAGTAAAGCGGCAGAAACAACAGCACCGAAAGAACGCCCAGCCCCACCGTGCGCCAGGCAGCGTGCTCAAACCACAAGGGAATGAAGACGAACACCAGGTAGATGAGCGTGAGGTAGGCCACCGGCTCGAAGCGGCGGCGCCCCTGCACCCAAGCTTGCGCCTGGGCGCTATCGCCGCCGGTCCAAAACTTTTTCAGTCCGTCCATCTCTCTTCCTAACTCCCCATAAGGCTTCCCATTTTCCCTGGCCTGCCAGGCAGGCGCCCGGGCCAGCAGCGCCATTCCGGCGGCACCCATGATGCTCGTCGAACGCTGCTGCAGTTTTGTCATTGTCTACTGGCGCGGCCGCGCGCGCCAGTGCCAGCCATCAGCCACCGGACCTGACACTTGTCATACTCCTCGCAGCCCGGTTTTAGCCTGGGGGCGCACTGGGCCAGATTTGGCTCACTCCTAGGGGGAAATCACCCGACTCACCATTTTTCCGCTGGAGCGGCGGGGGCTCTGCCAGTATGATCGGGCTGTGGCAGTGCAGGTGACCATTCTGGGCAGCGGCAGTGGCGGCAATTGCGCCGTCGTCTCCAGCAGCCGCACCCGTCTTTTAGTGGATGCCGGCTTCAGCCGCCGCGAGATTCTGCGCCGCCTGCAGGCGGCAGGGGAAGACGCGGAAAACTTTGACGCCCTGCTGATCTCCCACGAGCACTCCGACCACGTTGCAGGACTTCGCGTGCTCGCCCGCAAGTCCAGCTTTCCGGTTTTCCTGAATCCGCTCACCCGCCGCGCACTGGGAACGGATGCGGCCGAGCTGCCGCGAGTCGAGGAGTTTCGTTCCGGAGAAGCCTTCTGGATCGGCGATATCGAGATCACCCCAATGACGGTTCCCCACGACGCCGCCGACCCGGTCGCCTTTTGTTTCCAGGCAGAGGGCGTCAAGGTGGCCATTGTGACCGACCTGGGATACATGCCAGAAAACGTCAAGCAGCAGATTCGCGGCGCCGCCTGCCTGGTGATGGAGTCCAACCACGACCTGGAGATGCTGAAGGTGGGTCCTTACCCCTGGTCGTTGAAACAGCGCGTTCTCAGCCGGGTTGGACACCTCTCCAACGAAGGTCTGGGGCAGTTTCTGGCAAACGACTTCGACGGCATCGCTTCGCATCTGGTGCTCGCGCATCTCAGCGAAAACAATAACCTGCCCCAACTGGCGGAACTTTGCGCCCAGCAAGCCCTGGACGCGCGCCCGGCGCGCAGCACCACCAGCGTCCAGGTCGCCCAGCAGCACGCGCCCCTTGCCACGCTGCGGTATTAACCGGCGGCGATATTACCGTTGTCATTTACCGCTTCTCATCTGTCAGCCAGCCGCTTGCCGCTAAAGCGCCCGCGCCTGTTACGAAGCTTTCGCGCCGGGTCACCTCCTATACTGTTTGCTTATGTCCCTTCCGAGTTCCTGGCGCGGGCGGCGCGCTGATCTGCTGAGCTTTGGGTCACTGGCGGGCCTGTTTGCAGTGATGACGGCAGTCACCTGGAAGCAATGGTTTAATCCCGTCATCGACAGCGGCCGCGAAATGGACCAGCCCTGGCGCGTCCTGCAGGGGCAGCACCTGTATTCGCAGGTCTATCAGTTGTACCAGCCGCTTGGACCCTATATTGGGGCACTGCTGTATCGCGTCTTCGGGATCTCCCTGAACACGCTCTATGGCGAAGGCGGGGTGTGCGCGCTGATCGTGCTGGGATGCGTTTACTGGGTTGCGCGGCGCCGCGCCAGACCGCTGGGCGCCTGGGCGGCGGGGGCCAGTTATATCGCGCTGTGCGTTTTCAAGCCCTCCGGCGTGTACTTTTTCCCGTACAGCTTCGCGGGAGTGGATGCGGTCGCCTGCAGCGCGCTGGCCATGGTTTTGCTGCTGCGTTTCGTAGAGCGGGCGCGCTGGGCTGGCGAGCCGGCGGGGGCTACTCAGCCCAGCGGTTTCGGCTGGCTGCTTACCGCTGGCGTGCTCACCGGCATTGCGCTGGCCTGCAAGGTGGAGATTGGCGCCGCTCCCGCTGTTTGCGGATTCGTCCTTCTCCTGCGCTGGGGCGGCGCGCGCGACGCGCGCCGGTTGCGCTGGCGGCGGATTGCGCTTTTTGTGCTGCCCGGCGCCGCGATACCGCTGGGCGCCTATGCCTGGGTGTTGCGTTTTGCGACGTGGAAGCAGGTTGTCACCGACAGCTACGTCCTGCTCTACAACCTGCCCGCCGGGCTGAAGTATTACAACAGTTGGAAGGCCGGCACCAATCGCCCGCTGCATAGCGTTTTGCAACTGCTGCTGGAGAACGCGAGCTGGTTCCTCATCTGCGGCCTGATCGCGCTGGGCGCGCGCACGCGGGCCGCGGGCCGCTTCCCAACCTGGAGAGAGCTGCCAACACTGCTGCGCCGGCTGCTGATCTGGAGTGCCCTGATCTGCCTGTTGGCCGTGCCGTTGCGGCTGAAATACCATGGCCCCCTCGGTGCGTCGCCTTTACTGGCGCTGGGAGTCATTATTTTGCTTACCAGCCGCTGGCGCCGCGTTCTTCGCGAACAGGGGCGCACCAGTGATAATGCGGTTCCAGCTCAATCAGCAGCGGCGGAGACCGGGCAGAGCGAATCAGACGTGGCTGGCTGGTCACGGAGTGATTGGGTTCTGCTGTTACTGGCTCTGCACACGGTGGTGATCTCCTTACGCGTGTTCCTGCGGCTGCCCAGCGGCGGAGTGGCGGGTTCATTCCTGCTTCCACTCACTATCGTGTTTTTCACCTGGATTACGGTTGAGTTCCCAGCGTGGCTAGCAGGGCTGCCGGGCATTCCTGCCGAAGTGAGCGATGGGGCCTCCGCGAGCCCGGTTGAAAAAGTTCAAAAAGCCACGAGCGCCGCCGCAACCGCCGCCTGTTGGGCCACCGGGCTGGTTTGCGTTCTGGGGCTGGTTGTCACCGTCGTAATCTCGTTTCGCTACCACGCGCAACCGGAGATGGCGGTGGCGACCAATCGTGGAACGTTTTACACTCCGCCGGAGCTGGCCACCAGCTTTCAACAGGCGCTTCAATTCATCCAGACGCACACCCGGCCGGGCGATTCCATCCTGTCGCTCCCCGAAGGTTCCGACCTGAATTTTCTGGCTGCACGCCCTACGCCTGAGCGATATGAGATTTTTACCCCAGGGTTTCTGGACCAGGCAGCGGAAAAAGACGCCATACAGCGGCTGGCCAGCAGCAACACGCAATTTATTTTCGTGATGGACCGCCCCACGGGCGAGTTTGGGGCAAAAGCTCTGGGGGTCGACTACTACCAAACGTTGATGAGCTGGATTTATTCCCATTACCGTCTGGAACGTGTGCTGGGCCGCGGGGCCAATCCCAACAGCCCCATTGGCTCTCCCCACTTTTGGATTAAGATTTATGCCAGACGGTCGCCTGTGAAAAGGCATTCCTCCTGATTCCACCAACTCCCAAAAAGCGCTGCACCCGGCGTGTGTGTCATGGCGCGGCAGGGGTGGAGTGACGCAGCGGTGAAGCTCTATGAACGAGGCGAAAGCGCACATCTCCAGCCAGGCAGTTGACCTGCTTCGTGAACGCGCGGCTGAACTATTGCGGGCGCAATCGGAAGATGGATGGCGGAGTTGGGCCTGGGGGGAGCCGTCTCATCAGGCGGAGTTGTACGCGCGTTACCCCGGACTGTTTTCCGCCGCCAATCTGCGGCATGTGGAGCGGGCTCACGCCGAGCCGCGCTCCGGAGCGGAAGCAGAGGAGCGCGAAGCGCTGCAGCTTTTCCAGCTTTACCTGGAACGCGAGATCATCGGCCAACGCCTGGCGCCCCTGCAGGACGAGATCACCAACGCGGAGGCGGCGGCCAGCGCCGCACTTCCCGGCGGTGGAACGGCGCCATTCCGGCAGGTCGCGGTGTTGCTTAGCAATGAAGACGACGCAGTGCGCCGGCGCGCGCTGTTTACTGCCTGCGATCCGGTGTACGAGCGCCTCAACCCGCTGCGGCTGCGCGCTCTCCAGCTCATGCACGCGGGCGCGCGGGAACTGGGCTACCCAGATTACACCGCCATGGGTGAGGCGCAGCGGCTGGCGGATTTCAAGGCCTTAGGGGCACTCGCTGCGTCGGTTTTGCGGGAGACCAACGAGCTCTACGCACAACTTTTGGCGGAGGAGAGGCGGCGCGAACTGGGCCCGGGACCTTTCACACGGGCCGACACGGCACGCCTCATGCGTTCGCGCGCTTTTGACGCCGCCTTTCCGCCGGAGCGCATGGAGGAGTTGCTCAAGACCACGTTGCAAGGTTTGGGAATTGAGCTGGAACGGCAGCCCAACATTCTGCTGGATCTCGAGGCGCGCCCGCAGAAAGTGCCGCGGGCGGTGATGTTTGCGATTGATGCGCCGGGCGACATACGGCTCTCCGTGAAGCCGGTGGGAGGCAGCGAGGATTACGCCGCGCTGTTTCACGAAATGGGACACGCACAGCATTTCGCCCACACCACTGAACATGCCTGGGAGTTCCGCAACGTGGGCGCCTCCAACGCGGTGACCGAGCTGTTCGCGTTTCTCTTCGAACACCTGCTCGACGATCCCGCGTGGCTGGAGCTGCACACTTCAATGAGCGCGGGCATGCGTGGCCAGTTTGCCCGCTCGCGGGCGTTTCGCCGCCTGTTTCTGGTGCGCCGCTATTGCGCCAAGCTGCAATACGAGCTGGCCCTGCACGACGATGCCGGACCCGGCACAGCGGAGTTGGCGGCGCGCTACGCCGCAACCCTCTCCGCCGCCCTGCATTACGAGTCGCTGCCCAGTGAACCAATGCGCTATTTAGCTGACGTGGACGAGCTCTTCTACGCCGCCGACTATCTGCGCGCGTGGCTGATGGAGGCGCAGCTTGTGCGTCATTTTCGCGAGCGTTACGGACGGCAATGGTTTGCCAGCGCGGAGTGTGGCGCCGAGCTGCACCGCCTCTGGGGGCCTGGACAACGCTACGGGGCGGCGGATTTCATGCGCATTTTTGGACTGCCGCCACTATCGGCCACATCGCTTCTGCAAGAAGTTGCGCAGCTCGCGCGCGGCTGAGCCCCCGTTTCCGCCGAGTAGCCCCACAACAAGCGAGACTGGCAGCATGGCCCGGCCCTCCCCTGGCCACTCGCGATTGCAGCGCTCGTTTGGCCACCTTCGGCAATTCGCCGCCCATCCCATTTTTTGGAGGGTTGATATGAACAAGGACCAGTTGAAAGGCTCCGCGAAGGACATGGCGGGGCGCGCCCGCCGCCAGGCTGCGGAGTGGACGGGCGACAACCAAGGTCAGGCCCGCGGCGCCATGCAACAGGCCGAGGGCAAAGCCCAGAACGCGATGGGCGATATCAAACAGTCCGCTAACAATGCCGTCATCGAAATGAAACGGCGTTCCAGCGATATCCATCCGGAGGCGCACGCCGGGGAACGGCCGGTGGCCAATGAACGGCGTCGCAGAACCGGCTGAGACACGTAACCGTCCAGTCTTTTTTTATTTTGGGAAGCCATATTCAGGAGGCACTGATGACCAATGATGAGCTGAAGGGCAAGATGAAAGACATGGAAGGACGAGCCGAGCGCCAGGCTGGCGAGTGGACTGGCGATGCCAAAAAGCAGGCGGAGGGCGCCAAGCACCAGGCCGAAGGCAAAGCGCAGAACTTTGCCGGCAAGGCCAAGCAGGCGGGGCAAGATATCAAGCACGATGTCTCGCGCGATCTGGAAGAAGATGACGCGGCGAAACAGCGGCCGGAGCGCAAGACCGCCTGACGCTCGGGCCTGAATTTCTCTATTCTGAATTTCTCTCTGGAGGGTCGTCTTCGCTTTCGCTTGATTCGCTCCGCGTAAGAGCCCACGTAAGGGCCGGCATGATTTCCCGGCCGCTTGTTCCTGGCGTAATAGCCGCAGGGCTTTACGCCAGGAATGAGCGCACCGCGGCTAGCGTCTGGTTCATTTCATCGAGGGTGTTGTAGCCGTGCGGAGACAAGCGGACAAAACCCAGGCGATGAGCACAGCAAATGCGCTGCTGGATCAGGCGCCGATGCAGGGCGGCTGAATCCTGGGCGGGGAAACGGAAGCTGACGATACCGCTGCGCTCGTTCTCCTGTTCCGAACCCAGGACTTCCGCACCCATTTCCAACAACCCAGCTCGCAGCTTACCGGTGAGCGCCAGGATGTGGGCGGCAATCCGCTCGACGCCGTGCGACTGCAGCAGTGCGGCGGCGGCTTTGAGGCCGTGAATGCCCACCGTATTCAGCGTGCCACTCTCAAAACGCCCTGCGCCCCTGCGCCAGACAAGCCTGCGATCAGTTTGGGCCAGGAAATCCTCCGCCGCTCCCATGTCATTGGCGTTTTCCACCGAAAACCAGCCCGGCTGACTTACCTGAAGCTGCTCCAGGACCGCTTCATCGGCGAAAAAGATGGCGCAACCCTCCGGGCCGGTAAGCCATTTATGTCCGTCGGCGGCCAGGAAGTGAACGCCGGCGCGTTTGACGTCAAGCGGAAACGCGCCCAGCCCCTGGATTGCATCAAGCAGAAAGAGCGTTCCGGTTTCGCGGCAGATTTCCCCCACTGCGGCCACGTCGAGGCGGTAGCCGGAGAGGAACTGCACAAAACTCAACGAAAGCAGGCGGGCGCCGCGGCAAAGGCGCCGCAACTCATCGAGATCGAGCCGCCCGTTGCGGATTTGGGCCGCCTCCACCCGCACTCCCAACCGCTGCCGCAACTCCACCCAGGGATAGACATTCGCCGGGAACTCCTGGCCGCAGGCGACAATCACGTCCCCGGGCTTCCATTGCAGTCCCCGCGCCACGGTGCAAATGCCTTCGGAAGTATTTTTCAGGAACGCGAGTTCGGCGGGGGTGGCGCCAATAAAGTGGGCCAGCGCGCCGCGAGCCTGCTCGCAAGTTTCATTCCAGCGCTCGAAATTCCACGCCCCATGGCGCTCCACATCTTCCAGCATCAGGCGCATGGCCTCGCTGGTCGCATGGGCAATGGGGGCAACCGCCGCGTGGTTGAGGTAGATGAGCTCTTTCGCGACCGGGAATTGAGTGCGTAACGACTCCATCCCTCCACTGTATCCCAGCGCTCCCTGGGCCAGGAGGAGTGGGGTGAGCCGCTGCTATGGAACTCCCTGCTTCCTGCCGAAGGAGCTACCGCCAACAGGGGAGCCGGGCGTTTTCGGGGGCGCTTGGCGGCTGCCGGCTGAGCAACTGAGTAACTAATTCCGGCCCCGAAGCGTCCATTAGAATGCCATCCCGGTTGGCGGCGCCGTCATTTCGCAGTTCCGGAGCGCATGGCCGTTACCCAACTCGCCCTGCCGCCCGCCTTGCCCTTTCGCCCCAGCCGTAATAGCGTGGAGATGGCTCGCGAAGGACTTCCCATGCACTCCAACGCCTTGTTGCTCCGCCGACCCGCCAAAGCCTTTGCCGCGTTTGCCGCCGCCCTCGGCCTGATACTGGGCAGCGGCGTCGCCCTGCAGGCGCAGAGCAAGAACGAGTACGACCTCAAGGATATTGGCCACCGTGGCGTGGGCAAAGGCCTGGACTTCTACTCGTTAAGCAAGGAGATGGCCCTCGGCAAGACGCTGGCGCAGCAGGTGGTTAGCACCGCGCACATCGTCAAGGATCCGCAAATCAATGAATACGTAAACCGGGTGGCGCAGAATCTGGTTCGGCATTCCGACGCTCATGTGCCGTTTACGGTTTACGTAGTGGATTCGCCGGAAATCAACGCGATGGCGCTGCCGGGGGGTTACTTCTTTGTCAACACTGGGCTCATCATGGCCGCCGATGACGAATCCGAGTTGGCTGGAGTCATGGCGCACGAGATCGCCCACGTTGCCGCGCGTCACGCCACCCGCAATATGACCAAGGCAGAGTTGCTCAACTACGCCAGCCTGCCCCTGATCTTTGTGGGTGGCGGCATTGGATATGGCATCCAAAGCGCCGCCAGCCTAGCGCTGCCGCTCAGCTTCCTGAAGTTTTCCCGGGGCGCGGAAAAGGAAGCCGACTTCCTCGGAACGGAGTACATGTACGAGGCGGGCTACGATCCGCAGGGTATGGTCGATATGTTCGAGAAGCTCAAAGCCCTGCAGAAGCACAGTCCCGGGCTGGTGGCGAAGGCTTTTTCCACGCACCCGGCAACCCCGGATCGTATTCGGGCCACAGAGCGGGAAATCGCCAAGGTATTGCCTCCCAAGCCGGAATACGTGGTGACTACCTCCGACTTCAATCGCATGAAAGCCCGCTTGGCCATGCTGGAGCACCGCTACCGGGAAGAAGACCAGTTGACGCGCGCCAACCGCCCCTCGCTGCGCCACCCGGCGGCGGCGAACAAGCCACACAGCAAGAACGGCAAACCGACCCTGGAGCGGCGGCCGGAGTAGTCGCCAGTCTTCACTGGCCGCGGCTGCATCTATTCCGTTGTGAACTCTGGCCAACGGCAGCAGTTGCTGCATCTTGCCCGCCAACACTTCGACATTGATGAGTTCCGGCCCGGGCAATGGGAAATCATCGCAGCGGTGCTGCAGGGCCGGAGTGTGCTCGGCGTTATGCCGACCGGCGCCGGGAAGTCGCTGTGTTTTCAACTCCCCGCGCTAGTTTTGCCGGGCCTCACCGTCGTGGTGTCTCCGCTGCTCGCGCTGATGCGAGATCAAAGCGACAGGCTGGCCGAAGCGTCCATTCCCGCGACCCGTCTGGATTCCACCTTGAGCGCAGAAAAAGAGCGCACCGAGGAGGAACGCATTCTGGAAGGCGAGCCGAATCTGGCGTACGTCACCCCGGAACGGCTGGAGCGTCCCGCGTTCCTGGAACTGCTGCGCCGTCGCGGCGTCTCGCTCTTTGTGGTCGATGAGGCGCATTGTGTAAGCCAATGGGGACACGATTTCCGTCCCGCGTACCTGGGCCTGCGGCCGGTACGGCGCCATCTCGGCAATCCACCCCTGCTGGCCCTCACCGCGACCGCGCCTCCGGAAGTTGCGCGCGACATTTTGACCCAACTCGGTGCGGAAGAAGCGCAGGTCGTGAATGCCGGCATTGACCGCCCCAACCTGAGCCTCGCGGTGGAGCGGACGGTCAACGATGCCGTGAAACGCGAGGCGTTGTTGCGCCTCCTCGAGGATGAGCCCGGGCCTACCCTGGTCTATACGGCCACTGTCCGTACCGCCAATGAGCTGTGGGCCTGGCTGCGCGACCAGGGTTTTGAAGCCGGACGCTACCATGGCGCCCTGAAGAAATCGGAACGCGAACGCGCCCAAAGCCAGTTCATGGGTAACCAGACCCGCCTGCTGGTTGCCACCAACGCCTTTGGATTAGGCATCGACAAGTCCGACCTGCGGCAAGTGATCCATTACAACTTTCCCAACTCGCTGGAAAGCTATTACCAGGAGGCGGGCCGGTCGGGGCGTGATGGCCATCCCGCCAAAGCCGTGTTGCTGTACCGCCTGGAAGACAAGCGCGTGCAGAGCTATTTCCTGGCCGGCAAATACCCGAACCCGGAACAGGTGCTGGCCTTCTATTTCGCATTGCGGCAGGCGGCTTCGGAAAACCGTTCAACGGCGATCAAGGCAGTGGCCGCGGGCAGCGGCATCGCTTTGGGGCGGGCCAAAGTCATCGCCGCTCACCTGGAGGACGCTGGCGTGGCCCGCCGTGGGGCGCGCGGCGTGCGGCTGCTGCGGGAGTTCGCCACCGGCGAAGAACTGCAGGGCTGTCTCGATGAGTTCCGCGCGCGCCGCCACGAGGACCAGGAGCGCTTGCGGCGGATGATGGCTTACGCGGCCAGCACCGGGTGCCGCATGCGCATGATGCGCGAATACTTTGGCTTTGACGCTGGCAGGGCCTGCGGCATTTGCGACAATTGCCGCTCGCCAGTGGCGGCCGTCGAGCCGGCGGCGCATCCGCCCCAAAGCGCCGCTTTTGCGGAAGCATCTCCAGAGCTGTCTTCCGACAATCCCGTCGAGCGGGCGCTGCGCAAGGAACGTCACGTGCTGCAAGCCGGAGACAAGGTGCGGCACAAAACGTTTGGGGCGGGCGAGGTCGTGGAGAACAACGGCGGCCGCGTCACGGTGCGCTTTCAAACGCGAGCCGGCAGAGGCGCACCGCAGCCCGCAACCAAGCCGGTCATCAAGCGCGTGCAGGCAAACTACCTGCGCCGAGTGGCCTGAGGAACTGCTCTCTTTTCAGCCAACGATCTGGCCGTCGCGCATGTGCAACGTGCGGTTACCAAAGGCGGCCGCGTCGGGGTTATGGGTAATCATGACAATCGTCTGCCCCAGACTGCGGTTGAGTTCCTGCAGGACCTGCAGTACGGCATCGGAGTTTTTCGAATCCAGGTTGCCGGTGGGCTCGTCAGCCAGGAGAATGCGGGGTTCATTGACCAGGGCGCGCGCGATGGCCACACGCTGCTGCTCGCCGCCGGAGAGTTGGTTGGGGCGGTGATTGAGCCGCGCGCGAATGCCCAGCAGATCAATCAAGCGATCGCGGTGCTGGGGCACTCCAGCCTCGGGGCCGGCAATTTCGCGGGCCAACTCGATGTTGCCGCGCGCGTCGAGGGTGGGCAGCAGATTGAATTTTTGAAAGACGAAACCAATGTTGCGGCGGCGCAGGGCGGTACGCTGAGCGTCGCTCAGACTGCCATACGCCCGTCCATCAATGGACACTTCGCCGGAAGTGGGGTGCGTCAGGCCCCCCAGAATGTGCAGCAGGGTGCTTTTGCCACTCCCCGAGGCGCCTACCACGGTAACGAACTCACCCGCTTCCACCCGCAGCGATACGCCGCGCAGGGCGTGCACGTCGACTTCCCCGATCCGGTAGATTTTCACCAGATCTTTTGCCGTAATCCGAGCTTCGTCTGACATCTCATCATTGTATGCTGCACCGGCCATTGGCGCCTAAGCAGCCGTCAGACTCTGGCCACCACCGCGGCTCCGGCTGTCATCCAATCATCATGGCCACTAATCGGGCCCGCTGTTTAGAATCAATAGAGGAGACCGGGCTCGCCGCCCCACTCGTGCCGACCACGCTTACGCTCACCGAAACAAAGCCAGCCTCACTGCCGATGTCCGGTGTCGCACCGCGCGACCTCAGCGTGGATCTCATCAAGGGATTCGCCTGCGCGCTGATGCTGCTGGCCCACATCCATTTTCCCGACGCCATCTGGGTGTCGCGCGCCACGCTGGCCACCGTCTTGTTTTTCGCCTCGACGGGAATGAATTTCTTCACCATCACCGAGCGGCATCCCGGAGACGATTTGCGGCTGGCGGGAAATGGCTTATTCCTGATCTTTGGCGGCTTCGCCGACAACTACGTGCAGGGGACGATGGGGATGGCCGACGTTTTTCAAAGCGCCGGCATGGCCATGCTCGCAATGTTGCTGCTGCGCCGCCTGTTGCCGCATTACTGGACCTGGCTTTTTCCCGTTCCCTTCCTGCTTCACCTGCTCAACCAGCATGCCTATTGGAAGATTCATGACGGCGGGCTGGGTTCATTTTTTCTGGCGCCCGGCCTATTCCCACTGCTGCCCTGGCTGAGCTTTTACTTGCTGGGGGCGCACCTGAAGCGCTATCCCTCGCAGCGCATGCGCCTGCTGCTGGCAGGCGGGGCCGCACTGCTGCTGACGGCGCACGCCACGCTTTGGCCATTCGCCTTTCACAAATTCTGGATGAACCCCGAGTACTTCCTCATTGGGGTGATTGGGCTGGTCCTGGTGAGCACAGGGTTACGGCAATGGGTGGCAGCGCGCTGGGTACAGCACCGGCGCTGGGCGACATTGCCGCAGGTGCGGCGCTGGGGCGCCAACTCACTGGTGTTTTACGTCCTGCACACGTTTGTCCTGCACGCCCTTTCGCCGTGGATTCAGCGGCCGCTGGTGCTGTTTGTGGCAGGCCTCAGCTCCACCGCCGCACTTCTCTACCCAGCGCTGGCGCTGCAGAAGTTGGTGGAGCGCTGCGGCAGCCCCCGGATGCCGCTCGCATTCGCGGCGCTGCTCTCTTCTGCCGTTGTTTTCGCTGAATTCAATCTGCTGCACGGCTACATGGCTCGCAGTTGGACCAGCTACGGCCTGACACTTTCGTTTGTGATTGCCTATCCCGCGTGGCGGCAGTGGACGCGGCAGTGGCCCAAGCTCGCCAGCCCGGCGCCACTTCCCGAAGCTCAGCCTGAAGCCGCCTAGGTTGCGGAGGGCCATTCTGCTCGAAACCCTTTCGAATGGGCCATGGCTCCTTCAGCGCGCGAAGTGTTCCCATCCAGTGATGGCCAGCGGTTCGATTCTTCCAGCCGCGGTTTTCACGCGCAGGCCCCGCCGTCTGGTGATCTCGCCAATGCGGGTGAGGGGCAGGCGCAGTTCCTTCGCCAATGTCTTTACCTTACTGCTGCGCGAGGGCGCGACGGTGAAGAGCAACTCGTAATCTTCACCACCACCCAAAGCGAGTTCAAGGCCAGCGGAAACGGCAGGATGAGGAATCACGGCGGCATCGACCACCGCACCCACCCTGCTCTCCTCACAAATGTGATCGAGATCGGTGGAGAGCCCATCGCTGATGTCAATGGCCGCGCTGGCCAGGCCGCGCAACGCTATGCCCAATTCCCAACGGGCACGCGGCCGCTGGTGACGGCGCAACGCCGCGCGCGCGGCGGCATTGGTAGGAAGTGCGCCGGAATGAGCCAGGCGGCGTCCCCAGGCGGCCAGGCCGGGGGTACCGGAAACAAAGATGAGGTCGCCGGGTTGAGCGCCGCGGCGCAGCAGCGCATGCCGAGGAGGAACCCGCCCCAGACCGACGATATCCGCGAAAACGCCGTGCGGTGAGCGTGCGAGATCGCCTCCGGCCAGGGCGGCGCCCGCCTCACGCGCGGCGGAGACTACACCACGAATCAGGCCTTTGCGCCAAGCGTCGTCCACATCCTCAGGGAAGCCGCAGGAGAGAAACACGGCCAGCGGCTCGGCGCCCATGGCCGCCAGATCGCTCAGGGCGCGGGTCGCCAGGCGGCGGCCACAGGTCAATGCACTGTCGCGCTCCCGCAGAAAATGAACACCCTCGACGAAGAGGTCGGTAGTCAGTACCGCCTCGTTGCCCGCGCCGATGCGTAACAGGGCGGCATCATCGCCGATGCCCAGGCGAAGCGTCGGCGTCCGCGGACCAGCGGCGGCCATACGACGCACCTTGCGCAGCAAGGCCCGCTCGCCGGAGCCGGCCCGGGCTGGGCCTCTGACGGGAATCTGAGCGGGTGGCGTGCTTCGCTGGCGGGGCATGTTCCGCCATTATAGCTACGTCCGCCGTAGTGGCCCTGCCTGCCGCGTCAGTGCTTTCTCCCGTGCGGCAAGGGGAAATAGCTGAAGCACCACTCCCCCATTCGGTATAAGCTGGGAACACTGAAGCGCCCGGGTGCAGGCGCGCTGGTTTCTGCCCTGGCAGCCGCTGCCCGGCGCCGAGCCAGCCGCGACCCGTTCAGTCTGCAGTGACATCTCTGGCGGGGAGGCGTACAATCGCCCAAGCTGGAGGATGTCCTCCCTTGTGGCTTGCGGAAACGCGAGTCCGTCTGGCAGTCTGAGTGACGTTCCACGAATTCAGCCGTCCGGTGTTTTTTGTCAGAAAGACGCTGGGACGGAGGACTTGGCCCATGCGCCGGTCCTGAGTCGTGCGAATGGTGTCACGGCCCCGGTTGTGCGTCGCGATCTCCGCGGAGGGCGCGCGAGCGACCAGCGGGAGCGGGCGGCCTGAAACATTTGAGGCCGCGCCTCTGCGCGCTTTCGTCAATTCAAAGAGGTGAACCGATCTATGTGGAAGAACCAGAACGAAAAAGACTCTTCTGTCCCGCAACCCCGCGCGGCCCAGCCCGCCGCCACTCCCGCACCCGCTCCGGCGCTCGCGCCTCCAGTCGCGGCCCCGGCCACCACGCGCAGCGCTGAGCGCCCCACCCACATTGGCAAGTCGATCAGCCTGAAGGGCACCATCACCGGCAGTGAAGACCTGTATGTTGACGGCAAGATCGAAGGATCGATCGACCTCGGCAAGAACAGCGTCACCATCGGTTTGAACGGTCAGGTGCAGGCCGATGTCAGCGCCCGCGAGGTGATCATCCTGGGCAAGCTGAGCGGCAATGTGACCGCCACCGACCGGGTCGAGATCCGCGCCCAGGGCGCGCTCACCGGCGACGTCACCGCGGCGCGCATCAGCATCGAAGACGGCGCCTTCTTCAAGGGTGGTATCGACATCCAGAAGACCGCCAAGAACGTGGCCAACGCCAGCTAGTTCCGCAAATCACCCACCCACCCAAACGCGACAACGCCGGGAGCTTGCTCCCGGCGTTGTCGCGTTTGGGTATGCATTTGAGGGCGCGCTGAGGCTTTGCCGCGGATTGCTCGATCTGCCGCTACCGCGCTTCCGAAGCGCCTGGTCCGCAGGCGGCCGCCTGCTCGTGGGCGTGGTAGGAGCTGCGCACGAGGGGGCCGGATTCGACGTGGCGGAAGCCCATACGCAAGCCCTCTGTCTTGTAGCGCGCGAACTCCTCCGGGGTGTACAGGCGCTTCACCGGCAGGTGATTCAGCGACGGGCGCAAATACTGTCCCAGTGTCAAGATGTCGCAGCCGGTTGCGGCGAGCTGGCGCATGGTGTTGAGCAGTTGCTCTTCCGTCTCCCCGAGGCCCAGCATGAGGCCCGTTTTGGAAGGCATGCGCGGATCCAGTTTCTTGACGTTGCGCAGCAGTTGCAGGGAACGGGCAAAGCGCGCCCCCGGACGCACAAACGCATACAGTTCGGGAACGGTTTCGGTGTTGTGGTTGAGGATTTCCGGACGGGCGTCGACCACGATCCTGAGCGCTTCCTCGCTGCCCTTGAAATCCGGGATCAATACTTCGATGGAGCACTCCGGCAAGCGCTCGCGGACAGCGGCAATGGTCTGGGCAAAGATTTTGGCCGCTCCCATGTCATCGTCGTCGCGGTTCACCGAAGTAATTACCGCGTGCTTGAGTCCGAGGTGCGCGGCGGCTTCGCCGATGCGGCGGGGTTCGTCCCAGTCAATTGGCTGGGGGCGGCCCTTGGGGACGGCGCAGAAGCCGCAGCGGCGCGTGCAGATGTCGCCCAGCAGCATGAAGGTGGCGGTGCCGTGATTCCAGCACTCGCCAATGTTGGGGCAACGCGCCGACTCGCAGACGGTGTGCAGTTCCAGTCCGCGGGCGAGGTTGCGCAGGCGCTGAAAGTTTTCGCCACCCGGCGCGCGCACCCGCAACCACTCCGGACGCGGACTGCGCGGCGGATTGGCGGCGGCGATCTGGACCAGGGTTTCCATAGGAATACCCTTTCAGTTTAGCAGCCGCACTATCGAACCATTTTTTTTTCGAGGAGCCGCAGGACGGAAGCGGCGCTTTCCCTCTCAAGCTCCTGGCCGCTCACCACCAGGTCGGCAAAGTCGCGCGTGGGCTCGATATGGGCGAGATGCATGGGACGCACGGTGGCCAGGTACTGCGCAATGACGGACTCCATGGTCCGCCCCCGTTCCAGGCAGTCGCGCCGCAGACGGCGAATGAAACGCACATCGGCGGGAGCGTCAACGAATACTTTGAAGTCCAGCAGTTGGCGCACAGACTCATGCGCCAGCGCAAACAGACCCTCAAGAATCACCAGCGGCGCGGGCGCGACATTCTCCACCCGCGGCAGGCGCGCATGCTCGGCGAAGCTGTAGCAGGGGCGCGCTATTGGCGCACCCCCCAGCAGCACGCCGAGGTGTTGGCACAGCAAATCGTGGTCAATGGCGGAGGGCTCGTCGTAGTTGAGCAGTTGACGCTGTTGAAGCGTCAGGTCTGAACGGTCGCGGTAATAGCAATCCAGCTCGATCAGGCAAGCGCTCCCTTCAAACTGCCGCAGCAGGTCGCGCGCAAGGGTGGTCTTGCCGCTGCCGGTTCCCCCGGCAATGCCCAACAGAAAGGGCCGTCGCGCGACCGCTTCGGCTGCCGCGCCGGCGCCGGACCCGCGGCGCCTCTCGCGGGCATCGCTGAACGCATGCTCCCGCCGCCTGGGCTTCACGGCGCCTCCAAGGGTAATTGCTGTTGTACGTACTCCATAAACTCCAGCGGCGGCGCGAAAACGGGTTCGCCCTCCTGCTCGCTGACCGGTAGCAGCCGGAGGTGGCCGCCGTGGAACCAGAAGAGATTGCGGCTCAATGAACCCGGCCCGCGGTTATAGGCATTGATCACCAAGGCGACCAGCCCCGGGATTGTATTCACCAGCAGGCGCAGGCTGGTCAGGGGATGCAGCAGCAGCAGGTGCCGATTGGGAACGGCGACCACCGCGCCATGCGGGTGCTGTTCCGCGGGCACATAGCGTTCCAGCAGGAGCAGGTGGGTGGAGGTAAAGAACTGCTCGGAAGCGAAGGCCAGCGCCGCGCCGTTGTTGGGCAGCTTGAGCGGCTGCGGCTGCAGCAGGCCATCGGCGGCGACGTTTTGCAGCCCAAGCTCGAAGAGCCGCTCCTCGGCAATGCCCCAGGCAGCGGGCAACGCGGGAGCTACCGAGCGCAAGCTGTGCGGCAGGTCGAAGACCAGCGTGCCTTCCAGCCCCGGCGCGACACTGCGGTGCAGCGCGCCTTCAAAGTCCTGCCAGGTGCTGGGGTAGAGGCGCAGCTTGATGCGGTCGCAAACGGCGTTGAAGTCCAGCTGCTGCTGCTCGATCGCGCTGCCCTCGGATTCAGCTTGCCGCACCCCTTCAAAGTGACCGTTGATGATCTGTTCCCATTGCGGCCGCGGCGCCAGGGCGCACACCTGAGCGAGATTGGTGATGCCATATTGCTGATGCGGAGGCGTTTCCGGAAGCGCGCCTGCATCGGAGTGGTACCAGACGTTGACCCTACCCTCCTCAAACTCCAGGCGTGCGCACTGCGGGCGCAACGTAGCCTCGACGAGTCCGAGAAAATGTTCGGCATCCCCCTGATTTTCAAACGGTCCGAAAGTGGACATAGGACCCCACGCGGCGGAGGGCGGCGGCAGAATTGACCGCCAGGTTGGCACTCCCATCAGCCTTGTGCAGTGCCGTTGCTGGCAATATAGCAGGTCCACACGGCTGGCGTGAACCCGGCCGCGGCGAAAACGGAAGTGCTAGCGCGCAAAATCCAGCATCGCCTGGGCGCGCGTGCGATCGCGGGGCTGCTCCAGCACCGTCTCCACGTATTCACGCAAGCTGGCGACGTAGACGGGGGGAAAGTCCGCCACTGGCCGGCGGCCCTGAATGAGCTGAATGGCGTCATCGAGGTCAAAGCCGGATGCGCACAAGATGGCGGCCATGGTGATGGGGGCGCGGTGCACGCCAGCGGCACAGTGAACATAAAGCCGGGCGGCATCGTCTTCCAGCGCTTGGCGGGCGAACTCTACCGAACGCTGGAAAAACTCCGCCGGCTTGGGCTCGAAATCGTCCTCGGTGGGATTCCAAAGCACCGCGATGCCAAAGGGTTTGGCCAATTCAGTGTCGTCGAACTCCATCTGGAGATCGATGATGTGGGTGTAACCCTGGGCAGCGATCAACGCCATGCGATCAGAGGCCCAGATGCCGTCGCCGAGTCCCAGCCGCTCAGTAATTTTGCTGATATCCACAGTTCTGTCTTAAGTTCCGCACCAATGTAGCTGCCGGGCGAAGCGGAGGCACGAACCGCTAGGCGGTGCCTACAGGCCGGAGTGACTGTGCCGCGCCCTCGCGCGGGCACAAAAAAACAGGGAGACGCGCAGATCGCAATCTCCCTGTTTGGATGCGGCTCTGGCTAGCGGCGTTTGCCGGAGCTCTTCTTGGCGGCGCCCTTCTTGGCCTTGGCGGCCGGCTTGGCGGCCTTCTTGGCAGCGGGCTTTTTGGCGGCGCTCTTCTTGGCGCTGCTTTTCTTAGCGCTGGACTTGGCGGCAGTTTTCTTACCGCCGGCCTTAGCCGCGCTCTTGCGAGCGGCGGGCTTGGCGGCCTTCTTGGCCGGCGCCTTCGCGCGGGAAGCGGAACTGGACTTCTTGGCGCCCTTGGACGCGGCTTTGGCGGAACTGCTCTTGGTTGCTTTTTTGGTAGCCATTCGTTTCGTCTTCTTGCTGCCGGATTTTGATGCCGTCTTCTTGGCATTGCTCTTGCGAGCGGGTTTACGGGTGGGCGCTGAGACGGACTGACGAATTTCTGGTTCTGCGATAATTGTCAGCTCTTCAACGACCTCTTCATCTTCATCGGCGGCCGCTTCGGCCGCTTCCTGTGATGATTCTTCCTCGTCGTAGTCGTGGTCCTGTTCGTCGTCGCCGTAGTTGAAGCTGGACGCCTCTTCATCGTCGGCGGCGCAATACAGGCGCAGGCGGTCATCCGAAGTCATCTTTCCTCCTTACCCTGGACCCTTCTGGCCCGGAGTCAATGTCTCCGGAGCCGGCTTGGGCAGAACCGGCACAGCCCCGCGCACACGAGTGCGTGGCCGCAGAAAGCCCGCAGCTTGGTTTTACTCAGGGAAAACGCTTATGTCAAGTATTCGTTTCACAGCGTCTGCGCGGAGGCCCCCAATGGGGTGGCGCCGCAACCGCTGCCGAGGCGCCAAACCCGTTGCCGGAAACATTCCGGATCGCCGTGCCGAAGAGGCGAGTGCCGCAGAAAAGCGCTTCAGGACTTGCGCTTGTGATGGGTGTGCGCACGCCGCGAGCGCCTGACGCGCAGGTGGCGCTTGGGCTTGGGATGCCGCACGCGGGCGCGGTGAACGACGCGTCGGCGGGCATGCACGGGGTGGCGCGTGTAACGGCGCCGCCGCGCGGCATGGCGGCGCGTGTAACGGCGGCGCCGCAGGGGCGCGCGTTCCACCCGCACGATCCGGATGTAGAGGTAATGACCGGTCCGTAAACGGTTGAAACGCAAGTGGTTCCAGAGGCGCAACTGGCGCTCGGTGACATGGAAACGACGCGCCACCCGGAACAAGGTATCGCCGCGCCGCACCCGATAGCGCACCAGCCGTGTGGACCGGATCTCGGGTTCATGATTGATCGGAATCACCAGGTCCTGGCCATCGCGCAAGGTCTCGTCTTCGCGGAGATTGTTGACCTCGCGGATGGAGGAGGCGGTGCTGTGATAGTGACGCGCGATTTCGGTCAGGGTCTCGCCACCGCGAACCCGATGGTAGCGCCATAGAACGCGCTTGGCAGCGGGGATGTGCTGGATGGCTGCCTCAAAGCGTTCTGCCGACCCCACCGGAAGATGCAGCTCGAAGCCCGGCTCGTTGGGGGTGGTCAGGCGCAAGAGGCTGGGGTTGAGCTCCTGCAGTTGCTCCACTGTGGTGTTGGCGCACTCGGCAGCCAAGCGCAGATCCAGTGGAGAATCCAGGCGGACCGTGTCGAAACGCAGGGGCTCGTCCAGCCGCAGGTTGTTCAAACCGTACTGCTGCGGATTCTTGCCGATCAGCGCCATCGCCAAAATGATGGGGACGTAGTTGCGCGTCTCTTGCGGAAGCACTCCGCGTTTGTAGAGTTCCCAGAAATCCGCATAGCCGGTTTCGGCAACGGCCCGCTGCACCGTTCCCGGCCCGCCATCATAGGCGGCCATGGCCAGGTACCAGTCGCCAAACTGGCGATGCAGGTACTTGAGGAATTCCGCCGCCGCCACTGTGCTTTTGACTGGATCTTCGCGTTCATCAATCCACCAGTCGCGCTTGAGGTGATAGTCGGCGGCCTCGCCCGGCATGAACTGCCAGATGCCCAGAGCGCCGGTACGTGACAGCGAGTGCGGATAGAAGCTGCTCTCCGCCATGGCCAAATAGATCAGATCCTGCGGCAGCCCTTCCTGCTTCAGCACACGCTGAATCATGGGGCGATAGAGCCCTGCCCGCTGAAAGCTGTTTTCCAGGTACTTGCGACCACTGGTGCTGAAGAAGTGAATGTAGCGGATGACAGGATCAGTCAGTTCCAGAGGTAAATCGCCTTTGGTGTCTTTGATCTGACTCAGCACCTGGGCGCGCATGGCCGCGGTGATGGGGAAGGTGAGCTGCGCGACCGAGTCGATGGGGGCAGGTTGCAATCGCTGTTCGGTGAAGCCATCACCGGCGCGCAGTGCTTCCACTTCCAGGGCGTGAATACGGTCCACCAGCGAATCGAACTCGTGCTGCAGCAATGGACTGTCGCGCACGGAGTATTGGCTGGTCAGGAGCCGGTTGATAGCGCTATTGAAAGCGTGGCGCGCGTCGTCGAGGTGCCCGGAATTGTAGAGGTTGACGCCTTGAGCGTAGTCGGCCTCGCACTGCTGTACCAAGGCAATCTTCGGGTCGGTAGTGACCGCGGGCAGCGCCGGCTTGGGCGCAACGTGTTCTGTCCAGCGCCCCACTCGCTGCGCTGGGGGTTTGGGCGCCACCGGGGGAGGAAGCGGCGGCCGCACGACCACGCGGGGATGCTGGGTACAGGCGGTCAGCGCCCCCAAAGCCAGCAGCAGGAGACCGGCGGAAACGTGATTCTTCCAGCAATGAAATCGTTGCAGCACAGGGGACAACAGTCACAACCTCAGCAGACAGTCTGACCAGCGGCAGGGCCAAAAGACAGCACCATCCCAGTGTAAGCTTCCCCATCCTACTCTGGCGGCCGGTTGGGGTCAAAGGCCTGAGGGTCCCTTAATTCCGTATCAAGCCAAACACTCGCCAGCCAACAACCCAAGGCCCCCTCGCCCGTGGCTCACGCACGACAAAGCGCGACTACAGGTGGTGTCGCTCTTCTTCGCTTGGCGCCGCCGGGCACCGGCTGCAACAGTCGAAGAGGAGGCTTAACCATGCGTCGGATCGCAAGCACTCTTCCTCTCGTCTGCCTCGCCTTTTCCCCGATCACGGCATCGACCCAGCAACTCGCCATCACACCCATTCTCCACAGCCCTCAAACCTGCGGCGCCTTGCACCGGGGTGACCGTTTGACGCTTGAGCTACAGCCCCGGTATGCGGACTTTGGCTCACTCTACGGGGCTCATACGGTCAGCTTCCGGGTGGTCAAGCCTAGTCTGGGATTCGCACGCGGCCTGGTTGCTCGCGCTCAGGTGGAACCACTTCGTCTTAACAACTTAAACGTCCTCGAGCTTCGCCTGGCCTGGCGCTCGGCTTGCCGGCTTGGCGGAGGTTGTGTTCCCCTGCAAGGCTCTCTGCAGGGAGGCGCGTTCTCAAAGGCCTTTATCCTTCCCGGCAACGTCGTCGGCGTTCGCCTGCCTTCGTCTACGCACAAGCTCCGGGCCAAACCATGGATTATCAAGGCGGCGGTACTCGCCGGAACGTTCTTCTTGTTCTCCAAACAAAGCCAAGGCGAAAATCATTCGAATGCGAGGGGCATCTTCACCACACTTCTTATCGCGGGGCTAATTCTACCCATCGGCACCCAACATCAGACGACGACTCTCCGCCTGCGCTTTCCACCGGGAATGCGGTGGCGCCTGGAGGTCGCACGCAGTGTCCCTGTCCCTTGCCCCTAGTGTTGCCAACCTCACGGAGGTTTACCTCACGCGCAGGCTGGCCGCCTGGGCCCTGTCACGTAAGGCACGCACTTTCCCTGGCAGGACTGTCTCATGCGATTTGCCCCACAGCGAGGGCCGGGAGCACTCCGGGCCCTAAAAAGCAGCATGGTAAACTGATGCAAGTCCCGCCTGTTGCACCTCGCGGAGAGGTGGCCGAGTGGCTTAAGGCGGCGGTTTGCTAAACCGTTGTACGGTCAAAAGCTGTACCGGGGGTTCGAATCCCCCCCTCTCCGCCATTCCCCACCATTAGCGCAATGCGAGCAGTTGACCACGGGCCAGTCCGTTTCAAGAACGGCAGCGCGTCCGCGCTCGTCTGCGTACCCCAAGCACAGAGGCACGGCATCGCGCGGCGCGGCCATGGCTCCCCTACAATCAAAATGTGAGAATTGTTTTCCTCGGCACACCCGCCTTTGCCGTTCCATCCCTGGAACGGTTGGCCAGCGAGCCCGGTTTTGAAGCCGCCGGCGTGATCTGCCAGCCGGACCGTCCCGTGGGTCGCAAAGGGGAGTTGCGCGCTCCCGCTGTTAAAGAGACAGCGCAACGGTTGGGGCTGGAAATTTATCAGCCGGAAAAGATTCGCAGCGACGATGCCTTTGCCTGGATGCAGGCGCGCCAACCCGGGGCCATCGTGGTGATTGCCTACGGACAGATCATTCCCCGCCGCATCTTCGAACTGCCCCGCTGGGGAACCATCAACGCGCACGCCTCGCTGCTGCCGAAATACCGCGGCGCGGCGCCCATCCAATGGGCTATCGCGTCGGGAGAGCACATCACCGGGGTGACCACCATGAAGATTGACACCGGGCTGGACACCGGCGACATGCTGCTTAAGCGCAGCCTTGAGATCGGCGCCCACGAGACGGCGCCGCAGTTGAGCGCGCGTCTGGCGGCGCTTTCCGCCGAGCTTCTGGTGGAAACCCTGCGGGAATTGCAAGCCGGCCGTATCCAGGCCGAGCCGCAGAACAATGCCGAAGCGACGCTTGCGCCGATTTTGAAGCGGGAAGACGGACGCGCCGATTGGGGGCGGCCCGCCGTGGAACTCTACAACCGCTGGCGAGGCTTTCAACCCTGGCCCGGCCTGCACACACGCCTGCAGGGCCAGCAGCTTACGATTCATCGCTGCGAGGTGGATTCAGAGCCTGAACCTTCCCGCGCAGCCGCTCCCGGAACATTGCTGGAACGCAACGGACGTTGGCTCGCACAGTGCGCCCAGGGCCAGCTCGTGCTGGAAGAAGTGCAGCTTGAGGGGCGCAAACGCATGCCGGCGGATGCCTTCTTCCGCGGCGCCCGCGTCACCAGCGGAACCGTCCTGGAGTAGGCGGGTCAGCGCCCCTGAACCGCACGGGCTTGCAGCCGCCCGGGAGCCGCCTCCCGGTTCAAACGATTGCGACGCCCGCCTGACGCATTTCTTCCAAGGCGCGCTCACTGTCTCCGGGCTGCAGATTGACGCCGCGGCAGGCCTGCTGGTGCAGCACGGTGCGGAACCCCAGTTGCCGTGCAGCGAGGGCGCTGAACTTCACGCAATAGTCGGTAGCCAGGCCCAGCAGGTGCAACTCCTCCACGCCGTGCTCGCGCAGGAGCCCAGCGAGACCAGTGGCCCGCAGCTGCCCGTTGTCGAAGAAGGCGCTGTAGCTGTCGATTTCGCGATCCGTTCCCTTTTGAATGACGTGCTGGACAAGCTGCCGGGGAATCGCGGCGGCCAATTGCGCGCCAAAGCTGTTCTGCACGCAATGCGCCGGCCAGAGCACCTGGGAGTTACCGTGCAGATCGATGACCTCTCCCACTTTATGTCCGGGGTGATTGACGGCGAAGCTGGAATGATCAGGCGGATGCCAGTCCTGGGAGGCGATGACAAGTTCGCCAGCAGCGGCAAATTGGCGGGCCAACTCGACCGCCGGGGCCACAACGGCATCGCCGCCGGGAACCGCCAGGGCGCCGCCCGGCAGGAAGTCGTTTTGCAAATCCACCAGCAGAAGAGCGCGGCGAGGCACGGCAATTCTCCGTAAAGGACTATTTCAGCAGTTTCGCGGCCTGAGGCGCGAAGTAGGTCAGGATGATGTCGGCGCCGGCACGGCGAATCGCGAGCAGGCTTTCCATCATGATGCGCTCCTCGTCGATCCAGCCCTGGCGCGCGGCAGCCACGATCATGGAGTACTCGCCGGAGACCTGGTAGGCCGCCAGCGGGACTTCAAAACGGTCGCGTGCCGCCGCAAGAATATCCAGGTAAGCCAACGCCGGTTTAACCATCAGGATGTCGGCGCCTTCGGCGAAATCCAGTTCCATTTCAAACATCGCCTCGCGGCCATTGCCGGCGTCCATCTGGTAGCCGGAGCGGTCGCCAAACTGGGGCGTGGATTCGGCGGCCTCGCGGAAAGGGCCATAGAAGCCGGAGGCATACTTGGCGGCGTAGGACATGATCGGCGTGTCGACGAAACCGGTCTCGTCCAGGGCTTCGCGGATAGCGGCAACACGGCCGTCCATCATGTCGCTGGGAGCTACCAGGTCGGCGCCCGCCTGCGCGTGTGAAACGGCGGTTTTGGCCAGCAATTCCAGCGTCTCGTCATTCAACACGCCGCCGCGCCCGCCACAGGCTTCGGGCGAAACAATGCCGCAATGGCCATGGCTGGTGTATTCGCATAGGCAGACGTCAGTGAAGACCTGCAGAGAGGAAACCTGCTTTTTCAGAGCCCGGGTGGCTTGCTGCACAATGCCGTCTTCCGTCCAGGCGCCGGTGGCCTGCTCATCTTTGCTTTCGGGAATGCCGAAAAGCAGCACGGCGGGAATGCCCAGCGCGGCAACCCGTTTGGCCTCCTCGACAAGCTGGTCCACGGAGAAGCGGTAGTTGCCGGGCATGGAGCCAATCTCCTGCCGCACTCCTTTGCCGGGAACGGCAAACATGGGGAAGACCAGGTTTTCGCGGCCCAGCCGCGTCTCGCGCACCATGGAGCGCAAGACCGGGTTCTGCCGCAGACGCCGGGGGCGGTGCGTGGGGAACATGAGTTTAGGATACGTCCGGTGGGCGTCCGAGGTGTGACCCGGGGCCGTTGTTCAGACCAGCGGTTTGCGGCGGGCCGCCATCTCCTCGCCGATTTGCCTGGTCTGGCTAGCGGAGAAATGCGCGCTAGCCACCGGGAAGACCTCTTGTTCTTCCATGGTGATGTGCTCGCGGTACAAGTCCTGCAATTGGCGCAGGCGGTTTGCCAGCTTTTCGCTTTCGGCCGCCGGCAGTGTTCCCCCGGTCAACCATTGCCGCCCAAGCGTTTCGATTTCCGCGTGCGCCTCGTCGGCGATCTGGTGCTCGCGGTGCAGGTTCTCGATCTTTTCCAGCGCGGTCCGCATGGATCCCTCAGCGCGCATGCGCGGGAACAGCGAGTCTTCCTCGTCGGCGGTATGGCGCGGGCCGGAGGTCTGAAAGTAATCCAGCGCGCGCTGCAGCGCGGCCGCCTGGTCCGGGTTCAGCGCACCTCCGTGCAACTGCTCGCTGAGTTTCACCAGCACTCCCAGAAACATTTCGATACGGCGGTGACAATCGGTCAGCAGGCCAATGGGGTTATCGAATCCACTCTCGCGATGGGCACCGATTTGTACTGGCATAGCTTCAGTTTATGCCTCTTGCTCAGAGGGGTGCTTGGGGAAGCGGCGGTGCACGAACTCCAGCGCGGCTGCGCGAGTGGGCAACTCGCCCTCCAGTTGCGCATCCTCGACCGCCTCCAGAATGCGGCGAAAATCCGGACCAGGCTGGTAGCCGAGCTCGAGCAGGTCGCGCCCGTCAATCAAACGCGGCGGCCGCATGGCCTCCGCGGGCGCCGCCTTGAGCTGGTTCCGCACAAACTCATAAAGCCGCAAATGCCCATGGCTCATGAGGCAATCCAGCCGGTGCAGTTCCAGGTGCTCGTCGAATTGCTTTTGCCGCATAAAGCGCTTCAGAGTGCTCTGTTTCATGCGTTCGACGTCGGCGAACTTCATGTGCTGACGCACCAGCTCGCAGACCTGCTTGCACTGTTCGCGCGCCATGCGCAACCGCTGACAAATCTTTTCCGCCATGAGGGCGCCAACTTCGGCGTGGCGGTCAAAGCGGATGCGGTCCGGGGCAACGCGAAACGTGGGCGGCTTGCCCACGTCGTGCAGTAGAACCCCCAGGGCCAGGGTTGGCGCGACTCCTTCCGGAAGACCTTCCAGCATCATGCAGGTGTGGGTCCACACATCGCCTTCAGGGTGGTACTCGGGCGGCTGCTGGACGCCCTTCATGTCGGCAACCTCGGGCAGAACCTGCTCTAACAGACCCGCCCGGTCCAGCAGTTCGAAGGCGGCGCGGGCGTGCCCTTCGGTGAGCATTTTGAGGAGCTCGTCGCGGATGCGTTCCTGGCTGACGCAGTGAATCTCCGCCGCGGCAGCCTGGATGGCCGCAAAGGTCCGCTCCTCGATGCGGAAACCAAAGCGGGCGGCAAAGCGCACGGCGCGCAACATGCGCAAGCGGTCTTCGCGGAAGCGCTGCGCCGGATCGCCAATGGCGCGCACCAGGCCGGCCTGGAGATCGGCGCGCCCACCCACGAAATCGAGGACCTCGCCGCTGACCGGCTCCTGCAGCAGGCCGTTAATGGTGAAATCGCGCCGGACAACATCTTGCTCGGGATGCTGCGCATATTGCACCGCGTCGGGGTGGCGTCCATCGCTGTAGCTGAGGTCGGTGCGAAAGGTGGCCACCTCGACGGAGATGAGCGGCGCCCCCTGTGGGCTCTCGCCGCGCTCTGGCTTCTGTAGCGTCTTCCGCTCGCCATATTCCTGGCCGCGCGCGCTCGGATCGCGCCTCTCCGGATCGTACCCTTTTGAATCAGGTTCATGGTGATCGCGGCAGTGAACCAACACCACCCCGAAGTGGGCCCCTACGGCGGAGTGCCGCGGAAAGAGCCGCATGACCGCGTCCGGATGAGCGTTGGTGGTGACGTCGTAATCCAGCGGGAGGCGGTTCAATAACTGGTCACGCACGCAGCCGCCGGCAAAGTAGGCGAGGTAGCCCTGTTCGCGCAACCGCTCGACAATGTGCAAGGCGGCCACCCGCGCTGCGGCGGCAACGCGGACGCGCCCTTCCGTTCCTTGCAGTGGAGCTGGTTGCTGCCGCGCAGCCTCATTCGGCTGCCCGGCCGGCGGCATTGGGCCTGACATGCCCTATTTTCGCCCGGAATGCGGCCAAGCACGCTACAATCAGCGGGAACAGCGCCGCTTTTGCGGCGTGTTGAACCGCTTCCATGGCTGGCGAACACATTCCGGACAAGCTTTACTTCCGCATTGGCGAGGTAGCGAAGATCGCTGGCGTGGAGCCCTATGTGCTGCGCTTCTGGGAGACCGAGTTCCCCGCCCTGCGTCCCGGTAAAAGTCCCTCCGGGCAGCGTCTCTACCGCCGTCGCGAGGTGGAGTTGGCGCTGGAAATCAAGAACCTGTTGCACGAACAGGGCTTCACCATCGAAGGCGCCCGCAAGAAGTTGGAACAAGGCAAGAAGGCGCGCCAACCCAAGCTGGCATTTCAAAACGGCCCCGACCCGGCTTCCCTGTCCAAGATTCGCTCGGAAGTGGACGAATTACTCAAGCTGCTGAAAAAGAAGAAATGAGGGTTTGACCCTTGCGAAGAATTCAGGGCCTGATCGCCGGAATTGTAATTTCACTGCCAATGGCAGCGGGCGCGCTTACCCCGGCGCAGCAGGTAGCCGCCTTCAACCGGATCTTTACCGCTTCGATTCTGCGCATGGACAACGCCGCCGTCCTGCGCTTATGGGCGAATGATGGAGTGACACTGCTTCCCGGGCAGCCGCCCATCGCCGGCAAATCGGCGATCAGGCGCTTCATGGATCAGGCCTCCCGGAACGCCTCAGGCTACAAGCTCGTTGCCCAGAAAGACGCTTTTCATGGCTTGCACATTTCGGGGAATTGGGCTGCGGAATGGGCAGAGACCACCCAGGTTGTTCAGCCGCCGCACCATAAGCCACAGATGACCATCAAAGGAAAAATGCTGCTGGTGCTTCACCGCGAAGCGGATGGCCAATGGCGAATTGAGGATGAAGCCTGGACTCCGGGCCTGTAGGTTGATAGCTCTATACAGTTTGAGGTTTCAAGAATTCCGCGAACCGCGGCAAGCATTCGATAGTGCCGTCTCCAGGCGCTCTCTAGGGCTTCGGCGGTTTCCGATCCGTTGAGTTGGCGGTCTCAGGCCGGGAAACGATCAACTCCCGCCGCGGAATGTCGTAAGTGACGGCTCTTCCATGCCAGAAGTCTACGCCGGCAACGCAATCGTAGATGATGTCTGAAAAGGAGACCCGCGGACGTGTTTGCTGAACCGCTGGCGCGCTTTGCAGCGCCAGCGCGGGAATGGTCGCGTCGTAATTGGTAACTTCCACTCCTGCCATGTTGCGCTTCACGCGCTTGTGCACACCCGGGCTGGCGGGAGTGAGGCCAAACGGCGACATCAGCCGCGTACTGATGGTCGACTCCGGGCTGCCGGTATCGATTTCACATAAGCCAGTCCGCGATCCCAACCGGAAGCTGGCGAATGAATCCAGGGCGATGCCGCGGTAATCGTCAAAGTGCAGCGGGATCACCGTTCCCTGCGCAACTCGCCGCGCCAGCGATTCCGCAGTCTCGAAAACAAAAACATGGTGGGCGAAGTCAATGGTAAATGGCTGATGGCGGAAATCGTTAAGGGTGATGATGCCCTGAAAATCCGGGAAGCCGTCCAGCGCCTTCCAGACGCCAACGCCGGAATCAGTCCAACGCATGGCGCCCACTTCGATGGACGGCATTGAATAGAGCGCCAGGTCCATGCGCTCACCATTCATGCGGAAGCCGGTGAAAACCCCCTGCGGCTTGCCTCCCAGCCGCTGCACCAGGCTGGGCGCGAAGACGTCCAGGCCGCCTCCGGTATCGAAAATCACGTGCCCCTCGACGCCGTCGCCAAATGTTGCCGGCAGGATCACCATGCCATCGGAGTTGGTCGTGAAGGGGACCGCTTGCGGCCGGCTCTGGGCCGCGCCGCCTTGGATCAAAGAGATTATCGAGAGCCACACAACGATGATGGCGTGCCGCATGGGACCAGTTTAGAGACAAATTCAGCGATTATTGGCAAATCACGCTCCCTACTGTGCTCCCGTGCGGTAGCTTTGCCCTCGTTGCGTTCGCGAGTTAAAAACCCGTACAACGCCGCTGGGCCAGACGGTTACCCTTAGGTAGTTGCCGTCGCTGCCGCCCTGGATGTTGGCAATGTATGGGGCGGGCACGTTATGGGTGGCGCCGCCTTCGGCGGAGGTGTGCAACTGCCAAAGCTGCCGCAGCCCCGGAGCGCTCTCGATAATGCTCCAGGTGGAGGGCGTGCCGCCCTTGTGCTCGCCATTATCCATGATCGCCAGTGGCGCTCGTATGCCGTGCACCAGCGCCGGGCTGCCACTCTGCATCCAGCCATGGTGGGAAACAACGTACAGGTTGAAGTGACCCAGCTTGTTTACCGGGCACATGAGTTGCATTTCCTTGTCCCAGGTCAGATCACCAAGATCGAGGATGCGCACGCGGCCAAACGTCAATACCGAGCCCACCGAACGGGCGTTCTCGGTCTGGTCCGCGGGGCGCGGCGCTGACGCCTTGCACGCAGTCGCGTTGTTCTGACCCGCGCCCGGCAACGCTTGCTGGATGAGCGCGCCGTCCGCGCTCACAATTTCATCGCGCAACGACCCGATGTGCAGCACCATGCCCGGGTGCGCCAGGATGTGGCGATACTTTCCTGTGGCCAGCACCTTGCGGTAGGCCAGGTAGTCGGTTTCAGTGGGCTTGTCATCAGTCTGACGGTTGACCCCGTGGTCGATAAACGTGCGCACGGGAATGCGCGCCACCAGGTTCGGGACCCCGCCCACATGATCTTCGTGGAAGTGCGTAATCAGAACGTAGTCAATCTTGTGCACGCCGGCGGCATGGGCGGCGGCGACAATGCGCTCCGCGTCGCGCCCGTTATTGCCCGGCCAACCCGTATCGACCAACAGCGATTTGCCTTCCGGAGTAACGAAAAGTGTGGATTGCCCGCCCTCGACATCAATGAAGTAGATGCGCAGCGGCTTGTTGGTGTGCCGCATGGCGGGGGTGTTCCCGGCGGCCCAAGCGGTCAGCGAAAAGAGGGTGCCGAGGACAAATAAGCCGCAACGATGGAGGAAGGCGGCAGCTTTGGTCATAGGATCGTCTCCATCCAGCAGCTTAGCCCAGAAAGCAGCGCCAGCGGCGCGGCCGCTTTTCCAGTCGCTTCGGTTCCGGCCAAAGCTCACGGATGGTGGCCGGGCTTAAACTTCTGTACCGTTTGGGAGCTAACGATGGGGATATTTCTATTGAGGTTTGACAACGACGAGACGCCAACTTGACGCCGCGCACAGCCCTCCCCTAGACTATTCCCATGTCCACCTTGATCCGGCTCCTGTGTTGTTGTTGCTGCTGTTGCAGCCCGAGCCGGAGGTGCGACTAGCGGATTTCCAGTTTTCTGGTTCATCCCACTGCCCACCCGGCTTGCTCCCGCGGTGGGTTTTGTCTTTTCAGGCCCTGCCCCGGGTGATGCCCCTCGCAGCACGAATTCATTGAGTCCAGCAGATTAATTGGAACAGGAGAAAATTTCCCATGAGCGATACCCAAACCGTGACGCAGCGCACACTGCCCCGCATCAACGAACCCGCCCCCGAATTTGAAGCCAAGTCCACCCACGGCGTCATCCGCCTCAGCGACTTTAAAGGCAAATGGGTGATGTTGTTTTCCCATCCGGCCGATTTCACCCCGGTCTGCAGTACCGAGTTCATTCAGTTCGCGCGCCGCTACCCTGAATTTCAGGCGCTCAATATCCAGCCGATTGGCGTCAGTGTGGACAGCGTTTTCGCCCATATCGCCTGGATGCGCAACCTCGAAGAAAATGCCGGCGTCAAGGTCGCCTTCCCGGTCATCGCCGATCTGGACATGAAGGTTTCGCAGGCGTTCGGCATGCTGCATCCTGGCGCCAGCGACACGGCGCCGGTTCGCGCCGTCTTCTTCATTGACCCCAAGCAGGTCATTCGCGCCATCCTCTACTATCCGCAGTCCACCGGACGCAGCGTGGACGAAATCCTGCGTGTATTCGAAGCGCTGCAGACCACGGATAAGCATGGTGTTTCCACCCCCGCCGACTGGAAGAAGGGACAGAACGTCGTCCTGCCGCCACCGCAAACCCAGGCCGACGCGGAAAAGCGCGCCAGCGACAAAAACCTCAAGCAGCTCGACTGGTACCTGGCCGAGAAGCAGCTTGAGGAAGCGGCAACCGCGAAGAAGTAGGCGGCACACGCCAGTTCAGCAAAAAAGGAACAAGGGCCGGATGGCGAGCTCGCCATCCGGCCCTTGTTCGTGCAACTAAGAAATCCGCCTCAGCCGCGCCGCGCCGGTGGCGGTGGCGGCGTGGGGCGCGATCCGCCCGCGGCGGCGGCGTTAGCCGCCGGACGCGCTGTCCCGTTGCTGGCCCCATTGGCTGCACCGTTTTCTGTGGCGGCGGGAAGCTCCGGGTTGTCCCGCACCAAGCCCAATTCCTTGCGCAGTTGCGCCTCCAGCTTTGCGGCGATGTCTTTG
This sequence comes from Acidobacteriota bacterium, assembly GCA_027459505.1. GTDB lineage: Bacteria > Acidobacteriota > Terriglobia > Terriglobales > SCQP01 > DAIDIE01. The sequence continues at coordinate 59,153 of DAIDIE010000014.1, forward strand.
TTGTCGCGCAGGAACTGCTTGGCGTTTTCCCGCCCCTGGCCGATGCGGTCGCCGCTGTAGGAGAGCCACGAACCGGATTTATCGACCACACCTTTTTCCACGCCGATATCGATCATGTCGCCCTCCAGCGAAATGCCTTCGCCGTACATGATGTCGAATTCGGCTTCGCGGAAGGGGGCCGCCACCTTGTTTTTCACCACCTTGGCCTTGGTGCGGCTGCCGATTACCACATCGCCATCCTTGATTGCGGCGATCCGGCGGATATCGACACGAACGCTGGAGTAAAATTTCAGCGCGCGGCCGCCGGTAGTGGTCTCCGGGCTGCCAAACATCACGCCGATTTTTTCACGGATCTGGTTGATGAAAATCAGGCAGGTGCGCGACTTGGCGACAATGCCGGTGAGCTTGCGCAGCGCCTGCGACATCAGGCGCGCCTGCAGGCCCACATGGGAGTCGCCCATCTCGCCATCCAGTTCGGCTTTGGGCACCAGCGCCGCCACCGAGTCGACCACCACCACATCCAGAGCTCCGGAGCGCACCAGCGCCTCGGCAATTTCCAGTGCCTGCTCGCCATAGTCGGGCTGTGAAACCAGCAGGTCGTCCACATTCACGCCGAGCTTGCGGGCATAAATGGGATCGAGGGCGTGTTCGGCGTCGACAAAGGCGGCCATGCCGCCCATTTTTTGGGCATGGGCAATGACCTGCAGCGCCACCGTCGTTTTGCCGGAGGATTCCGGACCGAAAATCTCGACCACACGGCCACGCGGCATGCCTCCCACCCCAAGCGCGGCGTCAAAAGCCAGCGAGCCGGTGGAGATCACCGCGATGGGAACAATCGCATCCTTGGCCCCCAGCCGCATGACCGAACCCTTGCCAAACTGTTTTTCGATTTGCGACAAAGCCGCTTCAATAGCGCGGGAACGATCATCGGCCATGGTTCAACTCCGGAAAAAATTTTTCCACAGCGCCGCTGCGGACGAACATGTGTTTTCTCGATGCAAACACTCCACGCAGCGCATCATAGCATGAGCCACCCCCATGGGCGAAGAAAAAGCGAACGAAACCCCCACGGCCGGGGGTACGCAAGTGGGTGGGGGCGGCATCTGCCGCCCGCTGCGGTGTCCGGCCGAAGCTCACGCCTGGCACCTGCCTGGAAAAAGGGAGCGCAACGCCGCTCAGTTTCCCTGGGCGCGCGTCAAACTCAGTGCCAGTGCCACTTGCTACGCGCCTCGGGGCCACGGACCAGGCGGTCGCGCCACAGCCGGTCGCCGTTCTCCCGGTTAAACGCCTGCAACGCTCCATCGTCCCACACCACCAGTTGCTTGGAGGTCAGCACCGCGGGGGTGTAGCTGCCATGGGCGTTCCATAGGGTTTTACCGCTCTGTGCGTCGATGGCGCGCAATTGGCTGTCGCCAAATAAGATCCAGGAAGAGCGATCCCCCACCGTCCGGTTGACACGGAAGGGGACCTGTTGCGAGAACATCGGCTTGCCGCTATCGAGATGCACCGCAACTACCTGCGTTGCGTAAGGGCCGGAGAGTTTATGCTCCGCATGGGAAGGGGTGAGCATGTTCCAGGCCAGCGCCAGGGCGGCGCGGCCCGTCGTCAGAAGGCTGTGAATGGGAGCGGTAAACCCGCTGAAGCTCCAGGCCTGGCCAGTGAAGGTGGCGCCGCGCAGCAGGTCTCTTCCGCCGGCCTGGTCGGTGAAGGCGAAGCCCGCGGAGCTGATGTCCACGCGTGGGAAGGCCGCGCCGGATTCCCGCATGAGCGGATGCAGCGAACCCGGCGCCAGGTATTCGCCCTGGCGGGGAGCATAGAGGACATTGCCGCCGGAACCGCGCACCGGGAGCAAGGGCTGCTCGTAGGAGGCCAACTGCACTTTTTTTGTTCCCGGACGCCATTGGCAAATACGGCTGCGGTCGCCATTGCTGCTGAGCATCTCCACGCCACCCTCGGGCAGTAGCAGCAACGGGCCGCGCGCCCAAAAGGGCGTATGAAGCGAGGCGAGCTTGCCGCCATTGTGAACATTGATTACCAACAGATGGCCGTCGCTGAGGATGTAGAAGAGCCGCACACGGGCGTCAAGAGCCATCTCCTCGGGGCGTGGCAGCAGGCGCGACCAGAGCTGGCCTCCAGTGCGTGGATTGATGCGGCGGAGGCGGATCAACGGCGTGTGAATGACGGGTATCTGGCCGCCCGCCTCGGAGACGATCAGCAGGCGCGCGCCATCGCTGAACACATCCCGCCGCAGCAGCGTGCTGGAGGTCTGCAAACGCCACCGCAGGTTTCCGTTGCGCGCATCCAGGGCAACCCCCGAGGTGGGCAGGAGCAGCACACCCGGCGCGACTGCGAGAACCGGCTCTTGGGCCTGCAGCGGGGCCACAATCCAGGCAAAAGCAATAAGAACGGCAGCGAAGCGGAGCGGATGTTTCACGCGTTAGCCAGCGCCAGATTAGGCGGCGCCGGGGCCTCTCTGCTATTGGACGCCAGTGGCAGGCAGCTTGGATATCCCAAGCTGCTGATGATTTTGCTAATGCGAGAAACCGGCGCAACCGGACAGCGATGAAACTTCTCTTGGGCTCTCCCCGCCTCATACGCGCCTGCCTGCGCTTTTACCCCGGACTGCTAGCGGTAGTTGAAAAACCCGCGTCCGCTTTTGCGTCCTAACCAGCCGGCGGCGACCATCCGTTTCAGCAGCGGACAGGGACGGTACTTATTATCCTGAAAACCGTCATACAGCACCTGCAGGATATCGAGGCAGACATCCAGCCCGATGAAGTCGGCCAGTGTCAGCGGGCCCATGGGATGGTTCATGCCCAGCTTCATCACCTGATCCACCGCCTCCGCCGTCCCCACCCCTTCAAAGACGCAGTACATGGCTTCGTTCAACATCGGCATCAACACGCGGTTGGAAACAAAGCCCGGATAATCCTGCACCTCGACCGGCGTTTTACCCAGCGCCAGCGTCAGTTCCTTCACCCGGGCGCGGGTATCGTCACTGGTGGCAATGCCGCAGACGAGTTCCACCAGCGGCATGACCGGGGCGGGATTCATGAAATGCATGCCGATAAAGCGGTCCGGGCGCTCCGTGGCCGCCGCCAGGGAAGTAATCGAGATGGCGCTGGTGTTGCTGGCCAAAATGGCGCTGGGCTGCAACAAGCGGTCGAGCTTTTGAAACAGCTCCTGCTTGAGTTGCGGGCGCTCCGGAATAGCCTCAATGACCAGCGCGGCCTTGGAGAGGCGTTCGAGTTGCGTGGTCCCTTCAATGGAGTCCAGCGCGGCCGCTACCTGCTCGGGACTCAGCTTGCCCTTCTTCCGCTCGCGCTCCAGGTTGGCGGCGATGGTGGCCAAGGCCTGCTCCAGCCGCTGATCATTGATTTCGCAGAGCTGAACGGCAAAACCCGCGCGCGCGGCGGTATGAGCGATGCCGTTGCCCATAGTGCCACCGCCAACAACCGCGATTCTGATATCTGGCAAAGGGTTCTTCTCCTCTTTTTCCGAGACATGGCCTCGTCACGTTCTCGCCGCCCGCTCCAAGACTCGGTGGCTTGCTCCTTAGGCGTTCAGCCCATGCGCTCGATCGCCATTCCCACCGCGTTGCCACCGCCCAGGCAGAGGGCGGCAATGCCGCGCCGCGAACCGCGCCGCTCCATCTCATACATCAGTGTCACCAACACGCGGGCGCCGCTGGCGCCAATAGGATGTCCCAAAGCTACCGCGCCGCCGTTGACATTCACGCGATCCATGGATAGACCGAGTTCCCGCACCACCGCCATGGCTTGCACGGCGAAGGCTTCGTTGAGTTCATAAAGATCGACGTCGCCAGCCGTCCAACCGGTCTTGCTCCACAACTTGCGCACCGCCTCCACGGGCGCCATCATCACCCATTTGGGCTCGATGCCGCTAGTGGCTTGGGCAGCGATTTTGAAGCGAGGTTTGATCCCAAGTTCCCGCGCCTTTCGTTCACTGGTGACCACGGTGGCGGCCGCTCCGTCGTTCACCCCCGGGGCATTGCCGGCAGTGACGGTGCCGTCCTTTTTGAACGCCGGCTTCAGCTTGCGGAGCGCCTCGGCGGAGGTGTCTTCGCGCGGCCCTTCATCGCGGCTGATCACCGTCACCTCACCCTTCTTGCCGGGTATCTCTACCGGCACAATCTCCTGCGAAAAGCGGCACTCCTTGATGGCCGCCACCGCGCGGCGATGACTCTCCAGGGCATAGGCGTCCTGCTCCTCGCGGCTGACGCGGTACTTGTCGCTGACCAGTTCCGCCGTCTGCCCCATGTGGAAGTTTTCAAAGGCATCCCAAAGACCATCGTGCACCATGGAGTCAACCAGTTCGGCCGAACCCAATTTGTAGCCCTGACGCGCGCCGGGCAGCAGGTAGGGACAGTTCGACATGGACTCCATTCCGCCGGCGACCACAATCTCCGAATCGCCCACCTGCACCGCCTGCGCGGCCAACGCGACCGCTTTGAGCCCCGAACCACAGACCTTGTTGACGGTGAGGGCGCCGACCTGCGGCTTCAGACCGCCGTGCAGAGCCGCTTGCCGGGCGGGATTTTGACCTAGCCCGGCCTGCACCACGTTGCCCATGATGCATTCGTCCACCAGCGCTGGGTCGATACTGGCGCGGCGCACCGCCTCGCGCACCACAATCGCGCCTAACTTCGGCGCCGAAAGCGGTGACAGCCCGCCAAGAAAACGCCCTACCGGAGTGCGCACACCCGAGAGAATGACTGCCTCATCCATAGAAGCTCCGCCGGAAGGAACGGTCCCCTCCGTTTCTGCCTTCTTGATTCAGTATAGGCAGGCTGGGAGCAGCGACTGAGACCGAACGGTCAGGGAGGAAAAGTGAAAGCGGATGGATGGTGCGAGAGGGGGGACTCGAACCCCCACGCCTTTTGGGCACTAGATCCTAAGTCTAGGGCGTCTGCCAATTCCGCCACTCTCGCAAGCGCCTCGGGTGCCTCTATTGTAAGGGACTTCAGAGCGGACGCTGCGGCGGGAGCAAAGCTCAAGTACGAGGCGGCACAGCAGGATTTGCGGTAAACGCGCGCTCTACTCCGGCGTGGGCACCACTTCAGGCGCTTCGCTGGTATCGCGGTAAACCTCTTCCCGGATGATCTTCCGCGTGACCTCGGCCAGATAGGTTCGTAATGTTTGATCCAGGTCCAGGAACTCGGGCCAGAAAACGCTATCTAGGAAGCTTTTGGGAATCCGCAACATGAGGCTGCTTCGATGTTGGCGCGGATAGCGAAAGGGCTGAAGCCCGTAGCGGCGGCTCAATGCCAGGAAAAGCTGACGGCTCCACGGGTCAGGCAAGGCGAAGCGCATCTCGACGGTATGCTCGGTACGCTCCAACTCCGCCAAGCGCTTGCGCACCCGCTCCAGCGCCGCCCCGGCCGCCGCCCTCTCTCCAGGCGTGGTGGCCCCGGCAAACAGGCTTTCGATTTTCCTCAGCTTATCGCGCAGTTGGGCTTCTATTGACATCATTTTCTCTGCGGCGGCGCAGCAGCCGCGCCACTTTAGCGTGCGGCATCGGCTGCCGCTTCGGCAAGCGGCAACGCTCTTGCCGAGGCTCGCAGCGCCCCAAGGCCGCCAGAAAGCAAAAAAACATTCACGCCACCCTGAACGACCGTACAAGGTCAGCGTTCTCTGTTTACCGGACCGCCACCTCTTAGCAATTTCTGAGCGCCTTTGGCCAGAGTCTCTGGTTATAATCGCCTCCCGCGAGGTTTTGCCGTGCTCCCAACGCCCTTCACACGCACTTCGGTCCATCTGGCCGCGCGTCAGCGCGCTGTCGCCGGAATGGTCGACCGGACGGTGCCGCGGATGAAATGGGGCACTTTTGCCGGAGCGCTGGCGGCCATAATTTTGGGTGCTGGGGCTTGCTGTGCCCAACAACCCGGATTGCCGGCGCGTGCGGGACACATTGTGGCGGTCCTGGAGCGCGGTCATTGGATTTACGTGAACCTGCCGGACACGAGCCTCCCCCCGCGCACGCGCCGCCACCCAGGCGCCGCTTTTCGCGAAACCGCCCTCCGGACCTCTCCCGCCAGCTTTTGGCGCCCGTCCAACAACCCGGCGCAAACCAGCCATATCCAAACCTTGTTGGCGAGCGCCGCCCAACGCTATCACGTCAGCCCACGACTGGTCCGCGAAGTGGCGCACCTGGAATCAGACTTCGACCCCAACTCGGTATCCGACAAAGGCGCTTTAGGCGTCATGCAGCTCATGCCGGAAACGGCGCGAGACCTGGGTGTCAGCAATCCCTTTAATGCCGCCGCCAACATTGATGGAGGGGTTCGTTACTTGCGGGATCTGCTGCATCAGTTCAGAGGCAATGTGCCGCTCAGCCTGGCCGCCTATAACGCCGGACCAGCCGCGGTCACCCACTATGGTGGCGTGCCGCCCTACCCGGAGACGCAAGCCTATGTGCGGGTAATAACGCACCGGCTGCGGCGCGCGGGTTGGCATGGGCAGAAAATCTCCAGCGTTCAGGTTAACTCCCAAGCGGCCTCACGGCACTTGGCCCGCACCGGAAGGCCGCCTCTTCGGCCCAGGCAGGCTGCCGTGCCGCGCGCCCAACTTGCCGCGGCGCATCCCATCGAGGTCAGCCGCGACCCGAGCGGCCATCTCGTCCTCAGCAATCTGCCGTAGCGTCAACTGCGTTACGCCAGACCGCGGGGTATTCAAAAAGGCACCCCCATGCCACTGCCGGTTGTATCCACGCCCCCGCTCCGCTACAGTGAAGATGCTCTTGGATTTTCCGCAGTCATCGCGGTGACTGTAAAACGACATCTTCTCAGGATCCAGCGTCCACTCCGGCGCATCGCGCTCTGGAGCACTCCCCTGTTTTTGCTCTGCGGCCTGCACGCCCAGACACCGGGGGAAGCCGCCCTGTCGCGCGCGCACCGGCTCCACGAACGCTTACTCCGGCGACCCCTTTCCCAAAGAAAAGCAGGTGACTACACCGCCATCGTCGAGGTCCTGGCCCCCATCTGGCGTCATCACCCCGGCAGCTCCGCCGCCGAGACCGCGCTCTACGACGCCGGCACGGTTGAAGTGGACCTGGCGCAGGACTTGCACCGCGACTCGGCCTGGAGCCGGGCGGCGCAGCTCTACAAATACCTGCTGCAAAAGCACCCCTATACGAAGTACCGCCGCAATGCGGAATGGGCACTCGGTCAGATTCAGTGGTATCACCTGGACGAGCGCGAGGCCGCCCGCCACTGGCTGCGCGATTTTGAAGAACACTACCCCGCCGACCCGCGCGCGGAACTGGTTCCGCTGCAACTGCGCCATCGCCTCAAGCACGCGCCGCCTGTCCTGGCAAGTGCGTCGCGTGAGGCGGCACGGGCCCGCCGCAGGCTGCGCTTGCGAGCGGAACAAGACAGACCCGCCGCATCCCATTTAGTCCGGACCGAGCGCAAGCCGAAAGCCCCGGCTCCACCGCAAGTCGGCGCCGCGCCTGGCGCGCCCTCCCCGGCCAGCGAACTCGTGGAAGTCCGCGGATTGCGGGCCTGGGCAACGCCGGTTTCAACCAGCGTTGTTGTCCGTCTGAGCGGTCCGGTCACTTTCCAGGAGGGAACCATTCCTGAAGCGCGCCGGGTGTACTTCGATCTTAAAGAGGCGGATTTAGGGAGTCCCGAACGCACGCTGAGTTTTACTCACGGCCTGATCCGCAGCGTCCGCATGGCGCAGAACCGCCCTGGAGTGGTGCGCCTGGTTCTCGATGAGGCCGCGCCGCATGAGAGCCTGACTGCCCTCTACTACCCCAACCCCGACCGTCTGGTGGTCGCTGCGGTCAATCCCGCCGCGGTCGCCGCGGAAGCGCGTTCGCTGCGGATTCGGACGCCTCATGCTCGCCCGGAGCACGCCCGTCCGGAACGTCACCGTCCGCTAACCAGCGGCCCGGCAGAGATCTCTCACGTTGCGGCGGTGGTCGCAACTAGAACGACTGTTCATGGCCAGACCAGCGAAACCGATCTGGCGCCCACCTCGCCACTTAGGCCGCAAGTCCAAAGCGAGGCTCAACACGTTTCCCCACCCGTGCTCGCCTCAAGCTCGCGGGCTGAAGCCATTCACCAATCGTCGCGGACCTCGAACCCAGTTCCCCTCCATCATGTCGCCCCGCGTGCGGAACTGGATAACGCCAGGCTCCGGCTCGCGGATAATTCGCTGACCCGTGTGCTTGGACTGAAGGTTGGCCGCATCGTGCTCGACGCCGGCCACGGAGGCCATGATACCGGCACCATCGGCCCTGGCGGCATTTACGAAAAGGATGTCGTGCTCGATGTGGTCCGCCGCCTGGGACGCAAGCTGCACGACCAACTCGGCGCGGATGTGATCTATACCCGCAAGACCGACGTCTTTATTCCCTTGCAGGAGCGCACCGCCATCGCCAACCGCGCGCATGCGGACTTATTTATCTCCGTGCATGCCAATTCCAGTCCGGAACGCGGCGTTCGGGGTATCGAAACGTATTACCTCGATTTCACCCACAACCCACACGCCTTGCGGGTTGCGGCCCGCGAAAACGCCACCGGCGATCAATCGGAACACCAACTGCGCGGGCTTCTCACCAAAATCGCCCTGCAGGACAAAACCAAGGAATCACGCCTTCTTGGCGAAGACGTGGAAAACACCCTCGCGCGCCGCGTCCACGAAGACAACCGCGGCGTCCGTTCCGCTCCCTTTGTTGTCCTGATCGGCGCTCACATGCCGTCGATCCTGACCGAGATCACGTTCTTGAGCAATCCAACAGACGCGCGTCTGGTCCGCAGTGCGGCCTACCGGCAGAAGATCGCTGACGCATTGTACGCCGGGATCGTGAAGTACATTCAGTCGCTGGGTGGCGTGCAGGCGGCCAGCTCGGAACGCCCCTTACCGATGCACGGAGAATAACGGCGCCACTCCAGATGGCGTGACACAATAATTGTGTGACGCGCCTTCGTATTCTTCTGCCTCTCGCGGCCATGGTCCTGCTGCCCTCCGCCGCGCCGGCGCTGGGCAAACCTACAGCCGGAAAGCAGGCAGTTCTTACGACTGCCCATGCGGGGATTGTTGCCCAGCCCTCCGCAACTTCCACTGCGGGTTTACCCGACTTTGCCGGCTGGCAAAAGATCCAAACCACAACAGAAAGCACCGCTCCCTGGGGCTTAAGTTCCAACCAGGCCGAGTTGCTGGGCGAGTGCCGCTTGGTCTCGGTGGAGCGCGCACGCTATCGGCGTGGGGTGCGTCTGATCGACGTCAAAGGGTACCGCTTCCAGGACGCCAGCGGCGCCTACGGGGGCTACACCCTGCTCCGCCCGCCCACCTATCATCGCTTCACGACCGGGTCGCCAACCGCCATCGGAGTCTCGGGCGATACGCACGTCGTCCTCATGCGAGGACCCTGGGTTATTTTGGTCAACCTGGACCAGCTCACGGCAATGACGGGCAGCGAGATGCGCCAATTGCTGAAAGGCTTAAACGTTCCGCAAAGCCCCGCTAACCAGCCGCCGACTCTGCCGCTTTTCCTGCCCCCGGCCGGCCTCGTGCATCACTCCATGGTTTATGCCGGCGGTCCCACGTCGCTGGCGGCCGCGGCGCCCTGGTTTCCCGTTTCCGCTGCCGGGTTCGACAAGGGAGTGGAAATTGTTACCGGGCTTTATGACCTGAATGGGGCCAGCCGCGGCAAGCTGGACATCTGCGCGCAACCCACCACCCCGGCCAGCCTGGCGCCGAGCGCCGTGTGCGGCCAGGTGGTTCTGCTTTCCTATCCCACTCCCGATATTGCTCGCAACAAACTGGCGCAACTTCGGCAGCAGCTTGCCGGGGCGCGTTTGATCGATCCTTCACTGATCCGCCGCAGTGGCCCCTTCGTTTCGTTGTTTCACTTCGGCGCCCCCTCTGGTGACCGGGACGCGGCGCGCCAGGTACTTTCCAACATTAACTGGGACGCCACCGTGACTTGGACGCGCCCCATGCCGATCGGCGCTGGCGCCGTGCCGCAGTTGCTCATCGGCATTTTTTTGCTGGTCGGGCTGCTGATTGCCGTGGCCGTGGTGGTGGGATTGCTAACCGGCGGATTGCGGGCTTTTCTGGCACGGCTCTTCCCCAAGCGCTTCGGAAAGAAGGATGAGGACAACATCATCCGGCTGGAACTGTAATATAGCTGGCTAGCGGCGATGGTTCTGGTTCTCTAAACCGCCGGGCCACACGCCGGATTGGGACCGGCTGGCTGCCGCCCCGCCTGCAAGACACTACCGACAAAGCGCACCAGCCCTAGTTCGTCCCGCCAGCGTTCTTTCCTGCTCATCTCCACATGGCTGAAAGCCGCCGTCACGAGAACCTGCCTGAGATCGCAGGCCGGGATGTCGCGGGCCAGCCAGGCGGCTTCTGTCGACGGAATGATGCTGTCTGTTTTGCCGTGCAGCACAAACACCGGAACCCGCAGCCGCTGCAAAACCTGATCTGGCGAGAGGGCGATCAATTCCGCCTGATCGCGCTGCCAGGCGCTGAGCAGTTGAGGCTGGATTTTTTGAAAGTCGTGCGCGAACAAAATCGCCATGAGTTTCCGGCCTGCGAGACTCAATCTCTGGGCCGCGGCTCTTGCCGGCGCGGGATCTTCCCACAGCCAGTGCTGAAGCGCTTCATGGGCCGCCGGGAGGTCGCGTTCTGAAAAAAACCGATTCAGATGCGAATAGACAAACACCAATGCCCCATACTCATGCGCCCGGTAGGGAATCACTCTTCCATCCGGCAGTTCCGCGGTGCTGGTAATCAAAAAGTGGACTACCCGGGGAAGGTTGTCGTAACTACCCAGCACCACAACGGCACGCAGTTTGGGTGCAAGATCCGGGCGAGTCGCGGCAAGCAGCGACAACCCTCCGGCAAAGCTTAGACCGGTGAGCAGTACCGGCTGGTGCGTGCGCGAAGAGAGTTCGTCGACTGACGCGGCTATGGTGTCAATCGTTCTCCCATCCACGTGGTAGTCGGCTAACGAGCTCAGCTCTGGCGTCAGTACGTCCACACCAGTGGAGGCAATCGCGCGTGAAAACGCAATCAAATGGGGCTCGTTGAAGCCAAGGTGATGGACGCCGTGCAGCAGAACCATTGCCGCCGGGTGCTTTACTCCGACCGGCATATACAAGCGCGCGGCAATCGGCTTCCCCGCGGATTTGATCGTGATCGACTCCTCGCGAATGGGCCCAGTCTCATGCGTGATCAAAAAATCAGTCCGGTGAGGATTGGCGAAACGCGAGAGCAATGCGTATGCCTCGAGGTCATCCTGCAATCCCCGGAGAGGCACTGCAACGACGCTCAGCATCAGAACCGCGGCACCAAGAATCACCCAACGGCGCCGCCGCTTGAGGAGGGAGTGGTTCGCATGCGCGGATTCAGGGGAACGTCCGCTGCCGCGTATTGAGGGTGTCTCGATGAACAATCGAACTCCTGGCCGGAGGCACGCTCTCGTCTCATTCAGGACGCCCGCTCCCATTGGTCGCTGGCACGTTCTCCAGCGAGTTCGCTCCAGTGAAGCGGAAGCATCGTGCGCCTCAATGCCACTCAGAGTCTACCAACGCCATTGCCGGTGAGCGCTAGAGATGAACATTTCTGGGCCCTGAAACGACAGTGCGCCCATTCCGCACCGCCCCCTTCTTATTTGCTTGCAAGAAGCTTATTTTCAGCAGCTTGCCCTCTTCGGCGGCCTGCCAACCCTCCGTAGTGCCAAAATTTGGATGTTAACTATTTTAATTTCGGAATTCTATGAAAATATGTAACTTGTTGAAAACAAAGTAGCGTTTTGTGCACTCAGAGGAAATTTCGCCTTGACACGCTTTCCTCCGGGGCTTTAACATTCGGCCATTGAAGGTTTGGTGCGTCCCTGCTGGGACGGGATTCGCAGCCTTCCTCGATTCGAGGGCACCGAAGCTTTTCTCCAAGCGCGAAGGCCCACTTCTTCGGAAGTGGGCCTTCGTGTTTCCATCAAAGCCGAGTATCGGCAACATTCTGCACGCAATCGTTTCTTTTGCGATCACGTTCAGCAGTCCACCACTGTCGAACTGTTACACTGCGAGGGAGTAGCCGATGTCGCAAGTGAGACCTGCACATGCGACGCGATCACGAGGATACCCACCCGTTGAGAGTTGAACCCCTTACCCTCACCCATCTGGTGCGGCTGGAGAACGAATTACGCCGCGTCATCCGTAGTTCCGATCAGGCCGTCCGCATGACGCTCACCGCGCTGCTCGCCGATGGGCACGTCCTGATTGAAGATGTTCCTGGCGTTGGCAAGACCACCCTGGCGCATGCGGTGGCACGCACGCTGGATGGCAGCTTCCAGCGCATTCAGTTCACCAGCGATCTCTTGCCCAGCGACGTGGTGGGCACCAACATCTACAGCCAGCGCGCGGAGCGCTTCGAATTCAAGCACGGGCCGATCTTCGCCAATGTGGTTCTGGCTGACGAGATCAACCGCACCACGCCCAAAACGCAATCGGCGTTGCTGGAGGCGATGAACGAGCACCAGGTCACGGTGGATACCGAAAGCCATCCGCTGCCGCGCCCTTTTCTGGTCATTGCCACCCAGAATCCGAGCGAGCACCACGGGACGTTTCCCCTGCCCGAATCCCAACTGGACCGCTTCCTGGTGCGCATTCGCATGGGCTACCCCCATCGCGAAGACGAACTGGCCATCTTGCGCGGGCAGGCCGGGGCGGAACAACTCTCCGGGCTGCAGCCCCTTCTCAGCACAGACAATGTGCTGGAATTGCAGCAGATGACCCGCGAGGTGCACGTGGACGATTCCCTGCTGGAATACGAACTGGCCCTGGCCGGCGCCACGCGTCACCATGACAGCCTGGCGATTGGCGTCAGCCCCCGCGGCACGCTGATGCTGCACCGGGCGGCGCAGGCGCGGGCGCTCCTGGAAGGGCGTACCTACTGCACCCCCAGCGACATCAAAGACATGGTCGTGCCGGTTTTCTCGCACCGTGTGCTGGTTCAGCCGCGGCTGGGAGCTGGCCTGCAGCGGCCGGAGCAGATCGAAGCACTGATTGCCGCCATTCGCGACACGGTTCCGGTTCCCGAATAGCACGAACCCGGAACAGGAAGGATCCATATGCCTGAACTAGCGGAAAAATCCTGCGTTCCCTGCCGGGGCGGTGTGCCGGCGCTGCAAGGGGAGGAATTGAAGCGCCTGGAGGCGCAAGTGCCGGGCTGGAGCGTGGTTGATGGACATCACCTGCAGCGCGAGTTCAAGTTCCCCGATTTCGTCAGCGCGTTGGAATTCGTCAACCAGGTGGGGCGGATTGCCGAGGCCGAAGGCCATCATCCCGACATTCTTCTGAGCTGGGGCAAAGCGGTGATCACTATTTATACCCACAAGGTGAACGGCCTCACGGAGAGCGACTTCATCCTGGCCGCCAAAATCAGCAAGGTGCCGCAAAGCCGGCAATAGCGCGATAGCCCTGCGCGGGCCTGCAGGCGCGTGGAATGTCGCGCCCCCCACTAGCGATCTCCCCCGGCGATCTCTCCCAAGGGGAGGACTCGGTGGCTCACTCCTACGGCTTAATGGGTGACCACATGGGTGACCACTTAATGGGTGACCACGGGGACGTGCTGCGTCTGGCGGGCGCGACCGCTCATATAAACGTAGGCGACCGGCGTAATCACCAGCGACAGCGCCATCGAGATCACCACGCCGCCGATGACGGCAATCGCCAAAGGCTGCAGCATCTGCGATCCGGCGCCAATACCAAAGGCCAGGGGCAACATGCCCGCCACGGTTGCCAGGGCGGTCATGACGATGGGCCGCAGCCGCCGCCGCCCCGCCTGCAACATGGCTTCCCGCCCGGAATAGCCCCAGTCGCGGAACTTCTGTTCGGCGTCCAGCAGCAGGATTCCGTTCTTGGCCACAATGCCCACCACCATAATCAGCCCCATGAAAGAGGCGATATTGAAGGTGGTGCCGGTCAGCAAGAGGGCCAACAGCACGCCCGAGGTCGACAACAGCGCCGAGGCGAGAATCGCCGCGGGAGCGGAAAACGACCCAAACTCAAACAGCAGCACCGCGAATACCAGCACAATCGCCAGCAGCAGGACCAGCAGCAGATCCTTGAACGACTTCTGCTGCTGTTGGTAACCACCACCATAGACCACGCGAATGCCCGCGGGCAGATGCAAACCCGCGACTGCGCTCTTCACCCCGGCTATCGCATGGCCCAGATCGGTGTTTTCCAGACGGGCGGAAACAATCACATCGCGCTGCAAGTTTTCTTCCAGAATTTCCGTTTGCCCCGGCACCACACGCAGTTCGGCCAGGGCCCCCAATGTAGCGGTGTGTCCGGATGCGCTGGTCAACACGGTATTGCGCATGGCGTCCACCGTCGCCCGGTCCGCGCCGGGAAAGCGCACGCGGATGTTGTAGGCGCGCGCGTTCTTAATCACCGGCTGCTCGGCCTTCACGCCCTGCAACAGCGCCTGCGCATCTTGCGCCACCTCCTCGGGGGTAAAGCCGGCTCGCGCCGCCGCCGCCGCGTTGACGTGGAACGACAATGCCGGGCCGCTGATGGTGTCGTCAATGCCGTTCATAACGTCGACAATGCCGGGAACCTTGCCAATGGCATCTCCCACCCTCGGCGCCCACTGCCGCAGCAGCGCCGCGTTTTCAGAAAAAAGCTTCACCTCCACCGGTTCAGGAGCGTTGGTGAGGTCCCCAATCATGTCCTGCAGCATGTTGGCGAACTCAATGTCGGGCACTGGCTCCTTTTCGGCAATCTCGTGGCGCAACACCGCCTCCACCTCCGCGGTCGAGTGTTGGCGGTTGGGCTTCAGCTTCACCGAGATGTCGCCGGTATTGGCTTCTGTCACCGCCGCCAGTCCGAGTTGCAGACCAGTACGGCGGGAAATGCCCTGCACGTCGGGGTTGGCGGTAATGATGTGTTCGATGTGACTAATGACGCGGTTGGTCTCTTGCAGTGAACTGCCGGCCGGCATGACGTAATCGACGACAAAGCCTCCCTCGTCCATCTGCGGCAACAAGTCGCTTCCCAGCAGGCGGTAGCTGCCATACGAGACCACAATCAAAACCGCGCTGCCAATCAGCAGCCAGCCGGGACGGTCGAAAGCTGTTTGCAGGGCGCGCTCATAGCCGCGCAAAATCCGGCGGAACAAAGGTCCCACGCTGGCTTCTTCGGCCTGCAGCAGACGGCGCTGTTCTTCCCCGGGGGGAATATCGTGCAAACCTCCGGGCCCCTTGTCCTTAATAAGGTATTGACTGAGCGCCGGTGTCCAGGTGAGGGCCAGCGCGAGTGAGGTGACCAGCGCCGCGCTCACCGTAATTGCCAGGGCGCGGAAGAAGACTCCCGTGACCCCGGTGATTGAAATCAACGGCAGGAAGACCACGATGGGGGTAAAAGTTGAGCCCAGCAGAGGAATCGTGATCTCGCGCAGGCCGCTGCGAATGGCGAAGATGAGGCTCTGTCCGGCGTCGCGGTGCAGAACAATGTTTTCCACCACCACAATCGCGTCATCGATCACCAGGCCAACAGCGGCCGCCAACCCGCCCAGGGTCATCAAGTTGAAGCTTTGCCCCAGCATCTTCAGGATGATGAAGGTCACCATCACCGTAACGGGAATCACCAGGCCGGCAACCACCGACGTTCCCCAGTCACGCAGGAAGACGACCAGGATGATCGAGGCCAGAATCATGCCGAGCAGGATGGCGTCTCGCACGCTCTTGATCGAAGCCCCGACAATATCCGACTGGTCATAAAAAGGCTGCAGATGAATACCGGGAGGCAGGCTCTGCCGCAGGCTCTCGATTTCGCGGTGCACTTCACTGGCCACCAACATGGTGTTGCTGCCCGGCTGGCGGTTGATGTTGAGCAAGACCGCGGGCTGGCCGTTGGCGCTGACAATGGTGTAGACGGGCCGCACCGACTCTCGCACCGCCGCCACATCGCCCACCCGGACCGGCGTCCCTTGTGGCGAGAGCTTGACCACCAGCCCGGAAATCTGTTGGGGCGTACGCACCTGACCGCTGACCAATGTCAGGTAAAGCTGGTGGCCGCTGTTGATCAGGCCTGGGGAGTGCACAACATTGCCGCGATTGACGGCGGCCAGAATGTCAGCCACGGTCACGCCCGCGCGCTGCAACTCCGCCGGCTCCGGGATGATGTGGAACTCCGGCTCGCGCCCGCCCTGCACCACCACCGTAGAAACGCCTGCCAGCCGGTTCAGGCGCGGCTTGATGTCAAACTGCGCCATCTGCCAGAGCTGCGTCTGCGGCACGGTCCTGGAGGTCAAGCTGTAGCCCAGCACGGGAAAGCTGGAAAAGGTCAAGCGATGCGCCGAGAGCGCGGTGTTTGGCGGCAACTCGCCACGAATGCCGGCCAGCGCCGCATTGACGCGCGCCAGCGTCTGGAACATATCCACGTTCCAGTCGAAGGAGAGATCGATTTCGGCCGAGCCGCGGCTGGTAATGGAGTAGACGCCACGCAGTCCCCGCACGCTGTTGACGGCATTCTCCAGCGGCCGCGTCACCGTGACCAGCATCTGGTCAATCGGAGTGACGCCGGCATCGGCGCCAATCACGATACGAGGAAAGTTCGTGGACGGAAAAACCGCGATGGGCACACTGAGGCTTAAATACGCGCCCACCACCGCGAGCACGATCATCACGAACAAAATCGGTTTGCCGAACCGCTGCATGGACCTCTCTTGACGAAGCTATTTGGCGGATGCCACTTTCACGCGTGTTCCGTCATCCAGGCCGAAGCTGCCTTGCGTGATGACCATTTCCCCCGGGTGCACCCCGCTGAGCAACTCCGCCTCGCCGGCGGTGCGCACACCTACGGTCACCGGGCGCAGGTGCGCCCTGCCGTCCGGGCCGGCCACCATGATCGAGGTTTGCCCGTTGCCGGCGGTCAAAAGCGCGCTCGCCGGGACCACCAGCGCCTGAGGAACGTTCCTGACGTCGATGGTGAGTGTAGCTGCCGCCCCGGGGCGCAAGCGCAAGTCGGCATGCTGGGTCTCCGCCCAAACCTCGACGGTCGTGCTGTTGGGATCCAAGGCCGAGTTCACCAGAGTCACGCGCGCCGGCACGGTCGTGCCATCCACGGATATTGCCGCCGTCTGTCCCAGCTTCACCAGGGCCGCCTGCTGTTCGGGGATATGGGCTCGCGCCACCATGCGGCTGGTATTCATCACCGTAACCAGAGGCGTTCCCGCACTGGCGATCTGCCCCGGATATAACGAACGGGCGGTCACCACGCCATTAATGGGGCTGCGCACCTGCGAGTAATCCAACAGGGCGCGCGCCGCGTTCTTGCGACCCGCCGCGGCCGTGAGCTGCCCTTGCGCCGACTGCCGGATGGTCCCCCTCTGGACGGCCCGCAATTTCCGCAGCCGCTGCTGCGCCAGCAGCAGCGCGTTGCGCGCATTCACCAACGCTACCTCGCTATCATCCAACTGATTGCGGGAAATAGCGCCCTGGGCAAATAAATGTCTGCGGTCCTGATAGATGCGTTGCTGGTTCCGCAACGATTGCTGCGCCGAATTGACCGTGAGCTGTGCCTGGTTGAGCTGCTCGGGAAGCGTGCCGGAGGTTATCGAGCGGTAGTTCGCCTGGGCCTGCTCGTACTCCCCCTGCGCCTGTTGATAGTTGCCGCTGAGCTCGGCGTCTTGCAATACCGCCAAAAGCTGTCCTTTATGCACACGGCTGCCGAGGTTGACGTAAAAGCGCTTAACCGGCGCGCTGACTGGTGGCGTGAGCTCCGCTTCCTGTAGTGGGTACAGGACCGCGTCCGCGCTGACCACCTCCTGCAAGGGCTTGAGGCGGGCCGCTTGTGCCTGCACGGTGACCACCGGCGAAACCGGCTTGCGCTTGTGGGTGCCGCAGCCGCTCAACACCAAAAATGCCAGCGTGGCGCTGGCGGCTTCGAGTTTTCGCAAGGGCGGAAAAATGCTCACGGCTGTTGCGCTCCAGGCACCGGTTGCAGATGACCACCGGTAAGGATGTTTAAGGTGGCCAAAGCGACGCGATAGCGCGCCTGGCCGGCGGTTTCGGCCGCACGCGCCTGCGCCAGCAGCGACTCGGCGTCCACCAACGCCAGAATGGTGTCATCTCCGGAACGATAGCGCAACGACGCCAGGTGCAGGTTTCTTGCCGCCAGTTGCGAAGTCTGATGCAACCGGGCCAAAGCGGCACGCGCGGCGCGCGCTTGGTCGTAGCTGGTTTGCAGATTGGCCAGCGCTTGCCGCTGCGCAAAGGCGAGTTCGACCCTGGCCTGGTGGCGGCGCAGTTTGGCTTGCCGCACTTGACTGGCCGTCGCTCCCCAATTCCAGATCGGGATGTTCAGCGTGGCCGCCGCCGCCGAGCCCAGGTTGGGAATGGGACCATTGCGGGTGGCGAAATGTGTGGCGTCGATGCCATACCAGTAATCAAGGCTCAGCGCAGGCAAAAAGGCGTCGCGAGCCAGACTGACGCCTGCATTCGCCGTCCTTAGCGACGCCAGGGCGGCCCGCAACTCCGGATTATGGAGAGCGGCTAGTCTCGCCAGTGTTTGGAAACCGGGCAAAGGAGGCGGCGCCGCCAGATCATTGACCAAACGGAACGCTTGCCGCGGGTTGGGAAACAACAAAACCGCCAGGCTAAAGCGCGCCCGCTCCAGGGCAAGCTGATCATCTTCCACCGTCTGTTCGGCCTGGTTATTTTGGATTTGCGCGCGAATCACGTCCGCCTGGGCCACCTCGCCGCCGCGCTGCAGTTGCTGACTTACGCGCCAATAGCGCTGGGCGGCGGTCAGGTTGTCGCGCGCCCCGCGCAGATTTTGCTCTGCTACCAGCACCCCGTAATAGTCGGCAACCACGGTGCGGTCCAGGCCCCGCGCGGCAATATCGCGCTGCGCCTGCGCCAGCGCGCGGCGCGCCGCCGCCTGATGCATTGCGTTTAGCCCGGCGGGAAACGGAACCACCTCATGCACCTGCCCCTGACTGAGGTACTCGTGCACCGCGTTGTTGGCAATGAAGCGTCCGGAAGGGGTATTGTTGCCCTCCGTGTAGAGATACTGATTGTTGTAGGTAACGCTCGGCAGCAGGCCGGCTCGGGCTTGTACGAGGTTTTCGCGGGCCAAACCCGCCTGCGTCACCGCGGCATTGAATTGTGGACTGTAGCGCCGCGCCAACAACAGGGCCTGCTGGAGGGTGAGCCGGGGCGCGCGAACCAGCGGCTGCGCGGCGGCTACCCCCGCGGTGTTAGCTGAGGCGCTCTGGGCAAGAGCCGGCGCTCCGCACAACCCGCAGAAAGCGAGGGCGCAGAAAGCCAGACACTCAAACGTGAGGGCGAGCAGAACCGCCGACCTTCGCTTCAACTCTGGGCATCGCAGTTTGGAGGACGTCGGCATCCGCATGAAAAAGGTTCTGAGGCGAACGGCACAGCCGCTTTTGTTCCACCCGCTTCTTGGACTCCCCGTTAGACTGCAGCCATGAACTGCAAATCCGCGCATGGACCTTCCGACCCACCAAGGTCACTTGCTTCAGGATACCCCTTCTCATCCGGGAAAGCGGTCTTATCCCAGCGCCACGCCTCCGGACGAGAGGCAAAACCTCCGCGAACTCAGGACGGCTTCAGCCCAGCCCTAGCCGGTGGCGGCGCTCTTTTAGTGACGGTTTCGCGAGCGCGCTCGTTACCTGGATCGTTACGCGAGCGGGATCGTTACGTGGATCTTTACCTGGATCGTTACGCGAGCGGGACGCTGCTTACCCGTTTAGACACAGCGGGGGGGGAGAGGAGTTGAATGCTTAGCGTTGGCGCGGAACCCGCATGCAACGCGGGTTCCGCGCCTTTAACGAGGTACTTCAGGAACCCTTCTTCTCGCTCAGGATCTCTTCTTCCTCTTTGCCCTCGCTGCTGAGCTTGAGAATCACGGAATAGTCCTCGAGCGTCGTGGTGTCGCCGCTGACCTTATCGCTGACTACCAGTTCCCGCAACAAGCGGCGCATGATCTTGCCACTCCGCGTCTTGGGCAGCGCTTCGACCAGTCGCACTTCGTCGGGCCGCGCGAAGCTGCCAATCTCGCTGGCGATCCAGTCGCGCAGCTCTTCGGAGAGTTCCGGAGAGCGCTGCCGCCCGGATTTCACCGTGGCAAACACCACCAGCGCCTGTCCCTTGAGTTCATGCGGCTTGCCCACCGCGGCGGCCTCGGCGACGGCGGGATGGCGGACCATTGCCGATTCGGCTTCCATCGTGCTGAGGCGATGGCCGCTGACGTTGATCACGTCATCCACCCGGCCCAGCACCCAGAAGTAGCCGTCCGCGTCACGCCGCGCCGCGTCACCGGTGAAGTAAATGCCGGGGAAACGCGACCAGTACACCTCTTTGTAGCGCGCGTCGTCGCGGTAGAGAGTGCGGAACATCGAGGGCCAGGGATGGCGGATGACCAGGTAGCCCTGCTGCCCGGGACCCACCGGCGCGCCATGGCTGTCGATGATATCCGCCTGCACGCCGGGCAGCGGCAAGGTTGCCGAACCGGGCTTGGTTGCCACCGCTCCGGGGACCGGCGCGATCATGATGCTGCCCGTCTCGGTCTGCCACCAGGTGTCGACGATGGGGCAGCGCTCGCCCCCGATGACCTTGTGGTACCAGCGCCAGGCGGCGGGGTTGATCGGCTCCCCCACCGAGCCCAGCAGCCGCAGGCTGCTCAGGTCATGCTTTTGGGGCCACTCGTCACCCGTCTTGATGAAGCTGCGAATCGCGGTGGGCGAGGTGTAAAAGACCGATACGCGGTACTTTTCAATTACGCGCCAGAAGCGGTCGGGCTGGGGAAAATCGGGTGCGCCTTCGTACATCAACGTGGTCGCGCCCATCGACAGCGGACCATAGACGATATAGGAGTGGCCCGTCACCCATCCCACGTCGGCGGTACACCAGTAGGTGTCCTCTTCATGCAGGTCAAAGACCCACTGCATGGTCATGTGGCATTGCAGCAGGTAGCCCGCGGTGGTGTGCACCACGCCCTTGGGCTTGCCGGTGGTGCCGCTCGTGTAGAGCACGTAGAGCGGGTGCTCGCTGTCGAGCGGCTCGGCGGCGCATTGCTCGCTCTGCCCGGACACCAGTTCGTGCCACCAGAGATCGCGGGTGGCCTGCATGGCGCCAATCGCCGCGCCTTGCGCATCGCGCGCCCCGCGATGGTGCAGCACCACGCAGTGGCGTACCCCGGGACAATCCCGCAGCGCCTGGTCCATATTGCGCTTCAGCGGCACTTCGCGCCCGCGACGCACGCCGGCATCGGCGGTGATGGCCAGGTTGGCTTCCAAATCGTCAACGCGCGTTTTGATCGCCTCCGGCGAAAAGCCCCCGAAAACTACGGAATGAATGATGCCCAGGCGCGCACACGCCAACATCGCAATCGCCGCTTCGGGAACCATGGGCATGTAAATGATGGCGCGGTCTCCCTTGCCGTAGCCCAACGACTTCAAGCCATTCGCGAAGCGCGCCACTTCACGATACAGTTCCTGGAAGGTCAGGATGCGCTGCTCGCCGTTTTCGCCTTCCCAGACGATGGCGGCCTTGTTGCGGCGCCAGCTGGCGAGGTGGCGGTCAATGCAGTTGTAGGCGACATTGGTGCGTCCGCCCACGAACCAGCGCGCAAACGGCGCTTCCCACTGCAGCACCCGCTGGAATGGCTCAAACCAATGCAGTTCCTGGCGGGCCAGTTCGCCCCAGAATTCCTCAGGTTCGCGAGCGGCGCGTTCGCAAAGCGCGTTCAAATCGTTGCGGCTGCGAATTAAAGCGTGCGCGGAAAACTCCGCGGAGGGCGCAAAACGCTCGTCGGCATGATCGGCTGCGGACATAGTGCTACTCCCTTCAAAATGAGCCATGGCGTACTGCGCGGCGCCGCTCCGTGAGCTCCGGCCGGAGATCAATGCGGATGGATGAAAAGCGGCCGTGCCGCACTGCCGGGAAAAATGATAGCGGAAACTGAAAAATATGTCGCTTCCCGGGTTGGCGGCGCGGCGGAAAAGCCGTGCGCTTGAGGGCCAAACTTCGCCATTTCACGCTGGTGTCGCGGGAGAAGACTTTAGAAAAGGCGGCGCCCGATCTACATCATGCCGGGCAGCGGCAGGCCGGGCATGGCCCCCAACTCGTTGCGCAGCTCCTGCTCAACCTTCTGCCCGGCATCATTGACCGCGCCACGAATCAGGTCGGGCAGCATGTCGGGATCGTTCTTGATGACCTCGGGATCGATTTTCACCTCCAGCAGGGTCTTATCGCCCCGCATGCGCACGGTAACCATGCCGGCGCCCGCTGATCCCTCCACAACGAGGGCGGCGACCTTCTTTTGGAAGTTCTCGTAGTGCTGCCGGGCCTGCGCCATCAGGTTTTGCATTTCTCCGAAGTTCATGCCGTTGGAGCCTCCTCAATCGTGGTCGGTCTGATAGGGCACGGTGCGCAGCACCTGGCAGGGTATGCGTTCCTTGAAGCGCTGCAGCGTGGGATGCGAAGCGGCCCGTGCTTCCAGTTCGGCGGCCGCCAGCGGTTGGCGTTTGGGTTTGGCGGCCACCGCTTCCGCACGACGCTCAATGGAGATCTCGGGAACGTGCCCCAGAACCTGCCGGCAGGCGTCACGGAGGCTTTTCCGCACTTGATCATTATCGGCAAGACCGGCCAGCGGCGCCGATTCTCCCGCAAAAACCAGGCAAAGGTCGTTCCCCTTCCATTGCCAGACGGCTTTGTCGACGATGCTGAGCAGAGAAGATTTTTTCTGCTGCTCCAGCAATTGCAGCACCTGCTCCGTACGGCCTTCCGGATCTTCCGGCAAAGGCGCCGCGGGAGACGGGCTCACCTCAGCGGTAAACGCGGCCACCTCGCCGGCGGCTTCCGAAAACGCGGCCGATGCCGCAGCGGCCATTTCAGAAGCAACGCTTATCGCAGCCGCTGGCTTGGAATCCACGACCATACTGGCGCCCGCCTGCGGCGCGAAGGAAGGTGGGGGAACCTCGCGGGCGGACTTCGTCGCAGCCGTCTCCGAGCCGCTGCTGCCAGCGCGGCTCAAAAAGCTCGCACCGGCCGGAGAAGATGCGGCTTTGGCGCCTGCGCCTGGCGCCGCCGCCTCAGACCCAGGTGAAGGCGGCGGAGCCGCCGCGACTCTCGCCGCAAACGGCGAGGCGGGGGCGGTTGCGGGCGCCGGGGCGGGATTTGCCGCGGCGAACTTGCCTTCCACAGGCTCTTTTAGCGCCCCGGCAGGTTCACTGAAGTTTTTTTTTTGCTCGCCGGCGTCGCCGGTCGAGAGCGCTCCCAGCAGGTCTTCCACTCTGCTCAGGCGGCGGGCCTGGGTCATCTTGACCAGGCCGAGTTCCAAGTGGAAACGTTCTTCGTGTCCAAAGCGCAGATCGCCATTGGTGCGCAGCAGAATCTGCAGAAAGCGCGCCAGGTCCTCTTCGCTGAAAAGCCTCGCGATTTCAGCAATGGCTTCACGCTGTTGGTCGGTGGTTTCCAGCAGCTTGCTGTCAGCCCCCGCCGCTTGGGCAACCAGGCAGTTGCGCACAAACCCTACCAGTTGGCGGCACAACTGCGTCGCACTCACGCCCGTGCCCAGCAGCAGATCAAGATTTTCCAGCACGGCGCGCGTATCGGAGGCGGCGATCGCCTGCAGTAGTTGCGCGATCTGGCGGTGAGAGACGCGCCCCAGCAACTGCCGCACGCCATCCGCCTTCAGCCCGTCGCCGCTGTAGGAGATGGCCTGATCCAGCAGCGACAGCGCGTCGCGCAGCGAACCCTCCCCCGCTTCCGCCAGCAATCCCAGAGCTTCCGGTTCGGCCGCAATGTTTTCTCGCTGGCAGATATCTTCCAAGCGCGCGTAAATCAGCGTGAAGGGCACGGCGCGGAACGAGAACTGCTGGCAACGTGACCGTATGGTGGCGGGCAGCGCCTCGGGTTCGGTGGTGGCCAGCACGAACACGGCCCAGTCGGGTGGCTCTTCCAGCGTCTTCAACAGCGCGTTAAAGGCGTCTTCCGTAAGCTGATGGGCTTCGTCGAGGATGTAGAACTTGTAACGGTCACGGGCGGGACGGTAACGCACGCTATCGCGTAGGCTGCGGATTTCGTCAATGCCGCGGTTGGAAGCGGCGTCGATTTCAATCACGTCGACCGCATTGCCATCGCGAATTTCGGTGCAGGCGACGCACTGCCCACAGGGATCCGTGGTCGCCCCCTGGCTGGACTGGCAATTCAGGGCCTTGGCCAGGATGCGAGCGACAGTAGTCTTGCCGATGCCGCGGTGTCCGGAGAAGATGAAGCCGTGCGCCACGCGGCCGCTGGCGATGGCATTGCGCAGCGTCTGGATGACCGGACCTTGTCCAATCACGTCTTCAAACGTCTGCGGCCGGTAGCGGCGCGCGAGAACCTGACTCATAAGCGTTTCCGGTGGGTTGACCAGGCTGCCTGGCCATAGAAAACATCAGACTTCGGGAACTTCGCTGCACAGTTCCAATTCCACTACCGTTGCTTCCTTCCGGACCTGGCGGGGTTTGTGGACGGATCTTGCGCGAGACCCGAAGCCTGACCCCTTGATGTTATCAGAAGCAGCCGCCCGCGGGATGGCTCATCGACCGCGAAATGAGGGCAGTTGGACCCGGCAGCGGCGCTGCCGCGAGGGCTTCGCGATACAATCGTCACTTCACGGTAGTGCGCTGGGTGGAGTTGGCGGGGTGCTGAGTCACCCTGGCCTGCCGGACTCTACCATCAGCGCCGCCGTCGAACGCCGAAACCTCCAATGACTGCCTCACTGTCTACTCGCGCGCCCCGGGTGAAGATCTCCGCACTGGGCACTTTTGTTCCCTCCCGCGTCCTGACCAATCAGGATCTGGAACGCATGGTGGAGACTTCCGACGAGTGGATCCGCACTCGCACCGGCATCACCCAACGCCATATCGTCGAACCCGGCATGGCCACCAGCGACATGGCTGTCAAAGCCGCCGAACGCTGTCTGCAAGAGGCTGGCGTGGACCGGCAAACGGTCGAGCTGGTCATTGTCGCCACCGTCACGCCCGACATGCTGTTTCCGGCAACCGCCTGCCTGGTGCAGGAAAAACTCGGCATTCAGAACTGCTGGGGTTTCGACGTCTCGGCCGCCTGCAGCGGCTTTCTGTTCGCGCTTGCCACGGGTGCGCAATTCGTGGCTTCAGGTACACACCGCAGGGTGCTGGTCATTGGCGCCGATACGATGTCCAGCATTATCGATTACAAGGACCGCTCCACTTGCGTGCTGTTCGGCGACGGCGCCGGAGCGGTGCTGCTGGAAGCCGCCAATGATAACGATGGGCTGCTGGACTTCACCCATCAGATCGAAGGCGTTGGAGGCACTAGCTTGTATATGCCCGCCGGAGGCAGCCGCCGCCCCGCCAGTTGCGAGACCGTCGAGCAGCGCATGCATTACGTACACCAGGAAGGGCAAATCGTCTTCAAATACGCAGTGCGCAAGATGTACGAGATCTGCCAACTCATCCTGGAGCGCAATGGCCTCGCCGTCAAAGACCTCGACTGTTTTGTGCCGCACCAGGCCAACCGCCGGCTGATTGAAGCGGCAACCGAACGCCTGGGCCTGGATCCGGCACGCGTGCTGATCAATATCGATCAAAAGGGCAACACCACGGCGGCGACCATCCCATTGGCGCTGCAGGACGCACGTCAGCGCGGTCTATTGAAAAAGGGCAGCCTGACCCTGATGGCCGCGGTGGGCGCCGGCTACACCTCCGGCGCCAGCCTCATGCGCTGGGCCATCGATTAGTTCAATCGATTCGTTCAGAGGACGAGCGCCCCGATTACCGGTTGTAGGCTACGCCTCCGCCGTGAAGGACAGCCGGATCATCAAGTGGTTGGGCGGTTCGAGTCCCGAGACGAACCGCCCAACGTGCACTGTTGCTAGTCTTTTACGCGGCGCTCTCGGTGAGCCGCTGCGCGGTCCGCTCCACCAACATGCGGCGTAACTCCGGAGGCACTTCGTTCTGCCGCGCCAACTCCTCCTGAGCACTACGCAGGGCGGAGATGACCTGCTCTGGCGAACGCCCTGATATCATCGCCAATTCGCGCGGCGTGAATCCCTCGATAGTGAACAACACCAGATCGTCGCGCTCCTGCCGCGGCAGCCGCCCCAGCGCCTTGTCCAGCAATTCCATCATTTCGTTGCTGTAAGCAATTTGCTCGGGTGTGGCCGCGCTTTCATCGACCATCAGGTCCTCCACCCGGAATTCGTCGGCCGGGCTCACGAACTCATACTGCTCGGCACGCTGCAGTTCCCGCCCATTCGCGTCACGATCCAAAGAGATGGTCTCGACCCCAGCGGTCTCGCCCGCGCTCGATAGCTTGCGAATGGCATTCGCCGCCAGCAGGTAAAACCAGCGCTCGCGTTGCCGCGCGCTTTGCGCGGCGAGCATGCCGTGTCCATTTTCTTCCGTGAGAGCCTGCGCAATCACTTCATCGAGGACCTCGCGGCCATCAATCATGCCTGGCTCAATCTCTCCCAGGCGCTGCCGCAGACGCAGTTGGCGCTCGACGAACAGCATCAACTGATCCAGGTTCGCGGTGATATAGCGCGCCAGATTCTCTTGTCCGGCGGCGGCTGGGGCTGCTTCCGCCTGGCCTGGCGTACTCCAGTCCGGCTCCAGCGCGTAGGCGCCATTTTTCTCCTCAACCGTACTGCGTTTGTCCCAGCTCTGGCCCTTGCGCAGCTTCTCCTTGTGCTTTTTGACCTGCTTGACCAACTCGTCGGCGGCCGCCCGCAGGGCTTTTTGCGCGCTGTCGCCAGTCTCTTCAGCGGCCATTTGCCCGGTAGGCAAATTGATATCCAGCGAGCAGCACACTCCCTCGCGCGCCGAATGCCGGACCAGCCGTCCGTGAAACTGCACTAGTTCCGGCTGAAAGGCCACCAGCAGCCTCTCCAGTTTGCCGCGTACTTGCTGGATCAGTTCCTCCAGCTCTGGAGTCTTGGGCACTTGTACGGTGAATTGAACGTTCATCAGCAACCTCCTTGAGCCGCCATAAGCGGTCAGGTTTCACAATGCAGCGAACGCGTGAGCACACTCCCGCTTCTGGGCCGCACCAGTGCCTTGCGGCGCTTGGCGTCGTGAAAACCAGCTTGTTTTCGAAGCGGTTAAGCTGCGCATGGTTATTCAGTGTGGTGTTCGAACCGTGTCGCCAATCTCATCTCCTACATCGGCACGAATGCAGTGACCATCAGTCCACCAACCGGCCCCCTAAGATGCATGAATGGTGATTTGACGGACCGACGCCGACGGCGTCTGCACCGAACGCGCCTGGTATCGCAGCAGCGCCTGACCCGCCGCTATCGTCCCGGTATACGCAATTCCCGCCTTGGCCACCAGGCCGACTCCGCCGGGAACCAAGCTGACCAGTTCCCGGGCCAGAGCCCTCCAGCCAAACGCCAATCCGAGCAGCGACACTAATTGAAATGGCTGTGAAGTCCAGCCCACCTCGTCCCCGTGCAGCGCCGCCAATTGAAATGCAAGCCGGATCTGGTTTCCGGTCAAAACCACAGTGTCGGAAGCGAACTCGCCCACCGCCCAAGCCAGGCTAATGGGGGAGGGAACCAGTTCGGGGATGGCGCTCAAGCCCGCAAAGGTGGCGTTTCGCATGGCCGTCGCCTGAATGAGGTGCACAGCGACGGCATCACGAAGAACTGGGAAGGTTCGCCCCAGGGCCAAACGGAACTGTGGATAGAGCTTGAGAAGCTCCTGGATCCCGGTCTTCGGCTCCATGGGGTTCAAGCTGACTGCGGACCCATGCTTGCCCATGTAGACTCCGGCCACCCAGGGGGTGACCAGTACCAGATCGTGCTCGTGGGAGTGCCGAGCCAGGTCTCCACCAGGCAGGTCGGAGTTGAGCATGGAAAGCGCCCGGTTGCGCTCGCGGTATTCCATGCTGTCGGGCAGCAGGAAGCGCAACAGGCTGGCGCGGTCCGCCTCCGACTCGCCGATGACCAGCATGGAAAAAGGCTGACGAGCCTGCTTCTTGATGTCGCTGGCGTTAATCTTGCGGGCTTGCTTAACTCCCTGCTTGAGCGCCCCCATGGCTTAGTCTCCTCCTGTTTCGTTAGAGGCCACAAGAGGCGGTGGGGTAACAAGCGCTGGAGTGCTTTTTTGCAGGCATGGGAAAGGGCGGGGACGCGCTACAATTCCACTTTTGACCTCTACGTCGCAAAAACATGGAAGCGGTTCGCTACATCGTGCATGGACGCGTGCAAGGAGTGGGGTTCCGCTTCTTCGTGCAACAGCGCGCACAGGCGCTCCAGGTCCGCGGCTGGGTACGTAACCGGCATGATGGATCAGTTGAGGTGCTGGCGATTGCGCCGCCATCCGTTCACCAGGACCTGCAGCGCGAGCTGCGCAAGGGACCGCCCGCCAGCCGGGTGGAATCTGTGCAGATTGCGCCCTTGGAAATGAGCCGCGAGGAACAAAAACGTTTCCGCGGCTTCTCGGTGGAAGCCAGCGCCTGAAATTTCTACGTGAGATGGCATTCCGTTGCTGTCCCGCGGTTTGGCAATCGAAGTTCAAGGAGAGAGTTCATGTCCGCTCAAAGTCCCCTGTTGTCTTCCGAGCGCGCCGAATTGAAGCGCCACATCCGGGAGGTTCCCGACTGGCCCAAGCCAGGCATCCTCTTTTATGACATCACCACCCTGCTGCAAAATGCTGGCGCCTTCGCGCGCCTCATTGATCTGCTGAGCGAGCGCTATGTGGGGCAGCAAATCGACGTGGTGGCCGGAATTGAGGCCCGCGGTTTCATTTTCGGACCGGCGCTTGCGTATCGACTCAATGCGGGCTTCGTTCCCATTCGCAAGCCCCGCAAGCTGCCCTCCAAAACGATCTCCATTCAGTACGCGCTGGAATACGGGCAGGACACGCTGGAAATGCATGCCGACGCCGTCCGCCCCGGCCAGCGAGTGCTGATCGTCGATGACCTCATTGCCACCGGAGGCACCGCCCTGGCGGCCGCGCAGCTCATCGAGAAAACCGGTGGCACGGTCGCCGAAATGGCATTTATCGTCGAGCTCACGTTTCTGCAGGGACGGGAGAAGATGAATCCCTACCCGGTGTTCTCGCTTTTGCAGTACGACAAATAGCGCTATGTCTGCGAAACGATCAGGCCGTGAAGGTCTTCCGCCCTCGAGCACGCGTCGACGCCAGCATCGGGATGAGGAAAAGGAACGGCGCCACAGGCCAACTGCGGCGCCTTCCTTCGACCAGCTGCCGCCCCAGAAGGCCCAGCGTTCCGATCAGGTCTCCGGCATTCATTCCGTCCGCGAGATCCTGCGGGCCGGGCAGCGGCCACTGCAATACCTGGTGGTGAGCCGCGAACGCCAGGATGCCCGCATTCATGAACTGATCGCCTTGGCGCGCAACTCCGGAGTGCCGATTCGCTTGGAACCGGCGGCACGCCTGGATCAGCTTGCCGGTTCGGAGCGTCACCAGGGAGTCGTGGCGGTCGTCGCGGCCAAAGCGGTTGTTGATCTGGAGGACCTGCTACAGCAGCCGCGTGCTCACTCCCCGCTTTTTCTGCTTCTCGATGGCATCGAGGATCCCCACAACCTGGGCGCCATTATTCGCAGCGCCTGTGCCGCCGGCGTTGACGCGGTCGTGCTCCCGGAGCGGCGCTCCGTCGGACTGACCGAAACCGTGGTGCGCGTCTCGGCCGGAGCCCTCGAGTACGTGCCCGTGGCGCGCGTTACCAACATGAGCCGCGCCCTCGAACAGCTCAAGAGCGCCGGTTTCTGGATCGCCGGACTGGACGAACAGGGACAAAAAACCCTGTGGCAGCAAGACTTAACGGGCCCCTTGGGATTGGTGATTGGTGCGGAAGGGGCGGGGCTGCACGAGCTGGTTCGCAAGCATTGTGATTATTTGCTGTCCATCCCCATGGCGCCGGGCGTAGCCTCATTGAACGCCTCAGTCGCCTGCGGCGTCGTCCTGTTCGAGGCTGTGCGCCAGCGCACTGCGTCGGCCGCCTCCACCCGCTCCAGCCCAAAATAAAAATTTTGTGTTCTTTTGCCGGACTTGTGCTATTGTGGATACTGCATTTGAGTGTCCGCTTGTCAGCCTGGACCCGCCCGGTTCTTCTTTGACCGTCCTGCCCTAGCCGAGATCGAGCCCACAGTCAAATAGCTCTCCCATTTGGATAGGTACGAAAGTGAAAAATATCTTCGTTGGAAACTTGGCTTTTAGCACGTCGGAAAGCGAACTGCGTAACGCATTTGAACCCTATGGAACGGTCGACCGCGTCAGCATCATCACTGACCGCGACACTGGCCGCTCACGCGGTTTCGCCTTTGTGGAAATGTCGGATGACAGTCAGGGCGACAAGGCAATTGCCGCTCTCAACGGCGCCGACATGGGCGGCCGTACGCTCAATGTGAACGAAGCGCGTCCCAAGACCGAGAACCGTCCCCGCAACGGGGGTGGGTTCGGTGGTGGTCGCAACCGCGAACCCCGCTGGTAAGGTCCGCACAGCAGAAATCTAAAACGGCTGGCCATGCTGCAAGGCAGGGCCAGCCGTTTTTTCTGGGGAAAGCCATTGCTCAACGCCGAAGCCGGACGCGTAGACAGTACTGGCCGCCGCGCGATTTTTTGGCAGCCGGCAACTCTCCTCACGGCCACACGGTCCTCGCCCCTGACGCCACCTGCAGCCGTTCTCAATGCCAGGTCTGCCCGCCATCGGAGGTATGCCACGTCGTTCCGTCGCTGGTCAAAACCGTTCCGTGGCGCGGGTTGCTGAAGTCGATGGAGTCAATGCCACTGCTGCCCAGTTGCGCCAGAGGACTCCAACTGCGCCCTCCATCGCGCGAGATCTGGAGCTTGCCGTCGGCAGTCCCCATCCAGATAACCGGGCCAATGTGCGCAACAGAAGTGATATCCATGCCGTCAGGCGTAGTCGCTGCCCTCCAGCGCCCATCGCCAGTGGACCACTGCAATTGCCCATCGTGGACACGCCAGTGCCGTGCCCCTGGATCTACGTTCTCAGCCTCCGACGCTGGATGCCCGCTGGCCGAAGCTTCTTGCCGTGGCCGGTTATCGCTAAGCGCTGAGCCAACTTCCCGGCCGGAAACTGAGGGCCCTGTGTTGCCGCCGGACTGCGGTTCGGAAACCGCATTGGGTTCCGTCACTCCGGCCTGCTGATTCGCCGCGTTTCCGCTTTGATCGTTGGCTCCCACCGCCCAGTTCCAGGCATGCGCAAAACCGCTCTGCAGGCGCTGGGAAGCTTGCGAGAACTGAAGCTTGGCGGTTTGCCAGGGTTGTGGTGCAACATGCGCCTCGTCCGCGATGCTGAGCGCCAGAGCACCCACCACAATTGCGACCGCGATGCCGACCAGCATGCCGCTCCAGAAGCTGCGCCGTGGCGCCGGTTCGGCGTACAACATCGGCGCGCTCGCTGGAACCGCTGTTATCGAGGGAATGCGCGCGCTGCTCCGGGCCGGACCAACCCAGCCTGTCGCATGCGCTTCCCGCGAATAGGCCGGTCCTCTTGCCCCCGGAGGCTGACCTGAAAGCAAACCGCTTGCCTCAGAGAGCGTTCCGGCTGCCGGCATTGGGGCGCTGGACGGAGGGGCACTGGACGGTGGAGCGACGGACGGTGGAGCGACGGACGGACGCGGCCGGCTTCTGCTGCGCGGCTGGTTCTCCGTAAAGCCCGGACGCGGCCACGATACCCCGGGTACGCTGGACAGAGTTGATTCCGCCGGAGTTGATGCCCTATGCGTTTCCATCCCCGGTTGCACTCCAGCCGGCGGAATTATCGGCGCGCCCAACTCCTCCGGATGCGCGATCATCGAACACGGCCGGCAGCGCTGCAAATGCTCCTCAACCAGCGCGCGCTCCTGCGACGACAGTGTTCCCGCAATGTAGGCGTCCAGCAATTCCAGGCTGGGATGCAGGTCCGCTACCAGCGCTTCCCGATGCTCGAGGCGAATACCTTCCCATTCGCCGTGATTCGTTTCCATCGCTCCTGAACTCGCAGCATTCTCCGACCCGCTTTGAATAGCGTCAGGAGCTTTTGCAGACTCCGGCTGTATAGGCTTTTGAACAGGCACGGCCTGGTTTTCTGAGCCGCCCGCCGGCACTGCTCCGTGTGGGGCCGCTGGCATGTTCTCCCGTGAGACCCTGAAGTCGCCGATGCCGGTCTCCTCTCCCCCGCGAGCCACCCCATGTGGCCCAACCCCGGCCTCGCGGGGATCCTGCTGAGAGACCCGCGCTCCGGAATTTTGCAGCCCTCCACTGGCGATCTGTTCCGGCGATCTCTTCCATTGCGAGGACGGGGTGGTTCGCTCCTCCGCAACGGAAGCGGCCGGCTTGCCGCTCGCGGCTTTGCCCGCGGCGCCCGGGTTTGGCCGCGTGAGGTCCACGCCCCACTCGGCGGTGGGGGTGACTTCCGGCAGACTCAGCTCCTTCGCTGAGCCCGGATTGATGGAGAGCGCTCCCCAGCGTTTGGATCGATGCAGAAACTCTGCCATAAAACCTTGCTGTTCTTGACCGGGAATCGGAGGAAGAGAGAATGTGCGAGGGCAAACAGGCGAGGACAGCCGTAGGTCCACCTGCCCACATCCCCGGGCACACCGCTTCCTCAGCCTCGCCTTGGTTAGAAGCGGGAGAGCGGCCGGGGGGTTAGCTATCAGCAGCCGTGGCGCTAGAAGATTTTCAAATGGATGGTCAGGTATCTCTTGGGATTCCGCTTGATCGCCGCCAGCAGTTGTTGCAACTGCGTCATGGTCAGGTTGGCGTTGTTGTAGAGCGTGGGATCTTTAAAGAATTTCCCCGCGCTGCCCTGGCCCTGTTGCAATCCCGTCACCAAGGCGTCAACCCGGTTGGTGGTGTCGCGCAATTTGCTCGCCAAGGCCGGATCGTTGATCAACATCCCAATGGTCCCGCGCGTCGAATTCAGCGCCTGCGCCGTCTGCTGCAAACTGGCAATCAGTTGGTTGGCGCGGTTATACAGTTGCGGATCGTTGATGATCTTCGCCAGGCTGCCATTGCCCGTCTGAACCTTGTTCAGCAGGGCATTGACCCCGTCGAGGGTGGAATCCAGCTTGCGGTAGAGTGTGTCGTCGGTGGTAAGCCGGCCAATTGTGCCGCGCCCGTTTTTGACGTCGGCGGTGATTTGTTGGACGTTGGCGGTGACCGCATTGAGCCGGTTATAAAGTTCGTCGGAATACAGCAGCTTGCCCACGCTGCCCTTGCCGCTCTGGATCTGGTCCAGCAGCGAGCCCACGCGCGTCACAATGTCGTTGGCGTTCTGCAGCATGGTGTGCGTGGACACCAGCAATTCGGAAATGCTGGTCGCCGACTGCGAGTTCAAAACCGCCCCATCATGTACCGGCGGGGAGCTGGGACTTCCACGATTGATGTTGACCAGCATGTCTCCCAGGGGACTTTCGGATCGCAACTCGACCATGGAGTTCATGCGCAACCAGCGCAAGTGCTTGGCCTGCACACGCATGTCGATGCGCACCGGCAATTGCACATTGGGAGGGTTGGTCGCCAGCCCCACATGAGTCACGTTGCCCACCAGAACACCCTGCAACTCCACCGGGGCGCCCGTGCGCAGACCGGCGGCATCACTAACATACGTAGTCAGTCGCAGTTTCTTCTGGAATAGGCCGGAGCGGCCGGTCATCAGAAAAATGATTACCAGCAAAACGGCCGCGGACAGGGCAACGACAATGCCCACCTTGAGTTCTGACCAGCTCAAATCGGCGCGCGATGGCAAAACCCAACCTCCCGTGCTGCAGACAACCCTGATTGCCGCCCCGAGTGCCGCAATCAGGCCTTGCCACATGCTACAACGATCCATCCTCGTTCAGGGAATAAGATGCTCCTGGCATTCCCCGGCCTGGCATTCCGGCCCCGCTCCAGCCTGAGAGATGCAACGATCTTTTCCTCGGGGAGGGCTCTGTGTCTCGCTCCTGTTGTGTGCGACACACCTCTAACCACGCACGGTCAACGGCTCATCCGGTCGGATGCGTAAGGAGAGCAGCAGTGCTGCCAGGTAGCAGGCGCCCCCGGTCAGCAACGCCGCCGTCATTCCTGCGTGGATGGCGATAAAAATGGCCATCACCGAGCCGAGCACACTTGCGCCGGCGTTGAGCGACCAGGCCCATTCGATGGTTCCGGCAGGGATGGCCTGCGACTCTGATTGCCCGGCATCCGCCAACTTGGACAGCTTCCGGCTGAGCCAATCCAACCCCGCCGGGAATGGCATTCCCATCAGGAAGCCCATGGGCGACAGCAAAACCAGGCTGACGGCGAATTTTGCCAAGAGCGGCAAACCCATCAGCATTCGGAAAATCGGACCCAACGCCCAAGAGTACAGCAGGACAAAACCGATAATACCCACCATGGCCCAGAGTGTGGCGCTGCCCAGCCGCCAGCGCCTCCCGCTCCAGCTTCCCAGGCTGCTGGCCGCTAACATAAGAAACACCACCACTGTCAATGCGTAGGTCGGGTGCCCCAGAAACAACACGTACCGCTGAATGAAGGCCACTTCAATGAGAATGTAGCCCAGCCCCAGCGCAACAAAATACAGCAGGTTGACGCTCGTGCCCGGCGCAAAGCGCACACCGGCAATCAACAACGGCAGCACCAGAAAAAGCCCTACCGCCAACGCGGACAGCAGCAATAAAGACAGCAGCAGAAACAACGCCAGATTAGTCTTCCAATCCATGGCGTGACGCCCACGCGCCTCCGCCAGTCCCAGGGCGGCCGCGGTCTTGAGGGTGTAAAAGAAAAACGGGCGGTTATCCGTCGACGCCGTCACGTTGTAGGGGTAGCTCCGCGTAAACACCGCCGGGTCCCCACTGGCCAGGAGCGCCGCATACGCATTGTGCATGGTGGATCCGGGATAGTACTGAAACTGCAGTGGCGGGTGGGCGGCCACGAATGCCTGCAGATGCGCCAACTCCGGCGCACTGAACCGGCTGCGGCTGACCAGGGTGGTCACCGTTACGCCAAAGTTGTTGAGTGGGCCGTCGGAGACCAGCACCAGATGCCGCTCCGGCCGCCGTACTCCCAGTTCGCGCAGCGCCACCATGGCCAGCGACACCACGCGCAACGCCTCGCGCGGCTGCTTGAACTCCCACCGCGTCATTGACACCATGCCGCTGGGCGTCAGGTGGCGCAAGTACTCCCGGAAAGCCTGCACCGTGTAAAGGTTGCTCTCTGACAGCGCCAACGCACCGGCTGCCGTCGAGGCCCAAGTGTCGACCATGGTGGCCTGAATCACGTCAAATTTTTGCCGGCTGCGGCGCACGTAGCTTCGCCCTTCGCCGATGACTGGGTGCACCTCGGGACGCCGGTACAGGCCGTGACTCCAGGCCAGATAGCGGCCCAGCATGATGTCGTCAACAATGATGGGATTGATCTCCACCGCCGTCACGTCATGGGATCCGCCCAGCAGCGCACGCATCACATCCGATCCACCTCCCGGACCAATGATCAGCGCCTTGGCCCCGGGATGGGCAATGTAGGCCAACGCGGCGCTGTAGCGCATGTAGTTGGACCACAGTTGCGGGTTCCCCTCCGCCTCGTGCACACCCGCGCCCACGATGGCGGTGTCAGCGTCGGAGTCGATCAATATGTCTTTGTACGCGCCGCCATGCACTTCAATGCGCGAAAAGCTGTTCCACTTCTTGAATTCGATGTTTTCGCGCCGCATTCCCTTCGCGTAGGTAATGTCAAACCAGCGCCCCTGGATATCCAGGAAAGCCACCAGCACCAGCGCGGCAACAGCCCCCCAACGCCACGCCGCTTTCGCCTCCGTGCCGGTTGCCAGACTCAGGCTGGCCAGCATTGCTACCCCCGCCGCCACCAACACCGTGCTGGGTCCGCCCACGGAGTTCATCAGCGCTACCAGCGCCAGACATGCCGCCGCCGCGCCTCCCAGGTCGGCGAAGTACACCTGGTGCACGTGCTCGCGGTAGTCCGCCAGCACGGTGGCGAGCGCGCTTCCCATGAAAAAGAAGGGTGTCGCCGCGGTCAGATAGATCAGGCTCAGGCGCAGAAAATTGGTCAGCGTGATTTCCAGCGACACCGCCGAATGCAGCACCACCAGCAGCGCCACTACCATGCTCATTGCCGCCCAGGCGCATTGCCGGCTGGGAAAGCCCTGGCCCAGCGCGGCCGGCGCCCCGCCCCCCTGCCGCTGGTAGCGCAAGCGGCGCAGGGAAGTTGCGAGCCCTCCCGTCCCCAGCCCCAGCAGCGCCACCGAAATCGCCAGGAACGCAAAGTGATAGAACAGCACCACCGAAAATAGCCGCGTCAATGCCAGTTCCAGCAGCAATGACGATAAGCTGAGCAGAAACACACCCCACAAGGTGGCGCGGGGCGGCCGCGCGGAGATTCGGTCAGTGCTGCCACTGGCACTGAGCGGCGTTGTGGTTGACATAGGGTGACCTGGCGCCCGGCTTTGCACCTGGGCGGATCGTCCACCGCGCGGGAATCAGGGCCCCGCTGCGCTGGACAGGGAGACGGGGATGGGTCCCCCGGCACCCCGCGGAACTCGTGTCCCCATCTTATCCGTAAACTGCCTGCACCGCCTGCGCGAGGAGGCCGGGATAACCCTACACAACGTGAGCGCAATCACGCCGCGCGGACCTCACGCTCTTCCCGGACATCCGCCAGCCGCGTTGCCCCAACTCCCGCAGCTTGTCGTTCACCGGCTGCGGGCGCGCAGGTCGTCTTTGAACACGCGGAGAACCTCTTCGGCGCTGCCATAGTTACGCTAGCGCTACTGCTCTGAACGCGTGCGTGCACGTACTTCAGGTCATCCCGCTGTTTGCCGTGGTCGCCTCCGGCGTCAGCGTGCAGGGATCGGGTAAACAACGCGCTCGCCAAGAAAGCGCACCTGGTCGTCTTTGGAAGCCATCGCTCCCCTCTTTTGATCTGCAGGCTTCAAATGACTTTTCTCTGCCGGAACGTTTGCCGGGGAGCGCATCAGGCATAAAATCTCGACCATGTCAATGCACGGCGAGCTTACGCGCCGCGGGCGGATTCCCTTCGCCACCTTGTTCGCGGTGCTGGCCATTACGAGAGCCGTTGCCGCAACGAGTGACATTCAGCCAGCCAACCTGCCCACGGATCCGCTGGTAAAGGCCACTTACGCGACAGTAGTCAACGTCGAGCCGCTGGCCGCGACGTGGCAGGCCCAATGGAATTACACGACTCCGAAGAGCCAAGTGGCCGCCAAGCTGGCGGCCGCAGTGCGCCGGCTGCAATCTTCGGCGCAGAAATATCCGCACAATGAAGAGCTGCAGTTGCTGATCGGCGTCGCTGGAACCCTGGGCCACAACGTCGACGTTCCAGGTTCATTCGAGGCTGCCACCGCGGCATTCCACCGGGCAAGTCAGCTCGATCCAAACGACCTTCGTCCTGTGGCACTACTCGGTGCGCTGGACTGCTCGGCGCCAGAAACGATCGTTGCCGGCATGCGGCTTCTTCTCGGTTTGGAATCGAGCCGAGCGCCCGCCGATCTTCCCTCCGCGTTCTGGTACACCTACATGGTATGTGCCGGGATGACCAACATGCCCGCCCATGAGCTGCGTGCCGCGAGCTACATGCAAGCGCGTGGCCAGCTTACGGACGAGGTTAAGTTCCTGGCCGACACAGCCAGACACCGCTTTTCACCAACGAGCCCCAGCAAGACGTATGATCCGAAAGATATTTGGACGGCCCGGCGGCATGGCAAGGAAGTTCACTTCTTCAGTACAACCTGCGGCTTCGGCTTCCTC
The DNA here is from genome assembly GCA_027459505.1 of Acidobacteriota bacterium. Lineage (GTDB taxonomy): Bacteria > Acidobacteriota > Terriglobia > Terriglobales > SCQP01 > DAIDIE01. Next base: position 96,927 of record DAIDIE010000014.1, read on the forward strand.
ATGCCGGCGGATTGGCGAATTAAGCTGCCGAAGCTTCAGCACGGAACCTGTGTCGCCATTCTTTATGCTGGCCCTTTTTTAGCGAAAAACCAGCCGATCACTCCCGAAATCCTGGTACTGGCCCGCGCGCCCAAACCCGGCGAGAGCCTGAGTCAATTCGCCCAGAATTTCCCCATTGGACCCGCAATAAAGCCGTCCGTGTGCCCGGCGCAAAAGTGTCTTACCTTTGAAAACCAACACCACGACCCGGACCCGCCCTACAATGGCCTCGCTATCACTCTAACCACGGTTTTCGGGGGAACTGAACCGGAATTCCCGGGCTTGATCTTTGAATCGCCCCAACCGGTCCCGGCGTTTAAGGACAACGGCACGGCCACCTTTTTCAGGCCAGATCAAATTCAGCAGCGCCTCGCGCCGTCCATCTACTACCTGGTCATGCTGGACACAGCCGGCTCCGTTCAGGAACCCGCGATGCGCGCCTATCGCCATTTTCTATCGGGGTTTGTGCTGGACGCTGGAGATGGGAGTCAGGTGGCTGTTCCGCCAGTCGCCACTCAAGCCACCTCGCCGGCCACGCAGCGGCGAGCCGCCTCATCGCAGTGAACGGTTAGGCGTGGGCTTGAGCTTGCCAATAATCGCCTCCGCGTCATAGACACAGCCGCCCCAGACACCGCCGCTGGCATTGACCAGCGCCGCCCAGAGCCGGGTGTCCTCCGGCAGTTGAGCATCGGGCGCCAGATCGGGACGGCTGTCGCGCCCCGCCAGCAGCTTTGCGCCTTCCTCGGCGCTGAACCGTTTCTCCCCCGCGCCCACCAGATCAATCCGCGCTTCCAGCCGCTGCTGGTCAATGCTGATTGCGATGACGTCGTCGTCGATCAGCTTGCCAACCGGGCCGCCCGCCAGCGCTTCCGGCGAAACGTGCCCAATGCAGGCGCCTGTGGAAAATCCACTGAAGCGCGCGTCGGTAATCACCGCTACGTGTTTCCCAAAAGGCAGGTTCTTGAGTGCGGAGGTCACCTGCGCCGTCTCCTGCATGCCCGCACCGGCCGGGCCGCCACAGATAATCACCATGATGTCGCCGGCGGCAATCGCACCGCTTTTAATGGCCGCCATCGCCGCGACCTCCGTGGTGAAGACGCGCGCCGGACCCGTCTTCCGGTAGACCCCATCCGGCTCCACCACCGTAGCATCAATGGCGGTGCTCTTGACCACCGAGCCATCCGGCGCGAGATTCCCCACCGGAAAACAAATGGTGGATGTCAGGCCGCGCTCGCGCGCTCGCCCAGGATTCATAATCACGTCATCCGCATCAACGCCGTCCAAGTCGCGCAGCCGTTGCTGTAAAGCGCGGCGCCGTTCGCTCTGCTCCCACCAGCGCAGGTTTTCTTCCAGCGTGGCCCCCGAGGCGGTCAGAACATTCAACTGCAGAAGGCCCGCGTCGCGCAGGTGCAGCATCACTTCCGGGACTCCGCCCGCCAGAAACGCCTGCACCGTGGCGTGGTAACGCGGACCGTTGGGCAGCACGTCCACCAAACGCGGGACCTGGCGATTGACCTTGGTCCAGTCCTCCACCGTTGGCCGCCGCAAGCCCGCATGAAAGGCGATTGCGGGCAGGTGCAGTAGAAGGTTGGTCGATCCGCCAAAGGCCGCATGCACCACCATCGCGTTTTCCACGGCGGCCGGGGTGAGGTAATCGGGCGTCGTTTTGCCCAACTGCAGCAGGCGCAACAGGGCGCGCGCCGAGCGCTCGGCGGCATCGCTCCAGATCGGCTGCCCGGAGGGCGCCAGCGCGGTGTGGGGCAGCGACAGCCCCAAGGCCTCGCCCACCACTTGCGAGGTCGCGGCGGTGCCCAGGAACTGGCAGCCCCCTCCCGGAGAGGCGCAGGTGCGGCAACCGGCCTCGGCGGCGTATTGCAGGCTGATTCGCCCATGCGCATAACGGGCGCCAATGGTCTGCACCGTGCCCGAGTCCTCGCCCTCGCGGGGCAGCAGCGAGACCCCGCCTGGCACCAGCACCGCCGGAAACTCGCGTGCCGAAGCCAGCGCCATCATCATCGCCGGCAGGCCCTTGTCGCAGGTGGCCACACCGATAACCCCTCGGCGCGTAGGCAATGATCGTATCAGCCGCCGCAATACCAGCGCCGCATCGTTGCGGAAGGGCAGCGAGTCGAACATCGCCACTGTTCCCTGGCTGCGTCCATCGCACGGGTCGGTACAGTAGCCGGCAAAGGGGACGGCGCCGCCGCGCTTCAACTCGCGAGCCGCCGCCGCCACCAACAGCCCAACCTCCCAGTGCCCGGTATGGAAGCCCAGCGCCACGGGAGTGCCATCCTCGGCCCGCACCCCGCCGTGCGTGCTCAGCAGCAGAACCTCCGGCCCCAGCAGTTCGCCTGGCGACCAGCCCATGCCCACGTTCTGGCTCAACCCAAACAGGTTTCCCGAGGGCCACTGCAGCAGCATCTCGGCCGTCAGCGGCAACGCGCCGCCCGGCCCCGCCGCATGCGTGGACACTTCGTAGAGGGCACTGCCCGCACCCTCCAACACCGAAAGCAGGCTTACATCTGGGGAGGACTGCATGTTTCCAGACTAGCGCGTTGCCTCGCAGGCAAGTCAACGGCGAAGGTCAACGTATCCCGCCCGCCTCCGCCGTTCCGCCCATTGTCTGGCGGCAGCGAGGCCTCAAACGCCGGCCACGCTCACGCGAAACCGGCAAATGTTCACCGGCAAGCTAGTCTTGAAACCATTGTGTGGGTCGTAAGCGCCGCGGCAGCAGCAGCCAGGAGGCAAACACCGCCATCGTGAAGCATTCCAGCGCAAAGGGCGGAAAGCCGAAAAATCCCGGAAATGGCATCGCGAAAATGCGCGCATGCGGCAGGATGGGAAACACATACCACCAGCGGTCCCCCGCCCAGTAGTTCCAGAACTCCCAGAAAAACCCACAAAATCCACCTGCCAGCAACAGCGACCAGAAACGGCCCGGCAAACCCTGCTCCAGATCGCGCAGCAGCGAAGGCCAGTCCAGCGCGTAGCAAATCGGGTCCACCAGGAAGATGAACCCAAGCCACACCGCCGCTCCCATGTAAGGATCCCAACTTTCCGGGCAAAACAGCGGCAGCAGGCAGAGAAACGCCCCCAGCGCCGTCCAGAGGATGCGTCCCCGGCGGCTGTACAAAATGGGCCGGCAGCGCATGTTCTTCCAGCCACCCTGGAAAATAATTTCCGCCGTGACAAAAATGCCGGGATAAATGGCGCCGATGGCCCACATGCCGCCCAACAGGTACTCCCAGAAGTGCCGCGTCACCCCGGTATAGATCCAGTTTTTAATGGCGAAATTGTAGGCTTCAAAGGTCAGCCAGCCGGGAATTGACAGCAGCCAAAGGCTCCAGAAGCGCAGCTTCTCGCCCGCCGGTGAGCGTCCGGTGAGCCGCACTACGGCCCCGTCGGCGGCCATGATGTAGACCGTCCATATCACCGGGGTAAAAAACGTCGTTAGAACCGGGGTGCGCCGCCACAACAGAATCTCCGCCGCGGCCACTCCCACCAGCCCCAGCCAGCCATGCAGCGGAAAACGCGCGCGCGCCGGGGCGCGCAGCGTAAAGCGCGCCAGCAGCGCGGCGCTGGAAAGCACCAACAGGATTCCCACCCAGACCAGCATCTACTCAGTAAAGCACAGGAGCGCTCCCCGGCGAGCGCTCACGCGCGGCAATTGCGCCGCCGGCCGGGCCCGTTTCTAGTAATGAAAACGGTACCGCACCTGCACCAGCACCTGCCGCGGATCGTAATAATGCGTTCCGCCGAAGGAGTTGGATTCATCCAGCAAAAAGCGGTTATTCCCCACGTTGAGCGCGGTGAGCTGAACGTGCCAGCGCTCCCCGAAATCCTTACCCAGGCCCAGGTCGACGCTGGTGTGCGCCGGCAGGTGCGCCGGTCCGTCTCCCTGCAGAAAGCCGGAACCGTAATTCACGTTCACACTGGCCAGCACGGCGGCGGGCAGCAGCGCAAATGCTCCGGCGGAGACGGTGTTGCGCTGGTCATGATCCAGGAAGTAGTAGGCAAACTCCGGCGGCGTGAAATCGGTCAGCCCTCCCGTCACACCTCCCCAGCCCTGCACGTACTGGTGGGAAAAGGCGGCGTGCAGGCGCACGCGATGCAACAGGTCGGGGGAGCGCAGGGTTCCGTCCCAGCCGTGGATGCGCGCCCGGTTCAACGTGAGCGGCAGAAAAATATTCGAGTTGCCGATCGCATCGTGATCGAAGAAGTTATAAGCCTGCTGCCGGAAGTTGTCCACATTGAACAACCAGCCACCCACCGGCGCGCTGATGCCCACGTCGTACTGCTCGTCGCGCTCCCCGTGCAAGGGCAGAAATGCAAAGCTTCCCGCGGTTGCTCCTCCCAGTGTCGTGGCCTGGATCGTGTCCAGCGGGGGCTCCTGATAAAAGCGCCCATAGAAACCATGCAGCACCCACTTCAGCCGGGGCAGTATGAGGTCGGCGCCAAGCCGCGGACTGAGAGCGTTTTCCGTCACCAAACCCACAAAGCGCGTTCCCCGCAAGCCGCCATTGAGCGTCAGCCAGGGCGTGACCTGATACTGATCGGAGGCAAATGCCGCGGTGCTGCCGCCACTGACGTTCGTGGCGGAGCTGAGCGGGTTGCCGGCCGCCGGCAGGCCGATGAAATTGTGTGCCCCTTCCCCAAACACGTCCAGGCCACCGCTAACCGTGTGCTTCCCGCGCAGCCAGCGCAGAGTGGTCTGCACACCGGCGTAGTTCATGCGCAACTGATCGCTCGAAAGCGCGCTTGCGCCAGCGCCAGCGCTCCAATAATGCACCGCGTTGCTATGCACAAATGGCGCCACGTTCAGCAACAGATTCGCGCTGAAGGTGTGCGTCCAGTTGAGGTCCGCGAATCCATCCCCTTCCCGGTCTATATCGGCGCTTCCCGCCGCCTGCTGGGCTGGGGTGTTCGGGACCTGGTACTGATCCCGGCGCAGCGAGGCGGTCGCCTCGATCTGGTCGAGCGGCCCCGCGTTCCAGGTCACGGTTGCGAGCCCGCCGCCTCCCCAGTCGGCGTCATGCAGAATGGCGGGGGTGGGTGTCTCCAATCCATAGTTCCCGCGGTTTGCTTCCAGGCTGGCGAAGTAGGCGAAGCGCGTGGTGTGGCCGCCAAGGTTGAGTGTGTCGTCGGTCTGTTGATAGCTGCCGTAGCTGGCCACCAGTTCGGCGTCGTTGTTGTGGTTGAAACCGGAGTGCGTAGTGGCGTTGAGCACGCCGTACGTGCGGTCTCCGAATTGCGCCGAAGCCCCTCCTCGCTCCACCTGCAGGCTGGAAATGCTTTCCGGCGCCAGTTGTGGTCCCAGATTGCTGGCAATCGCCGTATTGGGAATATCCACGCCGTTGATAATCCAGCTCACCTGATGGCCGCCGCGGATATGGAGTTGGTTGTGCACGATGTAGGCGCCCGGCACGTAATCAGTAATCATCGCCAGGCTGTTCGTCCGTAGTGCTCCCGGTGTTTCGGCGATCTCAGCGTGGTTGACCACGGTGGCCGCCGCCGCCGAATGCGGATGCACCTGCTCAGGACGGCCTATGACCTGGATGACCGTGGAACTGGGCAGCACCTGCAATGGGAAATGCAGGACAGGACTGATCCCCGCCCGCAGATCGACCCGCCTCTGCAAGGGCCGGAAGCCTTTTGCTTGAATGCTGATGGCGTACCTTCCGGGCGCGGGCGCCCGCCATTGAAAACGCCCCTGGCCATCACTGGCCATATGGAAACTGGTACCCCGCGGCGCCGTGAACGTAACCTGCGCGCCGGCAATCGGGCGATGCATCGGATCATGCACAATGCCCCGCACGATTACCTTTACGGCCGCCACTGGCCGGTTTTGGCCCAACAAAGGAGAGCCGCCGGCCATGAACCAAACGGAAAACGCGATGAGAAAAGTCCTGAATGGGGAACGTGATAAAAACACCGAAAGCCTCATCTGAAAGCGCGACCGCAACAAGCGGCGCGGCAACTCAGGGCAGCCGTCGCGCAACGGGCGGGCGATGCAATGCCGTTCCGATGGAAGCATTGCCTGGCCGCGACTGACTACGCTGAAAAAAAACCGGAATTGGGCTTAAACGGAAAGTGCGGCGTTCGGCGGGTGGAATATAGCCCGCGTGAAACCGGCGGCGGTTGTGGCTGCTCCCAGGATGGTTCGACGGCGATGGGAAAACAATGGCAGTTGGCCCGCACTGCCGCCGGCCAGACGGGCCGGCGCGCTTGCGCGAAGCGCCGGAGCCGCCGCCAGATGCAGGTTGCTTTGCATGCAGATCGCGTGCGAACCCATCGGGCAAGCCCCATGCCGGCAACAGGCGGGCAGTTCGTGGCCGGTGAACACCAAGCGCAGAACGGGCGAGGGCGCCGCCAGTCCCAACAGCAGACTGAACGCGAGCAATGCCCGTTTTACGCAAGAAAATGACATCGGCTTATTAGCAAAGAATCGTAGTGGCCGGCAAAGGTTGCAATTTCAGTGTAAACCGCGCGCTCGCTGAGGAACTTGCAAGATTAAACATCACGCCGCAAACACACGATGTTTGATGTAGAGTTGTCGCCGCCTCGGCTGCCCCTGTGGAGCCGGCATGGCAATGCCGCACTATGGCTGGTCGAACTACATTCCCGCGCTGGTTGGGTGCGCTCTTTGCGCTCAGCTTCTGTTTCGTGATCGCGCTCGCACTCTCGGCGGTCAATGCGAGCGTGCGCTTGCAACGCGCGGGGCAACGCGTTTCCACTCTCAGCCGGATCCAGGGTCTTCTTCAGGACCTCGATGGGCAATATGGCTGGGCTGACTGGCTGACTGACCATTATTGCCACGGCGCAAGCACCGGGGACGCCGGCTATGTTCCGTCCCTGGTCTTGGCGGTGGAAGGCCACAACGACGCGCGCCTGAAGGCGTTGCTGCAGCTCAGCGCGACGGAACCGGCGGAACTGCGCCAGATGCGGCGGCTCAGCGCCGACGTGCGCAACAGCGTGTCGGTTCTGAACCGGAGCATAGCGCTCCAACAGGCCGGGCAACCCACCGCGGCCGGCGCCGCCTATCAACGCTCTCAACTGACAAATCATCTCTTTTACAAGCATTACGGCGAAGCGCAGGCGCAAATGGTGGCCGATCAGGCGGCGCTGGCTGGCCGCCTGCGTGGCGCCGCCCGGAAAGCCAAGCTGTTTGCCTGGAGCGCCAGCTCGCTGGCCTTGCTGCTGCTGGGTGTCTATGCGGCTTTGCTGTTGCGTGACGTGCGCCAACGGAACGAGGCCGTGCGGGCGCTTACCACCTCGGAGCGGCGCTACCGCAGCCTTTTTGAAAACGCCAGTGACGCGGTCTTACTCTTGCAACCCAACGGACTCGTGGTCGCCGCCAACAGTCAGTGGACCCGCCTCACCGGCTATGATCCAGCGTTGGAAACGCTCTCGATTCTGAGCCTGGTTACCGCCCGCAGCCGGCCGGCGCTGTTGAATTTCCTCGCCGGCCACTTCGGCGATGCCGCCCAAATTGAGCTGCTCAGCAAAGACTCAAGCCTGGTGGTCCTGGAAATGAGTGCCGGCAGCCGCGAAGGCGCCGGGCTCATCGAAGCCATCGGACGCGACGTCAGCAAGCGTGCGGAAACCGAGCGTTTACAGTCGGAGTTTATCGCCAACGTCAGTCATGAGCTCCGTACTCCACTCACCTCCATGCGCGGTTCGCTGGGCCTGCTCGCTTCTGGGCGGCTGGGAACCCTGCCCGGCCACGGTCAAAGGATGCTGGAACTGGCCCACGGCAACACCGAGCGGCTGGTGAAACTCGTCAACGACATCCTCGATTACGAACGTCTCAACTCCGGCAAGTTGCGCGTCGAGCTTTCCGACTGCGATGCTCGCGCCCTGGTGCAGTCAGCCATTGAAAGCATGGCTGGCTTGGCGCAAAAGCAGCGGGTGCGCCTCGTCTCCGAAGCGGTCTCGTTTCGCCTGGTGGTTGACCCCGATCGCATGCAGCAAGTGCTCCGCAACCTGATCAGCAACGCGGTGAAGTTCTCGCCCGCGGGCGCGGTGGTCACCATCCGCACCGCCCAGTCGTCCTCGGAAGCTGAGTTCGCGGTAATCGACCAGGGGCGCGGCATCCCCTCCGGATTGCTGGAGGCGGTCTTCGAGCGCTTCCGCCAAGTCGACAGCAGCGACTCCCGCGACAAAGGCGGTACCGGCCTCGGCCTGCCCATTTGCCGCGCCATCGTAACCCAGCATGGCGGCCGCATCTGGGCGGAAAGCACGCCCGGCAAGGGCAGCCGCTTTGTCATTCGCCTGCCCTTGGAGCGGGTCCGGACAGCCGCCGGCCCAGTTACCGCCCTCAGTGCCGATGCCGTCCGTTGATTAATCTTTGTCGCGCTCCATGCCGATCATTCAGATGGGGACCCTACTTTGGAACGTAAGTCTGTGATCGGGAATTCGGCGGTACCAAGATGGCTGTGGGCCATGCTCGCCTTTTTCGTGCTCGGGCGGGCACTGGTTGGTCTGGGCGCCGTCCATTTCAGTATCGGCTTGCGGCAGTTAGCCGCCGCGGGCGTACAGCTCGACCAAGTCGAAAGGCTTGATGCCGCGCTTGGTGAGCAGTACCGTCTCGCCCAGACGTCTTTTGCCATCGCGCGCGACCCCAGCCGCTCCGAGGCGCAACGCCGCCAGGCGCAAGCAAAGATGAACGGCTCCATGGCCGCCGCGGATAACCTGGCGCGCCAGTTGCGCGCCCAGCAACTCGATTCCAGGCTTACCGCCGCGCTGGCGAGGGTGGAGGCCGACCGCGCGGCCAGCTTCGCCGCATGGCGCGCGGCCCTGCCGTCCTCCGCTCCGAATCACCAGGCTTCTGTTCTATCGCATTCTCCTCTCAGCGACCCCGCCCGTTTCTACGCGGACCAAACGGCGTCGCTGCAGCTGCTGGCACAGGCACAGAGCCGTTCCGCCGACGCCATTACCCGTTGGGCTGATCACGCCCATCTGGCCGACTGGGTCACGTCCGTTCTTGCCCTCATGGTGCTCTCCGCTTTCGGCTGGCTCGTGATCCGGCATGCGCACCAACGTCAGGCCGCTTTTGCCGCTCTGCGCATTTCTGAGGAGCGCCATCGCAGTCTGTTTGAAAACGCCAGCGACCCCGTTTTCATCGCTGATCGCGAAGGCAAACTGCTGGCCGCCAATCCGCAATGGAACCGGCTGACCGGTTTCGACCCCGGGGAAGCCGGCGTTAACCTTTTGGATTTGGCTCTTCCTGGCAGCCGCGCCGCTCTCGGCGACTTGCTGCGGGATCGTTCGCCACAGCAGCGCGTGATTGAAATGCGCAGCCGCACCGGTGATGTCCTCGCCCTTGAGCTCAGTTGCGGCGCGCTGGACGATGAAGTCGAAGTGATCGCCAGGGATGCCACCCAGCGCACCGCCGCCGACCGGCTGAAAGCCGAACTCATCGGCCACGTCAGCCACGAACTGCGCACGCCATTGACCTCGCTGCGTGGTTCGCTGGGTCTGTTGACGTCGGGCATGATGGGGGACATTCCTTCCCAGGCGCAAAGCGTTTTGCAGATGGCCGATCGCAACGCCGACCGCCTGGTGCGCCTGGTCAACGACATCCTTGAATACGAGCGGCTGCAGTCCGGCGCTGTGCAAATTCGCCGCGAAACCTGCGACGCGCGTGCCTTGGTGTTGCAGGCGCTGGACGGCATGGCCGGTCTGGCCTCGAGCGCAGGCGTGGAGTTGCGCGCCGAGGCGCAGTCTTTTCTATTGCCGGCCGATCCCGACCGCCTCCAGCAGGTTCTCGGCAACCTCATCAGCAACGCCATTAAGTTCGCTCCAGCGAACTCGCCAGTGCGCGTGCAGGCGCAATTGCAGGATGGGGAAGCGGAGTTCCGCGTCATTGACCAGGGGCGAGGCATTCCCGCCGCCATGCTGGATTCCATCTTCGAGCGCTTCCGCCAGGTACAGAACGGCGACGCCATCGAAAAAGGGGGAACCGGCCTCGGACTCCCCATCTGTCGCGGCATCGTCCACCAGCATGGCGGACGAATTTGGGCGGAGAGTGAGCCCGGCGCCGGCAGCACCTTCGTTGTGCGTCTGCCCCTCGTTACCCGCGCCGAGGAGCCCTCCCCGGCATCATTGCGCGCCGAGGCGGCGTTATCGTTGTAGCGGATCCACCGGCTGGCGTGGGTCGGAGACGCGCACAAAGCGCGCTGCCGCTGGATGCTCCCGGCGCAGCGCCTCATACATCTCCCAGGCCGCCTCGCGGTAGGAAAAGTGTCCCGCCGGAGTACTGCGCGTCTCTATGATGTAGATGACCTGCGCTAAATCCATTTTGAATAGGCTGCGCCGGCGAAACGCCAGCGGCATCAGGTACGGCGCCGCGTCCTTGGGCAGGGCCGCAGCCGCGCTTCTTGCCTCCCTCATCGCCTGCTCGTAGCGCGGCAGCAGCCCACACGCGCCCAGCATCTCCGGCGCCTCCGGCCCGTGCTCGAAGGTGTAGGCCTGATGCAGTTGCACGCAGCGGCGGTGGCGATGCAAGTCCCGGAAGCCCCCGATGTCCATGAGGATGTCGAACTGGAACGGCTGCCCCGCCTGGAATTCCCGCAGCAGTTCGTCGTGCCGTCCTCGCCGCCGCAGGCCCATTTCAACCAGTTCGGTAACCCGCGCCGCCGGAAGGCCGCTCAGAACCTCGCCAATTTGCCGGTAGGAGTGGTGACACAGCGGATAGAGTAGGGATGCGGCTACTTCACAGTCCAGTGGCACGGGAGGCGTCAGGTCCACTCGCGTGTGGTTGGCCGGCGTGATCTCCTTGAGCAGTTCCTCTGCCGCCTGTCGCAACTCCGCCCTCGTCTCCGCCGCGTACGCATTGGGCTCGGTGTACTTCACCAGGGTAGGGGCGACGCGAACCGGTTGTGCCAGTGCCTGCGCGTCGGCGAGCACCGCCGCGGAAACTTCCGGACTATGCTCTAACGCCCGCAGCACCCGCTCGGCCCGCTCCTGTTGCAAGTTATGCGCCGGCTCGCTGGCGGCCCGCCGCAGCGCCTCTCCCACCCCTCGCACCTCTTCGTAAGGCGACGCGACCAGCCGCACGATCTGTTGCTCCAGCGTCCGTGCGCTGACAATCTGCCCCAGGCTGGTGGCGGTTGCCAGGGGCAACAAGTACCGGCTGACGTCAAAGGCGCGCGCCCGTAATGTGCGCTCGTAGGCATCGGTCGCCATATCCGCCGGACAGGGCACCTGTGTCTTCAGGTAATCGAGCAGTTGCGTCGTAAAGCCGGTGTACTCCTCAAACAAACGCCCTGCCGCCCGCTCGAACTGCTGCCGCAACTCACCCTTGAGAGACGCGGGCGTGATCCACCCAGTCTTCTTAAACGGCTGGTAACGGGTGGAGCGCTCCTGCCCATCCCACTTGCTCTCGTCGGCCACCTCGATCGCGGCCAGAATCGACAGCCGTTCCACGGCAAAGCTGATGTGCGCCAGATCGGCGATCGAGCGATGCCCGTACTGGAAGTAAAACGTGTTGAGGAACTTCTCCGCCTTCTGCCCGTCCATTTCGCGCAGGCTCTCGCGCATGGAGAGCGCCGAGCGGCTGTACTTGGCCATCGCGTAGGCGTTGATCTCGGGCTCGACGCCCACTACCGCGTAGATCTCAGTGGGGGATTGGGAACTGGTGGCGGACTCGCTTCGTTTTGGGGAGGAGACGGCGGATTTGGCGGGAGCGTCGCTCATGGCGGCTTCCATGTTAGCCCGAAAGCCGTGCCCCGGGCGCGAGCCCGCGCAATCCACCTAACGCTCTAGCGGCAAGGACCACGCTTCCACGATTTCAGTCCTCCCCTCGCCGCCCGCGCCCGCCAGCCACCGGCCCGCCACGGGCGGCGCTGCGGGTGAACTCTAGCCCGCTCCTGCGCTATGCTGACCCGTGCAGCTTCTGGCCCATGTTCCCCTCGCCCCGCTGACCAGCTTCGGCATCGGCGGTCCCGCTCAGTACCTGGTGCGGGCCGAGAGCGAGTCAGACATTGAGGACGCCCTCGAATGGGCGCGCAGCCGCTCGCTCGCGGTCTTCGTCTTGGGCGGAGGCAGCAACCTGCTGATTTCCGACGAGGGCTTCCCCGGCCTCGTCCTCCAACCTCTCCTGCGCGGAATCGAGCGGCAAGATATCTCGTCCGGCAGCGACGCTGGCGCTGACTTGGTGGAGTTGCGCGCCGCCGCCGGTGAGGACTGGGACGCCTTTGTCGCCTACTGTGTCGAAAATGGCCTCGCCGGCCTGGAGTGCCTCAGCGGCATCCCCGGATGGGTGGGTGGCACCCCCGTTCAGAACGTCGGCGCCTATGGACAGGAAGTGGACCAGTGCATCGCCTCCGTGCGCGCCTGGGATCGCCAGGAGCACCGCTGGGTTGAGCTGCCACGCGAGCAGTGCGGGTTCACCTATCGCGCCAGCATCTTCAACACCAGCGCCCGTGAGCGCTATGTGGTTACCGAGGTCCGCTTTCGCCTTCGTCTTCATGCGCCGCCCAGTGTTCGCTACGCCGAACTTGCCAACCTCCTGCGCGATGCTGGCGCCTCCCTTCCCACTCTGCGCCAGGTGCGTGCCGCGGTGCGCGACCTGCGGCGCGGCAAAGCCATGCTGATTGATCCTGGCCTGCCCGAATCGCGCAGCGCCGGCTCATTTTTCAAAAATCCGATCGTCAGCGAGGCCGAGGCGGACCGCATTGCGGTGATCGCCGGCAAGCGGCCTCCGCAGTTTCCCGTACCGGGAGCGCCGCAAATGGCAAAATTGGCAGCCGCTTGGTTGATCGAGCAGGCCGGCTTGTCCAAGGGTTACCGCCCACAGCGCAACGGAGTCCCCGGCCCGGTCGGCATCTCCTCCCGTCACGCCCTGGCGCTGGTCAACTACGGAGGCGCCAGTGCTGCCGATGTGCTGGCATTGAAAGAAGAAGTCCAGCGCCGTGTGCTCGACCGCTTCGGAATCCATCTGCAGCCCGAGCCCGTCATGGTCGGCTTTGAAAAACAACCATAGCGCGCCGGGCGCGGCGCATCTCAATTGCGCCTGCTGCCTGCTTGGAATGTCACCAGCGCTTCCGCTCCGGTCAAGGGACAACTGACAACGCCAGCTCCCCCCGTCTACCGCAACTCCCGCCATCGTCCGGCGCGCCACACCTGCACCCGCGTGATGGGGTGAATTTCCCACACCCCGCCGCGCGTCTTGCCGATCTGGTCGCGATGCCCTTGATCCAGCATCAGCCAGCCGCTTACGCGTACCTTGACCTGCTCGTGTTCCAGTTTTTCGAAGACCTTCCGGCGCCACTGCTTGCGCACACCTTGCCAGCGCGGCGTGGCTTCCACGATCAGGGCAGTGGCTTCGGATTGACCAGGGCGGTTGCCCATCCAAAGGTGCAGATCGTGCAAGTCCGGCCGATAGCAATTGCCCGCTTCAAAACGCTCCTGGTTGACTCCGGTGATATACCCCTCGACCACCGCTCCCCGCCGCTCGGTGCGTGCAACCTGCCTGGCCTCCCCCGCCGACCAGCGCCGGCGCTGGTTGGGCAGCCCCGCGGGCATCTGTAGCTGATTGATCTGATCGATACTCATTGCGGTATACCGCGCCGGCAGGGACGCCCGGTTCTTCAACCGGTTCAGAATGCCATCCGGCCCATAGCCCGCCTTGCGGCACGCTCGATACATATGTCGCGCCGGCATGCGCTCGAGAACTGCCGGCGCTGGCAGGCTCGCAGCGCTGCCTTTCGCCCGTGCCGCTGGCTTCGCTGCCAGCGCCAAGCTGGGGTACGCCAGCGCAGTCCATGCCAGACCGGCTACCAGCATGATTTTGAGCCACAGAGAAGCGCGAAAGGGTCGAGCCATACCGTCAGCATGGCCAGCTCCCGCGGCGGCGGCTCCCCGCTCTAGACCTTAGTTCTTTGTCCTCAATTACTTAATGCGTGGTGCACTAGAGGCGGGCAAGGGAATGGGAATCCCTCTGGGACGTGCGCCAGCCTTCTTTGGTTGCTCAATTTCCGCTCCCCTCTTCACGAAACATGCCATTCACAGCTACACTAGTGGTTCGGCTGGAGTGGCCGGGGATCGCCGTGGAGTACACCCACGCGGCGGCCTCCCCGGAGGTGTGTCTGCGGGTCAACCAGGCGTGTCGCGGAGCATTGCCCGCAGTACCAAGAGGGCAAGCGGCCACAACACGCACGCACCGTCCCATCCCAAACTGACGAGCCGATAACGAACGAAATTCGCGGTACAGGCGGAGCTCGCCATCGCCTCCCGCAAAAAGACATTTGCATGGATCAGTTGTCGCGACAACTTGGCGCTCTGTTCATCGGGAGTGTGCCCACCATCCTGATTTTCATCGTGCTGCACTTCTACTTGCGCGGCGTCCTCTATCGCCCGCTGCAGCGCGTCTTGCGCGAGCGCAAGACGCGTACGGAGGGCGAACTGGAGATTGCGCGGCAGAAGATGAGCCTGGCGGAACAAAAACTGCGGGAATACGAGGCCGCCATTCAGGCGACCCGTGAAGCCAACTACCAGTTGCTGACCGAGCGCCGTCAGCAAGCGCTGCATCAGGGACAGCAGACCCTGGCCGAAGCGCGTCAGCAGGCGGAGACCGCACTGCAAGCCGCCCGCCAGCAAGTCGCCGAGCAGGTCACCAGCGCCCGCCAACAGCTCAACAACGAAGCGCGCCAGCTTTCGACTCAGGTCATCAACGCAGTGCTGGAAACTGGCGCCGCAAGCGCCGTCAACCCGGGAGTAGGCGCATGAAGCAGCCGGGTTCCCTCGTCCTGAAGTTCCTTGTTCTCGCCGCTCTGATGGCGCCGGTCGGCTTGTGCGCGCAGGCCGCGCCCACCGCCTCTTCTCCCGCGCCCGCCGCCATAAAGCATCAGCCGGTAACCGTCCGCAATCATCCTGGCCAGCAACCCGGCGCCGTTCCCAGCAATGCCGCCAAGCAGGCGGGGGGCGACGATGACGACGTTCGCAACATCAGCACCTGGCTCGACGGCCTTTCCCGCAAGACCGGCATCCCAAAAAACACGCTTTGGACCGGCGTGGTTGTCATCAACCTCCTGATCCTGCTCTGGATTCTGTATACCGTCCTGTTCCGCGGCAAAGCCTGGTCGCTGCCACAGCATCTGCGCGCGCGCAGCGGCGAAATTCGCGACTCCCTGCGGCAGGCCGCGCAGGCCCGCAAAGATTCCGAACAGCGGCTGCTGGATGTGGAAGACCGGCTGGCGCGGCTGGGCCAGGAAATTGAGTCCATGCGCACCCAGGCCGCGGCGGAAGCCGAAGCCGAGTTTCGTGAGCTGCTCGAGCAGGCCGCCAAAGAGGCCGGCAACATCGCCCGGCGCAACGCCCTGGAAATTGAAGCCGCCACCAAGGCCGCCCGGCAACAACTCCGCGAGTACACCGCCGATCTCGCCGTGCAGTTGGCGGAAGAGCATCTGCGCCACGCCCTGACCCCCGAGAAGGATCGCGCCGTGGTCCAGCAATCAGCCCAGGCGCTCGGTAAAGGCCGCGCCTGAAACCATGAACGCAACGATAGACGCAACCATGGACGCAAGGCCTAAAGCAGCTAGAGAGGCAAGGCCGCTGAATTTATGTCAGTAATCGATCAACGATACGCCCATGCCCTGGCCGACCTGGTGGAAGCCGGGCGCGCCAACCCCGAGTTGTTGGGGCGCGAATTGGGCGACCTCGCGCAGATGCTGCACGAGTCCCCCGAGCTGCGCCAGATACTCGGCAGTCCCGCCATTCCGGTGCGGAACAAGCGCGGCTTGCTGCAGACCATTGTCACCCGCGCCGGCCTGTCGCCGCTCACCCGCAATCTGCTGCTGGTGCTCAATGACCGCGGCCGCCTCACCGCCCTGCCCGCCATCGCCAACGACTTCCAGGAAATTCTCCTGCAGCGCCGCGGCGTCCACCGGGCGGAGGTGGTCAGTGCCCGTGTCCTTGACCAGGAAGAGCAGCGCGGTCTTGAGCAGCGGCTGGCGGCCGTGGTGGGTGGCAGCGTGCAAGCCACTTATCGCCAGGATCCCAGCGTGATCGGTGGTTTTCTGGCCCGCGTTGGCGACACCGTTTTTGACGGCAGCTTGCGTGGACGCCTCGAGCGCATGCGGCAGCGCCTCGTCGCGGGAGCGTAGCATCAGGTTTTTGAACGGGCCCTGTTGCCCGGCAGGTTTATATGGCGATTCTCAGAGCAGACGAAATTTCTCAGATTCTCCGCAGCCAGATCGAAAACTACGATTCGGCCCTGGCGGTTGATGAGGTAGGCACCGTCATTTCCCTTGGCGACGGCATTGCGCGCATCTTCGGCCTGGAAAAGGTCATGGCCGGCGAGTTGCTGGCCTTCCCCAACGGTGTAGCGGGGCTGGCCATGAACCTGGAAGAAGACCAGGTGGGCGCTGTGCTGTTGGGCGACTATACCCAAATCAAAGAAGGTGATGAGGTCAAGCGCACCGGCCGCATTATGTCCGTGCCGGTGGGCGATAACCTCATTGGCCGCGTGGTGAACGCCTTGGGCCAGCCCCTCGACGGCAAGGGCCCCATCCAGTCGGAGCACTTCAACCCTATCGAGCGCCTGGCGCCCGGCGTCCTGGATCGCCAGCCCGTGCGCGAGCCCATGCAGACCGGTCTCAAGGCCATAGACGCGATGATCCCCGTCGGCCGCGGCCAGCGCGAGCTGATCATCGGCGATCGCCAGACCGGCAAGACCGCGGTGGCTCTCGATGCCATCATCAATTCGCGCGGCAAGGATCTGATCTGTATCTACGTCGCAATCGGGCAGAAGCGCTCCACTATCGCGCAGGTGGTCGCTACTCTGGAGCGCTACGGCGCGATGGAGTACACCATCGTGGTCGCCGCCTCGGCCAGCGATCCCGCTCCCATGCAGTACCTGGCGCCGTATGCCGGTTGCGCCATGGGCGAATACTTCCGCGACACCAAGCGCCACGCCCTGGCGATCTACGACGATCTTTCCAAGCACGCCGCCGAGTACCGCGAAATCTCTTTGTTATTGCGCCGCCCTCCCGGCCGCGAAGCCTATCCCGGCGACGTCTTCTATCTCCACTCCCGTCTGCTGGAGCGCGCCGCTAAACTCAGCCCGGAGCTGGGTGGCGGCTCCCTGACCGCCCTGCCCATCATTGAAACCCAGGCGGGCGACGTCTCGGCCTACATTCCAACCAACGTTATCTCCATCACCGACGGACAGATTTATCTGGAAAGCGATCTGTTTAACAGCAACATCCGTCCCGCCGTCAACGTCGGTCTCTCGGTCAGCCGCGTCGGCGGCAACGCCCAGATCAAGGCCATGAAACAGGTCGCTGGCACGCTGCGTCTCGACCTGGCGCAGTTCCGCGAACTGCAGGCCTTTGCCCAGTTTGGCAGCGAGCTCGACAAGTCGACGCAGGCCCAGCTCAACCGCGGCCTCCGCCTGGTCGAGTTGCTCAAGCAGGATCAGTATTCGCCGCTGCCGGTCGAAAAACAGATTGTCATCATTTTCGCCGGCGTCAACGGTCTGCTCGATGACATGCCGGTCGAGCGCGTCCGCCCCTTCGAGGCGGAACTTTACACTTTCCTGGATTCCGCGCACCCGCAATTGCTGCAGAGCATCCGCGAAAAGAAGGCGCTGGACAAGGATTTGCAAGCCGAAGTTCGCAAGGTCTTGGAAGAGGCCAAAGCCCGCTTCGGTCTCGTTCCCGACAAAGCGCCGGCCCAGGCCTGAAGGCTGGCGCCGGCGCCATTAGTTGACCCGGGGAGGCGTGCCACGCGGGCCGCCGCCGCAAACGTTTTAGTAAGCTCATGCCCAATCTTCTCGACATACGGCGCCGCATTCGCAGCGTCAAGAATACGCGGCAGATCACCAAGGCCATGAAAATGGTCTCGGCCGCCAAGTTGCGCCGCGCCCAGGAGCAGGCCCTTGCGGCTCGCCCCTATGCCGCACAGTTGCGCGCGCTATTGCAGGACATGGTGGCGCGTACGGATTTAGCCACCCTCGGCGAAGACCCCGCCGGGCAGGCGGTGAGCCGTTTGCTGGTCCGGCGTCCAGAAAAGCGCATCCTGCTGATTACCATCGGCTCCGATAAAGGCTTGGCCGGCGCGTTCTCCGCCCAGGTCATCAAGGCCGCGCTCACCTTCATGGCGGAGCACCCCGGCACGGAAGTAAAACTTGAACTGGTCGGGCGCCGCGTTCGCGACCACTTCCGCCGTCAGCCCGAACTCATCGCCGGCCAATATCTGAACGCCTTTGGCCGCACCGTCGACTACGGCGTCGCCCGCGAAATCGCCGCGGACGTGATTCATCGCTACTCCACTGGTGAAACCGACGCCGTCTACCTGTTGGGCAATGAATTCAAGTCGGTAATCCAGCAGCGCGTAGTGCTACACCAATTGCTGCCCTTCAGCGCTTCTCCCGCGAAGGAGAGTGCGAAAGGCGGTCAAGCCGCGGGACAAGAAGCTGCCCAGGCCGATTATCTGCTGGAGGAGCCGCCCGCCGAGCTGCTCTCCGAACTGGTGCCGCGTTATCTGCAGGTACAGATCTACCGCTCCCTGCTGGAGTCGTTTGCCGCCGAGCACGCCGCCCGCATGAATGCCATGGACAGCGCCAGCCGCAATGCCGGCGATCTGATCGACAGCCTGACGCTCACCATGAACCGCGTTCGCCAGGCCGCCATCACCAAGGAAATTATCGAAATTGTCAGCGGCGCCGCCGCGCTGGAGAGTTAGCGCACCGCCGCCACGCAGAGAACACCATGTCCACCAACACCTCCAATGCCTCCTCCAACGGCGCGTCTTCAAACGCCAACGTGGGAAAGCTGGTTGAAATTACCGGCCCTGTCGTCATCTGCCAGTTCGATCCCAGGCGCCTGCCTCCCATCAATCAGGCGCTGCGCGTGGTCAGCACCGGCTTTGACGTGCCCGAGCCGATCGACATCGTGGTCGAGGTGCAGCAGCACCTGGGCGAAGGCCGTGTGAAGTGCATTGCCATGCAGCCCACTGACGGCCTGGTTCGCGGCATGCAGACCATCGACACCGGCGGCCCCATCAGTGTCCCGGTTGGCGCCGCCACGCTGGGCCGCGTGCTCAACGTTCTCGGCCAGCCCGTCGACAAGCTCGGCCCGGTGCACTCGGATGTCTATTTTCCCATTCGCCGTCCCGCGCCCTCACTTGAGGACCAGTCGACCGAACTGCAGATGTTCGAGACCGGCATCAAGGTCATCGACCTGCTCGAGCCTTACCTGCGCGGCGGCAAAATCGGCCTCTTCGGCGGCGCCGGCGTCGGCAAGACCGTCATCATCATGGAGCTCATCAACAACATCGCCACCAAGCACGGCGGTGTCTCGGTCTTCGCCGGTGTGGGCGAGCGTACCCGTGAGGGCAACGATCTGTGGCTGGAAATGAGCGAGAGCGGGGTCATTGTTCCCGGCGATAGCGCCAAGAGCAAGGCGGCGCTGATTTATGGACAGATGACCGAGCCCCCCGGCGCCCGTCTGCGCGTGGGCCTCACCGGCCTGACCGTCGCCGAGTACTTCCGCGACGTCGAAGGGCAGGACGTGCTGCTCTTCATCGACAACATTTTCCGCTTCACCCAGGCCGGCTCGGAAGTTTCGGCGCTGTTGGGCCGCATGCCCTCCGCCGTCGGCTACCAGCCCAACCTGGCCACTGAAATGGGTGAGTTGCAGGAGCGCATTACCTCCACGAAAAACGGGTCGATCACTTCGGTGCAGGCCATCTACGTGCCCGCCGACGACTACACCGACCCCGCCCCCGCCACCACCTTTGCGCACCTTGACGCGACCACCAACCTGTCGCGTCAGATCGCCGAGCTGGGTATCTATCCGGCGGTGGACCCGCTCGCCTCCTCCTCGCGCATTCTCGACCCCCGCATCCTGGGCGACGAGCATTACAATTGCGCCCGCAACGTGAAACAGATATTGCAGCGCTACAAGGATCTGCAGGACATCATCGCCATTCTCGGCATTGACGAACTCAGCGAAGAAGACCGCCTGACCGTTTCCCGTGCCCGCAAGATTCAGCGCTTTCTGTCGCAGCCCTTCTTTGTGGCCGAGCAGTTTACCGGCCTCAAGGGCAAGTACGTGAAGCTGGCCGACACCATCGCCGGCTTCAATGAAATTGTCGAGGGCAAACTCGACGACCTCCCCGAGCAGGCTTTCTACCTGCAGGGCACCATTGACGACGTGAAGCAAAAAGCCGAGGAACTGAAGAAGGCCTGAATGGCTTCGCGAGAAGGCGCCGCCTGCGACGCCTTCTCTATTCACAACTGATCATCAATCGCCATGAGCTCATTCGACCTGGAAGTTGCCACCCCGGAAAAGCTGGTCCTGCGCCGCACCGTCACCAGTGCGCAAATCCCCGCCGAAAGCGGCTATATCGGGGTTCTGCCCGGACACGCTCCGCTGATCGGCCGCCTGGGGGCGGGCGAGTTGTCGTTTGAAAGCGAGCAGGGCGGCGAACGCCTGTTCGTGGGCGGCGGGTTCCTGCAGGTACTTCCTGGCCGCGCTGTCCTGCTGGCCGATATCGCCGAGTTCCCGAACGAAATCAACGTTGAGCAGGCACAGCGCGATCTCGACGCGGCGCAAGCATTGGAACGCAGCCACGACCCCAACACCGATTTCACCGCCGCTGTGCGCGCTGCCCGCTTCGCCCAGGCCCGCCTTGACGTGGCTGCCAGGAAGTAGCTCCTCCTTACAATTGACCCGCGCTCAACGTCTTTACTGACGGCCTTTACTGCGCACCCACCCCGCCCCATCCTGGAGCCGCGTGGCTGGGACGGGAGGCGGCATGGCTGGCGGCAATGTCTTCAATGGCATCACCGCCGGCGTGCACCAGTGTCCAGCGCAACAGCCAGGCGGCCCCCAGAGCGAGCAGCGCCCCGGCAATACGGCCCGCGCGGATGCGCTCTGGCGCTTGCCGCGATTGCTTCGCGGGCAACAGGCGCTGCAGACGGCCGGGCCCAAGCTCGGAAGCTACCGTCGCTGCCAGCGCCCCCAAAAGCATGAGTCCGCGCCTTCTCCGCCACAACGGCCGTCCCGCCCGGCCGCTGCGCTTCAGATGTAGCCCCAGAAAAAGTAACTCCAGAAGTTTGCTACCACGTTCCACCGGGTCGAGCAGGCCGCTCCAGGCACTGTTGTGCTGGTTGCGCAGCGCCAACTCCAGCTTGAGTTCGCTGGCGCCACTGCCAAATGCTCCGCTCACAAAGACGGCGCTCAACCAGGGACTCTGATTCCAGATCGGCACGCTGGTTCCGGCCAGTAACGCGCCAGCGTATCCGGTCATCCCCAACGCAAAGGGAACGCCGGCCAGTTCCAGCGCAGCGACCGGCAGACGGCTCAAGGGCCGCGAAAGAGGGCCGAGCTTGCCATCTTCGCCGGCTGCCTGCAAAAACGTGATGCCGGCGAAGCCGCCAAAGCCGGAGAGCACCCACGAGCCCAGGTTCATCGGCGAGCCCGGCTTGAAGACGCGCAGCATATGGTAGAAACGCTCCGGGCGGCCCAGATCCTTGATCAGTAAAATGGGGCAGGGTAGAAAGGCGAGAAACGCCATTTCATGCGCCACATTGCGCAGGTGCCGCATGCGGCTCCCGCCCAGGCGGCCAGCCAGCGTTCCCAGAAGATAGCAGCCGGAAGCAACGCCTTCCAGGAAAAAGTACCAGGCGATTTCCCATTTCCAGGTGGGATGTTTGAGAAACGGAATGTTGTAGTAATTGAGCTCCGTGGGAGGCGCCGCGGTTGGCACGCGCAATGGATGCGCCGTGAGTTCGCTCACCCCCAAACTCGCTTGCCCGCTCACAGCCGGTTGCGACGCCATCATGCGGCCTCCTGATTTCCGGAGTTTCCCTTACCCGCGCTCCACGCCGAAAACGCCAACAGCGCCAGCCCGGTGAGCGCGCCAAACAGGTAGTTGGCCCCGAGACTGGCGCGAGGACGGCGCGGCGCCGCCGGCAGGTTGTAAGCTTCAGGGCGCTCTGTCAGCAGAAAAAAGGCATTCAGGGCGGAGTATTCGCCCGCCGCCTGGTCACCGTAAAGGTAGGCGCGCTGTTCGCCACGCCCTTGCAGTTCGCCAACCCGCCGGCGCGCCCGCTGCCGGAGTTCGTCGACCGGGCCAAATTGAATGCTCGCTGTGGGGCAGGCTTTGGCGCACGCGGGCGTCAGACCATCGCGCTGGCGGTCGTAGCACAGCGTGCACTTGTGCGCCCGTCCGTCGCTTTCGGTGCGGCTCAACACCCCGAACGGGCAGGCGGAAACGCAATAGCCGCAGCCATTGCAAATATCCTGCTGCACGTAAACGTTGTGAAACTCGTTGTAGAGGATGGCGCCGGTGGGGCAGGCCTCCTCGCAAGGCGCCTGTTCACAGTGCTTGCACACATCGCTCATCATGAGCCAGCGCGCCACCTGACCGGCAGCGCCCGAGGCACTCGCATCGGTGAGATGGGTGACGCCCTGGTACGGAGCGCCTGCCGTGTAATCACCAGAACCATTGCTGGCCAAATCGCCTGGCGACCCCGCGCCAGAGGTGGAGTGACCACCGTTGAGATTTGCCGCGGGCATCTGCTCCACAAACGCGACGTGGCGCCACGTCGAGCCGGAGAGGCAATGCGTGTTGTCGTAACTGGTCGCCGCCCAGTCAAAGCCGTCCGCCGGAAGCTGGTTCCATTGTTTGCAGGCGACTTCACAGGCTTTGCAGCCGATGCACAAGGTGGTATCGGTGAAAAAGCCGGTGGCGGGCTGAGGCGCGGGGGCTTCCGCGGACTTGAAAAAGGTCAACATACTTCGCTACCTCAGGGCCGCCGGTGTGCCGGAGCTCCCGTGCGCGCATTGGATTCCGGCCGGCTCTCCAATTTTGGTGCATCGTCAGGACGCAGGGCATGTCCTTCGGGCTGGGCCGCCGGCGGAGTATCCGGGATCTCGCTTTGATTACGCCAGGGCTGGAACGGCAGAGGCGCAATCACCCTACGTTTGGAGTGCTTACCTTTGCGGATATTGCAGACAAACGCCTTGGCCTCGTGCATGGAAACGTTCGGGTCGGTCAGCAACGACGTCAGGTCGTTGGCAATCGCCCCGACTCGCTCGCCGGCATAACCCCAGTGGAAGGGCACACAGATCTGGTGCAGCTGCCGCCCTTCGACGAAAAGAGGGCGGATGCGCGGCGTTACCAGCGCCCGGACATCAATCGCTGTACGCTCGTTCCAAACGGTGATCCAGTCGCCGTTTGCTATACCCTTTTCGGCCGCCAGTTCCGGGCTGAGCTCAGCAAACATTTCGGGCTGCAGCTCGTTCAGCCAGCTATTGAATCGGCTCATTGGGCCGCTGAGGTAATGCTCGGTGAGACGATACGTGGTCGCAACAATTGGGAAATGTGGATCAGCGGGCCTGGACAGGCGGTTCAGCTTTGATGGGTACTCCTTGACGGCAGGATCACTCTGCTGCCGGTAGAGCAGGTTGCCGACCGGCGATTCGAAGGGCTCATAGTGCGCCGGCAACGGGCCATCCTTGACGCCCGCCGGGGCAAACAGCCAGATACGGCCATCCGGCTTGAGGATAAAGGGCGCGTCGCCGGCGATCGCTTCCATGCCATGCGAGTGGCTGGTGGGGCGGTAGGAGGGCTTTTTACTGGTCGGAAAATCCGGGGTGTCGCTTCCCGTCCAGGCGCCTTTTTCCTCGTCCCACCAGACGTACTTCTTGCGCTCCGACCAGGGCTTGCCCTCAGGATCGGCCGAGGCGCGGTTGTAGAGCATGCGAATGTTCTTCGGCCACGCCCAGGCCCATTTGGGATCGACGTAATTCCCTGCCGTCCGTTCCCGCGAACGGGCATGGTTAAAGTCTTTGCTGGGAAAAACGCCGGAGTAGATCCAGCAGCCGCAGGCGGTGCTTCCGTCGGCCTTGAGCTCGTCGTAACCGGTGAGCTGCTCACGGCTGTCGACGTGGTAGCCATTGATCTCGCGCAGCACTTTGCTGACGTCCGGCTCTCCCTCAATCCGGCTGTTGGAGCCATCGGGAAGGGTTGCGGCGCCGTCGCGGCCGTAGTCCCAGGTGAGGTTCAATAAGCCCTGGTCGCGGGCCGCCCGGGAACCGGCATACAGGGCTTTCAGCCGCACGCCAAGCTGGTAGACGAACCAGCTATCGGAGCGGCAATCGTCCGGAGGATCGAGCGCCTTGTCATGCCATTGCACCAGGCGTTGCGTGTTGGTGAAGCTGCCTTCTTTCTCAGCCACAATGGCCGCGGGGAAAAAGAAGATCTCCGTTTTTACCTTTTTGGGGTCGATGCCGTCCGGGTCCTTGTACCAGTAGCTGGCGGTCTCGGTTTCAAACCAGTCCATCATCACCAGCCAGTCGAGCTCGCGCAGCGCTTTGCGCGCCAGCCGGGCGTTGGGATTTCCCCCCGCCGGATTCTGCCCGAGGATGAAGTAACCGGTAACCTCTCCCTGCGCCATCTTGTGCACATAGGGAAGCTGGGAGTAGTTGTCGTCGATTTTCGGCAGCCAGTTGAAACCGAAACCGTTTTGCTTGGTTGCGGCTTCCCCGTACCAGGCCTTCAGCAGGCTGATCATGTACGTGGGAAACTTCGCCCAGACGCCGTTTTCGACCTTTTCCTGCTCCAAATAGTCCTTCAGGGTTTCATGGCGGCGCACGGTAGCGGGCTGCGGAATGTAACCCGGCAGCAGGTTGTAGAGGGTGGGAATATCCGTCGAGCCCTGGATGCTGGCATGGCCGCGCATGGCCATGATCCCGCCACCCGGCCGGCCCATGTTCCCCAACAGCCCCTGCAGTATGCCCGCGGCCCGGATGATCTGCACTCCAATGGTGTGCTGCGTCCAGCCCACCGCGTACACAATCGCCGAGGTGCGCTCCGGGCCGGAATTCTGGCAAAGGGTTTCCGCAACCTGAATCACCGCATCCGGCGAGCAGCCGCAGATCTCAGCGACTTTCTCCGGCGTATAACGCGAATAGTGTTTTTTCAGGATCTGGAACACACACCGCGGATGCTGCAGCGTCGGGTCGCTGGGTGGCGTCGGATTGTCCATGTTGGCCAGACGCTCGCTCCACGACTCGGCGCCAATCGAGGCGGGCGTGTTGGTGCGGTTCGATCCCGGTTCACCCTGGTAATGCCAGGCCTTGGTCCCCGCCTCGTAATGGTGGCTGCTTTCTTTGTAGCCGTCGAACAGACCACGGAAGTTGTCCTCTTCCGTGTCGCGGAATTTTGCGCCTACCAACGTTGCCGCATTGGTGTAATGCAGCACGTACTCCTTAAACCAGCGTTCGTTCTCGATCACGTAGCGAATTACCCCGCCGAGAAATGCAATATCGGTGCCGGCGCGGATGGGCACATAGAGATTGCACATCGCCGAGGTGCGGCTGAAGTGCGGATCGACGTGAATGAGCGTGCCACCCTTTTCCCTGGCCTTCATCGGAAAGCGGAAGCCGACCGGATGGGCTTCCGCCATGTTGGAACCCATAATGAGGACGCAATCGCTATTGGCCAGGTCCTGCTGAAACGAGGTGGCCGCGCCGCGGCCGAAAGTGACGCCCAGACCGGGCACCGAAGCGCTGTGTCATATTCGCGCCTGGTTTTCGATCGACACCATCCCCAGGCCGCCGCCGAATAGCTTCTTCATCAGGTAGTTCTCTTCGTTGTCCAGGGTGGCGCCGCCCAGGCAGCCGACGCTGGTCAGCGCGTTAATGACTTCGCCCTTCTTGTTCTTTTCGCGGTACTCGCGATCCCTGGTCTGCTTGAGGCGGCGGGCCACACGGTCCAGCGCCCATTCCAGAGGTTTCTCCTCCCAGTGGTCGCTGTAAGGGGCGCGGTAGCGCACCCGCGTGATGCGGTGAGGGTTGGCGGCGAGTTGAAAGGTGTTGGCGCCTTTAGGGCAGAGGGTTCCCTCATTGATGGGGCTTTCCGCATTGCCCTCAATGTCGATGATCTTGCCGCCTTTCACGTAGACCTTCTGGGAGCAGCCCACGGCGCAGTAGGGACAAATGCTGTCCACTGCAACCGCACCGCGCAAGCGGGAGTGCTTGGCAGCCGACTGTGGGCTGAAAGGGGCCTGGGACATGGAACACCTCGCTTGCCCAGATTCGCCCGCCAGCCGGGCAGGTTGTCTAGTGGCACCTCGTGCAACCCTCCTGGGAAGAACCATCTCTGTTCAGGGTTGGGGCAGGTCCAGCGCCCTGGGAGGCCAGCATATGCAAGAGGATGTGCGTGAGCAACTGCGCCAACTGCGACGCTTGCTGTTGCGCCCTCGCGCCCTTGTGCTGTCCCTACTGTTTTTGGCCTTGTGGCTGCTGTTTACCCATAGCCTCCTCTGGCAGGAGCTGCTGCTGGGGCTGGGCATGGCGGTGCTGGCCACGGTCGCAACCATTTTGGCGGGGTGGGGCGCAGGCATCAAGCTGGCGCCGCGCTGGACCTGGCTGCTGCTAATCCCTGCCCTCGTTACTAGCGTCCTCCGGGAAACGGCCATGATCTTTGCCGTGCTTTTGCAGCGCCTCGCCGGCAAGCGCCTGCGCTCCCGGCTCGCAACCGCGCCGTTTCATTTCGGGAGCGATACTCCGCGCGATAAGGCCCGCCGCGCCGCCGCTTTACTGCTGAGCACCGTCTCACCCAACTTTATCGCCCTGGATCTGGATAAGGAAACCAACGTCCTGCTCTATCACCAGCTCATCCCAGCGCCCCCCTCACCTGTGGTTGTGCGGCTCTCGGGCAAGCAGGGAAAGGAGCGCCCTTGAATCTCTGGCTTTGGGCTGCCGCTGGCATGATGATCGCGCTGCTGCCCTGCCTGCTGGCCGCATGGCGCGGCTCGGCAATGCAGCGCCTGCCCGCGCTGATTGCCGCTGGCAACGTGGTGATGTTTATCCTGGCGCTGCTGGCGGAAGCGGAGCACCGTCCGCCCATGTTTGACGTCGCCCTGGCGGCGGCGTTGCTGGCCTTTTCCGCTGGCCTGGTCTTTGCGCGCTTCCTGCAGCGCTGGCTTTAAGAGAACCCCATGCACGTCCTCATCGCAGTGCTGCTGGCGATTGCTGTGCTGGTTACCCTCATCAGCGCTTGCGGCGTGTTGGTGATGGACAGCTTCTACGACCGGCTGCACTATCTGGCGCCGATTTCCACTATCGCCACGGTTTGTTTGTTTGCCGCCATTTTCCTGCGTGAACTGCTTTCCCAGGCCGGCGTCAAATCGCTGCTCATCGCCGCAGTGATCCTGTTCATGAGCCCGGCGCTCAGCCAGTCCATCGCCCGGGCGGGGCGCATCCGTGAATTTGGCGGCTGGAATCCCGACCCGCAGGCGCATCCCGGCGGCCAAGAGCATCCGCGCCAACACCCCAGGCGGGGGCAGTCGTGATGCTCGTACTGCAGGTCGCAAGCCTGGTGCTCGTGGCGATGGGCGCTACCGCGGTGATCCTCACGCGCAACCCGTTGCGCCAGTCGCTGAGCATGAGCCTCTACGGCTTGCTGCTGACGCTGATGTTTTTCCTGTTCCAGGCGCCCGACGTGGCGCTGGCCCAAATCGCTGTGGGCGCGGTGGCGCTCCCGCTCATGATTTTGCTGGCTCTCAGCAAGGTGAAACAAAACGAGCGCGACGCCGCTTACGCGCGGCAACGCGATGAAAAGGCCAGCCAGGGTGAGCGGCGGGACAAGCCCTCGTCGCGAAAGGGGCAAGAATGAACGCGCGCGCGCGTCTGCTGGTATTCGCTTTGGGAGCGCTGCTGCTGGGCGGCGCCTACATGGCAGCCTTGTCGCAATTGGCGCCGCTGGGTCGAGGGGCCAGCGCCTATGCCGATATTCTCAACCGCGTCTGCGTCAGAGAGCGCCACATCACTGACGTGGTCACTGCCGTGAACTTCGACTACCGCGGCTTCGACACCCTGGGCGAGGAATTCATCATGTTCACCGCGGTGATGGGAGCGGTATTGCTTTTGCGCCGCGGTAAAGATGAGGTCCAGGCGCCCCAGGAAGACGAGCTCACCAGCCGCCGCGGCCGCAGGCGCAGCGACGCGGTGGCCCTGGCGGGCGTGGTTTTTACCGCGGTTTTGCTGCTGTTCGGCAGCTACGTCATCACCCACGGACAGCTCACACCGGGGGGCGGTTTTCAAGGCGGCGTGATTGCCTCCACGGCGCTATGGCTGGTTTACCTCAGCGGCAGTTACAAAGTCATGCGGCAGGTTGGCCCCAAGCCGCTGGTGGAAGCGGCCGAAGCGCTGGGAGCCGCCGGTTACGCCCTGGTGGGCCTGATCGGCCTTTTTCAAGGCGCGGCTTTCCTGCAAAACACCCTGCCGCCCGGCTCCATCGGCAGCCCGTTTTCGGGCGGCACGGTGCCCTTGATCGACATCGCTGTCGGCCTGGAAGTCAGTGGAGGATTCGTCCTGCTGCTGCTGACGTTTATGGAGGAAGTGCTGGAAATCCGCTTGCACTGAAACACTATGCTCAACATTTTCTGCTACAGCATTGCCGCCTGGGTCCTGTTGATCGGACTCTACGGCGTGGTGACCAGCCGCAACTTGATTCATCTGGTGCTGTGCCTTTCCGTGATGGAAACCTCCACCTATGTGCTGCTCACCCTCATTGGCTACCGCGTCGGAGGGACCGCTCCGGTATTTGCCGACATCCCGGTGGGCACCAAGGCCGTCGATCCGGTCGTCCAGGCCTTGATGTTGACGGACGTTGTCGTGGAGGCCACCGTTATGGCGCTCCTGCTGGCACTGGCCGTCCAGGCACATAAGCGCACCGGCTCGCTGGACCCACACGATCTGCGCGCCCTGCAGGGCTAAAGGCAAACCCTTATGTGGATCATTCCACTCACGGTTGTTCTTCCCCTGCTGGGAGCTGCGGCGCTGGCGGTCGCGGGCTCAATCACACCCCGCCGCTGGGGTGACGCGGTTGCGCTTTTGATGGCCGCGCTGTGCTGCGGTTTTTGCCTTTACCTGTGCCGCGCTTCGGCCGGACACGAGCTGACTTACTGGTTTGGCGGGTGGCGGCCACGCCACTTTCCCACCACCGGCCTCGTTCCCACCCATCTGCAGGCGATTGGCATCGCCTTCGACGTCGACCCCATCGGCGCCGCGCTGGCCGCGCTCGGTTCGCTGCTGGTGTGCGCCGCCGTGCTGTTTGGCTGGAGTTATTTCGATAGCGTTGGCGTGCAGTTTCAGGTGCTGCTGCTGGCGTTTCTGGCGGCGACCTGCGGTTTTTGCCTGACTGGAGATCTGTTTAACCTGTTCGTCTTTTTCGAGCTGATGAGCGTTTCCGCCTTTGCCCTTTGCGGCTACAAGGTTGAAGAAAAAGGGCCCCTGCAAGGAGCGATGAATTTCGCGGTCACCAACACGGCCGGCGCGGTTTTCATTCTGACCGGCATCGCGTTGATCTACGCCCGCACCGGCGCGCTGAACATGGCGCAGGTGGGCGCGCAACTGCGCGCCAACCTGGCTGTTCAGCCCCGCCCCGGCGCGCTGGTGCTGGCCGCCTTTGCGCTGATCGCCTGCGGATTTGCGGTCAAGGCGGCAGTGGTTCCGTTTCACTTCTGGCTCGCCGACGCCCATGCGGTCGCCCCAACCCCGATTTGTATCCTGTTTTCCGGCGTGATGGTGGAATTGGGGCTGTACGGCATCGTCCGCGTTTATTGGAGTTGCTTCGCTGACGCCCTGACTCCCGAGCGGCAGCGGCTACGCTCGCTGCTGCTGGGGGCCGCCGTCCTTACCGCCTTGCTGGGGGCGCTCATGGCATGGCTGCAAAGCCATCTCAAGCGGCTATTAGCGTTTTCCACGATCAGCCATATGGGACTCATGCTGATGGGTGTCGCCCTGCTGACACCGCGCGGCCTTGCCGCAACGGCGCTTTATGTACTTGGCCACGGGGCGGTCAAGGGATCGCTTTTCCTGGGCGCCGGCATTGTGCTGCACCGCCTGCGCGGAGTCGATGTGGCGCGCCTGCACGGCCGCGGCCGTCCGTTGGTTTGGACGGGCGCGGTGTTTGCCCTGGGGGGATTGGCTCTGGCCGGCTTGCCACCCTTCGCCACCGCTACCGGCGATGACCAGCTCAGTCACGCGCTCAACCAATTGCATCTCGGCGGCCTTTGGCTGGTGTCTTTGATCGCCGCCGCCGTCACCGGAGGCGCGGTGCTGCGCAGCTATTTGCGCCTGTTTTGGGGCTTCGGCAAGCCTTCGCCCGCCGCCGCGCACCAGGAAAAAGAGGAGCCGGAAACCAAGCCAGGACGCATTCCTGCGGTAATGTTTGCTCCCTATGCGGGTTTGCTGCTCCTGGGCATCGCCCTCACTTTCTGGCCGGGTCTGCCCGAGGGTGCCTTGCATGCCGCGCAGCAGTTCACCTCTTCGGCAAGCTATCGCACCCAGCTTCTGCGGCAGTCTCCGCCGCTGCCCCAACCCCTATCCACCCCAGGACCACAGGAGCCCTGGAGGGGAGTGCTGAGCGCCGGACTGGCGCTGGCGCTCGCCACGTTATCGGTGCGCTTCTCTTCGCTGCGCGGCCGCGATTGGGGACGCCCCTTCCATCGGCTGCACAGCGGGCATGTCGGCGATTACGTGAGCTGGCTGGTGCTCGGGGTTGGGGTGTTTGCGGGGCTGCTGTTGTGGCTGCCGCATTAATGCGGTTCCCTGGGTGTAGAGTTGGCTTATGTTGTGGCTCTGCTTTGCCGTGCTGGCCGCTGTTTGGCTCATGACGGGCAGCTCCTTTTTCGCCTTTGCGGCGGCTTTCGCGCTCGCGCTCTGCTGGCGGGGATACTGCGCTCTCGTTAGCGATGGCGGCCAACCTCAGAGCGACACCACTGCCCGTCACCGCCACCCTGACCAGCCCGCTTGCGGCAAGTAAGACTGATAAAATGGACAGGTACCCTGTTTTTCCGGGAAGGTGCCCGCTGTCAGCCAAACGCATTGTCATCCTGAAACCACGCGGCTTCTGCGCCGGCGTGGTCCGCGCCGTCGAGGCCGTGGAACGCGCCCTGGATACCTTTGGGCCGCCGATCTACGTGCTCAAGGAGATCGTCCACAACCGCACCGTCATCCGCAGCCTGGAAGAGCGCGGCGCCATCTTTGTGCGCAACCTGGCGGAGGCGCCCACCGGCGCGCGCGTGTTTTTCAGCGCTCACGGCGTTTCGCCCCAGATGTGGGAACAGGCGCGCGAGCGCGGTTTGCAGGTCATCGACGCCACCTGTCCTCTGGTCAGTAAGGTTCACTTCGAGGCCCAGGATTACACCCGCCGCGGTTACAGCATCGTCATCATCGGACATCATGAGCACGACGAAATCGTCGGCCTGCTCGGCGAAGTGCCGGCGGGGACACCCGTAGTGGAAAACGTGCAGCAGGTCGACGAGTTGCGGATTCCCGACCCCAACAAGGTCGCCTACCTGACCCAGACCACGCTGAGCCTCGACGAGGCCGCCGCCATCATTCAACGGCTCCGCGAACGCTTTCCCAACATCTCCGCGCCCAAGGCGCAGGATATCTGCTATGCCACCCAGAACCGCCAGACGGCGCTCAAGCTGGTGGCGCCCAAGGTGGATCTGGTGTTAGTGGTTGGGTCGGAAAACAGCTC
Organism: Acidobacteriota bacterium; assembly: GCA_027459505.1. Taxonomy (GTDB): domain Bacteria; phylum Acidobacteriota; class Terriglobia; order Terriglobales; family SCQP01; genus DAIDIE01. The sequence continues at coordinate 128,478 of DAIDIE010000014.1, forward strand.
CAACTCCCTGCGCCTGGTGGAGGTCGCCCAGAACGCCGGCGCGCCAGCCTACCGCATTGACGGCGTCGCAGAGATCGATTCGCGCTGGCTGACCGACGTGCACACGCTCGGCTTGACCGCCGGCGCCTCGGCCCCCGAGTCGCTGGTGCAACAGGTGGTCCAGGTCTTGCGCACACGCTTCGGCTTCGAATCCGTGGAGGAGGCGGGCGACATTATCGAAAATGTCCGCTTTGTCCTTCCTGAAGAAGTGTTGCGCGCGCAACCCACCGTCTAGATTGCGCTCTCGCCATGCGGACGTGGGGCGTGTTCTAATAGAACCCTATTCCCTGACCGCTAGGTAAGGGCCGGCCCGCGCCCCGTTTACGCCGGCTGGACTCGCTTACGCGCGGTTCAAAGGATGACGATGGACATCGGAGACTGGCGCGTAAAGATAGATGAGCTCGACCAGCAGTTGGTGAAACTGCTCAACGAGCGCTGCCGCTGCGCGGTGGAAATTGGCAAGCTGAAACGCGAAAAGCAACTCCCGGTCTACGAGCCGGAGCGTGAGCTGGCGGTTTTCGAGCGTGTTGCCCAAGCCAATCACGGGCCCTTGACCGATCAGGCCGTGCGCCACATTTTTGAGCGGATTATCGATGAAATGCGCGCCGTGCAGCGCGTGGAAATTATCGAGAAGCACGGCGCCGGCGCTCAGCATTCCTGAGCCGGCGCGAGCGGATGGAAGCGCCGCCCGGAGGCGGCCGCGAGTTTAGGAGCATTTTTCATGATCGTCGTTATGCAGCCGGAGGCCAGCGAGGCGCAGATTCAGAGCGTCATCGACCACCTCGTAAACCTGGGGTTTGATATTCACCGCTCGACCGGGGTGGAGCGCACCGTGTTGGGTTGCGTGGGCGCCACCGCGAACATCGACGTTCGCGATGTGGAGGTGCTGGAAGGCGTCGCCGAGGCGCATCGCATCTCCTCCCCCTACAAGTTGGCCGGCCGTTCTTTCCGGCCGGAAGGAACCATCATCAAGGCGGGGCCGCTCACCATCGGGGGAGACGAAATTCCCATCATTGCCGGGCCCTGCTCGATTGAGAGCCGGGAACAGTTGTTCGCGGTGGCCGAGCAGGTGGCCGCGGCCGGCGCGCGCGGACTGCGCGGCGGAGCCTTCAAACCCCGCTCCTCTCCCTACAGCTTCCAGGGCATGGGCGAGGAGGGCCTCAAACTGCTGCGCGAAGCCTGCGATCACTATGAAATGGCCGCCGTCAGCGAAGTCATGTCGGAAACGCAGATCCCGCTGATGCTGCAATACGTCGACATCCTGCAGGTGGGCGCGCGCAACATGCAGAATTTCAACCTGCTGCGCGAACTGGGCAAGATCCGCAAGCCGATCCTGTTGAAGCGCGGCATCGCCGCCACCATCGAAGAGCTGCTGCTCTCCGCCGAATACATCATGGCCGGGGGCAACTACGAAGTGATCCTGTGCGAGCGCGGCATTCGCACCTTCGAGACCTACACGCGCAACACCCTCGATCTGTCGGCGATTCCGGTGGTGCACAAGCTCTCGCACTTGCCCATCATTGCCGATCCGTCCCATGGCACCGGACGGCGCGACAAGGTGCCCCCCATGGCGCGCGCCGCGGTCGCCGCCGGCGGCGACGGCGTGATCATGGAAGTGCACTGCAATCCGGAAAAGGCGCTCAGCGACGGCGCCCAGTCCCTCTATCCGCAACAGTTCACCAAACTGATGGAGGAACTGCGCCTGATCGCCACCGCGGTGAATAAGCGGGTCGCTCCCGCCCGCGCCTTTGCGGCACAACAGCGCTAAAACGCCTCGACCCAACTCGGAGCGGGCGCCCGGCCATCCTGCCGGGCGCCCGCTTTTTTCTTTTGGCGATCTACTTCGAGAGTGCGGCGGCCTTGCGCGGCTGATAGAACTCACTGCGCTTGCGGCTGTAGGAGAAGTAGATCACCAGTCCGATCGCCAGCCAGCCCACAAAGCGAATCCAGGTCAGCACCGTCAGACCGGTCATCAGCACCACGCAGAAGGCAATCGAAATCAGCGGGAACCAGGGCACCAGCGGAACCCGGAAGCCGCGCGGACGCTCCGGCTGACGGCGGCGCAACAGGATCACGCCCAGCGAAACCAGCACAAACGCAAACAACGTCCCGATGTTGGAGAGATCGGCGGCGGTTCCAATGTCGATGATCCCCGCCGGAATGCCAACCGCCGCCCCCGCGATCCAGGTCGACCAGTGCGGCGTCTTGAAGCGCGGGTGAACTTTGGAAAACAGCTTGGGCAGCAGTCCATCGCGCGACATGGCAAACCAGATCCGCGTCTGCCCATACTGAAAGACCAGCAGCGACGAGAGCATCCCCATGATCGCGCCGATGATGATGATCGCCTGCAGGACATGATTGGCGTGCAAATGCCGCAGCGCGTAGCCCACCGGCGCGTCGCCCGCCGGCGTGCCGCTCATGAACGTGGTGTACTTCATCATCCCCAGCAGCACAATCGCCACGCCGACATACAGAACCGTGCAGACCACCAGACTGGCGATGATGCCGAAGGGCAGGTCGCGCTGCGGGTTGGTGGATTCTTCCGCCGCCGTCGACACCGAATCGAAGCCGATATAAGTGAAGAAAATGATCGCTCCGCCGGTGACCACGCCCGCAAACCCATTGGGAGCGAATGGATGCCAATTGGCCGGATTGACCAGCATGCCGCCGGCCACGATGAAGGTGAGGATGGCGGCGATCTTGATCCCGACCATGACGTTGTTGGTCTCCGCCGATTCCCTGATTCCCTGAATCAGCAGCACGGTCAAGACAAACACCACCAGAAAGGCGGGGACATTGAACCAGGCGCCGGTGAGGTGTCCGTCGGCAATCACCGGAATGGACCAGCGGTCCGGCAGGTTGATGTGGAAGTTCTGCAGCGCGTCTTTAAAATAGCCGCCGAAGCCCACCGCTACGGCGATGTTGCTGACGGCATATTCCAGGATGAGGTCCCATCCGATGATCCAGGCAAAGATCTCGCCCAGCGTAGCGTAGGAGTACGTGTAAGCGCTGCCCGCAATGGGGATCATCGATGCTAGCTCGGCGTAACAGAGGCCGGCAAAACTGCAGGCCAGCGCCACCAGGATGAACGACAACGCGATCGCGGGACCGGCCGCCGGACGTCCGTGCTCCAGCACGTGCGCAGTGCTGTGGTAACGGAGCAGGTTCACCAGGAGATCCATCACCTGCGCGTTGAGAATGGACGGCGCCTTGTAGTATTCCCCCGCCGCCGCCGTTCCTGTTAGTACAAAAATGCCGGAGCCGATAATGGCGCCAATGCCCAGGGCGGTCAGGCTCCACGGCCCCAGCGTCTTCTTCAGGCGGCTTTGCGGATCCTCCGAATCGGCGATGAGCTTGTCGATGGACTTGGTGCGCAGCAGTTGCGATTCGCCGTTCGGCATAGAAACAGGGTAGCAGGAGGGCGTTGCTTACGGGAGGCGGTGTTCGTACCCGGGCCCGGAGTGGCTAGGAGTGGGCTTCCGTCACCGCCGGGGTGGGTTCCGGGGCGAGAGGCACGCCATGGCTGGTCAGCACGGCTTCGAAGTACTCGTGCACCCGGCGGCTCAACGCTTCACTGTCTTTCACCGTCAGGCCCGCGGTTTCAATCGCGGGGCCTATGATGAGCCGTACCGGTCCCGGACGCAGGTGCAGCGAATCGGGTGGCAGCGCTTCGCGCGTTCCGATGAGCACCATCGGAACCACCGGGGCCTGAGCCCGCAGAGCGATAAAGAAGGCGCCCGAGACGAACTCGCGCAGATAGCCGCTGGTGGAGCGCCCGCCCTCCGGAAACACAAATGCCGCCATCCCGTTCTTCACACTCTCTGCCGCTTTGCGCAGGCTCTGCAGCGAGGCGCGTACATTGGCGTGATCCACCGGCAGGTGGCCGCTGCGGCGCAAGTGCCAGCCCATGAAGGGAATGCTGAACAGGCCTTTGCGAGCCATGATGCGGAACTGCAGCGGCAGTTCGCTGAACAGCACCGGTATATCCATGTAGCTGAGGTGGTTGGCCACCATGACGGCGGGGCGGTCCAGGATGAGGTTCTCTCTCCCCTCCACGGTGACCCGCAGCTGGGCAATGCGGACCAGCCGCCGCGCCCAGGCCTGCGCTACCCGGTGCTGTTTCCGCCCCGTCGGATCAAATAGGGATAGCGTGAGCGAAACAGCCCCATAAAGCGCGGTCGCCAGAAAAATGAGCGGGGCGTACCACAGCACCGCGCGCAACCAGGTCAGGGCGCCGCGAACACCGCCGGACGGCGGCAAGGGAGCGCTCGGAATTGAGGAAGGGTCAGGCATCCGTTTCGTAGTTTAGCGAGTGGCGGAAAGTTAGGACTGAGCCGCCTGCCCTTCCACCAAACGGTGGCGGACGGCGCCGGCTAAATACAATGAGCCGGTCACCACCAGCGGCGCGCTTTGCTCCTCCGCCAGCTTCAATGCTGTTTTCATGGCCTTATCCAGGCTTGGGGCCGTCAACAGCGACAGCTTGTCCTGCCAGTCCGCCAACCGTGCTCGCAACTGCTCAACCGGAACCGCGCGGGGGTGTTCCACGCTGGTGAGCACGACCGCCGCGGCGTGCGAGAACAACATGGCCGCAATCGCTTCCACATCCTTGTCTGACATGGATCCAAACAACAGCACCGGCTTGGTTTGCTTAAAAAAGCTCTCCATGAAACTGGCCAGGGCCGCCGCGCCCATCTCGTTGTGGGCGCCGTCAAGCCAGATCACCTGCTTGTCTAGCACGAACCGTTCCAGGCGTCCCGGCCAGCGAATCGCATCCAATCCGGGCTGCAGTTGCTGCGGGCTGACCGGAAAAACGTCGCCCAGAACTTCGCAGGCGGCAATGGCCAGACGCGTGTTTTCCACCTGATGCCGCCCAGGCAGAAGCGGCCTCACCGGCAGCATCGCCCCGCGATAGCTGACGTCAAAACGAAACGTTCCATCGTCTTCCAGATGCAGGTTGCTGGTCTCGGGCGCGAACTGAAGCGTCACCCCGGTCATATGCGCCCGGCGATGTAAAACGGCCAGCGCCTCCGGCGCCTGCCATGCCGTTAACACCGGTATACCGGGCTTGATGATGCCCGCCTTCTCGCCGGCGATGGCGCTTAACGTGGTTCCCAGGTATTGCTGATGGTCAAAACCAATGGGGGTGATGATGCTCAGCAGCGGTTCCAGCACGTTGGTGGCGTCCAGCCGCCCTCCCAGGCCCACCTCGACAACGGCCAGTTCGATGCCGGCGTCGGCGAAGGCCTGAAAAGCCACCGCCGTCACTGTTTCAAAGTACGAGGGCGGGTGCGGCAGTTCGCGGGTCTGCAGCAAATCCTGAATAGCGGAATAGACAGGAACAAAAGCCGACGAGAACTGTTCAGCGCTGATATCAACGCCCAGCAGCCGGATGCGTTCGGTGATGGTCTCCAGATGCGGCGAGGTGAACAGCCCGGTGCGCACTCCGCTGTGGCGGTAGATTGCCTCCAGCGTGGCGGCGGTGCTGCCCTTGCCGTTGGTGCCGGCAATATGAATGGAGCGAAAGCGGCGCTCGGGATGGCCCATGCGCGCCAGCAGCCGCTCCATGTGGAGCAGCTCGAACTTGGCCCCCGGACGCAACTCGAAGGCCAGCTCGCTGAAATAGGCGAACGGGTCGGGAACCCGCATGAAAGCCACCACTGTCTGGCTCGCCCTCAAGCGCCCGCGGGCGCTGGCGCCGCGCCGCCAGCGACCGCGCCGGCCTGCTGCTCCGCCTTGCCGGCGGTCTGGGTGGAGAAAAAGCTGAGCGTGCGGGCCAGATAGTCCTTCATCTGTTTGCGATGCACGATGGCGTCCAGCATGCCGTGTTCCAGCAGAAATTCGCTGCGCTGAAACCCTTCCGGCAACTTCTGGCGGATGGTCTGCTCGATGACGCGGGGCCCCGCAAATCCGATCAGAGCACCGGGCTCGGCAATATTCACGTCGCCCAACATGGCATAGCTGGCCGTCACACCCCCGGTGGTGGGATCGGTCAATATCGATATGTAGGGCAGCCCCGCCTCATCCAATTGCGCCAGTGCGGCGGCAATCTTGCCCATCTGCATCAGGCTCACCGCCCCTTCCATCATGCGCGCCCCACCCGAGGCGGAGACCACAATCAGCGGCAGCCGCTCCCGCAAAGCGCGTTCGCAGGCCCGCGTGATCTTCTCTCCAACCACCGCGCCCAGGCTGCCGCCAATAAACCCGTACTCCATCACACAGAGAATCACCGGCTGCCCATGGATTTTGCCGCGGACGCTGACCAGCGCGTCCTTTAAGCCGGTGCTCTGCTGCGCCTTCGCCAACCGGTCGCGATAGCTCTTGATATCGCTGAACTGCAGCGGGTCGGTGGACTGCAGGTTGGCGTCCAACTCCTCCCACGGGCCGCCGTCCAGCAGCATCTCCAGGCGCTTGGCGCTGCCAATGCGGAAATGGTGCTCACAGCGAGGGCAGACGTTGTCGTTCTCCTCTAGATCCTTCTTCCAGATGATGTTGCGGCAACTCTCGCATTTGACCCACAGGCCCTCAGTGCGGACGTGCTTGTCCGGCAAACTGGGCAGGGGCTTTTTTTCACGGCGAAACCAACTCATAGGGCAGCTTCCACGGGAGGAATTCAGGCCAACTAATATTCTATGCCGCGTTGAGCCAGAATGCCCTTCTGGTAGGCGTGCTTGACTTCCCGCATTTCCGTCACCGTATCGGCCAGCTCCACGATCCCCGGGTGCGCGTTGCGCCCGGTGAGGATCACGTGCACGGCTTCCGGCTTGCTCTTCAGAAAATCGATGACCAGTTGCGCATCCAGCATGTGATACGTGATGGCGTAGTTGATCTCGTCCAGAATGACCAGATCCCAGCGCTCACTGGCGATCTCCCGCACCGCTTCCCCCCAGGCCTCTTCCACCAGCCGCACGTCTTCCGGGTCCGGCTTCTCCTGCCCGACCTTGACGAAACCGCGGCCCATCTGCCGCATCACGAAGTTGTCACCGAATGCCTTCACCGCATCGAGCTCGCCATAGTGCCAGGAGCCCTTCAGAAACTGCAGCATCAGCACCCGCAGCCCCTGCCCCACAGCGCGCAGCGCAGTTCCCATGGCCGCAGTGGTCTTGCCCTTGCCGGGACCGGTGGTGACGATAATGAGACCGCGTTGGGTTTCGTTCATGCGGGAGTGTGCCAAGGGCGCCAGGTTAGTCTCGATCATGATCCGGGCGGCCGCTTCCTAATGCTACCGCAGCACTGGAGAATGCCTGCCACAACCCCGCTACCCGCGATGGTAGGGGTGGTGGTTCAGGATCGTGCAGGCGCGGTAGAGCTGTTCCAGCAGCATGACCCGCGCCAACTCGTGCGAGAAGGTCAGCGGTGACAATGAAAGAGCCACGTGACGCGTGCGGCGCAGCTCCGCGCCGAAGCCATCCGCCCCCCCAATGGCAAACACCATTTCCCGCGTGTCGTGCGTGAACTGCTCTTGGAGGAACTGCGCGAGCTGGTTTGAATCCATCGACTTGCCGCCCGGCTCCAGCAACACCAGTCGCGCATCTTCGGTGCGCCGCAATAACTGCTGCTCGGGATCTTTGCCCGCTAGCTCCTCGTGGCTGATCTGGGCGTAGCGGCCAATTCGGCGCAAATACTCCTGCGTCCACTCCGCCGTGGCGGCGGACTTGGTTTTCCCGATCCAGATCACGCGCAGTCGCATAGCGATTTAGTGTAACGAAGTCGCCGGCAGCCTGCTGCGCTGCGGGGCTGGATGTGGCGGTCCTCTAGGCTCCGGCTGGCCGCACCCGCCCCTGATCAATGCAATAGAGCGGTTCGACACCTTGAATGTCGCTGCGGCGATGTCCGCTCTGCAGCACGGTCATGCCCCACTGCCGGTGCAGGTTACGCAGTAGCTCCAACATCTGTGCCGCCGCCTCGTCATCCAAAGCGGAAATGGGCTCGTCAAGCAGAAGAATGCGTGGCCGCCGCCAAAGCGCGCGGCCCAGTGCAACCCGCTGCCGCTGCCCCCCGCTGAGCGAGCCTACCCGACGCGAAAGGATGCCGCTGATGCCCAGCGCCTCGGCGAGTTCATGCAGCTCCTCTCCCTCAAAATGGGGGCCTCCGCGCGTGCCCGGCTTGACGCCGGCTGCCCCGCCAGACCGGGCCCGCGGGGCAAAACCCAGGTTGGCGGCGACATCCAGGTGCGGAAACAGAAGCGGCTCCTGAAAAACCATGCTGATTCCACGCTGCTGCGGCGGTACATAGGTTACGTCCCGCCCGTCAACCCGGATCGCGCCGGAGTGGGCCGGATGTAGCCCGGCGATGGTTTCCAGCAGCTTACTTTTACCGGCGCCGCTGGGACCGAGCACGCCCGCAAAACTTCCGGCGGGCAGATCCATATCCAGCGGCCCCAATTGAAAGCCTCGTGGGGGAGCGGTGCGGAGAAAAGTCTGCCGGCTGCGGTATTGCGGCTGCTCGGGATCGGGATGGGTGCCACCCGCATAGGCCATCAGCTCCCTCAGTTCCAGTCGCGCCGCGCGCGCAGGCCCCCCCTCAACGCTCACTCCGGCACTCCTTCCAGGGTGCTCACCCCCCAGATGATCAGAAATCCGAACACCACCAGCAATCCCGCCACCGGCAACGCATAACTCACGCCATAGGTCGAAAAACGGTCGTAGATCAGGATAGAGATGACACGCGGGTTGTAGGTCAGAATGACCAGCGAGCCGAACTCGGCAACGGCGCGCGCAAAGGTCAAAATCGCGCCGCTCAAAATCTGCGGCCACGCCAGGGGCAGGCTGACGCGCCGGAAGGCCTGCCAGCCGCTGCAGCCCAGCGACTGCGCCACTTGTTCAAAACGCGGGTCGACGGCGCGAAAGCCATCGCGGCAGCTATGCACCAGAAAGGGGCAGGAGACAAACAGCATGGCCGCCGCAATGCCCGCGGGATTGTCCACAAACGTCAGGCGCAGGTGCGCCGCCAGCCCCCCCACCCAGCCATCGCGGCCCAGCAGGAGCAACAGCGCGATGCCCGCCACCGGGTGCGGCAAAATCAGCGGCATGTCCACCAGTGCCATCCAGACGCGGGCCAGCAGCAGACGGCGGCGGGCGATCGCATAACCCAGCGGAACGGCAAAGAAAATGCCAACCAGCGTGGCGCCCCCCGCACAGGCGAAGGTGAGCAGCAGGGAGTGCCGCACTTGCCGGTCGAGCACGGCTTGCGCCACCGCCACCGGACGATTCAGCAGCGTCCCCAGTGGCAGCGCAAAATAGAGCACCAGCGGAAGCCCCGGCACCAGATACCAGCGGCGTGCGGCCACGCGCCAGGGAGTCTTGTGATTGAGAGCGTCGCGGTTCAAACTCTCTGGCCTCAACGGATGGCTTGCTTAGACCTTTTGCGCAGCGCCTGGACGGCTTGCACCAGCCGGGCTGGCGCGCCGCTGCCCTGAATGAAGGGTGGGGCAAGCGGTTGCTGGCTGTTGGCGCGCAGGATCGCCGCGCCCGCTGGCGAAAGCAGCTTCAGGATAAATCCCACCGCCCCGGCATGGTTGGTGCTGGTTTGCGGAATGGTGATCGCGTAGAGGATCGGGCTTGCGTGAATCGTGGTCCGTGTCCCGGGTCGCGCCCCCGCCACTTGAATGCTGGCTTGCCGGTACCAGCTGGCCAGCCTGGGGTCACTCAGATTGATCTGCTTGGGCAGCCGCACGTAGCGCAGACCATGCTGTTTTGCCACCGCCAGGTACTGCCAGGCGTAGTCGATCTGCCCCGACTCCAGCAGCGCCAGCAGCGCCACCGAATGGGCGCGCATGTAGCGCTTGCCGCTCGCTTGGCGCAGCTCTTGCGCCAACCCGGGGCGGTGATAGTAGCGCTCTGCAAGTTGCCACGCCAGTAGCGTGTTGTAGCCCTCCGGATCCATATTGGGATTGGCGTACGCGCTACGCACGCCCGGACGCAACAGAATGTCCGCCCAATTACTGGCATTGATCTGTTGGGCAAAGCGGGATTGCGGCGTATAGGCCAGCACCAGTTCCCCGTTGGCGAAACCGATCCACCAGGGTGGCAGCGGCGGCTTGGGGTTGGCGAAAAGCGACGCGTCGGCTACCGCCAACACATCCACTGGCGGCCGCAGCCCCTGCAGTTTCCGCAGCAACATGGTGCTGCCCCCACTCTCCTGTTCGATGTTCCAGGCGGAAAGCTTGCCCGCCAGTTGGTCAAAGCTGGAGCTCAGAGTGGCCGCACGGTAAACCAGAAGCCGGGGTCCGGAGGCGTTTGCGCTCAGGGTTGCGGCCAAAACAACGAGCGCCGCTGTGAGGGCGCCTGCCAATCTCCGTCTGCTTCGGTTCATGTCTGGGTTCCATCCAGCGCCGGGCTTAGCGCATCAGCATCACTTCCGTTGCTTTGATCAGAGCGATCGCCGGTTGACCGACTTCCAGGCCGAGTTCTTCGACCGCCTCCGCCGTGACCACCGCCTGCACGTACTGATCGCCGATGCGCAGCCGTACCGCGGCCAGCAAGCCATCGCGGCGAATCGAGGCCACAACTCCTCGCAGTTGATTGCGTCCACTAACCCGTAGACCTTCCGCCGCACTGGAGCCCGCCGCGCTTGAGAGCGGCACAGCCGCCAGCTCCGGGCGCAGACGTGTGAGCTCCTGTTCGGCAATACGGTAATGACCTCCCGGAGTTCTGGAAGCCATCAACTTGCCTTGATAAATCCACTGCTTGAGCGTGGGATAGGACACCCCAAGAAGCTCCGCTGCATCCTTTGGCTTGAGCCACCGCACGGGGCCAGTATAGCGCGCTCATGACTAATTTCTACGGATTTAGTCAAATCGAGCGTAAAAAAGCGTCAGAATTCATCGTGCTTACAGCGCCCAACCCCAGCTGCGACAACGGAAATCAGCAGCTCGAGCCAGGGTTGCAGTTGACAGCATAAGACTAAGATCGAGGTTGACAAGAACGCACTCAATGTACTAGATTTGATGATGCGAGCAGAATTTGCGAGGAGCGGTGCACATGGGAAAAATTATTGGTATTGATTTGGGAACCACCAATAGCGTGGTGGCCGTGATGGAGAACGGCGAGCCCAAGGTGATTCCCAACGCGGAGGGGTCGCGCACAACGCCTTCAGTGGTGGCCTTCACCAAAAGCGGCGAGCGGTTGGTTGGCCAAGTGGCCAAACGGCAGGCGATTACTAACCCGGAAAACACGATTTACTCTATCAAGCGCTTCATGGGGCGGCGCTATGAAGAGGTCAACGAAGAGATGAAGATGGTCCCCTACAAGGTCGAGCGCCAGGGGGATCACGTGGTGGTTGCCGCCGGCGGTAAAACCTACACCCCGCCGGAGATTTCCGCCTTCATCCTGCAGAAGCTCAAGCAGGCGGCCGAGGACTACCTCGGCTCCAAGGTTACCGAAGCGGTCATCACCGTGCCGGCCTACTTCAACGATAGTCAGCGGCAGGCCACCAAAGATGCGGGCCGCATTGCCGGTCTCGACGTCAAGCGCATCGTCAACGAGCCCACCGCGGCCGCCTTGGCCTATGGCCTGGACAAGAAAAAGGAACAGACCATCGCGGTCTACGACTTCGGCGGCGGCACCTTCGATATTTCCATTCTGGAAGTCGGCGAAGGCGTGGTCGAAGTCAAGTCGACCAACGGCGATACCCACCTGGGCGGCGATAACATCGACCAGCGCCTGGTCGACTGGCTGGTGGATGAGTTCAAAAAGGAAGAGGGCATTGACCTGCGCTCGCGCGGCAACGAAATGGCCCTGCAGCGCCTCAAAGACGCCGCGGAAAAGGCCAAAATCGAGCTTTCCAGCGCGATGGAAACCGAGATCAACCTGCCCTTCATCACCGCCGATGCCAGCGGGCCCAAGCACTTGGTGAAAAAGCTGACTCGGGCGCAGTTTGAGCGCATGGTGGAAGACATCCTGCAGCGCTCGGCCGGACCCTGCAAACAGGCGCTCAGCGACGCCGGCCTGACCGCCAGCCAGATCCACGAGGTGGTTCTGGTGGGCGGCAGCACCCGTATCCCGCGCGTCCAGCAGATCGTCAAAGATCTGTTTGGCAAAGAGCCCAACAAGAGCGTCAACCCCGACGAGGTGGTCGCGGTCGGCGCGGCGGTGCAGGCCGGCGTGCTGGCGGGCGAGGTGAAAGACCTGCTGCTGCTCGACGTGACCCCGCTTTCGCTGGGCATTGAGACGCTGGGGGGAGTCAACACCGTCCTGATTCCGCGCAATACCACCATCCCCACCCGCAAGAGCGAGACCTTCTCGACCGCCGCCGACAACCAGACCTCGGTCGAGGTCCATGTGCTGCAGGGCGAGCGCCCCATGGCGGCGCAGAACCGCACCCTGGGCAAATTCCATCTGATCGGAATTCCGCCCGCGCCGCGCGGCATTCCTCAAGTCGAGGTGACCTTCGACATTGACGCCAACGGCATCGTCAATGTCAGCGCCAAGGATCTCGGCACCGGTAAGGAGCAGAAGATCACCATCACCGCCTCCAGCGGACTTTCCAAGGACGAAGTCGAGCGCATGACCAAGGACGCCGACGCCCATGCGGATGAAGACCGCCGCAAGCGTGAGGAGATCGAGGCCCGTAATCAGCTCGACTCGATGGTCTACAACACCGATAAGACGCTGCGCGAAAACCGCGACAAGGTCGAGGAAGCCGACGCCAAGGCCATTGAAGAGGCGCTGGAGGAGGCCAAAAAGGCCCTCGAGGGCAGCGACGCGGCGGCCATGAACGCGGCTCGCGAGCGGCTCAGCCAGGCGGCTCACAAGCTGGCCGAAGCGATGTACAAGAAGGCCAGTGAACAGGCCGCCGGCGCTCAGCCCGGGCAGCCCGGCGGCGATGGCGCCGGAGCCGCTCCCGGCGGTGAAGCCAAACCCGGCGACGTCATCGACGCCGAATACGTTGACGTTGACAGTGAAAAGAAGTGAACTAAGCAAGTAAAACGCGCTGGCGGCGCGGCAGCGCGCCGCCAGCCATGAATTTTGTTTGCAGAAGACAGGCCCGGGCTTCCCCGGGCTTCCTTCTATGCCCCGGACTCGGTATGCTCCAGACGGTGCGCCTCTGGATTCGCGAGCGCTTTTAACCTATGCCCAGCACGGCCAGCAAAGACTACTACGGCGTCCTTGGCGTCAAGCGCGATGCCTCCGCTGACGACATCCGCAAGGCCTACCGCCGGCTGGCGCGTAAACTGCACCCCGACGTCAACCCCAACAATAAGGCCGCCGAAGATCGCTTCAAAGAAGTTCAGGAAGCCTATGACATCCTGGGCGACCCGAAAAAACGCGAGTTCTACGACCGCGTCGGTTTCTACTCCGACCAGGCTTTCCAGCAGGGCGCGGCCAATTTTACTGGCGGCGCACCCGGAGCCGGCCCGGCCGGACCACAGGCCGGCGGCGCTCCCTTCGGCAACGCCAGCGGCTTTGATTTCTCCGGTTTTGACTTTAACGAGTTTGCCAATGCCGCCAGTCAGGCCAATCGCCGCGGCACCAACTTTCGCGATATCTTCTCCGGCATCTTCAGCCGCCAGACTCCCGGCGCGGCCGAGGCCGAACCCAGCGACCTCGAGTATCAGGTCAACGTCAATTTCTGGGACGCCATTAAGGGCACCGTGCTCAAGCTGACCGTGCCCCGCCAGGACCGCTGCCCCAACTGCAATGGCAGCGGCGCCACCGCCGGCCGCGGCCCCTGCCCGGAATGCCACGGCAAAGGCCAGGTCACCCAAACCGCGGGTGGGATGAAGTTCAACCTGCGCTGCAATACCTGCGGCGGCAGCGGCCGCTCCGGTTCCGTCTGCCCGCGCTGCCATGGCGAGGGCCGCCTCCCGGTGCAGGAGAGTATGGAAGTGCGCATCAAGGCCGGCACCCGCGATGGCGCGCGCCTCCGTATTCCCAGCAAGGGCAATTGGGGCGCCAGCGGCGTGGGCGACCTCTACGTGATCGTGCGCATTCAGCCGCACCCGCTCTTCAGCCGCTCCGGCGACGATATCACCGTCAAGGTGCCCATCACGGTTACCGAAGCCGCCTTGGGCGCCACCATCGCCGTCCCCACCATTGAGGGACGTGCTCTGCTGAAAATTCCACCCGGTACTCAGTCCGGGCAACGCTTCCGTATGCGCGACCGCGGCGTCACCTCCGCACAGCATGAAAACGTGCACGGAGATCAGTACGTCGAGGTGCAATTGGTGGTGCCGCAACTGCAAGACGAGCGCAGCCGCGAGTTGCTGCGCGAGTTGGAAAAGCTCCATCCGCAGGATGTGCGGGCGGAGGTCCTGAAACAGGCGACGCGCTGAGGTAATGAGCCTATGGTGAAGAAGAAAGGGCGTGCCGCCTACATGATTTCGGCGGTCGCCGAACAGTACGGCATCCATCCTCAAACCCTTCGTTTATACGAACGTGAAGGGTTGCTGAAACCCTCGCGCACCGAGGGCAACACCCGTTTGTACACCGACGAAGACCTCAAACGCCTGGAGGTCATCCTGGTGCTGACCCGCGACATGGGCGTCAACCTGGCCGGAGTCGAAATCGTGCTCGGCCTGCGTGCAAAAGTAGACGATTTGCAACGCGAGATGATGGAGCGCGAGCGCCACATGCAGCAGCAGATGCAGGCCTTCTTGGAATACATGCAACGCGAGCTCATCCGCCGTCCCAGCCCCCGCGGTGAGACGGTCGAGGCCCTGGTCCCGATTTCGCGTACCCTGAACCACCCCCGGAAACCTCGTGCCTGACGGTCCCGCCCAGCCCCGGTCCTCCGCCTATGCACGCTCGCCCCGCCACACGTTGCGCGTGCCAGTGAGCTTTCCACGCGACGCCTCCTGGCGGGAGCGGATCGAATACGCCATCGCAATTTGCGCGCCGGTGGGGCTCATACCCTGGGTTCCCGCCACCTGGACCTCGTTGCTCGTTGCCCTCGCATGCTGGGGCTTGCGCGATTGGCTTAGCTCGTTTTGGGTCCTGGCGCTTACAGCGCTGATTACGCTCCTTGGCGGCCGGACCGCTTCCACTGCCGAACGCCTCCTCGCCAGCGAAGATCCCCGCAACGTGGTCATCGATGAAGTCGCCGGCCAGCTTCTGACCTTTCTGCTGGTTCCCGCCGCCACGTTTTGGCTTGCCCTGCTCGGCTTCGCGCTCTTCCGGGCCTTTGACGTCACCAAGCCCTGGCCGGCACGGCGCTTGGAAGCACTGCATTCAGGATGGGGCATTATGGCCGACGACCTCGCCGCCGGTCTCTATGCCGCACTCTCGCTCTGGCTGCTCGTTTTCGCCTTTTACCACTGGCGCTAAACCAAATAGGCCAGCGCCCACAGTCCTCTCCTCCCTGCCCCTGGCGTGCACTTACCTCCCGGTATTCTGGCCAACTGTGTTTGGGCGCACACTAATTACAGGAGGTGAACCATGGTCCCAGACAAACGTCCCCACACGCCCCACGTGGTTGTCTTAGGCGCGGGTTTCGGCGGGCTCAATGCCATCCGCGCGCTGCGCAATGCTCCGGTGGAGATTACCGTGGTCGACCAGCGCAATCATCACCTCTTCCAACCGCTGCTCTACCAGGTCGCCACCTCCGTGCTGTCGCCCGGAGATATTGCCTACCCAATTCGCGCCATTCTGAAAAAGCAATCCAACGCCCGGGTGTTACTGGGACGCGCCGAGGCGGTGGATCTTCCCGCACGGCAGGTCCGCCTGGCGGATGGCGAGGCACTCTCCTATGACTACCTGGTGATCGCTACCGGCGCCAGTCATGCCTATTTCGGGCACGACGAGTGGGAGCGTTGGGCGCCGGGACTGAAGACGCTCGAAGACGCGCTGGAGATACGCCGCCGCATCCTGCTGGCTTTCGAGCACGCCGAGCGCGAGCCCGATGCGGCCCGGCGGGCCGCCTGGTTGACGTTTGTGGTTGTGGGCGGCGGCCCCACGGGGGTGGAACTGGCGGGCGCCATTGCCGAGATTGCCCGCGATGTCATGGTGCACGACTTCCGCCATATCGACCCGCGCGAAAGCCGCGTTCTATTAGTCGAAGCGGCGCCCCACCTGTTGACAGCGTTCCCGCCGGATCTCTCCGCCTACAGCGCCGGGGCCTTGAAGCGCATGGGGGTGGAGGTCCTCACCGGCACCATGGTCACCTGCGTGGATGCGCGCGGCGTCGAACTGCGGAGCCCGGGCCCGGCTGGGGAGCTGACACAGCAGGTCCGCATTGACGCTGATACCGTGCTTTGGGCCGCTGGCGTAGCCGCCTCGTCGCTGGCGCGCACGCTCGCTGTGGAACTGGACCGTGTCGGCCGCGTCCCGGTATCACCAGAGCTGACGGTGGCCGGTCATCCTGAGGTGTTTGTTATCGGGGACCTCGCCCATCTGGAATGGAACGGGAAGCCGCTGCCGGGAGTCGCGCCGGTGGCCATCCAACAGGGCCGCCACGTCGCCGCGAACATCCGGCGCGCCTTGGCCGGGCGTCCCTATTCCGCCTTTCATTACTTCGATAAGGGCAGTCTGGCGGCCATCGGCAAGCTGAAAGCGGTGGGATTTCGCCATCGCGCCCACCTCCGCGGCCTGTTTGCCTGGCTCGTCTGGGCCGTGGTTCACATCATGTACCTGGTGGGCTTCCGCAACCGCATCGCGGTGGCGCTACAGTGGTCTTGGTCGTTTCTAACCGAACAACGTGCCGCACGGCTCATCACCGGCAATATCGATCAGATGCGGCAACCGTCGGAAGAAGTTATCGCGCGGCGGTAAAGCCCCGCGCTAAAGCTCCGCGGTCCTGGCCGCCCTCGCCGCCTGCGTGCCGGCGCCCCTTTCGCGATCGCGAAGCGTCGGCCACGCGGGCCGCGCACCTGTCCAGCGGATCAGGTGTTCACCTTCTGGACACCTAAGTGAAATTTTCTTTGCCATTCGTGCTAAGTCGTGGCCGTAACAGCGCTATGCTGTCGAAAGTCGTTGCGCGCCCGCGACGGCAATGGAAGCGGCACAGAAAAGAAAATTCAGCGGACATCAAAAACATCTCGCTCCAGGCTCCAACCTGATCTGGAGCGAGGGTGATTCGCGGAAACAGTTACCACGTCATGTTTGCCTTCATCTTCATCTCGGTTACCGCCCTGTCGATCTCCGGCGCGGTGTTCTGTTCCTGGCTGCTTTTGCGGGCGGTGTTCTGGATGATAGAGCCCAAACGGGCCGCCGGACCGCCCCGCCGCCAGCCGGAGATTGCCGCCGAGGCGTTACCACTGGTCGCCAAGCCCGTGTTGGTGAAGTAATGGCGAAGAGACGCCGCCGTGCGCACGCCCACCCAAGTTACTGGTTGGGACAACCTTCTTAAAAGCCGCCTGACACCGGGCGGCTTTTGTCTTTTACGAACGCGGCGGAGTCACAGCACGCGTGGTACAACCTCAATGCCGAGATCCGCCCAATCATTGAGGACGCCGTCGGGAATGGCCACCCCGCCGGGCTGTTCGCCTTCCCGCCCGTGAAAATCGGAGCCCCCGCTGACGCGCAGTCCCAGTTGACGCGCGAGTCGCTGGTAAGCCTCGGCCTGTTCGGTTGTGTGCGAACTGTGCCAGCACTCAAGCCCATCCAGTCCCGCTCGCACCAGCTCGGGTAACGAGGGCTGCCAGGAGAACTTGAAACGGCCGGGGTGAGCCAGACTGGCCCTTCCGCCGGCAGCATGGATAGCCTCGATTGCTTCTTCGGTGCGCGCTCCATCCAGCCGCACATAGGTAGGCGTACCCGGCAACAAATAGCGCTGAAATGCGTCAGCTACCGAATCGGCGTAGCCATGCTGAGTCAGCCAGCGGGCAATGTGCGGGCGCCCAAACTGCCGTGGCGCCTGACCGGGCGTCGCAGCGGCTGGGGTGCTGCTGGGAGGCTCGCCACTTCCCCCTGTCTGGCCGCTGCTCAGATACGAAGTCTGGAACGGAATGCCGTGCTTGCGCAGGCTCTCTGCCAGCATTTCGTTGCGGTTGTGGCGCCGCTCGCGCAGCCGCTGCAGCCATTGCAGAAAGTCGCGCGCCGGCGTGCCGTCCAGCCGCCAATCGCAGGGAAAGTAGCCCAGCAGATGTGTGGAATGGCCCTGCCACGTGGTGCTGAGCTCGGTGCCGGGAATAAAGCGCAGACCGGCCTCCCCGGCCAGAGTTCGCGTCCGCTCCAGCCCGTTGAGGGTGTCGTGATCGGTGAGCGCCAGCAGTTCCAGCCCCTGCTGCCTGGCGGCGTCTATCAACTGCTCGGGAGTGAAGTTCCCGTCCGAGCAGATGGTGTGGGTGTGAAGGTCGAAGCGCATGGGGTAAAGGCGAACCCCCATGATCGCACAGACACCGCAAAATCAGCCGCTCATTGCGCCCGCGCGTTCCCGTCGCTCCTGCTGGGCGGCTTCCCGCTAGCGCGATCCGGCCAAGCCGCGGACCATGGAGAGCACCTGGCGCCGGTCTTGCTCGCTGAGCACGGCCGCGTACTGCCGCAGTTGTCCCAGAAACGCCTGTTCCGCCTCGCTTAAGGCGCGCGGCTGGCGCCCCTCAACGAAAAACTGCGACAACGGCACGTCCATGGCGCGGGCCAGTTTTGCCAGAGTCTGCAGTGAGGGCGTCGTGTGGCCGTTTTCAACCCGGGAGAGATAACAGCGTAGCAAGCCGGTGCGCTCTTCGATATCGCCTTGCGAAAGCCCACGCTGTTGCCGGAAATCACGGATTTTTTCTGCGATGTTTACCATGGAGTAACCCTCGCGGCCGCAACTCTGGCCATGAACTGCCCGTCAGCATGACAGTTGGCCGCCACAGGTTCAAGTGGAAATTTTGGGCAGGGGTAACCAGAAGGTTACCCTCGCCCTCCCTCGCGCCGCAACCAGGTTGGCGAGGCGGGGAAAACACCGGCAATGGAGAAAGCGGGCCGTCGCTAAGCAACCTCTCGTTTGCCGAGGTATTCAAGACCGAGTATGTCAGCAATACCCTCCTTCTTCCGGGGCCGCCCTGCCCGCACCGTTTCCGACGTCATCGCCGACACCCTCCTGGACTGGGGAGTGGACACCATCTTTGGCTTCCCTGGGGATGGCATTAACGGCTTTTTTGAGGCGCTGCGGGAGCGCCGGGAGCAGATCAAATTCGTTCAGGTGCGGCACGAGGAAGCTGCCGCTTTCATGGCCTGCGCCTACGCTAAATACACGCGCAAGCTGGGCGTCTGCGTGGCCACCTCCGGCCCGGGCGCCATTCACCTGCTCAATGGCCTCTACGACGCCAAGATGGACGGCGCGCCGGTGTTGGCCATCACCGGGCAGACCTACAGCGACCTGCAGGGCTCGCGCTACCAGCAGGAGGTGAATCTGCTGCAACTGTTCAGCGACGTCGCCAGCGTCTACAACCAGCAGATCATCGCCGCCCGGCAGGCGGAGATGGCCACCGACGAGGCCTGCCGTGCGGCCTTGGCGCACCGCGCCGTGACCCACCTCAGTATCCCGATTGACATGCAGGTGGAGGCGCCCGACCAGAAGCCCTCCAAAATGAAGGTTCCTGGCCACACCGCCGCCACTCGTGCCCATGCGATTGCCGTCCCCTCCTATGCCGATCTGGACCGGGCCGTGAAATTGCTCGACAAAGGCAAGCGCATCGTGATGCTGGTGGGGCAAGGCGCCCTGCATGCCCGTTCACAGGTGCTGGCGCTGGCTGATAAGCTGCAAGCGCCGGTGGTGAAAGCTTTGCTGGGCAAGGCGGTCATCCCTGACGATCACCCCCTCAATGCCGGCGGCATCGGCCTGCTTGGCACCGCGCCTGCCCAGCTGGCGCTGGAAGAGTGCGACACGCTTTTAATGGTTGGCACTTCGTTCCCCTATATGGATTACCTCCCCAAGCACGACCAGGCGGTGGGCATCCAGATCGACCTGCATGCCGACCGTATTGGCCTGCGCTTCCCGGTGCAGGCCGGGCTGGTGGGCGATGCCGCCGCCACTTGTCACCTGCTCACCGAGCGGGTGAAAAAGCACGACAGCTCGTTTCTGAAAAAGACTCAGAAACGCATGAAAGACTGGAACAGGTTGATGGTAGAGCGCGGGACGCGAATGGATAAACCCATGAAGCCCCAGGTCGTCGCCCACCACCTGTCGGAACTGGCGCCGCGCGATGCCATTATTTCTTGCGACAGTGGCACTATTACCACCTGGGCGGCACGCCACTTTACCATTCGCGACCGGCAGATGTTCTCGTTGGCCGGCAACCTGGCCACTATGGCTTGCGGCCTGCCCTATGCCAATGCCGCCGCCTTCGCCTATCCCAAGCGCCGTTCCATTGCCTTCGTTGGAGACGGCGGGTTCACCATGCTGATGGGCGAGTTCGCCACCGCCGTGAAGTACAACCTCCCTCTTACCGTGGTGGTCATCAAGAACAACACCCTCGGCCAAATCAAGTGGGAGCAGATGGTGTTTCTCGGCAATCCCGAGTACGGCGTTGAGCTGCACCCCATTGACTTCGCCGCCTATGCCCGCGCCTGTGGCGGCATCGGACTCACCTGCGACGATCCAGGGCGGATTCGTGAGGTCTTGCAGCAGGCGCTGCACAGCAGCAAGCCAGCGCTAGTGGAGGCTATTGTGGATCCCTATGAACCACCCATGCCCGCCAAAATAAAAGCCGAGCAGGGAGTGAATCTGGCCAAGTCCCTGGCCAAGGGAGAACCGCACCGTGGCCGCATCGGACTGACCATCTTCCGTGACAAAATCGAGGACCTGAAAGCCTAAGCGCCTGAAGGGCAAGCTGAGTCCCGCCACGCGAAAAGGCCCTGAGGATCCCCTCAGGGCCTTTTCGTTTGTGCAACGATTGCGCCGCTTCGTAGTGCGCTGGCAGGCCAGCAAGGGCGATCACAAAGCTTGGCGCAACTACCCCCCGCTCGCGTCTAGGCGTATTCTGATTGCCTTACCGCATTTCCGATCCGAAAAAGGAAGCACATGCCCTGGTTTTCGCTGGAAAGCCCATCCCTGAACGAAGCTGAGATTCGCGGCGCCGTAGCAAGGCTGATCGCGGAAGCGCGCTCCCGGTCCGGGCGTGAGTTGAAACGGGTATTGCTCCTGCCTCCCGATTTGACCCGCGCGCATTCGGGCGCCGGCAAGATCACTGAAATGCTTTACCAGGCGCTGCCGGACGCCGATGTAATGGTTATCCCAACCCTGGGTCAGCATCTTCCCCATACCGCCGAGGAAAACCGCTGGATGTTCGGATCAATTCCCAACCAGCGCATCTTGGCCCACGATTGGCGCGGTGGTTGCACGCCGGTGGGAACCATTCCCGCCAGCCTGGTTGCGGAGACAACCGGGGGCGCGGCGGATTGGCCCATTCCGGTGCTGCTCAATGCAACGCTGATGAACAACTCCTGGGATCTCATCGTCAACATCGGCCATGTGGTCCCGCATGAAGTGTTGGGCTTTGCCAACCACAACAAGAACTACTTCATCGGCCTCGGCGGCAAAGACACCATTTGCGCCGCCCACATTGCCGCCGCGGTCTACGGCATCGAGAACAACCTGGGCTGCCTGCAGACGCCCCTGCGCGCCTGCTTCAATTGGGCGGAACGGGAAATGCTCGGGCATTTAAATGACGTCTACATGCAGATTGTCATGCGCCGTGATGAACAGAACCGGCTGGTGACCTGTGGAATATACGTTGGCGACGACCTGGAAACCTATCTGCAGGCGGCGCGGCGCTCGAGCCAGGAGAACATCTCGACCTTTGAACGCCCCATCAGGAAGGTCGTGGCCGTCATGCAGGGCGATGAATTCCACTCGACATGGGTGGCGAACAAAGCCGTCTATCGCACCCGTATGGTGATTGCCGATGGCGGCGAGTTGCTGATCCTCGCGCCCGGCCTGAAACGCTTTGGCGAGCAGCCGGACGTCGATGCGCTGATTCGAAGGTACGGCTACCGCGGTACGCCCAATATCCTGGCCAATTATCGAACCCAGGCGGACATGCAGGCCATTCCGCACGCGGTAGCGCACTTGATTCACGGCTCATCGGAAGGACGCTTTACCATCCGCTACGCGCCCGGCTACTTGTCACGTCATGAGATCGAATCCGTTGGCTATGAATGGGCCGACCTGGGCGCCATGCAGGAGCGGTACCGGCACATGCGGGAGGGCTGGAACACGATGCCCGGCGGCGAAGAGGTGTTCTATATCAGCACACCGTCGGCCGGGCTATGGACGACCGAAGAAAAGCTCAACCATCGAAACAGGGCCCGCGTCTCGTTTGAGTAATGCAGCGGATCTGGCCGCCAGCCTCGCATCTATCCGCCAGACTGAGTATGCGGCGCTCCAAGACCAGCCGCCTGGTTGCGAATCTCCGCCTGTTATCCCGGGTGATTTAGGATGCTCGCCCGATTTCAATACTTACGCGCCGCCGCGACGCTTGCCCCAGCCGCCTTTTCCCCTCGCGCCGCTTCCAGACCGCACATCCATTCATCCAGATAAGCGGCCACTTCCTCCCAGCCCTCTTCGATAATGAGCATGTGTCCGCGATCGAATAGCCGAAGCGGACAGCCAAAATACTGCGCGATCCGGCGTTGCTCCTCGGCCCGGATGAGTCCGTCGGCTTCGCCCCCAACCACCAGGCAGGGAGAGGCAATATGGCGCTCATCCACCTTGACCAGGCCCAGAATCATCTGCAGGGTGGCGCGGCCCGAGTCCGGCACATCCCGTTTGGCAAGCTCAGCCCGCTCCTCGACCGGAATACGGTTGTTGACCAGCTTGGCCGCCATGCCGTCCGCCATCAGCACGGAATCGCGCCGCACCGGGGAAAACAGTTGCCGCAGCGGACCGCACAGCACATGCTTCCACATCGGCCAATAGGCCTTGCGGAACATGTGCCAGGGCGGCGCGCTGCACAGAAACACATAGCCGGGGTTGGGTATCGTCTCGGCGAGCTTCTGCGCGATCAGGCCGCCCATGCTGTGCCCAATCACAAAACAGGGGCCAATCTGCGCCACCGCGGCCGCGCAGTGTAGCGCGTAAGTTTCAACACTATAGCTTCCCAACCGGGGATCGACGCCCGCGCCTGGAGCATGCAGTGGCAGTTCCAGCGCATAACTGGCGCGCCCCTGCGCGGCGAAATAGTTCTGGAAGTTTTCCCACCCCCATGTGCCGCCACCCAGGCCGTGGATCAACACCACCGGCAGCCGCTGCTGATCAGTGTCATCTTCAGGCACAAGGCAGTTGCAATTCAGGTGGGCAAAACGCAAACGCTCGCAACGCGAGAACGCCATAGCTGATTGAAACACATGCACGAGCGCTCTTCCAGCTCCTCTCCGCAAATCCTCCGCTGGATCAGCGCCGCCCGCCAGCTTACAATGGTGCGGAGAGAAGCGGCGCCGGCCGTACACAGGTCGCTATTGCAGCCGCCTGCTCTCCTTGTAGGTGTGCTTCGTAGGTGTGCTTCCGGCCGCCGGGAAGCGACTCCGGGGCTCCGTTCCAACTCATGACCCGTAAATCCACAATTCTTTTCTCGCTGTTGCTGATCGGACTGCTTGGCGCGGCCGCATGCAGGCACTCCGGCAACAGCGACTACCTCATGGACGGGCCGCTGGCGCCCAAGCCCGCCAACGCCAACCTGAACTATACGGCGCGCATTGTCACCACCATGGGAACGATTACCGCTCAGCTCTTTCCCAGGCAAGCGCCGCTGGCGGTGGGGAACTTCGTCGGCCTGGCGACGGGAACACAACCCTGGTTTGACCTGAAGACGGGGCGCGTCTCCCATCAGCCTCTCTACAACGGAACGATTTTTCATCGCGTCATTCCCGGCTTCATGATCCAGGGCGGCGACCCGCTGGGAACCGGAAACGGAACCCCAGGTTACATGTTTCCCGACGAGCAGTCCTCGCTGCAATACGACCGCCCAGGGCGTTTGGGAATGGCCAACGCCGGCCCCAACACCAACGGCTCGCAATTCTTCATAACCGTCGCCCCGCGCCCCAATCTGAACGGGCATTACACCATCTTTGGGCAGGTCACCGCCGGCCAGCAGGTGGTCGATGCTATTTCCAAGGTGCCGCGTAACAGCCATGATCGCCCGCTCCAGCCGGTCCAGATCCTGCGCATCGAGATTTCAGAAAGCCCTGCCACCCCAACGCCGGCTGCCACAGCGCCGGCTGCTCACAAACCATGACTACTTTCCTCTGCGTAACCGCGCACCCCGACGATGAGGCCGGCAACTTTGGCGGTGCCATTCTGAAGTACCATGCCTTGGGAAAAGCGACTGCGCTGGTGTGCCTGACCGGCGGCGGCGCCGCCCGCAATCGCGGCGGTGCACAAAGCGATGAGGAGTTGATTCGTATGCGCACCGCTGAACTGGGGCGCGCCTGCGAGCTGCTGAATGTGGCCAACTGGCAGGTCTGGGATTTGCCCGACAGCGCCGTCCGCAAGGCGCCGTTCTACGAGACTGCCGGACGTCTGGTCAAGGTCATGCGCGAACTGCGGCCCGCCGTGGTCCTGACCTTTGGGCCGGAGGGCGGCGCCACCGCTCATACCGACCACGGCGCCACCGGCCTGCTGGCGACCGCCGCCTTCCACTGGGCGGCGCGCGCCGAACAGTTTCCTGAGCACGGCGCTCCCCATCAGGCGCAACGCCTGTTCTACTCCACCGCCGCCGTCCAGCCGCCTCACGCCTTGCCTGTAAAAATGCCGCCGGTTGACGTGGAATTGGATATCGCCGCCTACCTCGATCGCAAGCTGGCCGCCTTTGAAGCGCATCTCAGCCAGGCGCCGCTGTTTCCCCGCATCCGGGACTTCTTCCACCATCAGCGCGCCATCGAGAGATTTCACCTGGCCGCGGCCGCTCCCGGTTTTGACAAGAGCGTCCTCGGCCGCGGCGATTTGCTGGCCGGTTTGTAAACGCCCTGTCAGCGCGCGGCGCTTAGCTCCGGACGCGGCACACCCAGCAGTTCCAGCAGCAGCGCTCCCACCTCGCGCGGATTCAGAACCCAGCACTGCGCGGCGGTCGACCGCGTCTGCGGATTGCCCACAAACACGCCTAGTATGCGCGGATCACGCAGCGCGAAGACGTCCTCATCGGTGGTGTCGTCGCCGAGAAACATCGCCCAGTCGCATTGCAATTCGTTGATGAGTTGTTGCAACGCGGTGCCTTTGTTGTAGTAGCTGCGGTGCATCAATTCCACCAGACACTTCCCTTCCAGCAGCCGCACCGGGGCGCCCTGCGCCGCCTCCCGCGCCAGCGCTTGCACCTGCGGCTCCAACTCCGGCCTCCGGCGATAATGCACCGCCACAGACCACGGCTTTTCTTCCACGAAAATTTCCGGCCACCCCGCCACCTGTTGCCGGATGCGCTGCGCCAAAACGGAAATCTCCGCAGCCGTTGCGGGCATCTCCCCCCACGCTTGCGGCACCCCGCTCCCCATCGGAGGCTGCACCTCGCTTCCATGCCCTCCCAGATACCAGGCGCGATCCAGTGGACACATGCGCACCAGATCCACCAGACTGCGACCGCTCACCACCGCTACCGAAACGCCCGGTAACTTCGCCAGCCGCTGCAGCGCGGCGCGGCTCTGCGGCAGGGCGCGCGCCTGATCGGGCTGCGCGACGATCGGCGCCAGCGTGCCATCGAAGTCGGTGGCAATGAGCACCCGTGCAGCGCGCTGAAACGGCTCGCGCCACAGCTGGCGCCCCTGCGCCGTAAGAAGGTGCGGAAGCGAGGGCGGCTGATTGGCGCTGTCGGCTGGCATGGGAGCGGAAAGTCCGCGCCGGAAAGTGGGCGGATGCCGCATCCATAATCGCCTGTTGGACCGCATTAGGGCAAGTACGGCCGCGCTCCGAAATGCTGCTGTTCGGGCTGGCCGGCGCCGCCATCACGCGCCGCCCGGAAAATCCACACTCCCTGAGACTGCACTAGCGCTTTGCGCTCACGCGCTGGCCTGTACAATGAGGGTTAGGCGCGGGAGTTCCCCTTCATGAGCTGCCCGGCGCTTTCTCGCCCGTGATGCCCTGCCCGGGGCTGCGGCGCACAAGGCAGGCTTCACTCCGCTCCACCGTTTCAATAATCATTTTCAAAAACACCCATGTCCCATCCCCTGCAAGGCAACAACATCATCATCGAGTCCCCCTGGCCGGAAATTGACGGCGGCTTGTTTCCCGTCAAGCGCGAGGTAGGCGACTCTTTCGACGTCTACGCTGACATTTTCAAAGAAGGCCATGATGTACTCAGCGCCGCTTTGCTGTACCGGGTCTCCGGCCGCCCAGAGTGGCAACGCGTGCCGATGAAGCCCATTGGCAACGACCGTTGGCTCGGCTGTTTCGAACTGCGGGAAAACGCGGTCTACGACTACACCATTGAAGCCTGGGTGGAAGAGTTTGAAACCTGGCGCCGCGACACCCTGCGCAAACAGCAGGCCTCGCAGGATATTGCCAGCGACCTGCTGGAGGGCCGCCAACTCATCGTCCGCCTCGCCGAACAGGCGCGCCGTGAAAACAATGGGAGCCGCGACCCCGAGCGCAGGACCGCACTGGCCAAACTGGAGGACTTCCGTGGCCGCCTGGAGTCCTCGTCCGCGCCCGATGCCGGCCTGCTGCTCTCCGATGAGATGGAGGAAGTTTCCCGGCAGTTCCCTGACCTGCGTTGGGCCTGCCGCTACCGCCGCGTCCTGCAGGTGATTTGCGACCGCGTCCGCGCCCGCTATGGCGCCTGGTACGAGATGTTTGCCCGTTCCCAGGGCACCGACCCCACCCGCAGCGCCACCTGGGCCGAGTGCGCGGCCCGTTTGCCGGAAATCGAGCGCATGGGTTTCGATGTGGTTTACCTGCCGCCCATTCACCCCATCGGCCGCACCAAGCGCAAAGGACCCAATAACTCGCTCGTTTCCGCTCCCGGCGATCCCGGCAGCCCCTACGCGATTGGCGCGGCCGAAGGCGGCCATGACGCGGTCGAGCCTGGCTTGGGCACGCTGGCCGGCTTCGACCAGTTCGTCGCCGCCGCCCAGGCCCGCGGCCTCGAGATCGCCCTCGACTTTGCCATCAACTGTTCCCCCGATCACCCCTACGTGAAGCAGCACCCGGACTGGTTTTTTCACCGCCCCGACGGCAGCATCAAGTACGCCGAAAACCCTCCCAAGCGCTACGAGGATATTTACCCGCTGAACTTCTACACCGAAGCGTGGGAATCGTTGTGGAACGAGTTGCAGCGCATCATCGAGTTCTGGATCAATCACGGCGTCAGCATCTTCCGTGTCGATAATCCCCACACCAAGCCCCTGCCGTTTTGGCACTGGGTACTGGATCGCGTCCGCGCCCGCTATCCGCAGGCGGTCTTCCTCTCCGAGGCCTTCACCCGCCCCAAGGTGATGAAATATCTCGCCAAAGCCGGTTTCTCACAGTCCTACACCTACTTCACCTGGCGCAACACCAAGGCGGAATTGATCGAGTACATGACCGAGCTCAGTCAGAGCGAGTCGCGCGAGTATTTCCGGCCCAACTTTTTCACCTGCACGCCTGACATTCTCCCGGAAATTCTCCAGAAGGGCGGCCGCCCCGCCTTTGAAATGCGTTTCCTGCTGGCTGCCACCCTGGCCCCCAGCTATGGCATTTACAACGGCTTCGAGCTTTGCGAAAACCGCGCCGTGCCCGGCACCGAGGAGTACCTGGACTCGGAGAAGTATCAGTTCAAAGTTTGGGACTGGGATCGCCCCGGCAACATCAAACCCCTGATCACGCGTGTCAATCAAATCCGCAGAGAGCACCCCGCGCTGCACCGCCTGACCAACATCCAATTCCTGCCCGCCGACAACGACCAGGTGCTGTTCTACTCCAAAACCACCCCGGACGGCGGCGACGTACTGCTCATAGCGGTCAACCTCGACCCCTATCATGCGCAGGAGGCCCATATCGAGATTCCCCTGCAACAACTCGGCATTCATTGGGAACAGTCCTACGACGCCGAGGACCTGTTGGGCTCTTTCCGGGCCACTTGGCGCGGCAGCCGGCAATGGCTTCGTCTTGATCCCTACGCCCAGCCGCAAAGCACCATGGCCAACATCATTCACATCAAACGCTCTGGCGCTTGAGCGCGGCGCCGCCCGTGTCCACCGAGGAGGAGTTATGGCTGAGCTGCCTTCCATTTTGATCGTCGAAGACGAGGACCTGATCCGCGACACCTACGCGCGCCGCCTCAGCCACGAGGGCTACAACGTCGCCGAAGCGCGCAATGGCCGCGAAGCCCTCTCCCAGGCACGCCAGAAAGTCCCCCAACTCATCCTGCTGGATGTCATGCTGCCCGACATCACCGGCTTTGAGGTGCTGAAATCGCTGCGCTCCGACCAGCGTTTGATCAACATCCCGGTGGTGCTGTTCACCAACCTCAGCCAGCATATGGATAAGCATCAGGCGGCGCGGCTGGGCGCCACCGATTACCTGGTCAAATCCGAGGTGTCGCCCGCGGATGTGGTCGAGAAGGTGCGCCGTCTGTTGGCCGACACCACCGGCCAGCGCCCCATCGCCAATTTTGCTTTACATGTTGACCCCAGCCAGGGTGACGCCTCGGCGTTGGCCGCGTTATTGGGTTACCCGCGCGACTACCGCTGCCCGCGCTGCTCCAATCGCATGATTGTGCAGCTCTATGGCGACTTCAGCGACCCCTGGTCGCGCAGCTTTCGCGTCCGCCTGCGCTGTCCGGCCTGCCAGACCTGAAACGGCGGCTGAAGGGCGGGGCAGCCAGTTCTCGGCCGCCCCGGCTCGGCCCGCCACCTACAACGTTTCCGCTGCCACGCTGTCCCGCGAAAGTGAGTGAGAAAAACGGAATGAGAGGCGCCGCCGCACAATTACTTTCCCAACGACTGGAAGCGGCGCTGCGCTGGTTGACGCGCTCCACTTTCCGGTCGATGGCCCTGTTTCTGCTGCTGACATTCCTGCCCATCCTGCTGTTGACCTACTACATCATCAGCACCTCAATCACCAATTCGGCCGCCGATGCGCTGCGCAGCGATCGTCAGGTGCGCGACTTTTCCGTCACCTTGCTCGACACCAGCATGCGCGCCGAAGTCGATGCCCTGGTGGGCCTCGCCGATGAGGCGCCGCTGCAGCGCGCCCTCCGCCGCCAGCAGTTCCATCCCGTCATGCTGGCGCTGCAGCGTATGCGCCACCGCCGCCCGGAGTTCATCTACCTCGCCTTCTACGATCTCGACGGGCTGCGGCAGGCCAGCTACCCCGCCAAGGTCGCCGCCACCCAGCCCTTCGTGCAGCCCGACGCGCCCCCCGGCAGTCCCGACGCGTGGCTGGGACGTGTGCTGCGCACGGAAAAGGCCTATATCTCCCCCGTATTGCCTGCCGCGAACGGCCGGCCCGCGCGCATTCAATTGGCGGTGCTGGTCGAGCGCGGAGAGCTGGAAAGCGGCGTCCTCGTCGGCGAGCTGCCCGTCAGCGCCGAACGCGCTTGGGTTACGCACATCTTTCCCGGCGAAGGCCGCAGCCTCTACGTGGTCGATTCCCAGCGCCGCCTCATCGCCGGTCCCCCCAAAGGTCCGCTCAGCCCCGAGGACCTGGAACACATGCCGGAAATCGCCGCCGCCCTCAAAGGCGAACGCGGCACCGGCGAGTTCACCGCGCCCGCCCAGCTGGCCACCAATGTCGTCAGCTACGCGCCCCTTCCCGACGCCAACCAGGCTGTCCTCATCGTGCGCCCGGTGCGCTTCGGAACCTACCTGGTGCACGTTTTCTATGACAAGCTGGCCATGATTGCCGTCATCGTCTTCCTCATGGCCATGGTGGGCGGCTTCCTGTTGCGCGCCGCCTTCCGCTATTACCTGCGCTACACCCAGGAGGTCGAACGCAGCCGCAAACAAACCGAGGTGCTGCTCAGCAGCATTGGCGACGGCGTCTTCGCCGTGGATGGCACGCTGCGCATTATCGAGTTCAATCGCGCCGCCGCCGCCCTCACCGGCTTCGCCCCCGCCGAGGCCTACGGCCACCAGTACGCCGAGGTGGTGCAGCTGGTCGACGAGAACTCCGCTCGCCTGCCCCTCGATCCCATCGAGCAGGCCATTCAGCAGCGCCGCCCCTTGCGCGTTCTGCACGAACTTTACCTGCGCCGCAAAGATGGCAGCCGCCTTCCCATCGCCATCAGCGCCGCTCCCCTGATGGCGCTCGTCGAGGGCGATTCCGTCTTCAGCGTCACCGGCTGCGTGGTCGTCTTCAATGACGTCAGCCATGAGCGCGAGGTCGATCGCATGAAGACCGAGTTCATCAGCATCGCCAGTCACCAGCTCCGCACCCCCATGACCGGGGTGAAGGGCGCCTTGTCGCTGCTGATCGACGAGGTCCTCGGCCCGCTCAATGGCGAGCAAAAGCAGTACCTCTCCCGCGCGTATGAGGCCAACGAGCGCCTCATCGCGCTGGTCAACGATCTGCTCAACGTCAGCCGCATCGAGCAGGGCCGCCTCACCATGCAGTTTGAAGAGGTCGATCTGGAGCCCATGCTGCGCGCCGTCATCAGCGATCTGCAGGTCCGCGCCAGCCGCTATGGCCAGCAGATCTCGTTGGAATGTGAGAACCAGGGACCCTTTCAGGTGCGTGGCGATCGCATGCGCCTCCGCGATGTGTTCAGCAATTTGGTGGATAACGCCATCAAGTACACCCCGGAAAAGGGCCATATCACCCTGCGCCTGGCCGGCGGCGCCAACTTGGTCAGCGTCGAGATCAGCGATACCGGCGTCGGCATCCCCGCCGACCAGTTGCCTGCCCTGTTTCAGAAATTTACCCGCATTCCCAACCCACTCAGCAACCGCGAGTTTGGCACCGGGCTGGGCCTCTACTTTGTCAAAAGCGTCGTCGAGCTGCACCAGGGGCAAATCGACGTGGAGAGCCATCCCGGACAGGGCACCACGTTCCGCGTCCGCCTCCCCCGCTACCTCTCCGATGACTCCGGGAATGCGCGCGAGGATTTTTCCGCGTCTAACCAGATGGAGACTGGAACCAGACCTGCATGAGCTCCTCCAACAATCTGTGGTTTAAAAATGCCGTCTTTTACGAAGTGCCGGTACGCGCCTTTTCCGATTGGAATGCCGACGGCATGGGCGATTTCCGCGGCCTCATCGACAAGCTCGACTACCTGCAATGGCTGGGTGTCGATTGCCTGTGGCTTTTGCCTTTCTTCCCTTCGCCGCTGCGGGACGACGGCTACGACATCGCCGACTACCACAACATCGACCCCATGTACGGCAACTTGGAGGACTTCAAGGAGTTGCTGCAGGAGGCGCACTCGCGCGGCATCCGCGTCCTCTCCGACCTGGTGATGAACCATACCTCCGATCAACACCGCTGGTTTCAGCGGGCGCGCAGCTCCCCCGATAATCCTTACCGCAACTGGTACGTCTGGAGCGACGATCCGCACCGCTACGCCGGCGCCCGTATCATCTTCGTCGACACCGAAAAGAGCAACTGGACCTGGGATCCGGTGGCCAACCAATACTTCTGGCACCGCTTTTACGGCCACCAGCCCGACTTGAACTTTGAAGAGCCCGCCGTTCGCAAGGCCATGATGGACGTGGTCTATTACTGGCTCGATATGGGCCTGGACGGGTTCCGCTGCGATGCCGTCCCCTATCTCTATGAGCAGGAGGGAACCAACTGCGAAAACCTCCCTGCCACCCACGCCTTTCTCCAGGAGCTGCGCCGCAACGTCGATGCCCGCTACGGCGGCGAACGCATCCTGCTCGCCGAGGCCAATCAGTGGCCCTCCGATGTCGTGCAGTACTTCGGCCAGGGCAACGAGTTTCACATGGCCTTTCACTTCCCCCTCATGCCCCGCCTGTTCATGTCCATCCGCCAGGAAAGCCGCAAGCCCATTGTCGAGATCTTGAATCAGACCCCCGCCATCCCCGCCAACTGCCAGTGGGGACTGTTCCTCCGCAACCACGACGAACTCACGCTGGAAATGGTCACCGACGAGGAGCGCGATTATATGTATTACGAGTACGCCCGCGATCCCCGTATGAAGCTCAACATCGGGATCCGCCGCCGCCTCGCGCCCATCGTCGAAAACAGCCGCCGCGAAATCGAGCTGATGAACATCCTGCTCTTCTCCATGCCCGGCGCTCCGGTCATCTACTACGGCGACGAGATTGGGATGGGCGACAACATCTACCTGTCCGACCGCAACGGCGTGCGCACCCCCATGCAATGGAATGTGGACCGCAATGCCGGCTTTTCCAAGGCGCCCCCGGAACGGCTCTACTCGCCGCTCATTCAAAATCCGCTTTACAGTTACCAGGCCATTAACGTCGAGCGGCAGTACCAGGATCCCAACTCGCTGCTGAACTGGATGCGCGCCCTCATCCAGATCCGCCACAAGTTCCCGGTCTTCGGCATGGGAGAGATCGAGTTCCTCAGCCCCGACAACCAGCGCGTGCTCGCCTACCTGCGCCGCGACCAGGAACACACCATGATGGTGGTCGCCAATCTGTCCCGCAACTCGCAGGCGGTGGAACTCGACCTCAGCCGCTTTGAGGGCTGGACCCCCCGGGAAATTTTCGGCGATGTCGCCTTCCCCGTCATCCGTGGCCACGCTTACCAGCTCTCCCTGTCGCCCTATGGCTATTTCTGGTTTCGCCTGAACCGGCCGGGCGAGTGAGAGCGCGATTGCGTGTCGCACAGGAACCCGGATTTATCGCCCGTATTCTAGGCAAAGCCAGCTGACTTAAAAAGCTGCCGAGCGTTCAATGGCGCGATGTTTCCCGCCAAGCAGTTCCGCCGCTTCGCCGTCCACGGCATACTGGTACCTGTTGAGGACCGTCGATGAAAAAAGTCGTTCAGCGCACCCGCAACAAGAACTATTACCGCGTTTTGCATGTCCCCATTTGGCTCTGGGTGTTTTGGGTGTTGCCGGGGCCCTTGACCTACCATCTGTTTACCCGCGGGCCGGGACGGGCCAATTGGATTTGGCTGGCGGTCGTCTTTGCCGTCTGCGCCTGGCGTGGGCTGGCTGGACGGCTTCCTGGCGTCGAGCGCCAGCCCTACATCATCTACTTCGGTGAAGATCGCCCCAATCTCGGTTACCGGGTCGTGTGTTACACCGCCGCCTGGATCGATCTGCTGGTTCCCTACGTCTTGAATTTTTTGGGCCTGCTGATCGCCACCCTGACCGGCGCTTGGCGCATGCGTTGGCTCTATTCCCACGTCTACTGGGTTTTGGCGCTGCTGGTTGTGCTCGCCACGGTGTTCAACCTGACGCCTCGGGCGCGCCGCGGCACTTTACAGGAAGGCGCCGAGCGGGCCTGGTTTTATGTGGCGATCTGGACCGTGGTTCCCACTCAGGTTGTCGCGTGGGCCATGTGGCGCCTCGGCGCCGCGCTGGGCTGGGCCTCTCATCCCCTGATGCTGGCTCGCTTGAGTGCGTTCCTGCTGGCCACTGCGCTGCTCTTTACGCTGGGAGCGGCCGGCATTCTCCCCCGCACGGCGCGTTACTACGCGCCACAGCCGGAGCGCGGCCCGCTGGAGCCGCTGCCGGATTAGCCTCGCCCGTCCGTTCGCAACCAGGTCGGTCTAGTCAGCGCGGGCTTCTTCCAGAAGCTGAATCAGCATCTCCAGCTTTTTCTCCCCAAGGTGCCCGAGCTGGCGGCGATGGATGTCGGCCATGGGCTGCTCCAGATCGCGCAGCAAGTTCAATCCCTCTCCGGTCACGCGTACCGTGATGACCCGCCGGTCGCGATTCTCGCGCGTGCGCGAGATGAAGCCACGTTGCTCCAATCGGTCCAACAACCGTGTGACGTCGGGATCGCGTGTCACCATCCGCTCGGCAACCTCTCCGCAGGCAAGCCCCTGTTCACCCGCACCCCGCAGAATGCGCAGTACGTTGTACTGGCTGGGCGAAAGGCCGGAGGGTTTCAGCGTCTCCTCAATGCCTTGTTCCAGGTGTTCACACGTGCGCACTAGGTTGAGATGGGTCTCCTGCTCCAGGCTGGAGAATGGCTTTGATTGCCGAAGCTCGGCTTGCAGGCGTCCTGACATGGCGTGATATTAATCGAAGCAACGATATTTGACAATCCAAGCATTTAAAACGGGCTTAATTTACGCATGAGGTGGAGTGCGCCCTTGCACTTGACCAGAGGACAACGCGCCACCCTCCGCAACGCTTCTATCCTCAGAACGCACACGGTGCAGCCTCGCCGAGCCACTCCTGGCGCGCGAGAGCTCGGAAAGTGGGCTGTTTAGACCATGTACATTCGCGTTGACACGCCCGCACTCCGCATTGAGCAGAAGCGTGCCCTGGCCAGGGCGCTGACGGACACCGTCCTGCACGCCCTCAAAATGCCGGAGAGCAGACGCTCCTGGTGGACCGTCCAGTTCGTTTCCTTTGACTTGCAGGACCTGGCGATTGGCGGAGTGCTGGGTGTGGATCCGGGCAAAGTGGATTATTACCTCACCGTGAGCGCTCCCGGCCTGCGCCGCGACCAGAAGGAGGCGTTGGCGCGCGAGCTCACCCATGCGATAGCTGCCCAGCTTGCGATTCCCAACGAACAGCTTTACAGAATTAATCTCCGTTTTTGCGACTACAACCAGGAAGACGTCGCCGTCGGTGGCCAGATCGTTAGCCATCTGGCGGCTTAGGCATTCCGGCGCGCACCTACAATAGAAAACGTGAGTCGAAACCGGAAAAGCTCTGGGTGCCTGCTGTTGATGCTCCTGTTGTTGTTGACGGGAGCGACTGCCTACGTTTGGCTGTTCCCGTTCGGCCGCTTCCCCCAGCCTGTGCTGGTGCGCATTCCCCAACACAGCGGCAGTTGGACCGCTGCCACACGCCTTGCCGAAGCCGGAGTAGTTCGCTCCGCCGGTATGTTTGAGGCCTGGGTGCTGCTGCATCCCGGGCAAACCCTTAAGGCGGGAACTTACCGCTTCTCCTCACCCGCTTCTATGCGAACGGTGGCGCAACGGCTGGTCCGCGGCGATGTGTACACCGTCAACATCACTATTCCGGAGGGATTCAATCGTTTCGACATCGCCAGGCTGGTTGAACAGCAGCACCTGGGCAGCGCAAGCGCATTTCTGCAATTAACGGCCTCTCCCGCCCTGGTGCGCAGGCTGGATCCCCAGGCGGTCAGTCTGGAAGGCTATTTGTTTCCGGACACCTACAAATTCGAGCCCGGCACTTCACTGCAAACCGTCATCGAGACCATGGTGCGCCGCTTCGAGGTGCAGAGCGCGCGCCTCCATTTAAATGCTGTAGCGCCCCCGCAGAGCCCATCAGCCAGCCCAACCCCGGCGCCCGCGGTGGCCGCGCCGGACAAACCGGTAATTGCAAGCGCGGCCGCGCCGCCCCGCGACCTGCATACGATTCTCACCATCGCCTCAATGGTGGAGAAAGAGACCGCGGTTCCCGCCGAGCGCCCATTGATCGCAGGAGTCTTCTACGCGCGCTTGGCGGCGGGCCTGCCCTTGCAATGTGATCCCACCGTCATTTATGCGGCGGAACTGGTGCACAGTTACACCGGCGAGCTCCACACCGTCGATCTGCAGCGGCCGTCCCCCTATAACACCTACGTCCACGCGGGGCTGCCGCCCGGGCCGATTGCAAATCCCGGTGCCGCCGCGCTGCAGGCGGCCGCGCATCCGCGCATCACCAACTATCTCTACTTCGTCAGCAACGGCCATGGCGGCCACCGCTTTGCCAGCACCCTGGAAGAGCAGAATCGCAATGTGCAGCGATACCTGCGCGCCGAGCGCGCCCAAAAGGCCACCCAATGAAGCCGTGATCTGATTTGTAACGAGCCGCAGCGGCAAGACTGCCGCCGGGGCGCTTCAGGAAAACTTCGCGGGTGCTGCGGCAACGCGGCATTCGACCGCACTCCGCTGCCGTGTTACACGGATCCTTCCCCGGAATCTTCCATCTCTCAGACGCGCGCAACACGTCGTGCCGGGAATGTGAGTTAGCCGCGGCTGGCGATTTTTCCAGGTAACTTTACGATATCAATGCGCACCGGAGTCACACCAGCACCGGCAAAGCCCAACCGGCGTGCGGCGGCGCGCGAGAGGTCGATAATACGCCCGCGTACCACCGGGCCGCGATCGTTGATGCGCACAATTGCGGAATGATCGTTGCACAGATTGGTGACACGCACCAGCGTGTTGAAGGGCAACGTGGGATGCGCCGCGGTCATCGCGGTATCGTGAAAGGTCTCGCCGTCAGTGGTCTGACGACCGTTGAATTGCCCGCCATACCAGGAGGCCAGCCCAATCTGCAGCGGCACTCGTTGCGGGCACGGCAACTCCGCCGCCTTGCGGTGCGCGGACGGCAGAGCCCGCAGGGGAATCAATTCAAGTGGTTGCGTGAGCCCAAGCCCCGCCAGAGCCAGGCACACGGCCAGCCCCGAAACTAAAATATGGCAGGTTTGACGCATAGAGCTCTCCTGAAGCTTTTTAAGGAAATCGGCAACTGCATTCGCAGTCAGGCGACGCGATGAGCCTGGCCGTTAGAAGACCAGCGGGGAATTTTCATCGCGGAGGCATCACCGCAATCCGGTCAACAGCGGTTGACTGGCTTGCATGCCTCAGCAGTCACTGAACGGCTTAGATGCCGTCCATAACCCCTTCAGGTTAGCTGAATGGAAGAAAAAAGACAAGCCACTACGAATCGCCCTGCGCCACTAACAAATCCGGCCACGCCACCAGTGTTCTAACACGCGGCGGCGTGCCCTGCGCGGCGATGGCCGCCTTCAGCAACGGCCTACGACGCCGGGCGCTCCTCAATCGGGCGCCGCGCAATCCGCCACTCGCCCGAGCCGGTGGCCTCAATCGGAAACTGCTGCGCACATTTCATGCAGCGCACATGCCCGTAAATCGGCACCCCGAAACGGTGTTGGCAACGCCGCAGCCGAATCCCGGCGAATGCGATAAGTGCGACGACTACTGCGGAGAAAATGGTGAGTGGGAACCCCATACGACTAGAATCGAGCATGCGGCATTTGCCTCCGCCGGACCATCGGCAGTTCCCCTTACCTTTGCCGGGCGCAACGCCGCTGTCCCGAGCGCTGCTGTTTTTTTTGCTGGCTGTCGCACTGCTGCCGGCGGCAACCCCTCCGGCTTTCGCCGCCTCCGCTGCGCGCCATCGCCGGCCCATCCAACTCCGCCGCGCGCTGTTGCCGTTGCCAACACGGCGCGCCATCCTGCGCATTCTCCGCCAACCGGCGCAGCGCGATGCGCACTGGGGACTCTATGTCACCGCCGCGCAGGGCTCCGCCAGCGCCTTCAGCTATCACGGCCACGGCTACTTCCTGCCCGCCTCCAATCTCAAGCTGTTGACAACGGCAACCGCCCTGCAACGCCTCGGACCGCGCTTCACCGCCTCCACCGCCATCATGAGCCGCGCCGCGCCCGATGCGCAGGGCGTGTTGCGCGGCAACCTCTACCTCGTCGGCCACGGCGATTTCAGCCTCTCCTGGCGCAGCTACCCGCATCTGCACAGCCTCAATCGCCAACAGCAACTCGCCGCACGGGCCGCTCGCGCCCGCCAGGCGATGGACGCGCTCGCTCGCCAGGTGGCGGCGCACGGCGTGCACCTCGTGCGCGGCGCCATTATTGCCGACGCCAGCTATTTTCAAACCCGTCGCTACCGCCCCGGCTGGGAGTTCGACGACCTCACCTGGGGCTATGGTGCGCCAGTCTCCGCGCTCACCC
Organism: Acidobacteriota bacterium; assembly: GCA_027459505.1. Taxonomy (GTDB): domain Bacteria; phylum Acidobacteriota; class Terriglobia; order Terriglobales; family SCQP01; genus DAIDIE01. The sequence continues at coordinate 166,113 of DAIDIE010000014.1, forward strand.
TCAACGACAACGAAATGCTGCTGCACGTGCAGCCCGCGGCCCTGCCCGGCCAGCCCGCCCGTGTCACCATCTCTCCCGCCTGCCTGCTCTATCGCTTGTCTGCCAAGGTAACCACTGCCGCCGCTACCGATCCCAATGCCAAACTGCGCGTCGAGCATCGCCCCGGCAGCGGCTTGATCGAAGTTTCCGGAGCCATTCGCGCCGGCAGCCCGGATCGCTGGATCAACCTCGCGGTGACCCATCCCGCCGCCTTTGCCGCCGCTCAATTGCGGGCGGCCCTGTCGCGCCAGGGCATCGTCGTGCAAGGCGGCATACGCGTCCACCATCGTGCTCCCACCGCCGCTCCGGCGTTTGCCTTGGCTGAGCATCGTTCCGTACCGCTCTGGCAGGACTTGCAGCTCACCTTGAAAGTCAGTCAAAATCTGCACGCGGAGTTGGCGCTCCTGCAGTTGGGGCGCGTCGTGAGCCCCCCGGCCGCTCTCAACCCGGCCGCGGGGAGTGACTCCCCCAATCGCACCCTCGAGCAAGGGCTGGCAGTGGTGCGCGGGTTTCTCCAGGATGCCGGCATAGCGCCGGATGAGTACCACATGGAAGACGGCAGCGGGCTCTCCCCCGTCGACTTGGTCCAGCCCGCCGCTCTGGCGCAACTGCTGCGCTATATGGCCGCCCAGCCCGACGCCCCGCTCTGGAAAAGCCTGTTGCCGGTGGGCGGCGTCGATGGCACGCTCTCGCATCGCTTTACGCTCGCCTTGCGCGGCCAGGTGATCGCCAAAACCGGCTACCTCACCCACGTCGCCGCCCTCAGTGGTTACGTGCATACGCGTTCCGGCCGCTGGCTGGTCTTCTCTCTGTTGGTGAACAACGATCCCCGTCCCGGAGCCCAGGTTCGCGACGTCATGGACAAAATTGTTGCCCTCTTGGCAGGCGCTCCCTCGCCATCCCACCAGCGTCCGTAAGCGCCTGTCTTTTTAGGGCTTTGTGTCTGCCCCCCGGGCGCCAGCTCGCCCGCTGGAGCGCTTCGCAAGCCGCTCTCCACCCCTTTGTGGGGATTGTTTTCGCTGGGAATGTGTTATATTACGCGCGTGTTTGAACGTCGCCGCTTCACTCTGGTAGTTCTGCTCGTCCGCCCGGCTTCCCCGGTCCGCTCCGCAGAATCCCCCGTAGTAAGCCAGTCGAGTTTTCAAACCTAATTCTCAACGACAGAGGTTTCGTTCGTGAAAGAACAAGGGACAGTCAAGTGGTTTAACAACGCTAAAGGCTACGGATTCATCACCCGCATGAGCGGCGAAGATGTCTTCGTGCATTACAGCGCGATTCAAGGCAACGGCTACCGTTCTTTGGTGGAAGGCCAAGCGGTGGAGTTTGAGGTGAAGCAGGGCCCCAAGGGGCTGCTGGCGGAGAACGTCAACGTCCTCTAAAACGCAAACACACATTTTCCTCGCGGCGCTGCTTCGGCAGCGCCGTTCGCTTTTTAGGCCAGATAACGCCGCAGATAAGGGTCCTGGCGCCTCAGCAGCTCTTCCGCTGTCCCGTCAAAGCAGACCCGCCCCTCGCAAAGCAGCAAAAACGTGGTGCGGCTCTGCCGCGGGTCCATCGCGACCAGCCTTTTCTGCTGCTCGTCCCAGCGCTGACTGGCCAGCAGATAGCCATCCTGCAGCCGGTGCGTCACCAGCAGCGCGGTGACCCGGCGCAGGTCGCGCAGTTGAATGATGGTCTGCATGATCTTGGCCGACGTTACCGGGTCGAGTCCTCCCGTGGGCGAGTCGTACAGCATGATTTCCGGCTCCGTGGCCAATGCGCGCGCAATCGAGACGCGGTGCTGCATTCCGCCTGACAGGTCCGCGGGCAGCTTGTCCAGCACATCGCCCAACTCCACCTCATCCAGGCAGCGGCGCACGCGCTGCTCAATCTCTCCCTCGCCAAGCTTGCCTTCTTCCTCCAGCCGGTACGCTACGTTTTCCCGCACGCTCAGCGAACTGAACAATGCGCTTTCCTGAAACGCCATGCCAATACTACGCCGCAACTCAAACAGTTCCCGCTCCGGCATGCGCGTGACGTCGTGACCCAGCACGCGAACCCTGCCGGAAACCGGGCGCAGCAGACCCAGCACCAGCTTCAAAATCGTCGTTTTGCCGGTCGCCGCCTCGCCCAACAGCACCTTGGTGGCGCCGCGCTGCACCTGAAACGAGACATCCCGGAACAGCACCCGCGTCCCAAAGGCCATGGTCACGCGCTCAAATTCCAGCACCACTTGCCCGCCGGCTTCCCGGCTTTGGCTGGCGATGCTGCTAACCGTACTGGACATGATCAGATTCCCGCGGAAAGGCCGCTGAACTTCTTCAATACACTGCTGATGATGAAATCCATCACAATAATAAAAACCGAGGCGACCACCACCGATTGCGTGGTGGCGCGCCCCACGCCCTGCGTTCCGCCGCGCGCCTTCATGCCGAAAAAACAGCCCACGGTGGCCACGATCATGCCAAAGAAGATTGGCTTGATCAGACCCTGGTTGAGATCGTCGAAACCCAGCGCCTCATACGCCGACGACCAGTAATGGGTGCCGTTCAGACCAAGCGCCATCACCGCGTAGACGTAGCCGCCCAGCAACCCGCAGACATCGGAGATAATCGTCAGAAAAAACGTCATCACCGTCGTGGCGATCAGCCGTGGTGTGACCAGCTTTTTCACCGGGTCGGTGCCCAGCGCCCGCATGGCGTCTACCTGCTCGGTCACCACCATCGAACCCAGTTCCGACGCCATCCCGGAGGCGTTGCGCCCGGAAATCATCAGTGCCGTCAGCACCGGGCCCAGTTCGCGCACCAGCGAAAGCGAGACCAGTTGCCCGGTGCGGCTGATTTGCCCATATTGGGACAGAGTGCTGGCCAATTGCAGCGACATCACCGCGCCGGTAAAAAACCCGGTCAGTATCACGATGGGCAGCGACCCCACTCCAATCAGGTCCGCCTGGATGATCGTGTCGGAAATGTAAAACGGGCGCAGGAAGAGGTTCTTGAACGATTCGGCGGTCAGCAGCCAATATTCCTGCAGGGCGAAAATCCAGCCCTTGATAAAACCGCTGATGATGTCGCTAAAGGTCTGTTCGCTCATAGCGGAAAAGCGGGGCCGAATCCCCCTTGTCTTGTTGTCAACACCTTAGCATTTTTCCCTTCCCGGCCTGCCGGGAATCGTCTCCCCTGCCCCGGTTCGAGGGCCGAAAAGGGGCGCCGCCCGCGAGCCCCCGCCTCCCTCGTTTAGAATATTGCTTTGCGCCTCGCCTGGCAGAGCCTGCCGTTTGGGCCTGCCGCGTTGGGCACTGGCGCGGAAAGAACGGCTGATTTTTCTATGTTGCGTTTTAGCACCGCGGGCGAATCCCACGGCGAGGCCCTGATTGCGCTGCTCTCCGGACTCCCCGCCGGGGTCCCCATCGATTTTTCCTTTATCGATCGCGAGCTGTGGCGCCGTCAGCAGGGCTATGCCCGTGGCGGACGCATGAAGATCGAGCGCGACCACGCCCACTTCCTTGCGGGTGTGCGCAACGGCATCAGTATTGGCGCCCCTATCGCCATTCAACTGCGCAATAACGATTGGAAAAACTGGGAGCAAACCCTCTCGGTGGAAAGCCCCGCCGGGGAAACCGCCCGCCCGGTCAAAAGCCCCCGCCCTGGACATGCCGATTTGGCGGGAGCCATCAAGTACAACTTCCCCGAAGCGCGCTACATCCTGGAACGGGCCAGCGCACGCGAAACCACCGCCCGGGTCGCGGCTGGGGCGTTGGCGAAACTGTTATTACGTCAGCTCGGCATCGAGATTGCCAGCCATGTGCTCGCTGTGGGAGAGGCCTGGCTGGCGCCGGATACGGAAGTCACCTGGGAAGCCCTGCGCGCCCTGGCCGCCAAAGATGACGTCATTTTGGGCTGCATCGATCCGGCCTCCGAGCAGCGCATGAAGGAACAGGTGGATTTGGCCCTCCGCTCCGGCGATTCCATTGGCGGCGTCTTCGAAGTGCGCGCCCAGGGATTGCCCCCCGGCATTGGCAGTTTTGCCAATTGGGATGAGCGCCTGGACGCCCAACTCGTCCAGGCGCTGGTTTCTATTCAGGCCGTCAAGGCCGCCGAAGTCGGCGAGGGCGTCAGCGTCGCCAATGCGCTTGGCTCGCGCGCCCAGGACCCCATTGGCTATCAGCGCCAGGCGCGCCGCTTTACCCGGACCAGCAATCATGCCGGCGGCATTGAAGGCGGCATGACCAACGGCGAGGAGGTGGTGGTGCGCGGCTATTTGAAGCCCATTTCCACCCTGCGCCGGCCCTTGGAATCAGTGAGCTTTGAAACCCGTGAACCCGTCAAGGCCGCCTATGAGCGCTCCGACGTCTGCGTGGTGCCGGCGGCGGCCGTGGTGGGCGAAGCAATGGTCGCCTTGACCCTGGCGCGGGCCGCCCTGGAGAAGTTCGGCGGCGATTCGCTGGCCGAAACCAAACGCAACCTGGAGGCCTACTGGGAGCAGGTCCGCAACTTTTGAACCGGCCTGGAATTGCGCCCCAGGCCTGACCAGCCAGGGCCGCGTCGAACTGCTGTCGAGTTCGCAATCGCAGGCCGGAGTCGTAGCGAAGGTCCGGGGTTGCCGTTAGGCCCCTCTAAAAGCGGCCGTGCCTCTTCCGGCGCCGGCTGCCGCTCCAGCTACAATGGTCTGCGTCGCGCAACAAGGTGGATCGGCTCCGGTGTCATTCCGCGGTCCATGCGCTGAATCGCCGTTTGCCGCCATTCATCTCATTAACGTGACCAGTACAAGCAGTGCCATGAAGTACACCATCGTCAAATACCCCGATCCCATTCTCTCCACCCCCTGTGATCCGGTGAGCGAGTTTGACACCGCTGAGCTCCGGCAACTGGTGGACGATATGTTTGCCTGTATGTACGAAGCCAGCGGAGTGGGCTTAGCAGCGCCGCAAATCGGTATTTCTAGGCGGCTGACGGTTATTGATTGCAGCTGCGGCGAAGACCCCGCGCAAAAGCTGGTGCTGATCAATCCGGAAATCATCTCCCGTGATGGCAGCCAGACCGGCGAAGAGGGCTGCCTGAGCATCCCCGGCTTCCGCGCCAATGTCACGCGCGCTATGAACGCGACCGTCCGCGCTCAGGACGTCTCCGGTAAATGGTTTGATACCACTGGCCAGGAACTGCTGGCCCGCGCCATGCAGCATGAAATCGACCACCTCAACGGCATCCTCTTCCTGCAGCACCTCACCCCGCTCAAACGCGATCTGTTTAAACGCAAGATCCGCAAGCTGCAGCGCGATGGCGAGTGGTAGAGTTGCGCGCTCCATGCGGCCTGCGGCCAGAAGCGTTGAAAAAGCGGTCGTGAGCGCCGTTGGCCCCTCTTCACCTGGGAAGCGCGTCTAAGTCCGGCTTGAACAGTTCCGCACCCGCCAACACGATCAAAGCCGAGCAGAAGGCCCAGATCAGCAGCGAAACGGAGATCGCAAACGGCCCGTAGACATCCCGGAAATTGAGTCGCGGCAGCAGCGCGATGTAGATGTAAATGGAGGCTTCCCACAGGCAGGCCGCAAACAACGCGGCGGGAAACACCTTGCGTGCCGGCACGTGCGCGTTCGGTAAGCGCCAGTAAACCAGGAAAAATACCGCCACCGTCAACGGCAAGGCGGTCAGCCGGATCAACAGCACGGAAAACGCATGCACCCAGGGCAGCCATTGCTCCAGCGGCAAGGGCGCATGAATGAGCAGAAACCGCTGCAGGCGCAGCGAATAGGTTTCGGTGATCGCCGTGAACGAGGCCGATAGCATGCCCAACAGTCCACAACTGAAGGCCAAACCCAGCGAAACTGCCCAATTGCCCAGGTAAGAGCGGTCGCGCTCCGAACGCCAAATGCGGTTGAGGGCGACTTCCAAGGGAAGAAATATGCCAGTGCAGGTGGCCAGCAGAATCAGCAGTGAATATACCTGCGCGCGCTCGTGATGGTGCTCCACCACCAGGCGAAGGTTGTTCATCACAAAGCCGCGCGCGTTTGTTCCCGGTCCGTCATAAAGCGGCAGGTACGAAGCCAGCAAGGTCAATAGCCCGCGATAGAGAGCGCGCGAACGCAACACATAGCGCGTGAAGGTCAGCAAAAACACCACAAAGGGAAAAAACGAAAGCAGCGCGTGGGCGGCAATCGAAAACGCATAGGTGTGGGTTTCCGTTGCGGAGAGGTACCCGGCGGTGCGAATGAAGGCGCGGCGCTTGCGATGCTGTTCGGCGCTTTCCGCCGGTAAGGACACCAGCGCGTCCTCCGGCAAGCGGTGCTCCGGCGTCACCTCCGCCTGCGCTTCGGCCTTTGGCGCCTCCGCCCGAGGCTGCGCTCGCGAAATCTCACTCGATGATGCCAAATCCGGCGGGGAAGCCACACCCAAGTCTAACAGTCCGGGCGGCTACCGCTGCCCGGGGAAATACCCGGATCGGACAAAAAACCATTAGCGCGTACTGAGCGGTAACGCTGACTTGGGGTGGCCGCCGCTCGCCGTCGGATCGCTCGCCTCTACGGCTACCGCTTGCGGACGTGCCGTGAATGGCAAACGGCAATAGAAGGTGCTCCCCGCCCCCAATTTGCTGTCCACCCAGATTTCCCCGCCGTGCCGCTGCACGATTTCCTGACAAATGGCCAAGCCCAGCCCACTCCCCTGCGGCTTGCTGGTCAGACCGTTGCCCACCTGATGAAACTTCTCAAAAATGGCTAATTGTTCGTCCTTGGGAATGCCCGGGCCGGTGTCGGAAACGAACAGCAGTAGTTCCTCGTCAGCGCGGCTGGCCCCTACTCGTACCGACCCCTGATCGGTGAATTTCAGGCAGTTATTCAGCAAGTTCGTAAGCACCTGCATCATACGGTCGTAGTCGGCGGCAAAGGTCGGCAGTCCAGGCTCGATTTCCATTTCCAGGCGCAGCCCTTTCGCCTCTGCCATCCCCATCATGGCTTCCGTGGCATTGCGCACCAGCACCGCCACGTCAAAGGACTCAATGCGCAGGTCCATGCGCCCCGCCTCAATCTTGGCCAGGTCCAGCACGTCGTTGATCAGCCGGGTGAGGCGATCGCTTTCGTTCTTGATGATTTCCAGAAACTCGGTCCGCGTCTCCGCTTTTTCATCGGGATAGCTCAACAGAATCTCCGAAAACGAGCGGATCGAGGTCAACGGAGTGCGCAGCTCGTGCGAAACATTCGACAGGAACTGACTCTTCAGCTCATTGAGCCGCTGCAGCTTCTCGTTGGCGGCGCGCAGTTCCTGATAGGCGCTTTCCAGCGCCCGGGTGCGGATCGAAACCAACTCCTCCAGATTGTTGCGGTGCCGCAGCAATTCCGCCCCGGTGGAGCGCAGTTCACTGTTGGCCGCCTGCAACGCCTGCGCCTTGCTGGTCAGCATGCGCGCGACTTGCGAGCTGCTGAAGCCGATCGAGTAATACAGCAGCGCCGCCATCAGCAGCGTCGCCACCAGAAATCCGGGCTCGTGCGTGTGATCTACGCCGAAGATCGCGTGGTGATTCAGCAAATCATGGAATTCCGCGGCCGCCAGCCCGCACATGGACGCAAACGCCAGCAAAGTGATCACTCGCCCCGGCGCCGGCGGCAGCGTGACGTTAGCGAACAGAATCGTGAAGGTCGGCAAGGCGATCGCCAGCCAGCCCAGGCCTCCACACAAGTGGACGATGATGGTGACGATCAGCAGTTCCCAAAGAAAGTAGATGAACTCGAAACGATGCAGCCGGCTTTCGCTGTTGAACTTGCCGCTGAGCTTGAAAAAACCGATCGCGCTGATGACCCAAACCACCTGCAGCGTGATCACCCCGGGGGGAACATGAACCCCTAAAAGCGAAAACGCCACCGTGAGCAGCAACGCGGCCCCCAGCAGCAGCTCCCGGTGCTGGTTGAAATAGGCCAGCCGGCTCTGCGCGTCGCGCAAAGCGTAAAACCGCGCTGCCACCGCGGCCTGCTCGCGCTCGGCGGCGCTTTCGGGCACAGCGCTCCACAGTGGCGGCAACACTGGCGTAAACGGCGATGGCTGGCCCTGAACACTGGTTTTCGTGTTGTGCGGGAATAGCTCCATGGTCCCGGCTCTTTGCGCCCGTCCGTCAACGCCCGCCTAGGCTACTCCGGCGTGACTCCCGGCACTCGGAAGCGGTAGCCCACCCCATAAATCGCCTCCACCAGTTCCGGCCGGTCGGGGGCGCACTCCATCAGCTTGGTCCGCAAACGGTGCAGATGCGCGTCCACTGCCCGGTTATACCCATCATAGGCATAGCCCCAGATTTGCGACAGCAGCGTTTCGCGGGTAAACACACGGCCCGGAGCCTGCATGAGCAGGCTCATCATTTCGAATTCTTTGGGCGTGAGATGGCAGGTCGTCTCGCCAATCTTGATTTGCCGCCGGTCGCAGTCAAGCACCACATCGCCAATGGCGAATTGCCGCCGCGCGCTATCCACCCCGTAGCCCAGACGGCGGCGAACGGCGCGGATGCGCGCTTCCAGTTCGGCCGGGCTGAATGGCTTTGCCAGGTAATCGTCGGCGCCAAACTCCAGCCCCGCAATCTTGTCCAGGTCCGTGCCCCGCGCCGAAGTGATGATCACCGGCAGATCGGGAAACGCCGCGCGCACGCGCTTGCAGATGCTCAGCCCGTCCAGCCGTGGCAGCATGATGTCCAGAATGATGACCTGAAAGCGCCCCTGCAACGCCCGTTCCAGCGCCTCTTCCCCATCCTCGCAGCAGGTGACGTCGTAGCCTTGTCGCGTGAGCTGGTAGCTGACACTGCGCTGGATGTGCCGGTCATCTTCCACCAGCAACACCGTAACGGCGGGCGAGCTGCGGTTCTCCACCGCTGCCATGGCTGGAACGTTCTTCGACATGATGCCCTCTCCGTGCGCGGATTCTAGCATAACTACACCCTCCTCATTACTGTTAGTTCCTGAATATTCAAGCCTTCCCCGCTGCCACTTTACATTCCGGGCCGCCGGCCAGAAAATTCGCCTCTCTGTTGGAAATGCTGTGCCCTTTCCCCTGCCGTGTCTATCCCCACAGGAGGGGGCACAAGATTGGGGGAACATCAATGGGTGGCGCTGCAACGGCTTCTACTTCTCGGCTGTCGCGGCGGCAATCACGTGACCCAGCAACGCCTCCAGCTGGCCGGCCATGCGCCGTCCCGTGGCCAGCACTTCTTCATGGTTGATCGTTCCAGCGCTCAGTCCGGCCGCCAGATTGGTCACCACCGAGATCGCCAGCACCCGCAGGCCCAGATGCCGCGCCGCCAAAACCTCGGGGACGGTAGACATCCCGACCAGATCGGCGCCCAGCATGCGGAAGGCGCGTATCTCCGCTGGCGTCTCGTAGCTGGGCCCCGGCACGGCAATGTAAACGCCTTCGTGCAGGCGAAGTCCCAGCCCTTCCGCCTGTTCCCCAGCCAGCTTTCTCAGCCCCGCGTCATAAGCCGCGCTCAGGTCCGGAAAACGCGGGCCAAAACGTTCATCATTGGGCCCTGCCAGCGGGTTGGGAAGAAAGTTGATGTGATCCCGTACCAGCACCAGCGCGCCCTGTCCCCACTCGGGATGCATTCCCCCCGCCGCATTGGTAAGAATCACCGTGCCAACGCCCAGCGCGGCCAATACCCGCACCGGGAATGCGACTTCGCGCGCCTGATAGCCCTCATAACCGTGCACCCGGCCGGCCATGATAAGCACCGGCGCACCCTGGCCCCGCAAACGCCCGCGCAGCAACAGCCCGGCATGACCCTCCGCGGTAGCTGCGGGAAAATGAGGAATGCTGGAAAACGGGATGGAAGCAATCCCGGCCGCCGTTTCTTTTTCATTGCCCTGGAGCAGCGCTTCCGCAACCGGCGACAGACCCGAACCCAGCACCACCGCAATGCCCGCCAGGGCGCCCTCCGCTGCGCGGCACACGCGCCGCACATAAGCCGCCGCCTGCTGCACTTTTTCAAATTCAGAATGGTTCATAGCTTCAGCAATATGGAATTCGCGTCATCTGGCCGTGCCTCCAGCCGCGTCCAACTGAAGTGCAGGCGCCGCGTGGCCCGGAACCGCGAAGCGGGGTGGAATTGAAGCCGCCGCGCCGCACAGCCTAGCGCAGCAATAATCCCGCGATAGCGGCGCTCATGAAATTGGCCATGCTGCCCACAAACATCGCCAGCAGCCCCAGCCGCGCCAGATCATGCTTGCGCGTCGGCGCCAGCGCTCCGATGCCGCCGATTTGAATACCGATCGACGAGAGGTTGGCAAAACCACACAGGGCGAACGTGGCGATCACGAACGAGCGATGGCTCAGGCTCGCCTGCAACTGCCCCAGCCTGGCAAAGGCGACCAGTTCATTGAGCACCATGCGCGTCCCCAACAGTCCCCCCACCGCGTGAGCGTCGTGCCAGGGTACCCCCAGCAGCCACGCGACCGGCGCAAACGCGTAACCCAACACGCCTTCCAAACTGGCGTGCAGCGGGTGCAGCAGACCATTCACCAGCGCAATGAGCGCCAGAAAGGCGATCAGCATGGCGCCCACATTCAATGCCAGATGCAGTCCCTCCCCGGCGCCGCGCGCGGCTGCGTCGATCAGATTCACGTCCTGCTGCTCAATATGGACCTGAACGCTTCCCGCCGTCACCGGCTCGCCTGTTTCCGGAATCACCATCTTCGCCAGCATCAGCGTCGCGGGCGCCGTCATCACCACCGCGGTGAGAATGTGCTTCATCGAAACGTGCCCCACCAGCACATACGCGCCCATAATCGCACCCGACACGTGCGCCATTCCGCTGACCATCACGGTAAAAAGTTCCGACTCGGTGAGCGCCTCCAGGTAGGGACGGATGGTGAGCGGCGCTTCCGTCTGACCCATCAGAATACTGGCCGCCAGGTTTAACGATTCGGCGCCGCTCGCGCCCATCAACCAGGTCATCAAACGCGCCATCGCACCGACCAGCAACGGCATGATGCGCAGGTAATACAGGATCGCGAACAGTGACGCGATGAAGATGATCAGCGGCAGCACCTGAAACGCAAAAATCACGCCCAGGTTGCTGCTGCCCCCCGAACGCGCGCCGAGCAGCCCAAAAACGAAGCTCGAGCCGGCGTAGGAAAAGTTGAGCAGCTTCTGCACCGCGGCGGCCAGCTCGCTAAACAGCCACGTCGTCCAGGGCACGCGCAAAACCAGAACCGCGAAAACGAGCTGCAGCCCCAGTCCCCACGCCACCGTGCGGGCGGGAATGCGCCGGCGCTGCCGGGAGAGGCCCAGTGCCACCAACAGGATGACCACAATGCCGAGCACGCTGGTCAGCGCCGCCAGCCTCTCCCCGGTCTTGGTCAGCGCATAACCCGCGCAGCCGAGCAGCAGCGCCAGCGTGACCAGCCACCCCGTCTTCCCTGATGTTCCGACCACCGCCGGCGCCGGAGCGACATCGGCGCCAGCGGCCGGAAGCTGACTTTCCGCCATAAACCACGATCATAACGCGGCGGCCCCGGTACGAACCCGCCTCGCGTTGTCAGTGGTCGCCTTTTCTTGTCGTCTGTTCCAGCCGGCGGCTATCTACAGCAACCTACCAAGGAGATCTGGCGCGGCCTCTCCCGGGTCCCCTGTCAGCCGGACGTTACTTCGAGCCGCTAAATCTCTGCTCGGTGCTGACCACCCCACGTACCAGCGGCGCCTCCGCCGGCGGCTCCGGACCCAGCACAAAGGCCTGCTGCGCCAACTCCGCCGCCGCCCGCAAACACTCCGGATCGTTGGCGTGCAACACGCATAGCGGCTCCCCGGCGCCCGTGAACTGCCCGCGCTTGCGCGTCAGAACAATCCCCGCGGCGGGGTCGGCCTCTTCGCCGGCGCATTTACCCCGGGCCCCAAGGCGCGCGGCCGCCACCCCCAGTTGGCCAGCGTCGCAGACCTGCACATAGCCGCTGTGGCGAGCATAGATATTTTGCGCCAGCACCGCTCGCGGCAATCGCTCGGGCTCGCGCAAGGCGAGCGCTTCCGCGCCCTGCGCCTCCGCCATGGCCACAAAGCGCCGCCATGCGGCGCCGTCCGCTAAAATGCGGAGACATTGCAGCCGGAGCTCTTCCAGTTTGGTCGTCGCGCTCATCGGCGAGACCACCTGCGTGCGCCGCGCTAGCGCCACCATGCGCGCCGCCATTTCCACGCTTACATTGGTCAGGTCGGTGGGCCCGTCTCCCTGCAGTACCTGCAGCGCTTCACCTACCTCCAACGCATGACCAATGGTGCGGCCCAGCGGCTGGCTCATGTCTGTGAGCACGGCTTCGCTGCGTATTCCCAACCCGGCTGACACCTGCACCAGCTCTTCAGCACCCTCGGCGGACGCCATCTCAGCCCCACTGCCCGCTTCCGCTTTGAGGTTCACTACAAGCGCGTCCAACCCCGCGCTCAACATTCCGCTCAGCAGAAAAGCCGCCCGCAGCGGCACTGTTTCCATCGTTTCAGTTTGCTGGCGTAAGCTCCCCAACCGTCTGGCGGCGGCCGGCGGCTCCATCGACGTTGCCGCCATCGCGCAACCCCGCCCTAAGGCAATCTCCTCAAACTGCTCCCTGGAGAGGCAGGTGCGGAAGCCGGGAATGCTTTCCAGCTTTTCCAATACGCCGCCACCCTCTTCCCGGCTCAAGACCATCGGCACGAGCACATCAAAACAGGCGGCCAGCGGAACCACAATCAAAGCTGTCTTGTCGCCTACCCCGCCCGTCGCCTGTATTCCCGCCACCGGCCTGCCGCCCGCGCCGCTCCATGCATGGCATGGCCCGGCGGCCGCCAGCGCGCGCGCCAGCGCGCAGGTCTCCTCGATGTCCAGGCCTTGCAGGTGCATCGCCATCAACAGCGCTGCCAGCGGCGCGTCGGCCGTCTCCCCCGATGCGGCGCTGCGCAACAGCAGTTGCATATCGGCAGCCGTCAGCCGCTGCCCATCGCGCTTGCGCTGCACCAGACGGGAGACAGTATCTTCCGGCTTCTGCCCGCCCGCGGCGCAAACCGGCGTGGCCGCCGGCGCGGAACCCTCTTGCGGCGCTTCTCCGCTGCGGGGATTCCGTTCCGCGCTCACCTTCGCGCGTCCTCGGCGGTGGAGCTGACTTCCGGCGTTTTCTCCCACAGGGCGGTCATGGTCGATGCGGCGCGCACCAGCGTGAAGGAGGCTACTTCTGGAGGGCAGCCCAGCCGTACCGGAACAATGACCTTGCCCAACCCGCGGCTGATGTAAAGCTGTGTCCGGCCCTTGGCGAAAAACCCTTCCGGCAAAAAGCGCTGATAGAAATTTTCGGCAAAGCCCAGCCGGATCTGCCCCCCATGCGTATGTCCGGAGAGCACGAAATCAATCCCCTCGGCGGCGGCTTCTTCGAGCGCCACGGGATTATGCGCCAGCAATAACGTGAACAGTTCCGGATCGGACTGCCCAAGCGCGGCGTGCAGGTCGGGATTCTGTCGCGAGTCGTCGATGCCCACTAGCCGCAGCGTCGCTCCCCGCATCGGCAACAAATGCGTCGCGTTGCGCAGCACGGCAATGTTGCGGCGCTGCAAAGCGGCGGTAACCTGCTCCGCCCCGGCGCGAAAATCGTGGTTGCCCAATACCGCGAATACACCGTAGCGTGCGCGCAGATGGCTGAGCAACTCGCTCACCGGATCGATAAACTGCGTCGACGCGGTGACAAAGTCGCCGGTCAGGGCAATCAGATCGGGGTCGAGAGCGTTGGCCATCTCCACCGCCCGGCTGATGACCAGGCTGTTCTGATACAGGCTGTAATGAATGTCGGAGAGCTGCACGATCCGCAAGCCCTCCAGTTCAACCGGCAGCCGCTCGCTGCCCACCACATAGTCGGAAACTTGCGCGTGCCGCAGCCGCCGCGTGGGCTGATGCAGCCATTGATGCATGTGGCGCAGATAGCGGCGGCGCAACGGTATGGCCTGGGTGTGCCGCATCAGCGCCCCTGGCTTTGTGCGCGCAGCCGGCTGTAGTCCTGCGCCGATGGCAATTCGGGCACCTTGCCCGCGAAGATCTCCGCGAACAGGTCTTGCAACTCCTGATGTACCTTCCCGTTGCTGCCCAGCACCTCGGGCCCGTCCAGGTGGAACTCGCCGCCCATCATGTCGGTAATGCGCCCTCCGGCTTCGCGCAAAATCAGACTGCCGGCGGCCGTGTCCCACGGCTTGAGATTGAACTCCCAGAAGGCCTCAAAGCGCCCACAAGCCACAAAACAAAGATCCAGCGCCGCCGAACCCAACCGCCGCACCCCATGCGTCCGCATGGTCAGGCAATGATAAAAGTGGATGTTCGGATTGCTGTGGCGCTTCTGCGTGGGAAAACCCGTGGCCAGCAAACTGGCCAGCAATTCCGGCGTTTGCGAAACGTGAATCGCTTTCCCATTCAGGGTGGCGCCTTGCCCCTCCGCGGCGGCAAAGAGCTCGTTCATCACCGGGTTGTAAACCACCCCTGCAATCATGCGCCCGCGGTGTTCCACCCCCAGCGAAACGGCAAACAAGGGTAGCCCGTGGGCAAAGTTGGTGGTCCCATCCAGCGGATCGATGTACCAGCGGTACGGCGATCCCGTCTCGCTTCGGCTTCCTTCTTCCGCCACGAGATCGTGGCTCGGAAACTGCTCCCGTATTCGCGCGACCAGAAATGCTTCCGATTCGCGATCCGCGGCGGTGACCAGATCGGCCACCGATTTGTACTCAATATGCACCTTGCCAAAATGGCCCAGCAAAATGTCGCCCGCTTGCCGGGCGAGATCCATCATGGCGGGCAGCAGTGCGCCCTGGTTTTCTGTGCTCAACACTCCCCCTGAGTCGCGCGCAACAACCTACGAACCCATCTTAGCGCGAGCCCGCTGCAAGGCCTAAAAAGACGCGGCAAGACACTACGCCGTCCATGAGTTCGCGCTCATCCTGGGGAAGTATGACTTCGGTGGAGGTGAATCGGTGGTGGCCCTTACTGGCGCGGCTCTTTCTCCCACGCTTCATGCAACATGCGTTCGCGTTCCAACGCGCGCTGCAGCATGGTCACCAGAAGCGGGTCAAAACGCTTGCCGCTGAGGCGGTCCATTTCGCGCAAGGCTTCGTTCAGGTCGGTAAAGCTGGCGCGCGGACCCTGCGTCATCGACTCAAAGGCCTCCGCCACGGCGATAATGCGGCCACCCAGCGGAATCAGGTCTCCCTTGAGCCCCATGGGGTAGCCCGTGCCGTCGAAGTTTTCGTGATGGCTGGCAATGTACGAGGCTACCCGCTCGCCGCCCTTCAGCGACGACACCATTTCGGCGCCCAGGGAGGCATGACTGCGCAGGGTCCCCCAATCCTCCGGCGTCAGACCATCTTTCTTCAGCAACTCCGGACTGAAAGTGGATTTGCCGATATCGTGCAGACGGGCGGCGATACGGATTTCCTCGCTCTCCGTCCGCCCCAGCCCCAACTGCTCGCAAATCGCGTAGGCGTAATGCGCCACCCGCACGCTGTGGTCCGGGCTGAGTGCGTCCTTGGCGTCCAGCGCCGAAGCCAGTGCGAACAGTGCCGGTATCGCGGAAGCGAAGTCGGAAACCTCGCCAGTGTGGGAAGCCGGATGAGTGGAAACCGGCTCAGAGACGTCCAACGCGGCGCTGACCACCGCCGGATGCCCCACCTGATCCCCACCACTGCGCTTGGCGGCGTACATGCCAACGTCGGCGGCGCGCAGCACCTCCTCGGGCGAGGCGCCATGCTCCGGAAACCCGGCCACCCCAAAGCTGGCCACCAGATGACGCTCGCTCAATAGCGGATCGGAATTGATCCACAGCCGCAGCCGCTCACACAATGTCCGCGCCTGCGTGGCGGTGGTCTCCGGCAGTAAAATCGTGAACTCGTCGCCCCCAAAGCGGGCCACGATGTTGCCCGCGCGGCACTTGCTCTGCAACAGCCGTGCGACACGCGTCAGCGCAAGGTCCCCTTCCAAATGGCCCATCGTGTCGTTAAGCTGCTTGAAGTTGTCCAGGTCTACCAGAATGATGGAAAAGCTGCGGTTGTTGCGGCTGGCCCGCTTCCACTCCGTTTGCAGCGCCTCCATAAAATAGCGCCGCGTCTTCAGCCCGGTCAGACCGTCGGTCACTGACTGGTGCTGCATCTGCTGGAACGACATGGCGTTGTTAAGCGCCGCCGCCAGTTGGTCTACCAGCATCTGCAGGACGCGCACATGCTCGGGCTGGAAACGGTTCGGGACCAGACTCTCGGCGCTCAGCACACCCATCGTCTGGCCGGCAAAAACAATGGGCAGCGCCAGGGCGGACTGCGCCTCCTGGTGCAGCGGCAGGGTCTGCGCATGCTGGCCGATTTCGTTCAGCAGCGTCACCTGCCCGGTGCGCGCCGCCGCCCCCATCAGTCCAACCCCCAGCGGCATACTGCGCGGCTGACCGTTGCTGACCGCCAGCGGCCCGGCTTCCGCCCGGAATTCGAACTCTTTCGTCTGGTAGTTCACTACTCCTATGCCGACGTACTCGTATTGAAAGTACTGCTGCGTTTCCCGCGCCACCGAGCTCAGCATCTCACTCACGTCCAGCGTGGAAACGATTAGCCGCGCCACCCCGTTCAGGAACGCGAATTGCGCGGAAATGCGCGACTCGTCGGCAAATAGACGGGCGTTTTCCAGCGCCACCGCCGCTTGCCCGGCCACAATCTCCAACACCCGCAGATGATCCTCGTCGTAGGCGAACTCGCGCTCGAAATTCTGTACCGCCAGCACACCCGCCGCCTTGCCATAAATCGTGATGGGCACTCCCACCCAGCTCTTCGGGCTGCGCTGCCCTCCACTGCTGGTTCCAGCTCGCTTCACCAGCCGCGGTTCGGAGCTTTCCAGGATGATTTCCGCCAGGCAGAAGCCCGGCCCATGCACACCAGGCGCAAGTTCTATGCCGTCTTCCACCTCCAGCTCAAACCAGACGTTGCCCGTCGAGCTGCGGAACGCAATATAGAAGTTGCGCACATCCAGCAGCTTTTCCAGTTCGGCGTGGATCAGCCGCAGCAGACTCTCCAGGTCCAGCGAGGAGCTCAACGCCGTGCCTATGTGCGTCAGGATCTCGAACTCCTCCACGCGCCGCAGCGACTGGTTCACCAAGGCGATGTTTTCCAGCGCGATGCTGGTCTGGTTCGTGAAGGCCAGCAAAAATCGAAGCTGCGACGGTTGCAAGCCGCGGCGCCCGCCGTGGCCCAGAATCACCACCCCAAAAACCTGCTTCTGATTCTGCAGTGAGAGACAGGTAAAACCCTGGAAGCCTTCGCCTAACAGCCGGCTGCGCACCTCGATGAACGCGGCCTCCGATTCCAGCAACCCCGCCGGCGGCTGCTGCGCCAGCGTGCGGCCGATAATGAGCCCGCCAAAGCGTGGCGCCAATTCCGTCAGCGCCTTGCCTCCGCCTTGCTTCAGGTATTGTTGAAACGATTCCGAAAAGCCGAAGGCAAGCGCCACCTCGTTTCCATCCAGTTGCGGACCCGCCCACAACGCGAGATGGTCGACGCGCAGAATCGAATGCAGACGCTCCAGCAGCGCCTGCAGCAGGTTCGCGTAGGAACCCTGCTGGCAGGGAACGGTGCGCAAATTGAGAGTGGTGAGCCCGACCAGGTGCTCCTCGCCCAGCGCGCGCTCCTGCCCCAATACCGAAAGCAGCACGGCGCACCCGAGCAGCAGCACGACGATACTGAACGCCCCCGGCCGCGGTAAACCATGGAAGGCCAGCGCCACCGTGGCCGCCGCCGCGCACAGCAGCACCAGCGCCAGCACCCGTGCGCTCCACAGCCTGGTTTCGCTGCGCCACTGCAAAAACGCCGCCACCAGCAACAAAACGCAGAAGGGCGCACTGGCGATCAGCGGCTGCACCGCATGGGTGCCGTTCCACATCGCCCACAACAAAGCCACTGGGGCGCCACCCATCAGAAACCGCACGGTGATCCGCGGCGAACAGCTATAAACAACCGCCAGACCCGCCAACGTCAGCACTGCCAGACTCGCCGATGCCAATCCCGGAACTGAAAAGTGCGCTGAAAGCGTGCGGAGGATCACATACGTGGTCAGCAAACCCCACGCCATCGTCCAGGCGCGCAGCCGCTTCTCCGGCTTGCCGAGAGCCAAGCCGAGAAGCGCTGCCTGAACGCACAAAAGCGCCAAGCCTGGGAGGAGATCCCGCATAAGATTCACAACCATGCCGTGCTGAGCCGCAACCGCTGCTGTTGCAGGCCACTATAGTCCATTGCCGCAGTGCGGTAAAGACGCTTTTTGTCACCCGGGCATCGCCGAAACCCGCAAAAATCGCGCCTCCGCGCCAAACTCGCTGTGCCACAGACGATCTTTGTTGATCCTCTAAAACCCGGCCGGCCGTTAACTACCTGCGGAAAAGTCCCCTGGTGCGGCTCGGCTACAATTGCTAGAGGGGCCGCGCGCCACCGCGCCGCATTTTGGTTATGGCTTTATAACGATCACCCAACGAGGCTCGCCAGCCGTGCCCCAGTAGACATTTATAGGCGGTCCAGCGTTGCGCTCCGGACTGGCTGCAACTGCGGCTAGGCCCAGCAGCGCGGAAACGCGCCGCCTCATATAGGCAACAATCGCCGCCCAGCGGCTCAGCAGTCCACCAAACTCAACCATGCGCCAGTCACGTCTGCTGCCTATTTATTTGGTTGCCCTGATCGACCTGATCGGGTTCGGCATCGTCATTCCCATCCTGCCGTTTTATGCCGAGCGCTTTGGCGCCACCCCCTGGCAGGTCGGGTTGTTGTTCGGCTGCTATTCGTTTTTTCAGTTTTTCTTTGGACCGCTGCTGGGCTACTGGTCCGACCGCGTCGGCCGCCGTCCCGTGCTGATCCTGTCTTTGTTGGGAACCAGCTTTGCCTTTTTTCTGACCGGCTTTGCCGGCTCGCTCTTTGTCTTGTTCCTGGCGCGCAGCATTGACGGCGCCACCGGCGGAAACATCGGCACCGCTTATGCCTACCTGGCCGACGTGACCGAACCCGAGGAACGCACGCGCGCCTTTGGCATGCTCGGCGCCGCCTTTGGCATTGGCTTTGTCATTGGACCCGCTATCGGCGGCTTACTCAGCCATTACAGCCTCTCCGCCCCCTTCATCTTTGCGGGTACCATGGCGCTGTTGAATTCCCTCGCGGTCACCTTGTTCCTGCGCGAACCCGAGCGCCATCGCAAGCTGCCCATGAGCCCAATGCAGTTTCTCGAGTCCCCCTTGGGCGCCAAGCTGCGTGCCCTGTTTGCCGCCAGCTTCCTGTTTATCTTTTCCCTCTCGGTCTACCAGACCTCGTTGGCGCTGTTTACCGAACGCCGCTTCCATTACGGCGCCACTATGAACGGCTGGCTGTTTGCCTACATCGGAATTCTCGCCGCCCTCTTCCAGGGCGGATTGTTGCGCCGCATTCCCCCACGCATTGCCGGCTGGACACTGGTCATTACCGGCAGCGCCTTCTCCATAGCCGGCGTGCTCGGCCTGACCGTCACCCGCCCCGGCGACGGCGTGTTTGCCTCGCTGGCGGCCATTGCCTTGGGCATGAGCCTCACTACCCCAGTGCTGAGCTCAACCATTTCCACCAGCGCCGGCCCCCAATTGCAGGGCGTAACCTTCGGCATCTCTCAAAGCTTGGGCAGCGCGGCCCGCTTTTTCGCCCCCGCGATTGGCACCGCCATGTTTGCCCGCCAAAACAACTCCCCGTTCTGGATCTCCGCCGTCTTTACCGTCCTGGGCTGCCTGGCCTTCCTCGCCTTCCGTTCCGGCAACCTGCACGCCCAACCCTCCACCGCCGACCAGGCCAACGCCCTGCAACTGGAAGAACGCGACTAGCTACCCACCTCAAGCGGTAAATCTCTCACCGCGGATTGTATCGGCCCGGCAAGAAATCAATGCTGCCCAAGCAACTATCCCCGCTTATTGCCAGCGCGTCGAGGAGATGATCCGCTTTCCCGCCGTCCTCCAGCCGCCGTAGCGCGGCGAGATACATTTCGGGCGGCGCTCCCTCGGCGAGTGTTGCGCGACCGTCGAGCCACACGCCTGGGAAGAGACTGCAGACGCTCAATCGTGTCCGGGTATTTAGCAATGAGTTCAACGAATGTTGCCGCAAGTGGGCTTACCTGCCCACCCTGCTCCCACTTCTCCACGGTACGCGGGCTGACGTGGAGCATATTCGCCCATACGGCGCGCGAAACGTTGAACTTTTTGCGAGCTGCAAGAAAGAATGCGGCCCCGGGTGCTCCTTCCACTTTCTTGTTCCCGTCGACTACGTGCGTGCGGAGAGTCACCTTCCCTTCGCGCCGCGCCCGCATTGCATCCACTCCCTCCATCAGCTCGTGGAATAGATCCCGCGTTGTCGCATCCCTGTTCATTTCCTGCTCCTGTTTTTTCGAGCGACGCGCTCCGCTTCCAGTGCCCGCCTCAGTTGTTCCCTTTGGCCTCTTGTCAAATCAGCGGCTTCGTTCTTGTCATAGAGTGTCAGCAGCCATATCTCCCGTTCCGCCAGAAAGCAGTAGTAGATGATCCGCAACCCTCCGCGCCTGCCTTTACCTCGCCGTGGATCTTTCCATCGCAATTTGCGAATGCCGCCCGCTCCGGGTACCAGGTCTCCGGCCTCCCGGTTCTGCGCCAAATATCCCTGCACCTCCGCGAATCCATCATCATCCAGGTACTGGTCCCGGGAGCGCGCGAATGCGGGCGCTTCGACGAAGTGAAAGAGCCCAGCGCTTGCTTCTTCAGCCACCTTCTAATTGTACCCATTATGGGTATAGTGGCGACGCGGTGCCGTCTGTTCTGACGGCGGGCTCAAGCGCCTACGGCTAGTTTGCCTTTGGCAAATCCTTTCGAAGTAACAATTCCGCTACATTTCCGTAACAGAAAAGTGAGCCCCTCTGCAGCGCGCACCGTCGCTTCACCCGCATCCAACCATGATTGGACTCGCGGGATTAGAGTCGCGGCTAGGGTGTATGGATAGATTCGCGCTGCGCCAGCACGGCAATGGATTTGCCGCCCCCGCCGTTCCTCATTTTGCGGCGCCATGACACGCGTTCTCGGAAGGTCGTTGGCGCAGTGAAGCCCAATGCTTCCGTCGTCCTCGTAGACACGCAAACACGCCGGGAATGCGTGAGCGAGATCAACCAATGAGACACCTGCCACAGCGGCTTTCGACGCCAACACCGCGACAGATTCCCGGCGCCGCAGGCGAACTCAGCTTCCACAGGAGCGTGTTGAACGAAAACAGGTGTCTCACCTGTCCTGCCTGGCGATTCTTCCCTGAAGCCTCCCCACACCCAATCCTCAAACGTGATCACCATCAACCAATGAGACACCTGCAAAATCCGCTTTCGCGCCGGCGGCCGAGCCAGATCCCTTGGGCTACAGTCGAAGTCTGTCATCGTGCAGTCGCCCGGCGCCAAAACACCTGTCTCATCGGTTTGATTACGTGTCTCGCAAAGGGCGATCATCGGCCCGGACAGCCGCTGGCGTGCGAGTCGTCACCCAATGAGACACCTGCCGCGGCCGTTTTCAATTCGCCTCTCCCCCCACATTGCCAGCGCCACAAACGGAATCGGGCAGCGCCCTCGCAAATGTTGCGGATTCAGTTGTCTCACTGTCCTGGCAAGGATGGCGGCGCCTTGAACCCAGAGGTGGGAAGCGCAACAAAGGTGAGCACGATCAATGAATGAGACACTCGCGGCCGCATTTTTAAGCCCCGGGGATGGTCCAGTTCCCCCGCGCGGCAAGCGAAGACGAACACACCGCCAGCCCATGCGGCGAATACAGTTGTCTCATCGCGAGCCAGGGCCGAGTCGAACCGCTTTCGAGTTCGAGATCGCAGATCCGTCAGCTTCGGCCGGACGACGAAGCTGTGGAATAAAAGCGGCCGTGCCGCCTGCCTCAACCGCGCCGGCGCGATTTCCCAAGACCCGTCTATCGCATCTGCGCCTGAATCAGCTCCGCCAAACCGCCACGCTCGGCGTTGGGATCGATCTTGCGGTCCTTCCACGGCGCCATGTCCAGGTTGTAGCGGTGCTCGCCAATCGTGTGGCGCAACCGCGTCGCGAAATCGTGCTGGTCGATCTGCAGCAGGATCGCCCCCATCGGGATGCGTCCCGAAAACACGTGCGGTTTGAGCCCCTCCAGAAACCGCAGCGAATCCAGGTCGCCTTGTTTCTTCAGCGTCCAGTGCAGCTTGTGGTAGAAAAGCTTCTCCACCGTCGGCGCCATTTGCAGCCGCGGCCGGCGCTTGGGGTTCTCCACAAATACGCTGAGCATGCGCTTGGTGATGTTGGAATAATCGAACGTGCGGTTCACCAGGCCGACAAAGCCTTCCTGCAACTGCCGCGGTGTCATGTTCATCGGCACAAACACCGTGTGGTGCGCGTCGTAAAGCTTGTTTTTCACGGTCAGGATCCGGCCCTCGTCAAGGAACCTTTTCCACTGCCGTGCCGTGGGCGTGAGAATGTTGAAATAAGGATAGAGGACGTTCGCCCGGTCAAAGAACTGGTACGTCAGGTCAAACGTCTCTTCCGTATCTGTGTCGGTGCCGAAGATAAAGCTGGTGATGGGTTCCAGGCCGTACTCACGCAGTGTGGCCACCGCATCTTCATACTTGAAGGCGATGTTGTGCAGCTTGCGGTAGTTGCGCAGCGTGACCGGATCCAGGCTCTCCATTCCCATGAAGATGTTGTAAAAACCAGCCTCTTCCAGCAACTGCAGCGTCTCCTTGTCCTTGTAGACGTTGATCGTCATCTGCGATCCGAAGATGGGGGTGAACTTGGGGTACTTCTTATTCAGCTTGATGATGCCGCGCAACAGTTCCTTGATCATGCGCGGATTGCCGAAGATGTTGTCGTCCACAAAGAAGATGGGGCGCTGGTAGACGCGTCCCAGGATGTCGTTCTTGTAGATGACCTCCAGCTCCGCCGTCAGATTCTCCGGCGTCTTGTAGCGCATGTCATGCCCCAGCATCTGCACGATGGAGCAGAACTCGCAATCGAACGGACAGCCCCGGCTGGCCTGCAGCGTGATGCTGACGTGATGCAGCCACTCCCAGCGCCGCACCCGCGGCAAATGGAGTTGCTGGCTCATGTCGGTCTTGCGCTCCTGCTCGTACACCGGCTTCAGCTTGCCGTCGCGCGCGTCCTTCAGCATGTCTTCCCAGATGTACTCCGCCTCGCTGACGCAGATCGCGTCCGCATGCGAAAGCGAGTGCTGCGGAATCATGTAGGGCTGGTATCCCCCCATCACCACCTTTACGCCCCGCTTGCGGAAGCGATCGGCGATCTGGTAAGCGCGTGTCGCGTTCGTGACCATCACCGTGATCGCCACCAGGTCAACGTCGGCGTCGAAGTCGATGTCTTTCAGGTTCTCGTTGACGATCGACAGGTCCACCCACTTGGGCGTCAGCGCCGCCAGCGTCTCAATGCCATTGAACATCAGGCCGTAGCTCTTGCCCTTCAACGGCCAGAAGACCAGCTCGTGAATCCGTTCCTGGCTGAATTGCGTCCGGACCTTCGATTCCGGATCGCGCTTGGGGTAAACCAGCAGTACACGCATAGGGGAATTCCTGGCCCTTGGGGGGCCGATGGCTAATTAAGCCTACATGAAGTGCGGCACGGCGGGTAGTGTTCAAGCAGGGGATTTCCAGAATAGACCCGGCGGCCATCCGCCGGCAATGCCGTTTGACGGCCCACTGGCCCGCCCTTTATGCTGGAAACGACCCTCTGCGCGGCTCCCAAAACGAGCCAGGGCCCAGTCGAACTGGTTTCGAGTTCGAAATCGCAGGCCAAAGTAGAAGCAACGGTCCGGTTGCCTTTTCGCTCCCGCAACGCTGGCGACTAGTTAACGGCCTCGGAGAGCTTCGGCCCGTGAGCTTCGGCCGGATAAACTGATGTGTGTGGAATAAAAGCGGCCGCGCCGCTTCCACCACTAAAGAAAACGGTCGTTGCCACGCGGAATTCCCGCCGGGAATCTATAAGGAACCATGTTCGAAAAGCTTGACCAACTTGAAGCCCGTTACGAGGACCTGACCCGACAGCTCGGCTCCCTGGAAGTCATCTCCGACGGCTCCCTCTACCAGAAAACCGCCAAGGCGCATGCCGACCTGCAGGAACTGGTGGACACTTACCGCGACTACAAGGCGGCGCGCCAGGAACTCGCCGGCGCCCGCGCCATGACCAGCGAGACGGATCCGGACTTGCGCACCATGGCGGAAGAAGAGCTGGCCCGGCTGGAACCCCACGTTCAGGATCTGGAAGCGCGTCTGCGGACCCTGCTGCTGCCCAAAGATCCCAACGACGAAAAGAACATCATCCTGGAAATTCGCGCCGGAACCGGCGGCGACGAGGCCAGCCTGTTTGCCGCCGAGATGTTCCGTATGTACACCCGCTACGCTGAAACCCAGCGCTGGCGGGTCGAGGTCATGTCCACCAGCGAGTCCGGCGTGCACGGCTTGAAGGAAGTGGTCGCCATCATCGAAGGCAAAGGCGCCTACAGCCGCCTCAAATACGAGAGCGGTGTGCACCGCGTCCAGCGCGTTCCCGCTACCGAGACCCAGGGCCGGGTGCATACCTCCGCGGTGACCGTGGCGGTGCTGCCGGAAGCGGAAGAAGTGGATGTGCAGATCGACCCCAAGGACATCCGCATTGACACCTTCTGTTCCAGCGGCCCCGGCGGCCAGTCGGTCAACACCACCTATTCGGCGGTGCGCATCACCCACCTGCCCACCAACACGGTGGTCTCCTGTCAGGACGAGAAGTCGCAAATCAAAAATCGCGCCAAAGCCATGCGCGTGCTGCGCTCGCGCCTGCTGGAAATCGAGCAGGAGAAACAGCACCAGCAGATCGCCGCCGAGCGCCGCGCCCAGGTGGGCAGCGGCGACCGCAGCGAGAAGATCCGCACCTACAACTTCCCCCAGAACCGCGTCACCGACCACCGCATCGGGCTGACCATTCACCAGCTTGGCGACGTCGTCGACGGCAAGCTCGACCCCATCATCAACGCCCTCAGTTCCCATGTGCAATCCGAGCAGTTGAAGAAGGAGACCGGAAGCGATGGCCAGGGGCTCGGCGCAGTCGTCTGAAACGAATTCGCGGGCATTCTTTCCTCCTCCCTGTTGAGACCGGGAGCGTACACTGTTCGAGTGACTTCAGTGACGCCATCGCGGCCCCATAGCGCCACCACGGGTTTTCGCGTCGTGGCGATGGGAGGCGGAACCGGTCTTTCCAGCCTGTTGCGCGGCCTCAAGAAATACGTTCCGGCGCCGGGCGCCGATCCCAACCTCTGCTCGCTGCCCGTTCACATCAGCGATCTCGCCGCGGTGGTCACCGTCACCGACGACGGCGGCTCCAGTGGACGCCTCCGCAAAGACTTCAACATGCTGCCTCCGGGCGACCTGCGCAACTGCATGGTCGCGCTCTCGACCGATGAGACGCTGCTGTCGCGCCTCTTCCAGCATCGCTTCCGCGGCACTGGCGCCCTGGAGGGCCACAGCTTCGGCAATCTCTTCCTGGCCGCGCTGGCCGAAATGACCGGAGATTTCGCCCATGCCGTGCAGTTGGCGGCGGAGGTGCTCGCCACCTGCGGACACATCTTTCCCGCCACCTCCGCTAATGTCACTTTGACCGCGCGCATGGCCGACGGCTCGCTGGTGCGCGGCGAGACCAACATCACCGCCAGCCGCGAACGCATTGTCGAACTCATGTTGGAACCAGCCAACGTCGAGCCCCTGCCGGCGACACTCGAGGCCATCCGCCGCGCCGACCTGATTACCCTCGGCCCCGGATCCCTGTTTACCAGCGTGATCACCAACCTGCTCGTCTCCGGTATTCCCGAAGCCTTGGCCGCGGCCCACGCCACTCGCGTCTACGTGGTCAACCTGATGACGCAGGCCAATGAGAGTCTTGGGTTGACCGCTTCCCAACACATTGAACGCATTTACGAACACGTCCGCCACTCGGTCTTCGATTACGCCCTGGTCAACACCGGTGCGATCTCCGCGGAGTTGCGCCAGCGCTACGCCGCCGAAGGCGCCGAAGTGATCCTCCCTGATGTGGACAGGATCGAGGCGCTGGGCGTGCGCTGCATTACCGGAAACTTCGCCGCTCAGGGCGGGCTGGTGCGCCACGCTTCCGCCCAGGTGGCCGAGGCCCTGCTGCATCTCGCGCTCGAAAATCAGCACCGCCATGCCAATCCCTAGCGAGCGCTGACCTGTTCGACCTCTTATCACTCGCCGGCCCCGCGAAAGTAAGCTCCCACTGCGCTCGACACCTTCCCGCCCTCATGCGCGTCGATGTTGATCGACCACAACATCAGCCCGCGCAGGCCGGGGTAAGCGCGCGCGGAACGCAAGCGATACCGCCCGCCAAATCCCCGCCCGCTCATGAGGTAACGCAGTGCCTGCACCACTTGATTGTTGCCGAACGCGGGCATACCGAACATGACCTGCCGCGCTGGCAACGGCGGAAATTCCTGCCCGTTGGCCACCCGGAAGCCGTGCAGCAGCAGCTCGGTCATGGCAGCTTGAAAATCCGGCGACCAGCCGGGCTCAGCCCCCGCGGTGTATTGCCCGTAAACCCGTCCATCCAGCGCCGTCAATGGCGCCGAATTGTAGTACTGCACATCCACGAAATCGAGGATGTCGCGGCAGGCCAGAATCAACGGCAGGTAGCTGCCGTCCAGTCCTCCGTACGCGCTTAGGCCCCCTTGAACGTATTGAGTTTCCGGCACCAGGGTGATGAGAAAGCGCGCACCAAACCGCCGCTTCAACCGGTGCAAGGCGGAAATCAGATGCAGAATATCGGGCGAATTGGGGTGAAAGATGTCGTTATCGCCCGGCCGCAGCCGCACGGAATCGTTCTCAAAATCCACATCCACCCCGTCAAACCCATAGCGCCGGACCAGCGCCGAAACCGAGTCAACAAAGCGCTCTTCTTCCGCCGCGGTGTTGAGTTGAAAAAAACTGGCGCCTCCGCCCAGCGTCAAAAGCACCTTCTGCCCGCGCCGTTGCAGCCGATGCACATCGCCTCTAAAATCCGCATCGCTTTCAATCCGTGGATTGACGCTGAAGGGAATGGTGGCCGTATCGGCGCTCTCTGGCATTTCCGCGATCACGTCCACGTAATCGAAGTTGCGCGACACCGCGTGCAGCGGTAAGCTCTGCGGGCCGGAAAAATCCCCCCAATAGCCCACCAGAATGGGCCGTCCGGGCTGGCCATGGTCAGCCCCTGCGCCGTGAGGCGATGGCGCGGTGGGATGCGGCATCGAATGCACAAGGCGCGCCCCGCTGGCTACGCGCTCTGTCCGCAGCGCTTCGCCACCAGAAACTGCCAGCCAGGGATCCACCTCAACCAGCGCCAGCCGCCGCGGATTCACCTCATAGCCGGCTAGCGCGATCTGCTGTGGACCATGAGAGCCCCCTTCCAGGTTCAGGTCCAGCACCACCCGCCCGAAGCCGTCCACCGGACCGGCCACCCCGCTGACCTCCTCTGCCGCTGGCGGCTGTGGTCGAGCCGCCCGCAAGGTCCCCGGCAGCGTCCCAAAGTGTCCGGCCACAATCGCTGGAGCGCTGAGACCCAACTGCCCCTGCCATTGGCTGCTCTCCGGCGGCACTGTTGCCAACTTCCCGCTCGCCGGCAAATACAGCCGCCCCGCCCAGACCACGGGAGCGTGCGCGGGCACTGCGACCGATTGAGTCGCCGGATGCAACACATACCCTTGCACCGTGGCTTCCGCGAAGCTCTCTCCGCTGAGTCGAACCAGGTATGAACCTGGGATCTGGCGTGCAATAGCGCTTTGCCGGCGCAAGACACCGCTGCCCACCGCGGAGGGATCCAGCTCGCTGATCAGGTAAGTTCCATCCGGCCGTCTGCGCAGGGTAAAGGTTTCCGTGCCCAGCGGCGGCTCTCCGGGACCAATGCTGACGCTGGGCAATCCCGTATCGAGCCGTAGCACTCCACCGCGCGCATTGAGACGGCACTCGCCGCCTTGAATAAGTCCGCGATTGGCCCCATTGGCGAAAAAGTGCGGGCCGAGATAGAAGCCGTGCATGCTGATGTCCTGTTCCCCGGCCACCACTGCACAACGCCCGCGCGCCAGGCGCAACCGAACCACCCCAGCCAGATAAAACTGCCCCCAGCGATTGCCCCCATGCACCTGAAAGACATAGGAAAGCATCCGTCCAGAATGGCGCCTCAATCCGGTTTTGAACGCGGCCAGAGGCAAACTCAACACCAGCAACAGAGCACAATGAGAGAGCAGGCGGAATCGGCTCATGCGCGCCATAATACTCAGCCAGAAAAAAAGAGCAAATCGCAGCGCTCTCCGGGCCTTCCGGCTCGAACCGAGGCGCGCAAGCCAGGGCCGCCCGCCTCTGTCCTATCCGTGCTAAAAAGAAAGCAGATGAAGGCGCATACCGAGTACCTCACCTTTAACACCCGCCGCGTGCGGGAGTACATCAACATCACTCCGCAAGTGGCCGCCGCCGTGGAAGCTTCCGGCGTGCGGGAAGGGATGGCGCTGGTCTCGGCAATGCACATTACCGCCGGCGTGTACGTCAACGACGATGAAAGTGGACTCATTGCCGACCTCGACGAGTGGCTGGAACACCTCGCCCCGGCGCGCCCCGGCTACCGCCATCACCAGACCGGCGAGGATAACGCCGACGCGCACCTGAAAAGCATGCTGGTGCATCACCAGGTCATCGTGCCCATTACCAAAGGCGCACTTGACCTGGGACGCTGGCAGCAGATTTTTTACGCCGAATTCGATGGACGCCGTCCCAAACGGGTGATCGTGAAGGTGATGGGCGAGTGAGCGCGACCTCGCAGCCGCTCGCCGCGTATCGGCGCATTCTGCTGATTCATTTTGGGCAGTTGGGCGACTCCGTGCTGGCGCTGCCCGCCGCGCACGCTCTGCGCGCGCGCTTTCCGCATAGCGAGCTCGTGGTGCTGTCCTCCGCCAGTGCCGCCAGTGTCTACCGCATGGCGGGCTTCGAGCAGGTCTGGCCGGTGGACCGCGTGCGCTGGAAGCATCACCCGGGAATCGCCCTGCCGGAAATCGCGGCGCTGGTCTGGAAACTGCGGCGCCACCGGTTTGATCTGTCGGTGGACCTGCATACGCTCAAGGAAACCAACCTGCTCGCCTGGGCGGCTGGCATTCCCTCGCGGCTTGCCATGTTGCGCCAAACGCGCTCGCTGCCTCGTTTGATTACGCTCAAGCCGCCTCCCGATAATCCCGATGGCGTACTGCTGGATCGCTACTGCACCGTTCTGCAGCCGCTGGGCATCGTGGTCGAAGACCGGCGCCCCCGTTTGCAGCCCCCCGCGGCCGCCATTGTGGGCGCACGGCAAAAACTGAACGCGTTGGGCGTCCATGAACCGTTTCTCGGTGTGTGCCCCGGCGCGGGTCATCCATCCCGACGCTGGCCGGCACAGCGTTTTGTGGAAGTCATTAGCGCGCTGCGCGCCAGTTCCCCGCAGCCCTTTACAACCCTAATCTTCGCCGGCCCGGAGGAGCTGCCGGAAACGCTCGCCGCCTTTCACCAGTTGCCGGACTGTGCGGTGGTGCGCGGCTTATCGGTTCCCGAATTGACGGCGGCGCTGGCTCGTTGCCGCGTGCTCGTTACCAACGCCACTGGCCCCTCGCATTTGGCCGCGGCGGTAGGGACGGTGGTGGTCAGCATTGGCGAAATCCCCGCCTTTGATCCGGTGGGACGAGTGCGCGTGGTGCGGGCGCGGCACAACGTCTTCGAAATCGCTCCCGCCGCCGTTCTCGATCAGGTGCGGGCCGCGTGGGCGGAGCCAGCGCCTTTCCACGAATCGCTGGAATCCATGCGGCAGCCGTGAGCTCCGCCACCAGCCCGCCTATAATGGCCGTTGTCGGCCGAGTTGCTTCACCCGGAGCCCGCATGAATCGACAACTGTTTTCCGCCTTCCTGGCCAGCATCGTTTTCGCCGCTCTTCTCGTTATCGCCTCTCCCGCTCAAGTGCTGCCCACCACCCCAAGCCGTGTGCCGGCGCCGTTTACTATTGCCGGCATTTTCAAGAAGCCGGGCTTGCTGGGTTATCTTCCGGAAAACATCGAGTGGAGCCCGGACGGTGGCCGCATTACCTTTCTGGAACGGCATACCGGCAGCGATCTGGCCGACCTCTATGAACTCGATCTGGGCACCGGCAAACGGGCTGTCTTTATTTCCGGCAAGCAGTTGGCCGGCGCCGCTGAGCCCCTGCGCAAACTGGGCAACTCCCGCGAACAGGAACGCATGGCGCGCTACGGAGTGGCCACCTACCACTGGTCCCCAAAAGGCGACCTGATCCTGTACACCAGCGGCAACCAGCTCTACGCCTACAACGTGAGCAGTAAACGCGCGCACCGCCTGACGGCAACACCCGGCGCCAAAGGAGACCCTAAACTCTCCCCTGACGAGCGCTACGTCAGCTACACATCGGGCGGCAATCTGTATCTGGCGCCGGTGGGCAATGCCACCCGTGTGGGCACGCCGGAAGCCGCGCAACCTCGCGCGGTTCTCGCTCCTCAACCGGGCGTTCTCAACGGTGCGCTGGATTGGGTTTATCCCGAGGAACTGGGCCTGCGCACCGCCTATGAGTGGTCGCCGGACAGCCGCCGCATTTTGTTCCTGCAGTTTGACGAGCGGCCGGTGCATGCTTTTCCGCTGGTGAACTACATCCCTCATTTCGGCAGCGTCTACATGGAAAAGTACCCCAAAGCTGGCGATCCCAACCCGATTGTCCGCCTGGGTATTTACGACCTCAAAACTGGCGCCGTCAATTGGGTTCCGGTGGCGGGCACGCCGGACAGTTATCTGCCGCGCTTCGGCTGGATGCCCAGTGGGAAGCGCGCCTATGCCACCGACCTCAACCGGGCACAGACGCTGGAGCACCTCTTCTCCGTCAATCCCCGGTCGGGCCACACGCGGCTCCTGCTCACTGAGCAGGACCCCTATTGGATCAACGTCACTGACGACTTGAAGTTCCTCAAAGATGGCGGTTTCATCTGGGGCTCGGACCGCGATGGCTGGCACCACCTGTACCGCTATGACCAGCACGGCAAGCTGCTGGGGCAGTTGACCGCCGGCGCGTGGAACGTCAACAAACTCGAAGGTGTCGACGAGGCTGACCACGGCGTTTACTTCACGGCTGATAAGGACACGCCTCTGCAGCAGAACCTCTATCGCGTCCCGTTGAACGTATACAGCACCGGTGGACAATGCGCTTGCACGCGCCTCACCCGGCTGGGTTTTGACCACGTCATCACCATGGCGCCGAAGCTGAAAGGCGAGGACGCCTATATCGACAGGAGTTCAACCGCTGTCCTGCCTCCGCAGTGGACAGTGCACGATGCCAATGGCGCGCGGCGCGAGCTGTTGCAGGCCCGCGCCGATATTTCCCGTTATCACCTGGCGGCGCCCACGTTCTTTACCATCCCCTCCGCCGACGGAAAAACCCCACTCAACGCTATGCTGTGGCGGCCTTTGGACTTCTCCCCCAACAAGAAGTATCCGGTGATTACTTACCAATATGGCGGTCCGCAGGCGCAGGTGGTGGACGACAGCTGGGGAGCGGCCGGAACCTTGTACGATCAGATCCTGTTGCGGCAGGGCTTCCTCGTATTTTCCGTGGACAACCGCGAGGCGCCCAGCTTTGATCGTAAGCATCAGGACATCATCAAGAACCACTTTGGGACCATGGAACTGGCCGATCAGCTCGCCGGCGAGAAGTGGCTCAAGGCGCAGCCGTATGTAGACCCCTCTCGTATCGGCATTTGGGGCTGGAGTTTCGGTGGCTATATGACCACCTACGAGATGACCCACGCCCCCGGCGCCTGGAAGACCGGCATCGCCGTGGCCCCGGTAACCGACTGGCACGACTACGACAGCATTTACACTGAGCGCTACATGGGCATGCCGCGGGAGAATCCCCAAGGCTACCGGGAGAGCTCGTCGGTCGCTTACGCCAGGAACTTGCAGGGTTCGCTGCTGATTCTGCACGGCACCGAAGACGACAACGTGCACTTCCAGAACACCATTCAATTCATAGAGGCGCTGATCGAAGCCGGCAAGCAATTCGACCTGATGCTCTACCCCGATAAAACACACAGCATCCACGGCAGCGCGGCGCGCACCCACCTGTTTACGACGATGGACAGGTTCTGGCTCTCCCACCTGGCGCCGCGCTAGCGCGGCGCGCAACCCGCTTTTTCAGGGCGAACGCTTCTGAACCACACGCGGCGCGGGCCGGAACCCGCGCCGCCTCGCTTGGCTGCGCAATTTTAGAAACCCGGGTCGGATTGACCCTCATTGAGGGCTTCAAACCGGCTCACCAAATGGCGCATGGCCCGGTCAAAGTTCCTGTCGCGGTTTCTCTGCAGCAAGGCGGGCGCAATGAACTCCGTCAGTGTCCAGACAGGCAGCCGCGTCTTTACGTCCCAAATCCGCAATTCCAGGCGGACCCGGGAATCAATTGTTTGCGCGAGGCCGATCATTTTGCCTGTTGATCCCGGAGGCGGGACCGGACACTTGAGGGTGATCTCCGCGTCCAAATCCGCCTGCGCCGGAGAGGCGGCCAGCCTGAGCTTGTTCCATCTCAAAAGCGCCGCACGGAAACTATCGTAGGCACGGTTACCATCGTCGGTGAAGCTGAACTGCGAGAAGGCTGGACAACCGCCACCACCGCTGCCCAGGTAAACACTCTTTGCTGTGGCGATGGGAGCGACAGCGGCTTGCACCGCTGCTCCTGTTTGCGCATACAGCGGAAGGATGGAAGAAAGGAGAAGACCAAGAACCGGAAGAAAACAAAATTGTCCCCGTAGCATCACGGCTAACCTCCTCACCAGGGGTCCATTCATCGCGCCTCAATCCGCGGCGGCCAACGGCCGGATCAGCGGCTGCGCTCAATGAGTCACTTCGCGCCCGTGCTGGTGAAGACGTATGCGGCGTTATGCGCGTTTCCAGATACTTAAACCTCCCTCGCACCCGCACCCGAGCCAACAGAAGCAGTCAAACGATGTTACTTTTCCTTCGCCCATTTTCCGTACTCGTCCGGCTTCCAGCCAAACAGCACGTCTTTGCCGCGAATCCATAACGGGCGGCGCAACAAGTTCGGGTGCTGCGCGATCAGGCGGATGGCCTCGGCGCGGCTGGGCGGATGTTCCGCCATATTGCGTTCGCGATAGAGTTCGTTGCGGGTGCTCAGGAATTCCTTGTAGTCGCGATCCCCAATCAGCTCGTCGAGCTCCCGCGCGCTGAGCGGCGCCTGGTTAATCTCGCGCATCTCCGGCGAAAGCTGCTTCTCGGCCAGGAAACTCCTGGCGTTCCTGCAGCCGGTTCAAGTGGCCTTGTAAACAAATTTCCCGGCTTTCTGCATGCTCTCCTCCAATCAGTAGGACTCCATTTCAGGATCGATGTCGCGGGCCCAACCGTCAATCCCCCCACGCAGCGAAACGGTGTTGGCAATACCCTGGCTGCGCAACCAGGAAACGACCTGCAGGCTGCGGATACCGTGATGGCAATAGAAGATCAGCGGGCGGCTCGAATCCTCGGCTGCCATCGTCCGCAAGCTGTCCAACTGCATAGGGATATACGCCATCGGGATCAGTTGATCGTTGGGCAGCCGCACCAGTTGATGTTCCCAGGGCTCCCGAACGTCAATGAGTACGTGCGGGCCCCCAGCTTCCATGAGAATTCGTAGTTGTGCGCCGCTGAGCTCCAGATCCATAGATTGAGCATAGCGCGGGACCTGCGAAATCAGCGTCGCCTCTGCAACTCACTTCGTTGCCCGCGCCGCGGTCTCACCGGAGGTCTTGCGAGCCTTGATAACGCGATCCCATCCCTGCCAGTCGGCAATCACCTCCACGCCTTCCCAGTCCGTCAGCAGGGAACGCAGGCGCGCAGCGGAGCGGTAACCGATCTCCAGAACCAGCCATCCGCCCGGTTTGAGGAACTCAGCCGCCTGCGCGATCAGCCGTTGGTAGATTTCCGTGCCGTGCGGACCGCCAATCAGGGCCGTGCGTGGCTCAAAGTCACGCACCTCGCGCTGCAGGTGAGGGAACTCGTCTTCCCCGACGTAAGGAGGATTGGCGACAATCAAGTCGAAGCCGCCGGCGAGATCGCGCCAGGGTTCAAGCAGATCGCCCTCCCGGAACTCCACCGGCGCCTGCAGTTCGGAAGCGTTCCTCGCCGCGATCGTGAGCGCCGGTCCCGAAATGTCCGCGGCGACCACACGGGCGCGGGGCAGCTCCAGCGCCAGAGTAATCGCAATGCAACCCGAGCCGGTGCAAATGTCGGCAATCAGGGGACTGGGCACGGGCAGGGGAGAGGCCAGCTCCAGCACCGTTTGGACGGAAAGCTCCGTCTCTGGACGCGGAATCAGCACCGACGGCGAGACCAGGAAGTTTCGTCCGTAGAACTGCTCGAAGCCCAAAATGTACTGCACCGGCTCGCCTTCGGCGCGGCGGCGCAACAGCTCTTCAAAACGGGCGTGCCCCGGCGGCGTAAAGTAATCCAGCCCGTGGCCATAAAGAAACGAACGCGGCCGTTGCAGAACATGCAGCAGCAACGCCTCGGCCGCAAGGCGCGCCTCGGCTACGCCGGCGGCTTCCAGCATTTGTGTAGCCCAGCGCAACTCTTCGTCCAAGGTCACTGGCTGCATTGTACGAACTCAATCCGCTCCGCCAGCGCCACCCACCCCTTTGGGGGCACCCGCTAAACGAGGAAGCGACTCCTCGTAGGGTGCGCGTGCCACGCCATGTTCGGTAATGATGGCCGTGACGTAGCGGTTAGGCGTCACGTCAAAGGCCGGGTTGGCGACGCCAATCGCCTCGGGTGTGATCTGCACATCCTTGATGTGCGTGACCTCGCGGGGCGAGCGCTGCTCAATGGGAATCAGCTCGCCGGTGGCGAGCGTCAAGTCCAGCGTGGAGATCGGCGCGGCAACGTAAAAAGGAACGTTGTTCTCCTTCGCCAGCACCGCGACCGAATAGGTTCCCACTTTGTTGGCCACGTCGCCGTTGCGCGCGATGCGGTCAGCGCCCACGACAACGGCGCGGATCCCGCCATTGCGCAGGAAATGTCCCGCCATGTTGTCGGTAATGACGGTGGTTGGGATGCCATCCTGCTGCAGCTCCCAGGCGGTGAGCCGCGCGCCCTGCAGGTAGGGACGCGTTTCATCGGCAAACACCTCGATGCGTTTGCCCATTTCGACGGCGGCGCGGATCACCCCCAGCGCCGTGCCATAACCGGCCGTGGCCAGCGCGCCCGCATTGCAGTGGGTGAGGACACGCCCCTCACTGGGCATCAGCAGAGCTCCATGCCGTCCCATGGCCTGATTAATGGCGATATCTTCCGCGTAGACCTGCTTCGCCTCCCGCTCCAGCCGTTCCTTGATCTGCGCCATGTCGTCGCCCGCCGCAAGGTAGGCGCGCCGCATGCGCTCCACCGCCCAGAACAGGTTCACGGCGGTGGGGCGTGTGCCGGCAATGGTGGCGCAAATGCGGTCGAACTCGGGATCCAGCTCGGTGCGGGTTTTCGCCTGCGAGCGCTTCACGCCCAGCGCCACACCCATGGCCGCGGCCACCCCGATCGCCGGCGCGCCGCGGATGATCATGTCTTTAATCCCGCGCGCCACATCCTGGTAATCGCGGCAGAGCATGTACTCCACGTTTGCGGGTAGCCGCAGCTGGTCCAGCAGCTTGACTCCCTCTTCGGTCCATTCGAGTGTCGGTATCATGATTGTGGATTTCCCAAAGACAGGTGGGCGGCGCGCACCTCCTGTGCGGTAAACAGCGATTGAAAGGGGCAGGCGCCGGGTTGGCGCGCGGCCCAGAACTCCTGCAGTCTCTGGCGGCCACCGGCCTCCTCGCGCTCGACCAGGCAGTAAATGGCGGCAATGTCCAACTGCGCCTGCCAGGCCGCCTCCATGGCTTCCATAGTGGAACCCCCCGTGGTGCAGACGTCATCGACGATGGCGACGCGCATGCCCGCGCTGACCTCGCCCTCAATGCGCCGGCCGGTGCCGTGCGTCTTTTCGCTCTTGCGCACCAGGAAGGCGCTGACCGGTGCGCCGCCATCCAGCACGCTGCTGATGGCCACGCTGACCGCAATCGGGTCGGCGCCCATGGTGAGACCGCCTACCGCTACAACCGGAAGCGTCAGCTTTCTCAGTTCGCTCAGCAGCACACGGCCGGTGAAATAGCCGCCACGCGCATCCAGCGTCGTCGTGCGGCAGTCGATGTAATAGTCGCTGGTGGCGCCGGAGGCGAGACGGAATTGTCCCAGGCGGAACGACTTGGTGGCAAGCAGGTTGAGAAGTTGCTGTCTTTCGCTCATGCCGGTTGCGGTGGTCCTCATCAATGCGGAAGCTGGCTGAAATCGTGGAAACCTTTGGTGAAGTGAAACAACAGCACAAACAAAATCCCGTTATAGCAGGAGTGCATGATCCAACTGGGGACGATGCTGCCGGTGCGCTCGCGCGCGTAAGTGAAAATAAAGCCTACCACCCCAATCAGCAGCATGGGCGCCCAGGAAAACCCCAACTGATCGCCGTGGGCGACGCCAAAAGCAAGGCCGGTAAGCACCATTGCAGGGTACTCCGGACGAATCCAATCCCGGAGCCCGGAAGCTACCGCCGACCACAGGCGCAACAGAGGATCGGCTAGCAGTCCTGCCAGCAAAGCCAGCAGGCAGGCGGTCAGCGGGTAGCGCCAGGGCTCCGCGCGCAAGTACCGGTAGAGCGCCAGAATGCCGGTCAGCGGAACGAAGGCCGCCGCCGCGATCCAGAAAAAACGGCGCCAGTCCCGCAGTTCCGCCGCGGAAAAGCCTTCACGAAAAAAGCGGCGCAGACTCGGATACAGCAGACCGCGGAAATAGCACTCCTCAAAAAAGGGCGCCAGGATGGTACCGTAGATGGCCAGCGCCCAGGTGTCGTGCGGATTGAATACGCGATCGATGGGTAAGGTCTTGGGAATGGGCAGATACTTCTGCGCCGCTTGCACAAAAATCGACAGCACCGCCCCCGCCATGCCCAACGCAATCAGCAACCCAAAAGGGAAACGGCGCAGCCCGAGCGCCTTCCAGAACGAGGCGCCGTACATGCTGGAGATCCAAAGGCCGGCAAAGGCCAGTCCGCCGATAAAGCCCGCCGTCTGCACCAACAGCAGGAAGCGCACATCGCCAAACGGCTGCCACTGATCCAGCGAGCCCCGTTGCAGCAACGCGGTCAGCAACACCCCGCCGATCAGCGTCAGCAGGAAGATCAGTCCTGTAAACAGCGTGATAAAGACGATATCCATGCCGCGCCAGGGCGGATCGGCAACGGCGGGCGTGCGTGGCTCAGGCGAGCCGGCGTTCGGGTTGGGAGGCTCTGGGTTCAAAGCGCTAGTATAAAACGCTCGACGGGAGCGGAACTCGTGGTGAACAGCACAGCCCAGCGTACTTGCGCCGCAAATACCCGCTGACAAGAGGGGGAGGAGCGGCAGGGGAGCAGAGCATGAGGCGTTACCTGCCGAGAACCGCCCGCAGGGCTTGGCCGGTATAGCTTGCTTCCATGCCGGCCACGTGTTCCGGCGTTCCCTGCGCCACAACGCGCCCGCCGTTTTCCCCGCCTTCCGGACCCATGTCAATAATCCAGTCCGCGCATTTCATGACATCGAGGTTGTGCTCGATAATCAGCACGGTGTTGCCGAGCGCCACCAACTGGTCCAGAACCTGGAGCAGCTTACGGACATCTTCGAAGTGCAGCCCGGTGGTGGGCTCGTCGAGCAGGTAAAGCGTGCGGCCGGTCTGCCGCTTGCTGAGTTCCTTCGCCAGCTTGATGCGTTGCGCTTCGCCGCCGGAGAGCGTGGTGGCGGATTGGCCGAGATGCAGATAGCCCAGGCCGACATCGACCAGGGTCTGGAGTTTTTGCCGCACCGGCGGCACATTGCCGAGAATCTCCAGGGCGTCCTGCACGGTCGATTCCAACAGGTCGGCAATGGAATGGTTCCGGTAGCGGACGTTGAGCGTCTCCTGGTTATAGCGCCGGCCGCGGCAGACGTCGCAGAGCACGAAGACGTCCGGCAGGAAGTTCATCTCGATGCGGCGCTCACCATCCCCCTGGCAGGCTTCACAGCGCCCTCCCCGCACATTAAAGCTGAAGCGCCCCGGCTTGTAACCCCGCTCGCGCGCTTCGGGAAGCATCGCAAACAGGTCACGAATGGGCGAAAAGACTCCCGTATAGGTTGCCGGGTTGGAACGCGGCGTGCGCCCGATCGGGGTCTGATCGATGCGGATGACCTTATCGAACAATTCCGTTCCCTGCAGTTGCTTATAGGCGCCCGGCTGCGCCGACGAGCGATACAACTTGCGCGCCATGGCGGGGTACAGGATGTCGTTGATCACCGTGCTCTTGCCGGCGCCCGACACCCCGGTCACGACGGTGAGCAGTCCGGCGGGAATGCTGACATCCACCCCCTTAAGGTTGTGTTCGGTGGCGCCACGCAGCACCAGCATGGCGTCGCGACGAGCCGGACGGCGTTGCGCCGGCACTTCGATCTTGCGCTCACCGCTGAGATATTGCCCGGTAAGCGATGCGCTGGCGGCAACCTCTTGCGGGCTTCCGGCGGCGGCGAGTTCTCCCCCATGGCGCCCCGCTCCCGGGCCCAGGTCAAGCACATAGTCGGCGCGTTCAATGGTCTCCCGGTCGTGCTCCACCACCAGAACGGTATTGCCCAGATCGCGCAAGGTGGTGAGAGTCCGCAGCAGGCGGTCGTTGTCGCGGGGATGCAGGCCAATCGAGGGCTCGTCGAGCACGTACAGCACTCCGCGCAGCCGGGAGCCAATCTGGCTGGCCAGGCGGATGCGTTGCGCTTCACCTCCCGAAAGGGTTCCGGCGGGCCGGCTCAGGCTCAGGTAGCTGAGGCCCACGTTCAAAAGGAAGCGCAGGCGATCGATTATTTCCTGCACGATTCGCCCGGCAATGGCTGTTTCGCGGCTATTCAGGCGCAACCCGCTGGCATGCGCCAGCGCTTTATCCAATGGCAGATCGACATAGTCGGCAATAGACAGGCCGCCGACGCGCACCGCCAGGCTCTCCGGACGCAGGCGGCGCCCCTTGCAGGCCGAGCAGGGCACTGGCGAGGTGTAGCCCATCAGCCACTCGCGGTATTTGTCGGTCCCCGCATCGTTCATGAGGTCCTGCAGATAAGGCAGCAGTCCGCGGAAGGGCGTACGGCGCGAACGCCGCCCGTCGCCCTCCGGCCCGTAAAGCAATAACTTCTGCTCGGAGGCGGAGAGCTGACTGAAGGGCAGATCCAGGTCGATGCCCCTCTCCTGGGCAAACAAAGCCAGCAGACGCTGCAAATGGCCCGACGAGGAGCCCGGTCCTAATCCTCCGTCCAGAAGCGGACGTGTCCAATCGACGATGACTTTGGCGGGGTCGAATTCAAACCGGCTCCCCAGGCCGGAGCAAGTCTCACAAGCGCCATAACGGCTGTTGAAGGAGAACGATCGCGGTTCCAGACGGGGCACGTTGACGCCGCAATCGGGACACGAAAGGCTCTCGGAATAAAGGCGCTCTTCCGTGCCGCTCCCGACCAGAACGAGCCCGTTGGCGAGCTTCATCGCCGTCTGCACGGAACCCTCCAGCCGGCTCTCCAATCCCGGCCGGATCAGAAGCCGGTCTATGACCACCTCGATAGTGTGGTTCTGGCGCTTGTTGAGACGGATCTCCTGATCCACCTCCTCCTCGTCCAGGGAATGCATTTCGCCGTCGATGCGGACGCGGGGAAAACCCTTGGCGGCGAAGCCCTGCAGTTCTTTGCGGAATTCGCCCTTGCGGCCGCGCACCACCGGCGCCATGATCGTGACCCGCTGGCCATCTTTGCCCCCCGCGTCGGCCAGAATGCTCTCGGCGATCTGGGCGGCGCTTTGGCTGACAATCTCGCGGTCACAATGCGGACAATGCGGCGTGCCGATCGAGGACCACAGCAGCCGCAGATAATCGTAGATTTCGGTAATCGTGCCAACCGTGGAACGTGGGCTGCGGCTGGTGGTCTTTTGCTCAATGGCGATCGCCGGACTGAGGCCCTCAATGGAGTCCACGTCGGGCCGCTCCATCTGATCGAGGAACTGCCGCGCATAGGCGGAAAGCGTCTCCACATACCGGCGCTGGCCTTCGGCGTAGATGGTGTCGAAGGCGAGACTGCTCTTGCCGGAACCGCTCAGTCCGGTAATCACCGTAAGACTGTTGCGCGGAATGCTTACGGAGATGTTTTTGAGGTTGTGTTGGCGCGCGCCGCGCACACTAATGCGATCAATAGCCATGTACTCTGTTACCTGGGCTCCCGGACATGGGAGCCGCCGCATCCAAACCCAGTAGTCCGGATAGCCTATTCCAAGCGGTACTGCCGGGAGCGGCAGGAGACACACCTTTGTTCAGCGGCTGGTTTCACCAATTCCAGACGTTCTTCGCGCACTACGGATTGTGGGCGGTCTTCTTTATTTTATTACTGGAGAACGCCGGGCTGCCGTTGCCGGGCGAATTCACCCTGCTGTACGCCAGCTACGTGGCGCACCAGGAGCGGGCGCTGTCGCTGCCAACGGTTATGCTGACCGGATTTTGCGCCTGCGTGCTGGGCGACAACACCGGCTTCTGGCTGGCTCGGGAGGCTGGCGCCTGGCTGAAGCGGGTCTTGCGCTTGACCCCTGCGCGGCTCGAATACGCCCACCACTACTTCCGCAAATTCGGCAAAATGACCATCTTTTTCGCCCGCTTCATCGCCGGTCTGCGCATTATTGCGGGACCGGCGGCCGGGCTGGAAGGGTTTTCCTGGGAGAGCTTCCTGCTCTTCAACGCACTCGGAGCCGCGGCCTGGGTGACCGCCATTAGCAGCGCCGGCTATTTGCTGGGGCATCATTGGCAGCATCTGCTGCTGCTCATCAAGCGCGTGGATTATGGCATTCTGGCGTTGGCGATCGTGGCCGCCATCCTGATCGTGCGTCACATCCGGCACGAGCGGACGCGCGGTGCGAGTTCCTGAAGGCACGACTATGGCAGCTTCCGGCGATTGGACCGGCCCCCTGCGGCGCCGTCTGGGCGATTTCGAACTGACCTTCATTACCGACCGTACCTACACCCTGGACGGCGGAGCCTTGTTTGGGGTGGTCCCCAAAGTGCTCTGGTCGCGTCATGTGCCCTGCGACGAGCGCAACCTGGTGCGCTGCGGCCTGAACTCATTGGCGATCCGCACCCGCGAGCAGCTTGTGCTGGTGGAAACGGGTTGCGGCAATAAGCTGCCGCAAAAGCAGTTGGAGCTTTGGGGTATCGACCCCAGACGCGATTTCCCGCAACGCCTCGCATCCGCCGGGCTCGCGCCGGAAACCTTCGATCTGGTCATCAACACCCATCTGCATTACGACCACTGCGGATGGAATACCGTGCGCCGCGAAGATGGCAGCATTGCCGCCACTTTTCCCAAAGCGCGTTACTTCGTCCAGCGTACCGAGTGGGAGCACGCCCGTGAACAGCACGTCCGCGACCGGGTCAGTTATCTGACGGAAAACTACGATCCCCTGGTGGAGAGCGGACAGATGCAGTTGCTGGAAGGGGACCGCGAACTGGCGCCGGGCGTTTCCGTGCGCGTTTTGCCGGGCCACACCCGCGGGTTGCAGGCTGTCCTGGTGCGTTCGCGCGGCGAAACCGCCTGCTATATCTCCGACCTCATGCCCACCGCCTGGCACATCAAGCCCACCTGGGTGATGGGATTTGACCTGTTTCCACTGGAGTGCATTGACAACAAAGAGCGCATTCTGGAGGAGGCGGTGCGGGAGAACTGGCTGCTGGTTTTTACCCACGATCCGCGGCAGGCGTGGGGGTATGTGAAGCGGGGAGCCAAGGGCTATGAATTTGTACCCGCCTGACCGGCATCCGTGTGCGCTCCCGGCAGCGACAAGCCGCCATCCACAACCAGAATCTGTCCGGTGAGCGCGGCATCGCAGGTGGCCAGGAAGCGCACGGCCGAGGCCACGTCTTCCGGAGTGCCGGCGCGGCGCAACGGCGTCTTCTCCACCATACGGGCCTCCCAGGGGGAGGGCTCAGGCTTGAAGATAATCAATCCAGGCGCCACAGCGTTGACCGCAATTTCGGGAGCCAGCGCGCGCGCCATGGCGCGGGTGAGATGCGCCAGCCCGGCTTTGGAAGCACAGTAATGCGCGTGCGTGGGGAAAGGCAAAATGCCCCCTACCGAGCCGAGGTGGATGATGCGGCCGCGCTGGCCCCGCAACGCTGGAATCGCCTCCCGGCTGACCAGAAAGGGAGCGCGCAGGTT
Source organism: Acidobacteriota bacterium (assembly GCA_027459505.1). Taxonomy (GTDB): domain Bacteria; phylum Acidobacteriota; class Terriglobia; order Terriglobales; family SCQP01; genus DAIDIE01. The sequence goes on from DAIDIE010000014.1 coordinate 208,423, forward strand.
GGTCTCCATCATCTCGTCCCACTGCCGGTCGGTAATCTCCTCGAAACGGACATCTTCATAGCGCCCCACGTTGTTGACCACTACGTCGAGTTGCCCGAAACGCTCCAGGGTTTCACCGATCACCTGGCGCACCGCCTCACTATGCCGCACATCGGCATTGATGCGGTGTACGTCGCCGCCAAAGGCGGTCGCTTCACGTTCGGTCTCCGCCGCGTCGGCGGCGGAATGACGATAGGTGAAGACCACGTGCGCGCCAGCACGAGCCAGTTCCAGTACAATTGCTCGGCCAATTCGTTTCGCGCCCCCAGTCACCAACGCAACTTTGCCCCGCAACGGGTTGCAGACCGCGGCGCTCTCCCAATAATTTTCTGCTGGCTGAGCCATTCCCTTCATCGTATCAGGCAGGGAGTCGCCGTAGACGCGGGGCGGATTGGGCGGAAGCTCGCTAGACTAGGTTCATGCCGATCTCTTTAACGCCCCCGCCCTCCGCACTCGACGTTCTGGCCATCGCGGCGCATCGCGATGACGTGGAGCAGACCTGCGGAGGAACGCTGCTGCGGCTGGCCGGAGCAGGCGCCGTCACCGGTATTTTGGACCTGACCGCCGGAGAAACAGGAACCCGCGGCAGCGCGGTGGAACGCGGGCTGGAAGCGGAACACGCGGCGGCGATCCTGAAGGTAGCCTGGCGCGGCAACCTGGGGCTGCCGGACGGAGCCCTGGTGAACTCATTGGAGTATAAGCACCGCCTGGCGGCGGCGATCCGCCAGACCCGTCCGCGCATCGTGATTGTCCCTTACCCGCACGGCCGTCATCCGGATCACTACACCGCGGGCACGCTGGGTTACGAAGCGGCCTTTTTGGCTGGGCTGAGCAAACTGGACCTGCCGGAGTGCGAGGCGCCAGCCTTTCGTCCTGCCACGGTAATCTACGCCTCGCTCTACAGCAACGAGCGGCCCAGCTTTATTGTCGATATCTCCGAACAGTTCGAGGCGCGGCTGCAATCGCTGCTGGCCTATCGCTCACAGTATCGCGATCAGCAGGCCGGAGGGGGCATTTTCCCCGCCGAGGGCGACATCCCGGCGCGCGTGGAAGCCATAGCGCGCAACTACGGCATGATGATCGGGGTCCGCTACGGCGAACCCTATATCTCCCCCACTCCGCTGCGTGTCGGCGATTTGCGCACCCTGGAGATAGATACCTTTACCAAGGGCGGCATCATCACGCCATTCTGAACAGCGGCTGCCATCTCCCTTACGCCTGCCGCACCAGCCGTACCAGTTCGGGCAAGTTCGGACGCTTGCCGGTCAGCAAAATGGTGGCCCGGAACACGCGCGCGGTAATGAAGGTCAGCAGCACGGTCGTGACCGCGCACAGCACCAGGCTCAAAGCGATCTGCCATACCGGGGGCGGAGCGACGATCATACGCATCATCATGACAACCGGGGAAAAGAACGGTATCTCCGACATCAGCACGGCATGCGCGCTGGAAGGGTCGGGCATGATGGTGCTGGAGACCACGAAGGAAAGCGCCAGCAGCAACGTGATGGGAAGCTGCATCTGCTGGCCCTCCTGCTCACTGCCGACCATGGAGCCGCAGGCCGCATAAAGGCTGCCGTAAAGAAAAAATCCCAACACAAAAAAGAGCACGAAGCAGATATAAACCCCGGCGCCCAGCGGCGGCAGCTTGAAATGCGCCGCAAAGCCGCTGGCGAAAGCGCTATAGGTGATCACCGCCGCCAGGCAGACTGCCCAAATTGCGCTCTGGGTGAGGGCGGCGGCGGCAACGCCAATGATTTTGCCCAGCATGAGCTCGAAGGCGGTAATCGAGGAAAGGATGACTTCCACCACCCGGTTCATCTTTTCCGCGATGACGCTGCGCATGAAGGTCACCCCGTAGGCAATTAGCGAACCGTAAAGAAGGCCGCCCAGAACATACGCCAGGATGAACGTTTGGCCCTGGTCGGAAATCTCACCCTTGTCGGTGATCTTGAAGGTGGAGACCTTGAGCTTGGCAAAGACGGCGCTCAACTGATCCGGGGCAACGCCAGAGGCCTGCAGACGCGCCCGGCCAATCGCCTCCTGCAATCTGGTCTGCAGATTGTAGGAGGACTGCGGGTCGCTGACATTGCGGCCATGAATGGCCACCTTGCGGGAGGTGAGCACATCCGCGGGAATATGAATAAAGCCTTCGTAGCGGCGCTGTTGCACGTCTTTGATCAGCTGCGAGCGAAGCGTGGGCCACTGCGCCGGCGCTACTGGAGTCACCCCGGTAAAGACGAACCGAGGCTGACCGTCCGGAAGCTTGTCGCCCTTGCTGCTGGCCAAAAGCTGCGCGAAGGTAACCTGCGAATCGTCGACCACCGCCAGGTGCTGGGGATGACTGCCGGTCATCTTGGCCAGGTAGAAGACCAGGGCAATGTAGCCGGCCAGCAGCGCGGGCACCAGCAGCGTGGACACCACAAAACCCTTCGAACGTACGCGCTGTACATACTCGCGCAAAGAAACAATCATCATCTTTGACATTTTTTCCTCCGCGCTTCAAAGGGCGGACGCGCCCCGCGCCGGTTGGGGCGCGCTGAATCCCGTCTTTTCCAAAAAGATTTCCGTCAGGCTGGGCTCCATAAGTTCGAAACGGGTGAGGTCCAGCCGCTGGCTGAGGTAGCGCACCAACTCCGGCGCGGACGTGCCCGGCGCAATGCGCAATTCGGCGTAGTTGCCGTAGTCCTCAACGCGCGTGACGCCGGGAGCGGCGCGCAGTATCTGGGTATCGCCCTTGTAATCCACCCGTGCCGCGCTCTTTCCCTGTGCGGCGCGCACCTCGGCGAGTTTGCCGTCCAGCACCTTGACGCCCTCGTGAATGAGGCACACATAATCACACAGCCGCTCTGCCTCTTCCATGCGGTGCGTGGAGAAGAGAACGGTTTTTCCCGCCGCGCGCAGTTCCAGCAGGATCTCCTTAAGCAGGTTGGCATTACCGGGATCGAGTCCCGAAGATGGCTCGTCAAGAATCAGCACCGGCGGGTCGGCGATCACGGCAGCTACAAACTGGATTTTCTGCTGCATGCCCTTGGAGAGCTCGTCCACCTTCTTTTCGCCAACACTTTCCAGCTCAATGCGCTTAAGCCAGAACTGCACCCGGCGCTTCACCTCGTCGCTCGGAACGCCGCGCAGCCGGCCAAAAAACTCCAGCACCTCGCGCACTTTCATGCGCGGATAAAGTCCGCGTTCTTCCGGCAAATAGCCGATATAGTCGCGCGTTTCGGCGCCCGCTTTCTTGCCCAGCACCTGCACACTGCCGTCGTCCGGAAAAAGTATGTTGACGATCATACGGATGGTCGTCGTCTTTCCCGAACCGTTGGGTCCAAGAAAACCGTACACGCTGCCTTGCGGAACGGTAAGGTCCAGCGCCTGGACGGCGCGCTTGCGCCCATAACTTTTGGATACAGCGGAAAGTACGATCGCCTCGGCCATAAAAGTTCCTTAACCTTACTTCTATCCACTATACGAAGGCGGCGGCAAAAAGTTGTCGTTCCAACAGAATCAATTTTTCGCTTCTCGGGTGCGCTCGTCCCCTACTTTGCCCTGTTTTTGAAGAGGGCGGGGATCCCATCGTCGAACCTCGGGACGGCCGGCCGCGATGCGCCGCATTCGGCGCTGTTGCCAGTCGGAGCGCAAGATGCCATCCAGCACCCAGGGATCGGCGGCGTCAGCGTGGCTAAAGTCCAGATGCGCGGAAATCTGAGCGCCCGCGCTATGCCGGCTGCTGACTCGGTAAATCAGCCCGGATCGGCGAGCCGATTCATCGGCGACAAACGGCGGTTGCGTGCCGGGCCCGGAAAACAGCTCTCGCATCACCCGGGCAGTGGCATCGTTGTGGTTCATCGGGGGCAGGCCCAGAATCGCCTCCATCGTTCGCAGCAGGTTCACCGTCGTATAGAAGTGGTGATCCACAAACGGCGCTGCGGTACGGGGAGAATATTTGCTGATCACGAAAGCAACGCTGCGATGCGCGTCAACGTGATCAGCCCCGCTCTGGGCATCGTCTTCCAGGACAAAAATGGCGGTGTTATTCCAATAAGGACTGTGCGAGACCGCCTCCACCACCCGCCCCAGCGCAAGGTCGTTATCCGCCACGGAAGCGGCCGGCGTGGGCATACCCGGCTTGGTTCCAAAGGTGTGGTCATTGGGAAGGCGCAGCAGCACGAAGCGCGGCAGGCGTTGGCCCGAACCCCTCCGCCGGGCGGCGACGAAACCGCGAAACTCGTTGAGAAACTCGTCCGCCCGCAACTGATCAGGGTAGTCGAGGCGGAAGTCGGCATAGCGCGGATCGAAGTGCCCACGCAACTCCGGCATGGTCGCAACGTTGCCGGCAATCACCGGGATCTTCCAGGGCCACGGACTGGCGGAGCCGCGCGGATCGCCCACGTTTGACGGTAAAGGGGCGCCCGGCTTAATCCAACGCCGGTCGCAAGCCTGGGATGCCTGCACCTGAATGGGCGTTCCCTGCTTGGGGTTGTGCCGCTTTTTCATCGCCGCCGGAGCGTCGCACCAGCGCGTGGTGATGAACTCGCCATAGTGGCGATAGCTCAGCCCATGCTGGGCGAGATCGGTCCAGATGTATCCGGTTCCGGGCTCATCGACATCGGGAAGCTTTTGCAGCAGGGGCGTTCCGCCTTCCACATCGCCCTCGCTATCGTAATCGCGCTGACCATTGCGGTAGCCAATCTGCCAGGTCTGTTCGGTGTAGTCACTACTGGTGGCGGCGGTGGACCAGACGTGTCCCCCGGCGGAGACTTCAGCGCTCACTTCGAAGTTGTCAAGAACACCAAACTGCAGCGCCAGTTTATGCGCGTTGGGAGTGACTCGCTTGCCGAACCAGGTAAGCCGCGGATCACCATCCCCTACCGGTTGTCCATGCCAGCTCAGGTCCCCAAGGATTTGATCGTAGGTGCGGTTCTCGCGAATGATGTAAATGATGTGGCGGATGGGCGTCTGCCAACCCGCCCCCGCTTCAGCGGGCGTAACCTGAGCGCGATTATCCTCGGCCACTTCGGCTGTCCAGCGAACGGCATGCGGCGCAATCGCGCTGATGGGGAGAGCCGCAACGGAACCGCGCAGCAGCCAGGCAATGTAGGGATGGCGGCGATGTGATCCCCGCGGACGCACTGTGGCGGGTCCACTATTGGGACCAGTTCCCTTTCCTTTCCCAGTGGCAATCAGAAGCTGATCGCCGCGAGCGGCAAGCGCGGTGGGATACCACTCCGTGGGAATAAAGGCATTCGGACTGATCAGCGGCGTGTGCGTTCGCGCTTCGGCAAGTTGCGCTTTGCGAAAGACCGCGACCGCGTTCAATCCGGCATCGGCGGCAAACAGGTCACCACCCGCGTCCTGCGCCAGGGCCATGGGAATGCTGCCCCCAAACGGAAGGTCACGAAGACGCGTGGAAAGCCATTGCCGGATTCTGCCGCTACGGGTGTCGACCACCGCGACGCGGTCCCGGTTGGCCAGCGCCACAAACAGGCGGTGCTGATGGAGGCTGAGCAACAGGGCGCCAGGATGGCTGCCCGGCGCCGAAGGTTGGACGGGCCGCTGCAACCGGATGTGCTGCAGCACTCTACCCCGTTGCAAGTCGAGCTTCACGACCGTCGAGGCATTCCACAGTGAGCAGTAACCATAGTGGCCATCATGGGTGACAGCGACGGCGTAGGGAAAGCTGCCCGGAATGTAGGCGTTATCGCTGACATCGAAGCGGTGCAGAAGGCGGCCGGAGCGTGCGCCCAGCAGGTAGACGGCATCAGAGAGGTCGCCGGCAACCAGGATGCGTTCGTGGCCATTGCGCCGGAACACGGCCAGCCCAGCCGGGAAGGGGACGGCGCGACCCGGAATGACGTCCTGCGCCAGGCCACTCCAGTGTGCTGAAGGGAGAGGCGGCGGAGCGATTTTTAGAAAGCGCCGGGGGGCAAGCCTCCCGGCACGAAAACGATACACGGCAATGCCGTTCCCCAAATCCCGGGGCTTGGCGCCGGCGGGATCGGTCAGTGATGCAATCGAGGCAAAAAGCTCCCGTCCGCCGGGTGAAAACGCCAGGCCCAGGAAATAGCTCTGGTTGGAATGCAGGCCCAGCCGGGGATCGGGAAAGTCGCGTACCGCGTGGGTGCGGAGGTCAATGACGGCCAACGATTGCCGGAACCCGGATTCGGCAGTCCCGTACCCGTCGTTGAGCAATACCGCGTAGCGGCCGCCGGGGCTGACGGCAATGGCGGCAGGAAAACTGTTGGTCCGGGCGGGGTTGCCCGGAACCGTGGTCAAAAGCTGGTTGGTCGGCAGAGGCCGGTGCACCGGCCCTTGGGCCAGGCCGGAAATGATTAACAGAAAAAGAAGACTGACGGTTTTCGGCATTCGGGCGGCCCCTTGCCTGAGTCTAGCCAACTCCTCACGGTGATGACCAGCGGCGCGCCTCGCCGGACACTTTCCGCGTGATAATCGTAAACGAGGGACGTATGCGCTATCGAACACTGGGCAGAACCGGATTGCGGGTGAGCGAGGTCGGTTACGGCGCTTGGGGCATTGGGGGAACGCAATGGGTCGGCGCCGACGATCAAACTTCCTTGCAGTCATTGCGCGCCGCGCGCGAACTGGGCGTCAACTTCTTCGATACCGCGCTGGCATACAACGAAGGCCACAGCGAGGAACTGATCGCCGAAGCCTTTGCCGATGACCCGGACGTGATCATCGCAACCAAAGTTCCGCCCAAAAACCGTATCTGGCCGGCGGTCAGGGGCAGTAGCTTGCGCGATGTGTTCCCACGGGACTACGTCTTGGATTCACTCGAAAAGTCGCGCCGCAACTTGCGGCGCAAAACCGTGGACCTGTTTCAGTTCCATGTCTGGGACGACGCCTGGGCTGGAGAATCGGAATGGCTGGAAACCATACGCCTTTTGCGCCACTCCGGACATGTGCGGTTCATCGGGATTTCTATCAATGACCACCAGCCGGCAAATGTGATCAAGGCGCTCGGCACAGGACTGATCGACGTGGTGCAGGTGATCTTCAATGTTTTTGATCAGTCGCCCCTCGATCAATTGCTGCCCTACTGCGCCGAACATGAAATTGGCGTGATCGCGCGCTGCCCCTTTGATGAAGGCGGACTGACCGGCAAGATCCGCCCTGAGACGCAGTTTCCGCAGGGCGATTTCCGCGAAGTTTATTTCGGCGGGGAACGCAAGCAACAGGTCTGGGAACGGGTACAGCGCATCAGCGAGGCCCTGGACATGAGCGTCGAGGCCTTGCCTGAAGTTGCGTTGCGCTTTATTTTGAGTTTTCCGGCGGTCTCGACCGTCATTCCCGGCATGCGCAATCCGGCGCACGCCCGGGCCAACGTGGAGAGCGCGGACAAGGGCGGCCTGTCTTCAAGTCAACTGCGAATCCTAGCGCAGCACCGCTGGATTCGCAATTTTTACGCCGCTGCCTGAAGCGGCGACAGCCGAGCGGCGCAAGCCGGTTCAGGCCGGCCGCTCCTGCCTGAGCGATTCACCAACCCCGGGCGCGGCAAACAACACCAGCCGCGCCGTCCTTTCATCATGAACCTGTCTGCTTGCCCCAGTCCGCGCCTTACAAAGCTTGCGATCCTGTTCTCCATTTTGCTGGCCTTCCGCTTCAGTGGCTTCGGCCAGCGGCCGGTGGCGCTGCGCGGGTTCAACTCAACCGCTGTACCGGCGGAACTGCGTTGGGAGACAATGCTGTCCTCCGCCACCTCCCCTGCCTCGCTCGCGGCTTCGCTGCGGACGTTGACGCGCTTGCCTCACGTAGCCAGCACACCGGCGGACCAGCAGACCGCCAGCTACGTTGCCTCTGTCTTCCGCCAGGCGGGGCTGCGCACCGAGGTCATTCCCTATAGCGCGCGACTGTCGTTTCCGCGGCTGGTCCACGTTACCCTGCTGCCGGCTCAGGGCGCCGCGCAACGGCTCCCCAATTATGAGACGCCGGTCCCCGGCGATCCGTACTCCGGCGATCGCACCGCGCTGGTAGGCTTCAACGCCTATTCCGCCTCCGGAACGGTGACCGCGCCAGTGGTTTATGCAAATTATGGTCTGGGCCGGGACTACGCCACATTGCAGCGGGCCGGCATCCAGGTGCGCGGCAAGATCGTGTTGGTGCGCTACGGAGAATCCTATCGCGGCAACAAGGCCGCTTTGGCGCAGCGGATGGGCGCGGCTGGTGTGCTGCTGTACTCCGATCCCAACGACGATGGCTACCACGCCGGCGATACTTATCCCAAGGGATCGTATCGCCCACCCTACGGAATCCAACGCGGTTCGATTCTCAACAACTCCTACCCGGGGGCTCCTCTGCACCCTGGGGAGAGGCCGGCAGCGGCGGAAATCAGCGCCTGGAACCAGCAGTTACCCCGCATTCCCGTGGCGCCCATTGCCTACGCCGCGGCCAGCCCCATCCTGCAGGCCTTGCAAGGGGCGGCGGCGCCCGCGGATTGGCAGGGCGGCCTCCCCTTTACCTATCATTTCGGGGGCGGCGCAGCGCCGCGCCTGCGGCTGCATGTGGAGATGACCGCCCCTTACGCGACCATTTGGGACGTCATCGGAACGATTCCCGGCACCTCAAGCAGCACGATTATCATGGGCAATCACCGCGATGCCTGGACGTTTGGCGCCGTGGATCCGGGCAGCGGTACGGCAGTATTGCTGCAAACTGCCCGCAATCTGGGCAAGCTGCTGCAGGCCGGCTGGCGGCCCCGGCGCACCATTGAGCTGGCCTCCTGGGATGGCGAAGAGTTTGGGCTGATCGGCTCGACCGATTACGCCAATCAATTTCGCCAGGCCCTGCGGGACTCCGCCGCGGTTTACCTTAATGTCGATGAAGGGGTGGGGGGAACTGCCTTTACTCCCGCCAGTGTGCCCTCGCTGCGGGCGGAGCTGCGCGAGGTGGCGCGCGACGTCCAGGCGCCCTCCCGCGCTGGCCGCACCAGCTTTCTTTCCGCCGCCTGGCTGCAGGATGCTCAGGATGACGCCCGGCGCCAGCACCACCCGCTTCCTCTGCGTGCGCCGGTCGATGACCTGGGCGGAGGCAGCGATTTCGAATCACTGCTTTGTCACGACGGCATCGCCAGCGCCGATATTTCTTTTAGCGGCAGCTACGGCGTTTACCACTCCCTGTACGACGATTTCCACTATTACGACACCGTGATCGACCCCGGCTTTCTCTACAGCCAGACGGAAACCAACTACATGGGGCGGCTGCTGCTGCGCCTGGCGGATGCTCCCCTGCTGCCGCTGGACCTGCCCACCTATGCGGCGCGCATTTCACAGTACGTCAGTCAGCTCCGCGCCGCTTCCCCCCAGGCGCCTGCGCGACAGCTGCCCTGGGCGGCTACCTTACGCGCCGCCATTGATCTGCAAAATGCGGCCGGCGAATTCAACACGCGTGCGCAGAACGCTCTTCAAACCGCGTCAATCAACCCCCAGCGCCTGCGCACCTATAACCGTGCGCTGCGTGAATTTGAAGGCAATCTTCTGGGCGAGGGGCTGCCTCAGCGGCCTTACTTCCTGCATATGATTTACGCGCCGGAGTTGACCCGTGGCTATGATCCGTCGCGCTTGCCGGGACTTAGCGAAGCCTTGAAAGCACACGACTGGGCAAGCGCCAGCGGACAACTCCAGCAATTGACGGCCTTGCTACAGGACGCCACCGCCGCCTTGCAGGCGGCCCGCTAACTGGCGCTTTCCCAGAACCGGACCCCCGGTTTCGTGATCCCACAGTTCCGGCCTGAACGCGTCTAACGGCCTGTTAAACGGCGGCAGCTTTCGCCGGTTGCAGAGCGGGTTATGATGGCGACGGCAACATGCCGGGCGGGACCCGCGGCGGAACCAGCGGCAGTTGGGCCGCCTTGGCCGCGCACCTGCGCTCTCTGATGGACCGGCGGAGGACTCATGGAAGCCGATGAGCTCGCGGAATTACACCGGAAACTGGCTGCGCTGACGCAGCGGGTTTATCTTCTGGAACAACAGTTGCGTGTTGCCGCGGCTCCAGCGGTTGACACCACGATACCGATGCCGGCGCCCGTCGCAGCGCCCGTCGCTGAAGCAGCGCACAAGTTGTCCCCTCCGCGCCCTGCACAAATAGTCGAACCGCCGGGTTTTACTCAGCTTGAGGCCCCAACGCCTTCCCTGGAAACACGTATTGGCTCCCAGTGGTTGAACCGGGTTGGCGTTATCGCGCTGCTTTTTTCAGCCGCCTGGTTTCTGAAATACGCGTTCGAAAACCAATGGGTCGGGCCTCTGGGACGGGTGGCAATTGGGCTGCTGTGCGGCGCCGGCCTGATGGTCTGGTCCGAAACCTTCCGGACGCGTGGACACCGCCTGTTTTCCCATTCGCTGAAGGCCATCGGAACCGGCGTTCTCTATTTGTCGTTGTGGGCGGCGAGTTCGCTGTTTCATCTTGTTTCCCACCCCGTTGCGTTTGCCGGAATGGTCCTGGTGACAGCCGCCAATTCCTACATGGCCTGCGTCCAGAACTCGGAGATTCTGGCGGCCTATGCGCTGCTTGGCGGGCTGATCACGCCGGCGCTCCTTTCCAGCCACACGAACCAGGAAACCGCGCTTTTCACTTACCTGCTGCTGCTCGACACGGCGACGCTTGGCCTCGCCGTGAAACGCGGCTGGCTCGGCCTGGTCGCCGGAGCGCTCGCGGGAACGGCGCTGCTGGGTATGGACTGGTCATGGACGTTTTACCAGCCTCAGGAACTGCTTCGTACCAGCATATTTGTCGCGCTGTTCGTTTTTCTGTTCGCGATCGCACCGGCCTGGCCGCGGCCGGTTGCAATGCCTGAGCAAACGCCGGAGGATACTTCGGAGCGGCGGCGAAGCGCCTTGCAGTTGCTGATTTCCGCGGCCGCGGCCGCGGGTGGCTTCCTTTGTTTCTACACGATGCTGGATGGGACTCCCCACGCGTGGCTGGAGCCCTGGGTAGCGCTTGCCTTTGCCGTGTTCTACGTGGCCCTGGCGCGTATTACGGTTTGCTTCGGCCGGCGGGCCGCGTTTCCGGTGCTGCTGTTCTGTATTTATGCCACCGGGTTTTTGACCCTCGCCATCACACTCAAGGCCCACGGCGCCTGGCTCGCTGTCGGGTGGCTGGTGGAAGGCTGTGGCTTACTGTATGTCGCCACGCGCTTCAGGCAGATGGTAACGCCGGCGGTGCTGGCCGGAATTTCTCTTTCTATGGGCTGGATCGCGTCATGGCTGAACAACCCGTATTGGGGCCCTCACGCGTTCTGGAACCGGCGCTTCGCAACCAATCTGGTCGCCATCGCCGCGGCCGCACTGGCGGCCTTTCTTGCCTCGCGAGTGCGTTCCGGAGAGGAGACCAGCGGCACTGTGCCGGACGAGCCGGTCAATTGGCTGGCTGGAGCCGCGATCGCCAGTGTCGTCTTCAACATCCTGGTTTTGTTCTCAATCTTGCGGGAGATACACACCTACTGGTGGGGCAGCTTCGTGTGGAGCGCCGGAAACTGGATGCCAATCCATATCGCATCGCAGTTTACCTATTCGGCCTGGATGATTCTGTACGGCGCAGTACTGCTGGGAATTGGCTTCGCACGGCGGATCGGATTCTTGCGCTGGCAGGCGCTGCTGTTGCTGGGCGCCAGTATCGTCAAGGTGTTTCTCTATGATATGCGTGAGCTAAGCCAAGGCTATCGCATCTTGAGCTTTTTTGCCCTCGGCCTGGTGCTGATGGTGATCAGCTTTGCTTATCAGCGCGACTGGCTAAAGCTCCGGCACCCGCTGGAAAGAGAATCATGAGAGTTTTGACCTGTCTCCTCCTGCTGCTGTTGAGCTCGCCCGGCGCCACGCTGAAACATTTCCGCTACGTGCGGAGGCTTTCCATACCGCCCGGAAATGGCCAGGCCTGCACGACGCTGGACGCCGGAGTGTTTTTGCACTCCGCGCCGGATCAGGCCGATCTGCGCCTCGTGGTCGACGGCCACCAACAACCGTACGTCCTGGAGCCGGTTGGCGGGGCAACGCCCGCCCCGCGCACGCTGCCCGTGTTGAACCTTGGCAGGAGCGCTGCTGGAAGCGGGCCGATCAGCTTCGATGTGCACATGCCCAGGGGAACCTACTCCTCGGTCAAGCTGCTCCTGAACGCGCAAAATTTTGTAGGGCGCGTCCGGGTGGTGGGGGAGCGCCAGGGCCGGTCAACGTTGTTGGGCACGTACACCATTTTCGACCTGAGCCGCGAAGAACTGGGACGCGGCACGACGCTGCATTTGCCCCTGAGTAATTTTTCCCGCTTGCATTTTGAGCTTTCCGGCGCGGTCCGGCCCGCTCAGGTGACTGGCGTTGAGGTGAGTGGAGGTCCGGCAACGGTAACGGGCACTCCGCTGGTCGTTGCGACTCATGCGCGGCGGACGGGACGGCAGACCGTGTTCGAGCTGAACGTGCCTGCCGGCGTCAGCATCGACTCGATTGAATTTCAAGCACCAGCAGCGGCAAGCAATTTCGCCCGCAATGTGGATGCTGAGGTTACGCCTTTGGACCGGAAGGTTGAACCGCAACCCCTGGGGCAGGTCAGCGGAATGATCGAGCGCATCCATCTCGTGCGGCAGGGGCGGCCGGTGGAAGCCGAACAGCTCTCCATTCCCGTCAACTTAGGGACGCTCCCCACTCCGAGCCGCTGGAGAGTGGTCATTCACAACGGAGATGACCGGCCGCTGGTCCCGGCTAGCGTAGCCCTCACCACCTATAGCCAGGAACTATGTTTCAGCGGTGTGAGTGGCTCCGCGAAGGGACACCTCTACTACGGCAACTCAAGGGCGCGCGCACCGGTGTACGACCTGGTGCACTGGTGGCAGCGTGATGCCCATGTGCGCGAAGCTCTGCTTGGACCCGAGCAGCGCAACCCTGGCTACGTCGCGCCCGCGGATCGGCGCCAGTGGAGCGAACGGCATCCAGCCTTGCTCTGGTTGGGCATGCTGGTGGCAGCGCTGGGTTTGGGGTGGGTAGTCTTCCGGACCGCCCGCAGGGCAACCACGAACTAAAAAGTGCTTCGGCGGGCCAGTGCGGCCTTCTCGCGTTAGGATCAGAGGTGATGAACCTTCATCGGCCTGCCCTTACCTGCTGGACGCTTTTGCTGGCCTGGGCCGCGATCACCGCCGCACAGCAGCCGACCCGTCCCAAGATCTATGGCATTTCCCATGTGGCCGTATACGCCAGTAACCCAGCCGCCACCGATCATTTTCTGACCGGCCTGCTCGGCATGCGGCAGAATACCCACTGGAAGGCGCAGTATCGCATCAACCGCACACAAGGGGTGGAGGTGGAAACCATGCCCAACCCCGCGCCTGCGAACCTGATTGCGCACATCGCTTTCCTCACCAACGATTGCGAAGCGATGCGCAAGTACTTGGCGGCCCACGGGGTAAAGGTGCCCGATCATGTGGACTCGTCCGGCAGCACGCACTGGTTCGGGTTTCACGACCCCAGCGGCAATCCCTTTGAGTTCGTGCAGGCGGCGCCGTTTCATCTCATCCCCGCGCACCCGGTGAGCCACCACATGATCCACGCCGGCTTCGCCGTCACGGACCGCGCGGCCGAAGATCACCTGTTCAAAGACATCCTGGGCTTTCACCTCTATTGGTATGGCGGCATGAAGACGGGCCACACGGACTGGGTCGATATGCAGGTTCCCGATGGCACCGACTGGTTTGAATACATGCTGGTGCCGAAGGGCAAGCCTCTTTCCAAGCGCGTTCGCGGCATTTTGAACCATTACGCGCTGGGAGTTTCCAACCTTCACAACGCAGTCCGGCAGTTGGAAGCGCATGGCTGGAAGCCTCAGCCTGGGGAAAAACCCCAGATCGGCCGTGATGGCAAATGGCAGCTCAATCTCTATGACCCGGATGGCACGCGTGTCGAGCTGATGGAGTTCCGTCCCACGCGGAAGCCCTGCTGCTCCCCCTACGTGGGCAAACATCCTCATCCCTAGCCCGGGAGCGCTTTCCAACGTCTTGCGTGCCGGGCCTGCGGTGGAGCCTTCGCCTGTATCGAGGCCCCGCGTAGGCCCGCTCCATTTGGGAGCCCAGCGGCAAAGACGTTAAAATGGAAGGGCTTAGCTCGAGTCCACCGGAAACGGCGGACCCGAGCTAAGGGCTTTCCGCATCTATTTTCCGATCCATGTCTGCCGCTCAATTCAAATTTGCCGAAACCTACGACGTGCTGGTGGTGGGCGCTGGCCACGCTGGCTGCGAAGCCGCTATGGCGGCGGCGCGCATGGGCCTGAAGACCGCGCTCTATACGCTTAATCTGGACCTGATTGCTCAGATGTCATGCAATCCCGCGATTGGCGGCATTGCCAAGGGACACCTGGTCCGCGAAATTGACGCGCTCGGCGGCATCATGGGCGAGGTCGCCGACGCTACCGGCATCCAATTCCGGCTCCTCAACACCAGTCGTGGCCCCGCCGTCTGGTCGCCTCGCGCTCAGGCCGACAAAAAGCAGTACCGCATTCGCATGCGGCAAGTCCTGGAACAGCAGACGGGGCTGCGCATTCGCCAGGCGGAGGTGGTCGACCTCCTCTTGACGGAGGAAAAGGCCGGCCAACAGCGTGCCGCCGGCGTTCGTCTGCGCGATGGCCGCCACATCGGCGCTGCAACCGTCGTCATCACTACGGGAACGTTTTTAAACGGGCTGGTGCACGTAGGGGAAGCGACCTACCCGGCGGGCCGCAGTGGCGAACCGGCGGCCGAGTTGCTGGGCGAGTCCCTGAAGCGCCTCGGGCTTGATTGTGGGCGCTTAAAAACCGGGACACCCCCGCGCCTGGACGGCCGCACCATCGACTGGAGTCAGTTCGAGCCGCAACCCGGCGACGCCGAACCCACGCCCTTCTCCTTTAAGACACGGCGCATCGATCGGGAACAGATCCTTTGCCACATCGGCTACTCCAACCAACGCACCGAACAAGCGGTGCGGGAGAACCTGAAGCGCAGCCCCCTCTACTCCGGACAGATCCAGGGAGTTGGCCCCCGTTACTGCCCCAGCTTTGAAGACAAAATCGTCAAGTTCCCGGACAAAGATCGTCATCAGCTCTTCCTCGAACCCGAGGGGTTGGACACGCATGAGGTTTATCTGAATGGCATGTCCACATCGATGCCCATCGATGTGCAGGCCGCTATGGTGGCTTCCATTCCCGGCTTGGAAAATGCGGAAATGCTGCGTCCCGGCTACGCTATCGAATACGACTTCGTGCAGCCAACCAGCTTGCGGCCGACGCTGGAGACCAAGGCAATTAGCGGGCTGTTTCTCGCTGGCCAGATCAACGGCACCACTGGTTACGAGGAAGCCGGTTGCCAAGGACTAATGGCGGGCATCAATGCCGGGCTGCAGGTGAAAGGCGAAGCGCCGCTGATTTTGAGCCGCACGGAAGCCTATATCGGCATCCTGATCGACGACCTGATCAGTCGCGGCGCGGATGAGCCCTATCGCATGTTTACTTCCCGTGCGGAGTTCCGCCTCCACCTGCGCATCGATAATGCCGATGAGCGGCTGACCCCGCATGGCCGCCGCGTGGGTCTGGTGGATGAGGAGCGTTGGACAGGCTTCCAGCACAAGCAGCAGCGCAAGCATGCCGTCGCAGAGTTCCTGCAACAACACCGCCCTGATCCAGCCACCCCTTGGGGCGCAGCCCTCTATGGCAGAGCCAACAGCGAAATCCTGGACCGGCCGACGGCCGCGCAACTGCTCAAGCGTCCGGAACTGACTTTTAACGACCTGCTGCCCGTTTTGCAACAGTTCTTGCCCGCTGTGTTGCGCGAACAGCGCCAACACGACCCGGCGGGATGGGAATGGAAAACGATTGAGACTGCGATCAAGTACGAGGGTTACCTCGCGCAGCAAGAGAAGCAGATGGAACAGCTTCGCCGCGCGGAAGGGCGCCATATTCCCCTCGAGTTTGACTACAGCGGTTTACCTGGCCTGTCGCGAGAAATGCGGGAAAAGCTGGGGCGCGTACGTCCGCTGACGTTGGGACAGGCGGCGCGCATTCCTGGCGTCACCCCCGCGGCGATTTCCATTCTGCATGTGGAGTTGGAATTGCGGCGCCGCCGCCTGGAGGCGGTCTGATGGCGGACGGCGGCACAGTGGGCAAGCCGGACCAGTTCCTTCCGTCCACGGGAAGCTACTTTGTCCACAACTTCGGCTGCCGCTCCAACCAGGCCGATGGAGCGGCGCTGGAGGCACAACTGCGCAATGCCGGCCTGCGGGCCAGCGATTGCGCCGAACAGGCGCAAGTCGTGGTCGTCAATACCTGCACCGTTACCGCCGCCGCCGATTCCGATGCGCGCCGCGCCATCCGCGTCCTGCACAAGAAAAATCCTGCTTGCCGGATCGTGGTGACCGGCTGTTACGCCCAACGGGCGCCTGAGGAACTGGCCGCGCTGGAGGGCGTCGCTTTAATTCTGGGCAACTCGCATAAAGGGCAACTGGAACGGCTGCTGCGTTCGGGAGCCGATGCTCAGCAACCAGCCCAGAGCTTCTGCCAGCAGGCACTCACCGCCGGGACCTTTGCCCCGCTCACCCCGGCAACTTCCAGCAACGGACTGCTGGATATTGGCGCTTTGGCGCATGCAGGCGACATGGCCCGCATTCTGCGCGGCGATGTGTTTGCTGAACGCGATGTCCTTACCGCCCCCAGCTTTGCCGGCAACGATCGCGCACGCCCCGCCTTGAAAGTTCAGGACGGGTGCGACAACCGTTGCTCGTTTTGCGTAATTCCGCTTGTGCGTGGCGATAGCCGCTCCCAACCACTGGGGCTGGTGTTGCACCAGATGCAGACGCTGGTGGCCGCCGGATATCCGGAGATCGTGCTCACTGGGATCAATCTGGGCCGCTGGGGCCGTGACCTCGACTCGGGGCTGTCGTTCATGCATTTGCTGCGCGCATTGCTGGACCAGACTGGCGTGCGGCGGCTTCGGCTCAGCTCGGTCGAGCCCATGGATTGGGACGACGAACTCATCGCCCTCCTGGCTCATGAACCACGTCTGGCGCAGCACGCCCACATCCCCCTGCAATCGGCCAGCGACGCGGTCCTGCGCCGCATGCACCGCCGCTATCGCCCCTGGCATTACGAGCAACGGGTAGAGCGCATCCATCGCCTCGCGCCCGAGGCCGCCATTGGCGCCGACGTCATGGTCGGATTTCCCGGCGAGACCGATGCCGAGTTCGAAGAGACTCGCAGCTTTGTGGAGCGCCTCCCCTTCACCTACCTGCATGTGTTTCCTTACTCGGAGCGGCCGGGAACGGAAACCGCGCGGCGAGCCGATTGGAAACCGGTCGAAGCTGCAGTCACCGCTGAACGAAGCCGTATCCTGCGCACGCTGATCGCCAGAAAAAACCGGTCTTTCGCGGAAAGCTTTATCGGCAAGCGGCTTTCGGTGGTGACCTTGGGCGCCGCCGACGGCGCACCGGGTCAGGCGGAGAGCGATGCACTCAGCAGCCAATTCCTGCGGGTGCGAATTGGCAGCCTTCAGGCCGCCTCAAAGCTCGTGACCGTCCGTGCGGAAGCGCTCACCGCGGACGGGCAACTCGTGGCACAGCTGGTCTAAAGCTGGCCCCGCTCTCTTTATGCGATATGCCGCCCGCGACGCGGTTCCGAGCGCTGCCGGTGAACCCGCAGCACCTCACCCAGAAGATGAATGCGGTGTTGGCCGCTGTCTCCCACCGAATCAGCCGGGGTTGCCAGTTGCGCACCCAAACGCCCACCGCACTGCAGCAGGACCGTCTCCGCCACTGTCCCGCGGAACAAACTGGTATGCACAGTGATGAGAACGTCTCCATCCAGCAAACCTTGCTCAATGCTCGGCAAATAAGGCCGGGGCACGTTCAAAGCTTGCAGCGTAGCGCTTAAATCGTCTGGCCCGGAGGGGGGCTGCTCGCGGCCATCCCCAAAAACGCCGCCAAAGACATGGCTGACGCGCTCTAAAAACGGTTGCGCCTCTCCAGAGCCATCGCGGTGGGCCTCAGCGGCAACTTCGTGCTGCTCTTGTACGTCGCGGGCTGCCACCCCTATCTCATCGCCGGAGAAGCCGGCGCCGCGCAAACACTGCACGGCTCGCATGGCACTCTCCCGTAGTCGAAACAACGCAGTGATCGTCTGATAGGAGCTTCCGGAATTTTCCGGTGTACGTATTGGCACGGTCATAACGGCACCATCTCTGTTGGCTTCGCCCGCCGGACATGACCATCACGGTGGCCAACCGGGGCCGCCAGAGGTTCCGGTTTCGAAGCTCAACAGTGAGCCAGATGCTAGCGCCATTGCCGGGGATATCCCGGCGGCGGCGCCGTCGCGGTAGCATTGGCTCATGGACCAGCAACGCAGGACGGCACTTCTTCAGGCGCTCCCCTCGGTTGAGGAACTGCTTCAGGACGCCAGCCTGGCAGCCGACCTCAAACCCCTTGGACCACGTTTGGCCCGCGATGTGGTGCGCACCGTGCTGCAGCGGCGGCGCGACTGCATTCTCGCCCTCAATGCGGAAAACGCCTCCAGCAGTGTGGATGGGAACGGTTCTGATCTGGCTGGCCAGATCAGAACCGCCGCGCGGCAGGAGCTCCGCTTTTCGTTGCGTCCCGTGCTGAATGCCACGGGCGTCATCCTGCACACCAATCTCGGTCGCGCCCCTTTGGCGGCGGAGGCCGCACAACGCCTCATGGAACTGGCGCAAAGCTATTCAAACCTGGAACTCGATCTCGAAAGCGGCAGGCGCGGCAAGCGCGATGTGCATGTGGAAACGCTGGCCTGCCGTCTCACCGGGGCGGAACGCACCGTCGTGGTGAACAACAACGCCGCGGCTGTCTTACTGCTTTTGAATACGCTCTGCGTTGGAGAGCGCAACGAGGTCTTGGTGTCTCGCGGTGAGCTGGTCGAAATCGGTGGCTCGTTCCGGGTTCCCGATATCATGACGCGCAGTGGCGCCCGGCTGGTCGAAGTGGGCACAACCAATCGCACCCGGATTGCCGATTACCGGGCTGCTCTGTCGCCCCGTAGTGCGTTGATCCTGCGGGTTCATCGCAGCAATTTTCAAATGTCTGGGTTTGTTGAGCAGCCCCCGCTCAGCGAATTGGTGAAGCTGGCCGGGGAAGCCCGCGTTCCGCTTGCGGAAGACCTGGGCAGCGGCTGTCTGGTGGATCTGCGCCAGGCCGGCTTGCGGCGCGAACCGCTGGTGGCGGAAAGCGTGGCGGCTGGAGTTGACGCCGTGACCTACAGCGGCGACAAGTTGCTGGGAGGGCCTCAGGCGGGGTTGATCTCCGGACGCAAGACGCTGGTCGATCAGTTGCGATCCAACCCTATGTTTCGCGCGCTCCGCGTTGACCGGCTTACCTACGCCGCCCTGGAGGTGACGCTCCGGATGTATTTGGAGGAACGCGCCCAGGCCGAACTCCCCGCTCTACGGATGATTTTTGCCGGTGACGGCCGGGATCGTGCCGCAGCCTTCATCACCCGGCTGGATGCCTGGTGGAACCCTGGGCTTGTGCAGGGTTACAGCGTCATTGGCGGAGGCAGTACCCCGGGCGAGCAAATCCCTTCTGTTTTGGTTCAGCTTTGCCCGCAAGGCGTTTCCGCCTCATCTCTGCATGAAAAATTGCGTGCGGCGGACCCGCCAGTGCTCGCGCGGATCGAGGAGGACAAGCTGCTCCTGGATCTGCGTACGATTCTGCCCTCTCAGGAAGAGCTCCTAATTCGAACGCTGGGCACGCTCCGCTCGCTTCTCTCCAGCTGAAAAAGCGCCCGGCCGACTAAACTGGCCGGCCCTCGTTTTGTCTTGCGATCAACAGCCATGCGCCGAACAGGGCGAGCGGAAGCAGCAGAAACGGCTCCACGGCGTACCAGACGTTGGCAGGCGGCACCCAGTCGAGCGGCAGCCCCTGCAGCGGGCTTCCCCCGTAGTACACAATGAGCTCCGCTACTCCAAAGTAGGTCCCCGCCACCCCAGGGATGAGCAACATGAAACCCAGCATGACGCGTGCGGAATAGCTGTGCCGCACAGCCCAGATGCAGCACAGGATCAGGGCCGGCAGCAAGTAGATCGTCCCTCCCTTGATCCCGGTCACCACGGAAACCATGGTCAGGAATAATCCAAGCCCCGGCTGCTTTTCCAGAATCAATACCCCCACTGCGGCGGCAACCGAGCACAGCGGAACAATCACGTGGTGGTAGCTGCTGGCTGGAATGCGCCCAATCTCGTCAGAGGGACCGAAGCTGGCCAGAAAACGCGAATAGACAAGACTCAGCACCGTGCCCAGCGCGCCGCTAAAGAGAATCATCCGCAGCAGCCAGTCCCGGCCGGCGGCAGCCGGCGGAGCCGTGCTCTTGTTTTCCGTCTGGTTTGTACTGCTCATCAGTTCCAATGAGAACTCCCGCTGCTGAACGAATTGTAGGATACCTGTTTTCGATTCCCTCTAGATGCTACCCCAGGCAAGGCAGCGGAACACTGGAACGGAAGGAAGGCGCCGCCGCCACAAGCGAGGCGTGCTCCCGCGCCGCCGCCCCGAGTGCCAACCGGCCGGTTACTCAATACCGGGCACTTGAGATCGCACGCGCGACGGCGCTGCCGCGGCGCAGGTCTATAATCAGCTCAACCGTACTTTGGCGGCGGCTCACTCCGCCCGCCGGGCGCCCAATCCGGCAGCCGCGCTCGCTTCTCCAGGGGTATCCGTATGCAGATCTCTCCCGCTCCCGCCCTTGCCGCCCGCATGCATCGACTGGGGACCGAAACCGCATTTGAGGTATTACAAAAGGCGCGCGAGCTGGAGGCCCGCGGACGCAGCATTATTCACCTGGAAATTGGCGAACCCGATTTCCCCACACCGGAAAACGTCCGCGAAGCAGGAATACGCGCTATCCGCGATGGACACACCCATTACGTGCCGTCGCAAGGAATCCTCCCGCTGCGCGAGGCGATTGCCGAGCGCGTCAGTCAGACCCATGGCCTGGCTGTTCATCCCGATGAAGTCGTGGTCCTGCCCGGCGCGAAGGCACTGCTGTTTTTCGCCATGAGTGCCTTGCTGGAGGAAGGCGATGAAGTCATCCTGCCCGATCCGGGATTTCCAATTTACGAATCGGTGGCGCGCTACCTGCATGCCCGCCCGGTGCCCATCCGGCTGGAGGAGGAGCGTGGCTTCCGCATGGACCCGCGCGCCGTTCAGCAGGCATTGTCTCCGCGCACACGTCTGGTCATCATCAATTCGCCCCACAATCCAACCGGAGGAGCGCTCTCCATTGATGACGTCCGCTCGATGGCAGCCGTTCTGCAAAACCATCGGACCCTGGTGCTTTCCGACGAAATCTACAGCCGCCTCTTATTCGATGGCCGCCACTTTTCCATCGCTTCGATTCCGGGCATGAAGGAACGAACCATCATCCTGGACGGTTTCTCCAAGGCATACGCCATGACCGGGTGGCGCTTGGGCTATGGCGTCATGCCACGGCTTCTGGCGCGCGCGGTGACGCAGCTTATGATCAATTGCACCTCGTGCACTGCGGCCTTCACGCAGTACGCGGGCATTGAAGCGATCCGTGGTGACCAGAGCGCCGTCCAGGAGATGGTGCGCGAGTTTCAGACCCGCCGGGACCTGATCGTAAATGGACTGCAAGAACTGCCCGGCTTTCGCTGTGCCCGTCCCGCGGGCGCTTTCTACGCCTTCCCCAACATCACCGCCACCGGCTTCAGCTCGCGTGAACTGCAGAACCGCCTCATGGAAGAAGCCGGGGTTGCCGTGCTGGCCGGCACCGCTTTCGGCGCGGCCGGCGAAGGTTATCTGCGCTTTTCCTACGCCAACTCGCGGGAAAACATCCGCCGGGCATTACAGCTCATGACGGGCTGGCTGGAACAACACCGCGCCGCTTAGGCGCCCGCCTCGCTACAGCCGCGTGGCAACTTCGACAATACGGCGCGCCTGCGCGCGTACCTGCTCAATGCTGGTTCCGCCCAGCGAGTTGCGGCGGCCAACGCTGATCGCGGCGGTCAGCGCCGCGGCCCGTTCCGGGCTCAGAAAACCGGGCGCGATCTCCGCCCACTCCGCCGTGCTAAAGGCGCGGAAGTCACGCTCCTCGGCCACACATTTCGAGATCACATGGCCAACGATCTCGTGCGCGTCACGAAAGGCCACCCCGTTTTCAACCAGCAGGTCGGCCAGATCAGTAGCGAGCAGGGCGGGATCATCCGCGGCCCGGGCGGCGCGATCCGCCCGCACCTGAGTGGTTTCCACCACCCCGGCGGCGATGCGCAGCACCCCCAGCACGGTCTGCAAGGCGTCGAACATAGCCTCTTTGTCTTCCTGCAGGTCGCGGTTATAGGCCATGGGAAGCCCCTTGAGCAGGGTCAGCAGACGTGTGAGGTTGCCCACCTGACGCGCGCTCTTGCCGCGAATCAGCTCCAGGGCATCCGCGTTTTTCTTTTGTGGCATCAAGCTGCTCCCCGTCGCGTATTCGTCGCCCATCAGCAGGAAGTTGAACTCGGCGCTGGAGTAAAGAATCCAGTCCTCGGCAAAACGCGACAGGTGCACGCCAAGCAGCGCGAAGACAAAGGTGAGCTCGCAGGCAAAGTCGCGGTCACTGACCGCGTCCAGACTGTTCTGGGAGAGCTTGGTGAAACCCAGTTCCTTGGCCAGCAATTCGCGATCCAGGTTCAGCGTGGAACCGGCCAGCGCCCCGCTGCCCAGCGGAAGCACCTCCACCCTGCTATAGGCATCGCGGAGCCGCGCCGTATCGCGCAGCAACATCTCCGCGTAGGCCAGAGCGTGATGCCCCAGCGAGACCGGCTGCGCCCGTTGCAGGTGGGTGTAGCCGGGAATAAGAACCTCGGCATAAGTTTCGGCAAAGCGGCCCAGGTTGCCAAGCAGCCGCGCTAGCAGCGCAAAGAGCTGCTCTTTGTGATCGATCAGGTAGAGACGCAGATCCAGTGCGACCTGCTCGTTCCGGCTGCGTCCAGTCTGCAGCTTCCGGGCGGCCGGACCGGCAAGTTGCTCCAGCCGCTGCGCCACCCAGGTGTGAACGTCTTCCAGTTCCGGAAGCGGTCCGTTGCCGTTCAGCGGCGACGCGGGTCCGCGCAGTTCGGCCTCCAGCCGCTGCAGCCCCTCTCGCAGTGCCCCCGCCTCTTGTTCACTGACGATCCCCGCCCGCTGCAGCGCGCCCACATGAGCCCGCGACCCTCGCACCTCCGCTAGGGCCAGACGGTGATCGTAGGAAAAAGACTCGGAGAAGCGCTCAAATTCCGGCGCAATCGCTTTCGTAAAACGTCCGCCCCACAGCTTTTCGGCCACTGGTGTCTCCCGAAACAAAAGGCGCGACGGGACTCCGCCGCGCCCCTCTGATTGTAATCACGCGCGGATCTTCTAACCGCGCACCGGCTCCGGTTTGCTCTGCTGTTCGCGCTCGGCGTCCAGCAGCGCCTTCATCTTGATGGGCAGACCAATGCAGTTGATGAAGCCTTCCGCATCTTTCTGGTCGTAAAGCTCGCCCATGGTGAACGAGGCCAGCTTGGTGGAGTACAGCGAAAATGGCGAGGTGCGGCCTGCCACCAGGGCATGCCCCTTCCACAACTTCAGGCGAACTTCGCCGGTGGTGTTTTCCAGCGCCTTGTTGATAAAGGCGTCCATTGCCTCGCGCACGGGCGTGAACCACAAGCCGTTGTAAACCAAACGAGCGTAGTCAATGCCCATGTGCTGCTTCATCAGCGCGGTTTCCCGATCCACGGTGAGCGCCTCCAACTCGCGGATCGCCGTCACCAGCAGTGTTCCACCCGGAGTCTCGTAGGCGCCCCGCGACTTCATACCCACGAAACGGTTCTCCACCAGGTCAATGCGGCCAATGCCGTGCCGCGAAGCCAGCTCATTGAGCTTGCGCAGCAAGCCGCCGGGAGACAGCTCCTGACCATTGACACTGACGGGGACTCCGGCTTCAAAGCCGATGCTGACGTATTCGGGTTCGTTGGGTGTTTCGGCCAACCCGCGGGTCAGCACCCACATATCCTCGGGCGGCTCCTGCGCGGGATCTTCCAGCGCGCCACCCTCATGACTGATGTGCCAGATGTTCTGGTCGCGGCTATAGATCTTCGCCTCTGTCTGCTCGATGGGCACGTTGTGCTGGCGCGCGTAGGCGATTGCGGACTCGCGCGAGTTGATGTCCCATTCGCGCCAGGGGGCAATCACATGCAGGTGGGGCGCGAGCGCCTTGTAGGTCAGCTCAAAGCGAACCTGATCGTTGCCTTTGCCCGTGCAGCCGTGGGAAAGCGCGTCACAGCCCGTTTCCAGAGCGACCTCGACCTGCTTTTTGGCAATGATGGGCCGCGCAAACGAGGTGCCCAGCAGGTACTTCTGGTCGTATATTGGGCCCCCTTTGAGCGTCGGCCAGATGTATTCGGTGATGAATTCATCGACCAGGTCGGCCACCACCACCTCGTCGGCGCCGGTCTTGATGGCCTTGTCGCGTACTTTGTCAAAGTCGTCGTCCTGGCCGACATTGGCAATCACCGCGACGATTTTGCCGCCATAGTTTTCCTTCAGCCAGGGAATGATGATCGAGGTGTCCAGCCCGCCGGAGTAGGCCAGGCAGATCTTCTTGAATTGTTTCTTTTGATTCATAGCTGCGATGATGCCCCCGCGGACGCCTTCAGGCGCCGAGAATTAGACTGGCCAGGATGGCCTTTTGCGCGTGCAAACGGTTTTCCGCCTGCCGATAAACCGCTGAACTGGAAGAGTCGATCACGTCAACCGAGACTTCCTGGCCGCGGTGCGCCGGAAGACAGTGCATAAACCGCGCCCCCGGCTCGGCGATCGCCATGACGTTCTGGTTCACCTGATACCCGCCGAAATCGCGGGCACGCTGCGTGGCCTCGGCCTCTTGCCCCATGCTGGCCCAGGTGTCGGTGTAGACGGCATGCGCCCCGCGTACCGCTTTGTCGATTTCGGAAGAGACTTCAATCTCCGCTCCCGTGCGCTCGGCCATCTCCTGCGCCCACTTCACCACGTTGGCGTCGGGCTCATATCCGGCAGGTGTGGCGATGCCCAGCCGGATTCCGCTGAGCGCCGCCGCCTCGATCAGGGAATGCAGCGTATTGTTGCCGTCGCCTACGTAGGCCAGCTTGATACGCGCCTTGCGTTCGCCGGGAACCCGGAATCCGGGGTACAACTCCCGCAGCACCAGGTAATCCGCCAGCGCCTGGCAGGGGTGGCTGTGGTCGCTCAAGCCGTTGACCACTGGAATGCCGGCCGATTCCGCCAGCATCTTGATCGACTCGTGCTGAAACGTGCGCGCCACAATGGCGTTCATCCACAGGTCCAGATTGCGCGCCACATCGAAAATGTCCTCGCGCTCGCCCAACGGCGAATCGGTGAAGTCGAGAAAAACCGCGTATCCGCCCATGCTCTGCATGGCCACGTCAAACGTGACGCGGGTGCGCAAAGAGGGCTTCTCGAAGATCATTGCCAGACCCTTTTGGTCGAGCAGGGCGCGATAACGGCCCGGTTGGGCTTTCATCGCGGCGGCGGTGTCAAGCAGAGCCGTGAATTCCGCGGGACGCAGGTTCGCCAGGTCAATCAGGTCTCCGGTCTCGAGACGCGGGATTCCGCCGCTCAAAGCATGCCGTGAGACTTTCACTTTGCGAACCGGACGGTGGCCGTTCAGCGACAGCCGCTTTTTCTTCTTCTTCAGCACTTTCGGCATTGGACAATGCACTCCTCGGAAACGTTTGTGCCGAGCCGCGGCCGGCGATTAACTCGCGCCCATGCGCAACGGCGCGCCCCATCAGGCTTCAATGATCTCGTGTAAACGCTTTTCCAGCTGCTGACAGCCGCGGTTGCTCTCGCAAATCAGGAGCAGGGTGTCGTCTCCGGCCAGCGAACCCACCATCTCCCGCCACTCTTCCGCATCGACGGCGGCCCCCACGCTGGAGGCGGCGCCCGGGTCGGTCTTGATGACCAGCAGGTTCTGCGCCACCCGGATGTCGCGGACGAAACTGCGGATCACCCGGCTCAGCTCCGCGGGAAACGCGGCCCCATCGCCGGCCTCGCTCTCCATCTCGGCGTAGCCGGAAGGCGTCTTGACCAGACCCAGTTCCCTCAGGTCCCGTGACAGTGTCACCTGGGTAGCGTCAATGCCCGCCCGGCGCAAGGCCGCCACCAGATCCGCCTGCGAATGAATGGCCTGGCTGCGGATCAGCTTGAGAATTTGTTCCTGACGGTACGATTTGCTCAAGACACTCCGCGGTGTCCCGCGGGCCTCGTGCGCTCAGGCCGGAGGACAAAATGAATAATTATTCGTCTCAATGAATATTTAAACGCTGGAGTGGCCGCGCTGTCAAGCCAGCTCTCCTGACCTGCCGCTCGTAGCCCCGCGGAGGCGAGGCAGGTTTTTAAAAGAAGTGGCCGAACGCCGCTCCAGATCCGCCGTCTGTGTGCCCGCTTTCAGCCGATCTTGTAGTGAAAGCGCTGCGAGAGCCGCTGCCCGCCAATCGACACGGTGGCGTGACAGTCCCAATCGCCATTCATGGAGAATTGCCCTTTGCCGGTGTAATTACCCTGTCCTTGATCGGTGAGCGGCACCGTGATATCAGGCATATCCATGAAACTCATATGCAGAGTCAGTTGCGCGGCGCCGCCCGCGGCGGGCTGCCCATTGGGCCGCAAAACATGCAGCGTAAAAACGGTGTCATGCATGGCCTGCGGAACGGCGGGAGAGGTGGTTAGCCCCAGCTTCCACTGCGGAGGGGCGGGCGGCTGGCGATGGCATCCGCTCACAGCGATTAAGGCGGCAAACAGGGAGAGACAGACCAGGAGCCGTTTCATTTGGTTCAGCGCCCAACAGGAGATCTTCGTCATTGATGCTAACAGAGGAGGCAGGGCCGCGTCTCCTGCGCCGCCCAAGCCTTTTCAGTGGTTGATGCCGCACTGTTTCCTCGCCTGGGAGCGGCGGCATTCCCGGGCCAGCACCGCCAATCCACCTCACGGCAACACTATCCCCACCCGTTTGGGGGATTTTTACTCCCCCGCGCTCCTGCTAGGCTCGCTCAAGCTATGCCTGTCTTGGCGCTTGAACACATCCGGCCCATGCGTGGGGGTGCGCAATCCCAGTTGCTGCGCGCCAATGATAGCTACTACTACGTGGTGAAGTTCACCAACAACGCCCAGCACCTGCGCGTGCTGGCCAATGAATTTCTTGCCTCCAGGCTCGCCAGGCTGCTTCACCTCCCGGTTCCCGAAGTGGAGATCGTCAACGTGCCCCGCATCCTGGTGGAACGCTGCCCGGAAATGGTGGTGCGCCTTTCCGGCCGCGAGCAGCCCTGCGCTCACGGCTTGCAGTTCGGCTCCCGTCTGGTTGCACGCGATCCGGAGTCGGCCATGTACGACTATCTTCCCGAAGCCGTTCTGGGCATGGTGCGCAATATCGCTGACTTCGCCGGCATGCTGGCCTTCGATAAATGGACCTGCAACTGCAATGGCCGGCAGGTGGTTTTTTGCCGCCCCAATCCACGCCGCCGTTTGGAGGTCCACATGATTGACCAGGGCTTTTGTTTCAATGGCGGCGAGTGGGATTTTCCCGATAGCCCTCTGCGGGGAGTGTATTCTCGCAATTCCGTTTATCGCGACATCACCGGCTGGGAGGACTTCGAACCCTGGCTCAGCCGGCTGGAGGCATTGGACCCGGACCTGATCTTTCAACCCTCTGCCGAGATTCCGCCCGCCTGGTATGGCGACCCCGGTGAGTTGGAGCGCCTTTTGCAGCAGCTTGTCAAACGCCGCAGCCGCGTTCGCGATCTGATTGTTCAAGTCCGAGACTCCCCGCGGGCACCCTTCCCGCTTTGGGCTCAACGGACAGCTATCGCCCTGGGAGCGTGAAATTTCCGGAGCCTCTATGCAACCTCCATCAGTGCCGGAATGTTACGAATACTTCCTGATACGCGTCGCCCCCGACCCGGTCCGCAATGAAGCCGTCAATATTGGGGTGGCTCTCATTCATCCCAATGGCGGCTACGCTGGCGTGCGCTTTGTCTCCGATTACCGCCGGATTCACTGCCTGTTTCCCCAATTCAACCTCTCCGACCTGGATGGACTGGATCGTGAAGTCGAGGCGTTGCTGGCCAATACTTGCGAGGACCCCTCCGCCCCATTGAACCGCAACTATTTCCTCAGCCTGGCGCGCGAGACATTTGCCAATGGGCTGCAGTTTACCGGTCCCAAGCCGGTTTTAACCGCCGATCCGGAGCAGGAGTTGCAGACACTCTATGAGCGTTTTGCTGAACCCTACCGCGATGCCTCGGGCCGGCAGCAGGCGAACGGGCGTAAAGCCCTGGTGCAACATCTTCAAAACGTCTTTACTGAACATGGGTTGTCGCCCTATCTGCGCCGCAATGCGCGTGTTAGTGAATGGGGGCTGCACCACGATCCCTTCCGCTTCGACTTCGCCACCACCATGGGCCGGCTGACGGCCGTGCAGGCGGTAATGCTTGGCGGCACGACCGCCCCCGTCAAAGAACTGAGCTTTACCACGGCGCGGCTGCGGCAAGCCGGCATGGCCGTGAATGTGCGCGCGGTCGTGGAGGAAGCCGCTCCGGAATCGGCCCTGGCCGCCTTTCATCAGGAGCTCCTGACAGAGGCGGAGATCGAGGTCTTTGCACTGTCCCGCTCCGCGCAGTTGGCCGAACAACTGCGCGCCAGCCTCCGCGCCCAGTAGAAGTCTGCTCCGCCCTGCATGCTAGAATGGAGCTTTGCTGGGGCGTGTAGCTCAGCTGGGAGAGCGCCGCGTTCGCAACGCGGAGGCCAGGGGTTCGATCCCCCTCACGTCCACCAACTTTCTTTCTCCCCTCGCATTCATCCCGTTATGCCCCGACTGCGCGACTCCGCCCGGACCTCGGTAGCCATGCTGGGGCTCGTGCTGGCTTCGCTGGGAACGTCTCTTCTGCTGTTCCCCAAACTGCCTGCCTTCACTGACAACGGCGTGCACCGGGTGCCCAGCCCTTCCTTTTCGTTTCTGCTGACCTGGGGCGGCATTGTAGTGGGCATTTTGCTCATGCTGTGGTCACGCGTGACGGAACCGACGCCAACGCCCAACTTTGGAGCTGCTCGCGACTATCCATTAAAGGGGTCGGCGATCCGGCCGGCGGCAAAGCGCACGGCACATCCGGCGCCCCGGCGTCCGGAGCGCTAATCCGCTCTACGCCCGCGGTCCTACTGGACTGGGGAAATCGTCATGAACGCAGCTTCGAGTCCTGATAGCCCCCATTCACCCCAAGCTGGCCCCGCCTTCGCGCGCGTCATTCTTATCGTGCTGGATAGTGTCGGGATTGGCGAAATGCCCGATGCGGCTCTTTATGGGGACGCCGGCAGCAATACGCTGGGCAACTTGCAGCGCGTCCGGCCCATGCGGCTCCCCAATCTGCTTTCCCTGGGCTTGGGCAATATCCATCCCATGCCGGGATTGCCACCCACTCCCCTGCCGCGCGCCTCCTATGGGAAATGTGCTCTGCTTTCCGACGGCAAAGACACCACGACGGGCCATTGGGAAATGGCCGGCATCATTTTGGAAAAAGGCTTCCCCGTCTACCCACATGGCTTTCCGCCAGAATTGATGCGGGAATTTGAAACTCGCATCGGCCGCAAGACGCTGGGCAATATCGCCGCCAGCGGCACCGAGATCATTGAACGGCTGGGCGCGGAGCATATGCGCACCGGCGCCCCGATCGTCTACACCTCGGCGGATAGCGTGTTCCAGATCGCCGCCCATGAAGAGATCATCCCATTGGGAGAGCTGTATCGGATTTGCGAAACCGCACGTGACCTGCTGCAGGGCCCGCACCGCGTGGGTAGAGTCATTGCGCGTCCCTTCACCGGCAGCGGCCCTGGTCATTTCCAGCGCACCCGCAACCGCCATGACTACGCCATCGAACCGCCGCCGGGCATGCTGCTGGACCGGCTCTCCGAGCATGGCATCCCGGTCTTCGCGGTGGGCAAGATTTTCGACATCTTCCTTGGGCGAGGCATCCGTCACCACGTCAGGATGGAAAGCAATGCCGATGGCCTGCAGCGAACCTTGCAGGCCATGCACTCGTTCGAGGCCGGGCTGCTCTTCGTCAATCTGGTTGATTTCGACATGCTGTACGGGCACCGCAATGATGTCGCTGGTTACGCGGCCGCCCTGGAGGAGTTTGACCGTTATCTGGGCCAGATCTTAGGCGCCTTGCGCCCCGATGATCTGCTGATTCTTACTGCCGATCACGGCTGCGACCCCACCACCCCCTCCACGGATCATTCGCGGGAATATACGCCTCTGCTGGTCCACGGCCCGCGTGCGCGCAGCGCGCCCTTGGGCACGCGGCGCACGCTGGCCGATATCGGTGAAACCATTGCGGAGAATTTCGGCGTGCCACTGCACCGCGGCGAGTCATTTCTGAAGACCCTTGCGCACTAACCGCTCCTGGGGGCCGGTCAGCCCGGTCCGCCTTCGCCAGTTCCCTGTCCGCGTGCCGCTTAGCGCGGGGGCAGCGCCAGCGCCTCATCAATGCAATGCTGCGCCACCGGCGCCAGGCGGGCGAAACCCTGGGCATCAGGGTGCAGTCCGTCGCCGGAAAGGCCCGCCGTAAACATCCCTTTCGCGTCCACAACCGCGGCGTAATAATCACAGTAAATCTCGTGCTGCGCCCGGGCGTAGGAACGCAACCATTGGTTTAAGGCCAGAATGTCCGCCGGTGGCCGGTTGCTGGTCTGAGGAGTCCGCGTATAGTCGCTGACCGGCAGGAGCGAACAAAAGATCACGTGGATATGGTGACGGTGGGCCAGCTCGGTCATCGCTTCCACATTCTCGGCAATCATCCTGAGCGTGACCGGTCCGGTATTTTGTGCAATGTCGTTGGTCCCCGCCAACAGGACAACCGCTCGCGGATGCAGATCGATGACGTCGGGGAACATCCGCAACACCATTTGCGCGGTGGTTTGCCCGCTGATCCCTCGGTTGATGTAGGGCTTGCCGGGGAAGTATCGGGGAAGGTTCCAAATGTCGGTAATCGAGTCGCCCAGAAACACGACGCGGCCAACCTGAGCGGGGAGCTGCTCCACCCGCACGTCGTCAGCGTGGTAGCGGCCCAGTTGCGGCCAATCCCCCAAATCCCGCGCCAGGCGCTGGGCGGAAAAAATAATGCAGCAGTCGTTGGCGGGTGGCAGGGGAAACCGGCGTGCCAGTTGCGCGCTGGCGGCGGACGCCAGGACAATGGCCACCAGAGTGGCAAAAACTGGGCGTGGAAAACAATGGCGGATATTGCGCATAGGGCTCCTCGGCGGCCCAGGAGGCACTCGGGTCGATAACCTGCCGCCCACCGAGCGTGCCCGGGGCACTCATCGTCATTATGGGGGAGAATCTCTCCATCCTTGCTGCCTTGGAGCGCCAGCCATAATGGAGGAGAACAATCGTAACGATGGCGGCGGCTAGGGCGTCCATCTAAAGGGTTTCAACCATCACGCAACGAGGCTGCTCTGCTTGCTCGCGCCTGGGCGGGCTTGCCGGCGAGGTTTTATGGCGACAGGACAATTTGCTTTCAAACGGACGTGGCGTGCCGCTTGCGGCCAGTTCCCGCGGCTTGCGGGAGGAATGCTGTCTTTGGCGCTGCTGCTGCAGGCTGCGCAGGGACAACAGCAAGATCCGTTGTGGAAAAACGCCAAGCTCAAACCCGAAGATAACGTCTACCTGATCGGCAAGCGCCCTGTGGGCAAAGGGCTCGACTTCTACTCGATGCAGAAGGAAATTGCCATGGGCCGCAGCCTGGCCGACCAGATCATGAAGACCGCCGTCATCGTTAAGGACCCGGTGGTGAACGAATACATCAACCGGATGGCGCAGAACCTGGTGCGCAATTCCGACGCCAAGGTCGCCTTTACGGTCCATGTGATAAAAGACCCCAGCATTAATGCCTTTGCCTTGCCGGGCGGCTTTTTCTTTGTCAACACCGGTTTGATTCTGCAGGCCAAGGAAGAAGACGAAGTAGCGGCCGCCATGGCGCACGAGATTGGGCACGTCGCGGCGCGCCACGCCACGCGCAACGCCACCAAAGGGGAGCTGTTACAACTGGCCACCATTCCGCTCATTATTGGCGCCGGACCATCGCTGGGAGGCTTAGCCGTTCAGAACGCCACCGACTTGATTGTGCCCTTGCAGTTTGAGCGCTTTTCCCGCGGCGCGGAACGGGAGGCCGATTGGCTCGGTACCCAGTACCTCTGGAAAGCCGGTTACGATCCGGAGGGCATGGTGCGCGAGTTTGGCAGCCTCGAAGAGTTAGAAAAGGAAAAACCGGGTATGATAAGCCGAGCGTTTGCCAGCCACCCCCAGACGCCCGACCGGGTGGCGGCCACGGAGCGGGAGATTGCGACCATCTTGCCGCCCCGCCCGCAATACATCGTGACCACCTCGGAATTTGCGCAGGTGCAGGCGCGGCTGCGGAAATTACTGAAACATGAGGCCGTGACCACCGCACCAGGCCAGACCGCGCCTCGCCCACATTCAGGGCCGGTGGACCAGAGTGATCGCCCCCCGGTTTTGCAGCGTTGAACGGGAGACCGAGCCAGTAACTAGGATCACAGGCGGGGAGACACTGGACCGGGAGTAGGAATTTGTGGAGCCGCCACAATCCTTTTGGGAATGTTTCTCGTCTAAGAGAGAGTCCTGACCCCAGGCGGGCCCAGGGCAGGACATCATCGGGGGGATACTGTGAACACATCGCAACTGCAGAAATCACTCGACGAGCTGCGCCAGGAACAAGCGCGCCTCAGTGAGGCCATTCGCACCCTGGAAGAGCTGATTACCGGAACCAAAAGCAGCCGCTTGAGCGCCGAGGGTCGAGCCCGCATCTCCGAGGCGGCACGCCGCCGCTGGGAAGAACACCGCCGCCTCGCCGCCCGCAAGCACCGCGCGGCTTAGGCTCAACACTACTTCAGCGGCGCACTCTAGCCGGCCCACCTGCAGCCTTGGCCACCTGCCGCGCCCGGCCCCCACTTCGCCGCGCCCGGCGGCGCCGGCGATGCACCACTAACCAGTCTTTCAGACGGGCATACTGCGCCGCCGTTACAATCCCTTGCGTGAGCAGGCTCCGCTTCAAACGGTAGGGACGGCCGCCCGCAAGCAATCCCGCCCACCGCCACTCACTGCCTGGCAACCCCGCCCGCTGCGCGACGCTGGCCAGCTGCTTCAAGCTGGCATGATTGAGATCCAGTGGCCGGCGCTTCTGCTCCGGTTCTCCCCCGCGCCACCTTTGCTGACCCTGCCGCGTAACGTCAATCGGCGTGGTTGACACCGGCAACGGACGCAGCGGCACCGCAAATACCTCCTGCGCTTGGCGGCGGCAGCTCGCTAACACCCCCACCACACAGCAGCACAGCACTGGCACTGCCCACCAGCTCCCCTTTGTTCTGGCGCTGTTCATACCCTCGCTGCTCCCATTCCCATCTCAACGCGAGGATTCGCAATTGGCTATCCCCCTAAATGGGTGGGACGCTGCCAGGCTGCGACTCGAGCTTGAGTCGCGGCACGACCCTAGTAACGCAGAGACTCCATAGCTCACCGGCTTTGCCCGAAAGTCTGAGCTTGATGGGTGTCGCCCCTTCATCGCCACCAGCCCGCGTCGCATAGCTCAACACATGTCTTCCCCTATTTCGTACCTCTTGGCTTTTCGCGCCGCCGCGGGCCAAGCGCTCCGCGTCGTGTTGCTGTTGGGCAGTTCCGCTTGCCTGTTCTGTCCGCTGACAAGGGGCCCCGCACAACCCGCCACCATTCAACTCCCTTACCACGCACCTTTGCCTGAGTTGTTCCTGGAGAGCTATCCCTTTGTCTGGGTTTTGCGCACTCGTAGCTCGGGCCGCGCACTCAACTCGCTCTGCGTGCCCTTGCAACTGAACGAACGCTGGCGCATGTTTTGGAATTTCAGATTGCCGGCCCGGAGCCGCACACTGTACGCCGGCTACAGTCAGGTCCAAACCGTTACAAGCGGTTTTATCGGAATCGGCCACCTTTGGACTGGCCGCCAGGATATCTCCTTCCAGGACACCTGGCGCGCTGGCAAATCTTCATTGCACCTTGCCCGCATCATCGAGGTGACCGGAACGGCAACTGACCACTGGCATCGTTTTTTCACCACCATCGGCTTTGCGCCGCTACCCGGGTTGGGCGGAGTGCCCTACCTCTACGCTCCAGGACGAGCCAGAAGATTACAGCGAATCACCGGCATCCGCGAGGACAGCCTGCCCGAACCTGTTTTAGGCCTCTTACTGCGGGACGCGAGTTCACTGGCTCTTGCCGATGAGCAACCTATTCCGTTGAGTATGCGCGGCCGCGCTGCAATGGGGCTGCGCTCTGGATGGAGAGATAACCAGGAGCTGGCTTATTCCTTTCCCATTGCCTCGGGCGGGCACGGCCAGAGAGGACACCGCGGATTCGTTGTGACCTACGCACTTGCCTTTCGCTGGACCCGGCCGTCGCCCTCCTACGGTCAAGCCGCCGGACTGAGGGGGGCAACTCGAAACTTTGCCCGTCAGACTTGGATTTGGGGTCTCTCCGAGCTGAAATTCATACCCGCCAGCGTCGACGCAAAACGCATGCTCAAACGGATCGTGGTGCAATTGGAGAACCCGTGCGCCGCTCCCGTCGCTGGCGACGCTCTTCATACCGGCATGCTGGGTGCGATGCTGGTACAAGCCTCCGATCTGTGGCGTGCGCCTGCTTTGTCCACCCGGGCTTCGTGCGGAAAGAACGCGCTGGATCATCTCAGCCGCCTGGCGCTCACACCGAATCAGCTTGACGGCGGCACGCGCGCCTTCGGCAGCGCACTCTCGTTGCCGGCCGTAAGCCGAGCCTTGGCGGAGGAACTCAATGCCTTTCACCTGGAACTCGACAACAGTGGTCTCGACCATGCGCTGTGGCTTTCACAACCCACGTTAGTCGCACAGTAGCTGATAACCCACCAGGGCCGGGACGGGAGTTTTCCTACCTTGTGGACTCCGGCGGGTACCATTGTCCGGCGGGACCGTGTTTTCGCCGGTGCCGCGGTTCCATTTCTGGTGACGTTGTACTTTCAGCGGCACAAAAAGGCGGTGCTACGGTCAGCGGCCTTGGCTGCGGAAAGATCCTGGCTAACCTGGCAATTGGAACGGTCCAACGGCGCCGCAAGTTCGCCGGAGAGCGCAATTGCCTTTACCGCCTGCCTGGCCATGTTCCGCGCTACGCGTCAGAGGAGTTGGTTAATCCGTGCACATGAGGCGGCGCTGGCCACCGCTCGCCAGACGTACCTGTGGCCCGCTGCCGTTGAGACCGCCAGCGGACATCGCGGCGCAACCGCGTTAATCGGCAACTATGCGCTGCTCTACAGCCTTACCCGCCAGAAAGCGCTCAAGAAGGTCGCAGCGGCGCTGTTGCAGTTGAACAAGAAAACCTGTCGTTCACAGCTGCGCACTTTCCGGAACCGGAAATGGCTGCCCACCGAATGCAGTCGTTCCCAAACAGCAGCTTTGGCCGGTCTGCTCGACCTGCGTGAAATGACGCCGCCCCTGTACTTCGCTTTACGCGGCGACTTGCCTGCACCGGAGTAAGCGCGCCATTTTTTAAAAGGCCGAGGTAGAACCCGAAACTAATACCCTTCGGGCACGCGTTCCCCGTCGTTTGCGAAACCTCCCGGCCCGGGGAACGCATGCAACACGAACCTACTTGCGGCGGCCGGCGTGGTGCTCACGCCTGTTTTCCCGGCGGTTTTCTCGCCGCTCGAAATGCCGCTCGCGCCGCGCAAAGCGGTACGGATGCCGCGCCAACCCCTGCTTGACGTGCGGGTGATGCGCCAGGAAGTTGGCAAAATGCGGATGCTTCTGCAGGAAGGCGGGATCGTTCGCCAGTCTCGGGTTGTGGTTCAGCTCCTTGCGCACCTGCGGATGGTGATCCAGAAAGTGATCGAGATTGCGGAACGGATGCGCATGATCGGTATCGCTGGCGCTGGTGGTGGCGCCGGAACTGGTGCTTTGCGCTATTGCTCCCATCGAAAGTCCGCAGGCCACCAGCAACGTTGCAAAGGAAAAGGCAATCTTTTTCATAGGGCGTTTCTCCTCAAACTTCATCAGCCTGGAGGCGCTGCCTTTCGGCGGGCGGTCAATTCTTCCATCCGGGCTCACGTCTACAAACCCGGCTGCGCGGAGGAAGTTGCTGCCTGGCCGTGAAAAAACATTCGTCAAACCTCAAACAGTTTCCAGCCAGCATCCTGAGCGAGTTGCACGCCCGCCACTCCGGCCGGAACCCATTGAAAACCCGGAAGTAGGTGCGCCTTGAAATCGGCCAGCACTTGCGCTGCGGTGCTGCCGTGCCGTTTGGCAACTCCAGCCGCGGTGCCGGAGAGGGCGTTGTGGCAGACCCAAAAACGGGCCCCCCGCCGCGTCAGTGCCTCCCCGGTCGCCTGTTGATACAAACCGTTGGGTGCGTCCGCACCGGCGTTGCCCTCCAGCGGACCGCTGGCGTGGTAGTAAGGATTGCCCTGTTCATGGCAGATGGGGTGCAGGTTCAGGTTCTTGGCCAGCTCGTACTTGCTCCACATCGCGTCGTCAACCGCCAATAGGACACCCCGCCCCATCAACACGGCCAGCACTCCCAGGCCCTTCGGCCCCAGATTGAACGAGAACTGAAAGGCGTTCAGCGAAGCCTGCATGTGGAAGTACAACGAGCTTTTCCCGGGCATGAGCTCGCTCAGTTCGCTGGTCTGAAAGACCTGCTTGTGCGGCCACGTGGCGGATAAAGTGGCTTGCATCGCGGACTGGTCAAACTGACCGGGTTTAAGAACTGGCGGATGAAAGCCGGGCCCGGCGGAAGCGCATTTCCGCTCCGCAGCACCGTTCTTGACCGGCGATGATGACTCGGTTGTTGCGGCGGCCAGGCTCGCCGCCGAAGAAATGGCGGCCGCCGCCAGAAATTGCTTTCTGCTGATTTTCATAAGGGAACACGCCGGCCCAGATGGGGCGCGACCGTGGCCACTGTATCGCGGACGGCTGCGACAGGGCAAGCGGCTGCTCTTACCGTGGGTGCGGAGAATGACGCTGACTGGGGCGGATGGGGGGGGCAGCGGGCTGGAGGTTCGGGTTGCGGCGCCAGCACCGCAACCTGTGCAATTAGGCGCGCTGCGTTGCGCGCCGGCGCTCGCGTACCACGATGCCGGCTGCGGCCAAGCCCGCCAGGACGGCCAGCACGCCCGTCGGATTCTCGGGCGAAACGTGCGGATTACCCACACCGCCCGTGCCACCGTTTCCGCACTGCTGTCCCGCGCCACCGCTGGCAGCCAACACTGGTAGGGTCAGCAGCGCCACAATACTAACGCCACGCAACAGCCGGTATAAAGATTGGCAATAAGACCTGTGCGACACCACTCGTGCTCCTGATAGTTCCTGCAAAAATCCTACGTTGGCTTTATCGGTCTTTTCAAGAAGAAGCTTAGTAGTGCCGAGTGTGACACAAGGTGTCATGCCAAAAATTCGTTAGAGCGGCAGGAGAATTCTAGAGCTTAAAATTTTTGCAATTCGTGCATTGATCGCACT
The DNA here is from genome assembly GCA_027459505.1 of Acidobacteriota bacterium. GTDB lineage: Bacteria > Acidobacteriota > Terriglobia > Terriglobales > SCQP01 > DAIDIE01. The sequence goes on from DAIDIE010000014.1 coordinate 246,021, forward strand.
GGGACACTCCTGGTTAGTCCAAGTCCGCGCCCAGCCCTCTACGCGTTCTCCCCGCCCCCTGAATGGCCCTGGCTAGTGATGCCGTCGTGCCGCCAGGAAGCGCAGCAAGTAAAGGAAGAAGTTGATGAAATCCAGATAGATGGCGATGGCCATGTTGGCCGCCGCGCTCCAGGTGTTCTGCGGGCTCTGCTTGAGGCGCGCAAAGTCAAACAAGAAAAAGCCCGTAAAGAGCGCCATCCCCAGCAGCGCGTAGGCCTTCGACACTTGCGCAGAAAAAGAGCGGAACAGGTTCACCAGGCCAACCACGATCAACGCCAGCAGACCAAAGAAAAGGTAGGGGCCAAGTTTAGCCGTATTGATCTGGGAGTAGCTGGCCGTCACAGCGCAACCGCCCATCACGCAGGCGGTAATGGCAAACGCGCCCGAGACGGTCTCCGCCCCCAGCGCCTCCACATACATGCTCAGCACGGGCCCCAGCATCAGGCCTTCCAGCCAACCCCAAGCCAGCATCGCTGCCACGAGCACGGGCAAGCTCATGCGAGGCGCCAGAAATCCGATCGCCAGCATACCGACAAAGCCGGCAATCACCGCACCCCAGAACATGCCCCGCGAAAGCTTGCGGCCATGCCAGGCCCCGACCAAAGCTCCCGCCATGGTCAGCCCCAATAAGGTGAAGGTCTTGCCCGCCAGCGTGGAGGGATAGCTCAACCCCAGGGCCACGACAAACGCGATGACGCCATAGACTGTCAGCAGCGGGCCCGAAGTGAGCGAGAAGGCAGGCCGCTCCACCAGCGCCGGAGAGCGTTGCTCAATCAATTCCGTCATGCACGCAGGGTAGCACAGAAAGCGCAGTGGTTACCGTAAGCGCTCTCAAATCAGCGGCTTGCGGCTCAGGCGGCGCGGTTGCCGGGAGGGGCGCTGACCGTCAGGCGGCGTTGACAGACTTCGCAGCGATAAGCGCGGGTCGCCCCCAAGGCGCGCTCCACCCAGCGGCGGTGGGTGCGGTGCAGCATGTTGGCTTTACAGTGGGGGCATTGGGGCAGGCTCACCGTGGAGGTGGTGGGAAGCGCAACCAGTCGCGACAGAAGCGATTGCATGCTCGCAGTGGTGCATTCCACTGACCAACAGTAAGCGCCTTAAAATCAATAACTTACATCAGAGCAAGGGGTTGGAATGGGCAAGACTTACCATGCACTACGTAACGGATTCCTACCTTGGTACTAGTCCAAAAGCGGAGCCAAAGCCGGCAAATTGTTGACTCAACCAGACGAATAAAAACTTGACACTAACTGCATCAGATTGTACGCTTCAAGCATCTCAGCTTATGGAGGTTTTTCAACCATGGCTACTCTTGTAAAGTGGGCTGCTTTCCCCGAACTCAATTCCTTGCACAACCAAGTCAACCACCTCTTTGAACAGGCCGTCCGCAACAATCCAGCCAACCACCTGACGGAATGGGTGCCGCGTGCCGACATCTATGAGACCGACCAGGCCTTGGTGATGGAATTCGATCTGCCCGGCGTGCAGCTGGCGGATGTCGACATTCGCATCGAAAAGGACACGCTGACCATTCGTGGTGAACGCCACCTCAGCGCCCAGCCGGAGAGCTATCGCCGCGTGGAACGCAACGCGGGCAGCTTTACCCGCGTCTTCTCGCTGCCGGAGTTTGTCGACCAGGAGAAGATTGCGGCCAACCTGTCCAACGGCGTGCTCTCTCTGACCTTACCGAAGCGCGAAGAGACCAAGCCGAAGCAGATCCAGGTGCAGGTCAAAACCGCCTGACGGCTGCCGCCCTGAGCACAGCCCGGCTTCATTGACTCAAGGCGGGGAGGACCAACGCGTCACCCCGCCTTGGCTTTTCTACAAACGTTTCTTATAAGCCCGCGGAGGTACACCTATGGCAATTCGTTTTGACAAGTTGACGGTGAAGGCGCAGGAGGCGCTGCAAGCGGCCGGCGGGCTGGCGGAGGAATACGGACAGGCCAGCATCGAGCCAATGCACCTGCTCGCCGCCCTCCTCGCGGACACGGAGGGTGTGGTGGCGCCGGTGCTGCAACGGTTGGGTGTGCAGCCCGCGGCACTGTTACAGCAAGCGCAACAGACGCTGCAAAATATGCCCAGTGTGCAAGGCGGCGGCGTGGAGCGCGGCATCGGCCCGGCGCTCCGCAAGGTCCTGGAAGCCGCCTTCCGCCAGGCCGGCAAGTTCAAAGACGAATACGTCAGCGCGGAACACCTGCTGCTCGGCATTCTCGACCAGAAGGATGAGCCGGCGCAGGCGCTCCTGACTCGCGCCGGCATCAGCAGCGATCGCGTGCTGCAGGCGCTCATGCAGGTGCGCGGCAGCCAGCGCGTCACCGATCCCAACCCGGAGGCCAAGTACCAGGCGCTGCAGCGCTACGCGCGCGACCTCACCGAGTTGGCCACGCAAGGCAAGCTCGATCCGGTCATTGGCCGCGATGAAGAGATCCGGCGGGTGATTCAGGTCCTTTCCCGCCGCACGAAGAATAACCCCGTGCTCATTGGCGAGCCCGGCGTCGGCAAAACCGCCATTGTGGAAGGACTCGCGCAACGCATCATTGCCGGCGATGTCCCCGACGCGCTCAAGTCCAAGCGGGTCATTGTCCTTGATTTGGGTGCTCTGGTGGCTGGGGCCAAGTACCGCGGCGAATTCGAGGACCGCCTCAAGGCCGTGCTGAAGGAAATCGAGGATGCGGGTGGCCAGATCATCCTCTTTATCGACGAATTGCACACGCTCGTCGGAGCGGGCGCCGCGGAAGGGTCCATGGACGCCTCCAACATGCTCAAACCCGCTCTGGCCCGCGGTGAACTGCGCGCCATTGGCGCCACCACCCTCAATGAGTACAAAAAATACATCGAAAAGGATCCTGCCCTGGAGCGCCGCTTCCAGCCCGTCTACGTGGGCGAACCGGCCTTGGAGGATACGGTGGCGATCCTGCGTGGCTTGAAGGAGCGCTACGAGGTGCACCATGGCGTGCGCATCAAAGACGCCGCTCTGCTGGCGGCCGCGCGCCTGTCCCATCGCTACATTGCCGATCGCTTTCTGCCGGATAAGGCCATCGACCTCGTCGACGAGGCGGCGGCGGCTTTGCGCATGCAACTCGACTCGCGCCCAGCCGAAATCGAACACGTCGAACGCCGCATCACTCACCTGGAAATCGAGCGCACCGCTCTGACCAAGGAAAAGGATCCTCAGTCCAAGGACCGTATGCGGGCCATCGAGGCCGAAATCGCCAATTTGAAAGAACAGGCCTCCGCTTTGCGCACCCGCTGGACGCGCGAAAAGGAGCAGATCGAACGCGTGCAGAATCTCAAAACGCAAATGGAGCAGCTCCAGATTGAGGAGCAGCAGGCCGAGCGCGCCGCCGATTTGCAAAAGCTGGCGGAAATCCGCTACGGCCGCCGCCTGCAACTCGAACGGGAATTGGCCGCGGCCAATCGCGCCCTCGAGGAACAGGAGAAAGAGCATCGTCTTCTGCAGGAAGAAGTTGGGGAGGAGGACATTGCCAAGGTCGTCTCCAAATGGACGGGAGTTCCGGTAAGCAAAATGGTCGAGAGCGAAACCGAAAAGCTCGTTCACATGGAGGAACGTCTGCACCAGCGCGTGGTGGGTCAGGACCTGGCGGTCGAGGCGGTAGCCGACGCGCTGCGCCGCTCGCGCGCCGGTCTCAGCGATCCCAAACGGCCGATCGGCTCATTCATGTTTCTCGGGCCAACCGGTGTGGGCAAAACGGAATTGGCACGGGCGTTGGCCGAGTTCCTTTTTGATGACGAACACGCCATGGTCCGCCTGGACATGAGTGAGTACATGGAAAAGCATTCCGTCGCCCGCCTCATCGGTGCGCCTCCCGGCTACGTCGGCTATGAGGAGGGCGGGCAGCTCACCGAACGGGTTCGGCGCCGTCCCTATGCGGTCGTCCTGCTCGACGAGGTCGAGAAGGCGCATCCCGATGTCTTCAACCTGTTGCTGCAGGTGCTCGACGACGGCCGCCTTACCGATGGCAAGGGACGAACGGTGGATTTCCGCAACACCGTCGTCATCATGACCTCCAACCTCGGCAGCGCCTACATCCGCCCCGACGCGTTTGAATCCGTGGCCAGCGAGGAACAGATGCGCGAACAGGTCATGTCTGTGTTGCGCGCGCACTTCAAACCGGAGTTTCTCAACCGCGTGGACGACATTATCATCTTCCGTGCACTGCGCAAGCAGGAGATCGAAAAGATCGTCCGTCTGCAATTGGAGACCATGCTGGCCAGTTTGCGGGAACGGCGCATCCATCTGGACTTCACGCCCGCGGCGCGGGAATTGATCCTGCGCGAGGGCTACGACCCGCAGTATGGAGCCCGCCCCTTGAAGCGCGCCTTGCAGCGGCTGGTGCAGAACCCGCTGGCGCAAGCCATGCTGCGTGGCGAAGTCGCACCCGGAAGTCACGTCCAGGTGGACGCCGCGCCCAGCGGCAACTCCCTGCAATTGCAGCCTCTGGCTGCCTCGCAGGAAATTCCCGCCGCCGACTGACGCTGGGCCGTTAGGCTGCACGCAAAAGGGGAGCAAACCCAGGTTTGCTCCCCCTTCTCTTTTCATGGCCAGCTTTGTCCCGCGGTTCAGGCCATCTTTTTCATGCACTCCTTAAACAGCGTGTCGAAATCAGCCTCCGGCATCGCTGCGCTGATGCGGCTCAATGCCTTCTCCGCCAGTGCTTTCGGATAGCCCAGGTTGAGCAAGGCGGAAAGCACCTCTTCGGCCGCGCCCCCCAAGTGAGCGGCGGGTTCTTCCGCGGCGGCCTGCAAGGGCCCCATCTTATCGCGCAGTTCCATCACCAGACGCTCGGCTGTTTTCTTTCCCACCCCAGGAATGGCGGTGAGCCGCGCCAGGTCACCGCGGCTGATCGCCGCCGCCAGCTCCGGCGCCGGCAGACCGGACAGCACTCCCAGCGCCACCTTGGGGCCCACACCATTCACACTGAGCAGCTTTTCAAAGAGCGCCTTCTCGGCGTTGCTGCCAAAGCCAAACAACTGGATTGCGTCCTCACGGACATGGGTGTAGACCTGCAAGGAAACCAGTTGCCCGGCCGCCGGAAGCTGACTGAATGTGCTGACTGGAATCAGCAGCTCGTATCCCACCCCGTGAACGTCGATAACCAAGCGTCCCGGAGTGCGCTCCAGCAGCGTGCCGCGCAAGTAAGCGATCATGATTCAGGTTAGCAGCAGTTCGGGTATGTCTGGCCGCGCAATGAGGTGCTGCTCGGCGGCGAGTTTGAAAAAGCGCGTAAGCCCGGCCCAGGCGGCCGTGTCCACATCAAAGACAACGTTGTGTTGCAGGTATCGCAGCACCTCGGCCACCGGAAGCTGCATCCGTGGCGCCCAGGTGGCCGCCAGTTCCGGGATGTGTGCCATCCCCTCCACCTTGGCGCGCTGAAAGCGTTCGCTCAGCCAGCTTGCCTCCTGCACAGACGCAATCGCCTCTCTCCTCACCGCCCAAAGGGCGAACACGAACGGCAACCCGGTCCATTCCTGCCACACCTGCGCCAGGTCAAACACCTGGTAGCCCGCCGCGCTGTGGTGCACCGAGATTTGCAGCGCGGGATCGCCAATCACCAGCGCGGCATCGTTGTCCCGCAACATTTCCCGCCAGTCGGGCTCGGCCTCCCGCACCTGCGGCTCTCCCGCCTTCCAATACTGGCGCAAGAGAATCTGCACCAGCGCCGCGGAGGTGCGCGATGAACTATCCAACGCCAGGCGCTGAATGTTGGCGGGCGCTACGCGGCTGATCAAAAGAATGCTGCGCACTTGTTCGCGCGCGGTGATTCCTATCCCCGGCAACGCCGCCAGACCGGCAATGCGCGCCATCTCAATTACGGGAATAATGCCGATGTCCGCCTGACCTTCGCGCATCTGACGGGCGCAGTGCGAAGGGACGGTATAGCTGATGTCCAGGTGCGGCTCGTGTTCCAGCCCCCACATCAGCGGCGCGGTATTCAGAAAGCGGATCGCCGCCACACGCCAGACTTGATCGGTTTCCATAAAAGAACGAAGAGGGACGCCACCGGGCGCCCCTCAATCATTACCAGCATTCGGTTCCAAGCGGCCTTGCCGCTCCAACCAGGCGCGGCTCAGGCAACGCTGGCGTGCGCCTTCTCGTATTGCTCAATTTCCGCCTCATGCCGCAGCGTGAGGGCGATATCGTCGAGCCCCTCCAGGAGGCATTTCTTGCGAAAACTGTCGACTTCAAAGCTCCAGCTCTTCCCCGCGTCATCCCGCACGGTTTGCGATGGCAAATCCACCGTCAGCTGCGTGCCCGGCTTGGCTTGCACGAGCTGAAACAACTCCTCCACCTGGTCCGCCGGCAGCACCAACGGCAACATCCCGTTTTTGAAGCAATTGTTGTAGAAGATGTCGGCAAACGACGGCGCGATAATGACCTGAAAGCCGTAATCCTTCAGTGCCCAGGGAGCGTGCTCGCGCGAGCTGCCACAGCCAAAGTTGTCGCGCGCCAGCAGGATGGACGCACCCTGATAACGCGGCTGATTGAGCGCGAAGTCCGGATTGGACGCTCCGCTGGCCAGAAACCGCCAGTCGAAGAATAGCCCTTTCCCCAGTCCCGAGCGCAGGATGGCTTTCAAAAACTGTTTGGGAATGATCTGGTCCGTGTCCACATTGGGCCGGTCCAGGGGTGCGACCAGGCCGCGGTGTTGCACAAAGGGTTTCATTGGCTGGCTCCTGTGGCGACGGGAACATCCCAATCGCGGATATCGACAAAGTGACCGCTCACCGCCGCCGCCGCGGCCATCGTCGGGCTGACCAGATGGGTCCGCCCACCTTTGCCCTGCCGCCCTTCAAAATTGCGGTTGCTGGTCGACGCGCAGCGCTCGCCGGGGCTGAGGGTATCGGGGTTCATACCCAGGCACATACTGCACCCTGATTCGCGCCATTCAAAGCCAGCCTCACGGAAAATGCGGTCCAGCCCGAGCTTTTCCGCCTCCGCTTTCACCTGCTGCGAGCCGGGGACCACCATGGCGCGGACCGTGGGCGCCACATGCCGTCCGCGCACCACGCTTGCCGCGGCTTTCAGATCCTCAATGCGGGAGTTGGTGCAGGAGCCGATAAAGACGCGATCGAGTTTGATTTCCTGCACTGGCGTGCCGGGCTTCAGCCCCATGTATTCCAGCGCCATTTCCGCCGAGCGGCGCTCCACCGGATCGCTGAACGCATTAGGATCGGGCACCCGGCCGTTGATATCGACCACCATGCCGGGGTTGGTTCCCCAGCTCACTTGCGGGGCGATATCTTCGGCCTGAAACACCAGGCTCTTGTCATATTGCGCGCCGGCATCGGAGGCCAGTGAGAGCCAGTCCGCCGCCGCCTTCTCAAACTCCGCCCCCTGTGGAACGTGTTTGCGGCCGCGCAGGTAATCCACCGTCACCTGGTCGGGTGCAATCATGCCGGCGCGCGCACCCGCCTCGATCGACATGTTGCAGACCGTCATTCGCTGCTCCATCGTCAGGTTGCGCATCACCGGACCGGTGTACTCGACTACATAGCCGGTAGCGCCGCCGGTGCCGATGCGGCCAATGATGTAGAGAATCACGTCCTTCGCCGTCACCCCGGGCCGCAGCGTCCCCTCCACCCGCAGTTCCAATGTCTGCGGACGGGATTGCCACAAGCACTGCGTTGCCAGCACATGCTCCACTTCGCTTGTGCCGATACCAAACGCCAACGCGCCAAACGCGCCGTGCGTTGAAGTGTGGCTGTCGCCGCAAACAATCGTCTTCCCGGGCTGCGTCAAACCCAGCTCCGGGCCAATGACGTGAACGATGCCCTGGCTGGGGCTGTCCAGATCGAAAAGCTGAATGCCAAACGAGCGGCAATTCTCGCGCATGACGTCGATCTGCTTGGCGGAATTGGCGTCCAGAATCTTGAACGGGCGCGGATCGGTGGGAACGTTGTGATCCAGGGTGGCGAAGGTGCGATCCGTGCGGCGCACCTTGCGGCCGGTCTCGCGCAACGCCTCAAAGGCCTGCGGTGAGGTGACTTCGTGAACCAGATGCAAATCGATGTACAGCAGTGAGGGGCGTCCGGGTTCCGAAAAAACTACATGACGTTGCCAGATCTTTTCAAAAAGCGTCTTGGGCATGCATTCACTATTTTACCGGAGTGGAAGCCGGCTTGCATGCTTACCCAGGTCGCTTGGCGAGAGCCTCTTCCCCGCAGGGGAGTTTCGCTGCCCTACTGCTCGCGGAACGCGGCCAGGCTGTGCGGCAGCAGATGCACGGTAAAACTGTTGGCCCCTTCGGGCAGCGATTGCCGTTCCGGCTGCTGCAGCGCTGTGCCCTTGACGATGTGCCCGGTGGTCAGGTTCTCAATCGTATGGAAGCCGCCCAGCACCTGCACATCCACAGGGTGGTCCAGGTACGACTCCAGCACGAAGGTCCGGTTGTCGTAAATAAAAAGGCTGGTCTGGCTGGGGCCATTCAGGCGCACTGGCAGGCTGGCGCCCACATAGTTCTTCAGCGCCGAGAGGGTCGCTTCCGGAAGCCGGTAGAGGTCGCTGGGATTGTAGGGAATATTCCAGATGAAAAGCTGCCCCTTCGAATAGTGATCATTGAGCAGCATGGGGACGCCGGTGCCGTTGGCGGTGCCTCGAACCACAGGCCAGGCGTCATTGGTGTAGAAGTCCAGCTCGGGATACAGAATGTCGCCGCCCTTCGCCTGCCCGAGGTTTTGTCCCGCGCCGGCGCCGTAGGCTCCGTAAAACGAGCTGACCATCATCGGGCGGCTGGTGAAACTGGCTTCAACAATGTCCTCAATCCCTCTGCTTTGCAGCGCCTGCAACAGTCCGGACGTGATGATGACCGTGCCCCCGGCGCGCAGCTTTTGCTCAATCTTTGCGACGATATTCGGATCGAAACTGGCCTGTTTGGTCAGCAGAACCGCCGGCGCCTTCCCAGGAAACCGCGGCTCCATTTCCATGGGAAGTCCGATCAGCCCCATGTAGTTGGGCAGGAAGTCCTCCCCATGCGATTGAAACGGCTTATAGCTTTTCAGACCCAACGGCTGCCCCAGGCTGCCGAGAACGCCATCAATGCTTCGCAGCGCGTTTCCCGCAACCGTCGCCATGGTCACGTCCTGCCGCCCGGCGGCTAACGTTTGAAAGTTGAGCGTGGTCCCTAAATTCGCCCAGGCTTGGCGCGCCCCGGGTTTGGCCGGCGCCAGTAACGCCGCCCAGTTGAACAGCGTAATCGCCGGCGCTTTGGCTAGCAGCGTGTCCCACAACTGTTCCGCATAACGATCCACGTAGCGGATGTCATACGTGTCGACCCAGCCGCCACCGTTGCGTCCCGGCGCGACATTGTCGAAGTAGCGAATGATTTCGTAGCTTTCGTACTGCTGCAGATGCTGATCGGTGATGACCGGATCGCGAGTCTCCGTACCGGTGTAGATGCCGTCAAAAAGTTTCGGTTCAACCGCCAGATCGTAGCCGGATCCCTGGAAATGGTCGTACCAGTTAGGGAACTTGATCACGATCTTGACGCGTGGATTGGCCCGCCTCGCCGGACGCAGAATCAGGTCACGCGAGACCTCGTCCATCAACTGCAAGCGGAACGCAGTCCAGCTCTGCCGCCCTTTAGCGGCTATATCCGCATCAGTCTTGGTGGAGTTGAAAAAGAAGTCGTCCAGAATTATGTGGTTGAAGTGCCGCGCCGTCAGCGCCGAGATGCGCGCCAGCAGCGCCCGGTCACCCGGGTTCGTGTAGGAAAGCGAGCGAAACTGGCCGCCCCGGCCCCCCGCCACCAGCGCCATCCCTCCCGCCGTGGCGACGCCCTGCCGCGCAAAAAAGCGCTTCACCGCTTCCAGCGTTGCGCCGTTCGCGGTATCCCCGCCCCGGTAGCTCTCGATATAGACCTTGTCGACGTGCACATCGCGCGAAATCGCCTTCCACGTCGCGCCTAACCACGCCGGATCGGCCGCCATATGCTGCACAATCTGCACCGGGATGTACACCGAGACTTTGAAGTTCCTGTAGGCCGGCTGCGGTTGCGCCGGCTGCCGTTGCGCCAGCTGCGCCGCTCGCGCCCTGCCGGCGGCCAAAATCAGGAACGCGGTAAACAACAAGATTGCACAGCGGTGTTTCATGAAGCTCTCGTGAAGATGGTGTTCGGAGATGATGGTGTTCGGAGCAGGTGGTGTGCGGCCAGAGACGCGACGCCTCGCGCGTGCTCTGAGCTTAGGCCAGCGGGCGGCCCTTTTGCAATTGGGACCAGAACAGCCAGGGACACCGCATGAAGTTAGGACTTGGGTGGCTCAATTGCGCCGCCTGACCATGACTTCCGCCAGCAGGCGCAGCGCCTGCGCCCGGTCGCCTAGCTCCGTGAGCCGGCCCAAAGCGCGTTCGCTGTAGCGGCGCGCGTCTTCCCGCGCCTGCTCCAGCCCGAAGAGCGCCGGATAGGTGACCTTCTCCTGCGCTTCGTCCTTGCCGGCGGTTTTACCAAGTTCGCCGGACGACGAGGTCACGTCCAGAATGTCGTCAACAATCTGAAATGCCAGCCCAATTTCCTCGCCAAAGCGTGAGAGTTCCTGCAGGGTTGGCGCCGAGGCGCCGCCGGCTTGGGCGCCCATGAGCACAGCGGCGCGAATCAGCGCTCCTGTCTTGTTGCGGTGAACAAACAGGAGGGTATCTTCGTTAGCCGTTTCGCGCGTCGCTTCCAGGTCCGCCATTTGCCCGCCGACCATGCCCAGGGGAGTGCCGGCGGCGCCGGCGAGTTCCCGTACCCATTCCCGCGTCAGCCCCGCGTCCGCCGCGGTGGCAAGTTCGGCGAAGGCCAGCGTCAACAGGGCGTCGCCGGCCAGGATCGCCGTCGCTTCCCCGTACGCCTTGTGGCAAGTAGGCTGACCCCGCCGCAGGTCGTCGTTGTCGAGGGCGGGCAGGTCGTCGTGTATGAGCGAGTAGGTGTGCACCATTTCCAGCGCACACGCGGCCGGCAGCGCGCGCCTTCGCACATCCTCGGCTTCTGGCGCGGTGCTCACCGCCTCGGCGGCGGCCAGGCACAGCAAGGGGCGCAGCCGCTTGCCCCCGGCAAACACACTGTGCCGCATGGCCTCATGCAGCCGCTTCGGCGAGGTGTGTGCCGCCGGAAGCGCCTGCTCCAGGCGCGCCTCGACCAGTGCCCGCCGCTCTTCAATCCAGGCTTTTGCGTCCACTTTCCAAGTTTAACGAGGTTTCTTTAACGACGTTTCGTGCCGGAGCTAAAGGGAAGCACACGGCGCACTAGGGGACCTGCTCGGGACTTTCAAAGGGCAACTCGGCGGCTTCGCGCAATTTGCCCGCAATCAGCGAGGCGGCGCGTTCCAGCAGCGCCTGGTCATGCTCGTTGAAAGCGCCGGGAATGTCGCTGTCCACATCGATTTCGCCCCACACCCGCGTGCCGTCCACAATGGGAACCACGATTTCCGAGCGCGTTTCCACACTGCAGGCCAGGTAACGCGGATCGGCAAGCACGTTCGGAACGATAATCGATTGCCGCTCCCGCGCAGCCGCCCCGCACACGCCGTGTTCCAAAGGAATCTGCTGGTGGGGCGTCGTCTTGCCCGCGAAGGGGCCCAGGTGCAGCAGCTCCCCCCGCAGCAGGTATATTCCCACCCAGTGGTAATGCGGAATGCGGGACTTGAACAAGCCGACCAGATACCGCATAAGGCTGGCCGCATCGCGTCCATCGGCGATGCGCTCCAGGTCGTCTGACAGGGCTTCGACACGGTCTAAATCCATCGCCAAGCCGAGACGAGTGGGGTTGCTGGCAGCGCTCATAGCGTTTCTGATCCTTTCCGCGGCCGGCCCAGCGGCGCTTCCTTGGGGGGGCGGTACGGACCGGCACTCCAAGGATTCTTCCGCTTAGGCTCGACTGGCCTATTTTACCCGAGAGTCAGCACCGCTTCCCATGTACGGTCCCAAACTCATGGAAATCCACTGCGGGCGTAGAGAAAATAGCGAGAAGCTCCGTCCGCGGGCGGCCAGGCTTGGCGGCGCGCATCGCCTGCCTCTCGTGGAGCCGTCTAGTGCGCTCGCGCACATTGCGCTAGAGCGCTTCCTTGCCTCTCTGTCCGTTCCGAATGCGGATCGCGTCCTCCACCGGATAGATGAAGATCTTTCCATCTCCGATCTTTCCCGTTCGTGCGCCGCTCACCAGCGCGTCGATTGCCCGTTCCACCATGTCGTCAGCCACAACCATCTCGATCTTCAGCTTGGGCAACAGATCGACCGAATACTCCCGGCCGCGATAAACCTCGGTGTGCCCCTTCTGACGCCCATGGCCACGCGCCTCGATGACCGTCATGCCTTCCACGCCGACCTCTTTCAGGGCTTCCTTGACCTGCTCCAGGCGCGAGGATTGAATGATCGCTTCCAGCTTTTTCATAAGTCAGTTCCTGGGCCGAGAATTGGCCAACTAATCGAGATGGTAGCCTTCCTCTCCGTGCAGCACCACATCCAGTCCTTCGATTTCTTGTTCCGTGCTGACCCGCAGTCCCACCGTGCGGTCCACCACCCACAGCAGGATCAAGCTGCCCACGGCGGCAATCCCCCAGGCGGTGGCTGCCCCCGCGGCCTGGTGCAGCACTTGCACCCAGTGGCCGTCCACTCCCCCGACTGGCTGGCCGGGGCCAAACGCCGGGTTGATCGCCCGGGTGGCAAAGACGCCGGTCAGCAGCGCCCCCAGCGTCCCGCCAATCCCGTGCACACCAAAAGCGTCCAGTGCGTCATCGTAGCCGAAGTGGCGCTTGACGGTGGTCACCATGAAGAAACAGACCAGGCCGGCACAGATGCCAATGAGCAGCGCCGCCATTGGGGTGACAAAGCCGGAGGCGGGCGTGATGGCCACCAGCCCCGCGACCGCTCCCGAAATCACGCCCAGCATGCTCGCCTTGCCGTTGTGAATCCATTCCGCCGCGCCCCAACTCAGGGCCCCCGAGGCCGCCGCAAAATGGGTTGCCGCGAAGGCGGCCGAAGCCAGTGCGCCGGCGCTGAGCGCGCTGCCGGCGTTGAATCCAAACCACCCTACCCACAATAGCCCTGCACCTACTACCGACAGCACCAGACTGTGCGGCATCATCGGCTGTTGCGGGTAACCGACCCGCTTGCCTAAATACAGCGCGCAAACCAGGGCGGAAATCCCGCTGGTGATATGGACCACCGTGCCACCCGCGAAATCCAGCGATGGAACACTACCGCCGCTGGCGTTCAGCCAGCCCCCCTGCCCCCAAACCATATGCGCCATGGGGCAATACACCAGCAGCGACCACAGGCCCAAAAACAGCAGCATGGCGCTGAATTTCATCCGTTCCGCAAAGGCCCCCGTGATCAGCGCCGGCGTGATGATGGCAAACATCATCTGGAACAGCATGAAGGTGGTATGCGGAATCGTCGGGGCGTAAACGCTGGGTCGAGCCCCGACTCCATGCAGCCCCAGGTAGCGGAATCCGCCGATGAACGCGCTGCCCGGGGCAAATCCCAGGCTGTAACCTATCAGCGCCCACATCACGGACACCAGCGCCATCATGGCAAAGCACTGCATCAGGACGGAGAGCACGTTCTTGCTGCGCACCAGGCCGCCATAAAAAAGCGCCAGGCCAGGCGCCGTCATCAACAGCACAAGGGCGGCGGAGACCAGCATCCAGGCATTGTCTCCGCTGGAAATCGTGCCGCCCTGCAATAGCAACAGAGCGGAAAAGGACGGGCAGACCGCGTGGGCTGCGAACACCATTGCGTTTCCTCGTGGAACGTTGGATTGGATTGGGGTTCCACGTCGTGGTGGAAGCGCTATTATGCCATCGAAATCCATTCGGCCCAATGCTCGGTGCGCTGCGTTGTCCCAACCCGGGCCCTGTTAAACCGGGCTTGCGCCCGGCCCCGTAGCCTGGTGGCCCCTACCCGTGCTATCATCGGCTTGGTGTGACGGGATTGCCTGTGTTTGCCGCTTGGCGGTGCTCCCGGCACGCGACATGAAATTCACCGCGCCGCTTTCGCCAAGTCCTTCTTTTCTCGCGAAAGCCCGTTTTACCTCCCAAGGGAACGCGCGGTTTCACTTCTGTGAACGACGACAAACTGAAAATAGCTGTATTCATCGACTTCGATAACATCCAGATCGGCGTGCGAAGCACCATGGGCCGCGATTTCGATCTGGGACTCATCCTCGAGGCGCTCAAGGAGCGCGGCGAAGTCGTCACCAAAATTGCCTACGGAAACTGGAAGCGCGCCGGCGAGCTCACCAGGACGCTCACCCAGAACGCTGTCCTCATGGTGCAGCGCGACCTCACCCCGCGCGGCGACAAGAACGGCGCCGATATCAACCTGGCGCTGGACGCGCTGGAGATGGCCATTAACCATCCCCACATCAACGCCTTCGTCGTGGTCGGCGGCGACAGTGATTTCATCGCCCTGGTGGAGAAGCTCAAGCAGTACAACAAAGCTGTCTTTGTGGTCGGGGGCCGCTCCTTCACCAGCAGCGTGCTGCAACGCAACTGCCGCGAGTTCATTGCCTACGAAAACCTGATCGAGCCCGCCGTCTCCGATCGCCGCCGCGACGGCAAGGAAGCCGCCGATGGTGTGCGGCGCCGCGAGCTCTACCCCATTGAGAACGTGGTTCCCCTGGTCTACCGCGCCCTGAAAGTCCTGAGCGACCGCTCCGTGCAGGCCCAGCTGGGGCTCTTGAAGAGCACTCTGGTCCAGCTCGACTCCACCTTCAACGAGCGCGATTTCGGCGCCAGCTCCTTCCGGCAGTTCGTGCAAAAGCTGGCCGACAAGGAACTGGTCACGCTCCGCCAGCACGGCAATAGCTGCCTGGTCGAGCCCCTGGATCGCGAGCCCAGCCTCGAACTGCCCGCGCCGGAACCCGAGCAGCGGACGGACGCCGAGCCCGTGGAGGGTGAATTGGAACCGGCTCCGCTCACTGCGGATGGCGAGGAGAGCGCCGAAAACCTGCCTTCCCCGGTGATTCCGGTTGCGGCGCCGGCTCCAGCCGTTTTGAACGGCCCCGCTTTGCCCCAGGGAGAGGCGGTTGAGCTGCTGACCAAGGTCCTCTTGCCGCTGCGCGGCACCAACCCACGCCCCCTCTACCTGCGCAACGTCAAACAGCTCCTGCGCAACGAGGCCCCCGGCTTCGACGAGCAGCGCTACGGCTTCGCCTCACTGGTGGAGTTGTTGCGGATTGGGCAGAATCAAAACCTTCTGCGCCTGCAGCGCGACCGCCGCGGCGCCCTGCGTGTCTTCATCCCTGGAGGAACTCCGCCTCCCAGCGCCAATGGTCCTGTAGCGCCGGCTCCAAGCGCCCCTCCCGTCACCACCCGCGCCGCCGAGGGCCT
This sequence comes from Acidobacteriota bacterium, assembly GCA_027459505.1. Taxonomy (GTDB): domain Bacteria; phylum Acidobacteriota; class Terriglobia; order Terriglobales; family SCQP01; genus DAIDIE01. The sequence goes on from DAIDIE010000014.1 coordinate 261,387, forward strand.
GGAGGCCGACGGCCAGCCCGAGAGCGGCGCCGTGCCGGCGAACGCAGCCGTGCCCCCTGCCGAGGAAGGGGAAGACTCGCAGATCGCGCTGCTCGGCTATTACAACGGAGTCCACGGCGAAGGCGCGGAAGAGCAACCCCTGAGCCTGGCCGATGCCGTGGCCGCCGAAGCGGGCGGCCGTAAGAAGCGCGCCCCGCGCAAGCCCAAAGCCAAGCCGGAAGGCGCGCCCAAAGCCCCACGCAAGCGCAAACCCTCCGCCAAATAGGCTGCTTCCAACCGCTGGAAAGGCGCGGGGCCGGTGGCCGTTACCGGCCCCGCGCTTTTGTTCTCCGCGCTTGGCCAATGCGTCCGTCCTGCTGTCGAAAGCCGTCGCCCAGCTGCCCCAGTCCCAAGCCGCGCACTAAATGCACATCTTCACTCTTTTGGAACAAGGTCGGAGGGTTGCCCTCCAGAGCGGGTGGAATAAAAGCGGCCGTACCGCCTATGCTTCCGGGCGCCGCACAGCACCGGACTTGGCTGAAAAGGCTGGATTCTTCAGGCCGACATGATCTAAGCAAAAATCGCCGCACAGACGCAAAAAGGCCGCCCCAAAGGGGCGGCCTTTTTGTGAATGCAATCCAACCCCTGCTTAGTAGGACGGGCTGGTGATGCAGTTGCTGCACTTCGTAACTTCGTGAACGACCACACCGGTAATGACCGCGGCGGCCGCCCCAATGCCAATGGCTACTGGTAGGGCAACGCTCGAAGCTCCGCCCGCGCTGCCAGCAGCCGGGGCCGCAGCTTGGTCCTGGAACATCATGGCGTGACCAGCGGCTACGGTGTAGCTGTGGCTGGCGCTGACCAGCTTTACGCTGCCGGAGACGGCGGTGACATAGTTGGTGCCGTTCAACGCGGTAACGGTGAAACGGGCATTGGAGGAAGCAGGCAGAACGCGGAAGCCATGCACGTCAACGGTCATGCCGGTAACGTTCACAAGTCCCTCGTTCAGGCGAACCTGATTGCCCTGCTCCATCTGGAAGTTGGTTTTGGAGGCAGCCTCCAGCATTCCGTTGGGCAGAACCAAGCGCGCGCTGCCATTGGAACTGGTCGCCACCGCATCGCCAGCGACGATCGCCGAACCACTGACAATCGACTGACCGTTGACCAAAACAGAACCGGCCATCGGGCTCAGAAGAGCGCCGTTGCTTCCCATCGCGGGAAGCGTGGCCAAGCCGGCAACCACTGCGGCTGCCGCAAACATACGGGAAAACTTCATCTAAACCTCCTCAAAAGCTCCACACGGGCAGAACCATTGGGTATTTCAAAGTTGGAGATACAGCGGTTCATTTGTACCACAGCCGGCGCGGACAACGCAACCCATTTCCACCACGAAAATCTCTCGAATAGGCATCCACTGCGCCCAGGTAGAGATCCCAGGGCGCGCAAGCGCTTGCGCAGCGCCCGCCGGTATTAGCCTGGGGAGGGCGCGCGCTTTCGCCTGTTGATGAGCAGACACTTAAAGTCGCCTTGTTCTCCGCGGCGCTTGGTGTTCCTGTCGTCCTGGATTCACTCGCGCACCCGTGAGGACAAATAAAAAAGGCCGCCCCGCTGGGCGGCCTTTTTTATTTGTGCTTGACCCTGCCTAGAAAGCGGGGCTGTTGCTGCTGTTCTTGGTCACTACGTGCACAACCACACCGGTAATCACCGCCGCCGCACCGGCAATGCCTACCGCCACTGGAGCGGCCAAACCCGTGCTCGTCGTTCCGCCCGCGCTGGCAGCTGCGGAAGTGCTGTTACTGCCGTTGTCCTGGAACATCATCGCGTGACCGGCGGCCACCGTATAGCTGTGGCTGGCGCTGACCAGCTTTACGCTGCCGCTGACGGCGGTGACGTAGTTGGCGCCGTTCAACGCGGTCACGGTGAAGCGGGCGTTGTTTGAAGCGGGCAGCACGCGGAACCCGTGCACGTCAACCGTCAAACCGGAAACGTTGATGAGTCCCTGGTTCAGGCGAACCTGATTGCCCTGCTCCATCTGAAAATTGGTTTTGGAGGCAGCTTCCAGCAGTCCGCCCGGCAGAACCATGCGCGCGCTGCCGTTAGAGCTGGTCGCTACCGTATCGCCAGCCACGATCGCCGAACCGCTGACAATCGACTGACCGTTGACCAAAACAGAACCGGCCATCGGGCTCAGCAGAGCGCCGTTGCTTCCCATCGCGGGCAGCGCGGCCAGACCGGCAACCATTGCGGCCGCCGCAAACATGCGAGACAACTTCATTCAAAACCTCCTCAAAACTCTACTCGGGCAGCACCATTGGTTATTCCGCCACCGGAGATACTGCGTTTCAGTTGTACCACAAGCGGGGCCTCCGCGGCAACTCAGTACGGAGCAATTTATCTGCGAAGCGGGAACGGCGTTCCCCCGCCCCGGGTGCCGCCGGACTCCCCGCCATAGAAGCCATGCTGTTTCTGTGGGTTAGCCTCAATTCTCTCTGGCTTTAGGGTGACTGCGGTCGTAGACCTCCATGATTTGCCCCAGGTTGGTCTGCGTGTAGCGCTGAGTGGTCGCCAGACTCTTGTGCCCCAGCATTTCCTGGATGGCGCGCAGATCCGCGCCTTCCCCCAGCAGGTGCGAGGCAAACGCATGCCGCAACGAATGCGGGTGGAGATCTCCCGGCAAGCCGAAGCGCAGCGCGCAAGCCTTCACAATGCGTCCCACGGAGCGGCTGGTCAGGCGTGTGCCTCGCAAGTTCACAAACACCGCGGCCTGTTGCCGTACCTTCTTGGCTGCCAACATCGTGTTGCGCTTTTCCAGATAACTGCGTAATGCCCGCTCTGCTTTGCTTCCAAATGGCGCCAGCCTCTCACGGCGTCCTTTGCCCCGCACTCGCAACAGGCCTTCGCCAAAGTTGACGTGCTCCAAATCCAGCGCTGTCAATTCGCTCACGCGCAACCCACAGCCGTAGAGCAACTCCAAAATCGCAACCTCGCGCTCCGGAAAGCTCGCCTCTTCATCGGCCGGCAGCTCGTCCAGAAGTCGATTGACCTGCTCCGCCCGCGGAATCTCCGGCAGCCGCTTGGGCAGCTTCGGCGAGCTCACCAGCCGCGCCGGATTGTCCTGCACCACGCCTTCCCGCACCAGATAGCGAAAAAACGAACGAATACTGGAGAGCCGCCGCGCCGCGGAAGTCTTTTGCGCGCCCCGGCTGTACAGGTCGGCCAGAAACTGCCGGATGTGGATATGCGTCACCGCGGCAGCGCTCCAGGGTGCCTCTCCCCTGTTCGTGGCCTCCAGAAAGGCGGCAAACTGCAACAGGTCCGTACGGTAATTCCGCATGGTGTGCGGACTGGCGTTGCGTTCGGCCCTTAAATACCGCTCCACAAACCCGCAGATGAGATCGTTGAGTCCGCTCATGGCCCTGAGTTGCTCTTCCAGACTACCCGCCCACGGCTTCCCATTCCCGCAAATTCGCTTCAAGTACTTGCTTAATCAATACTTCTCGCTGGCCAACCCCGGTGCCGCGCAATGCACCCCAATATCTTGGGCCTTGTCTATTGACATCCCCCAGAAGTGGCGTTACTGTTCGATTCCGGCCCTTGCTGAGCGTGCAGCGGGAGCTGCCCCGCAAATGCCCCCGTCGAGCACCATGCCCACTGGGGTGGGGACGAAAAAAAGATCGGAGCACAGACAAGGCGGCTGGGTTATGATGGCCGCCCTGAGTTCAGGATCGTTCGCCAGCCGCGGACGAACCTGGACGCCGTGCCGCCCGGCCGGCTATTGGCCAGCCGCACCGGGCGTGATCGCAATCCGCTACCGCGGACGGCCAAAGAACCCTCACCCAGAACACGGAGAGACGTTCCAATGGAGATGGGAAACGACAGCAAGCTCGAGAACCTCGCCGAAGCCTCCACCAGCTTCACCACCGAGAGTGGCCCGGCCGCCGCGCCTTCCAAAAAGGCGCGCAGCGCGCGCGGTTTAACCTTCACCCGCCGCTTCAGCCACGCCGGCATTTCGCCCTACGATGAGGTCGCGTGGGAAAAGCGCACCGCCCTGATTCAAAACGAAAAGGGCGAGGTCATCTTCGAGCAGAAGGATATTGACGTTCCCCAGGACTGGTCGCAAACCGCCACCAACATCGTCGCCTCCAAATACCTGCATGGCAAGCTGGGCGCCAGCGCTCGCGAAAACAGCGTGCGCGATCTGATCTCCCGCGTTGCCGAAACCATTACCCACTGGGGCGTGGCGGACGGCTACTTCCGCTCCGCCGAAGACGCCAAAGTGTTTGAGGACGAGCTCACCCATCTGCTCGTCACGCAAAGGGCCGCCTTCAACTCTCCGGTCTGGTTCAACTGCGGCGTAGACCGCCTCGAGCCCAATGCCGACGGCGCCAACTGGTACTGGGACAAGGCGCGGCAGCAGCCCGTCTACGGCCCGATCGGCTACAAGCGGCCGCAATGCTCGGCTTGCTTTATTAACTCCGTGCAGGATTCACTGGAGAGCATTCTTACCCTGGCCAAGACTGAAGGCATGCTCTTCAAGTGGGGTTCGGGAACCGGCACCAATCTCTCCCCCATTCGCGGCTCGGCGGAAATACTTTCCGGCGGCGGCACCGCCAGTGGCCCATTGAGCTTCATGAAGGGCTTTGACGCCTTCGCCGGCGTGATCAAGTCGGGTGGCAAAACGCGCCGCGCCGCCAAAATGGTCATCCTGAACGCCGACCACCCGGATATCGAAGAGTTCATCTGGTGCAAGGCCAAGGAGGAGAAGAAGGCCCAAACCCTGGTCCAGAACGGCTACGACGCCTCGCTGGACGGCGAGGCCTACTCCTCGATCTTCTTCCAGAACGCCAACAACTCCGTCCGCGTCAGCGACGAGTTCATGGAAGCCGCGGAAAAGAACCAGAACTGGGCCCTGCGCCGTGTCGGCGGAGGCCGCAAAGGTGAGCCGCTGCGCCACGTCAACGCCCGCGACCTGCTGCGCCAGATCTCCGATGCCGCCTGGCAGTGCGGCGATCCCGGCATGCAGTACGACACCACCGTCAACCGTTGGCATACCAGCAAGAACACGGCCCGCATCAACGCCTCCAATCCCTGTTCCGAGTACATGTTCCTCGACGACTCGGCCTGCAATCTGGCCTCGATCAACCTGATGAAGTTCGCCGGCGCGGGTGGCTTCGACGTCGCCGGCTACCGCCACGCGGTTGACGTCCTGATCACGGCCCAGGAAATCATCGTCGATAACGCCAGCTATCCCACACAGGCGATCATGCAGAATTCGCACGATTACCGCCCGCTGGGCCTGGGCTATGCCAATCTGGGCGCGCTGTTGATGTCCAATGGGTTGCCTTACGACAGCGACGCGGGCCGCGATTTCGCCGCCTCCTTAACCGCCATTATGTGTGGGGAAGCCTATCTGCAGTCGGCGCGCATCGCCGAAGCTCTCACCACCAACGAGGTCGCCGGTTACTTCCCGGGCTTTGCCATGAACCGCGAGCCCATGCTCGACGTCATCCGCATGCACCGCGCCTCGGTCAACCATATCCAACCCAAAAACGTCGCCGAGCCCGTCTACCAGGCCGCCCGCCAGTGCTGGGACGAGGCGCTGGAGCTGGGCAGCAAAGCCGGCTACCGCAACGCCCAGGTCACCGTTCTCGCACCGACTGGCACCATCGGCTTCATGATGGACTGCGATACGACCGGTATCGAGCCCGACCTGGCCCTGGTGAAGTACAAAAAACTGGTCGGCGGCGGCATGATCAAAATCGTCAACCAGAGCGTGGACAAGGCCCTCTTGAAGCTCGGCTACACCCCCGAGCAGACCGAGGCCATCGTCGCCTTTGTGGATGCCACCGGAACCATCGAAGGCGCGCCGCACCTCAAGGCCGAGCACCTGCCCGTGTTTGACTGCTCCTTTAAACCGCAGAACGGCACGCGCAGCATTCACTACTCCGGTCACGTCCGCATGATGGGCGCTTGCCAGCCCTTCCTCTCCGGCGCCATTTCCAAGACCGTTAACCTGCCCGAGTCCGCCACCGTGGAAGACATCATGCAGGTCTACATCGATTCCTGGAAACTGGGGCTCAAGGCGGTCGCCATTTATCGTGATGGCAGCAAGAAGGTGCAGCCCCTTTCGGCCTCCAAGGACAAGGCAGCCGATGAGAAGACGGCTGAAAAGACCGCCGAGGCCATCGCTCGCCCGTACCGCCGCCGGCTCCCCGACGAGCGCCAGTCGATCACCCACAAATTCAAGGTGGGCGGCCATGAGGGCTACATCACTGTCGGCATGTATGAAGATGGCCAGGCCGGCGAGATCTTCGTCACCATGGCCAAAGAGGGCTCCACCATCAGCGGCCTGATGGACAGCTTCGCTACCGCCATCTCCATCGCGCTGCAGCATGGCGTCCCCTTGAAGCTGCTGGTCGACAAGTTTTCCCACACCCGTTTCGAGCCCAGCGGCTGGTCCGGCAACGCGGAAATTGGCTACGCCAAGTCCATCATGGATTACCTGTTCCGCTGGCTGGGTCTGAAGTTCCTGGGTCAGCAGCCGCCCGCCAGCAAGAGCGTCGAAGATGCCCATGGCGATCGCGGCGTCGAGAAGGAACAGTTGGAGACGGTCGGGCAGATTCCCCTGATTCCGGACAATTCCGGCAACAGTGCCGCCCCCCGCGGCGTAGTCGCCACCGCCGCGGACGCGCCCGCCTGCCACAACTGCGGCAGCATCATGGTTCCCAATGGCGCCTGCTACAAGTGCGTCAATTGCGGCGAGACCAGCGGCTGCTCCTAGACCATCGCTGCTTCCAGAGGAGCGAGCCACCGGGCCCTCCCTTCGGGAGGAGATCGCAGGTGGAGGGCCGCGAAATTCCGAAGGGCGGGCCCCTCGCGCGGGAGAGGAGCCCGGCATCGGTCGCTGGCACGTTCTCACTGGAGAACGTGCCAGCGACCCAACGGAAAGCAATGCCAGCGGGCGGCTCAGGAGACGAGGCCGTGCCTCGCCAAAGGCGGGGGATCCGATCCCCCGCCTTTTTTATTGTTTCAGTACTGCTTCAATGCCATGGTGAAGGCGTTGCTATGAGCGGCTCGCATCTCCCCAACCCCGACCATCCCGGCGCCGGCAAGCGCATTTTTGCCACCGCCGACATTGGCAGTCATGCCTTCGACCTGCTGCGCAATCTCGGCTATCAGGTCGAGGTCTATCCCCAACTCAGTCCCCCCTCGGAGGAGTTGATTCGCGCCAAGGTCGCCACCGGCATCGATGCGCTCATCACCACCTTGCGCGATCCCATCACCGCGGCGGTCATCGCCGCCGGCGCCGGAACCCTTCAGGTGATCGCCCAGGATTCGGTCGGCGTCGACAACATTGATCGCGCAGCCGCCTCGCGCTACCGCATCCCCTTCACCAACACGCCGGGCGTGCTCACCGGCGCCACCGCGGAATTCGCCCTGTTCATGATGGGCGCGGTCGCGCGCCGGCTGTGGTCCAGCGAACGCCTGGTGCGGGAAAATCATTGGGGCGCATGGCATCCCCATCATCCTTTTCTCGGTGACGAAGTCAGTGGACGCACCGTCGCCGTCATCGGCATGGGCCGCATCGGCCGCGCGTTTCTGCAGAAGTGCCTCGGACTGGACATGAACGTGTTGTGTTACGCGCGCCGTCCGGTGGAGGAGAGCTACCTGCAAAGCGTGCGGGAATTGATGGCCCTGCGGCACCGCGCCGGATGGGTGCGCGAACCCAGAACCATTCGCCAGGTGGACCTGCGCACCGCGCTTGCGGAGGCGGATTTCGTCAGCTTGCACCTGCCGCTCGTCCATGGCGTTGGCCCGGACTCTACCTACCATCTCATCAACGCCGAGCGGCTCAGCTGGATGAAGCCCACTGCCTATCTGATCAACACCGCCCGCGGCCCCGTCGTGGATGAAGAGGCCCTGGTGAAGGCACTGCGAGAGCACAAGCTTGCCGGCGCTGCCTTGGATGTATTTGTCACCGAACCCCTGCCCGCCGATTCGCCTCTGCGCGATTCCGAACTCGAGGACCGCACCCGCCTGTTTCACCATTTCGGCAGCGGTGCGCGCCAGACCCGCCTCTCCCTCGACCCGCAACTCGGCATGGCCGGTCGCTGCCTGGAAGGTCTGCGCGACGTTCTGGAGGCGCGCCACGGCGGCAACCCGGCCAATATGCCTTGGGTGGTCAACAAAGAGGCGTTTCGCCAGGGATGATTTCCCCCCACCCCGCCGTTGCAGCCGGCCACCCCGTCCTCCCTCGGGGAGACGAAGCAATACTGGCGGGCGGCTCAGAAGACGAGGTTCGGCCTCGTGAAACTCCGGTCTCGGTAGGAGCGAGCCACCGAGTTCTCCCTGCGGGAGGGGATCGCAGGTGGAGGGCCGCGAAATTCCGAAGGGCGGGCCCTCGCGCGGGAGAGGAGCCCGGCATCGGCGGCTTCACGTTCTCACGGGAGAACGTGCCAGCGACCCAACGGTAAGCAATGCCAGCGGGCGGCTCAGGAGACGAGGCCGTGCCTCTCATGCTCATTCCGCGTTGGAATCAGCTCCCCATTCATGCTCATTCCGTATTGGACAACTCTTCTCCGGTTTCCCCTCCTTGCGTTTTCGCTAAACTGGAACATTCAGGTTTTCTATGGCACGCATACGACCCTTTCGCGCCTTCCGTTACGACCCGGCCCGGGTTTCGCCCCAGGATGTGGTCACTCAACCCTACGACAAAATTACTCCCGAGATGCGCCAGCACTACCTCAAGCAGAGTCCTTACAATCTGGTGCGGCTCATCCTCGGCGAAAAGCATTCCGCCGATAACGAGCAGAACAACGTCTACACCCGCGCCGCGCAGTTTTTGCGCGATTGGATTGACCAGGGCATTCTGCGCGCCGAGGCCTCTCCCTGCGTTTACCCCTATACCCAGACGTTCCATGTCCCCGGGCGGGAAGCCGAAAAGCACGTGCGCCGCGGCTTCATCGCCCTCGGCGCCCTTGAACCCTACGAAAACAAGGTCGTCTTCCGCCACGAGCAGACCTTGAGCGGACCGAAACAGGACCGCCTCAATCTGCTGCGCGCCACGCGCACGCACTTCGGGCAGATCTTCATGCTCTACAGCGACCCCTCGCTGCGCACCGAGCAGGAATTGCTCGAGCGTGCCAATACCCCGATCGCGGAAGCGGTTGATGAGTACGGCACCGAGCATCGCCTCTTCCGCGAGGCCGACCCCGAGGTGATTGCGCGCCTGCAGAAGGCGATGGAGTCGCGCCAGCTCGTCATTGCCGACGGCCATCACCGCTACGAGACCGCTCTGGCCTACATGCGCGAGGAGCGCGAGAAGGCGCCGCACGCCAGTGGCGAGCTGCCCTCCGACTTCGTCATGATGACCTTCGTCAACCTCGACGCCCCCGGCATGGTGGTGCTGCCCAGCCATCGCGTCGTCCACTCGCTGCCGCACCTCGACTCCCACGCCGCGGTGCAGCAACTGAAGGAATTTTTCGATGTCGAGGAGCGGCCCGCTCCGCCCGATACCTGGGCCTCGCAGTGGGAGCACATCCGCCAGCAGTTACAAGGCGGGCGCCGGTCTTTCGCCGCGGTTTTTGCCGACCGCTCCGCGATCTTCCTGCTGCATCTCAAGCGCGACCTCAAACTGGCCGCCGTCCTGCCGGAATATCTCGAACAACAGCGGCAATTGGACGTGGTCGTGCTCCACGAGCTGGCCTTGCAGCGCGCCTTGGGCATCACTCCGGAAGCGGTCCGCGAAGAGAAGAACCTGCATTACCTGCGCGACGCCCGCGAAGCCCTCAACAGCGTCGCCCATGGCCATGCGCAGGCCGCTTTCTTCCTGAATCAGGTGGCGGCACAGCAGGTGCGTGACGTGGCCCTGGCGGGTGGCGTTATGCCGCAAAAGTCGACTGACTTTTTCCCCAAACTGCTCAGTGGCTTCACGCTCTTTAAGCTCAACCCGTAATGCGCATGCCACAAAACAAAAAAGGGCGGCTTTCGGCCGCCCTTTTTTCTATTCGGCACAAACAGGGTGTGCGTGCCTACGAAAAGCTCTGGATCGCGTCCTGCTCGGAGTTGTACACGTCAAACACCGTCAGCAGTTTGGTGATCTGCAGCAACTCGTGAAAACGCTTGGTGACGTTGGCCAGACGGATTTCCGCCCCTTGCGCATGCGCGGTGGTGTGCAGCCCAACCAGGGCGCCCAGTCCACTGCTATCAATGAAATCCACCTGCCCCAGATTCAGGACAATCTTCTTGCGCCCCTCCGCCAGGAGCTTCTTCAGGCTGTCCCGCAGCGTGCTGGTCTCCTCGCCCAGGACAATGCGGCCGGTGGCGTTAACAACGGTGATGCCGTTGCTGTCGTGTGTCGCGAGTGTTAAAGACAAGGTAGTGATCTCCCCCACATCCGAAGGTCTTCCCCACACGGCGGGGTAAATACCGATTGTATTTCACTGTATGGGCTCTCGGCAAACCGGGCAGCCGGCCGGCCCTTCGCCCCAAGCCCTTCCCATTGCGCTCAAGCTCAAGCCTCGCTTGGACCGGCCTGGGACTGCTGTGTTGTGGATGGCGCTGAGGCCTCCGGGCGTTGTTTGCGCTCCACCGCCTCCAGCAGCTCCTGTAAGCGCCTCTCAAAGCCGGCGCCACTGGGGCGATAATAGCGCCGGTCGCGCAGGTTGTCCGGCAGACATTGCATCGCCGCCACCTTGCCGGGCACGTCGTGCGCGTATTGATAGCCGCGAGAATAGCCCAGCTCCTTCATCAGCGCCGTGGGCGCATTGCGCAAGTGCATCGGAACCGGATCGGCTTGCGTCTGCTGGACATCCCCTTGCGCCTCTCCATAAGCCGTATAGAGCGCGTTGGACTTGGGCGCCATCGCCAGATACACCGCCGCCTGCGCCAACGCCAGCCCTCCCTCCGGCAACCCCAGAAAATGAAACGCGTCCCGCGCCGCCAGCGCCTGCTCCAGCGCCCGCGGATCGGCCAGCCCTATATCCTCCACCGCAAACCGCACCATCCGGCGCGCTACGTACATCGGGTCCTCGCCCGACTGCAACATGCGCACCGTCCAGTACAGCGCCGCCTGCGGATCGCTGTTGCGCAGCGATTTGTGCAGGGCCGAAATCAGATTGAAATGTTCCTCGCCGCCCTTGTCATAGAGCAGCATCTTGCGCTGCAACGTGTCGCTGACCAGCTCCTTCGTAAGGCGTAACACTGCCGGATCGCCGCTGGGAACCGCCGATGCCGCCACCGCCTCCAGCATGTTGTATGCGCTGCGCGCATCGCCGTTGGCAAACAAGGCAATGTGCTGCAATGCCTCGCCTTCCGCCTCCACCCCCAACGGCCGCCGCTCCCGCGCCAGCTCCGAATTTCCCAACAGCCCGCGTTCCCGGTCCTGCAGCGCCCGCTGCAGCAGCCCCACAATCTGCTCCTGCTCCAGCGCCCGCAGCACATACACCCGCGCCCGGCTCAACAGCGCCGAATTGATTTCAAAGCTGGGATTTTCCGTGGTGGCGCCGATCAGCGTAATCGTGCCCTTCTCGACATAGGGCAAAAACGCGTCCTGCTGCGCCTTATTGAAGCGATGTATTTCGTCGACAAACAGGATGGTTCGCCGCCCGTGCGCCTGCAGCTTCTCCGCGTCCGCCATGACCTGCCGGATTTCCTTGATGCCGCTGGTGACGGCGCTGAACGGCACGAAGACGCGTTGCGTACGCTGCGCAATGATGCGCGCCAGTGTGGTCTTGCCGACTCCTGGCGGCCCCCAGAAGATCAGCGAACCCAGCGTGTCCCGTTCGATTTGCGCGCGCAGCGGGCGTCCCGGAGCCAGCAGGTGTTCCTGCCCGGTGAATTCATCCAGTGTGCGCGGCCGCATACGCTCGGCCAGCGGCGCGCCGCTCTGGCTCGGGGGCGTGGATGCGTCAAACAGAGACATCATGCCTTTCGAAGCCTCGTTGCCGCGCCACTTCGTACAGAATGATGGCGCCGGCCACTCCGGCATTCAGCGATTCCACGTCGCGCAGCATCGGAACGGCGACATTGGCGGTCGCGGCTCGCTGTAACTCCCGCGGCACCCCCGCCCCCTCCTGTCCGATCACCAGGCACAGCCCCCCACGCAATGGTAATTGCGGCAGCGGCGCCTTGCCTTTGGCCGCGGTGGTGTAGATGGGCAAATCGCGCGAGCGGCAGAGCGCAATCAAAGCGGAAGGCTCTACCTTGGTCACGATGGGAATGTGCAGCACGGAGCCGGCGCTGGCCCTCACCGCCTTGGCATTCCAGGGGCTTACCGTGTCCGTCAACGCCACCATCGCCGTCGCTCCAAAAGCGTCCGCTGCTCTCACCAGGGTGCCCATATTGCCCGGATCCTGTAGCCCAGCCGCTACCACCAGCAGTGGCGCCCCCCCCACTTGCTCCGCTGCGTTTTCCTTGCCGGAAAACACCTGCTCCAGCCCGTAGAGCGGAACCCGCACCAGAGCCGCCGCCCCCTGCGGCTGCTCCACATTCACCGCCGACTGAAATACCGCATCGGGAACGACCGTCACTGCCGTGTGCTTGGAAAGCTGCGGCAGCAGCCGCGGACCGTGGTGGTCTTCACCGGTATTGCTCAGAAGCACCTGCTCCAGCCGGAATCCACTGCGCAGCGCTTCCGCAATGAGCCGCGGGCTCTCCAGCGCCAGCAGACCGTGTCCCTGCTCACCCTCCAGGGGCATCATCCCCTGCCGGAAGATTTGGCGAAAAAGCTTAACTGCGCCATTTTGCGCACTGCTGACACTCTTAACTGAGGGCATATCCGAGTGTAGAACAGATGCCGGGCTCACCCCACTAACGAAGGGCCAGAGCAGAGAGCCAGCGGCTCAGGCTTCCAATGCAAGCGTTTGCGCCTCTTTTCGGGGTGCCTGCTCCGTTCACTTAGCGCCACTAGCCCGCGCCAATTCAGGAAAATCCAAGTTGCTGGCCAGCAAAATAGCAACGGGCTGCCACCTGAGTGCATCTATTTACCCAAAGGACACGGGGCTCACCCCGGTCTGGGAGGAACACTGATGCAACCTACCTTGTTTGAGAGCCAAGCTCCCGAGGAGGTGGTGCTACTGAAACGGGCGGTGCGTGGATTGTCCGAAGCTTGGTCCTGGTTGGCCCAGCGCAGTTGTACTCACCATTGGGTACGGGCGCGGTGGGACGATGGCACCTACGGCCTGCGCTGCCAGCACTGCATGAAGCGCCATGGCCAAACCTGGAACCAAATCATGGATCAGTCCGTCCCGGTCCCGGTAGAGGCTGCTGCCGCTGCGCAAACCTCCCCAATCCCGCTCCTCAGCCCCGCGGAGGTTCTGCCTGGCCGTAAGCTCCCCGTCGCCGGCACCCGTCATACCCGCCGCGCAGCGGCGTGAATTCGAGCCCCCGTCTTCGAGCACCCCTTTCTTCGTCGCTCCTCACTGATTGGGTATCAACAGCAGGCGGTCTTTCCCAACGAAAGACCGCCTGCTGTTTTCTGCCGCTGTCCTTCTCTCCCCCACCGTAGCCTTTCTACCCCCCTCTATACTGTAGAGAGGCATGATTCAGTTAACCGGCGCTGCCAAGCACTTTGGTGGCCGTACTCTCTTTGCAAACGCCGAATGGCTGCTCTCCGATCAGGACCGTGTGGGCCTGGTGGGCGCCAATGGCAGTGGCAAATCCACCCTGCTCAAAATCCTCGCCGGGCTCGAGTCGCTCGACGATGGCCGCCTCATCCAAAGCAAAAGCCAGACGATTGGCTACCTGCCCCAGGAAGGTCTGGTCGCCGCCGGACGCAGCCTGCTCGACGAATGCCGCACCGTCTTCTCTGGGCTGCTCCAGATGGAGCGGGAACTGCGCCAACTCGAAGTCCAGCTCGCCGATCCCGCCGCCGCACAACGCGAGGACCTGCACGACCGCTACGCTCACCTGCAGCATGCCTTCACCGTGGGCGAGGGCTATAGCCTGGAGGCGAAAATCGGCACTGTCCTCTCCGGCCTCGGCTTTTCCGCCGAAGACCAGAATCGCCAGTGCGAAGAATTCAGCGGCGGCTGGCAAATGCGCATCGCTCTTGCCAAGCTGCTGCTCGCCGGTCCCGACGTTCTGCTGCTCGACGAGCCCACCAACCACCTCGACCTCGAGGCGCGCAACTGGCTGGAGGAGTTCCTCGCTCAGTATCCCAATGCGGTGGTGCTCGTTTCCCACGATCGCTACTTCCTCGACGCGGTCACAACCAAAACCGTCGAATTGGCCCTGCAAAAGCTGACCATCTACGCCGGCAACTACTCCCGCTACCAGCGGCAAAGAGACCAGCGCTACGCGCAGTTGCGCGCCGCCTGGCAGAACCAGCAGGAACGCCGCACCCAGCTGGAAACCTTTATCAACCGCTTCCGCTACACCGCCACCAAAGCCGCCCAGGTGCAGAGCCGGATCAAAGAGCTGGAGCGCATGGAAACCATTGAAGTGCCGCCGGAAGAGGCGACCATCCATTTCAGCTTTCCTCCGCCCCCTTCCAGTGGCCGCAAAATCGTCGAGTTGAACGGCGCCGCCAAGTCCTACGGCCCCAAGTGCGTCTTCAGCAACGTCGATCTCATCCTGGAGCGCGGTGACCGCGTCGCCCTGGTCGGCCACAACGGCGCCGGTAAAAGCACGCTGATTCGCATCCTCGCCGGTATCGAGCCGCCCGACTCGGGAACCCGCGCCCTGGGCCACGAAGTCACCGTCGATTTCTTTGCTCAGGATCAGTACAAAACCCTGGATCCCACTCGCCGCATCCTCGACGACCTCACCTCAATCAGTCCGGTGATGATGGTTCCCGAGCTGCGCAATATCCTCGGCTGTTTTCTGTTTCGCGGGGACGATGTTTACAAGAAGATCGGCGTCCTCAGCGGCGGCGAGCGCAACCGCTACGCCCTCGCCCGCATGCTCCTGCAGCCCTCGAATTTCTTGCTGCTCGACGAACCCACCAACCACCTGGACATGCGCGCCAAAGACGTTCTCCTCGATGCGCTGCAACAGTTCAGCGGCACGCTGGTGTTCGTTTCCCACGACCGCTACTTCATCGACGGCCTGGCAACCAAAGTGATCGAGGTGGGGGGCGGCGGCATCGCCATCTATCCCGGCAACTACGAAGACTACATCTACCGCAAGGAGCATCCACTGGGCGGCGCGGCGGCCTTGCCCGCACCCGCCACGGCGAACGGCGCCGGCAAGGACCGCGCCTCTTCCACTCAAAAAGCAAAGCTGGAACCTGCAAAGGCCATCCCCGCCGATGGCGCCCGGCGTAAACGCCTCAACCCGCAACGCGAAAAGCAGATGCGCGAGGCGATCGAACAATTGGAACGGGAAATCGCCTTGATCGACGCCGAGCTGCAGATGCTGGAAGGCGCAATGGCGCGCCATGAAACCTTCAAAGACGAGAGCAAAGCGCAAAGCACCGTCGCTCGCTACAAGGAACAGAAAGAGAAGCAGGCTCGCCTGTACAGCTCCTGGGAGGCCAAATCGGCCGCCCTGGAAGAAGCCCTGCTCGGCGAGGAGTAAGGCTCCGTCCTCATCCGCCGGGCCACTCCGCTCCCAGCGGCACTATCCCTCTCGACGGCTCAGTAGCTGCCCGCCGCCACCAGCTTTACGCTCACCAGCCCGCTCTGAATCGAGGGCTGCAGCACAGCTCGCAGGTCAGGGAAGTTGGCCATGTAATCCTTCAACAGAACGATGTTCAGGAAGGTCCCGCCATGAAACGGCCAGTTCTGCTGAGCCTTGGTCATATCCTTGCTCCTGAACCCGGCCACGCGCAGGTCGCCCATGCGATAGCGCACTCCGGGCACTACCTGAACCTGCACGTTGATCGCGTCCCCACTGCCAGCGGTAAAGTGCGGCACCAGTTTGGGGTACAGATAACCCGCCTTCAGAAACGGCGCATGCGCGTCATTCAGCTGAGCATTGAGCACATCCAGGTTGGCCATGGCGCCCTGCTTTAGGTGGACCAGCGCGTTCAACTGCGCCGCGGAAAGAAATACATCGCCGGTCCAGCTCAACTGCCCCCACGTGTACTGTTTACCGGGCACGACCGGAAATGTCACCGTGACATGCTCGTAATCCTGATAGGGAGTCAACTGAAACACGGGCTGGCCTGCTGCGGCCTGTAGGTAGCCTCGCCGCCCGTAAATATTGCGAAACCAGGTTTTGAGATATCCATGCATCGTCGCCGTGGTATAAGGCAGTCCCATCATGTATTGCGCGGCTTGCTGCAACTCCGGTTGCATCTCCCCACTTCCTTCGAAGTTGATTCCGGCCAGAATCAGCCGTGGACGTATGATGGTGAAGCTAAGCGCCTTGGTGCCAGGCATGGCTTGCACCAGAGGCTGACTCAAACCCTTGCTTTCCAGGTAGTCTTGAATCGCCGCGTCGACTTCGCTGGTTAAGCTGCCTGAACTGGGCAGCCACCCGGTAAAGAGCGGAACCTGCTTTTTCACAGCCGCCCAGAGGGCGTCCTCATCATTCCACACGTAGTTTTCCATGCGCGCCCGCAGCAGCCCGCTCATCTCGTCCACGTCGATCTGAATAACGATGCCGCGGTTGTTGGATGACCACTGATAATTGATATCGCTGAACAGCCCGGTCGCGTTCAGCTTGGCGACTGCGGCCCGCACCTTGGCGGCGTCAAAAGTCTGTCCCGCTCTTAACCCCAGCACCTCGTCAACCGCCGGCTCCGGGACTTTCTTCAGACCCGTCACGGTTACCTTCGCAATCGGCGCTTTGAACGCCTGGGCGAAAGCCACGGGAGAAGAGACCGCAAGCAACGTTCCAATAACCAAAGAAAGCCGGGCCGTACCTGTCATGGGGGGAGATTATATGTTGTTCAGGTAAGCCGCGCCAGTCTCTTGTTGCTGATTGCGAGCCATTCGAGTCAGAGCCCAGTCGAGCTGATTTCCCGTAAAACGAACTACCGGGTCCTTCCTTTGCAGGGGATTGCCGGGAGGAGATCGCAAAATCGAGACCCACTCATTCCGCAGGGCGCCCTGCACGCGCGCGAGGAAACCGCCTTGCGAGCTCCTCCCGCTTGGAGGAATTGGCGGCTTGCTCCTCTTCGCCAGCCAACGGTGGCGCTGGCCCTGGGCGACCCAACGTCGGAGCTCGGCCAGCCGGTCCCTCAGCTGACGAGAGGCCGTGCCACCGTTCCCCGCTTCTCCTTCCGCCCGGCCAGCCTCTCGGCCCCTCCGCTAAACTAGTCTTTATGGTTGATGCCCCTATTCGTGTTCGTATTGCCCCCAGCCCGACTGGTGATCCCCACGTGGGCACCGCTTATATTGCGCTGATCAACTACCTCTTCGCTCAGCAGCGGGGCGGCCAGTTCATCCTGCGTATTGAAGACACCGACCGCACCCGTTTCGTCGAGTCTTCCGAGCAGATGATCTTTGATGCCCTGCACTGGCTGGGACTGCACTGGCAGGAGGGCCCTGACGTGGGCGGCCCCTATGGCCCCTACCGGCAATCGGAGCGGACCGGGATCTATCGCCAGGCCACGGACGAGCTGCTAAGCCGCGGCACCGCCTACAAGTGCTTCTGCACGCCCGCGCGGCTGGACGAGATGCGCCGCGCCCAGATCGCCGCCAAGCTGCCGCCGCGCTACGACCGCCACTGCCGCTCCCTCACCCCGCAAGAGGTGCAACAGGCCGAGGCCGCCGGAACGCCTTACACCGTGCGCATGGCCGTCCCGCTCGAAGGCGCGACCACCTTCCGCGATGAGTTGCGCGGCGACATTACCTTCGACCACAACAACGTCGACGATCAGGTGCTGATGAAGTCTGACGGCTTTCCCACCTATCACCTCGCCAATGTCGTCGACGATCACCACATGAAGATCAGCGACGTCATTCGCGCTGAGGAGTGGATATCCTCAACGCCCAAGCATGTGCTGCTCTACCAGGCTTTCGGCTGGCAGGCGCCGCGCTTTTGGCACATGCCGTTGCTGCGCAACACCGATAAATCGAAGATCTCCAAGCGCAAAAACCCGGTCTCTTTGATCTACTATCGCCAGGCGGGCTTTTTGCCCCAGGCCCTGATCAATTTCCTCGGCCTGATGGGCGGCGGCATGCCCGCTGATCTGGAAAAGTTTTCGCTCGAGGAAATGGCCGCCAATTTTCAGTTCGAGCGCATCAGTCTGGGCGGCCCGGTATTCGACCTGGAGAAATTGAAGTGGCTCAATGGCCTTTACCTCCGCGCGCTTTCTCCCGCGCAGTTCTACAGCACAATTCGCGAGGGCGTCTTCGGAGAGGACTACCTGCGCCAGATCGCCCCTTTGGTTCAGGAGCGCATCGAGACACTTACACAGTTCCTGGACCTCGCCGACTTCTTTTTCCGCGACGATATAATGCCGGCGGAAGAGGTCTTCTTGCCCAAAAAGAAAACCTTGCCCGAAACCCTCAAGCTTGCCGGCGAACTACTCGGTGTTCTGGAAGCCGCTGACTGGAACCACCCCGCTCTGGAAAAGGCTTTGCGCGATCTGGCCACCACGCAAAACTGGTCGGCCAAAGAGGTTTTTATGCTGGTGCGCGCCATTGTCACCGGCAAGACCGCCTCCCCGCCGCTGCTGGAGAGTATGGTCGTATTCGGCAAAGCGCGTACCCTGGACCGCATCCGCCGCTTCCTGGACTTCCAGAAAAAGCGGCCCGCCAAGAACTGAACCGGCGCAACATTCTTAGTGCCAGAACTCGGGGCGCAAGGAATAATCGGCGCGGCGGGACTCTCTATGGACCGCGCGGCAAGAGCGCCTTCTACCGCCGTTCTCAGTGCTTGCCCGTGGGCACGGCGCAATCCGCATTGATGCCGGCCGCCAGCGCCTTTTGTGCCGCATGCGCGGCGCTCCACCTCGAATAGTTCCAGCGCCGCCAGTCCCGGTCCTGCGCCGCCCAATACTGTAGGCTTCCCACCGGGGCGAGCGCGCAGCGCTCAGCCTTGGAGAGCGTCGGAAGCGCGTGCACAATGTCCGCCGCCGCATCGATGCTGAGGCCTTGCAGATAGTTCACGTCCAGCGCGTGGCCGCCGAGCGCGCGTGCCACGTCGACGCGCACAATCAAGCCGTTGGGGTTGATTGCCTGCAACGCCAGCAGCGTGACAAAGGCGCTGACCAGGGCCCCCATGGCAAACTGCCGCGGCCGCTCGCGCAGAAGCGTAATCACGAACCAGGCGAACAAGACCGCCAGCCACAGCATGAACGCCGTGGTGTAAATGCGCAGGATGGTGAGGCCATACGCCTGCTGGTAGAGGTGCATGCGCAGCAAAGCCGAAGCGATCATGACGAAAACCAGGGCCACCATTGTGACCATCACAAGCTTGAAATGTGCGGGAAGCCTTCCTCCGGTCCGTTCGCCGGGTTGCACGAACGACAATGCGCACAGCAGCAACGCAAGCACCAGCGCCGCTATGATGGCGAGTTCAAAAAAACCATGCCGGGCGTATTGCGCGTAGGTCACTCCGGCCGTTGCCTGAACGTGTTGACCGCCCCCAAACAAGTAGCGGAACTGGATGATTGCGAACAGCAGGAACAACGCATCAAGCAGACCCAACGCGATTGTCATTTCGAGGGTGGGCACATTCCAACCCGCCCGCCGGGCCCATGGACGGGGCTCCGCTCGATCCGGAAAAAACAGGCCGTGCAGGTACCCGGCGGTTATCCACGTGAACGCGCCAATGAGGGAGAGGTGCGAAATAAGGCTGCGAAGGTCAAGGTGCAGCCTCTCGCGCACAAACACCGAGAACACGGCATCGGCTGCCATCAGCAGTCCGCCAAAAACAATCAGCAGAGGCAATGCGAGCAACACTCCTCGCAAGATAGATAGAAGTGTTCCCCACGTGCTCGTTTTTCGTGCTCTCCCCCAGGAGACGTGGTCCGACAAAAGCAGCGAGCCGACGAAGACCTCCGCTCCTGTTGTCAGGGTTGCACGCAGAAAGCCCAGCATGCCCCAATCGGTGAGCGCCTTGAAGCTTTGCTTGGCCAGCGCCGCCACCAGGACCGCGCCCAGCCCGCACAGCACGAGAAAATTCAGGAGCACGGAGGCGTGCCAGGCCACCATGCCCGTCACCCCAAGCAGCAAAACCACGGCAGTGAGGTCGTCGCCACGGCTGACCACCGGACGTCCCCTGGTCAGAAAATAGACCAGCCCCACCAGGCACCCGGCCCACAGGGCCACATTGATGCCTACCGGTCCTACGCGCAGCAGGGCGTCACCGCAAACGCCTGCCGCCAGCGCCCCCCAGAAGATGCGTCCGGCGGAAGGATGGGTCGGGCTGGAATTTGGTGGAAGGCCTTCGTTCCAGGCCAGTGGGGCGGCAAGATCGTGCATAAAATGTATTCCTCGTTTCCAATTACAAAGAACTTTGTAGTGTAAAGTGATACGGCAAAAAAATTTCCTCTCACTTGGGGCGGGTGGCTTCGATCAACGCTTCCATATGGTTGAGGTACTTCTCCAAGGTGCGCCGTCCCAGGGCGGTCAGCCGGTACTCGGTGCGCGGCACCCGCCCCGCAAAGCCTTTGCCGCAGATGACGTAGCCCGCCTCTTCCAGCTTGCGCGCGTGCACACTGAGGTTGCCGTCGCTGGTCTCCAGTATCCGTTTCAGCTCATTGAACGTAAGAACTTCATTGACCGCCAGGGCGCTGACCATTCCAAGCCGTGTGCGTTCGTGAATGACACGGTCGAGCGTAGCAGTCGGGTGGGGCCTGGAGCTTGCCTCCGGCTTCGCGCCTCGGACTGCGTGCGGAGCGATGACGCCGTTGGCCCCATCTTTCGCTCCGTCCTTCGCGGCACGAGATTTTTTCCGTCGCCCGCTCGATTCCTGGCTTACTGCTTTGTTCAGCTTTTGCGTCACTGCCATGCGTTTGCCTCGTTTCCCGCCGCTTTCAGCCCCCATACCTCCAGGCAATCCATGCCCCAAAAACAACGTGCAGCGCCCCAAAGCCCGCACCCATAAAGCTGTTGCTCCAGGCGGGTGGAGCAAACAATGCCACCGTTCCCAAGCCCATAAAGCAAACGCCCATGAGCGGCAGCACCCGCACGGAATACGCGCCCCCCGTCACCGTGCCCGCCCCGTACAACAGCAGCCAGATCGCCGGCAGGTGCGCGAATTCGCCGAGGCGCGCCGCAGCCAACGTCCAAATCGCCGCCGCCGCCATGGGAGGCAACATTCCCAGGGCGAACTTGCGCGCTGCCCGGGACAGCCATTGCCCGTAAAGCCGCCGCGTCTTCAATGCCGTGGGACCGAATCCAACCGACGCGGCCACCGCTGCCGCCGCCACCCAAAACTCCACCCAGCGCACCCCGGAGATGCCCGCCACGCCTCCCCGCGGCGCCAGCCACGCCGCCGCCAGCCCCACCGCGCCGGTCAGCATGCTGCCGGTGCCGGAGACGCCGGTAAAAGCGCCGGCGCCTTCCATGGCCGCCCGGATAAAGCGCAGGTTCTCGGCGGCGCGGGAGGTGACCGCGGTGGGCGCCGGCGGCTCGGGAAACCGGTTCATGCTCCTATCAAACCCCCGCGGCTGGAGAATGTCAAGTACTTTGCACTATAAAGTTCGGCTGCGCCAGAGGGCCTGGGCCCGTTCTTGCCCCCGGCTCCCTCCGCCCTCAGTCGCCGCCCAACACGTTTCCCGCGCCTGCTCCCCCGCCGCGAAGTTCGCCCAACGCCTCGCCCGGCGCCTCGCCGGACCACGGCTCGCTCCCATGTCCCCACTCTCCCGCCTCCTCAACGCGTACGCCCGCCGAATCGTTGAGGCTGCCCAGCCTGAAGTGCGCGTTCGATTGCGCGGCGATACGCTCGCCGTTGAGGACAATGCCGGCCAGGTTGAGAGGGTCGCTGGCGGAGAGGGTAATGGGCGCCGCCAGCGGCGCCAGCTTGCGCACCGCCCGCAATGCCTCCACCGCCTCCGGCAAGGCGAACTGTTCGCCGTGAAAACCGGAAACAAAACGCCCACCCCGTATTTCTCCCCGCGTCTCCAGACGCCGGCACGCCATCAACAATTCGAACCAGGGAAGGGCGCAGTTTTCGCGTTCCATGAGCGCGCGGAACAGCACCCCATAGCGCCGCAGCAGTTGCCGCGCTTGCCGCTCCGCCAGAGGCGCGCGCTCCTGCCAATCGGCGGGGATCGGCTCCCCGGCCGCCGGAAGCAAGTCCGCCACCAGCGACCAGCGTCCAGCGCTATGCCGCGGACGCGCGCTGCGCCCGGCCCCCTGCGCGCCCCTCCGCTTGGGGTCCAGCAGCGCACGTAGATTGTCAAAGCCGTCGGCGGTGACCAGACCGGCGCAGGCCAGCTCCCAAAGCGCCTCTTCGACCTGCGCCTTCACCAGCGTCGCCTCGCCGGAACCACTCGCTGCGCCGTGTTCCGCCGCTCGCGCCAGGTCGGCAAAGAAGGCGGCGCGGCGGGCTTGCAGTATTTTCAAAACGTGTCGCGCGGGCGCCGAGAGCGCCGCGCCGTCGACTGGCGCGGGCAGGCCCGCCGCGGGCAGCAGCCACCCCGCATCGTCGCGAAAGAAAAAACTCAGCGGAGAGCTGCGGCTGGGGATAACCCGGCGGCGGCCAGTCTCGCGCGCATTGCCGCCTTCAGTCCCGTCGCTTGCTCCCTCCTCGCCGCCGCGCAGCAGGCTCGCCGGTGGACTGAGCCGCGCCCAGGCAATCTCGCCGGAAAGACAGAGCTCATCGAGCAACTCCGGCTTGTAGGCATGCAGACGCCGCGCAAGCAGCTCCGTTTCCCACGCGCCCGAGGCGGCCTCAAAACTTTGTAACTGGCGCAACACCGCCGCCAGTCCAGTGGCGCCATGCAGCCGCGTCTCCGGTTCCACATGGGTCCAGCGCAGTAGAAAGCGCATAAAGACCGCCGGCGAAACCGGTTCAATCTCGCTGCGCAGTTGCGTCAACATGCGGCGATGCATGCGCGCCAGCAGACGGCGATGGCAGAACTCGAGGTTGGCGTCGTCGCCGGCCGCGACTGGCGGCGCCAGAAACGATCCGCGCAGCACCATCCCGTCCGCCTCCAACTGCAGGAGCGCGCTGAAGAGCGGCTCTGAGCCAAGACCCAGCAGTTGTGACAGGCTTTGTGCCGTTGCCGGCCCCAGAAACTCCATCCAGCCGCGCGCGATGGCGGTGGCGGCCTGCTCCGCCGTGGTCTCCTCCGCAACCGGCAACAGGCTGCGAATGGCTGGCGCCAGCTCAAACTGAATTCCTGCCGCCTCCGCCACCGCATAGCGCTCGGTGGCAATCCATCCCCGCCGTCCTTGAAGAGTTGCGGGCAGCACCCGCCCGGCGCTGGCCAAAGGATGCAGCAGCGATGTCTGAATCCCCTGCAAATTCCCGCAGCCCGCGGCTCGCTGATCGAGCTCTTCCGGCAGCCAGTGCAGGCTCAGCAGCAGGTCGTGCATCTCGTCAGGCGTGACCGGATCGGGCGCCGCCTCCTGGCAGACCGCGGCCACCACGCTCGGGTCCAGCCGCCCACTGCTGTCATTCGGATCAAGCGTGCGGCGCAGGTTCACCGCGCGCGTGCGCCGTTCCTCCAGCGGCGCGTCGTCAAGATAGCTGTACGGCGCGGCGTTCAATATCTCATGCGAGAACGGCGAGGGCGCGGCGGTGTCGCGCGCGCTGAAGGCAATCGTCTTCTCTTCCAACCCCTGCAAGACCCGCACCAGCCCCGGCAGATCGAGCGCCTCCTCCAGGCAGTCGCGCATGGCTTCCGCCACATAGGGATGATCCGGCAGTTCCAGATCCTTGCCGCCGTGATTGTCCTGGCAGCCCACCGCCATGGGAAAGGCGGCGGCCAAAAGATCTTCCGAGCGCATGCGCTGCAGATGCGGAGGCACCTTGCGGCCGCCGCTGAAGCGCAGCAGCGCCAGCGCGCGGCCAGCGTCCCAACGCCAGCGCGTCTGAAATAACGGCGCCTGCAGCACCGCCTGCACCAGGATGTCGCGAACGGAATTTGAATTGAGGAACGCGAAAATCGTTTCCAGAGGAAAGCTGTGCTGCTCGGAAAGCGACAGCACCAGCCCGTTCTCGCTCGCCGAGGCCTGCAGTTCGAAGTCAAAGCCGCGGCAAAACCGCTTGCGCAGCGCCAGCCCCCAGGCCTTGTTGATGCGGCTGCCGAAGGGCGCGTGGATGACCAGCTGCATGCCGCCCGCTTCGTCAAAAAAGCGCTCCGCGATGACGTGTTCGCAATGCGGCGCAACTCCCAGCGCGCGGGCCCCCGTCTCGATGTACAACAGCAGTTGAGCCGACGCCAGTTGTGAAAGACCGCAGTCCCGCTCCAACTCCTGCAACAGTTCCTGCCGCGCCGCCGTCGCCTCCCCCGGCGCGAGCGCGGCAATGGCATCCAGCCGCTCCGCCAGCTCCCGCCGCAAGCCGGCGACCTCGCGCGAAAGCTCGATCGTGCGCCCCGGCGCCTCCCCCAGCCAGAAGGGCACGGTGGGTGGCGCGCCATGAGCGTCTTCCACCCGCACCCGTCCGGTCTCCACGCCGCGAATGCGCCACGACGTCGTGCCCAGCAGAATGATGTCGCCGGCGTGGCTTTCTACCGCGAAGTCTTCGTCGAGCGAGCCGACGGTGATCTGCTCCGGTTCCGAAACAACGGTGTAGGCGGCGTTCTCCGCAATCGCGCCGCCGCTGGTCAACGCCGTCAAACGCGCGCCGCGGCGGCCGCGCAAGCGCCGGTGGATCCGGTCGCGATGCAGGTAGGCGGCGCCACGGCCGCGGCGCGTGGCAATGCCCTCTGACAGCACGTGCACGATGTCGTCAAACTCTTTGCGCGGCAGTTCCCTGTAGGGATAGGCCTGGCGGACAGTGCGGTACAACGCCTCCTCATCCCACTCGCCGGCCGCCACGCTGGCCACAATCTGCTGCGCCAGAATGTCACGCGGCCAGGGAGGAATGATCACCTCGTCGATCAGTCCACGGCGCAACGAGCGCACAATCGCGGCGCACTCCAACAGGTCGTCGCGTGTCAGCGCGAAAAAGCGTCCCTTGGGGGTCGCCCCATGCGAGTGTCCGGCGCGCCCAATGCGCTGCCAGGCGGCGGCCAGCATCCGCGTTGAGCCAACCTGACAGACCAGTTCGACACTGCCGATATCGAGGCCAAGCTCCAGCGAGGCGGTGGCCACCATCATGCGCAGCTCACCGTTTTTGAAACGCTCCTCAGCCCGCAGCCGGATGCGCCGTGAGAGGCTGCCGTGGTGCGCCGCCACCGCGTCTTCTCCCAGCCGCTCGCTCATGCGGTGGGCAATGCGCTCCGCCAGTCCGCGCGTGCTCACAAACACCAGTGTCGTGCGGTGCTCGTTAGCCAGTTGCTCGAGCCGGTCAAAGCGCTCCTCCCACTGATCGTTGGTGGCCACCGCGCCCAGCTCGGAGCGGTGCGGCACTTCAATGCCGAGGTCCAGTTCGCGCAGCGCCGGAATGTGCACGATGCGGCAGGGCCGCGGCCCCTGCGGCGTCACTCCGGTAAGAAAGGCCGCCATACGCTCCAGCGGACGGACGGTGGCGGAGAGCCCAATGCGCTGCGGACGCCGCCGCTGCGTCTCTGCAATCAGCGCGTCCAGCCGCTCCAGCGAAAGCGTCAGATGAGATCCCCGCTTGTTGCCCGCCATGGCGTGAATCTCGTCGGTGATCACCGTATGCACACCACACAACAGCGCGCGGCTCTTGGCCGCGGTTAATAGCAAATACAACGATTCGGGCGTGGTCACCAGGATGTGCGGCGGGTGGCGCAGGATCGCCTGCCGTTCACTGGCCAGCGTGTCGCCATTGCGCACGGCGCTGCGCATCTCCTCGATCATGTGGCCATGCTCGAAGGCGTAGCGCGTCAGCGACGCCAGCGGCTGTTCCAGATTTTTGTGAACATCGTGCGTCAGCGCCTTCAGCGGAGAGACGTAGAGCACCTGGATGCCGGGCCGCAACCTCCCCGCTATCGCCTGGCGGAACAATCCATCTATGGCGGTGAGAAAGGCGGCCAGCGTCTTGCCCGAGCCGGTGGGCGCGGCTATGAGGACGTCTTCGCCGCTGGCCACCGCCGGCCAGCCCTCGCGCTGTGGGGCAGTGGCCTCGCCAAAACATTCGGCAAACCATGCCTCCAGCAGCGGGTGGAAACCCGTTCCCGCAGGGGGAAGAAAAGGCGAAGACATGGAGCTATCCTAACAGACCCTCCCCATGCGGCGAGCCCAGCCTCTACTTCTTTGGCCCCAGCAGCCCTTCGCGCAGTTCGCGCTTGCGGATCTTACCGGTGGCGGTGCGCGGAATCTTGTCGCACACGATAAAGCGGTCGGGCAATTGCCAGGCGGCGAAACGGCGCAGAAGCCGCTTACACAGCTCCTCCCGCAGGGTGTCCGGCGCTTCGTCCTGAAACGATTTGTGTGCGCCCTCGTGCGCTCGAAGCTCCAGGAAAGCGACCGGGCGCTCGCCCCATTTTTCGTCGGGCACGGGAACGACCGCCGCGTCCGCCACCCCCGGATGCTCCCGGAGCGCGTGCTCCAGATCCAGCGAACTGATCCATTCGCCACCTGACTTGATCAGGTCCTTCAGGCGGTCCACTACGCGAAACGAACCGCTCGCATTGACGGTGACGGCATCGCCGGTGCGTAACCAGCCATCAGCACTCCGGCCATCGACACTCCAGCCATCGACGCTCCAGCAATCGACCGTCCGGCCGCCGGCGCTCCCGACATCGCCCGCCAGACCCGCGTTTCGCTCTTCCGCTCCCTGAGCACCGTATGGGTGTGCGCCTTGCACCTCCTCCGCGCGGAAATACCCAGCCGCAACCCAGGGGCTGCGCACCTGCAGCTCGCCGGCGGTCTGATCGTCCCAGGGAGCTTCACTTCCGTCTTCGCGCACCGCGCGCGCCTCAAACAGCGGCACGGGAATGCCTTGGCGCGCACGAGCTTCGTAGGCCTCATCGCTATTTATTTCCACACCCGCGGGAACCATGCCCAGCAACGCCATCGGGGCGGTTTCAGTCATGCCCCAGCCCTGCAACAGGTGGATACCGTTCGCATCGAGTTCGCGAAGCAGATGGGCGGGAACCGCCGAACCTCCGGTGAGCACGCGTAACGAGCCCACCCCTGCGCGCCGCTCGCGAAAGCGCGCCGCTTCCCGCTCCTCGCGCAGCAGCCGCGCAATCTCCTGCCAAAGCACGGTGGCGCCGGTCGAGAAAGTGACCTCACGGCACAGGACCAGTTCGAAAATCGAGCGCGCTTCTGACCATTTTTCCGCCCCTGCCTCGGTTTCTGCCGCTCCTTGTCCAGCCCCAAAGTGAGCACTGGAAGACGGTGCTTCCGCCCCAGGGTTTGGCGGCAGCTTTCCTCCGGTGCGGCAACGTGACCCGGGCAGAGCCAGCGCGCAGCCGTGCATGGCGGCAATGTAGGGAAGGCACCAGCCGTTTACATGAAAAATCGGCGTGGCGGCCAGCACCGTATCGCGCTGGCTGATGTTCATGGCGTCGGGCAGCGACGATACCAGCGAGTGCAGCAGCAGAGCGCGATGCGAATAGACCACGCCCTTCGGGCGCCCGGTCGTACCCGACGTGTAGCACATGCTGGCAGCGTCGTTTTCGCCCAATTCCCCCGGATGGAAATGCGCTTCCGCTCCCTGCTTGAAACCATCCAGCGTAAGCAAGCCCAGCGCTGCCGGCGCTTCTCCGATGACGATGACGCGCTCAGCCGGTAGAGCCGGGGCGCCCGCTTGCCGCTGCGCCGCGTGGACCGCTTCCAGCAGCGGCAGGTACGCCACGTCGAGCAGCAGAAACCGGTCTTCCGCATGGCCGATGATGTAGGCCAACTCGGCGGCGCTGAGGCGCGGGTTCAGCGGATGGAAAACACCGCCCGCCCAGGGGACGGCGAAGCAGGCTTCCAGATGCTCGACCTGATTCCATAGCAGCGTGGCAACGCGCTCGCCGGGTCGCAATCCGGCACGTTGCAGCGCGCCCGCCAGCCGCCGCGCCTCGCCCGCGACCGCGGCCCAGGTAGTAGCCGTCTGCACCCCCGCATAGACGGGAACGGCGGGAAACAGGCGCTCGGTCCGCTCCAAAAGCTGGGGCAAAAGCAGCGGTCGGGTCATGGAAAGGCCGTTCATGGATTTCGTCGTTTGCCGTTTCGGTAAAGTTAGGCTCTTCTGCGCGCTGCCCCACCGGCCCCACTCTCGATCGAGCGCCCTCACAAGCAAAGGATCTGGCCTGACGCCCCCTCCCGGTCCCGCTGTTAGGGCTTGCCGGCGGCGTCGCTTGGCGCGCCCCATTCTGCCCAGTACCGCGCTTTCACTGCCCCGCCCGCCAGCCCGTCACCTCTGGTGCGTTATCGTAAAGCAGGCGGTACCCCACTAGCGGCCGCCAGCCGTCATGCCCTTGGGCAGCGCGAATGGTTTCCCCATCCGGGCAGCGGCCGTCCGCCGCGTTCCACAGCAACGGAGGCTTTGATGAGTGAGGTCCAGATCCTTCCCCAGCCGGTTCCCGCCGGCTCGCGTTTTGGCCGCAACGATGCGCGCTTTGTGCTGTTGACGCTCCTTTTGGCCGTGGTCTCCCTCGCGGTTGCCCTGCATTTCTTTCACCGCGCGTTTCCCCAAGCCAATATCGATTTTCGCACTACCAACAGCGGAGCGCGGCAGATTGCGCGGAACTACCTCGCGGCGCAGCATCAGGCGCCGCCCGCCGGTTACCGCAACGCTGGACAGTTTGGTTGGGACGAGCACGCGCAAATCTTTTTGGAGCGCGAGCTGGGCGTGGCCGCCGAGGCGCAGCTCAACAAAACCCGCATCCATCTCTGGCGCTGGGAGGAACGCTGGTTCGAACCGCTGCAAAAAGAGGAGTTCCGGGTTGCCGTCACCCCCGATGGACAAGTGGTTGGCTTTCGCCACCTGCTGCCTGAAGCCGCGCCCGGAGCGCAACTGGACCAGACGGCGGCCGAGAAGTTGGCGGTTGACTTTCTCCACGCCCGCAACCTCCATCCGGAGGCGATGACCTTTATTCGCGGCGTGCGGCATGTGCGCCCGGCCCGCACCGACTACGTCTTCGAATGGGCCGACAACACACCCCTCAGCTCCACAGTGCACAACGCCGCACTGGCCCAGGCCAATTACCGCTATGAGGTCTGGGTGCAGGGCAACGTGGTCGGCGGATACCGCGAGTACCTGCATATCCCCGACTTCTGGCTGCGCAGTTATCAGCACATGCGCTCGAAAAACGAGACCACCGGCGAGGTCGACACCGTCCTCATGCTGCTGCTGATCGTTGCGGGAATTATCGTGCTGGTGAGCCGTATCCCGCGCGGAGACGTGCATTGGCGGCCGGCCCGCTGGGTGGGGCTGATTGGGGGACTACTCGGCTTCCTGACGCAGCTCAACAGCCTGGGCAGCGCTACCTACGGTTACGACACCAACTCGTCTTATCCGGCCTTTCTGGCGCGCGGCATCTTTATGGCGCTGCTGGCCGGGGTGGGTATTGGCGCGCTGCTGGCGCTGATCACCGCCTTCGCCGAACCGCTGTACCGGGAGCACTTCAAGTCGCATCTCGCGCTGCCCAGCCTGCTTTCCTGGCGCGCCTGGCGAACCCGTTCGACCTTCCGCAGCCTCTTGCTCGGCCTGGGCTTGGCGTGTTTCTTCTTCGCCTACCAGTCGGTGTTTTACGTCATCGCCAACCACTTTGGCGCCTGGGCGCCGGCCGACGTCTCCTACGACCAGTTACTCAACAGCCGCTGGCCCTGGCTTTTTGTGCTCTTCATGGGGTTTTTCCCCGCCATCTCGGAAGAGTTCGTCTTCCGCATGTTCGCCATTCCCTTCTTCGCCAAATACCTGCGCTGGATGCCCTTGGCGGTGGTGCTGGCCTCGTTTCTCTGGGGCTTTGGACACGCCACTTATCCCAATGAGCCGTTTTACATCCGCGGCCTGGAAGTGGGTTTGGGCGGAATCATCCTCTCCGTGATCATGATTCGCTTTGGAATTCTGACCACTCTGGTCTGGCATTACACCGTAGACGCGCTCTACACCGCGATGCTGTTGCTGACCTCGCACAGCCTCTACTTCCGTGTGTCCGGCGGCCTGACCGCATTCATTACGCTGATTCCGCTGGCCGCCTGCATCGTCGCCTACCGCCGGCACGGCGGGTTTGCGGAAGAGGCGGGACTGCGCAACGAAGATGTGGGGACGGCCCCCCCTTTGAATTCCGAAGCTGCCGAAGCTGCCTCTATCATCGCCCTCCCCAGTTACCAACGCGTGCCGCGTAAGGTCTGGCTGGGCGCTGCCGTGGTTGCATTGGCGCTGCTGGCGAGCTTCGCATTGCGTGTACCGGGTTGGAGGGTGATGCGGCCCGGGGTGACTCCGGCGCAGGCGGCAGCGCAAACCAGCGCATTTCTCACCAGTCATGGCGTGAACCTGCGCGGTTACAAAGTGGTGGTCAGCAGCGGGAGCGCTCTCACCCCCAATCCGCTGCTGCCCGGCGATAACGCGCAACGGCATGTGACCGCGGTCGCGGCCCACGCGCTGTTCCGCGCTCAGGGCGCCCAGGCGGTGCACAACGCCCTCACCGGGCGCACGCCGATCACCTACTGGCGCGTGCGCTATTTCAAGCCCGACCAGAAGCAGGAATACGTCGTGCGCTTGCGTCCCAGCGGCAACGGAATTGTCGGGCTGCACCATATCGTTCGCGACGACGCTCCGGCGGCTTCACCAACCCAGTCCCAGGCAATTGCGCTGGCTTCGGCCTTCCTCACGCGAATTGGTTATAACCCGGCGGGGATGACCTTGAAGGAGGCGGAGCAACTGCGGCGCCCGGCGCGCATGGACACCAGCCTGCTCTGGCAGGCGCCTCCCGATCCCCAACTGGCGCCCGCCGATTTCCGCCTGCAAGCCCTGCTCCAAGGCACCGAAGTCTCTCAGTTCCGCCCACTGCTGCATGTGCCCGAGACCATGGTGCGGCGCGCGGACCGGCGCACCGTGTTCTCGATTCTGCCCGGCTTTTTCGATCTCGCCACCATGTTGGCGCTGGCGGTGCTGGTGCTGACTTTGTTTTACGAGGCGGTGCGGCGGCGCGAGGGAGAAGCCTACACTGCGGTGCCTTGGAAAGCGGTCTTCCTGGTGGCCAGCGCGACCGGGCTGCTGGACGCCATTGCCGCCGTGGACCGGTTCAAGCAGGTCGAAATGGCGCGCTACACCACCAACTACGCCTGGTCGCTATGGCAGACGACCTCGGTGATCAGTATCCCTGTATCGTTCCTAGCCGGACTGCTGCCCATGGCGCTGCTGTTACCTCCGTTGTTACGCGTGGCCCCGCGGGTGCGGGAACTCGCGTCTCCTTTGGCACGGCGTTTGTGGGCGCGCGACGCGTTTTGGGCAAGCCTGGCGGCGCTGGCCACCGCGGCCGGATTCGAGCATCTGCTGCGGGTGTGCAGCGAACATTTTCATCGCGTGGGCGCTTTTCCACTGCCCTCTCTCGATGCGTACACCGGCTTGGTGCCCGGAATGGGCGACACCGCGCTGGCAATCTCGCATGCCATCCTGCTGTCCGCCCTTTTCGGGATTCTCGCCGCGTGGTTAGGCGGCCAGCTCAAGGCCGGACGTGGGTGGCTGCTGGCCCTCGCGGTAGTCGCATTCGCGGTCGCTCAGCTGCCCGCCACGCACTCGGCCGCGGCCTTCGCCTTCAACTTCGCTCTCGGCCTGGCGACCTGGATTCTGGTGGCCGCCTTTACCTGGTTCCTTTTGCGCGGCAATCCGCTGTCGTATCTATCGGCGGCAGTGGTCATTGCGCTGGCTGGCGCCGCCGCTCCGCTCCTGGAAGCGCCGCTGCGTTATTACCGCATTCCCGGCCTGATCGTCGTTCCGCTGGGAGTGGTGTGGCTGGCCTGGGTCTGGCTCCAGGGCGCCGGAGCGGTCCGCGGCACGGGCAACTGAGCCGCGTCGGCGAGCCTTGCCGATCGCCTTCCGCCTAGGGCAGGGAGGCGAGGAGATCGTCGCCAGTCCAGACCGCGGCGTAGCGCTGACCGCCACCGTACGTGGCGCGGGTCAAAACAAACGGCCGCCGGTTGGGCCGCAGCTTCAGCAGCGCCGCGTAGCTGGCGCGCGACATCTGCTGGCCATAAACGTTGTGGTCCTCGCGCGCGGTACTGGGCTGTCCGTCGTTGAAGAAGCGCACGTTGTCTGGCGTAGTCGCAATGGGTGTCTTAAACACCGACGGCTCGTTCATATCGTTCCATAAGCCATCCACACCCACCGCGGCAAACCGGCCTGCCTCAGCTTCCCACCAGTTACGCACCGCCGTGCTGGTGAAGTCCGGAAAGGCTGCGTTTCCGGGCCAGACTGGGCCGATGAACGGCGTTCCGTCCGGATTGCTCAGGAAAGCGTGCCGTTGCAGACCGTGCTGATAGACCGCGTAGTGCGCGTCCTGTTTCAGCCCGGGATCGATGATAGTCACCGTGTGAAAGTGAATCGAGTGCAGATAGCGCATCAAACGCCCGGGATGCGGGAATCCCTTGGGATCCCAGGTGAAGTCACGGAAGCCGTTCATGTAGGCGATATCGAACCAGATGCCGTCGGCGGGAATCCGCTTCTTGCGGACAGGGCGGCCCCCCGCGCCGGGGCCCCCGCGAAGCCGTAGTTGGGCTTCGTGGGGTGGCTCGCGCGGGAGAGGAGCCCGGCATCGGCGGCTTCACGTTCTCACTGGAGAACGCGCCAGCGACCCACCGGAAAGCAATGCCAACGGGCGCCTCAGGAGACGAGACCGTGCCTCGCCGGCGTTCCAGGCGCGGGCCCCCGCGATTCCCTGATGGTGCAAGTGGGCAGGGCATGTCCTCGGCAATCGCTGAAAACGCGTTCGATCTCTTGCCTCGCCTGCAGGCTCTTACCGGCGGCCAGATCGAGCGAGACCGGCAGCTGCCAGGCATTCCAGCTATTCGGGTTATCGCGCCAGAGATGCGGAAGCGCTGCGGGTCCAGGACTGCGCGTGCCCGCCTGCCCACCAGTGATTCCAAATTGCTGGCGGTGCGCTGACGTCAAGAAAGTAGCCGGCGAAGCCCCTCACCCACCCGCAAACCGCGGGAACGGCGGGCCTCTTTGGCCCGCCGTCATCCCCGGCTTACTTTTTCGCAGCGGCCGGCTGCACCAGCTGATACATCTTGCCCATCTCTCCGTTGAGGTTGTTGCGGACAATGGCCACTATGTAAAACGCCTGTCCGGGAGTAGTGGAGAGCTGCCCCTGGTAGGTGGCCAGGTGCTTGCCAAACGCCTGCGCATCAGCGGCGGAAAGTTGCCGGGCGAAATGTTGCGCCGGCAGCGAGACTTCTTTGTTGCTCACGGCGTTTTGCAGCGAAACCTGCACGGTGTAGTCGTATTGATTACCGCTCCCCAGGATGGCGGAAGGGGGAACGTAGACCGTGAACGGAACACTGTTGGCCCCTGCCGCGGGCGGCGGTACCTGCAGAATCATGGGAATGGTCCCGATCACCACCGGCGTGTCCTGCGCCCAGCGCAACGCCTTTTTTACCTGGTCGTTCTTTTTTTCGTAGGGAACCGGCCGCGAGGTATAGACCTGGCGGGCCAGCACCTGAGCGTGTTGACCGGCGTTCACGGTGACCCGCAGCGAGTGATTGTTGGTGCGGCTGTCATTGCCTTTGCTCGAGGGGTCAAACTTCAGATCGTAGAAGTTGGACCACTCCCGCACGGCCTGAGAGATGGTGCCTTCGAATCCGCTTCCCGCCAGCAGCGCGCCGCCTGTTCTGTTGGCAAAAGTTCGCATCAAATTCGCGTTGGCTGGGTTGTACTGCCGCAGCGCGTCGGGCACGCTGGGTTCCACATTGACGATGTCTACCGGGTAGAGGCTGACGTTGGCGTCATTGAGCGCGTCGATCGTGCGATTGACGTCCGTACTGGAAATTACATCTCCCGGAATGACCGGGGTGAGGTCATGTGTGAGCCAGATGACTGTGGTATGGCCTCCTCGCCCGCGGAAGACTCGCGCCAGGTCCTTGAGCCCGTTAAGGGTGGCGAAGCCGCGGGTTTGCACGTCAGTGTCGGGAGCATTCACGTAACGAATGATGCCGCTGCTCATCAGGATCGGAAATTTTCCGGTCGCACTCTGCGCCTGGTCCTTTCCTGGGGTGTGCACCATCCACGACGACAGCAACCCGAGCGTGGCGTTTAGGGCGTTGCGGTTGGGCGTAAAGGCGCCGAATTGTGTCAACTTTGGGGCGAGACCATAAACCCCCAGCGGTTCCCCCATCGGCAACGAATTCTGCATGGCCAGGGCCAGGTTCTTTTGCAAATACTGAGCTGCTTGCACCGTGCCCTGGTAATTGCCCACGTTCATGTTCACGAAATCCAGCAGCAACACCACACGATTGTCGTTGGATGCTGGATCCACATTCATGTTGCTGGAAAACGCCGCGTTCAACGGCAGCGGTTGCACGGCGGCAACCTGCACCTGCTGAACCCCGCTAATGGGAGTCTGCTTGCCGTCGACGGCAAGCTGAAAATGGTTCGCGGCCAACCCCGGCACGGGCTGCCCTTGCGCATTGACCACGGCAACCGGAACGTCCACGGCGGGATTTCCCTGCGCGAACGCGACGCCGCAAAAACCCAGACTGCACACTATTGATGTGATTGTTTTATTCATGAAGAGCCACCATCCACACACTGGAAGAGAACAAGGCATTATGGCTGAGACGGGGTGCCTGTGGACAGTTTGCGCAAAAGATGGGTGGCACGGAAAGCGCGATCCGTCACTTTCAGCCGCACCCGGAGCCCCCAGGATCGTACCGCTGTGCAAGCTCACGGCTTGGCGGAAGCTGCACTGCTTGATGGCTCTCCGTTGGTCTCCCACACCACCGCGCCCAGCGCACGGCGCTCCCCGCCGCGCAGGTTGCTGAGCAGCGCACGCACGCTCTCCACGGGCCCGTAGGGAATCCCCCACCAGCCCAGCAGAACGGTGATCCCACTGCACAGCAGCATCACTCCGGCGCGCGGCTCCTGGTCGGCAATGATCCAGCGCGATTGCATCCGCGCCGTGGGCAAGATGGCGGAGGCGCGCACCTCATAGCGCACCAGCGGGGTCTCGGCCGTGAGGTGGAAGGGCCCGTAAAAAGCCGAGCCGTGCAGCACCGCCTGCCCATGCGCACGCAACCAAAGTTGAAAACGCTCCTCCTGTTGTCCTTGCCGGCGCAACAGCAGGTAAGCGGCGGCGCACAGCAGCGCACTCAACAGCGCCAGTTTGGAAGCACTGTCGTGCTCACTGGCCGACAAAAATACCGCCATGCACACCAGCAGCGCGGACATCAGCAGCGGCACTCGGAACGGTGACTTCATGCGGAGGGTTCATCATACCTGATCCCGGCTACGCTGGCGCAGGATCGGCGCTCCGGCCCCTCCTGCAGAGGGTCCAGGGTGGTCCAGGCTTACGATGAGCCGCTAATCCAGGTGCGCCCGCCGCAGTTCCGGAAACAGCGGCGTCCACAGCGCCACCACCAGCAGCGTGCCAATGCCGCCCCAAACCACTGCGCGCACCGCGCCCAGCCATTGCGCCGTCAATCCCGATTCGAATTCGCCGAATTCGTTGGAAGTCCCGATAAACAGCATGTTGACCGAGTTCACCCGGCCTCGCATCTCGGGAGGAGTCTCCAACTGCACCAGCGTTCCTCGCACCACAACGCTCACCATGTCGCTGGCGCCCGCCAGCAGCAGAAACAGCATTGAAATCAGGAAATGGGTGGTCAAGCCGAAACCGATGGTGGCCAAGCCAAACAGGGCAACGCAACCCAGCATGATCCCTCCCGCCCGCCGCCGCAGCGGACGGTACGCCATTAATGCCGCCATCGCCCCCGCCCCAATCGCGGGAGCGCTGCGCAACAGACCCAGGCCGGCGGGACCAACGTGCAACACGCTTTCCGCATACATAGGCAGCAACGCCACCGCTCCGCCCAGCAGCACCGCAAACAGATCCAGCGTCGTGGCGCCTAGAATGAGCTTCTTCCGCCAGATGTAAGCGAAACCGGCGAGCGCCGTTTGCAGGGAGACCGAGCGCTGCTCCATGCGGCCGGTCCGGGTGCGCACGCGCGCCACCGCCAACGCTCCCATCAGCAGGGTGGGAATCGCCACCGCGTACACCAGCGTCGCGCTGCCACCAACGGCGTAAAGCAGACCACCCAACGCGGGCCCGAGAATGATCGCCAGCGTAAACAGGCTACTGCTCCACGCCACTGCGTTCTGAAAGTGCTCCCGCGGCACCAGGTGGGTCATGTAGGCCTGCACCGCCGGACTATAAAACGAGCGCACAATCCCGGTCCCCAACAACACCGCCAATATGCCGTAAACATGCCATCCGCGCAGTGTCGCCCAGAGCAGCAGTGAGGAACACAGGCAGGCGCCTAGCGTGCAGACCAGCATCACTGTGCGGCGGTCAAAGCGATCCGCCGCGTGCCCGGACACCAGAACCAGCAGCAGCACCGGCAGAAATTGCGCCAGCCCAACGTAGCCCAGGTCCAGGGCGCGATGCGTGATCTGGTAGACCTGCCAGCCTACCGCCACCGACTGCGCCTCCACCGTCAATACCAGCAGCACCCGTCCCAGCTGAAACCAGCGGAAGTCGGGATAGGTAAACGCAATATGCCCGGCGGGCTTTTCCAGCGTGCTGGCAGTGATTACAGGAGAACTGGCTGCCGGACCATCGGGAGATTCGTGAGGGCCGTCACTCATGGGACTGGTGACTTCTATTGTAGCGAACGTGCTAAGGCTGTTTTTTGATCTCCCTCTACGGCGAACCTCAGTTGGGAAACACACCCTGGCACGCTTGGAGCGCCAGCTTCGCCTCTACGCCCTGAAAGCCAAAGCCGGACCAGCGATAGGCGGCAACGCGGGTTCCCTTGGAATCGGGTTGGAGCAACAGGAAGGAGTCTTTGCGATGCAGAGCGCAGAGCAGCGAGGCCGCGTTCTGGACCGAGCCGTTGCCCTTTGTGCTCTCAACGGGCACTGCATCGAGCAGTGGCCACGCCAAAGCGGTACCCCGCCAGCGGGCCACTAATCCGCGCCGCGTGACCTGGTAGACGTAGGGTCGAATCGCGTCCTCGTCATCCATGATCGAGCGGTGGCGTTCCAGGCTGAGCAGCGCCGGGGCCTGCGAAGCGCCGAAGAAGTGGGCTGGCGCCAGGCTGATCTCGTCGCGCGGCCGGGCGCGCCACAGTAGCCGGCCGGCGCGCCAACCCTCAACGACCAGACGCCGATTATCTTCGGTCTGGGATGAACGAATCCAGGGCCGCAGAGAAATCCCGCCGATGCGCAGCGTGGGGTGCAGGTGGACCGCGCAACTGCGCAGCACTTGATTGGACGCTGCGTCGGGGCCGTCGTCATGCGGAAAAAAGTCTCCGTCGGCCGTGAGCGTGCGCTCGGCGCGGCACGCGAGCTCATCGTTTTGAATGCGGCAGATAGCCAGCAGCCCGCGCTTGCTCTCCCGGTACTTCTGGTCAAAAAGGGTGTTGCCCAGCGAAAAAAACACGGCATGACCGCGGACGCATTCCGGTCGCTGAATCACGTGAGGGTGCATGCCGATAACAACACCGGCGCCATGGGCAATCAACCAGCGCGCCGCGCTCTCTTGCTCGGCATTAGGCCAATCCTGCAGCTCGGTGCCCCAATGCACGTAGACCACGGTGAGATTGGCGAGAGAGCGCGCGAGGCGGAGCTTCTGCCGGAGCGCAATGCTGGGAATGGACACGCGGCGACCGTCTTTTTCCGGCACAGTGGTGATCGCGATAATGGCGATAATGCGCGATCCTACTCGCATGAAATGTGGCGACCCGCTGTAGTCCCAAACCCCTAACCCGTCAGCTCGCAGAGCTGCGCTGGTGCGTCGGCGGCCCTCCGGGCCAAGATCGCCAGCGTGATTGTTTTCCACTCCTACCTGAGTAAATCCCGCGCGCCGTAGCAGGACGGCAAGTTGGGGGTTGACCGCGAAACATGGGCCCCTGTCCGCGGGGCTGCTGGCCTGCACACACTCCCTTGAAGAACCAAGCGCTCCTTCGAGGTTGCCGGCCACAACCGCGCCACGAAGCTGCCGCCGCAGCCCGGCCAGCGGGGGCCGGCGTGTAAGCTGAACTTCGCGCGCCACTTGCCGGGCAAGCAACAGGTCGCCCGCGAAAACCAGGCGCGGACGCGCTGCCCCGGCAGTTTTCACTGTCTTGGCGCGCGCCGCTGCGCGTACCTGGCCCGACGCTGCCCCTTGCAGCGCCAGCCCGGCCATCAGAACGGCAATTGTGCGGGACATGAGAGCGTTTCGCGTTCGATAAACGGCGCCACCCAGGCCGGATGCGCCTCCCGGTCCACCAGCTTGAGCCACTCCGCATCGCTGAGCACTTCGCGCGCGGGACGGCTGAATTCATAGTAGGAGTACACCGAACCCTTCACAATCTCATGCTGCCCAAAAAAGGGAACGATTTGATCCCACTCCAGCGGCCGGCCCACCGCGGCATACAGCAGCGACGCCTGACCACCGCCAGAAACGTCCGCAATCTTCGGCATCGGCACCGGTGTGGATAGAGCGTAGCCGGGGTTCGCGAGACTGTTGAATACTTTGAAGTTGTACTCCGCCACGCGCGCGTAATACAAAATTGCATCGTAATCGGCCGGGCGCAACGGACGTCCGGACAGCTCGTCGGATGCCATGCGCGCGAACTCGCGTGCCTGCTGTGCGGCGTTGCGCAGCCTTCGGGCGATGCCGGCATCGCGCCGCAACGCATTGGCTCTCCTGACAGCGGTGCCGTGGTGATTGGCGTCCCAATGCTCCTGCCCGTTTTCCAGCTGAATTGCCGTGTCAAAAAGTCCGGCGATAGACAGAAACGCCTTGGGATCAGGTTCAACGTACCCCCGCGGCGGCGCCATCACCAGAAACTCGAAGCCACCCTCCCCGCATTCAGCGCCGGTGCGCTCGTTTACCAAAAGCGTGGCATGGCGCAATGTGGCCCAGGAAGCCAGACCGGTCTGCAGCCGCTTGATTTTCCAGATCTTCGGGGGTCTTCCCACGCCGGAAAAGCGGACGGCTTGCGCCCAGCTTTCACCCAGCGCTTCCATCCAGCGGTCATAAAGATCGGGTGCGGAAGGAGAACGCCGCCAGCGCTGGTTTAACTTTTGCAGCGCGTACCCAAGCGGCGGGTATTTCTTGATTTCCGGCTGCAGCAGCTCCACTGCCGTCGAGCTTCCCAGGGCGGCGGCCACGTCCAGACCCGAAGGAAGCAGACGTGGCCCATCCATTCCTTGAATCCGTTCCGCTAACGGCCACTGAGGGTGATAGACCGTGGAATCCAGAACTTCGTTGTCGAATCCCCAGGAGAGGGGAAATATCCGCGGCGTCTTTATTGGATGTGCGGAGTAGCTGGCGACCGGCATGGTGTTGCCCCATAGCAACGGAGCTCGGCTGGGTGCAATGAACCCGCCGTAAGCTCGCACCCATTGCAGCGCAGCCTGAGAAGCTGTGGCTGGCATCGATCCCAGCAACCGCATTTGCCCGGGACCCGCGCTGGCGCCGGCTGCTGTCAGATAACGGAACGCCCTGAAGTACCCCTGCAGCGCGGCATTGGCGGTGTAATGTCCACGAGGCTTGAAATCGGCATAGTCGATCTCCTTCCTGCCTCCGGGCGGAGTGTGGACGCCCCGGGCGGCGATTACTC
Organism: Acidobacteriota bacterium; assembly: GCA_027459505.1. Lineage (GTDB taxonomy): Bacteria > Acidobacteriota > Terriglobia > Terriglobales > SCQP01 > DAIDIE01. The sequence goes on from DAIDIE010000014.1 coordinate 300,992, forward strand.
GCAGCGCCTCTGGATTGTGCGTCGCCGTCTCATGAAGAGCGGCGATGGTTTGAAATGTCATCCCCCAAAGGCCGCGCGGCGATTTTGCCTGCCAATACTGATTCGCCAGCGCCACAAAGCGCCAGAAGGCGGGAATGGCGCGGGCGCGCTCCTGTACCAGGAACATCCCGTTATAGGCAGCCGCAAAGGTTTCCCAAAAGGCGTCGCTGGTCGCCATGTAAGGCCGCGTTGGCAGCGTCTGGGAAAGCCCGCCGCACTGGTAAAGCTCCGAGTCGTACAGTTGATAAAGCTGGTCGTCACCGGTTTCGCGGAACACGCCGGTGTCACCCTTGAAGTGCCGCATATCTGCGGCGGACTGGACAAACATCCAGGCGTTGACCACATCAGCCAGGGGCATTGAGATCGGGGTGTACGTCAGGCGCTCGCGCTTCGTGTTGCCGGTGACGCCCACCAGTCCACGCCCGTCGGCGGTGCTGGAGGGGGCTCTGCGAAAAAGTTCTCCCGCCGCCTCAATGCGATTTTTTTCACCCCACCTCTCCAAAATGTCTACCCCCGCGCTGCGCGGCTGCCACCGGATCAGACCGAGTCCGTTGGCTGTAAACGTAACTGAGCCGCCGCACAGCGGCGTCCCTGCCCAGCGCAGCGGGCGCGAGCCCTCCCAGTGGTCCGTGGCATATACCGCGGCCTGCACACATCCCGAGCTGTTCTGCCACAGTAATTCGTCTCCCGCCGGGAAAAACGCCAACGGCAGCGCCGAGCGCGCCGTAATACCGCTGGCCTCCTTCTTCATCCCTGATTGCGGGCCGGCGAACTGGTACATCCGCTCGCCCTGGGTCGTAATCGACAAGGTCCGGTAACGTCGGCCCTGATCGCGAACCGCGAAAAACACCCGGTAGTACTGACGCTGTGCATCCTCATTGAAGAATGGGCGCGGCGCGGCCAGGAGACGGCGGATGGCGTATGCGCTTCGGTAAATGCGGCGCGCCGCCCAGCAACTCCCTGCGCAGCCGTGACTGCCCGCCACGATCTGCGGCTCCAGCCGCAAAATAGCGCTACCGCCGGCCTGCGCGCCGGCAATGAATAAGACCTGTTTGGCTGGGTGCCAGGTCACGGCGGAGATACGAAAGCCCCTTGGCGCCTGCCAGATGGCGTTCAGATGGTTCGTGCCAATGCGCCACAACCCAACAGTGTCTGGCCGCAAGGGCCGGCGGATCGCCACCGCAACCAGTGGTCCTTGCCGGGAGAGATCCAGATCAACAACGCGCGTGCCTGGCGCAAGCCGCAATGATGCCGCGTGCGAGGGGCTCGCCTCCACGGGCATGGGCGTGTGCGCGAAGGGACTAGTGGCAGCGGAAAGTTGCAGGCTAACGGCAGCGGTGGCCAGCAGCGTAACTGCTGTTCGAATGTAGGCAGAGGTCATGAGGAGTAGCCCCGCCCGGCGACTGCGGGGGCGAGAGCATCTTACCTCAGGAGCGAGCCACCGAGTCCTCCCTGCGGGAGGAGATCGCAGGTGGAGGGCCGCGAAATTCCCCCCGGGGTCCCCGACCTTCACGTTCTCACTGGAGAACGTGCCAGCGACCCAACGGAAAGCAATGCCAGCGGGCGGCTCAGGAGACGAGGCCGTGCCTCATGCCGCGCGCGGCAGCCGGCCTTTCAGCTCGGCGGCCCGAAATGGTCCAGGCGCGGCAATCAGCCGGGTCGCCTCCTCCACTTGGCCGAAGATGTTCCAGAGCAATACGCCACGCACTCGCCCCTCGCGCATGTAATAGATCACGCCCTCGCGGTTGGGCTCTTTCCAGTCGGTGACAATCTCCAGCCGCGGATCGAGTTCGCCCACCGCCTCATATCCCTGATCGAATAGATCCGAGTAAAAGAAGGGCAGATGCGTGTAGCCCTCCGCCGCTCCCGCCATGCAGCGCCCCGCTGCCCGGCCCATGCTGTTGGCGTTGTCCTCGTGCTCCACGCGCATACGGCGCCCCAGCACTGGATTCGGAAAGTTGGCCACATCGCCGGCGGCATAAATGTGCGGCTCCGACGTGCGCAGAAATTCATCGACAACAATCCCGTTGTCGATCGCCAGACCGGCAGCCTGCGCCAGTGCCGTCTCCGGCAAGACGCCAACCCCGGCAACCACCGCGTCAACTTCGAAGTCCCCATGATTCTGGGTATGGATGCGAGTCGCCTCACCCACCTTGTCCAGACCAACCACCTGGCTCCGGGCAATGACGCGCGCGCCCTTTTCCGTATAGAACTGGTTGAGGAAGCGGCCGAGTTCCGCCGGGTAGATGCGTGCCCCTATAGTCTCCTCGGGAAAAAACATCACCACCTCGCGGCCATTCATCACCAGCGCCGCGGCCACTTCCCACCCGATGAAGCCGCCTCCAATCACGGCAAAACGCCGCTTGCGGGCCGTCAGTGCATGGAGGGACTTGTAATCGCGCAGCGTGCGGTAGTAAATCACCGGGCTAGTCCCGCTAGAGGCGCCCGGATCAGTGCTGGAGGACTTGTCAAAAGGGAGGCGGCGCGGGCTGGCCCCTGTCGCCAGCAACAGCTTCTCGTACTGGTAGGCGGCGCCGCGATCGTCGGTGACCGTCTTCGTCCTGGGGTCGAGCGCAACGGCCTTGCGGCCCAGATTCAAGGCGACACCGCGGTCGATATTCTTGCGCCAGATGCTGTCAACCGCCTCGCCTTTCCAAAGCCCCTTCGAAAGCGGCGGGCGGTTGTAGGGCGCGTCGGGCTCGGCGCCAATCAGGCCAATGGCGCCGCTGGCGTCGAGATCGCGAATGCCTTCCACCGCCGCATCCGCCGTCATGCCTCCACCAATAATGAGGTACTTGAATTGGGACATCCTGGTCTCCTTCACTCTATGGAGATGTCGGAAACCCCGGCGGTGGCGGCACTATATTTTGATCTGCGCCGAGCGCGATTGAGCACCGAGGCTTGCGCAAAATACACAGAACCTCCGCCTTCGCAGCCGGTCGCCTGCTAAGCAAAGAATGGTTGTGCTACTGACTGAAGCAGGCGCGAGTCTTCCAGTGCGGCGCGGCGATGCCCCAGCCCGGCGAGATAGGCCTGGTGCTGGGCAAATGGGCAAATGCGAAAAAGGCAGAGACGCTGGCCTGGCGAACCAGCTCACCAGGTCCAACGCCCGAGAATCGCGCTCTCGCAAATCCTGAACTCGTGAACTTCATCACCCGGCGCTATTGCCGCTTGGCCGCCAGATCCCCAATCACTGGCAGCCGGATTGCCTTGCCCTGATACGCCTGCACCATGAGGTAAACCACCAGGGCCAAAAACAGCAGCCCAATTAGGGGGATGAGCAGCCCCATCAGCGCCCACAGCCGCCAGCTCAGGGTAGCCAGCACTGCCTGCTCGACAATCCAGACACCGAACCAGACCACGCTCAGGTAGATTGACTGCCAGGCGTGGAAACGCACGAAGGGCTTGGCCTTATAGGGTTCCAAGACAAGAAACAGGATACCGGTGATAAAGCCCAGCGGATAACAGAGCATGCCCGCCACGTTATCGGCCATGGCGCCGGCCGTGGCGCCCCCCGTCGAGCCGGCTGTGAAGCCCCCCGTGGTGCTTCGAGGCGCCGCGACGACCGGCGCCGGGTCGGGCACCCGCGCCGACGCGGGCGCGGCGGCGGAACTCACCCCCGCGCCGGGGTTGGCCGTGGCGGTGAGGGAGCGGCCACAACCAGGACAGAAAGAGCCGTTTTCAGGAATCGGAGCGCCACAGGATGTGCAATGCAAGGAAGACCTCCAGGCAATCGACGTGCGCTTCTGTGGCTGCGACCACAGCGCGCGGCTGACTCGGAGCGTTCTCCTCGATGCCCGGCCCCTCACCAAACGTTGACTTGCGCGGGTGGGTCAAAAGGGGCAAAAAGTGGACCGGCGCCGGACGGCTGCTTCCGCCCCGCCGGCGCCTCCCAGATGCAGGCGCACTCCTGTCAGTCTGCGCCAGGGGCAGCTCTGAAATAGAGCTTCCGGGCACGTCGCTGCCGCCGCTGCTTCACAACTCGCATGACGAGAAGTGCAGCACCCACCGACATGCCTGCGTCAGACATCATGAACAAGCCCGGCCAGCTCCGCAGAGGAGCGAACAGCATTCCAAGAAGGGCACTGATCACCACCTCGGTTGCAAGACCCATTCCGTAGTTATATGCGTCATCTGCCGCTTTCACATCCATAAGTTCCAATAGCTGAAAATATACCCCCCACTACAGCGGTGCCACCGGCAACGGCGCCACATGGTTCTGCCACCACACACCCAACGGCGCCAGCCCCAGTAATTACCAACCTCCGGCCACGATAAAGTACACCATGGGTTTTGAGCCGTCGGCACGGAGGCTCAGTCGGAGGCTCAGTCATTGTGCCGAAGTCTATACGCGCTTGGCGCTCGCGCCGGTAGCTCTAGTGCGGGCTTGCTGGCTCGACTTCCTGGTTTGCTTCAGTTCGGCATGAAAAAAAGGGGCCCTCCTTGCGGAGGGCCCCTTGCCGCTTTGGCGATGGCTGCCGCCTAGAATCGCAGTCTGGCATTGAATTCCAGAATGCGGGGAGAGGCGTCGCCACCAAGGAACGACCCTAAAATGCTGGTCGGAACACTCACCGTTTTCAAAGATAGCCCAAACTGTGGGTTGCTGACATCATTGATCGGCAAATCAAAGTTGGGATGATTAAAGATGTTGAAGCCCTGAATTCCGATGCCCAGGGTACTACTCTCCCAGGGCAGTTTGAAGTCCTTCACCAGGCTCATATCGGTATCCCAGTAATGAGGACCGAAGAACTGGTTGCGGATCTGGTTAGCGTAGGTCGTGTTGCTACCTGCGCTGCTGAACTGAGTGCTCAAACAGGGCTTGTCGACGATACTGCCACTGGTGCAATTGACCGGCTGGCCATTCCAGTTGGCAAACACTGGGCCGAAGAAATTATTGCCGTTGAGGTTGGCGGCTGTAGTTCCATCAATCACGCTAAACGGCATGCCCGTACGGCCAAAAAGGCGGCCAGAGAAGACCCACCCTTTCGTTAGCTGCGGCAGGAAGCCACCGGTCCAACGATCGAATGGAGCCGTCCAAACCCAGTAAGCGCTGATCTGCTGCCGCACGTCATAATCGGCGTTACCGTAGTTATAAGCCCTGGTGTTGAGAGGATCGGCGACATTTAAGATGCTGGTGGTGTCCCCTAGGTTAAATTGCAGCAACCCTCCGTTGGAGACGGTGTCGAGCGCATGGCCCCAGGTATAATTCGCGCCGACTTCCAGAGTGCTGAATTCGCGCCGCACGTCCGCCACCAGTCCGTCGTAATTAGAGACGGCATCGGTCTGAAACTGCTGCACCTCGCTGAAGCGCGTATCCGGCGCCGTCGGCGGCAGGTCGGAAAGCGGGGTTCCCCCGGGATTAAATGCGTTCAGGCTGGGATTGACGATCAGCTCGTGCTGGCCGTGGTTGCCGACATAGTTCAGGCTCGCCACCGTCCGGTTCCCGAACCTGTGCTGCAACTGCACATTCCACTCCTCGTAGTAAGGGGTGTTGATGACCCCCGCCGGCCCGAAGAAGCTGGGCGGTGCGAAGTTAGGGTTACTCGCCGAGATCGAGGCCAGCGTCCCTCCATTGGCAAAGGCCTGCTGGAACGATTGGTTGGCGCCAGCCGCTGTCGCCATCGCGTTCCCCGATGCCGCGGGCGAAGCGTTCGCTCCAAAGATCACAAACTGGGGATCGTAGGGAGCGTTTTGCGACAGGTTGTCCACCACGCTCGCCGGAAAGGCGTCGCTGAAAATCCCAAAGCCTCCGCGCAGCACCGTTTGCGAACCAAACGGCTGCCAGGCGAACCCTAGGCGCGGCTCCCAGGAGAGGCCCTTGTAGTTGCTCAGCGCCTGATGCTGTCCCGCCTTGATGGCCTGGTTGTAGGGATTGTTAGGGTCATGGTTCAGCGTCTGGAAATCAGCGGCGTTCCAGGTAGAAAAGCAGTTGCGCTGGCATACCGGATTGGAATTGTCGTCAATGCGCAGCGATAGCGTCAGCGTTAAATTCGACCCGGCATTCCACTTGTCCTGTCCATACAGGCCCAGGTTGTACAAGGCCATGGGCTGCGCCAAGGACTGCGGAAAGCTTTGGATATAAACCGGAATGCTCCCGTTTTGGAAATCGGTCATATCGGTCAGACCCAGACCGGTATTGAAAAACCCAAAATCCTGATCGTTCACGTCTTCCCGCCGGAAATCCCCGCCGAATTTCAGCTCATGCGTCCCAATCGGCTTGGTGAAATTATCTATCAACTGATACTGGGTGACGTTACGCCCTTGCGGCCATATGTAGTTGGTGCCGCCCATGTTCGAGAAGGAGCCATCAAAAAACTGAATCGTGTAAGGGACTAAAGCGTTCGCCTTGGCAAGGTCTGAGGGGCCAAAAATCGCGCTGTACCATTGCCCGGATAAGATGGCTTCGTTCACCGCACCGCCCCCGAACTGGTGCGTTTCATGCAACTGCCCTTGATATTCCGGCTGCACGCTCTGCGCGTTGAATACCGGGTTGATGATATCCGTCAGCGTTGCCTGTGTCCCATGGTCGGTTTGGAAGCGGAAAAAGGCCGTATCGTGATCGCTGAAAGTGTGGTCAACACGCGCCGAAAGCAACCATTCGTGGGTGAAATTGCTCGGCGTCGCTTGAAATTGGTAGATATTGCCGGTAGTGTCGTTCGGGTCGGGAATAGCCGAGCTCGCCCCCGGAGCCGTGTTGTACAGATTAAAGACCTGCTGGTAAAACGGCACCTGGGACGGGCTGTTCAGCTGCAAGTTCGCGATGGTGGCCGTCTGATACGCCGGAGAAGGGATATAGGCCGTCGTTGAGGTCGGCAGAACCACCCGTAGCCCTTCCTGATCGACAAAGAAGAAGGTCTTGTGGTCCGGCAGCAGTGGGCCGCCAATGGACCAGGCCCACTGGTTGGCGTTGTCAAAAGAACGCGGCGCCCCGCTGGCGTTATTAAAGAAATCGTTGGCGTTCATCGAACGCCCATTCCACCACCATTTGGCATTGCCGTGGAACTGCTGCCCGCCGGACTTGGTCGTGTACGTGATGTTCGCGCCGGCCAGGCGGCCGTATTCACCCGTGTACCCGTTGTTCACAATCGCGACCTGCGAAATCTCGTTGGCGCCCAATAACAGGTTGGTGGCGCCAGAGTTGTTGAGGTTCAGAAATGGATCATTCGTGTCCGCGCCATCCAGCGTAAACAGGTTGGAGGTGGCGGGAATCCCAAACATCTCAAAGTTGCCGTAACCACCTTGTGTGTTCATGATCGCGCCCGGAGCGTTCTGCGCGTAAGATGTAATGTCATTGCCCGGGTTAGGTATGTTTTGAATGGCCACCGTTCCAAAGGTGGTCGTCAGATTACCGTTCTGTGTTTGCAACAACGGCGCGGCGGCCGTCACCGTGACCACCTGCTTACTCCCGGTCACCTGCAGAGTTACCGGAACATTGGTGGGAAGGCCGACTGCAACCTCTGCCTTAGCGGAGGCAGTGGTGAACCCCTTGGCGCTTACCGTCAGAGTATATGCGCCCGGATCCAGGTAGCTGATCGTGTAACGCCCTTGGCTGTTCGCCGTAGCCGTACGGGTGGCGTTCGTCGCGCTATTGACCGCCGTAACCGTCGCCCCCGGTACCACCGCGCCGCTGGCGTCGGTAATGGTCCCCGTAATGGCGCCCGATGTCGTTGACTGTGCCCAGCCTTGCGCCGCAAACAGCAGCGTGGCAAAAAGTGCAACTAAGACCGTGAGAGTTCTCGTTGGTTTCATATGTTCGTCCGCCTCCGTGAGCCCGTGGGACAGCCCGGGCGCCGACACGTGGGCCTAGACTTTATGCACTGTCATTTAAAGCACGCCGAAGGCCAACGCTCCTGCTGCCGCTTTTGCCTTATTTTTCAGGTGTTTACCCGACCAGATCAGCAGTCACGTTATGAAAAGCGGGAATCCGGCCCCAACTTACACTATGAAAAATGAAAGTTTGGTGACAAAACCAGGCCCTGACTGAACGGACGGTATGAATGTTGCGTATGTCCCGCGCAGATTGTGACCGGGAGCACAATTGTCGTCGCGAGGCGCATGCCCCGCCGCCCGCTAGCCTCTGAGCGCTTCAAGATAGAGCGGGGCACGGGTAAGCAGATCGAGAAAAAGAAAGTTCGCGCCAGCGCTTAAACGCACCGGGCATTCTCACAAGGACCCGGACTCCCGGCTCCCCTCGCCGCTACTTCCCCGCTGCGGCGATGATCAGCTTCTTCGATTCCTGCAAACTCACCGGGCAGGTCGTGTCTTCCGTACGGCAGTGCGCCAGCGTCATGTGGCAGGGGCAGGTGCAATGTTCCTTGTTGAGCCGACTCAACAGCACCTTCTGCTTCGCCGCCGGCAAGGCCGCCAGCTCATTGTATATACCGGGAATGTGAATCGTCTTCACCGGTTCCCCCGGCAGCAGCGGACGGCTGATATAGGTCACCTGCTCCCCATCCGGCATCTTCATCAGGGCACGTGCGTCCGCGTCAATTTCGGAAATGGGGTGCAGTCCCTGGAACCATTGTGCGATCCGGCCTTGCGGATCGACCAGGAACGTGGAGGGAATCGCCGTAATCCCTCCAAACTCCATCCGCAGCGGCACCCCCGCCATCCCCACCGGATAATTCACCCCAAGCTGCTTGGCAAAAGCGCCCACCTGCGCCGGGCTGGCGTCGTCATCCACGGAAAGCCCCAGGACCTGCAATCGCCCCGGATACTTCGCCTGCAGCCGCGCCAGGTTGGGAATCTCCATACGGCAGGGCCCGCACCAGGTCGCCCAGAAGTTCAGCAGCACCACCTCGCCCCGGTACTGCTTCAAATTGATCAGCTTGCCGTTGACGGTGTGGAACACCACCGCCGGCGCCGGCTTCGGGTTGCGCCACAGTTCGGCTTGCGCTTGCCCCAACTGCGCCAGGGCCAAAACACTGCAAAGAACGAGAAGGGAGAGCGACAGGCGGCGAGACATGAGGTTCATTCTACGCTGTTCCAGTTGAGGTTCGATCACCAACATGGGTGAGCCCATCGACGCCAATTTCCAGCGGACCCACTCAAGCCGTGCTCATTCCGAAGCCCAGCGGACTCCAGCGGCACTGCTCATGGGATGATCGTTCCAACGCCCCGGCTTCGTTTTTTCGACAGCCAAGTTCGTTGCCTTTACCGCCGCTGCAACTGAAAGCGCTCGATCGCCGTCGCCCGCCCCTGCTCGCTCTCGATAATCGTTCCACACAAGCGCACATCGTCGCGGGCCGGCTCCAGCCGCGCCGGCTGTGCGAGCATCATCCGCTGCAGCACCTCTTCCACCCGCGACCCGATAATGCCCGCGTAGGCGCCCGTCATCCCCACATCGGTTTGAAAAGCGGTGCCATTCGGTAAAATGCGCTCATCGGCCGTCGGAACATGCGTATGCGTGCCCACCACCGCCGTGACCCGTCCGTCCAGGTACCAGGCCAGCGCCTGTTTTTCGCTGGTCGCCTCCGCGTGCATGTCGATGAAGATCGTGCGGCACTCCGCCGGCAATGCCGCCAGCAGTTCATCGGCCTTGCGAAAGGGGCAATCGATGGGCGTCATAAAGACGCGCCCTTGCAGGTTCAGCACCGCGTAGGGCTCGCCCGTCCGGGTGACTCCCCGGTACATGCCCGCGCCGGCCAGCCCCGGCGGATAATTCGCCGGACGCAACACGCGCCGCCAGCGCGCATCCGCCGGCCCCGCCTGCTCCCAGTAGGGCAGGATCTCCTTGCGGTCAAAGCCGTGGTTCCCGGTGGTAATGACGTCGACACCGAGGTCGAAGAGCTCCTCGGCCAGCACGGGCGTAATACCGAACCCGCCGGCCGCGTTCTCACCGTTCACGATGAGCAGATCGATCTTCTTGCTCTGCGCAATATCGGCGAGATGGTCGTGAACAATGCTGCGTCCGGGGCTGCTGTAGATGTCACCAACGAAAAAGATGCGCACCCATTGAGTCTCGCATATCAAGCCCTGAACCCAGGCGCTGGTTATGCGAGTCCGGGCCGGCGCCTTTTGCGGAACGGCTGATTTCGAGATGGCGACGCGAAACTCTTAACGTGGGATATACCGATGGGGCGGCGCACTGGCCGGCCCACGCAGCTCACAACCAGACCGGCCCTCGCCCGTGGCAGCCCTGGCTTACCCCACGCGTGACAGCGCCCCGTCCAGCGTGCGGTGGTATTCCGAGGATTTCTCCGCCAGCGTCTGTTCCAGACGCGCGCATTTGCGCCGCAGTTCCTCGTTTTCGTCGGCTAGGTTGAGTGCAGTCAACACCGCTAGTCGCACCGTGTCCACCACCCGCCCCTGGTGGGCAATGGTGCGCATTAACGTGTCCACCCGTGCGGCAATTTGCCGCACCTGCTCGGGATCGGCGCTCCCCGCCAATTGGTAGACCTGATCGTAAACCTCGACCTGGATCGGCTTGCTCATGGTTGGCTACTCGCCGCTCAGGGTCTCCAGTTGCGCCGCGAGTTTCTCCACCCGCCGGCGCACCTCTTCGCGCTCCTTGCGCAGTTCGATCAATTCCTGTTCCGCACGCGTGTACTCCTGCTTCAACCCGGCGTGCTTGCCCTTCAACTCCGTCAATTCGGCTTCGGCGCGGGCGCGCGCGTCGCGCGCGGCGCGCAGGTTTTCCACAACCCGGGTGATCTTTGCTTCCAGTTGCAGAAATTCATCCAGGCTTTCAACAAGAGGCGGTTGCAGATGTGCTTCGGTAGCCATGTGAGTTGGATTGATGATAGCCAGCCAGGCGCGCCGCTGCAACGAATTTCCGCCGTCCCAGCGCTGTTTTTCCGCTGACCACAAACAACGCTGCCGCCAAAGCGGACGTGACCGCGCCGCTGCCTCTTGCAACGCCCCTCCGTTCCCCGCAAACGTCAACGGCAAAACGCCATCGGCAGTTGTCTGCTGGAAAGCGGAGCCGCGCCTTCTCGTCCTAAACGTGCGCCTTTTCCGTGGCTGGAAGAAGCTTTTTGTTCGTGCTCGCGTATTAACCGCGGCGATTCCTGCCCGTCTCGCCGCGCGTGATGGTCCGCAGGACAGGTTCCCTTGGCCGCGTCACGGCCGCCTCGCCGCTCAGGCAGAACCGCAGCGGCAGTTCTCGCGATTGAGTGATGCCGATACGCCCCGTGACCTTAATCTGCGGACCGCCTCCGCCGGCCGGCGATTTCGTGCCGCCGCTCGCCGCGGCCGCCACCCATAGCGGCCCTCGCCTGGTCAGATCCGCGCCATTCAGATCGCGGGTGATCGCCAGCGCGCGCGTGAGCCGCCCCGGCCCGGAAAACCGCATTCCGGCTGCGCCCTCCGCCGCCCCTGCCTCTCCTTCATCAACCACCGGCGCCAGCGCTCGAAACAAAACGCAGCCCGCCCGCCCTTCCCGTTCGGTGGAAACATTCAGGCACAGATGCATGCCGTAGATCAGGTAAACGTAGGCGTGGCCTGGGGGACCAAAGAGAACCTCGTTGCGCCGCGTGCGCCCCCGCGCCGAATGCGCCGCGGCGTCATCGGCGCCCAGGTAGGCTTCCACCTCGACAATGCGCGCCCGCAGCGGCGCCAACCCTTCCTGCTCACGAATCAGAATCTGCCCGAGCAGCTCCGGCGCCACCTCCACCGGTGAACGGGCGAAGAACGAGCGCGGCAGTGGCTTCAGCGGCATCCGCCTCTACTGTAAAGGCAGGCTGCGAAGGTAAGCCCGCAGCCGCTCCCCAAATTCGGGACGCTTGAGCGCGAGCTCCACGGTGGCCTGCAGGAAGCCAAACTTGTCTCCCGCGTCGTAACGCCGCCCCTCGAATTGCAGCGCGTACACCGGCTCGATTCGCGCCAGCTCGCGCAACGCATCCGTGAGTTGAATCTCGCCCCCTGCGCCTCGAGGAGTCCGTCTCAGCAGCTCGAACACTTTGGGCGTCAGCAGGTAGCGGCCAACTACCGCCAAGTCCGAGGGGGCATCGGCGGGTTTGGGTTTTTCCACCAGATCGGTCGCGCGGAAAACCGGGCCGGCAAATGAGCCTTGCGGCGCCGCCTCCGCCGCGGGGCGAATTACCCCATAACCCGAGATGTTTTCACGCGGAATCCGCTGCACCGCAACCACTGAATAACCCGTCGCGTTGTAGACGGCCAGCATCTGCTTCAACACCGGCTCCCGCGCGTCGATCACATCGTCGGGCAAAAGAACGGCGAACGGCTCATCTCCCACCAGGTCGGCGGCGGTCAGCACCGCGTGGCCGAGCCCTAATGCCTCCTTCTGCCGCACGGAAGCCACCTGCACCAGGCGCGAAATCTCCCGCACCTGATGCAGCAGCTCATGCTTGCCTTTCGCCTCCAACAACGCTTCCAGCTCGGGGCTGCTGTCGAAGTGCTCCTCCATTACGTCCTTGCCACGGCTGGTAACCAGAATGACGTCGCTCAGACCCGAGCCCAGCACCTCTTCCACCCCGTACTGAATGATGGGCTTGTCCACCAATGGCAGCATCTCCTTGGGCTGCGCCTTGGTCGCGGGAAGAAAGCGGGTGCCGAGTCCGGCGGCGGGAATAACGGCTTTGCGAATCCTGGCTGGGGGCATTGCTTGCGTGCTCTCCAAAGATGCTCTGAGTAGCTTAACCCGCCGGAGGTTGCAGCCGGTCATGACGCCCTCAGCGACCTCTCCGTTCGCTCACCCCGGCGCGCCCCTATACTTTCCATATGACAGACGAACGGCAACTGCGGCGGCTGACCAGCATGGCCAAAGCCGCCGGTTGAGCGGGCAAAATGGGTCCAACGGTGTTGGACCAGTTGCTGCGCTCGCTGCCGCGGGCCGCGGATCCCAACCTGCTGGTCGGCTTTGATCACGCCGACGACGCCGGAGTGTATTGCCTCACTCCCGAGCTCGCCCTGGTGCAGACGGTGGACTTTTTTTCTCCAATCGTCGACGAACCGGAAACCTTTGGGGCAATTGCCGCCGCCAATGCCCTCAGCGACGTTTACGCCATGGGCGGCACGCCCCTCACCGCGCTCAGCATTGCCGGCTTTCCAGAAGGTGCTCCGCCGGAACTGTTGTCGTCGATCTTGCTGGGCGGCTTGGAGAAACTGCGCGAAGCCAATTGCACGTTGGTGGGCGGTCATACGGTTCGCGACGAGGATCTGAAGTTTGGCTATTCCATCACTGGCACGGTGCACCCCGGCAAGGTCTGGTCCAATGCGGGCGCCCGCACCGGTGACGCACTGTTTCTCACCAAAGCCCTCGGCACCGGCGTCATCGCCACCGCCGCGCGCCAGCAAAAGGCCGACCCCGCGCATCTGGCCTCGGCCACGGCTTCCATGCGAACCCTGAATGCAAAGGCGGCCGCCCTGGCCGCAGCCTTCCCGGTGCACGCCGCCACCGACGTCACCGGCTTTGGACTGCTGGGACATCTACGCGAGATGGCGCTCGGCAGCGGCCGTCATATCCGCCTGGAAGCGGAACGCGTTCCGCTGCTCCCCGGTGCTCGCTCCTACGCACTCGCTTTCCAGAGCAAAGGCCTCGACAACAACCGCTCCTTCCTGGCAAAGCATGTCGACTGGGGCAACACCGCTGGAGGCGACCAGGCGCTCCAGGCCCTGCTGTTGGACCCGCAAACTTCTGGGGGACTGGTGCTGAGCGTCGCGCCGGAAGCGGCCGCGGACCTGCGGCAGGCGCTCTCCGCCGAGGGAGTGCTGGCCGCACGCATTGGTGAGGTGCTGGAGCCCCTCGATGCGAACCCGGTTGGAGCACCAGCCGACGGCCCCTGCGCCAGGCGGCCCCTCATCAGCGTCGTCTAGCGACGGTGCACAGCGAAGACGAGCATGGGCTACGGAAGCAAAACGCTATCGAACTTCGAAGCGAAGCTGAAACGGTTGCGCCATGCGGGTGACCCGGACGCTATGCTGGAGCTCGCGCTTTGGCTCCGGGATGGCCACAAGGACGAAGCTGACCGCATCCTCCATCGCAGCAATCCCGCCGCATCGTTCCGGTTATTGTGCGACGCGGTAAAACGCGCCGGCGGTGCTATCGCCGCTGGTTCACTCGGCTACATGTATGATTGCGGCCTCGGAATTTCCCGCAATCCGCAAAAGGCTCTCTATTGGTACCGGCGTGCAGTTCGCCATGGAGATTCAACTGCGGCGAGCAACATCGCTACCGTCTATCGCGACTCCTGAGGAGCGAGCCACCGGGTCCTCCCTGCGGGAGGAGATCGCAGGTGGAGGGCCGCGAAATTCCGAAAAGCGTTTCCCTCGCGCGGGAGAGGAGCCCGGCATCGGCGGCTTCACGTTCTCACTGGAGAACGTGCAAGCGACCAACGGGAGCGGGCGGCCTGAAGGAGACGAGGCCGTGCCTCAAACCTGCGCGCTATGAACCGTTGGTACCGGCGCGCTGTGCGCATGGGCAACTTCGATGCCGCGGTGGAGCTGGGCTATGCCCTTTATAACGGCATCGGCATCCGCCGCGATCGCCTCCAAGCGCAGCGGCTATTTCGGCGCGCAATCCGCTCAGGCAAGGTCTGCGCGTATATGAAAGAGGCAGCTGTCTACTGGCTCGCGGTTGCCGCCCTCGATGCCGGGCGCAACGCGGCAGCCATCGAATTGCTGGAAAAGGCGAATGTGGACGGCGATTACCCGCAAGCCCCGTGCACTGCTGCGTCAACTGAACTCGCAAGCTTGGCCAACCCCTTGAGCAGCGAGCCACCGAGTCCTCCCTGCGGGAGGAGATCGCAGGTGGAGGGCCGCGAAATTCCGAAGGGCGGACCCCTCGCGCGGGAGAGGAGCCCGGCATCGGCGGCTTCACGTTCTCACTGGAGAACGTGCCAGCGACCAACG
>DAIDIE010000032.1 GCA_027459505.1 Acidobacteriota bacterium
TCAGCTTCTTTTTACAAGTTTCCGGTGGCCATAGCGAAGGGGTCCCACCCGTTCCCATCCCGAACACGGAAGTTAAGCCCTTCAGCGCCGATTGTACTGCCAGGGCAGCCTGGTGGGAGAGTAGGACGCCGCCGGAGTTATATCAGCAAAAAGGCCCGTACCTCACGGTACGGGCCTTTTTGCGTTTGAGCGCTGGGCTTGCCGCCTTAGGAGCGAGCCACCGAGTCCTCCCTGCGGGAGGAGATCGCAGGTGGAGGGCCGCGAAATCCCGAAGGGCGGACCCCTCGCGAGGGAGAGGAGCCCGGCATCGGGGGCTTCACGGTCTCACTGGAGAACGTGCCAGCGACCAACGGGAGCGTGCGGCCTGAAGGAGACGAGGCCGTGCCTCTTCCTGCCTCCGGTTCAATACCGCGCGTAGGCTTTGTTGAACTGGGGCCGCTGATGCGACAGCACGTACGCCGCAACGTCCCAGGCTTGCTGCCGGCTCAACGTCCCGGGCCGGTCCGCCGGCATGTTGTGGTGAACGAAAGCGGCCATCTTGTTCGCGTGGCTCATGCCGGCGCCATCGTTGAAAGTTTGCGGCCCCCAGAGAGGCGGAACCTTGAGCCCCCCGCCTCCATCTCCGCCGTGACAGCGCCAGCAGTCGTCGGCATAGATGACTGCGCCGCGAATCCTGCTGGGCGGCCGCTGCGGACCTTTTATCTTCAGGGCTTGCCGTTTAGCGTTGGGGCGTTTTGCGTGCAGCCAGCGCAAGTAGGCCGCCATGGAGGTGAGCACGGGTGAGGGAACCGGGCGCGCATTTTCGCTGCGCACGAAGCACTCCTGAATCCGTTCCCTCAGGCCGATGATCTTTCCCGCCCGCTTGCTGAACGCAGGAAACCTTGCCGCCGTGGCGAAGAGGGGGGCCGCGCCCGCTTGGGTGCCGCTGTTGATATGACAGTTCGTGCAGCTGAGCCGGGCGCGCACAAACGTTGGAAGTTCCCGCGGGGTGCTGTCAAACAGCTGCCGTCCCTGGGCTTCCATGCTTCCTGCCGGCGGTTGTTGCCGCAAAGACCGGTCAACCTTCAGGACCGGATCCCCGCCGGCGTGGAGAACAGCCTGCGGTGCCCGCCGGCATCCGCAAAGCGACAGCGCAAGGCCCCAAGCGCTCACCAGCACCAGCGCTCGTCTTTTCTGTTGTCCACATCTGTTCACGCACCGCTATAGTACTGCAGCCCGCCTCAGAAACGCAGGCTCCATACCGCCGCCAAAGATGCTCCCGCAATCACGACCCACACAATCACCGCCTGAAAGAGAGGCCGCAGGCCGACGCTGCGCAACATGCGCCGGTTCATACCCGCGCCGATCAGAAAAAGAGTCAACGTCATCCCAATCTCGGCGGTTTTGGAAAACAAGGCCGCATGATCCGCTAAGGAGGGGAACACGCTGCGCGCAACCGAGGCCAGCAAAAAACAAAGAATGAACCAGGGAATGCGGATCGGCGCGCGCTGCTTTTTTCCATAGGAGTGAGCCACCGGGCTCTCTTTCAGGGAAGGTTCGCCGGAGGGCTTTGCCCCTTGAGAGCCACGAAATTCGCCGCCTGAAGGAGGCGTGACCGTGTCTCCTGGCCGCTCGGATTCAAAAAGCCAGCGCGCCACGATCGTAACCGGAACAATCCACAGCGCCCGCGACAGCTTGACCGCGGTGGCGGTCTGCAGCGCGCGCAAGCCGTACACCGATGCCGCGCCCACCACCGAGGAGATGTCGTGAATCGCCATTCCCGCCCAGGCGCCAAACTGCACCTGGCTCAAGCCCAGCAGGTGGCCAAAGCGCGGAAAAGTGTAGAGCGCCACCGCATTCAGCAAAAACACGGCTCCCATGGAAACGGCGATCTCGGCTTCCCCGGCCTCCACCACCGAGCTGACCGCCGCAATGGCCGATCCTCCACAAATGGCGGTTCCCGCGGCGATCAGCGTCGAGATGCGCCGCGGCACGCCCAGCCAACGCGAAAGCAGAGCTGCCAGCAGAAAGCTTCCCGCAATGGTCAAACCCGCCAGCAGCAGGCCGCGCTCTCCGGCGCGCAAAATTACCGCGAGATTCATGCTGAATCCCAGCAGAATGACGCTGCTTTCCAATAGGAACCTGGCGCCGCGGCGGCTCACATTCTGAAACGGGTTCTGTTGCCAGAGGGCGAGCGCCACCCCCAACCCCAGCGCAATTCCCGGCGAGACCCTGGCCGCCAGGCACACACCTGCGCCGAGAACAAACAGAAGCTGCCGCGCGCGCAGGCGCCAGTCCGCAATGGTGGCCGGAGCGGCGTCTGAATCCAGGTCAAACAAGGCATTCATGTATTCAGGCTAGGCATTTACCTTCGTCGGCACTAATATATAGTTGTGCCTCTTGCCATGCCTTTATGGTATGGATCGGTGCAGCAACGTGCCCCTGAACTGGAACCAGCTCTGGCTGTTCAACGCCGTCGCTTCCACGGGAAGCGTCACGGCCGCGGCGCAGCGTCTGCGCCTCACCCAGCCCTCCATATCCCGGCAGATTCACGAGCTTGAGGCCACCTTGGGCACAACCCTGCTGGAGCGGCTTCCACGCGGAGTGCGGCTTACTGAATCCGGGGAATTGCTCGCCAGCTATACGCGCCGCCTGTTTGCGTTGGCCGGAGAGGCCGAGCAGAGCGTTCGCGAACTCAGCCAGCTGGCCCGGGGCCGCCTGCGGATTGCCGCCAGCATGACAATCGGCGTCTATCTGTTGCCGCAATTGCTGGCGGACTTTCGCCGCCGCTGGCCTGCGATTACTTTGGAGGTCACCGTCGACAATACCGACGCCGTTCAGCATGGTCTTCGGGAGTTTGCTCTCGACCTGGGCCTTACCGAGGGACCGGGCCGTTGGGAGGACGAGTTGGGCGCCAGGACGTTTTTGGAAGACGAATTGGTCCCCGTTGCTTCGCCGCGAGCGGCGTTTTCCAGAAAAGTGGTTTCTCTTGCTCACTTCCTGCGGCAGCCGTTGATCATGCGCGAACCGGGTTCTGGCACTCGCGCGATCCTGGAGGCGGCCCTTGCGCGCCACGGTTTCAAGACAGCTCCGGAGTGGATATTCAATAATCCGGAAGCCATTAAGCGCGCCGTGATGGCTGGCGCCGGGGTTGCCTTCGCCTCGCGCCTCACGGTCGCCTCCGAGCTCTCCTCCGGACAACTGCGTGAGGTTAAAATTGCCGGCTGGTCGCTGCGGCGCGACCTGCGGCTGCAGTGGCGCCGCGGCCGGGCCTGGAGTGCCCCCATGCATGCCTTTGCGGCCGTTTTGCCGGCCGGCCCCGCTGCCATGAATGGTGTGGAACGGTAGCAAGAGCCGCCTCTTGCCCCAAGGCCCACAGAAGCCTTACTATTTGCCGACTAGCAAAAGCTTTCGTCTGAGGCTGATGTGCTCGTGCCCTCCGGCGGAGAGGACAGACCCAACTCCATGCCAGTGAACATCTTTGCGAAAAAAGATCTGCGTGCGGTCATCGCCGAGAGCCAGGGCGAGACGGGTGGCCTGAAGCGCGCCTTAGGCGCCTTCAACCTCATCACCTTGGGCGTGGGCGCCATCATCGGCACCGGCATTTTTGTCCTCACCGGGCCGGTGGCGGCAACGACGGCTGGACCCGCTATCGTGCTTTCCTTCGTGATCGCCGCGATTGCCTGCGCCTTTGCCGGCCTGTGCTACGCCGAGTTTGCCTCGCTCTTGCCCATCGCCGGCAGTTCCTACAGCTACAGCTACACCACGCTGGGTGAGGTCGTGGCCTGGATCATCGGGTGGGCCCTGATTCTTGAGTACGGCTTTGGCGCGGCTACCGTCGCAGTTGGCTGGAGCGGCTATATCGCCAGCTTTCTGCAGGACCTTGGCGTTCATGTCCCCCCCGCCGTGGCGGGAGCTCCGGGGACACAAATGGTCCTGTACCACGGGCATTGGGAGCGCGCCACTGCCCTGGCCGCGCGCCTTCACCTGAACGTGGCCGCTCTCCCGCACGTTCAAGCACGCTTCGACCTGATGGCGTTGATCGGGATTCTGCTCATGACGGCGGTGCTTTTCAAGGGCATTCAGGAATCGGCCAACCTCAATACCGCGATCGTCGTCCTCAAGGTTTCCGTCCTGCTCATCTTCATCGGTTTAGGCGCCGAGTTCCTCTTCGCGCACTGGTCGGCTTACACCGTGAACTGGCACCCCTTCATTCCGAAAAACGCGGGCGCCTTTGGCGAGTTCGGCTGGAGCGGCGTACTGCGCGGAGCGGGCCAGATTTTCTTCGCCTACATCGGCTTTGACGCTGTTTCCACGGCGGCGCAGGAGGCCAAGAACCCGCAGCGCGACATGCCGGTCGGCATCCTCGGATCGCTGGTGGTTTGTACCATTCTTTATATTCTCGTGGCGGTGATTCTCACTGGGCTGGTGCCCTACACCCACCTCAATGTTCCCGATCCCGTCGCGGTGGGCATTGATGTGACGGGCGTGCGCTGGGGCAGCTTCCTGGTCAAGATTGGCGCCATTGGCGGCCTCACCTCGACCATGTTGGTGATGTTGCTGGGTCAAACCCGCGTCTTCTTTACCATGGCGCACGATGGCCTGCTTTGGAGCTGGGCGGGTAAGGTGCACCCGCGCTTCCGCACGCCTTACATTGTCACGATTGTGGTGGGCCTCTGTGTCGCTCTTTTGGCGGCCTCGCTGCCCATCTCCACTCTCGACGAGTTGACCAGTGTCGGCACGCTCTTCGCCTTCACTGTGGTGTGCGCGGGCATTTGGGTCCTGCGCCGCCAGCGTCCCGAACTCGAGCGGCCCTTCCGCACGCCATGGGTCCCTTTTGTCCCAATCATGGGCATGGTGGTTTCGCTCGCAATGATGGTCTCGCTGCATGCGTTAACGTGGAAGGTGTTCATCGCATGGTTGATTGCAGGCCTGATCGTTTACGCTCTGTACGGCAGCAGGCACAGCCACGTTCAGCAAGCGCTGGAGGTCACGCGGCAGGCATCGGCAAAGTAGGCCTTCCGTTCTAGGCCGTGCCGCCCGGGCGTGTTGCGCGCCTGCCCGCCCACGGGACAGAATGGCACTTCAGTGGACGCACTACCCAATTCCCGCCCTCCGGCGCCCTTGCGCGCCGCCCCGCCCAGCCGGCGGGTGCTGCTGCGTTTCTGGAGGGGTGCCCGCTTTCGCCGTACTCCCTGGCCCTGGTTGCTCACCGCCGGGTTGCTGGCGCTTTTGCTGCGCCACGATCTCCTGGCAGCGACTCTTGCCGGCGTTGGGGTGCTGGGCTTGTTGCTCTCCATAACGCGGCGGCTGATGTGGTCGCTGCGCAATCGTTTGCTGGTGACCTACGTTTTTGTGGCCGTCATTCCCGTTATTCTCGTCTTTACCATGGCGCTGTTGGGCGCCTATATCTTTGATGGCGGTTACGCGACCTCGCTTTTTTATTCTCGCCTGCGTCATCTGCAACAACGCGTTCAGTTGTTGAATCAGCTCACGTTGCCCACGGGCGGCGCGCCTCCGAATGCCGCGCCGGTGACCCTGCAGGGTGTGCGTACGCTGCTCATTCCTTCCGCCCCTGGCCAAGCAAAGCGGACCGCCCGCACGCCGGCACTTGCGCTGCCCACCTGGCTCGGGACTCGCTTTTCCGGATTGGTGCTCAGAAGCGATGCCGCTCCCGAACTGGTGGCGTTCCGCCGTGATCCGTCAGAAGCGGTATTGTCGCGCCTGCCGTTGAGCCCAGCCTTGCTCGACAAAATGTTCGATGGGCTGGGAGTTGTCGCGTTGCGTTCCACGCCGCTCTACGCTCCGCCACCCAACGCCGGCCGGATCCGGCGTGATTTTTCCCGTGTTCAGGCCCATCTCCCCGGGCGGCAGCCGGTGTTCAATATCGTTGCCAGTACGCAGCCCCTGCCTCCGGCGCGCAACAGTCTCGATTTCGCCATCCATTTCGGTGCGCCTCTGGAAGCCATCGATTGGAAGACCGGCAAGACGGTCCCCGTACTGCTTTACGTGCAAACCCGCCCGAGCGCGCTGAATCAGCAGTTGTTTGATTTTGGTTCCCGCCAGCCGTGGAGTCCGCTTTCGGTGCTGTTGGTGGTGGGGACAGTGTTCCTGGTGCTGGAAGTTGTCGCCCTTTACATTGGCATCCGCCTGACGCGTTCCATTACCGGCGCGGTGGATAACCTCTACAACGGGACGCGGCATGTCAACCAGGGGGACTTCGCCTACCGCATTCCGGTGCGGACGCGCGATCAGCTTTCCGACTTGGCCTTGTCCTTCAATGGCATGACCGAATCCATTCAGACCTTGCTGGTGCAGCAGCGTGAAAATCAGCAATTGGAGAGCGAACTCGCCATCGCCCATGAGGTGCAAACCCAGCTCTTCCCGCAGACCGCACCCGAAGTCCAGGGCCTGGATGTCTATGGGCTGTGCCTCCCCGCTCGTGTAGTCAGCGGAGACTACTACGACTTCCTGCTTTTGAACCAAGAGCGCCTCGCGGTTTCCGTAGGTGATATTTCCGGGAAGGGAATATCCGCCGCTCTTCTCATGGCCAGCATTGCTTCCGCCTTGCGCGCGCACCAGGCCAGTCATCAAGGCGCCGCTTCGTTAAGGCCGCGGCTGGAGATGCCGCCCACAAGCGCTTTAACGCTGGCGGTTGAAACCACCGCGCCGCCCGCGCTGCCCCTCAGTCCCTCGCAGCTCATGGAGGCGCTCAACCGCCAGCTCTACGCGACCACTCCTCCGGAAAAGTACGCCACCATGTTTTACGCCGAGGTTTACCCGCGCGAACGGCGCCTGTGCTACTGCACCGCCGGGCATCTACCGCCCGCGGTGCTTGGCCGCCGCGGACGCCGCCGCCTGAGCGCCGGCGGCACCGTCCTCGGCCTCTTCCCCGACATTATCGCGGAGCAGGAGGAGATCCCCGTGGAACCAGGGGATTTGCTGGTGATCTGGAGCGACGGGCTGACCGAGCCGGAAAACGCCTATGGGGAAGAGTTTGGCGAGGATCGTTTGTTAACCCTGCTGGAGCAGCATCTCGACCAGCCCCTGCAGGAACTGGCGCACACCGCCGCGCGAGCTCTGCGCGAATGGACGGTGGATCCGGAACTTCCCGACGACCTCACCCTGGTGCTGGTCCGTGTTCGCCACTAATTCGGAGCGCCACCGCCCGGAGGCGGTTCGCGCCGGATCATTGAATCAGCAATCCTGATCAGCGCGTTCAGCCGCTCATCGGTTTGTTCCTGCAATTCGCGCCTGCGCTCTAAAATCCGCAGTTCCCCTTGCGCCACCTTGCCGACGAGGCCGGTGAGAGTCTGGACCGAGCTGGCCAGGGAATCGACCGTACCCCCTAGTCGCGCCACGACGTTTTCCAGCCGGTCCAGCCGTTCGTCAGTGGAAGCGGCGTGCTGAAGAAGGAACTGAATCGTTCTCTCCACGTCCATAGCGCAAGTATAGTCCCGTGGTGTTGCCTTACCGCCGCACTCCCCTCGTTTGGGGGAGGCGCGGCGCCGCCGCCTCTCATCGCCTTCGCTATGATGTTTGCATGGAGAAGTTTCCCATTAAAGTTTGTGCCGTCTGTGGGGATGAGTTCGAATTAAAGCCAGGGAAACCCGGTTTCGCAAACCGCTGCCCCGATTGCAGTGACCCGGACGCGGATGCGGAGAATGGTAAAGGTGTGCTGGACGCCGATCCCGAGGCGAACGCGGAGCGCCGTCGCGCAATGCGCAACCTGCTCTACCGCAAAGATGAATAATCGCGGCGCTGGCTCCGATCTACCGCTGGCTCCGATCTAAGATGGGTCCGATCCAAGATGGATCCGATTTACGCGCCGTCTCCTGGGAATTGCTCTTCACCGGGGAACAGTGCAAGCTGTTTGGAACTCTTGCGGCGCCTCCCCCGGTCATCCCAAACGGTTCTTCCTCCCCACTGCGGCGACAACGCTTGTTCGCGTTCCACTGCCGCCGTGAAGTGCGCGCCTGGCTGCAGGCGTGTTTCCACGGCGCGCGTTAACCGGTCCAGCCGGCGGAATCCCTCCAGCTTTTCCGTGTTCCCCACCCGCGCGGCGTCCAGCGACCGGCGCAATACCGCCAGCGACTCGTCGTAGGTTTTCAGCGGTACCGGGAACGGGTGGCCATCCTTTCCGCCGTGAGCGAACGCGAACCGGGCTGGATCGCTAAAGCGTGCCGGCGCCCCGTGCACCACCTCGGCGATCAGCGCCAGCGATTGCAGCGTGCGTGGCCCCAGTCCCTCCACCAGCAGGAGGCCGGCGAAGTCGCGGAGGTTCTTCTCGTGCGCCACCGCCAGCACTGCTCCCAGTCGCTTTAAATCCACATCTTCCGCGCGCATCTGGTGGCGCGCGGGCATGACCAGATGGCGCACCTCGCGCAAGGTGCTTTCAACGGGCGCGGAGGCGATTTCCAGCACCTTCTCGCGCGCCACGGCGGCTCGCCCGTCCACGAGGTTCACGATGACGCCCTGGGGTTGACCGTGAATAGCGGTATGCGGGTTGCTGGTGAAATCCTGAACCGCCGCCGAGTGCCAATGGTAGCGCCGCGCCATCGCCGTTGCACCATTCATCCCCTGTTGCACGACCGCCCATTCCCCCGTGGTGCTGATTACGAAGGAGTGTTGATATAGCTGAAAGCCATCGGCGACAGCGTTGTTGTCTACCCGCGCGGTCAAACGGCTGAGGCGCGCCAGCGCTTCTCCATCCAGTCCGGAGCCGGCGGAGCGTTCCGCCACACGACGGATTTCATCGGGTGTATGCCGGGAGTGTCGCCCGCGGCCGCCACAGACGAAAAGTCCCAGGTCGCTGCGCTCACTCAGGCCGCGTTTGAGCGCGCCCATGACCGAGGTCGTCATGCCAGAGGAGTGCCAGTCCATCCCCATGACACAACCCAAAGCCTGAAACCAGAAGGGGTCGCTGAGCCGGCTCAAAAAACCGCTGCATCCATAATGCAGCACCACCTGCTCGGTAATTGCAGCGCCCAGCAACGTCATGCGCGTGGCCAGCCATTGGGGTACCCGCCCTCCGTGCAAAGGCAGATCAGCTGTTCCGGAGCGCCGCATTCCTCTATTGTGAAGGAAAAGCGAAACTCCACAACGCCTGTCCTCGCGTTCGCGACCTATTCAATTCGGCATTGATTTTCCTAAGGAGCGAGCCACCGAGTCCTCCCTGCGGGAGGAGATCGCAGGTGGAGGGCCGCGAAATTCCGAAGGTCGGCCTCCTCGCGCGGGAGAGAAGCCCGGCATCGGCGGCTTCACGTTCTCACTGGAGAACGTGCCAGCGACCCAACGGAAAGCAATGCCAGCGGGCGGCTCAGGAGACGAGGCCGTGCCTCTTGGTCTTTACGCGCTACAATCGAGGCGCAGTCGAGCCTCGAGCAGTCGAACCTCAAAGCGCTGGAGCCGCCATGTCCTTTGCCCGTTTGCCTGTATTTGCGGTGTGGTCCGCCTTCTCCCTGGGCCTGTTTGCCGCGGCGCCGCATGCGCGTGGCGTCAACCCCCTGGTTGATCCCACCGCTTCGATCCTCAAGCCGCGGCTGGAATCCAGCCTGCACCAACCACTCGCGGTCGATTACATCCAGGCGGTAGGCCGGGGTACCGAGCAGCGCTTCCGCAAGAGCTTTCATTTGAGCGTCGCGCCCGGGCAGGCGACTCTCTACGTCGCGGGCGCCAAGCGGATTGAAGTCTTTCTCAATGGACATGCGGTACAACTGCTGGGGGCCAACCCCAGCTTGCAATCGCACGAGAACGTGCTGCACGCCTCAGTCGCTCACCTTCTGCGGCAAGGCGACAATGTAATTGCGATTGCTGTGGTCACACGCCAGCAGCCGTTTTACGACAAGAGCGGTGCGCATCTTGCGGCGGAAATTCTCGCCGCTCCTCTGGCGGTACTCGCGCCTCCCCTGGTGCATACCGATGGGACGTGGAAATCACAGCGCGGCGCCGCCTTGCCCGCATCGCCGCTCGGCCCCGCACCACAACCGTGGCAGGAGCCCCGCTTCAACGATGCCGGCTGGACCGCCGCTCACGATCAGGGGGGCATTGAAAGTGATATCGGCTTCTTCCAGGCCAAAGAAGATGAGGGTATGTACGCTTGGCCTGGCTATGACGGAATCTCGCCGTTCCTGGCGCGGTTGGAATTGCCGCCATCGCGGGTATTGCGGGTCAATCCGGCCGGTGGACGATTCGCCGGTTTATCGCAGCTTGCCAACGCTTCAGGACCTCTTACGTTTACTCCAGCCGTGCGGTCCAACGAGCCCCCGTCCCTGGTGCTCGATTTTGGCCGCGAAAGTACGGGGCGCGTGGCGCTGACCTCTGCCAGCACGCTCCCGATGACGGTGGTGGTGCGTTATGGCGAGAGCCTGGGCGAAGCATTGGAGCAGCCCTATTACGGCGCGGACACCATTCACGTCCCGCCGCATGCCACCGTTTATGGTCCGAAGAGTGCCTTCCGTTACGCCAAAATCACGTTGCTGACTCGCACGCCGCGCCGGTTGCGCTTCGCCCGCATCGGACTCGATTTTGTGTACTATCCGGTGCGCTACCAGGGCTCCTTCATCAGTTCCGATGCGGTGTTGAACCGGATCTGGGCGGTTTCCGCTTATACCGCCCATCTTTGCATGCAGGATGATATTTGGGACGCTCCCAAACGCGATCGCGCGCGCTGGATTGGCGACCTGAATGTCAGCGGCCGGGTAATTGACGATGTCTTTGGCGATCGTTTTCTGATGAAAGACACAATGAATCGCCTCTTGTCCGATGCCGGCAATCCGATTCATAGTGAAATCAACTGGATTCCGGGTTACTCGGCGTTCTGGATCATGACCGAAGCCGATTACTACCGCCGCAGCGGCGACCGCGACAACTTGCTGGCTATTCAGCCTGGGCTGGACCGCCTGGTTGCCTACATGGAGGAGGACCTGGACGCAAACCACCTGTTTGCCAACCGGCATCATCTCTGGCCGTTTGTGGATTGGAGTCCGGATTTATCCTCTGACACCCCCGAAGCGCGGCGTGCCACTGACTTGGAATACTGCCTGGCGTTTAAAGACGCGGCATGGCTCATGCAGCAGGCCGGCCGCGACCCCCAGGCGGCGGCAATGCGCGCCGAGGATCAGCTTCTGATTGCGGCGGCGCGCCAACATCTTTGGGACTCGTCGTTGCACAGCTACGGCCTCCGTCATCAGACCAATGCCATGGCCATTCTTTCCGGGGTGGCTACACAGCGGCAGATTCCGATGATCTACGCGAATGTATTAAGCCGGCCCCGGCGCCACATGATCACCCCTTATTACAACTCCTATGTCTTGCGGGCCATGGATCATGCCGGTCACCCCCAGGCGGCGTTACACGAGATTCGATCCTATTGGGGAAGCATGATGGCGACAGGAGCGAGTTCAACCTACGAAGCCTGGGATCCCGCCTGGCCCAAGCAGGACTTTCATCGTTACCTGCAGGCCGATGATAGCCAGGGCTATTTCGTCAGTCTGGCGCATGGCTGGTCTAGTGCTCCGGCTTTTTGGCTTCCAGAACATGTGCTCGGGATCCAGCCGTTAACGCCTGGCTTCAAAAACGTGCGCATCGCTCCGGAACTCCTTGGCTTAAGCTGGGCACGGGGCGGCGTCGCCACTCCCCAGGGTCCGGTCACGGTCGTCCTGCGCAAGGTTGCCGCTGGAGAAAGTGCGCGGGTTCGAATCCCTTCCGGAATACAGGCGCGCTTTGAACTGCCAGAAGCCAGCGCCCATGGCTTAAAGCTCGATGGCCATTCCGTGGGCGCCACAGCTCAAGCCGGTCTGGCCGAAATTCCGTTGGGGCCAGGAGTCCATCTCTTGCAATGGCAGTGAAACCGTCCGCCAGCTGAATGTGACCATTCACGACAGGTGAATCTGGCGGTTGCGCTCTCGTAGCACCTTGATCAAAGTCTTGCGTTCAACAGCGGGCATCGTGGGGATGGCCCGCTTCAGCATTTCGTTGAACCAGGCGATTTCGGTGGGTTGTACCGGATAACCAATACTCTTTGAGTTCACCAAGGCTCTGCCGTTCTGGTCGAGAAAGACGATATACGGCAGCCCCCCGGACGCATTCCCCCAGGTGTCCATCAGGCGCTCCGCTCCCGGATTATCCAGCTCGGCTTTCGGGCCGTGCTCCTCGACCGTAAGGGAGGCAAAGACGAAATACTTCTTCAGGATGGGGCTCACCCGGGGATCGCGTACATAGGCATTCAGCGCTCGGCACCAAACGCACCAGGAGGCGTGAAAGGTGAAAAAGATTTCTTTGTGTTCCGCCCTGGCGCGGGCCTGGGCATGCGTCAGCACGGTGGCTGCCGGCGGCGGCGGCTGCGGCTGCGGGGCCGCCGCGCGGGAACTTGCCTGAACCAGAAACAAAAGACCAAATACGAGGCTGCTTCGCAATGCGCGCATGCCGTTCACCCCCTGTCCCCAAAAGCCGCATCATACCACCGCGATTTGCTTTGACCTGAGCGCTGGTTGGAGATACATTGCTGCTGAGTCCGGTGGCTTCGCCCACAGCCGCACAGAAATATGATCCGCTGCTGAGCGCCCAACGGCGAGGTTGGGTGCTGGAAGCGCTGCATGAAATCTCCGGCAAGAATTTTGGATCCAACGCGGCGGCTTGGCAACAGTGGTAGAGCGCGCAGTAGACAAAGGAGAGCTGCAATGAGCGAACGCTGTTGGCCAAATTGGATAACGTTGCCGGCCCTTGCGTTCGCGCTCACCTGCGCGGCCGCGGCTGCATGGGCTGCCCCCAACTCCGCGGCGCAGCGCACGCGTCCCGCTAACCATGCCGCCGACCGGCACGCCATCCGCGCCTTGATTCAGCAGTATGCGCAATCCATTGATGCCGCCAGCCCTAGTTTGGCCGCCAAGGTCTGGTGGGATTCCCCCCGCGTCTCTTATGTGAATCCGGCGGTTTGGGTGCGCGGCTTTGCCGAGATCCAGCGCCGCGTCTACGACAAACTTATGGGCCGCACCTTCACGGAGCGGCACCTCGTCGTTCATCACGTGCATATCAACATCAAGGGAGATTCGGCTTGGGCTGAGTTTCGCTGGACCTTCCACGCCCGTCTGCAGGCAAATGGCAAACCGGTCAGCGCCCAGGGTGTGGAAACACAGGTGTATTGGAAGATCATGGGCCGTTGGCGCTTGGTGCATGTGCATTATTCCAGGCTGCCCACCACACCAACCGCAAAATAAAAGCGGCCGCCCGCTGGCGGCCGCTTTACCAAGCCCTCTTTTGCCGGAAGCTATTTTGCCGTAACCGGCGCCAGCGCGTGGACCTGTTCCACAATGGCCGCGGCGTCGATCCGGTATTTGTGCAGGAGCTCCTCGGGCGTGCCGCTGTGCGGAATCTCGGTCACTCCCATACGGTGCACACGCACACCGGCCGGGGCAACCGCTTCGCACACCGCGTCGCCAATTCCGCCCGCCAGGTAATGGTCCTCAACGGTAATGATGCTGTTGCCGGTAGCTTTCGCCGCCGCCAGCAGAGTCTCGGAGTCGATGGGACGGACGCTGAATAAATCGATCACCCGGATATTCACGCCCTGCTGCTTGAGCTGCTCGTGCGCCTTCAACGCTTCATGCAGGGTCACACCCGCGGCGACCACCGTGATCACGTCTTGCGGACTCTGCCGCAAAACCTTGGCTTTGCCAAGCGCGAAGGCCTCGTCGTTCTTGTAAATCACGTTGTTCTTGGGACGCCCGGTACGGATGTAAAACAACCCCGGCGTCTCCGCCGCCAGCGTGACCGCGTTCCAGGTGCTCACCGCGTCACTGGGATACAGCACCACGGAGTGTGCCATGCTGCGAAAAAGTGACAGGTCTTCCAGTCCCATTTGCGACGAGCCGTCCTCGCCAATCGAGACTCCAGCGTGGGTGCCCACCAGCTTGATGTTGGAATGCGCCAGTCCGGCCAGGCGGATGAAGTCGGCGGCGCGCGTGAAGAAGCAGGCAAAGGTGGCGGCGAAGGCGGCTTTGCCGCAAGCCGCTAGCCCCATCGACATGCCCACCATATTCTGCTCGGCAATGTAGCCTTCGAAAAAGCGGCTCTTATCGGCCTTTTCGAAGTGATCGGTGTAGGTGGAGTTCTTAACGTCGCCATCGATCGCCACCACATGCTTATCCACTTGCCCAATCGCGGCCAGGGCTTCACCAAACGCCTCGCGCGTAGCTACCTGCTTGGTGCTGTCGTAATTCGGCTTGGGAGCGGTGACGCTCCCGCTGGCAGCGGCAGTGCGCGCCGCCGGAGCCTGCGGACGCAGCTTCAGGTCGCTTTTCGTGAACTGGGCCTGCAATTCCTTCAGCGCATTCTCGGCCTCCGCTGGTTTCAGCGCTTTGCCGTGCCAGTTCTCTTTATCTTCCAAAAAGCTGACGCCTTTGCCCTTGAAGGTGCGGGCCAGGATGACGGTAGGCTGTCCCTTGGTCTGGGCGGCCTTTTCAAAGGCGTCCAGCAGCGCGCTGACGTCATGTCCGTCCACGACCAATGCGTTCCAGCCAAACGCCGCCCAGCGCTTCTGATAAGTCTCCAGATCGTGCTGCAACATGGTGGGCTGGCTCTGTCCCAGGCGGTTCACGTCGACGATCGCGCAGAGGTTATCGACCTTGTCATGGCTGGCAACTTCGGCCGCCTCCCACACTGAACCCTCCGCGATTTCCCCGTCGCCCATCAGGACATAGGTGCGGTACGGGCTGCCGTCAACGCGTGCATTGAGCGCCATCCCCAGACCCACGGAAAGCCCCTGGCCCAGTGAGCCGGTGGGCACCGCCACAAAGGGAAGAATGGGGGTGGGGTGACCTTCCAGATTGGAGTCCAGTTTCCTCAAGGTAAGCAGGTGTTCGCGCGAAAACAGTCCCAGCTCCGCCCACACCGAGTACAACACGGGAGCGGCGTGGCCCTTGGAGAGAATGAAGCGGTCGTTCTCCGGATTCCTGGGGTTGGCCGGGTCCAGGCGCATCACCGAAAAAAACAGGCAAGCCATGATTTCGGCGGCCGACATGGAGCTGGTGGGGTGCCCGCTGCCGGCGGCGGTGGTGGCCTGAATTGAATCAATGCGCAGTTGGGTAGCGAGATTGTGGAGAGCGGGGATTTGGGAAGAACGATCGCTTGGCACAGGGGTACTCCAACGTTATAGTTTTTCCTGAAACTGCACCTTAAAGTTTAGCAGGTCGCCTCTTTTCGCCTCACATGGCGGCGCCCGGATGTGCAATGCCTTGCGACAATGGCATCCCGTTTGCACCAAAGTGGCTGTCACTTCCGCCCTGGCGGCATTGCTTCCCCGGGGTCGAGGCAGGAGGCACATTATGAACGCACATCGCAACCCCGCCCGCAGCCTTCCGCTGGCCTTGGCGCTGGCCTTTACCCTGCTCGTTCCCCTTACAGCCGCAGCGAAAAAGAAGCCGTACCAGGAGGGGCGCATCATTTCCATGCAATCCTCGACCTGCGGTTACAACCGTGGCGGCGGCAATCTGCTGGCGACCGCCGTTCTGGGCACCAACACCGGCGGCGGCAAAGCCAAGGTTCTGCTGTGTAAAAACTACACGTTGGTTAGTAATGGAGTCCGCTATACCATCCGCCCGAAACAGGACAACGCCCCTCTGCTGGACTTATCCACACCCGTGCTGTTTCGCATTGATAAAGACAAGATTCGACTGCACCCCGAAGGTGAAAAGCACGATCGCGTCTATCTGGTCCTGGCGGAGCAGGCCGACGAAATGCCACCAGTTCAAGCCAGCGCTGCTCGCCCCTAGTTGCCGCCGTCCGAAGTAGCCCCCCATCTTTGGGGGAATTGCGCTGGAGCAGCGGGCCGAATAGGTTACCCATATGTACCCGCTGCTCTGGGCGGCGCTGGCCTTCGCTGCCGGAGTGCAGGCCGCCATCCTCCACCCGCGCACGGCTGCGTTCTGGATGCTGGCTGCGGGACTTCTCCTGACGGCAATTTCGCTGCTGGCGGCTCGCGCGCCTGGTCTGTCCGCGGCGAAGTCGCGCCTCAAGAGGAGCGAGCCACCGAGTCCTCCCTGCGGGAGGAGATCGCAGGTGGAGGGCCGCGAAATTCCGAAGGGCGGACCCCTCGCGCGGGAGAGGAGCCCGGCATCGGCGGCTTCACGGTCTCACTGGAGAACGTGCCAGCGACCAACGGGAGCGGGCGGCCTGAAGGAGACGAGGCCGTGCCTCCCGTCCATCGTTTTCCTTCTATTCGCGTGCGCTTTGACCGGCTCCTTGCGGGCTCGGTCCGTACTGCGGGCGTTTGCTCGTCCTGGCCCTCTCATGCAAGCCTGGCAGGCTGCCGGCTGTGCCCCTCGCCAGAAGTATTGGATTGAGGGACAACTCATCGCCTTACCCACTCCTGCTCTTCACTCCATACGCATTCAAGTCCGCGTCGATCGTTTTGATGGTCGCACCGTGCCGGGGGGGCGTGGCGCTTGGTTGTACGTAACCCAGCAGCATGCGCAGCTGAATGCGAATGAACCCGTTGCCCTCATGCAACGCCTGCGGCCGGGCATGCGCTTACGGACGCGGCTTCGCCTCAAGCCGGTGGCCGCCTACTACGACCCCGGTGTTGCCGATTTCGACCGCAATGCTCGTGCCCAGGCTGTTGATCTGGTGGGCAGCGTCCATTTCCAGGAGATTGAATGGCTGGCGCCTCCAAAAGCGGTGAACGGCTTCTCCCGGCTGCAGTGGGATGTTGCCTTATGGCGCTGGCGCAGCTTTGCGCGGCTCAGCGCCGCGCTGGACCGCCTGATTCCCGTTTCAGTCGATTCCGATCTGAACGCCGCCGCGCATAGCATGCTGCTGGCCGATGGCAGCCGCCTGTCTCCCCGGCTGCGCCGCTCGTTTCAGGCCGCCGGGGCCTATCACCTGCTCGTAGTCGCCGGCCTGCATCTCGGGCTTTTTTGTGTGGGACTGCTCCTGATCGGCCGCTGGCTGCGTCTGCCACGCTGGCTGCAATGGCTGTTGCCGCTCTTGGGGGCGATGGTCTATCTGTCGATGATTCCCGTGCGCACACCGACGCTGCGCGCCATCCTCATGTTGGCCGTCTATGCCGCCGGCCGCTTCTGGTACCGGCAGCGGCAAGCGCTCAATACAGCGTCTTTTGCGGCCCTGGTCCTGTTGTTCGCGCACCCTATGGATTTGCTCGATGCCGGTTGGCAGCTTTCCATTGGCGCCGCGCTTCTGCTGGGCGGCGTGGCTCTGCCGCTCATTGAGCGATTTATTGATCCCTGGATGCGCGCCTGCTCCAGCCTGGAAAACGTCTCCTATGATTTGGCCTTCCCGCCGCGTCTGACGCAATTCCGGTTGGAGCTGCGCATGTTGGCGACGCGTTTGAGCTATTTCTGGCGGCCGCTGGGATGGCGGGCGCTCCCCAGCGTTCTCCTCTTGCTGCTGCGGGTCAGTGAGGGACTCCTGATTACGCTGATTCTGCAGTTGGGACTTATGCCCATCCTGATTAGTGATTTTCACCAGGCCGAACCCTGGTCGCTGCTTGCCAACGCCCTCGCGATACCCCTGGCCTTGCTCTGGCTGACGCTGTTATGGCCGGCAATGTTGCTGAACACGATATGGACACGCTTGGTGTTTTCGCCTTACGTGCTGCGACTGCCGTTATTCTGTGGCAACCTGCTGCTCCACCTGGTTGCGCGTCTGGCCACCTGGCCCGGCTCCAATCTCTACGTTCCCTCCTCTCCGGCGCCGGTGCTGCTCGTGTTTGCCGCCGCGGCTGCAGTTTGGTTTTGGGCGGCCATGTACGGCCGGCTCCGCCAGGTGCTGATGGCGTTTGCGGCAGTTGCCTTGTCAGTGGCTCTTCTGCTCTGGAATCCGTTTCCGCCGCGCCTTCCGGCGGGCCTTTCCGCCAGCTTCATCGATGTCGGGCAGGGGGACAGTATTCTGGTGGCCTTTCCCGATCACAGGACGTTGTTGGTCGACGCCGGCCCCCGCCAGGGTGACTTTGATACCGGCGCCGAAGTGGTTGCCCCTTTCCTGTGGTCGCTCGGCCTGCGGCGCCTGGACGCGGTCTTGTTAACCCACGCCCACAACGACCACATGGGGGGTATGCCCTTCATCCTGCGCGCCTTCAGGCCGCACGAGCTTTGGGTCAGTCAAACCCTGCCTCCCATCCCTGAAGTTGCGCGTCTGCTGGCTCTGGCTGCACGCCGGCATATCACCCTTCGCCGCGTCCGGGTGAGCGCGCGCTTTCTGGTCGGCAAGACCCAACTCCAGGTGTTAGCCCCTGCGCCCGGTTACCGCGCCGGCCTGGTTGCGCGCAACGCTGATTCCCTGGTCATTCGCCTGCTGGCTGGCCGCGATTCCATGTTGCTGGAGGGAGATGCGGAATCCGCCGCCGAGCGCGCCATGGTGGCCGAACGGCTGCCACTCACCAGTGTCCTTTTGAAAGCCGGACATCACGGCAGCCGTACCTCGAGTACTCCCGCCTTCCTGGCAAAGGTCCGTCCTCGCGTGGCCATCATCTCCGACGGTCGCGGGAACTCCTACGGACATCCCAGTCCTGAGGTCGTCCAGCGCTTTGCCGCCATGGGGACCCGCCTTTATCGTACCGATCAGGCCGGCGCCATCCAGTGCCGCTTTGGCGAAAACCGGCTGCATGTCCTGTTGCTTGATCCACCGTGGAGCCTTCCGCGGCAGTAGCCAGTGGACGCGCCATCTCAAATTTTGCTGACCCTGCTAGTTCCCACTGGATTTTCTCTCCGTGTGGTGCTTTCATTCCGCACAGAAGGAGCGCGAAGTGACCTGCGGCTAACCAACAGAGGTTGTGGCGCGTCGCACTGATGTGGGGCTTGCAACAGCGCTGGCTGCTGGAGCCAGGCAGCCGGACCCTGGAAAAATTGAGGTGAGGATGCAACCAGAATGCAACGACTATTCGACCACGCCCGCCACTACAGTCGCCTCAGCCGCGGAGGCGCAAGCCGCGGCTGAGGCCAGTCGAGTGGAAGAGGCGCGAAAACTACGGCGTTTACAGATGCTGATGAATATGGTGACCAGCGTGCTCGCCGAAAGCGATATCAGCATTGAAGAAGCTGCGGAACTGGCGGCTGGGGTGCGGCGTGCCGCCCTGGAGCTCTTCCCCGGTAAGGAACTGGCTTTTGAGATCCTCTACAAGCCGCGCCTGCAGCGGCTGATCCACGAGCGCTTCGGGCTGCAGTAAACCGCGGCAGGATGTGCAAGCGCTGGCGCCTCAAAAGGAGCGAGCCACCGAGTCCTCCCTGCGGGAGGAGATCGCAGGTGGAGGGCCGCGAAATTCCGAAGGGCGGACCCCTCGCGCGGGAGAGGAGCCCGGCATCGGCGGCTTCACGTTCTCACTGGAGAACGTGCCAGCGACCAACG
>DAIDIE010000037.1 GCA_027459505.1 Acidobacteriota bacterium
AAAGTGGAGCGCCTGTTTGCTTGGCTTCACAACTTCCGCCGACTTGTCACAAGGTGGGAGTACCATGTGGAGAATTTCCTCGGCTTTGTCCGCCTCGGCTGCCTCCTGTTGCTCTTGCGACGTTTATGAGACTGGTTCTAGTTTCAAGCTCACACCAGGTGAAGTGCTCCCGGCTGAGAGTTCGATACGCCCCACCAGTTTGGAAGCGCTACTTTCAGGTCGCTTGAATCATATCCAGGTTCGCACGGCGGGCTACGTTGGAATCACACGGGAGGGGGCGGTTCTTTACACCAGCAAGGAAGCGTTTAAATATCGAGAGGTTGAGAACGGTGTCGCGCTGGAGCTGAGTGCAAGCCAGCGCGCCGCGCTGCAGAAGAGCAATCGTCGCGTTATCCGCCTGGAGGGCACCTTTGTCTTGAATACTCCGATGTGGGGCAGTGAATGCGCTGGCACGCTGAAAAGGATTTCAGGAATTACGCCGCTTGTGCGCGGGGGGACTGCCGAGTAGTGTCCCGCCAAGTAGGGACACAAAGAGGAGTATTACCTTTGTTAGACGTCAGGTACGAGAGGGAACTACGAGGCGGCAGTCATCACGCCATCAAGGAGCGTCGAGAAATGATGAACAGGGCGGTAGCGGCGTCTTGACTTCGATCCAGTTGTGGGCTACTCCCCGGAAGAGTAAAACCGTGGGCCTGGTGGCACTCCAATTAAGCGGCGCAGAATGCCTATAGGAGCGAGCCACCGAGTTGTTTCTGAGGGAGAGATCGCCGGAGGAGATCGCCAGTGGAGGGCCGTGATACTCTTCCCGGGTGTCTCCAGCCGAAGCCCCGTTGGCATCGCAGGTCTGGCCTTGTTGTGTGGCTCGCGCGGGAGAGAGGCCCGGCATGGCAGCTTCATGGTATCACTGGAGAACGTGCCAGCGGAGACCAATGCCGGCGGGCGACTCAGGAGACGAAGCCGTGCCTCGGTGCTGGAAAGCGGCGCGGACGTCCGCTTCACCCAACAAATGTTCGCCACGCAAAACTGGAGGCCGCGGAAATGTGCCTGCACGTCCGCAATTCATCGCCGGTGTGGGCGCTGTTGTGCGATATCGCCGGTACGTGGGCGACGGAGGTTCGCAAAATGACAAAAAGACTCGCACCAGCGCTACTACTCTTGCTGGTTTCCGCATGGGCCGGCTGGTCGCAAAAGAACGGCGCCACCGATCAGAGGCCGTTGAGCCTAGACCCGGTAATCTTAAGAATTGCCAGGGCACAATCTGGAGCGCGATACACTCTAAACGGAAGAGTACTGCCCCAGCCCTCCTTACGCGCTCTCGATCAGGGCTTGGGCACGGGAGCTGAGTCAAGAGGCCTCATCATATATCTCGACGCTGCCACGACCAGGAAAGACCTGGACGACGTGCGTTTTGCCATCTCCAAGGCCCAGCCGGCGTTTGTCCGCGTTTACAAGGTCACAGGCGGCCACCTCCGAAGGGTCTACATCGAGAGCGTGGCGGCCCCTCCACCCTCCGGCACAAGCGACCACCTATGTGGCCCAGTGGCGCTGTCGGTTTTTCGGGAAAGGGGAGTGCCTCGGTACGAGCTAAACGCAGTCGCGGTGCAACGTTTGTCCCGTAGGTGTTTGATCCGCGCTGTCCATCGGGGCTGTAAGCCGGCACGGGGAATCATCGCGTTGTTCGGCGAGGGCACTACTCAGGCGGATGTCGCTCTAGTATTATCACTGGCCGAAAAAGCGAACGCTAGCTATTTGCGTGCGGTTGAAAGCAAAGCGGGGGGCCTGCGCAGCCTGAACTTGCCGCCGCTTGTGAGCCAAGCCTCTAACCAAAGCGCTCGGGGGCACTGAGCCACGTTCCCCGCACCGCCATTCGAGGGCGGAGTGAGTGCGTACCCGTTCGCGGGGCCCCCGCCTCAGGGGAGTAAGCAACCAGTATGATAAGAATGAAAACCTGTTGTGTTCAGGGCTTCCTGCTTGTTGTCATCATGATGCCGCTGTTGGCCCAAAGGTACCGCCGCTGTGGGGCCATCAAGCAGTTCCATCGGCTCGGCGAAAGCAGCCTGAAACAGCACCACTATCAGCGGGCAATCAGCGCGTTCACCCGTGAGGAACAGTACGCTGAGGACAACGGCGACATCACTGCAGTCTCTGCCGCATGTGCCAAACTGGCGACAGCCTATTTTCTTGCTAAGCAGTATCCTCAATCCATCGCGTGGGTTCGGCTAGCCTTGGCGCGCGACCCGGACGCGACCGACCTAAAGGCCGTTTTGATGCGCGATTACCGGGCACTTCGATCCAGCACCTGGAGGAAACACGGAGGGATGTACGCACAATATGCAGGCCGGGGTTTCTGGAATATACTTCGCGTCCGGCCCGGGCCGCGAGGGAGCACATTCTCACTGAGCCTTTATCGCATTTTGCCAGGCTGGAGGAAGTTTGGCCCTTCGGCGATAGGGGATATCTCTTCCCGGGCACAAATTCACGGCGACAAGGCCATAATTCATGGTGACGCCGAGTTTCCGGGGTGCACAATCGTCGTTCGTTTCGCGCATCGGGGCGCCAAGCTGGCGCAGAGCGGCAACTGTGGCTTTGGGTACGGAGTAGCGGCTCGGGGTGACTTCTGGCGACTGCTTCCTACCACCTCACAATGGGCGGCAATTCAACGCTTCGCTGTGCCTCGTGACTAGAGACAGTCTCGACGCCATGCCCAGCCCGCCGTTGTGTCCGCCCATCGCTGGGCACACCAAAAAGAGAATGACGAAAGCGCCCTGCTCGATGTTCACAACTTGGGGCGGAAGACCCACACCGAGTCGTTTAGGCTGATGAAACCGTTTCGATCTACTTTCAGCATGCGCGCGTAACGGCAATCGAGGCCACAAGACCACCAAGAGTGCCCCTGCCCACTGGCAACGTTAAGGTTGGATACATCGCCAAAGCCGCGCGGTGTGCGCTGGACTTTTGTCACATCCGCCTTGGTTGGCGATGCGTATGCTTGCAGTCAGGAGGTGGCTTCATGGCATACGTGATTGCCGAACCCTGCATTGGGACCAAGGACACCGCTTGTGTGGACGCCTGTCCGGTGGATTGCATTCATCCCAAGAAAGATGAAGCGGACTTCGCCGGCGCGCCGCAACTGTATATCAATCCCGCCGAGTGTATCGATTGCGGCGCCTGCGTTCCCGTGTGTCCGGTTTCGGCTATTTTTGCCGCCGACGACCTCCCGGACAAGTGGCAGCATTACGCCGAGGTCAATGCCAACCATTACAAGTAGGCTGTCGAGGCGCCGCCATCCGCAGCGGCGCAGCGTGGAATTACCGGTCGCCAATACCGATCGCGAGACGACCTCGCATTCAAGGAGAGGATATGCTGGCCGACGAGTTCACAAAGATCTTTCGTGAAGAACATCGCGAGATTCGCGATGCTTTGCTTGGCTTGAATGCCGCCTTCCAACAGCGCGACATGGTCGAGGTGCGGCGCCTGCTGGGAAAGACCGCACGGCTGAGCGGGCCGCATTTCCGCTATGAGGAAGAGGTGATGTACCCCGCCCTGGTGCAGGTGTTTGGGGAGGAATACGTGGCCTCGCTGTACAAGGCGCATGATGGCGTCATTTCCGCTTCGCGCCGGCTGGTGCAGTTGGGTGGCAAGAGCAAGCTGAGTGACGCGGACGTGGCGGAGGCGCAGAAGCTGATTCGCGCCGTGTTGCCTCACGTCAGCGACTGCGATGGCCTGTCGATCATGGTCGAAACCTTCCCCGCGGAGGAAGTGGCGCAAATCCTGGCCGCGCGCACGAGCAGTCTGGGTGAGGGATTGGACCTGCTGACATGGGCCGATCAGGTGCGCTCGGGAAATTTGACAGCACACAGTTGACAGTGAGTCCGTGGGGCGTTGCTCTTGCTTTTGGAGTTGCGCATGGCGGATGTTGCTGGCCGCCAGATGCGGCGGGGCGGGCGATTCGGTCACCCCGCGGGCGGCGCTGGGAATGGCCGGCCGTCATGCGCGGTGCGCAGCCGTTTGGTGTCTCTGTGAGCTGTGAACCGCGAATGGCTCACGGTCGCAGGACCACAAAGTGAGCGATCGAGTAGCCCAGGGCGCCTCCGGCGAACACGTCCGAGGGGAAGTGCGCTTGCACTGGCACGCGCGAGCCGCCAATCAAAGAAGCGAGTCCATACGCCAGCCAAGGCACCCAGCGGTGATGGGAATAGCGGGCGGAGATCACCGCCGCAATGGCAAAGGCGCCGATGGCATGGCCCGAAGGGAAGCTACCATCAGCGGGAAAGCCGCTCTGCTTGAACCAGGTATGAGTGAAGTCGCCGTAGGGCGGAATCTGCCGCGGCCGCTCGCGACGATCGATGTTTTTCAACACCTCTGCCACCAGTTCGCTGTCAATGAATGCTTCTCCGGCGAGCACCGCGCTGCGCTCGGAATAGGAGCTGTGCCGCTCCAGGCCGCTCAGGTACAGGCCCACAGGGAAAAGACTTTCCGCCACAGCGGTGTTGATGGAGCTGAAGTCCTCGTTGAATTCGTGAAAGCGGGTAGTACGGCGGAACCAGGGCGTGTCGTGTGGGTCGAGTGCAATCAGGGTAGCGGTTGTGACGGCCAGGGGCAGTACCGCCTTCCAGTGCTTGCCCGCGTGCAGGGGAAACAGCCAGATTGGCTTCTGGTCGTGGATGAACCCGCGGAGAAGGACACTGGGAACCTGGGCGGGGCTGGTCTGGGCTCCGGCAAGCGGGCTGGGGGCGGCGAGCAACAGAAAGAGCGCGCAGTGCCGGATCATTTGATCGGAGAGATGATGATGGCGCGCGTTGGGTTGTTGGCGCGGCGGTGAGGGGGTTGGGTTACGGGAAGAGCCAGGCAGGAGCAGGCCGCGATGAAGATCCGTTCCCGGCGCTGCCCAGCTCAATCAAAGGCGTAGACTAGGGCGGTCCGGCCGCGCCCAAGGCCGCCCGGGCAGACCCCTTAAAACGTTGCGGGGCGCCCTGGCGCGTCTCGTTTTCACTTGTGCTGGGCGGATGCCGCGGCCGGAGGTGTGAGCAGGCCTTGCACCCGCATCCAGTGTTCCAGCAACCTTGGCCAGACATCGAGGAGGGGATCGCCTTTGCCCAGGCCGCTGCCGTGCCCGCCTCGGAGGAACAGGTGCATTTCCGCCGGCACGCCCGCTGCCACCAGCTTTTCGTAATAGCGCACACTCGCCATGACCGGAACGGTGTCGTCGTTGGTCGTCGAGTAAATGAACGTGGGTGGCGTTTTGGATGTGACCAGCGCGGTGGGATTGTACTTGGCGTACTTGCCACATTCGCTGGCGGAAAGCTTCAACATCGAGCAATAGGTAATGACCTTTGTCTGTCCCAGATCCATGGCGTTCAGCCAGGGGTAGCCCAGGACGACAAAGTCAGGGCGGCTGCTGAGGCGGTCGATGGGATCGGCGGCGGAGGGATTGCCGTTGTCGAACATAGTGGCGGTGGAGGCGGCCAGATGTCCACCGGCGGAAAAACCCACGAAGCCGATGCGGTTGGGCGAGTAGCCCAGTTCACGCGCCTTGAAACGGACCAGGCGAATGGCGCGCTGGGCATCAAGCAGCGGGATGGGGTACAGATATTTCCTGCCCAGGCGGTAGTGCAGCACGAACGCGGTCACGCCGTGGGCGGCAAACCAATCCGCCACCTGGCGGCCTTCCAGGTTGCTGGCCTCCCAGACATAGGCGCCGCCGGGAGCAATGATCACCGCGGTCCCATTGCCATCGTGCGGCGAGGGCGCCATCAGGGTGATGGTGGGAATATCGCTCGCGGTGTTGCCCTGCTGTCCGGGCGCATTGCCATCCCACAAACGGTAGGTGGTGAGGTTCAGCATTTTCGCCTGGCGCCGCAACGCGGTGGGCGAGGTCTGAGCACTCTGGGCAACGGCTGCGGTGGACAGCAGTGCGAGCAACACCGGGGCGAGGATCGAGCGAGGAGCGAGATGCCGTAGGTTCATAGCGTGTTGTTCTTCCGTTCGCGTCCCAACGAGCCAGGGCCGAGTCGAACTGCTTTCGAGCTCGAAAGCGCAGGCCGAAGTGACAGCCAAAGTCCGGGGTCGCCGTTTAGGTACCGCACCGCTGGCGACTATTAACGCGCGGCCACCATCCGTGAGCTTCGGCCCCACCCCACGCCGCGCCGCGCGGCGTGGGGTGGGGCCGGGACACCGAAGCGGGTGGAATAAAATCGGCCCGTCCCGCCGCCCCTATTTGGAATAGAGGCGCAGGACGGTGATGGAGTCAGCCGGCAAGGTATAGGTGAATTGCGGCTTTACGCCGGTTACCCGGCTGGTTTTTGGCACGACGTTGGTGCGCTCGGTAATCGAGTTGGTAGCGTCGGGGGCGGCGGCCATGGTGATGGCTTCGCCATCCCGGCGCAAATGCAGCGCGCCCGTGAGACGCAGTTGCACGGATTCGGCCTGTGCCTGAGGGTTAACGATCTTTACGAAGATCGTGCCCGTCCGGCTGTCACGGGTCACCGAGGCGTGCAGATCAGGGTTGTTCAGTTGGGTCCCGAGTAACTGGTTCCCGAAGTTGGTGCTGAACATCTTGATCGCGTAATAACTGGGCGAGCCGAAAACATGCAGGGCGTCGTAGCCGATCAGGTTGGGGCGCCATTGCCGCCCGCCGGGGTTCACGTTGACCAGCAGAGGCGCGTAGGCATTCATCTTCACCAGATCGGAGTTGCGCTCCATCCCGGTCATCCAGGAGGCGTCGGCGAGAGCCGCCTTCATGTCGGGAGTGGGCGGCTGCTTGCGGGAACGCTTGTCCCAGGGCGGGTACGAAGTTTCATAGGCGGCCCATTCACCGACGAAGATCTTCGGGCCCTTGCGATCGTAGTGATCGAAGTGCGCGGTATCGCTGAGAAACTTCGATGACGCTTCGTAGTAATGCTCGTCGGTCATGGCGGGGCGGATGCCCGCCGGAAACTTTCCGTGCTGATCGGTCCAGATACAGATCAGGGAAGGATAGCGGGCCTTGATGGCGCGATAGAACTGGGTGAAACGGCCCGGATAGCTGCCGGAGTGATCAAACTCGTCTTCATTGCCGATTTCGACGTAATGCAGCGGGAACGGCCGCGGGTGCCCATCTTTGGCGCGCTGCGCGCCCCATTTACTGGTGACGGGACCAGTGACGTACTCGATTTCATCCAGCGCATCCTGCACGTAGGGTTGCAGGGCCGGACCAGCGGAGACGTGTTCGCCGCCCAGTGAGTATCCGGCGTAGACGGCCAGGACCGGCTCGGCATGCATGTTTTCACACCATTGCAGATATTCCAGCAGTCCCAGTCCATCGCTGGAGCGATAGCCCCAGGGGCCCTGGTGGCCGGGGCGGTCGATCAGGGGGCCGATCGTCTTCTTCCATTCGAAGCGCGTGGCGATGGTGTTGCCCTCGAGGTAGTTGCCGCCCGGCAGACGCAGGAACTTGGGATGCATGTCCACCAGCATCTGCATCAGATCGGGGCGGAAGCCGTTGGGCTGGTTATGCCAGGTGGGAGGGAACAGGGAGACCAGTCCGAACCAGACCTTGCCTGGTTTGGAGAGCGCTAGCACGTAGCGGGCGTGGGCGGTTTCCTGCACGTCGCCGGTCTTTAAAACCAGGTGATATTGCTTCCAATGGGAGGTCAGGCCGGCAACCTTACCAGAGGCGTACACCTTGCCGTCGTCCCCTTGAATGGAGACCAGCACCGGTCCTTGGAAACCGGCGGCGGCCTTGGCGTAAAACGAGGCGCGATATTGGGTATGCGGATATACGGGAATGCCCCAGTAGCCATCGTTGGCGACGCCTGCGGGATGCGCCGCGGAGGCCTGCGAAACCTCCAGCCGCAAGCTGGTCGGCAGCGCTTTGCTCAGGGGCTGTGCCGGGTCGAGATTCATTTGCGCGCTGGCGCCAGCGGGCTGCAGCAGCGACCAATGGACGGGGCTGCTGGCGTTATCCAGGAAGGCGCGGTTCTGCACCAGCTCGGCGTAAAGGCCGCCATCGTAGCTGTGGTTAATCTCCTCCGTCATCAAGCCGTAGAGAATGGGGCTGGCTTGCCCGGTGGCTTTGCCGGCGTTGATGGTGAGGACCGCGGGGGAGGATTGGGCGAGAAGCGCCGCGGAGAAGACAAGCAAGCAAGCGGTGCAACGAAGCAGAGGTTTCATAGCGAGAACCGCGCCTTATATGGGGTTGGGAGTGCTGCCTGAAAAACGTGTGCTCCCGGTGAGTATGAGCCAGGCAGAGTACCGGCGGCAAGTGTGCGCAAACGCCGGCGCCCATCGACTTGGGAGCCGTTGCACGGTGGAAGAGTTGTCAGTTGCCGTCTGGAGGGCGTTACGGTCAGGGTCGCGCGGGGCGGAGCCGCCAGCAAACTGGCGCGGAGCTGGTTCGTATGGCAAAATGAACAGAATGCTCTTGCGGTACGGCTGGCCGCCGTGCTTGGCCTGCATGGCCGTAAGGCATTCAAAGCAA
This sequence comes from Acidobacteriota bacterium, assembly GCA_027459505.1. Lineage (GTDB taxonomy): Bacteria > Acidobacteriota > Terriglobia > Terriglobales > SCQP01 > DAIDIE01. The sequence continues at coordinate 8,459 of DAIDIE010000037.1, forward strand.
AGGCGTTCGAGGTGGTAGCTCAATGGTAGAGCATTGCCCTTTTAAGGCAAGGGTTCTGGGTTCGAGTCCCAGCCGCCTCACCACTCATCTGCCAGTTCTTTTTTCTCCGCTTAAGCCAGCAACCTTGAACATTCGCGCTGCTGTTCCAGCCCGAGCGACACCTTTCCGGCCGTCCGCCGCTTCCGCAGGCGTTTGCCTGTTGTGTGCGTGATATGACTGCCGGAGGAACCGTCCACGGCTGTCTGCTGGCTGGCGGACGCAGTACGCGCATGGGGCGCGACAAAGCGCTTCTGCCATGGCGCGGGCGGCCGCTCCTCGTGCACATGGTTGAACTGCTGCAAGCCGCCGGCGTGGAGAAGGTGTGGGTCTCGGCGCCCGCGCAACAATATTGCGATCTCGGCTTGGACTCTGTGGCTGACGAGTTCCCCGGATGCGGTCCGCTGGGCGGCATCTATAGCGTCCTACATGCCAGCGGCGCGGATCGCCTTTTGGTGACGGCCTGTGACCTGCCCGCGCTTCCTTTGGCGCTGCTGCAACTCCTGTTGCGGCGCTCTGACGTGTCGCATTGGGTCGTTGCAGAGAGCGCGCCGGGCGTTACCGAACCCCTCTGCTCCGTTTACGGACGAGACCTGTTGCCGGAATTGGAGGCGGCGCTGCGCCTGGGGCGCTTGCGCGTCGCAGCCGCGGTTGCGGCGGAGCGGAAGGTAGTGATTGACGCCCGGGAGTTGCGGGCCCTCGGAATCGGCCGCGAAGCGTTTGCCAACCTGAATTCCCCGCGGGACTTTGAGGAGTTAGCCGTCGATGCTTAACGGTTCACGTTGAGGCGTTGCGTTGGTGGTTGCGCGTGGCGCTTACCTCCTGGGTTTTTAATGGGGCTGTTATTTGGGGCTGTGCTCGCCTGCTTGCGTTTCCCCTGCGCCCGTATCGAGCTTCTCGCCGTAAAAGCGCGCCAGCAGCACCTGGGCGACGTAGTATACGCCAGCGATGAGCAGGACGGCGGCGGTCGCGTATTCAATGGTTGACAGCAGGTTCATTGCACTCCGCATTAGCCTGACGCTTCCGGACACGCGCCCCGGAAGCGGTTCGGCCGGCTACACCGTAACGCTGGCCGGTTTTGATAAACCGAGGTTTGCCAGGACACGCAACGTCGAATACGACTTGTTGAGGGTGTAGAAGTGAATGCCGGGCGCGCCATTACGCAGCAACTCGCGACACTGCCGGGTGGCGTATTCGATGCCGAACTCGGTCATCGCGTCGTCGTCTCCGCTCAGCTCTTCGAACCTCGCGGCCAGGTCCGCCGGAATGCGGGCGCCGCATAACGAAGTAATGCGTTTCATCTGAGCGGCGCTGACAACGGGCATAATGCCGGGAACCAGCGGCACTTCAACCCCATGAACACGCACCATGGTGTCGCGAAACTCAAAGAAGTCGGCATTATCAAAAAACAATTGGGTCAAAACGTAGTCGGCGCCGGCGTCGATTTTGGCCTTCAAATGCGTCCAGTCGACGTGTTTGCCGTCTTGGCAGGCGATATGCCCTTCCGGAAAGCCGGCCACACCAATGCTGAAGCCGTCCAGGCCGCGGATGAACCTGACCAACTCGCTGGAGTATTTAAAGCCTCCGGGAGTGGGCTGAAAGGGGCCTCCGCCGGGCGGATCGCCGCGCAAGGCCAGCACGTTGCGCACACCGAGGGCGCCAATCCGATCCAGCAGCGCTGCCACTTCTTCCCTGGTTGCGGAAACGCAGGTCAAGTGCGCCACCGCGGTAAGACCATGCTGGCGCTGAATGTGATCAACAATGCCGAGGGTCTTGTCGCGTGTGCCGCCGCCCGCGCCATAGGTGACGGAACAGTAGGAGGGCTGGCCGCTCAGGAGTTCAGGGATGACGCGTTCCTGAAGCAGCCGGTCACCTTCGGGAGTTTTCGGAGGAAAAAACTCGAACGAGATCACTGGGCGCCCACTGGCCCTGCCCTCGGCATAAATGTCGCGCACCAAATGCATGAGGCATGAATTATGACCGAATGCGGGGCAAAGCAAAAGGGCCTGCCGCATTGGACTGCCCCTCAGGAGAGTCCCCCAATGCGGGGGCTCTGCTATGCTGGGCGCATGAGCGCTCCGGAACGCCCGGTCCCCAGTTTTGAAGAATGCCTGAAACGCCTGGAGACGATTGTCGCCCAGTTGGAACGCTCCGACTTGCCGCTGGAGGAATCCATACAGCTCTTCGAGGAGGGTATGCGCATTTCGGAAAGCTGCCGCAAGCAATTGGACGAGGCGGAAGGCAAGATTGAAATGCTGGTCAAAAAGGGCGGCAAGACCACTACCGAACCCTTTGAGTTGGCGGAAAACGGGCGCCGCGAAGGCGAATGAACCGCATCCTCCCTGCAAGACTTTGCTCGCCTGCTACTGCGGCCTTGTCGCTTTGATGCTTACTGCATTCGAAGCTTGAGCCGCCCCACCCGGGCGCACTGGCTTTACGAGGCGCCGCGCATCTGCTGGCTGAAGTAGAGGCGGTTTTTGCCTTCCCGTTTCGCGCGGTAGAGGGCCAGATCGGCGGCACGCAGCAATTGATGCGGATCGGATTCGTCCTGCGGGCAGAGCGCCGCCCCAATACTCACATTCAAACGGAGCGGCGCCGGCAGGTCGGGAACATTGAACTGCGCGTTGCGTACCGCTTCCCGCACGCGCGAGGCGACAAACAGCGCGGTCTCCTGATCGGAATCGGGCAGGATGACGGAGAATTCGTCCCCGCCAAAGCGGGAAACGGTATCGATCTCGCGCATATCGCGGGAAAGGATGCGGGAAAACTGTCGCAGGATTTCATCCCCAACATGGTGGCCCCAGCGGTCGTTGACCTGTTTGAAATCGTCGAGGTCGAGCAGCAGGACGGCACAGGAGCTTTGGTTGCGCAGCGTGCGCTTGATTTCGTAGCTCAGCGCCTGTTCGAAAAAGCCGCGTGTCTTCAACCCGGTGAGGTAATCGGTGAAGGCCATGCGCAGCAGATTCTGGATGGCGCCCGTGCGGGCCATCTGGTTTTCCGCCAGCAGGCTCAGAATCCAGAGCAACTGGGCGTCGGCCGCCTCGAAGGCGGCGCCATGTTCGCGAAAAAGCTGCAGCGACCCGGCGACTCCATGTTCCAAAAACAGCGGAACGGCGAGAGCATGACGGGCCTGCACCTTGGCCAGGAACGCATCCATGGGTTCGTTTCCGCAGGAGTCGTCGTACTTGTTTCTGTCGCTTTTGCTGACGATGATGGGCTTGGCCGTCTGCACCGTCCATTGATTGATCAAGTTCGCGCTGGCGTCCGGCAGGGCGCCGGTGAAATGCCGGGAGACTTGCATGCGCGGTTCACGGCTGCTTTCGCTGCTCATGACAACGAGTTGGCGCTCGGACGCAACCACGTCGTTACACAGGTCCAGGATGAGATGCAGCGTGGTGGGCAGGGCCATTTCCATGCCGCCCAGCAGGGCCATCCGCAGCAGCGCCACCAGCGAGGGCAGGCGTTGGGCAAACAGCTCCGGGGTGGGCTCGGAAAACACCTCGACGGTGCAGCGCGCGGGTATCCCAGTGGAAGCTTCCAGGGTCATAAGGCCAACGGGGCACACACCGCATCTTGATTGCATGCAAGCAGCGTGGCAGGTGCTCTTGTGTGAGATGACAAAACCGGCAAAAGCGTGGTTCGCGCCAGAGACTTTCAATCGAGCTTGCCCGCAAGTGCATTGCTGCTCCTGTCCTCAGGTGCAGCCCCCCTCACTTGGGGGGAAGTAATTTGCCGCCGGATTGGCTATGGTAGCCACACCATGGCGGTTTCATTGGCGCTAGCAAATTCCCATCACATTCCCGCCGCACCGGGACTGGCGGAACCGGCGCTGCTGTTGGGCAGCTCGCCGGCCATTGAGGTGATCCGGGCCACCATCAAACAGGTCGCCGCAACCGACATCCCGGTGCTTTTGCGCGGCGAGAGTGGCACCGGCAAAGAGGTGGTGGCGCGCTTGCTGGCGCAGTCCTCAGAGCGCGCCCAACAGCCATGGGTCAAAGTGAACTGCGCCGCGATCCCGCACGAGCTGCTGGAAAGTGAGCTGTTTGGCTATGAGGCCGGCGCCTTTACCGGTGCGGTGCGGGCCAACGGTGGTAAATTCGAGCGGGCGCATCGCGGCACGTTATTCCTCGACGAAATTGGAGAGATGCCTCCAGCCCTGCAGTGCAAGTTGTTGCACGTTCTGCAGGATGGCGAGTTCTCCCGGCTGGGCGGACAGAACGCCTTGCGCGTCGATGTCCGCATTCTGGCCGCCTCCAACGCTCCCTTGGAAGAACTGATCGCAGCCGGACGCTTTCGTTTGGATCTCTATTACCGGCTGAACGTTGTGGAGCTAGTTTTGCCGCCGTTGCGGGAACGGTGCGAGGATGTTCCCCTGCTTTTGGAGCATTACGGCCGTCGCTTCGCGGAACAATATCGACATCCCTTCCCATCGTTTTGCACGGAACTGCAGCAACAGTTGCTTCACCACCCCTGGCCCGGGAACGTGCGCGAATTGGAAAGTTTTGTCCGCCGTTTCGTGCTGCTGGGAGAGCAGGCGGCAAGACGTTCACTGGCGACGCGGGCTGGGCAAGGCGAGCTCATGAGAAGGGAAGTCGTGCAAGCCCTTCCGGGTGCCCCGGTTACGCCGCACAAGGTGCGTACCAAGGTCGATCTCGCAGCGACCGGAGAGAAAAAAATGACGCTGGTCGAAATCAGCCGCCAGGCGGCCCTGGTGGCTGAGCAGGAGGCCATTGAGGAGGCGCTGCAAATGACCAATTGGAACCGGCGCCAGGCGGCGCGCCTTTTAGGCATCAGTTACAAGGGACTGCACAACAAGTTGCGGCGTTTGAATTTGGGAGCGCGCAAGCCCGATCGCGACCAGCTGGTCTAAAGCCGCTTGGCGACGAATGAAAAGGGGTCCGGATTTTCCGGACCCCGGAGAGGAGGTTTCAGAGGAGCAGGTGAAGAAGGATTCAGGAGGGGCTCAGGCGGAAAAATGTGGAAATTGCGAGCCTGACGGCTCAGGGGGACTCCTCTCACAACTTCTGTCCTTGATACTTGCAATCGCCGCGCCACCAAGGGCGTAGGGCTAACCCCTTTGTTTTCAGCGGCAATCTAGGTGGCCGAGTCGCCCGACACGGAAATTCCACCCCCAAACACTGCAAAACTTTGCACACTCCGAGTCCACGTGAGGCAACGTGTTACTTTGGAACTGGTGCCAGTGACATCCCTATTGGAAGCGCCCTTTTCGCTTCAGCCTGCCGACCCGCAGGAGGAGGCGATGTTGCGTCAAATCGACGCTGCGCGCTTGCCCCGGCACGTGGCCATTATCATGGACGGCAATGGCCGCTGGGCGCGCAACCGCCACCTGCCCCGGGTCGCTGGACATCGCGCCGGCATTAGTTCGGTACGCGCCGCTGTGGAAACAGCGGCGCGGCTGCATTTACCGGCGCTGACCCTCTATGCCTTTTCCACCGAAAATTGGAAACGGCCGGAAAGCGAAACCAGCTTTCTTATGCGTTTGCTGCGCCGCTATTTGCGCGACGAACTCAGCGAGTTGCAGGAGAACAATATCCGTCTGCAGGCCATTGGCCGGATTTCGGAGTTGCCGGAGGCGGTGCGCGACGAGCTGAGGAGCACTTGCCAAGCCACCGCGTCCAACACGGGAACGGTTTTGTCGCTGGCGCTCAACTACAGTGGGCGAACCGAGTTGGTCGACACCTTCCGCCTTTTGGCCGAACGCGTCCGTCGCGGTGAACTGGCGCCGGAGGCCATTGACGAGCAACTGATCGGCGCCGGACTGTTCACACGCGGTTTGCCTGACCCCGACCTGCTGATCCGGACCAGCGGTGAATTACGGCTCAGCAACTTTCTCTTGTGGCAAATTGCTTACGCCGAGTTGTGGGTCACCAACACCTTGTGGCCCGATTTCCGGGCCAAACACTTTTATCAGGCCATTCTGGACTTCCAGAGCCGCGACCGGCGCTTTGGTGGCCTGAGTGACGAGCCGCACGCCGAATGAAACGCATCGCGACCGCCCTGGTGCTGATCCCCTTGGCCGTACTGGCCGTACTGCGCGCCCAGCCGCTGCTGTTTGCGGCACTCGTGGCTGTCGTTGCGGTGGCAGCGGCCTGGGAGCTGTATGGGCTGGCTAAAGCATTTGCTGTGGAACCCTATCGCGGCGTCGGCTTGGTCGCCGCCTTTCTGCTGGTGATCAGTCTGCAGCTTGGCGGCGCGCCGCCGGGCGCGTCCTGGCCGTTACTGGTCGTCGTGGCCACGGTTTTGGCTCTCTTGCTGCGCGCCCTGAGCGCTCCGGCGCGAATGAACCGCTCCCTGCCGGATGTGGCGATTACCCTTTTCGGCCTGCTCTACCCCGCACTGTTTCTGGGTTTGTTGGTCCCCATCCGCGGCCGCCCTGCGGGACCATGGTGGATTCTCTTCCTGTTTATCGTCGTATGGGGAGGAGACACGGCCGCCTATTATGTGGGCCGTTCGTTGGGCAAGCATCGCCTGGCGCCGCGGGTGAGCCCGAAGAAGACCTGGGAGGGTGCAATCGCATCAGCACTGTTTGCGGGAGTGTTGGGTGCGGCCATGGCGCATTGGGCGCCGGCCTTGAGCTACGCGGCCTTTAAGTTGCATATCAGCGGAGAGTATTTGCTGGCGCCCTACGCGGCGGGGGATGGATTCCTGCTGGCTCTGCTGTTGAATGTCGTGGCCCAGGCCGGCGATTTGGTCGAATCGGTGCTCAAGCGCGGAGCCGGGGTAAAAGACAGTGGAACGCTATTGCCCGGACACGGGGGCGTGCTGGATCGTGTCGACGCGCTCCTGCTGGCGACTCCCGTGCTGTGGTATTATTTGCTGTACCGTTCTTCGTAGCCGCTCTTCAAACCGCGTGTGAAAGAAGTCTCTCCCGAGATCGTAGCGTCCTTGCCTCCTGATTCCATTGCTGAACGTCCACAAAGGCTAGCCATTCTCGGCTGCACGGGCTCCATCGGACAAAACGTTTTAAATGTGGTTCGGCAAATGCCCGGCCGCTTCGAGGTCCATGCCCTTTCGGCTGGGCGGAACGTTTCACTACTGGCGGAGCAAATTCGGGAGTTCCATCCAGCCCTGGTGTCAGTGGCGCAGCAGCCTGCGGCGGACAAGCTGAAAAGGCTGCTCGGCGGTGCCACGAAGACCCAAATCGAAGTGGGGGATACAGGGCTGCGGCTGGTCGCCACGGCCGGGGAGCCCGACGTCGTTGTGGCGGCGACGGTGGGCGTAGCGGCCCTGGAAGCGGTTTATGCCGCCGTGCAGAGCGGCGCCCGCATTGCCTTGGCCAACAAAGAAACCCTGGTGGCGGCCGGACATCTGATTCGGGCTGCCGCACAGCTGAGCGGAGCGGTCATCCTGCCGGTGGATAGTGAGCACAACGCCATTCACCAATGTTTGCGGGCGGGCACACCCCGTGAGGTGCGCCGCTTGATCCTGACCGCCTCTGGGGGGCCGTTCCGGGGCTGGAGCGCGCGTCAGCTCCTGAGCGTGACGCCGGAGGCCGCTCTCAAACATCCAACCTGGAGTATGGGACAGCGCATTACCATCGATTCAGCGACGCTGATGAACAAGGGTTTTGAGGTCATTGAAGCCTGCCATTTGTTCGGACTGCCGCAGGAGCGGGTTGATGTCGTGGTGCATCCTCAATCGCTCGTGCATTCGCTGGTCGAGTTTGTGGACGGCAGTGTCCTGGCGCAACTGGGCCCGGCGGACATGCAGTTCCCCATTCAGTACGCCTTGACCTACCCGCAACGCAGCCCAAATCAGAGAGCGCCATTGGATCTGGCCGCAGCCGGCCAACTGACCTTTGAAGCCCCTGATCTGGCCAACTTCCCTTGCTTACGCCTGGCGCGTGAGGCGCTGCAGGCGGGCGGCGCCGCTGGTGCGGTGCTGAATGCCGCCGATGAAGTAGCCGTGGAAGCGTTTTGTTCCGGGCAGATTCCGTTTACCGCCATTCCGGCCGTTGTGGAGGAGGTGCTGCAACAGTCCGGCACCCTGCCAGCGGGTAAAATGGAAGAAATTATCGACGCCGATCAGAATGCGAGACAGCAGGCCCGGGCTGTGCTCAGCAAGGTTCCAGCATGAGTCATATTGTCGTTAACACCGTTGCGGTCGCCGTAGTGCTCGGCGTGATTGTGTTTCTGCACGAATTGGGACACTTCCTGGTGGCCAAATTCTTCAAGGTCCGGGTACACACCTTTTCGCTGGGTTTTGGACGGCGCATCTGGGGCTTTAAGCGTGGCGAAACCGATTATCGTTTGAGCCTGCTGCCGCTGGGTGGCTACGTCAAAATGGCGGGGGAGACTCCGGACGAAATCGTTGAGGGCCGGGCGCCCGAACCGGGAGATCTCAATTCCAAGCCGCGTTGGCAGCGCTTTCTGATTGTACTGGCCGGACCGGTGGCCAATTTCGTGTTGGCCATCTTCATCCTGGTGCCGGTGTACATGTGGCAGTTTCCGCGCAATACCTATCTGGACAAGGCGGCGCGGGTGGCGGCGGTGGATGTTGGATCACCGGCGCAGAAGGCGGGCGTGCAGCCGTTCGACCGCATTGTACGTTTTGATGGGGTAGTGAACCCCACCTGGGAGCAGGTGGAAACGCGCAGCGCCATCTCTGCCGGCCATTCCGTTGCTTTGACCGTGGAACGGGCCGGACAGCAAGTGCCGTTGACGGTGATCCCGCAGGATGGCAGCAATGGCGATCCGCTGGGCGCCGAGCCGGTGGAAGAAGTTGTAGTCGAGGGCGTCAGCCCCGGCTCGCCTGCGGACAAGGCGGGTTTGCAGGCGGGGGACCGTATTCTTGCGGCCGCCAACAAACCGGTGCTGCAGAGTGCGGCTCTGGTGCAGCAATTGCGCAACTCCGATGGCAAAGCGGTAACCCTCACCCTGCTGCGCCACAACACCAAAGCGGACGTGGTGGTGCACCCCAAGTTGCTGAACCTCGATGGACGCGGACAGCGCTGGATGATCGGTGCCAACCTGGGTTCGGGAACGGTTTTCGTGCATTTGCCGCTGGGAGCTGCGTTCCGGCAGTCGATCATCGAAAACAAGCGCGAGTCGATGCTGATCCTGCTGCTCGTCGGGCGGCTGCTTTCACATCGCGCCTCGCTGTCATCCTTGCAGGGGCCGGTGGGGATTGCCTCGCTGGCGGGTCAGGCCGCGCGGCAGCCGACCCTATTCCCGCTGTTCGGGTTGATTTCCATGATCAGCCTGAATTTGGGGATTTTGAACTTGCTCCCGATTCCCGTCCTGGACGGGGGCATGATCCTGTTTCTCCTGATCGAGAGCACCATGCGGCGCGACCTCAGCCGCCGGGTAAAAGAGCTGGTTTTCCAGGCCGGGTTTGTCTTCCTGGTCCTGCTCATGGGTTTCGTGCTCTATAACGACATTGTGCGCAGTCTGGCCCACCATCCGGCACTGCATTAGGCCGCGGCGGCCTTTGGCTTTTGGTACGGCGGTCGCTCCGGCGGGTGCCGGGCTGGGTTGATAAACTAACGAAGGAATGGCGGCGACACCCGCCCCGTGTTTTTGAGGAAGTATGGAAAAGACGAGCTTAAGGCTGAAGACTGGTTTGGCGGAGATGCTGAAGGGTGGCGTGATTATGGACGTCACCGATGCCGAGCAGGCGCGCATTGCCGAGAAGGCGGGCGCCGTGGCAGTGATGGCCCTGGAGCGGGTTCCTTCCGATATCCGCAAGGAGGGTGGCGTGGCGCGTATGGCCAGCATCCGCAAAATCCGCGAAATCATGGAAACCGTTTCCATTCCCGTGATGGCCAAGTGCCGCATTGGGCATTTTGTGGAGGCGCGGATTCTGGAAGCCTTGAGCGTGGACTACATTGATGAAAGTGAAGTGCTCACCCCCGCCGATGAGCAGCACCATGTGGACAAACACGCCTTCTCGGTGCCCTTTGTGTGCGGCGCGCGCAATCTGGGCGAAGCCCTGCGGCGCATTGCCGAAGGTGCGGCCATGATCCGGACCAAGGGCGAGGCGGGCACGGGCGACGTGGTTCATGCCGTGCGCCACATTCGTGACATCCACCGCGAGATGCGCGAGCTGACCATTTTGGGCGAAGACGAACTGTATACCCGCGCTAAGGAACTGGCCGCACCTTACGAATTGGTGCGTATGGTCGCGCGCGACGGACGACTGCCGGTGCCGAATTTTTCCGCGGGCGGAATTGCGACCCCGGCCGATGCTGCTTTGGTGATGCAGCTGGGCGCCGAGGCGGTATTTGTTGGTTCGGGCATTTTCAAGTCCGAGGACCCGGCGGCGCGAGCGGCTGCCATTGTGAAGGCGGCTACCCATTTCCGCGATCCAAAGGTGTTGCTGGAAGTCTGCGAGGATTTGGGAGAGCCGATGCGCGGAGTGAATGCGGCGGCGCTGCCGTTGGAAGCCCAGTTGCAAACGCGAGGCTGGTAGGCGGCTCTCCGCGCGCTCCCAACCAAATCGGAGCCGCCCCTGTGTGGCCGGCTTTTCAAGGGCTCAGCATCACGGCTGAGCCCTTTTGTTTGAGTTCACGGGTGAAGCTTATGGTAATCGGCATTCTGGCCATTCAGGGTGACTTCGCCGCGCATGGCGCTATGCTCACATCGCTGGGCCTGAAGCAGGCGGAGGCGGGCAGCGCACCCGGCGGCGAGGGCGATTTCTGGGTGTTGGTGCGGCATGCGCGGCAGCTGCGGGAATTGGACGGTTTGATTCTTCCTGGGGGCGAGAGCACGGCCATGCTGCGGCTGATGGATGACGAGTTCTTTAACGAACTGCGCGAGTTCGGACGTCAAAAGCCCTGCTTTGGAACCTGTGCCGGGGCGATTCTGATGGCCACCAAAGTCACCCATCCTGAGCAACGTTCGCTCGGACTGCTGCAGGCCGCCATTGTGCGAAATGCCTATGGGCGTCAGATCGACAGCTCGATTCGAAATACCGCTTTACGGCTACCCGGCAGCGCGGCCGGCGAGTCAGCCTTGGAAACCGTTTTCATCCGTGCCCCTCAGTTCCGTCAATTGGGCGATGCTGTGGAAGTACTGGCGCGCGACGGAGAGTTGCCCGTTCTGATCCGCCAGGGCCACCTGCTGGCGGCCACGTTTCATCCGGAACTGACGTCCGATGCGCGCGTTCATCGGTTGTTTTTGGATTTGGTGCGGGAGCGGGCCGGAAAGGGTTTGTCAGGAACGGCAAACTCCGATCATACTTAGATTTCGTCTGGATTTGGGACAGCGAAGCTGGAGGACGATTCATGGCGGCAGCGCGTGGACGACATCGAGTCCTGGCAGTGGTTCTGGCGGGTGGTAAGGGCGAACGGCTTTATCCGCTGACCAAGTACCGCTCTAAGCCCTCCGTGCCCTTTGGCGGGCGCTATCGCATCATCGACTTCGTGCTGAGCAGTCTCGTCAATTCCGGTATTGACGCGATTTATGTCCTTACCCAGTACAAAGCGCAATCGCTGATCAGCCATATCCAGCGCGCTTGGTCATTTGTGAGCCAGTCGCGCGATGGCTTTGCCACCATTGTGCCGGCCCAGATGCAGATGGGCGATATCTGGTACCGCGGCACCGCCGACGCCATTTACCAGAACATCAACCTCATTGAGCAGTACGCCCCTGACGCGGTGGCGGTCTTTGGCGCCGATCACGTTTACAAGATGAACATTGGCCAGATGGTGGATTACCACTTCGAGCGCGGAGCGGCCGCCACGGTGGCCTGCTTGCCGGTCAACGCGCAGGAGGTGCGCGCATTCGGGGTCGCGGAGGTCGATCCAGTGCTGCGCATTCGCAAGTTCGTGGAGAAGCCCGATCCCAAGGACGCCCCGCGCGTTCCTGGCCAGCCGGATATGGCGCTCGTTTCGATGGGCAACTACATCTTCGATACCAATGTGCTGATTGATGTTCTGATTGAAGACGCCGCTCAGGGCGGAGCGCACGATTTCGGCAAAAGTATTTTCCCCGCCATGGTGCAGCGCATGGATGTCTACGCCTACGATTTCTCCTCCAACCGCATTCCCGTGCATCGCGGCCATGAAATCGAGAGGCCGTACTGGCGTGATGTGGGTACGCTGCAGAGTTATTACGACACCAGCATGGACCTGCGCAGCGTCAGCCCGGAGCTGAATCTTTACAATTGGGCCTGGCCGATTATCAGCGCCAATTACAACACGCCTCCGGTGAAATTCGTCTTCAACGAGTCGGAGCGCACCGGTACCGCGCTGGAATCGCTGGTCACCGGAGGCTGCATTCTGGCCGGCGGCCGGGTGAGCGGTTCGGTGCTGAGCCGTAACGTCGCCGTCGACGAGCAGGCGGAAGTCATCGATTCCATTCTGATGGACAATGTCGTGATTGGCCGCGGAGCGCGCGTGCGGCGTGCCATCATCGACAAGAATGCGCACATTCCGCCTTACTCCGCGGTCGGCTTCGATCCCGATTCGGACCGCGCGCGAGGGTACCACGTTGACCCCTGCGGCATTACTGTTGTCGCGAAAGCGGCCGAGACTCCGGAAAGCCGGGCACGCTACCTGTAAAGTGTGCTGAGAAGGTGCCCCGCAAGTGAGTCACTCGCCTGTCCCGGCTTCCTCAACGCGCGCCTCCCGTGGCCTGGGCGACGCTGTGGCGCCTCTGGCTATTGTGATTCTCGCCGGGTTGCTGCTGGCGCTCGGCGCCGCCCTCGCCGGCTGGCGCGAGTTTGGCTGTTTCACCACTCTGCATCATGGCGACGTGGTTCTCTACTTGCAGTTCTCCAGCCAATACTTTTTTCACGGACAAGGACTTGATCCGGTAACAGGTAAAGCGCTGACGCTCTACCCCAAGCTGGTCATGGGACTGCCGGCGTGGCTGGTGGCGCGCGTGGGCTGGTCTCCGTTCGCGGTGCTCGCGATCTGGAAGACCTGGGCGGCGCTGGGCTTGGCGACCGGATTCTACCTGGTATTTTGGCAAGGCTTGCGGCGGCGCTGGCCCTCCGCACTGAGCGCCATTGTGGTTTTGGCCTTCCCGGGCCTGGGCTGGGTGCGCTGGTTTTTGCATGCCGCCGCTTCCGGACGGGGTGGGCCTCTTCCCCCCTTACCACCGCTCTGGAGGATCGTTGATCCCGCGGTTTCACTTCCCCTGCTGCTGCTGGCGGTGCTCAGTGTGCAGCAGTTGCGCACTCGAGTGCCTGGAGAGGTTTCATGGCGTGACCTGTTCGCGGGGCGGCTCGGGACAACTGGGGTCGGGGGCTGGTTACTGCTGAGCGGTGCTGCGCTCGCGCTGTTGGTTTACACCTATTTTTATTACTGGACTGCGGCGCTCTTGGCTTTGTGCCTGGTGGCGGTGCTCGACCGCAAGGCACTCCCCTTGTATTTTGCTGCCGGAACGATTGCTTTGGCGGTTGGCATGCCCGGGTTGCTGCATGGGCTGTGGCTGCGGCAGCAGACCAATCCGGATGCCCTGCGTCGGCTCAACGTATTCATTTCCGTGCCCCATTGGAGTTGGAGGGTACGCCATTTGGGCAGTGCCGTCATCTGCCTGTTGTTGCTTCCCTGGGTACGGCGCCATCGCCCTCGGCTTGTCTACCTCTGGAGTGTGGCCTTTTCCGGATTCCTGCTCAGCGATAGCCAGATCGTCACAGGACTGCAAATTCAAAACAACCATTGGTACCGGTTTCTTGTGAATCCGCTGGTGATGGTACTTGTGGTGTTGTTTATTGGCTGGTTGCTACTGGAGTCTGCGGTGACGGGGAAACGACGCCGGCACGGGTGGCGCGTGGCGGCCGGCCTCATCCTGGTGCTCCTGTTCGCCATGGCCGGGGAAGCCGAGTACCTGACCGCCGGGAGAACCTTGCGCTCCAGCTTGAACCGCAATTTGCGCAGTGTGCTGCTCGACTGGCCGGCGCACCCTCCTCGTGGGGGGACAATCGCTGGAGATCTTTGCTTGGCCGATGTTTTCAGCGTTGCGAGTGCGGTGCGACCGCTCAGCGGCTATGCCGCGCTGGCCAGTGCCCCCATGAGCGATCTCGAGTTCGAGCAGCGCTGGGCTCTGAACGAGTATCTGGTCGGGCGAAGCCGCGCGCAACTCGGCTCCGATTTATCGGAACTGCTCGGGAGCCTCTTTGGTTCAGTTACGCTGCGCAACGATGATGGACCGGTGATGAGGCCCGCGGAATTGCAAGCGTTGACGCGGGGAAGCGCGCAGGTTTTCGACCAAATCAGCGCCAACCCCGGGCAGCTGCTCCGCCGTTTCGACGTGCGCTGGCTGGTGCTGAGCCCAGGGCAGCAGCCGTTAATGCATGTGGGTAAGCGTCTGCAGCGCATGGCGACCACGCCGGGCTGGACGTTATTCCGCTTTGCACGTAATTAGAGGAGTTCTTGCCTGGCCCCCCCCCCACTGATTTCTCCCGGTGGCGCGCTTATAGCCGTCTCGCAGACAATCGGGAACTCCAGGATAAAGCGGGTTCCCATCGGCTCGTTATTTTCTACGCGGATGGAGCCGCCATGTTCCTGCATGATCTGCGCGACGATGGCCAGCCCCAGCCCCGTGCCGCGCTGTTTGGTGGAGTAATAGGGCAGAAAGAGACGTTCCTTGTCGTCGGCGGGAATGCCGGGGCCAGTGTCGGCGACCAGGACTTCGATAAGCCCATCGCTGGCAGCGGTCGCCAAAAGGATTTCGCGATAAGTGCAATCGTGCAGCGCCTCGGCGGCGTTGTCGATGAGATTGACCAGGACGCGTTTGATCTCCTCGGGGTCCAGCGCCAGCGGAGGCACGGGCTGCAGAGCGGTGCGCACCTGAATGCCGTCCAGACGGCCTTCAAACACCCGTAGCGCGCGTTCAATAATTTCGTTCATGTCCGCGGTAACTTTGCGCGCTGCCGGGAAGCGGGCGAAGGCGGTGAATTCACTCACCAGATGTTGTAGCGATTTGGCCTCGTGCTCGATAGTGCCGGCGCATTCGGAGGCGAGATCCAGGGTTTGCCGCAATTCGGCGGAAGAGGTGTTCGGCAGCAAACGGGCAACACGCCGCTGGATGCGCTGCGCCGAGAGGGCAATTGGGGTGAGCGGATTCTTGATTTCATGGGCAATGCGCCGGGCCACTTCGCGCCAGGCGGCGAGCTTTTGAACACGCAGCACCTCGGTGAGGTCCTCAAAGACGAGTACATAGCCCAGTGGTCCACGCCGCGAAGGCCAGCCCGGCGAGGCCGGGCGTTGACCAATGGAGGCCACAGTGACGGCGGTGACCTGCGGAACGGGCGTGGGCTCGGCGCCGCGTGAGCGGGGCAGTTCGATCTGCCCGGCGGCCACTCCCCAGCGCGCGGCTTTGCGGATCAGGTGGCGCAATTCCCGCTGCGTGGCTTCGTTGAACAATTCATTCAGACGGGTGGCGCGAGCCGCTTCCCCGCCAAACATGCGCCAGACGGCGGGGTTGGTGCGCTCAATGGCGCCGTCATGGCTGAGCGAAATCACGGCGGATGGGATGCTTTCCAGCAGCGTCTCCATATGCTGCTGGCGCAGTTCCAGCTCGGCGTTGGCCTCCTGCAGGTCGCTCCTGGAGCGCTCGATTTCCGCCCGGTTATGCTGCAGTTCCACGGCCATGCGATTAAATGATTCGACGAGGGTGCGCAGCTCGTCCTGCGCGGGGACCTCGACGCGATGGGCCAGATTGCCGCGTGAGATCTCTCCAGTGGCGGCGCCCAGAGCCTGAATCGGAACGGTCACCATTTTGGAAAGAAACAGCGCGCTCCAAGTGGCGGCAAAAAGAATAGCGAGCGTGAGCAGTAGCAGGTAAAAGGTGTAGAGCAGGCGCAGACGGTGGCGTTCGATCGCCAAGTCGCGGTATGTGGCGTAATCGCGACGCAGGTTTTGCAGACGCGCCGTGAGGCGTTGCGGTACGGGCAGAGCCACAGCGATGTAATCGGAGCCGGAAGAGCCGCTGATAGGCTCGACAGCCACATCGTACGGCGTGCCGCTCAGAATCACGTTGGCGCGCCCGGCGGCCATAGGAATGCTGGTGAGGGAGCGCCAGTCGGCGGGTGCGTTGAAGGCGCGCCGCACCGCTCCGCCACGATTGAGAAGCAGGATAAAGCCGCCCTGCAGTTCGGGATGGTAGCGCTGGATGACGTCTGGCAGCCGCACCGGGCTGGATTGCAGAGCGCTGATGAGAGCCGGGTCTCGTGCCAGGGTTCGCGCTTCGGCGCGGGCATTTTGGCGGATATAGACTTCCAGTAGACGGGCCAGCTCACGCGTGTCGTCGCGAACTACTTCTACCGGGCGGCTGAACCACTTTTCCAGCGTGCGATTGATCAACCCATAGGTGAACGCAAACATGCAGACCACGGGGATCAAGCTCAGCCCAAGCGCCCCAACTACGAGTTTGGTTTTGAACTTGGACCCCAGAACATTTGCGCGGCGCTCAGCGTAGAGTTTCACCACCTGTCGTAGCAGCACCAGCGTCAGCACCAGAACGCCGAGAAAGCTCAATCCGGTGAGAAGAAATAGCAGCCAGGTGGTGTTGGGAGCCGGCGCAATGCGCTTAATACTGAATGCCTGAGGGTAAAACAGGGCGGCAATAGCGAGCAGTAGCAGCAGAGAGAACACCACCACGCGGCGCTTACGGGCCGGGCTTCCGGTGGTGGGCGGGGTTGGGGGCAGGGCGCTCATAGCTACTCAACTCAAAGCCAATGCGAGTGCAAGCATCCCCGGGATGCCCACAAACTCAGATTGCAGCCGGTGGCCCACCTTCCGGCGGCAGCCACCCGCTCAAAGGACACGACGGGCAAGCAGGGTTCTGCTTCCAACAGTATCGCTTCCCGAGCTCTACCAGCAAGGCATGGAACTCGTTGAACAAAGCGGCTGAACGGGGGAGTTGTGCCTCCATCCAACTCCGCAGTTGCTCGTAGTTGAGCTGCATGGCGTCCCGGCCCGGGGGCAGAGCATGGCGGGCCAGCATGCGCCGCGTGTAAGCGTCAATGACAAAAACAGGATAGCCGGCGGCGTAAAGCAGGATGCAGTCGGCGGTCTCCGGCCCAATACCGCGGATGCCCAGTAGCTCCTCGCGCAATTGTTTCAGCGGCTGGCGCAGCATGCGCTTAAGATCGCCTTGATGGTGCTGGAACAAGACATCTACAAATTGTTTCAGACTGGCGGATTTGGCGCGCCAGTAACCTGAACTTCGGATCAGGTCGCCGAGCTCGGCCTGACTGAGGCGGTGCATCGCCGCCGGGGTCAGTGCACCGGCGGCCCGCAAACATTCCAGAGCTTTGCTGACATTCTGCCAGGAGGTGTTCTGGGTCAGAATGGCGCCGGTGATCACCTCGAAGCGGGTCTGAGCGGGCCACCAGTGTTGCGGGCCCCACGCCACCAGAAGGGCGCGGTACATCTCATCGAGGGGGGCCGCCGGCATGGACTGAGCTTAGCATTCTGCACTCGGAAGCCTCGCAGGGCCGGCGGAGCATTTCATGGTCGCTCCCCCCCCGCCCTGACCCTTAGACAAAACTGATGATGAGAGGCGCTGAACTTTCCGCCAAATACGCCGAAGTACAGGAAGGCGCCTAAGAATCGCTCCGGGCACCGCCCTGTGCGGAATGAGCGATTGACAGAGTACGCGGCGCACTTTAGCATTCAGCTACCTACCCCATGAGTTTTGGCTACTCACAAGCGCAGAAAGGCAATTTCATGTCACAGCGCCTCGGCGATCTGTTGATCCGGGAAAGGATCATCACGCCGCAGCAGTTGGAGGAGGCGCTGGCCTTTCAACGGAAGAACGGCGGCCGTTTAGGCTCCTGCCTGGTCAAACTCAATTTTTGCTCGGAAGAAGAGGTTACCAACTTCCTGGCGCGTCAGTACGGCGTCGCTGCGCTCAACCTGCAAGGCTACGAAGTGGACAAGGCGGTCTTGAAACTGGTCCCGCAGGAGACCGCGGAACGCTACCTCGTCATGCCGTTGGCGCGTAACGGTTCTTCGCTGACGTTGGCCATGGTGGATCCCACCAACCTGCGCGCCCTGGATGATGTGAAATTCATGACCGGCCTCAACGTTGAGCCGGTGGTGGCCAGCGAAAGCGCCATTGTTGAGGCGATCGCCCGCAACTACAACGTTGAGGGGGAACAGGCCGACAGCCTCGAAAAAGTCATGAGCGACCTGGAGTCGCAAGAGGCCGCCGACCTGGAATTGCAGGAGGAGGGGCCTGACCTCGACCTGCACGGTTTGGAAGCCGCCGCGGAAGAGGCGCCGGTTGTCAAGCTGGTCAACGTGATTCTGACCGAGTCGGTCAAGCGCGGCGCCAGCGACATCCACATTGAGCCTTACGAGAAGGAGTTCCGCGTCCGTTATCGTATTGACGGCATTCTCCAGCCCATCATGTCGCCGCCCATCAAGTTGAAGGACGCGGTGACGAGCCGTCTCAAGATCATGGCGCGCTTGGATATCAGCGAGAAGCGCTTGCCACAGGATGGCCGCATCATGCTGAAGATGACGCGCGAGGGGCGCAAGAAAGTACTCGACCTGCGCGTCTCTATCCTGCCCACACTGTTTGGCGAGAAGATCGTCATGCGCCTTCTCGATAAAGAGAACCTGCGTTTGGACATGACCAAGCTGGGCTTCGAGCCGGAGTCACTGGCCCGCTTTCAGGACGCCATTCACAAGCCCTATGGCATGGTCCTGGTCACCGGCCCCACCGGCAGCGGTAAAACCAATACCCTCTACAGTTCCATCGCGCAGCTCAACACGCCGGACATCAACATCATGACGGCGGAAGATCCGGTGGAATTCCAGTTGCCTGGTATTAACCAGGTACAGATGAAGGAGCAAATCGGACTGAACTTCGCCGCTGCGCTGCGCTCCTTTCTGCGCCAGGATCCCAATATCATCCTGGTCGGCGAGATTCGCGACTTTGAAACGGCTGAAATTGCCGTCAAGGCGGCCTTGACCGGTCACCTGGTCCTGTCCACGCTGCACACCAATGACGCCCCGTCCACCATCAGTCGTTTGATGAACATGGGCATTGAACCCTTTCTCGTCGCCACCAGTGTGCATCTGATCTGCGCCCAGCGCCTGGTGCGCCGCATCTGCAAGGATTGCATTCAGGAACAGACTCTGCCGCAGCGGGAACTGATTGACGTGGGTTTTACCGCGGAAGAGGCCAAAACCGCCAAAGTCTACAAAGGGGCGGGCTGCGCAACCTGCAACCACACCGGGTACAAGGGGCGCGTCGGCCTTTACGAGGTCATGTCCATTGACGATGAACTGCGTGATTTGATTCTGGTGGGCGCCTCCGCCATTGAATTGAAAAAGAAGGCCATGGAGCGCGGCATGATTACCCTCCGCCGCAGCGGCCTGCGTAAGGTGCAGGAAGGCGCCACGACCATGGAAGAGGTGTTGCGCGAAACCGTACGCTAGGCGAAAATCCGGCAGAAAAGGCACAACGGTCCAGTCTTATGAATTATGGGTTGAGCGATCTTCTCAAGCGCTTGGTTGATCTTGAAGGCAGTGATTTGCACCTTGCCACCAATACCGCGCCCATGGTGCGTGTGCATGGTGAACTCAAGCCGCTTGAATTGCCTCCACTGACCGCGGCCGATACCAAACAACTCGCCTACAGCGTGCTCACCGACGGTCAAAAGCACCGGTTGGAAGAGGACCTGGAACTGGATTTCTCCTTTGGCATGAAGGGATTGGCGCGCTTCCGCGGCAACATCTTTCACCAGAAGGGCGCCGTTGGGGCCGTCTTTCGCGTCATCCCCATGGATATCAGGGGCTTTGACCAGCTCAATTTGCCCGCCGTGGTGGCCAAACTCTGCGAAAAACCCCGTGGTCTCATCCTCGTGACCGGACCCACCGGCAGTGGCAAATCAACTACCCTGGCCGCCATGATCGATCGCATCAATACCACCGATCACGGCCATATCCTCACCATTGAAGATCCCATTGAATTTGTGCATCAGCACAAGACTTGCTTAGTGAATCAGCGGGAAGTGCTGGCGGACACCAAGGGCTTCCAGAACGCTTTGCGGTCCGCTTTGCGCCAGGATCCGGACGTGGTGCTGATCGGCGAAATGCGCGACCTGGAGACGATCGAATCGGCGCTGCGCATCGCCGAAACCGGCCACTTGACCTTTGGCACGTTGCACACCAATTCCGCCGCGAGCACCATCAACCGTGTCGTGGACGTTTTTCCGGCGCACCAGCAGGCCCAGATCCGGGCGCAGTTGTCGCTGGTTTTGGAAGGCATTCTCTGTCAGTCCTTGCTGCCCAAAGTCGGCGGCGGGCGCTGCATGGCGATGGAAATCCTGGTTCCCAATCCCGCCATCCGTAACTTGATCCGCGAAGACAAGATTCACCAGATTTATTCCAGCATGCAGACGGGGCAGGACAAGTACGGTATGCAGACCTTCAATCAGAGTTTGCTGAGTTTGTACTTGAATAAAAAAATCAGCCAGACGACCGCCATGAACGCCTCTTCCATGCCGGAAGAGCTGACGGAAATGATCAACCGCGCTGAGGGAAGTAAGGCCGCCAGTACGGCGGCGTCTGTAAAGCGCTAGTAACGGGCAAGAGGTAAACAATGCCGGTTTATACCTTTCAGGGAACCACGCAAAGTGGGCAGAAGATCACGGGCGAACGCACGGCGCCCAGCAAGCAGGCGCTGCAACTGGCGTTGCGGCGTGAGCGCATCGTGGCGACACGCGTTCAGGAGAAGGGGAAAGAGTTCTCCTTACCCATGGGGACAAAAAGGGTCAGCGGCAAGGACTTGGCGATTTTTTTTCGCCAGTTCTCGGTCATGATCGACGCCGGTCTGCCTCTGGTGCAGTGTCTGGAACTGATCTCCGCCAATCAGGAAAACCCCACTTTCGTGCGCGTACTGGGTTCGATCCGCAGCACCGTCGAGGGCGGTTCGACGCTGGCCGCGGCCATGCGCCAACATCCCAAGGTATTTGACGATCTCATCACGAACATGATTGAGGCGGGTGAAGCCGGCGGTATTCTCGACACTATCCTGCAGCGGCTTTCCACCCACGTGGAAAAAGCGGTCAAGTTGAAAGCCGCCGTCAAGGGCGCGCTGGTCTATCCCGTAACGGTTATCTCCTTTGCCGGTTTGGTGGTGTTCTTTCTGCTGTGGAAAATTGTCCCCATTTTCACTAACCTGTTTGCCAGTTTGAATGCGCAACTGCCCTTGCCCACCCGTATCGTGATCGGGCTGAGCAGTTTTGTGGGACAGTTCTGGTACGTTTTGCTGGGCATGCCGATTCTGCTCGTCTTTGTCATGAAGCAAGTCGTCGCAACCCCCAACGGTCGTTACCAGGTCGACAAGATGGTGCTGAAGATCCCGCAGATCGGCCCCTTGCTGCGCAAGATCGCCATCGCGCGCTTCAGCCGTACTTTGGGCACTCTTATCAGCAGCGGTGTTCCTATTCTCGACGGGTTGGCTATTACCGCCAAGACCTCCGGCAACGCGGTGATCGAACAGGCGTTGATGCGGGTCCGCACTGGCGTAGAAAGCGGCCGCACCATTCTCGATCCGCTGCGCGAGACGGAAATCTTCCCCAACATGGTGGTGCAGATGGTAGGCGCTGGCGAACAGACCGGCTCCATGGACGCCATGCTGCAGAAAATCGGCGACTTCTACGAGGAGGAAGCCGATAACGGCATCAAGAATCTAATGGCCATGATGGAGCCCATGATGATCGTGCTCCTGGGCATCACCGTCGGTGGCATCATCATTTCCATGTACATGCCCATGTTCGGATTGTTGGCACAGCTTAACAAATAGCATTGAGCTGGTCTTCGCGACGGACCTTAGGAGCGAGCCACCGAGTCCTCCCTGAGGGAGAAATCGCCGGAGGAGATCGCCAGTGGAGGGCCGCGAAATTCCCCCGGGGTCCCCATCTAAGCGCAGTTTGCTTTGTTGGGGTGGGAAGGGCGGCTCCCTCGCGCCGGGCCGGCCCCCGCGAAGCCCCGTTGGCATTGAATGTCTGGCTTCGTTGTGTCGCTCGTGCGGGAGAGGAGCCCGGCATCGGCGGCTTCACGGTCTCACTGGAGAACGTGCCAGCGACCCAACGGAAGCAATGCCAGCGGGCGGCTCAGGAGACGAGGCCGTGCCTCCACTGCCGGACCCATTCGGGGCGCGGCGCCGGAAAATCCCGCCTCGCTTCCATTTTTACGGACGCGCTATGTAGCGGCTCGCACCGCCGCTGCGCCCACGTTTTCCCAATTCCTTCCCTAAACCTGTTAAGCTGAAAAGTTCTACTCATATCGCGCACTGCGCTGGAGGTATTTGGATGGCTGTTCGTGTAGGCATCAATGGTTTCGGCCGCATCGGCCGCAACATTTTCCGCGCCTCGTTGGCGACGTCCGACGTGGAAATCGTGGCCGTCAACGACATCACCACCCCCGCCATCCTGGCTCATCTGCTCAAGCACGACTCGGTGCTCGGCAACCTGAAGCAGGAAGTGGTGGCGGGCGACAACTGGATCAGCGTCGATGGCCGTAAGATCAAGGTCTTCGCGGAGAAGGACCCGGCGCAGTTGGACTGGTCTTCGGTAAATGCTGAAATCGTTGTGGAATCCACCGGCCGCTTTACCGACGCCAATGAGGCCAAAAAGCACCTGCGCGGCACCGTCAAGAAGGTCATCATCTCCGCGCCTGCCAGCAACGAGGATCTGACCATTGTGTTGGGCGTGAACCAGGGCGTTTATGACGCCTCCAAGCACCAGGTCATCTCCAACGCAAGCTGCACCACGAACTGTCTGGCGCCGCTGGCCAAGGTGATCAATGACAACTTCAAGATCATCTCCGGCTCCATGACCACCGTCCACTCCTACACCAACGACCAGCAGATTCTGGATTTGCCGCACAAAGACCTGCGCCGCGCGCGTGCCGCGGCCGTCAACATGATCCCCACCTCGACCGGCGCCGCTAAGGCGTTGCACTTGGTCATTCCGGAGCTGAAAGGGAAGCTGGATGGCTTCGCCATGCGCGTCCCCACCCCCAACGTCTCGGTCGTGGATCTCGTCGCCTTCGTGGAAAAGAAGACCACAGTGGAAGAGGTCAACGCCGCATTGAAAGCAGCCGCTCAAGGGCCGCTGAAGGGCGTGCTGGGCTTTGAAGAAATGGAACTGGTGTCCAGTGACTTCAAAGGCAATAGCAATTCCTCAATCGTCGACGCCAAGCTGACCCGTGTGATCAATGGCAATTGCGTGAAGGTGGTGAGCTGGTACGACAACGAGTGGGGCTACTCCTGCCGTGTGCGCGATTTGGCCGCCTTCCTGTCGGCCAAAGGACTCTCGGCCGCGGTCTAAAACGTACTGCAACACCGGGGCGCGCTCGCGCCCCGGTATTGGTTTGCCCTCTTCATGCTGGGGAGCAGCGCGGGCAACGCTTGCTCGCGGTTTTCGGCCGGCTCCGGTTATCCCCGGGAAACTTGTTCTGCTTCAAGCTCCGGGCGGCCGCTGATGTGTCACTCCTGCCGCGTCCGGCGCGGTGGCCTATTCGAGATAGCCGTCCCTCGCCAGACCACCCCCGGCCAGTGCAGATTCGCAGAGAACGGTTTTCTTCATGGAAAAACTCTCGGTTCGTGATCTTTCTCCTGCCGGTAAGCGTGTTCTCGTCCGCGTCGATTTCAATGTTCCCCTCGAAGGTGAACGGGTCACCGACGATACTCGCATCCGGGAAACCCTGCCAACGCTGGAATACTTGCTGAACCAGAACGCCGCGGTGATTTTGTGCTCGCATCTGGGGCGGCCGAAGGGCAAGGTGGACCCGCGTTTTAGCCTGCGGCCCGCCGCCGAACGCCTCCAGCAACTCTTGCGCGAGCGCCTTACGCGCGAGGTGGTGGTGCGCTTCTCCCCGGTGACTGTCGGACCCGAAGCGGACAAGTTGGCCAAACAGTTGCGTCCTGGAGAAGTTCTGGTTCTGGAGAATCTGCGCTACCAGCCGGAGGAGGAGAAAAACGACGAGGGGTTTGCGCGGCAGCTGGCCGCCTTGGGTGAGTTGTTTGTCAATGATGCCTTTGGCAGCGCCCATCGCGCTCATGCCTCTACGGTGGGCGTTACGAAATTCCTGCATCCCGCCGCGGCCGGGCTGCTGATGGAAAAGGAGCTGAACTATTTAGGCCGCGCCCTGCACGCTCCGGAACACCCCTACGTGGTCATCCTGGGCGGCGCGAAGATTGCCGATAAGATCCCGGTCATCCAGGCTCTCAGCAAGGCTGCCGACGTTTTCCTCATTGGCGGCGGAATGGCCTATACCTTCCTGGCCGCGCAGGGACAGCCGATTGGCGATTCTTTGTTTGAACCCGATAAACTCGACCTGGCGCGCAGCATCCTCGCGCAGGCGGAGCGCGGCGACTTCCGCCTCTTGCTTCCGGTGGATCATGTGGTGGCTCAGAAGTTGGAAGCCAATGCGCCCTGTCAGGTCGTCGCCTCCATTCCTCAGGGGGCTAAGGCCTTTGACATTGGTCCGAAGACGCGCGAGCAGTACGCCGCCGAGATCCAGAAGGCGAGGATGGTCTTGTGGAACGGCCCCATGGGGGTCTTCGAGATTGCTCCCTTCGATCAGGGTACGTTCGCCATTGCGCGCGCCGCGGCCGGTTCACCGGCCACCACCATCGTTGGCGGAGGCGACTCGGTTGCCGCCATGCACGCCTCCGGCCAGGCCGATCGCATTGCCCACATCTCGACTGGGGGTGGCGCTTCGCTGGAATTTTTAGGTGGACAGGAATTGCCCGGCGTTGCCGCGCTCAGCCCCAGGCAATAGTTGAATCCGCGAGCGTGGCACAAAGAAACGAGACACTGATGAGCACAACTGAAAGTTCCCGCCGGCCGCTGATGGCCGCCAACTGGAAAATGCACAAAACCCCGGCGGAAAGCGCCGCCTTCATTGAGCAGCTCCGGCCCCAAGTGAACGATGCGGCATGCGACATCGTGGTGGCGCCGCCCTTCGTTTGTATTCCTGCGGCGGTGCATGCCGCCGGTGACAGTGTCATCGCCATTTCGGGCCAGAACCTGTTCTGGGAAACTTCCGGGGCTTATACCGGCGAGGTTTCCGGCGCGATGTTGCAGGCTGCCGGCTGTCGCTATGTCATCATCGGGCACTCGGAGCGGCGGCAATACTTTCAGGAGACTGACGAAACCGTCAATCGCCGTTTGCAGGCCGCGCTGAAGATGGCTCTCATCCCGATTGTTTGCGTTGGTGAAACGCTGCAGGAGCGGGAAGCCGGCCAGACGGAGGCCGTTCTCAGCCGGCAATTTGAGGGCGGATTGCGAGGCCTGAGCGCCGCTGAAATGCAAAACGTGGTGATTGCCTATGAGCCGGTCTGGGCAATTGGCACCGGGCGTACGGCCAGTCCGGAGATGGCGCAGGAAGCGCACGCCTTCCTCCGAGGCTGCATTGCCCGCCAGTTCGACACCAGGACCGCCGCCAAGGTACGCATTCTCTACGGGGGGAGTGTAAAGCCGGATAATGTCGCGGGACTCATGGCCCAGGCCGATATTGACGGTGGTCTCGTGGGTGGCGCCAGCCTGCAGGTGGACAGCTTTCTGGCACTTGTGAAGGCGGCGCGCTAAGGCCTGCCGCGCCAGCTCTAACCCATGGCCCGCCTTGCGCTTGCGCTATAATGAACAGGTCTGTCGGGCAGGTGCTTTTTGCTTGTGCGGAAGTGGTGAAATTGGCAGACACACCATCTTGAGGGGGTGGCGCCGCAAGGCATGCGGGTTCGAGTCCCGCCTTCCGCACCATTCAGCCCCCGAACTTGAGGTTTTTGCGTGCTGGTTTTTATTACCGTCCTTCACATCCTGATCTGTCTCTTCCTGATCGTGGTCATCCTGCTGCAAAGCGGCAAGGCGGGGGATATTGCCTCAGCCTTCGGCGGCTTGGGCAGCCAGACCGCGTTCGGGCCCCGCGGGGCGCAGACCGCACTTGGTAAGGCGACGATCGTGTGCACCGCGCTGTTCATGATCACCTGCATTGGTCTGGCCGTCCTGCAGGGGCGGGTGGCGCATACCGGCTCCTCCATCCTGGAGACCACGCCCGTTCAGACCAGTCACCAGGCGCCTGCGCATAAGTAAAGCGCCAAGGTTCTATCCATGCGCCGCCCGCACTGCCGGGCGGCGTTGCTGTTTCTGCCCATGCGTTACCTCACTTTTCCTGTTGGTCCGCTCGCCTGCAATTGCAGCATCATTGCCGAGGAGTCCAGCAACCAAGCCGTCATCGTCGACCCCGGCGAAAACGTGGACGCCATTCTTCGCCTCCTCGACCAGCGTGGTTGGAAGCTCAAGGCCATTGTGATCACCCATGCCCACATTGACCACATTGGTGGAGCGGCCGCATTGAAAAAGGTGACTGGCGCGCCGGTGCTGATGAACTCGCGCGATCAGTTCCTCTACGACGCGCTGGACGCACAGGCGAGCTGGTTGGGCGTTGCCGTTCCGCCGCGGACGAGTGTGGATGGAGGGCTGGACGAAGGCTCGGCGCTGCATTTGTTGTCAACGCCGATACAGGTGATTGAGACGCCGGGGCACACCCCCGGCAGCATCTGCCTCTATCTGCCACAGGAACAACGCCTGTTTGCCGGCGACACCCTGTTCGCAGGCAGCATTGGGCGCACCGATCTGCCCGGTGGCGATACCGCCCAGATCCTGCGCAGTCTGCACGAAAAGATTCTTCCGCTACCGGATGACACGCTCGTCATTCCCGGACACGGCGCGGAAACGACCATTGGCGCCGAGCGCGTCTCCAATCCCTTTGTCGGCGAGCTCGGGCGCTAGCGACTGGGCCCGAAGGCATTGCATTCAAGATCCGAGTACTTGTGGAACGAGCCACCCTGTCCTCACTCTTGCCGGCCCTCGCACAACTGCGCTTTTGGGCTTAGGCATCTTTCAACACCGAGGAGTAATGCACACGGCAATGAAGAAAGCGCTTTGTTGGGGAATCACGGGAATGCTGACTGCCGCTGCCTTGGTGCTGTGGCGCCGTGGGGTGTTCACCAGCGTTAGCCGGGCCTGGACAGGGCGGCGGGGGCTTCACCTCCGGCGGCCCTTGGATCTAAACCATTGCAGTGCCGAAGAGTTGATCGCGCTTGGTCTGTTGCCGGAAAGCGCTGCGCGGGTTCTGGAGAACCGGCCATATCGCAACAAGTTCGAACTGTTGGAACGCATGATCGTATCCAGCCATGAGTTCGAGCTGGTTCGCGGCCGCGTCACGACCACGATCACTCTGGCGACCGGCCAGCCCCATCTGCTCAGCCCGGGTGCTACAGGCCTGGGTTAAATACCGGTGGCGACGCGATGGCCGGATTTGAAAAGCCATTGTGGCAAGCGAAGGCGTGCTCAGCTTGCGCGCTGCCGCTGCCATGACCCCTCTGGCCAACTGACCACTTCAGACGTGGTGTTTGCCGCCAAGCTACTCCGCAGAGCCCGCACTCCCGCCGCCAACACCAGCGGACCCAGAGCGAAGATCCAAAGCCAGCGGGTTTGCAGGTTGTAGCCGTTTGGGCGAACCCACAGCATGAGAATCCCGCCTAGGAAATAGCAGCCTGGGATTGCCATCAGCACCGCTCCCGCGCTCAGTGCCGATTCTGCCCAGCGTCTGCGTTCGCCGCCTAGCGCCCAAGCTCCCGCTGTCACCAAGAGTACGATTCCGGAAACAATCCAGCACACATAAATGCACCAGCCCTGCCACCCCAACAAAAGACCGCTGCTCGCTGCGGCGCTGGCCAATGCGAAAAGCACCAGGTTGTAGACCCCGGCAATCGCCAATAGTACCGCTCCCAGTAGCCTTGTCAGCCACAACGGTGCGGGAGCGAAAGGTGCGGAGGGGGGCGGCGGCATGCGGATCCGATTGTGGCTCACTACTGTTGGATGAAAAAGGCTGAGGCCGCGTCCGTGTGGACCGCAGATTTTCACCACCAATCTTGACTTTTTGGTATAGTTAATCTTCTCAATCTGTACTGCTTTGTCCGGTTTATTTCGGGGAGGAGCTTCTATTGCGTCGCCGCACCCTTTCGCTTGCCGCGCGTCTGTTTTCAGCGCTATTCATGCTGCTCTACTTGGGACTGCGAGCGCGCGCCCAGGAAGCGCCGTACTTTGTCACCTACGATCACCACTTGGAGGAGCCTAGCAGCCTGGAGATCGAGGCCTCCACGACGGCCGGTTCGCCCCACGGTGGGCAGCGCACGTTCTTTGCCCCCTACACGGAATTCGAGTACGGAGTCACTGGCTGGTGGACCAGCGAGTTGTACGTTGAGGGGCAAACCACCGCACAAGACAGCACCCTGTTCACAGGCTGGCGCTTGGAAAACCGCTTTGCCCTGTTGGCGCACGACCATGCCGTCAACCCGGTCTTGTACTTTGAGTACGAAGACGTTAACGAGGCCAGCCGGATCACAACCGAGGTCACCGGCCATAACCAGCTTGGTCCGGACACGAATGCCACGGCGCGCCTGCAACTCGACCGCGAGTTGGAGACGAAGTTGATCCTGTCCGGGGATCGCCACGGCTGGAACATCTCCTGGAACGGTATTGTGGAAAAGAATTTTACCCAAAATGAAGGCGTGGAATTCGGGTATGCCCTGGGGGTGGCTCATAGTCTGGCAGGCCTATCGAGTGGCGCTAACTGCGTTTTTTGCCGCAATGCCCTGGCTCTGGGGCTGGAAGCGTATGGCGGGTTGGGAAGCACACAGTCTTTGACTCTCCGTGACACCGCTCAGTACATTGCGCCGGTTCTAGCCTGGCAACTCTCCCCGAACTCGACATTGCGCCTTTCCCCGGGAGTGGGGCTGACCCATGTGAGCGAGCCGCTATTGCTGCGTATTGGGTACAGCTATGAGTTTCCGGGTTTCGGCGAGGCGCTGGCCGGACTGCTGCACCATCGCGGCAAGAGTGGGCTCCAATGAAAACCGCTAAAACGTTTAGCCTGCTGAGTCTTTTCGTGTTGCTGGTTACGGCTTGGGCGCAGAATCCTGGTTATCGTGTGGACCCAGGATGGAAAGTGCCACCGAAGGCCGCGGTGAAGAAGAACCCGCTGCCGCCAACGCCCGCCGTCCTGGCCGGCGGGAAAGCGCTCTTTCGCGCCCATTGCGCCTCCTGCCATGGGCGGGATGGGCAGGGCGGCCGGCGCGCCGCTGATTTCCATCTCGCCGCGGTTCAGGCGCAAAGTGACGGAGCTCTTCTCTACAAAATGAGCCACGGCTATCGCCGCAAAGGGATGCCATCGTTCAGCCAGCTCCCTGAGGTGCAGCGCTGGCAGATCATTCTGTACCTGCGCGAGCTAGGGAAAGAACGCGGACACCGGAAGTAGCACTAGAGCGACGCAGCCTCTCGCCCGCGAGAGAATGATCGGCATCGGCGGCTTCACGTGGTCGCTGGAGAACGCGCCAGCGACCGTCCAGCAAGCTATTCCGGCGGAGGAGTCGGGAGCAAGGCGCGACTCACGGGTCCACTGGTACAGGTTTTGAGCCCAAAACCGTGACAATGCCGTAACAATTGAGTCATTGACTCAGAGACCAAACTCCCGTTAAAGTGTCGGGTCAGCGCTGCTTATAAGCGCGTCCACACTTATGAAGCCCTTTCGGTTGCAGTTGGTCCTGTCGCTTGCCTTAATGTGTTTTCTTCTCGCCAGTGGGCGCGCCTGGGCATGGCCTCAGCTCACGCCCGAGCAGCGCGCCTTCAAAGCGGTCCCCGGTATTCCCGATGCTCCGGCGGTGATCCTTTATCACGAGGTCACCTCCAACGATAATCACGGCTTTGAGGCGCATACGTTCCGGATCAAGATTCTGACCCAGGCCGGGAAAAAATACGGCGACATTTCCATTCCATACCGGAAAGGTCCTTTTTCGATCACCGGGATTGCCGCGCGTACCATCCTTCCGGATGGGACCGTGGTTCCGTTCAAAGGCAAGGTGCTGGACCAGTTGGTAGCACAGAAAAATGGCGCGCGCGTGTACAAAAAAGTCTTCGCCATGCCGGACGTCGAGCCAGGTTGCATCATCGATTACACCTACGCCTATGCGTGGGACACGGACTGGCTGTATTCCACCTACTGGAACGTACAGAAGGATCTGTACACCGTTCATTCCTACTTTGATTACGTTCCCTACAGCGGCGATAGTGGGTTTCAGATTTACTGGGTCACTCATCAGCTTCCCAAAGGGCTCGCGCCAAAGCGGGTTCATGGCACCCACAAATACGAAATCCGCATGACTGCGGATAATATCGCTCCCTACATCACGGAAGATGATATGCCTCCCCTGCGCTCCTTGGTTGCGGGGGTCCATTTCTTCTACAGCGACAAAGTGGGTCTGACGAACGTTAAAGACTTCTGGAAGCGACAGGACAAGGCATGGTTGAAACAGGCCAACCGCTTTATCGGAAAAACCGACAAGCTGCGCGGACAGGCGGACAAAATTACAGCGGGCTCGACCAGTCAGCAAGACAAGCTCCACAAACTCTACGATTACGTCCAGTCGCTAAAAAACCTGAGCTATCCACCGCACGCCGACGCCATCACTGGTAAACCACCATTTCGCAATGGCAGCGCCAGCGATGCTCTTAGTCACGGCGGCGGAACCCGCAATGATTTGAACCTGCTGCTGGCGGGCTTGGCGCAGGCTGAGGACATACCGGTCACGTTGGCGCGCAGTTCCAGCCGCTACGATGATTTCTTCGCCACCACGGTTGCTGATCCCAAAGGTTTGGACGCCTACATCGACCTGGTGAGTGTGAATGGTCAGCAGCTAGCCTTCGATCCGGGCACGCCGGGATGTCCCTTCGGCCTGCTGCCTTGGTATCGCAGCGGGAGTCCGATGCTGGTGCTCGATAAGGATGGCGGGAAATTCGCCGTCAGTCCCCTGCCTCAGGACAACGAGACAGCCGTGCAGCGCGGAGGCAAACTGACCCTTGGTGAAGATGGTTCCTTGCAGGGAACCGTGAATGTGAAGCTGAGCGGCGAAGAAGCCTTCAATTGGCGCTTCGACACAAGAGATGACGACGCGGCCACCCGCCAGCGTGAGTTGCTCAAATGGGTGCGCCACTGGTTCCCCAATAATGCCGACGTTCAACTGAACGGCGCCGTCAATTGGAACGCGGTTGAACAGCCACTCGCCTTTGCGGTGAACATCAAGCTCCCCTATTTCGCTCAGAACGCCGGCTCTCACGTCTTGGTT
This sequence comes from Acidobacteriota bacterium, assembly GCA_027459505.1. Classification (GTDB taxonomy): domain Bacteria; phylum Acidobacteriota; class Terriglobia; order Terriglobales; family SCQP01; genus DAIDIE01. The sequence continues at coordinate 39,616 of DAIDIE010000037.1, forward strand.
CCGGTGGATCCGTTTGAGATGTTCGAAAAGGCCCGCTTGCAGAATCCTGCGCGCACCTACTCCTTCTACTTCGACTACCCCTCCGCCACCATTGACGACGTCGATTTCGTTCTACCCAGGGATTTCAACCTTACCGCCCTCCCCAAGGGCGCCACTCTACAGCAGCACTTCATTCAATACCAGTTGCGGACCTCGGCACAGGGCAACGTGATCCACGTGCACCGCATGGCGGGATCGAACTGCGAAATCATTCCCGCAAAATTTCATGATGTGTTCCGGCAGTATTTCGGAATGGTCAAGCACAACGACCAGCAGCGCATTCTGCTGGCCCGAGCCGCGACCGTGGCGGCGAACTGAGAGGCTAACGTGAACAGCAAGCATTTGTGGCGGAAGTTTGCGGGGCTTGGGCTCTTGCTGGTGTTGGCGGCGGCCGCGCCGCGCTGCGAGGCGGAACGGGATAATGGCAAGGCCAAGGTCCCCGACTGGGTGCTGGAAGCCGCCAAGACCCCCACCCCAAACTACTCCTATCGCGTGAATGCTTACGTGCTGTTGGATTCGGAACAGGATCAGGTTCTTCCGAATGGACGGATAGAAAAAGACCGGCGACTGGTCTACAAGCTTGTCACTTCCAAGGGAGCGGAGGAAGAGAGTTTCTTGGAAACTTCATCTGATCCAGGCTGGAAGATCCCAGTTTTCAACGGTTGGACTATAACCGCGGACGGTAAGAAATATTCGCGCTCTCTCAAAGATGTCATCGTGCATGGCGATAATGCGGATGAAGACTTATACGGAGACCGCCGCTCCGTCCGGCTGGAACTGCCTTGGGCCATTCCGGGCAACATTGTTGCTTACGAGTTTAAGCAAGAGGGATTGCCGCAGTTCTGGGAATTGGACTGGCAATTCCAGCGGCAAAATCCCATTGTCTCCGAGCAGTACCAACTCACGCTCCCGCCTGGCTGGGAATACCGCTCGTATTGGCTGAACCACGCCAAGGTCGAGCCGGTGATTCAGGGCAACACCTCCACCTGGAGCTTGCAAGACGTCGCTCCTGTGCGCCCCGAGCCCCATTGTCCGGAATTTGGGGAACTGGCGGGCGCACTGCGGCTGCATCTGTTTTCTGCCTCCAATCCCCTAGCGCAATTGAATACCTGGCCGGAGGTGTCGGCGTGGGCTTATAAGCTGGCGGCCAGCGGTTGGCTGGTTACGCCCGAAATTCAGCAAAAGGCGGCCACTCTGACCGCGGGCTGCGCCGACGTGACGTGTAAAGTGAACCGGCTGGCGCGTTTCGTGCAGAAGGATGTCCGTTACGTGGAAATTTCGTTGCTGGCCACCGGGTATACCCCACACCCGGCGCCGCAGGTGCTGCGTACCCAGTACGGCGATTGCAAGGATAAGGCCATCCTGTTGGCCAGTTTGCTCAAGGCGGAAGGCATCGCAAGCTATCCGTTGTTGGTCAACACGGTTCGAGGCGCAACCACCCCAGACTTTGCCAGCCCGTTTTTCAATCACATGATCCTGGCGGTCAGCATTCCTGCTGGCGCGCAATCGCCCTCCTGGAGCGCGATTGTGAACGATCCGCAGTTGGGCCGCCTGCTCATCATCGATGGCACCCTGCGCGATCAGGCGCCGGGCGAGGTCCCCTTTTATCTGGCGAGCGAAGACGCCCTGGTGGTCCTCCCCTCGGGGGGCAAACTGATTCAAATTCCCACTGCAGCCCCCAGCTTCAACCGCCTCTTCCGGCAGGGAGATTTCGTCCTTCGTCCCGATGGCGCGCTGCTTGGCAATGTCACGGAACTGCGCTGGGGACAGCCGGCTTGGATTGCGCGCCAAGTCTATGATGGCCCGGGAACCGACAACCAGCGAATCCTGGACAATTTTCTGCGGCCCTACCTCTCGGACTTCCAGGCCAAAATCGATTCTATTCAGCCAGGCAAGCGCGTCTTCCGGATGGACTACAGCGTGGCCGCACCATCCTATCTGCAGGACGCCGGCGGCTACCTGATGCTACGCCCCTGCGTTTTGGGTTCGGTGACCTTCAGTACCCTCGATCCGGATCACGACGCCAGGCGCTATCCGGTGGTCTTCGACTCTCTGGAGGTACGCAGCGACATTTACAAAATTCGCATCCCCGCCGGTTATAGCCTGATGGACACCCCCCGGCCGGTCAAGCTGGACTACCCGTTTGCCAGCTATGAAAGCACCATTGATCCGCCCTCCGCGGCCAATAACTATACCTTGACCTACAAGCGAGTCTTCACCGTGAAAGAACTCGAGGTGCCTACCCCGGAAGTGAAGCAGTTGCAGCAGATGTTCTACCGCATCAACGGAGACGAGCAGAACCAGCTCTTGCTGCAGCGCGCCGCCAGCGCGCCCACCGCCGCCGCCCCCGCGGCCACGCCGGTCAGCCCGTCGCAAAACTCCGGGCGCTGAGGAAGCGCAAGGAGTTGCGGGTTGGCCCGCATGGCTCGGGGAATTCCTCGCGATCCAGGGCCGAGTCGAACTGCTTTCGAGTTCGAGATCGCAGGCCGAAGTGATAGCTAAGGTCCGGGGTTGCCGTTGGGTCCCGCACCGCTCGTAAACTTCTGCGCCCGTTCCCACCATTCAGAGGCGGCTCGTGCGCGCCCCCCTGCGAACCGCGGCAAGCTCAACGCGTGAGCTCGACGCGGCTGGCAGCCTATGCCGCGACAAGCTCAAGGACGCCTGTAACGCTACAGCCGTGCAGCGCCCGCCTTTGCCGATGACACTAGCAAGCCCTTCGTGTTAATGTTCCGTCGCCCCCTGTATTCAACCGGGCGTGGAAAGCGAAACCAACTATGGCCAATGTCCCTGTCAGCAGCGGAACCACTTCCGCCTCCAGCGCGGTCAAAACCGACTACCGCGCCATGTCCATTTTGACCACGTTGTTCTTTTTGTGGGGTTTTTTGACTAGTTTGAACGACGTGCTCATTCCTCACCTGAAGGCCATTTTTAGCCTAAACTACGCCGAGGCAATGTTGGTGCAGTTTGCCTTCTTTTCCACCTACTTCTTCATTTCGCTTCCGGCCAGCGGTTTGATTGAAAAACTGGGCTACAAGCGGGCCATGGTCGGCGGTCTGCTGCTGATGAGTTTGGGTTGTTTTCTGTTCGTTCCCGCCGCCAGCGTCGCGGTCTTCGCTGTGTTTCTCGTGGCCTTGGTCTTGCTGGCCACCGGCATCACCATCCTGCAGGTTTCCGCCAATCCTTACGTCTCCGTTATTGGCCCCCCGGAGACGGCCTCCAGCCGTTTGAATTTGACGCAGGCCTTCAATTCCCTGGGAACAACGCTGGCGCCGCTTTTCGGCAGTGCTCTGATTTTGGCGGGCGCCCATGAGTTGTCGAATCCGAAAAATGCAACAGCCCTGCAACTGCAGGCCTATCGCGTCCAGCAGGCAAGCTTGGTGAAATTGCCCTACATCGAGTTGGCGGTAGTGTTGCTGCTGGTTGCGATTGGCTTGGGAATGTTGCACCTGCCCAAGCTGAGCGGTATTGAGGATACGGCCCAGCCGGGCGGATATGGAGACCTGCTGCGGACGCCCCACGTCAGCCTGGGTGCGTTAGCGATTTTCACCTACGTCGGCGCTGAGGTGTCCATTGGCAGCTTCCTCACCAATTACCTGCACCGGCCGGAGATCGCCAATATGACTTTGGCCGCAGCGGCCAACTACGTGGCCTATTACTGGGGCGGCGCTATGATCGGCCGTTTCATCGGTAGTGGACTGCTGCAGAAGGTAAAGACCTCGGTAGTCCTCGCGATCTCAGCGTTTCTCGCCACTGCCCTGGTGCTGGCTTCGATGTTGGCCCATGGTCCCGTCGCGATGTGGACCATTCTGGCGGTGGGCTTGTTCAACTCCACTATGTTCCCCAGTATTTTCACCCTGGGCATTGCGCAATTGGGGCCGTTGACCAGCAAGGGTAGCGGATTGCTGATCATGGCCATTGTAGGCGGCGCCATTATTCCAGTGCTGCAGGGATTCATCGCCGACCGCGTCGGCATTCACCACGCCTTCCTGCTGCCGCTGCTTTGCTATGCTTACATCGCCTACTACGCCTTGAGCGGTTCGCGCGTGCGGCGGGGCTTTGTAACGCCCCCCGTGCAGGTCTAGCCGGCACCACCCTGGGGTTTGCGCCCGCCCCGCTACGGTGGGGCGGGCGCTTCTCTTTCACGATGAGCTTCTACACGATTGGCATTGATTTTGGCGGCACCAACCTGCGGGTAGCCGCCTACGACCACAATCAGCGGCAGTTGGCCGCGCGCGCCCTGCCCAGCCGGGTGGCCTCGGGGCCGGCGGCGGTGCTTGACGCCATGGCCGCGGCCGTCAGAGAGGTGCAGGCGGCCGCCGCCGGGCTCAGTTTTCGCGGCCTCGCCATTGGCAGCCCGGGCCCTTTGGAACTGCCCAACGGCCGTCTTTTGAATCCGCCCAACCTCCCGGGTTGGGATGGCGTGCAGCTCAAGCAGGAGTTGGAGCAGCGTCTGCAAATGCCGGTCATCGTCGAGTCCGACGCTAACGCGGCCGCGCTGGCTGAATGTGAAATGGGTGCCGGGCGCGAGTTCGGCGTGGCCTCGCTTTGCATGCTCACGCTGGGCACCGGGGTGGGCGGCGCCATCGTGCTGCAGCATCAGATTTTCCATGGCATGACCGGCATGGCTGGGGAGTTGGGACACGGCCCGCTAATTCCCGATGGCGCCTCCTGCGGCTGCGGCGCGGCAGGCTGTTTGGAGCAATATGCCTCGGCAACCGCCATCAAACGCCGTGCCCGGGAACTGGCCGAACTGGCCCCGGAACTGGAGGGCCTGACGCGCAGACAACATTTTGGCGCGGCTGAGGTGGCGCAGTTGGCGCAGCAGGGCAGCACCGCGGCGCAGGAGATCTTTGCCGAGGCCGGCGAAGCCCTGGCGCGCGGCCTGGCCCAGGCGATCAACCTTTTGAACTTGCCGCTCTACGTGATCGGCGGAGGCGTGGCGGCCGCTTGGCCCTTGTTTGCGCCACGCATGTTCGACGCCCTGCAAGAGTTCAGCTACGTCTATCGTCTGACCAGGCCCGGAAACCGCGACACATTTGAGGTCAACCGCACCAATGTGTTGCCGGCGCGCCTCGGTTCGGATGCGGGCCTGCTGGGCGCGGCTTTGGTTCCGCTGCATCAGTAGTGGCCGCGCTGGCGCAAGCCCGCCGGCGAACCCGGGTTTCGCGCAAAACCGCCCCTGCGTCCTCCCTGTCTGTAGCGTAATAGATTTGACAAAAAGCCCACCTGCGTCTACCTTGAGACTGCTGTAAACGATTTCAGGCTCTCCATGATGTTGCTGCTGGTTTTGGGCCAACACGATGCGGCGGTGCGTGTACCCGCGAGGGTATGGGGCGCCGTCTCCTCTATATCCCAGGTCTGCCTCCCGCCGGGACGCAGACCCGGCCGGTTGCGTCAAGGGCCGCGGCAGTTGACCTTGCCCGCCGGTGAGCTTACTCAGGAAAACAATCTATGAACTCCGTTCTGGCAATGGCGCTGGCGGGAAGTTTGGTCAAGCTCTCACCGGTCGACGTGGTGGTGATTGCCTTCTACTTCGTGCTGGTGCTGACGATCGGCTGGTACCTGAAGGGCATCTCCAATTCCAGCGAAGACTTCTTCCTGGCCGGCCGCGAGATGACCGCCTGGATCGCCGGCTTGAGCTTCCTCTCCGCCAACCTCGGCTCACTGGAATTAATGGGATGGGCGGGGGCCACCTACCAATACGGCATCCTGGCCACTCATTGGTACTGGATCGGCGCCATCCCGGCCATGCTGTTCCTCGGCCTGGTGATGATGCCCTTCTACTACATCTCCAAGACGCACTCGGTGCCGGGATATTTGAAACTGCGCTTCGGAGAGTCCAGCCGCGGTCTGGCGGCCATCTCCTTCGCCCTGATGACGGTGTTGATGAGTGGCGTCAACATGTACGCCATGGCGGAGGTCATGAAGGTGGTGCTGGGTTGGAACATCAACTTCAGCATCTGGGTGTCGTCGCTGACTGTGGCCGTTTACGTCGCTCTGGGCGGCCTGCGCTCCGCCATTTTCAACGAAGTCCTGCAGTTCATTCTGATCTGGGCGGGCGCGCTGCTGATCCCCATCATGGGCTTGATTGAATCCGGCGGCTGGGCCAATCTGCAGGCGCGCATCATTCACAACGCTTCGGCGGAATACATTCACCTCTGGTCGACCCTGGGAAGCTTCCGCAACAATCCCATGGGCATCAACTGGATCGGCATCGTCTTTGGCCTGGGCTTTGTCATTTCCTTCGGCTACTGGACTACGGACTTCCTGGTCGTGCAGCGCGTACTCTCGGCCAAGGACCTGCGTTCCGCCAAAATGGCGCCAATCATCGGTGCGGCCTTCAAGATGTTCGTGCCGCTGATCGTCATCGTCCCCGGCCTGCTCGCCCTCGGCGTGCTGCCCTTCCACCTCGTGCCGGAGAGCGTGGCGGCCACCACCGGCGCGCCCAGCTACAACGACGTTTTGCCTTTAATGTTGGCGCGCTATTGCGGCCCCGGTCTGCTCGGCTTGGGCATTACCGCCCTCATTGCCGGCTTCATGTCAGGCATGGCGGGCAACGTCAGCGCCTTCACCACGGTGTGGACCTATGACATCTACGCCGCCCTGATCAACAAAAAGCCGTCTGAAGAGCAGTACGTGCGCATGGGCCGCTGGTGCACCATTCTGGGCGTCATTATTTCCATTGGTACCGCCTACTTCGTGATGCAGTTCGCCAGCATCATGGATTACGTCCAGGCCCTGTTCAGCTTCTTCATCGCGCCGCTGTTCGGTACGGTCGTGTTGGGCATGCTCTGGAAGCGGGCCACTGCCGCAGGTGGTTTCTGGGGCTTGCTGTGCGGCACCTGCGCGTCCATCGGAATGTATGTTTGGGTGGCGATCAAGCCCTCCGCTCTCGCCATCTTCGCCCTCTCGGCTGATGCCAAGCCCATGGCGGCGGATATGTTCCGCGCTCTGTGGTCGTGGATCATCTGCGTCCTTGTCACCGTCATTGTCAGCTACATGACCGCGCCCAAAACCGATGCCGAACTGGTCGGCCTGGTCATGGGCGTCACCCCGATGCCGCACGAAACCGATGTTCCGGTGTACCAGCGCCCTTGGTTCTGGGCGGTCATTGTGACGATCGTGTTCGTGGTCTTGAACCTGTTGTTCTGGTAGGAAGGAGCCAATTATGCATGGGCATGCGATTTCGATCTGGTTCTTCGTGGGGCTCTCGCTGCTGGGCAACGGAGCTCTGATTCTGGGTAACGGGCTGTGGGAGCTGGGGCATCCCCCCGCTCATCCCGTGGTGCTGTACAACCTGCACGCCAGCGTGTGGTGGGGCGCCGCCCTGCTGCTGCTGGGCTTGTTCTACATCCTCCGCCACCGGCCGGGCAAGGCCTAGGCTGGTTTCGCCGAGCAGAGGCAACAAAAAGAGGGGCGGCATGCCCCTCTTTTTTTCTGGGCAGCCACCTGCGCTCCCTAGAAGCGAGCCACCGAGTCCTCCCTTGGGAGAGATCGCCGGAGGAGATCGCCAGTGGAGGGCCGCGAAATTCCGAAGGGGCGGCCCCCTCCCGCGGGAGAGGAGCCCGGCATCGGCGGCTTCACGTTCTCACTGGAGAACGTGCCAGCGACCCAACGGAAAGCAATGCCAGCGGGCGGCTCAGGAGACGAGGCCGTGCCTCCGCCGCGGAGCAGTTGCGCCGTGGTCCTGTAGAATCAGCAGGGAGGAGTATGCGCGTGCCTGCTCCCCTTGGACCAGACGGCAAGCGGAATGGATATTCATGAAGTAGCGCGCCGCGCCGGTGTCTCGATCGCCACCGTGTCGCGCACCATCAACCGGGTTCCCAGCGTCAGCCCCGCTTTGGCGCAGAAGGTATGGCAGGCCATCGAGGAGTTGGGCTATTACCCCAACACCCAGGCGCGAGCCTTGGTCTCAGGCAAGAGCCGCATCTTCGGCCTGGTAGTTTCCGATATCACCAATCCCTTTTTCCCAGGCATCGTCCACGCCTTTGAGGGCCTGGCGGTCGAGCACGGTTACGAGCTCCTGCTGACCTCAACTGTTCACGATCCGCGGCGCATGCAGATCGCCGTACGCCGCATGATTGAGCGCTGTGTGGAAGGCGTAGCGGTGATGACGTTTGGCATGGAGGAGGCGCTGCTGGAAGACTTGCGGCTGCGCCAGGTGCCGCTGGTCTTTGTCGATGTGGCCTCCCCTTCGCAACGCGTCACCAATATCGAAATCGATTACCACAGCGGCATGCGTGAGGCCTTTGCGCATTTGACCGCGCTGGGACACCGCGACATCGGTTTTATAGCCGGCCCGGCGGACCTGAAATCGGCCCAAAAGCGCGTGCGCGTCTTCAAGCAGACCATTGCCGCGGCGGGGCTGCGCTTGCGCCCCAAGTGGCTCCTCCCGGGTGACCACACGCTGGAGGGCGGCATGCGCGCGCTGACGCAATGGGCGGAAATGCGCCAACGGCCCAGCGCCCTGTTGTGTTCCAACGACATGAGCGCCATCGGAGTGCTGCGCGAAGCCTTTGAGCGGCGTATCGCCGTCCCGGGCGACCTCTCGCTAGTAGGGCTGGACGACATCCGCCTGGCGCAATTCACCGCCCCGCCCCTGACAACTATCCAGATGTCTCAGAGCGAACTGGCGGAACTGGCCTTCCGCGCACTGCTGGATCAGGTCAGGAAGACGCCTGGGGGCGAGCGTGCCCCAGGGACAGGCCGCTACCGCCTGTCTACTCGGCTGGTAGTGCGGGCCTCGACGGCCAGGCTGATCACAACCCGCTCTGCAAGCCGCGGATCTCAGAAAGTCTGAGGGCGGGCGACAGGCTCGCGCAAGCGTTTGCCCGGGGCGGCGCCGGGGCGGGGAAGCGCTTTCCGCCTGTCGCAGGCAGTTCTGATGGGTTGGATTACTTCTTTTGATTGGCAGCGGGGGGTCTCCCGCTGTAGGCTATTCGTTCAATGGTGAGTTGCAGGCTGCCACCAGTCTCACAGATGGGCCACGACGCCAGCATCTGATTCCGGGCGCTCTTGCTCCGTGCGGCAAGGGCTTGCTACGCGGGCGCCGGTTGGCGAGATTGGCTTCGTGCCGCTCCAGCTCTGCCGTTGAACTCGAGTTCTGTGCACTTTAGCCACCCAGAGGAGATTCATGAGCGACCTGCGGAATTTTTTGACGCTCTCATATGAAGAGCTGGAAGAGTTGAACCTGCAAGCCAAAGAGCAGCGCCGCAACCGCGTTGCTGCCGGCAAAATCCAGGAAGAACGCCTCAAGTACCTCACCGACACCAAGGGCATTAAAGCGGTGACGGTGTTGTTCAGTGACCTGGAAGGCCGTCTTCACATGCTCGATTACGACAAGAAGTTTCTCGTAAAGAGCTACGACAACCTCACTTTCGACGGCTCCTCGATCCGCGGCTTTACCGCCCAGCGCGAGAGCGATCTGCGCCTGGGTATGGACTGGGGCGCCTTCTACTGGGCGCCGGCCGACGTCTTTGGCGAAGGCAAGGTGCTGGTCTTCGGGGAAGTCATCGATAAAAATGGCGAACCCTACGTCGGCGACATGCGCGGCGTGCTGAAGACCTTCTCCCAGAACCTGCACAAGAAAGAGGACTACACCCTCAACGCCGCCAACGAAATCGAAGGCTTCCTCTTCCAGGGCGAAGATGCCGAGCGCCGCTTCCACGACACCGGCAAGTTCGAATACGTCAATACCGGCGGCTACTACCATTCCCTCCCTGGCGACCCGCTGCGCGAATTCATTGACACCGTTGCCGAGGTGCAGCGCGCCATGGGCTTCCAGAACGAGAAGGATCACCCGGAAGTCGCCCCCTCGCAGTTTGAAATCAACTACGGCTATGGCGAAGTGGTGGCGGCCGCCGATCAGATTCAGCTCTACAAGCTGGTCTGCCGTCAGATTGCCACCCAGATGGGCATGAGCGCCTGCTTCCTTCCCAAGCCGGTGGTTGGGGTCAACGGCAGCGGCATGCACACCAATATTTCCATCAGCAAGGGCGGCAAGAACATCTTCTGGGATCCCAAAGGCGAGGAGAAGCTCAGCGGCTTCGCCTGGGAATTCGTCGATCGCATTCTCACCCATGCCAACGACATCTGTCTGGTGCTGAACTCCAGTGTCAACTCCTATCGCCGCCTCGATCCGCACTTCGAGGCGCCCAACCAGATCAAGGCTTCGGCGGTGGATCGTGGCTCGATGGTTCGCATTCCCATCGGCAACGAGAAGAGCTCGCGTGTCGAGGTGCGCTCGGTCGCGCCCGACGCCAATCCGTACATGACGCTCTACTCCATCTTCCGCAGCGGCTTGGAAGGCGAAACCGCCAAGATCGACAATCTGCGCCAGGCCGAGCGCTACCTGCCCGACAACATCTACACCGCCATCGACAACTTCCGCGGTTCCAAGTGGACCGGAAAGCTCTTTGGCGACGATGTGAAGGCGCGCTTCGCCGACCTCAAACAGGCCTCCGCCGATCGTTGCCCGCGCTTGCTGGGCACCTTCGTCAAGACTCCCGAGGTGCAGTTCCATCACGAGGTCTATAACCAGTTCCTCTGGAACCAGTTCTAGGTTTTCAGCGGATCAATTCGGGTTGCTCGACCAAGAAGGTTGATCAACCCTTCACCCAAAACGCCACAGGCCCCGTCCGGGAATCCCCGGGCGGGGCCTGAGTCTTTTGTGGACCGCGGTGGGGAGAGCTCAGCGGCCGCCTCCCACAAAGTGTACGATCTCGAAACGGTCACCCTCTTCGACGCGCACTTCGCCCCAGCGCTGCCGCGGAATGATGTCCAGGTTGCGTTCCACCGCGACACGCTGCTCACCCATCCCCAACTCGCGCAACATCTCCGCTACGCTGAGCCCCTCGCGAACCTCTCGCGGACTGCCGTTGATCAGGACACGCATGCCTCATATTCGCACGGCAGGGCGCTAGCGGCAGCATTCGCGCAAACCGAGGTGCCAGAGATGGCAACCGCGCAACAAAAGCCGCCTCTGCCGTAAAATGAGCCTGTGAAACGCATTGCACTGCTTTGTCTGCTGCTGCTGTTGGCCGCCACTCCCGGTTTCCCGCAACAGGCCGCGCCCGCCCCGTCAGCTATCTCGCCGGCCAAGCGCGCCCTGATTGCGCAGCTGTTGTCGCTGGAGGGCCTGCATCAGCAGATTCAGAGCGCGCTGGAGGCCCAGGCCCGCGATGTGGCTGGCCCGCTGAGCACCGGGCTGACTCACCACGGGCTTACCCAGCAGCAGGCGCTGGCCTTCCGCCGCCGGTTTGTTCGCGAGTACCTCCGCGAGGCCAATGCGGCGCACCTCGAGCAGTCGCTCGACTCGCTGCTGAACCAACAGTTCACCTCTGCGGAATTGAAGCAACTCATCGCTTTTTATCGCGGGCCGCTGGGCGCCAAGCTCGCTCAGGCACAGACGGCGCAGCGCGAGACCCTGCGCCGGGCGGCGTTGGCCTGGTCGCAGCCAGCCCTGCAGCGCGTCCTGCGCAACCTGGCCGCCAGCTATCCGCAATTGCAGAAGGATCCGGGCGCACACCGCCCGGGTGACCTGAAGGCGCCCGCGCAGGCCAGGGCGGCTATCTATCCCAGCCCCCGCCAGGCGGCGGCGGACCTGCGTAACGCTCAGGCGCGCGCTGCCCGCCTGCACAAAAACGTTCTGGTCGATTTCGGCGGTAACTGGTGCTATGACTGCCATGTCCTCGATGCGGCGCTGCGCCATTCCAGTCTCGCCTTGCTGGTGCGCCAGAACTACATCGTGGTCGACATCAATGTGGGCGACAGTGCGCCCATGCGGAATCAGAACCTCGCGCAGAAACTGGGTGTGAACCTTGCCAAGGGTGTACCCGCCCTGGCCGTTCTGGACCCTGCGGGGAAGGTGCTGGTCGCACAGAAAAACGGCGAGTTTGAAGACGCGCGCAACATGACTTACTCGACGCTGCGCGCCTTTCTCCTGCGCTGGCGCCCTGCTCCGGCCCACTGAGCCGGGTTGCAGCAGCGGATGAATGGGGAGCGAGTGAACGGCGTTTCACCTCAATCCGGAGTGGATCAATGGAAGCAAGGCAACGGCTTGCTTTCAGCGCCGCCTCCCACTAAGTAGTAACGGGAGGTAGTGCATGAATCGCATCAGCACCTGCTTGGGAATTTGTCTGTTGAGCGTGGGCCTGTCCATGGCGCAGACCAGTTCCAGTTCATCGCCGGCGGGCGCCAGCTCCGGAACTACATCAACCGCAACACAACCCGCCAATCAATCCAGTAGCGGCAGTTCCAATCCCAGCGGATTTCACGCCAGTGGCAGCGTGAGCGGCAGCGTTTCAGGCGCCACGCCGAGCTCGCCCAACAACGCTTCGGGATCAATGTCGGGAACCCAGGCCACCTCCGGCAATGGCAGCGGCCAGCCCAATGGGACTAAATCTACCCAGTCCTATCAGAGCAATTCCAGCACCACGGTCACCCCGGGCCAGAACTCGGGTCAAGCGGCAGCGACCCAGACCGCCGGCATTCCCTGGGGATGGATTGCCTTGGGCGTGATCGTCCTGGTCATCATTATTGTCGCCTTTTCGGCGCGCGGCGGCGACCATACCACATATGTGGACCGTACCGTTGAGCGTGAGGTCCCGCCCGCATCGAACACCACCGTCATCGAGCATCGCGATGACCAGCGCCGGGTAGGCTAGCTTCCAGGCAAATCAATCTGCAAGCTGAGATTGGTCGCGTGCCCCACGTAACGCGCCTTGGCGTTACGTGGGCGGCGCTGAAAAGCGAGGGCCGAGTCGCGCATCCGATCGCGCGGCCGCCGTACGGGGCTATGCCCTGGGTAGCCGCCTCAAGGTTTACTAAACGTCTGTTTACTGTTACGCTCCGGCATTGCGTTTCCGCATCAACGTGTGCCGGAGTGCTCATGATCGCAGCCCAAGCCCTTACCAAAAAATATGGCGGCTTCCTGGCCTTGAATGCCCTGTCCTTTTCCCTGCATCCGGGAGAGGTGTTGGGCCTTATTGGCCCAAATGGCGCCGGAAAAACGACCACCTTGCGCTGCCTCGCCGGCATCATTCCTCCCTCAGATGGTAACGTGCGCATTTGTGGACAGGACCTGGCTTCCAATCCCATCGCGGCCAAGCGGCTGTTGGCCTTCTTTCCCGATGAACCGCGCCTGTTCGATTACCTCACCGTTGCGCAGCACCTCAATTTCATAGCGCGTCTGTATCAGGTGCACGGCTATGAGTCGCTCGCCGGTGAACTGCTTGAAGAATTGGAGCTGGCCGGCAAGCGCGACGCGTTGCCCTCGGAACTTTCGCGGGGAATGAAGCAGAAGGTGGCGATTGCCTGCGGTCTTCTCCATTCCCCCCGTGTGATCTACTTCGATGAGCCGCTCACTGGATTGGATCCATTAGGCATGCGCCGCATGAAGGACTCGATCCTTAAGCGCGCGCAACAAGGCGCCGCGATCATTGTCAGTTCCCACCTGCTGCATCTCGTCGAGGAAATCTGTTCGCGGGTGTTGATCCTGAAAAGTGGCTGCAAAGTTGCCGACGGTACCATTGCCGCCATTCGCGAGCAGTTCAGTCAGCAGCCGGACGCCAACCTGGAAGCGGTCTTTTTCCGCGCCACCTCCCAGTCCGCGGTGGCGCCATGAACGCGGCCCTGGTTTACTTGCGGTGGAATTCGTCTCGCAACCGCCTGCTCTCGAGTGTCAAGCGCCTGCGCAACCCCCGCTACCTGGTGGGCGCGGTGCTGGCCGCCTGGTATTTCGGCTGGGTGGTGCTGCGCGGCTTTTTTCTCCATGGCGCCATGCCCAGCCCCTCCAAGGTGCTGATATCCCCTTTGGTGGTAACCATCGGCGCTGTTCTTTTAAGCCTGTTCTCCCTTACTATGTGGATATTCCCCCAGGAGCGCAAGACTCTGGCCTTCAGTGAGGCGGAGGTTGGCTTTTTGTTTCCGGCGCCCCTGACGCGCCGCCGGCTCATTGACTACAAGCTCACCACCTCCGCGATTCGCATTCTTTTCAGCGCTCTCCTGTTCGCTTTTTTTACGAGCGGGCTGAGTGGCGGCTTTCTTGCCAGAACGCTTGCGCTATGGCTGCTCTTCTCTGTGTTGAGCCTGCATCAACTGGTAGCCTCGTTTGCACGCAGCCTGTTGCGAGGCAAGGAGAGCGGGTCGGGCGTCAAACTGTTGTCGATCCTTGCGGGCGTCCTGTTTGGGGCGCTAGTGGTGTACCGTGAACAGTTTGCGGGGCGGCGGCTGTCGCTGCCCGAACTCCACCATTGGGGCCAGCGCCTAGTGCTCCTGACGCTCTCCGGACCATTGCATTGGCTGCTGCTCCCCAGCCACTGGCTGCTGGCGCCGTTGTTGGCCCCTGACTGGGCCGCTCTTTCCTTGGCAATGCTGCCGGCCATTGCGCTGCTCGCATTGCATTATTACTGCGTAATACGCCTGGATGCCGTCTACCAGAAAAGGTTTATTGATCTGCCCGCCGGCTCGGATCGGGACTCCGCTGCGCTACGGGCCGCCAGCGACCAGCAGCGTTCGCGCCGCCCCCCCTTCATTCTGAAAGAATCCGGAGCCCCCTGGATCGCGCTGCTCTGGAAAAACCTGATCTCAAGTGCCTTCGCCAATGTGCGAATGTGGGCCGGGCTGCTTGGCATTGCAATGATTCTGGCGATTTTTTGTGCGCGTTCCAACGGCGGGGCTGTGCAGTTGATCATTGGCGTCCTGAGCGGCTTCGCGATTGTTTGGTCCGTCTTCGCCGGAGCTCAGATTTGCCGCCAGGATTTCCGGCAGGATTTGCTGCGCGCGGATCTGCTCAAAACCTTCCCGCTGCGCAGTTGGCAGGTTGCCCTAGGAGAACTGCTGGCCCCCTGGTGCATTCTGACCTTCCTGCAATGGCTCTCTCTTCTTGTAGCCGCCGCTTGCCTGGCCCGGGTTGCGCCACCTCAACAGTTGGTGATGGGAGTGCTCGTGGCCGCGATTTTCCTGCCTTTGCTCGACATGCTGCTGCTCATGATCGCCAATGCCACTGCACTGCTGCTTCCCACTTGGGTGCTGCTCTCCGGCCGCGGGTTTGAAGTCTTCGGACAGCGCATGCTCCTCACTATTGGGCAGTTGCTCGCTCTTCTGCTGTGCCTTTTGCCCACCACCCTGGTCTTCGCTTTGGGGGTTGTGCTTTCGAAGCTCTTCTTCTCCCTGCAAATCGCACTCTTCGCCGGACTTCTGGCAACGACCCCCGTGTTGCTTCTGGAACTTTTCGCCGGGCTCAATCTGGTGGGCAAGTGCTTTGAGCGCCTCGACCTGTCCACGGAATTGCTGCAGGTCGAATAGGGGCGCATGACCTTTTCCGAGCCATCCGCCGGGAGGAATTTCCAGGCGCTGAACAACTTTATAAACTTACTGAGGTTTCCGCCGATAGTCCCTATTTGCCCGTGCAGGGGTGGGAAGCTGGTCTGGATATAGCGGCCAGACGCGGGCAGATGACAACTCGCTTCCAACCGTTTCAGGGGGATTCATGCGTCTGCGATTCACGGCTTTATTGGCTGTACTTCTGGTTCCTGCATTGGGGTGGGCTGCCGCGCCGGCGAAGCCCTTGGCAAAAGCGCCCGTGGCTCTAAAAACCCTTTTCCCGCAAGGCAAACTCATTGGCGCCGCTGTTGGCAACGACGCCATCATTACCCCTTCCAATGCCCATTACGATGCGGCTTACAACCGCACCCTGCTGCAAAATTTCAACACCATCGTGGCGGAAAACGCCTTCAAGGGCTGGATCTGGAAAGGGCGCGCCTGCGGCGAGCGTGGCTGCCACAACGTCATCGACTTCAGCCATGCCGACCGGATTGCCGCCTTCGCCCGCGCCAACCATCTGCGCCTGCGGGGCCATGTCTTGGTCTATTACCATGTGGTCCCCGCGTGGCTGAGCCAGCAGACCAAATACGACGCGAAGCAGCGCACCTGGGTTTACGCGCCCACCCATGAGCCTATTCGTGTCCTGCTGCGCGATTACGTGCGCGATGTAATGACCCACTTCAAAGGCCAGGTGTTTGAGTGGGACGTGGTCAATGAGGCTGTCAGTGACAAGGCGCCATTTGGCCCTTGGCCCGCCTGGAATCCGGAAACCTGTTCCGCCACTCAGCACTGCGACTTCTGGGAAACCACCATCGGGCCCAGCTATCCAGAGCGCGCCTTCGTCTGGGCGAATGCCGTCGACCAACAGACCGGCGCCGGCGCTCAGTTGTTCTACAACGACTACAACAATGATGCCTACAACGGCATTGATGATCCCGGCTTCAGCCACCCCCTGACCAAAGCCGAGGCCGTCTCTGACTTGGCCTACAAGATTCAGCACACCCCTGGCGCGCACATCGATGGAGTCGGCCTCCAGGCCCATCTCAAAGCGGGCACGATCTGGGGAAAGCGGCAGCGCAATCTGGCCCGCCGCTATCAAAAACTCGGCCTTGATCTCATGGTCACGGAGCTGGATGCGCGCATTCCTCTGTACGGCAAGCGTCCTACCCGCAGGCAGCTACGCCAGCAGGCGCGAACCTATGCTTCGGTGACCCGTTTCGTGCTCGGCACACCGAACGTCCAGGGCATGCTGCTGTGGGGTTTTACCGACCGCTACTCCTGGATTCCGCGTTGGCAGCACGGCTGGGGCGCGGGACTGCCATTTAACGCGCAGGAGCAGCCCAAGCCGGCTCTGTTCGCCATGGAAAAGGCGCTGCGAGCTCATTAGGAGAGCGTGCCAGCCACCCGCCAGCAAGCAATGCCGGCGGGCGGCTCAGGAGACGAGGCCGTGCCTCAACAGCATCCGCGCAAGGTGCGCTGCGCTGGGGCCGTGCCTAACGCCGCTTTTTCCGCACCAGCCACGCGCCCCAGGCGGCCAGCGTCTTGCCATCCTGAATCTTGCCACCGGCGATCATCTCCTCGAGCTGCCGCGCGCTGACGAACTCGGTGGCGATATGCTCGTCTTCTTCCGGAGAAGCGGTGCCTGGGCGCAGCCCCTGCGCCACAAAGACGTGCATCTCCTCGTCCAGAATGCCGGGGGAAGGGAAGAATCGCGCCAGCCGCTCCCAGGCGGTGGCTTCATAACCGGTTTCTTCCCGCAACTCGCGTTTGGCGCAGGCCAACGGCTTTTCCCCTTCATCGATGCCGCCGGCGGGAATCTCCCATAGGGTCTTGCGCGCCGCATGACGGTACTGCCTTTCCAGCAGGATGCGGCCTTTGTCGTCAAGGGCGAGGATGACCGCGGACGGACCATGCACGATCACCTCGCGGCGCAGGCTTTTTGCCGCTTTGGGTTCGCTGACCTCGTCGAGCGCCACATCGATCTTGTGGCCGCGGTAGACAATCCTGGAGGAGAGCACTTTCATGTTTCCATTGTGCCGGAAATAGAGAGTGAGAAGAGGCCTTCGGACTGGGTTTATTAACAACAACGGCCGCGCCTTGCGGGGCGCGGCCGTTGTTGTTAACTGACCGTGAGCTTCGGCGCCGAAGCCGGTGGAACAAAAAGCGGCCGTGGAGCCTATTGCGCTTGCGGCATGTGGGTAACCGCGCCGTTTTCCGCGTCGCGTATCGAGATGCGGTTGTGGGTCAGCGTGCGGCCCGTCAGCCGGTCCAGGTTGATCTTGGCCTCCTGATAGTTGGTCAGCGCCACCACCAGGTTGTTGCGCGCCTTGGCCAGGCCGTTCTGCGCGGTGATCACGTCGGTAATGGTGGCCGCGCCCAGGTGAAACTCTTTTTGAAACGCGTTGGAATTCTGCTGGTTGTATTTCACTGCCTGTTGCGCGGCAAGCACGGCGGCGCGGTCCTGCTGCAGTGTGAACTGCGCGTTGCGCACTTCTAAAATGATCTGGTTCTGCTGTTGCTGTAACTGCAGCCGGTCTTGCCGCAGTTCCAGTTGGGAGCGCACCACGTCGGCTTGCGCGCTGCGGTTGAGAATCGGTATTTGCAGCGTGATCCCCGCCTGATAGGTGGGGAAATTGCCCGCAAAGGCCTGATTAATGGCATGTCCCCAGCCGCCGGTAAAGGGCGCCAGCGCCGGTGTGTTGGGAGCGAATGGTGACTTGCTGTTGATGGGGGCGACCATACCCGCAATGCCGCCGGCATTGTAGTTGGCGAACAAATCCAGGCGTGGCATCAGCTCGTTGTGCACGGCCTTATAGGAAATCTCCTGGTTGCGGAGATTGATGCGTGACTGCGCCAACTCGGGACGGTACTCCAGCGCATCCCGGATGAGATCCTGAATGGGCCGTACCGGCTCATTCGCGGGAACCTGAACTTTATCGGTGGGAACGACATGCGCGCTGGCCAGCACGGGGTCGGCCATGTTCTTGGTGATCGCATTCTTCAGCAGCAGTTCCTGGTACTCCAGGTTGGTTTGCGCCTGAATCAACGCCTGTTGGTCGGTCGCAAGAACCGACGATTCCTGCGTGGCCGTGATGGGCGCCAGAGTCCCAATTTCAATCTGACGCTTGTCCTCGGTCAGTACCCGTTGGTCCAGCTTTACCGTATCCTGGGCGACGGCGGCGGCATCGAAGGCGCTCACGTAATCCCAGTAAATGTCTTCCACCTGACTCACCGTCGCCATGACCTGCTGGCGGAAGGCGATGTCGCTCACTTCGCGATTATTCTTGGCAATGGTGATGTTGCGTCCGTTGATCGAACTGCCAAAACCCTGCAGCAGCGGTTGGGTAACGCTGATCTGCAGCCCGGAGTTGAAGTACGGGGCCAAGGCGCTGGAGAAGATGTTGTTCGTGGTGGTCCGGCTATTGTTGAATCCGACCGACAGCGAAGTGCCCGGCAGGAAGCCTTTGTTGAAGGAGAAGTCGCCCACCGTCGTATGGGTGATGGCCTGGTTGGTGCCGGTGGCGAAGGTGTTGGTTTGAGGCGTGACCGCGTCTTCAACGCTGAAGTCGGTGGTGAAGTTCGGGTCCAGCGCTGGCAATCCCGGGCCCGCGCCCAGGGTCGAGGTCACGATCCCGGACGTGCCCGCGCCCGCTCCTCCCGCCGCTTGGCTGGTGCCCCCCGCTCCGCCCCCGGTGGCGCCCGCCCCGCCGGTGGTCGGTCCGCCGCCGCCGGGAGTGCCGCTCACAATCCCCGTCGGAGTTCCCAGAATGCCTTGGCCGGCCCGGGCACGCAGAATATCCGTGTCCGCAATCTGCAGGTTATAGCGTTGAATGGCGATGTCGAGGTTGTTTTCCAGCGCTAGCGCAATGGCGTCGTCGACCGACAGATAAAGCTTGCCGTTTCGTAACAATCCGTTGATGCGGCTGGAGTTGGCCAGATTCACCGGCGCCACTTGGATCGGTGCCTGCCCAAACAGCGTGCTGTACCAGGCTTTGCCCCTGCTGTAGTTGGTGCCCGAGGGGCTGTAATCGATGGGATGCTGCTGCGCCTCCACGCGCAGGCTGAAGCCGGCGCCGGCCAGTAAAATTGCCAATCCAGTTCGCAACAAGGCAGTTCGGTTCATAAGGACTCTGTATGCAAGATGACGGCCGATGGGAGCAGCGCAGCCGGGCTGCGGCCTGACCATTTTCCCCATTACCCGGGTGCAAACCTCTACTACGCAGCGCGCACGGGAAAAGTTGCAACTTTCCGCCGCCGGGCCGGTCTCGCGGCGTGTGCCGCCGCACGTTTTTATGGAAACGCCGTTTGGCCCCGCGCGGCGAAGGCGCGCCCCACCACAACAGCGTCAGCCAAGGCTCTCAAGACGGGAACATGCCGTATTGTTCATAATATCAGCCGATGAGCGACCCGGCAGAGTCAATCAATCACAGCTCCCAAGACACTGGCAACAGCCGCCCGGCACGCCGTTCTGTGCGTCTGCTGCTGAGCTACGACGGCAGCGGATTTCACGGTTGGCAGGTGCAGCCTGGCTTGCTCACCGTTCAAGGCTGCCTGACCGAAGCGCTTGCCCAAGTGACCGGCGAACGCGTGCTGCTGTACGGATCCGGACGTACCGACGCGGGAGTGCACGCTCTCGGACAGGTGGCCCATTTCCAGCTGAGCGGACGCCTGCCGGTGGAAAACCTGCAGCGCGCTCTCAACGCGGTGCTGCCCGCCACCGTTCGCGTCCTGCGGGCCGAAGACGTTCCGGCTGGCTTTCACGCTCGCGGCAGCGCCCGCTCCAAACTCTATCGCTACCGCCTGTACCGTGCCCCGGTCTGCTCGCCATTCCTGGCGCGCTACGTCTACCACTTTCCTTATCCGCTGCACTTGGAGTTGATGCGCCAGGCCGCCGCGGCTTTTCTCGGCGAACATGACTTCAAGTCCTTCGCCGCCGCCTCCGAACCCGACCGCCGTACGCGACTGCGGCAGGGCGGCGAAGAAGAGCGCTCCACCGTGCGGACCATTTTCCGTTCAGAGTGGCTGACCACTCCGGAAGAATGGATTTACGAAGTCAGCGGCAGCGGCTTTCTGCACCATATGGTGCGCAACCTGGTGGGCTTCATGATCGACGTCGGGCGCGGCCAGCGCCACCCGCGCGAGGTGCCGTTGGTGCTCGCCGCCCGGGACCGCCGCCGCGCGGGACGCACCGCCCCCGCGCGCGGCCTCTGCTTGGTCTCCGTCGATTATGGAGAAGAGGCCTAGGAATGCGGACTGCTTCTCGCCAGTGCCTCTCGATCCAGGGCCTAAAGCTACTATGACCAGCCAGGCTAGCACCGAAGATCCAACGACGGATCCCGGCCTATGCCACTGCTGCCGCCACCCGCGGCGCGTGCAGTCCGAGCGCGGTTCAGTCTTTTGTCTCTGTGAGCGGGGGTTGCGGGAACCAGCCTACCCCAAGTACCCCACCCTCCCGGTGTTACGTTGTGCCGGATTTGAAAGCGTTGAAGAACGTGAATGACGCTAAGAAATTACCAAACGTGCTATGGTGACGCAGTGCTCGTGACAATCAATGATCATGAAACGTTTTGCAGGATTTGTTCCATCGCTCCTCCTGGCGTTCGCTACCGTGCTTCCGCCTGCATCTGCTCAGTTGCCAGTGCCCGAAGCCGTCCGCCAATCCGAACTTACGGCTCCCGGCGCCGCACCCTTTTATCTAAAAGCATCGGTGGCTGAAAGCTCTGGTCAGGATACCCGCTACAACGCAACGATCGAGGAGTACTGGTTTTCGGCGCAGATGTGGCGCCGCGTTGTTACATCTCCCGAGTTCAGTCAAACCGTGATCGTGAATGGCGCCAACGTGTATGAAAAGGATTCGCGGGACTACTATCCCTGGTGGTTGCACGATCTCGTCGACGCGTTATTGAATCCAGAGCCTCAACTCGCTCCACTGATGAAGGCCACCGGAACGCTGGGCCCGAGCAGCCGTTACAAAGAGAGGTGCACGCGTTCGAGCTTTGCTGTCGGGAAGCAGCACAGAATCGATGTGTTTTCAGTGTACTGCTTTAACCGTCGCGGCCTGCTGGATTCCGCAACGACGCCTTGGTTTGATGCGGATTATAAGGATTTTGAGCCTTTCGCGGGTCGTGAGATCGCCCGCAAGATTGTTGGGGATTCCGAGTCGGGACCCGTCGTCGCCCGTATTACACAACTGTCGCGGTTGCGAGATGCCTCTCCTGACTTGTTCGGGTTGCCCAGTGACACCCCGCGGCAAGAGCGAATTTTGCGAGTGGTCCTGCCGTGGGATCAGGCGCTGGCGTTATTGCCTCTGGACAGCCAAATCCAGTGGCCGGCCGTTCGCGAAACCCCAACCTCCGGCATGACCAGCATATACATTTCCGTAGATCGTGCCGGGCAAGTTCGTGAAGCCCGGTCGCTCAATTCGGATAATCCGGAGGTGGACGACGCATTCCGGGCTCAAGTCAAGAAATGGCGCCTGAAGCCGTATCGCTTAAACGGCGTTCCAGCTCAGGTGGATACTATAGTGGCGCTGCCTTTTGTTGCAATGAGCGAGCCTTATCCGGAGCTTTCCGATAAGCAGGCGCGCCGCTTGGCCCTGGTGACCCGCGATCCGGTCTTCGATCCCGCCAGAGTAAGCCGTCATGGGGTGGTTACGGTCCAGGTATTGGTGGGGCGCGACGGAAAAGTGCACGAGATCAGGAATCCAGAAGGGCTCACCGACGAGTTCTTCCCAATAAACGTGGCTCTGCATTTTTGGCGTTTCCGCCCATATCTGGTCAACGGCAAACCACAGCGTTTCAGGGCTTTGCTGAAATTCCGCGCCCCTTAGCGAGCTAAAGCCAAGTCCAGGCGAGCCAGGGCCGAGTCGATCTGATTTCGAGTTCGAGATCGCACGCCGAAGTCGTAGCCAAGGTCCGGGGTTGCCGTTAGATCCCGCACCGCTCGCGACGCCCGAGTTCGTCACCAGGCGGGTCGTTGAGACGGAGAAGAGTGCGGCTTTTCTCAACAGGCAAAGCCGCATGCCGCTAGATCGCAGAAGCGCTGTTGTGTGACGAACTCGCGCTAGTAAAGCGCGGCCACCATCCGTGAGCTTCGGCCGGGGCCCCAAGCCGCGCCGCGCGGCGGGGGCTGGGGCCGGACGCCGAAGCGGTGGAATAAAAGCGGCCGTGCCGCATTCGTATCCCCTTCCGCAGCTCCTCCTCGCAACAGATATCCGTGAATTTAATTTCCGCCGTCTGCAACCTCGCCTGCCGCAATTTCGTATACTCGGCAGAGCCGTGGCGCTGAGAAATGGCTTCAGCAACTCGGACGTCAGTGGAAGCGCAGCTTGCGCCGGACACGGCAATTGGCCAAGCGTCACTGAAACTGCCCCCCGTGCCCGGACATACTAAAGCGTTAACCGCGTTGCCCCCTTTGCCATAGCCGGCTGCCGGAATAACTGGGTGGCGCAAAAACCACTATGATTGGAATGATGAAACCGGATCTGAGCGAGCTCCGCATTGACGCGCATAAACGCGGACGCAGCGGAACGGGGAAGCGCGTTGCCGTTATCTTTGCCGTGCTTGCCGTCCTCCTGATTCTGGGCGCGGGTTATTACGCATATTCGCATCGGGCGCCCACCGTGGAGGTGGCCAGCGTCGAGGCGCCGCAGTCGGGACCGCCGGCGCTGTTGAACGCCAGCGGATACGTCACGCCGCAGCGCCGCGCAACTGTTGCAGCCAAGATTACCGGGCGCGTTACTGGCGTGTACTTCACCGAAGGAATGCGGGTTCGGAAGGGCTTCATCCTGGCTCGTCTGGACGACTCCGACGCGCAGAAGCAACTAGCTACCGCCATCGCCGACCGCAACGCCACCCAAGCCAGCATTCTGGATTTTCAGGTGCAGTTGAAAAATGCTGAAATCGAGCTGCATCGCGTTACCGCCCTGCGCGGCGCCGGCGTGGAATCGCAACAGGCGCTCGACAACGCCCGCATGGCGGCCAACAGCCTCAAGGCGAAGATCGATTACGCCCAATCGCAGGTGCTCGCCGGTGACGCCCGCATTCAGGAGGCGAAGCAGGCGGTGGAAAACTGTGTGATCCGCGCTCCCTTCGAGGGCATTGTGGTCTCCAAAGACGCGCAGGTCGGCGAAATGGTCTCGCCCATTTCCGCCGGCGGCGGCTTCACGCGCACCGGTATCGCCACCATCGTTGATATGAACTCCAATGAGATCGAGGTTGACGTCAACGAGAACTACATTGCCCGCGTGAAGCCGGATCAGGATGTGACCGCCGTGCTGGACGCCTACCCGGACTGGAAGATTCCCTGCCGCGTGCGGACCATCATTCCCACCGCCGACCGCGAAAAGGCGACGGTGAAGGTGCGGATTGCCTTTGACCGCCTCGACCCGCGCATCCTGCCCGACATGGGCGTCAAGGTGACATTCCTGGGCAAAGAGGCGGGAACCGCGTCGAAAGCGCCGGCCGGGGTGTTTGTCCCCAGCACCGCCATCCGCGACGAGGCTGGGCGGAAGGTGGTGTTTCTTGTGCGCGGCGATCAACTCGAGCGGCATGCGGTCAAGCTGGGAACCAGCAATGGCGATCGCACCCAGGTCCTGGCGGGATTGAGCCCTGGCGATCAGGTGGTGGTGGCGGGCCCGCCGCGGTTGCGCGATGGGGAAGCGGTGCGGATGAAGCATTAGGGAGTGGAGCGCGCGGCGGCTGTTAGCAGTCGCGCGCGAGGAAGGAGCGATTTCATGGTCAGCGTCGATGGCGGAAAAAGCGGCAGTCTTATCCAGGTGCGTGAACTCGATAAGACTTACCGCCGCGGCAACGAAGACATCCACGTGCTGCAAGGGCTCAACCTGGATGTGGACCAGGGCGACTTCGTCGCCTTCATGGGGCCCAGCGGCTCCGGAAAAACCACAATGTTGAACCTGCTCGGCGGCTTGGATGTCCCCACCCGCGGCAGTGTGACCGTCGCGGGCGACGAAATCACGCACATGTCGCGCGGCAAGCTCACCGAATGGCGCGCCCGCCACGTGGGTTTTATCTTCCAGATGTATAACCTCATCCCCGTGCTCACCGCCTTTCAGAATGTGGAGCTCCCGCTGCTTCTGACCAAGCTGTCGAAGGCGGAGCGGCGTAAGCACGTGGAGGCGGCGCTCGCCATTGTCGGCTTGGCGGACCGCATGCATCACTTTCCCCGCCAGTTATCCGGCGGCCAGGAGCAGCGCGTGGCAATTGCGCGCGCCATCGTCGCCGATCCCACCTTCCTGCTGTGCGACGAGCCCACCGGCGATCTCGACCGCAAGAGCGCCGACGAGGTGATGGAACTGCTGCGCCGCCTGGTGGACGAATACGGCAAGACTGTCCTGATGGTGACTCACGATCCGGTGGTGGCGCGCATCGCCAAGCAGACCCTGCATATGGAAAAGGGAGTGCTGGTCGAGGCGGGTGCCCGGCAAGAGGTGGTGTCCGGAGGCGCGTCATGAAATTCGCACGCCTCATCTGGGCCAACCTGGTGCGCAAAAAGGTGCGGCTGCTGCTGACCATCGGCTCGTTCGCGGTTGCCCTGTTCCTTTTCGCCATTCTTGGCGTGGTCAATAACGCCTTCAGCCTGGCCGGAGGCGTGGTTAGCGCGAATCGCCTGGTAGTCACCAATCGCACCTCGATCATCAACCTGCTGCCGCTCTCCTATCGCGACGAGATTCTGCGCGTCCCCGGCGTCAGCTATGTAACGCACTACAACTGGTTTGGCGGCGTTTACCAGGATCCCAAAAACTTCTTCCCCCAGTTCGTCATGGATCCGTCGACACAGCGTCAGGTCTATCCCGAATTGAAAGTCCCGGACCAGCAGTGGAAGACCTTCCTGAACGACCGCCAGGGGGCAATTGTGGGCGCGGCCACCATGAAGCGCTTTGGCTGGAAGGTGGGCGACCGCATTCCCCTGCACACCACCCTCTACGGACTGGCAAACGTTCCCTTCGAGTTCAACATCGACGGCGTTTACCATGGCACCCACCCCCAGGATGATGAGACACAGTTCTGGATTCAGTGGGACTACTTCCGCGAAAACGTGCCGCAGGCGATCAAAGGGCAGATCGGCTGGTACGTCATCCGCATCGCCAATCCTGACGACGCGCCGCGCATTGCGAAGACGATTGATCAGATGTACATCAACTCGCCCAACGAAACGCGCACCGAGACCGAATCGGCCTATGCGGCCAACTGGGTCAAGCAATTCGGCAACATCAAGTTCCTGATCGTCACCATTGGCATGGTGGTGTTTTTCACGCTCTTGTTGGTTACCGGCAATACCATGGCTATCGCGGTGCGCGAGCGAACGCCAGAGTTGGCGATCCTGAAGGCCATTGGCTTCTCGGACCGGGCGGTACTTGGCTTCATCCTCAGCGAGTCGATGGCCATTGCCATTGCCGGCTGTGTAGGATTGCTGCTCGCGGCGGGTGCGGTGCCCGCCCTCGCTCAAGCCATGCCCGGCATGCTGCCCCCGTTGGTGATGACGCCCCGCCTGCTGCTTTCGGGTGTGGGCGCGGCGCTGCTGGTCGGAATTGCGAGCGCGATTTTGCCCGGCTTGGGCGCCATGCGCCTGCGCGTGGTGAACGCACTCCGGAGGGTATGACATGCCTGCGAAAATCTTCCTCGGCGCGCTGATCACCATTGTCGCCATTGCCGCCCTGCTGTTGCTGCTGGTCATTGTTGGAGGCATTATTGCCGGGCTGCTGGCGCCGCTCATCGGCTCGGTGCCGGTCTCCTATAACTTCCGCAGCCTGCGCGCGCGCTGGAGTTCCAGCGTGGTCGCCATTCTCGGCATTGCCGGGACGGTGGGCGTGTTCGTGGCCATGCTTTCCCTGGCACACGGTTTCCGCGCCACCCTGGTGGCCTCCGGGTCGGCCGATAACGCGCTGGTCATGCGCGCTGGGTCAACCTCGGAGATGATGGGCGGCATCACGCTGGATTCCATCCGTGTCATGCAGGACAAGCCCGGCGTCGCCCGCGACGCCAACGGCGCCCCCTTGGTCACTCAGGAGGTCGTCGGCGTGATTCCCTTGCCGCTGATTCGCACCGGCTCGGATGCCAACGTGCAGGTGCGCGGGGTCTCGTCGAACGTGCTTCAAATCCGCAAGTTCGTGAAGCTGGAGCGGGGCCGCATGTTCACGCCCGGGCTCAACGAGATCGTGGTGGGCAAAAACGCCGCCTCCACCTACCAGGGCCTCACCCTGGGAAATACCATCAACTTTGGCGGCGGCCACTGGCGGGTGGTGGGCATTTTTGACGCGGGAGGCTCTGCCTTTGACTCCGAGGTCTGGTGCGACCAACGCATCTTGAACCAGGTGCTGCAGCGCCCCCCCAACGTCTTTCAGTCGGCTACTGTGCATTTGACCTCGCCTGCCGCCTTCCAACAGTTCAAGGACGCGGTAACCTCCGACCCCAGCCTCAACCTGGAAGTGCAGCGCGAGGTGGACTACTACGCCAATCAGTCGTCGACCATGACCCGGCTCATTACCGTACTGGGCGGCCTGGTCGCCCTCATCATGGCTATTGGCGCGGTCTTTGGCGCGCTGAACACGATGTACTCGGCCGTCTCCGAGCGCGGCCGCGAAATTGCCACCATGCGGGCGCTCGGGTTTTCAAGTTGGAGCGTCATCCTGTCGTTCCTCTTCGAATCCCTCCTGATCTCGTTGCTGGCCGGCATCTTGGGCTGCCTCGCCGTGCTGCCTCTGAATGGCTGGACGACAAGCACGATGAACTTCCAGACCTTTTCCAATCTCGCCTTTGCCTTTAAGGTCACCTTTGACCTGCTGCTGGCCGGCGTGGCGTTTGCCTTGATCATGGGCGTACTCGGCGGAATCCTGCCCGCCTTGCGCGCCGCCACCCGCCCCGTCGCCGTGGCGTTGCGGGAGTTGTAAATACGGGTTGGTTTTCGTTGCGAGGTTCAAAAAGCATGACGGCAGGCCACAGCAAGCGGGAACTTCACGGCCTCACTGGAGAACGATGTTTTCCGGCCAGGCGTCCCGGCCGAAGGCGCCACGGCCGCTTTTATTCCACGGCGGAGGCGCGCCAAGGAGCGGGCGAATGAGCCGGCCATTGGCAGTGGCCGGCATTGGCTGGCTCTATATTGTGGTTGGAGTGGCGGGACTTGGGCATGATGTGTTGGCCATGCGCGGCGCGGTTTTCTCCTGGAGTGATGGATGGGCGATTCCGCTGGTACATCTTGCGGCGGTGATCGCCGGCGCGTATCTGTTGCGCGGCAAAGACTGGGCGCGCTGGCTGGCCATCGCCTGGATCGGCTTTCATGTGGTGTTCAGCTTCAACCTCTCTCCGCACCCCGGGCCGTTTGTCACCCACCTGATCATCTTCCTGCTGCTTGCCTGGGGATTGTTCCGCCCCAGCTCGACGCAATACTTCCGCGCCGCTGCATAGGTGGCGCTCTGGCCCCTGCGTTAGACGAACCACGACTGAACGAGCCAGGGCCGAGTCGAACTGCTTTTGAGTTCGAAATCGCAGGCCGAAGTCGTAGCGAAATTTCGGGGTTGCCGTTAGGTCCCGCACCGCTGGTGACGCCCGAGTTCGTCACCAGGCGGGGCGTTGAGACGGAGAAGAGTGCGGCTTTTCTCAACAGGGAAAGCCGCATGCCGCCAAAATGGCGCCCATGTAGATCGCAGAAGTGCTGTTATGTGACGAACTCGGGCTAGTAAAGCGCGGCCACTATCCGTGAGCTTCGGCCGGAGTCCCCGAGCCGCGCCGCGCGGCTTGGGGTGGGGGCCGAAACCCGAAGCGGGTGGAATAAAAGCGGCCGTGCCGCTTTCAACGCGGCTTTGGCAGTGGTCCCCCCGTGCCGCCAACTAGATTTGAAAGTCGTCTGGTGTGCCTCGAAACGGGTTGATGACTGCCACGTTCCCGTAATGGCGTCCGTGCTGAAAATCCTCACTCAACAGAAAACGTGCCCCGGTGTAAGCGGCACTCGCCAAAATCAATGCGTCCCAATAGGCAAGTTGCGTGGAGTCCATCCATTGCCAGGCACTTTCCACGATTGGCAGTACTGTTTCGACCGGCCGCCAGTGCGATAGATCCTGAACCAGCTCTCGAGCCACGTCCTTCGGAAGCTTCAATTTGCCGACGGAGTTC
This sequence comes from Acidobacteriota bacterium, assembly GCA_027459505.1. Lineage (GTDB taxonomy): Bacteria > Acidobacteriota > Terriglobia > Terriglobales > SCQP01 > DAIDIE01. The sequence continues at coordinate 68,106 of DAIDIE010000037.1, forward strand.
CAGTAGAACTCATGGAGCACTTGCCAGCTGAGCCGCCCCGCTCCCGTTATCCACAGCCGCTCGATCCAAGCCAGGGCGCGTTCCCGTTTGTCGGCGTCGCGCCCGTCAATTGAATAGAGCAGCACGTTCGAATCCACAAAGCAGCGGTCACCGGCGCTCATGAACCTCCTCGCGGCTCATCCGTATGGCGGCGCCTTTTGCGGCCCGAGGCCGCCTCTGCTTCCAGTGCTCGTAGGCCTGCCAGTACTCATCCGTTTGTCGCATTTGGCGTTCGAGCATCTCGCTTACCATGCGGGAAACCGAGGTGTTTTCCTCCGCGGCGCGGCGCCGTGCCCAGTACGCAAGGTCATCGGAAATCCGGATGGTAATGTTTCGTGCCACGAGTTAAGCGTAGCACTGTTTTCGTGCACTTAGGGTCCGCTGCTCCCAGGAGCGAGCCACCGAGCCCTCCCTGTGGGAGAGATCGTCGCCGGAGATCGCCAGTGCGCGAGAGAGGAGCCCGGCATCGGCTATGAACCACCGATTCAGGCAATGACGTGGCTTCACGGTCTCACTGGAGAACGCGCCAGCGACCCAACGGAAAGCAATGCCGGCGGGCGGCTCAGCAGACGAGGCCTTGCCTCTCTGTGACGAACTCGGGCTAGTGCAGCGCGGCCGCCATCCGCCAGCTTCGGCCGGGTTCCCCGCGCCGCGCCGCGGTAGGTGGCGCCGGACTCCGAAGCAGTGCGACAGAGGTGACCGTGCCGCCTGGGCGTCGCACGCCGCGCGGTAACGCAGCTCGCACGAGATACATTCATGAAACTTCATGATCAACCCCCATCCATAACCGCTATCCGCTGGGCTGCTGAAAGCAAAGAACTTATCCTGTTGACGCCGTCCCCTCATTCCGCTCTCAACGGCGGAGCCGTCCCGCCAGTTACTATTCCTGCAGACCCATTTCGGGAACTAATCCAGATTTTTTCCCCATGCTCCAGCAGATTTCTGTTAACGATAAGCTCCATCTTGTAGTAGTGTGGTAGTGCTCACATAAACCACTGCTAAGTTGTTGAATTTCCTAGGGGCCGCTTTTTTCTGTAGCACGGGGCGCCTGGGAATACTAGCGAGCCAGAGCCGAGTCGAACTGATGTCACTTTCGAGATCGCAGGCCGATGTAGTAGCAACGTGCGGGGCTGCCTTTAAATCCCGTACCGCTGGCGACTAATAAAGGCTGGTTACGCTCTGTAAGCTTCGGCCGAGGTCTCCACACCGCTCCGCGCGGCGTGGGGTGGGGCCGGACACCGCAGTGGGTGGAACAACAGCGGCTGTGCCGCTTCGAAAAGGAGAATCCCAGTGCCAGCAGACCCGACACCCGGACCCGCATTATTATCCATGGCCCAGCAATTCACCGGACTGCCGATGGATTCGCTGATTGGTGGACCGCTGAACGCGGCCGCCAATGCCAACTCCGCGATGGCTTTGACGCAAACCAAGTTCCTTCTCGACACCTGTTTTCAGGCGGCGCAGACGGGAAGCGGCGCCACCGCGGTCACCTCTTACAAGCCGATCATGATCAACATGAGTCTGGTGCGCGGCGTTCTGGTTCCCGCCACCCCGGCACTTCCCGCCGGTCCTAACAATAATCCCCCGGCGCAGGCGGCCTCGCCGGCCAGGATTGACCAGGTTACGACCGCTTTCAACCTGCCACTGCTGACCATCGTGCCGCTCAATTCTCTGGCCGTGGAATCGGTGGACGTCACCTTTGAAATGGAAGTCAAGTCAAGCTTCTCCGACGAGACCACCCAGAGCAGCGAGACGGAGCGCAAGGGCGAAGCCAGCTTCGAGGCGAAGCTGGGATGGGGACCGCTGAGCGTCACCATTAGCGGCTCGGCGAGCTACGATCAAAAAGACTCCTCCACCCACAACACTCATTACCAGAAAAGCAATTCCGCCAAGTACACCGTCAATGTGCACGCTGGGCAGCTCCCGTTGCCGCAAGGCGTGAACACTATTATTCAAGCCTTTACCAACGCCATTCAGCCGGTCACCATGCCCTCCGGGCCCCAGTCCGGCGGCGGCGGTAACTAACCTCCAGTGAGCACGGCGGTTCCGCACTGGCTGATTGCGAATGCGGAACCGCTGCTCTTGCTGAACAGCCGCGTCACTGAAGGAGACGAGGCCGTGCCTCGTTTGCCTCCCGCACCTAGCCACGAATAAAGGCCTTATGCCAAGGTTTGAGAATCAATTAAGCATCGAATCGCTCATGACTGCTCCCTTGGTCGCGGCTTCCAAGGCCAATGTCGTCATGATCACCGGCCAGGCCAGGGCCTTGCTGGACCTCTGCTTCCGCAAATTGGACGGCGATATTTACCAGCCCATTATGGTGAACATGTCCTTGACCAGAACGGTTCACCAGACTGGGCGTGGCTCGCCGGAGGCAAGTCAGCCGGTGACCTTGAATTTCTCGGTGCCTCTCATCAGCCTGGTTCCGATCAATCACATCGCGGTTGATAAGGTAAACATCGAGTTTGACTTGGAAATCACCTCGGTTGCGCCAACCGAGCGCAGTCCGCTGGTGGCGGGCGTCAGCCCTGTGGTGGAAGACAAAGCGGTGTTATTCGGAAAGATTTCTCGCACTCCTAACGCTTCCGGTAACGACACCCGTCAGCCGCCGTCATCGCACCTGAAGGTCAATATCAACGCGGGGCCGCTCCCGCTCCCGCTCGGCCTTCTCTCGATTATTGAGCTCTATTCCAAATCCATTCAGCCGGCAGCGCCGGCGCCGCCTGCGCCGCCAGCGCCCGCCAAAACGACAACCCAGGCAAAGTCATGATACAAAGCGAGCAAAACATTCCCTGCCCGGTATGTAAAACCGGCATTCCTTTCGACCCCAGGCAGCTGGTGATGGGAACGCAATTTGTATGTCCCGGATGCGGGGCCGGAGTCGGTTTGGCCATGGAAAGCCGGGAACTCGTCGATAAAGCTTTGACGGCCTTTGAAATGGAGCGCGCGAAACTCGCGGGGAGAAGCAAATGAACTGGTGGCGACGGGTCAGCCGGCGCCTGACGGACCGGCTTGTCCAGCTGGTGGCCTGTTTCCGGTTTGCCGCTGTTGGGCGGCGCCCCGCCGCCCGGCCCCTCCCGGTGACCGCCCGCGCCCTGCAACGCGAGGCAGTCCCAGAAAAAACGCTTGACCGCAAACTTACCACTGGAACTTCGCGTAAACAGGGCAGTTTGCGGCGTTTGTTGCAACCAGCGGCATTGGCCGCCTCGGGACCGGGCAGGCCCCCTGCTACGTCCGCCAGTCCCGCCCGCTCCGCCACGGTTTGGCAGGCCGAGACCGCCCTCTTGCAGGCGGCGGCGACCAACCACCTCACGGTGGGACGCCTGCCGCAAGGGGAAGGCCTGGCGCATTTGGTCGACGTGTTGTGCAGCGTCAACTGGGAACTCGCCAGCGAGCCGCCTTCGCCCGCTGAACGCGCTGCGGGAGGGCCGCAAAAGGAGCAAGCCACCGAGTCCTCCCTGCCGGAGGAGATCGCAGGTGGAGGGCCGCGAAATCCTCCCGGGGTCCCCAACAAAGCGCAGTTTGCTTTGTTGGGGTGGGAAGGGCGGCCCCCTCGCGCGGGAGAGGAGCCCGGTATCGGCGGCTTCACGTTCTCACTGGAGAACGTGCCAGCGACCCAACGGAAAGCAATGCCAGCGGGCGGCTCAGGAGACGAGGCCGTGCCTCTTCACGAGTGCGGGCCCCTGACGTGAAAACTGATGAACCGCTTGCCCTGCTGGATGTTGCCACCCTGAACCCCGGCAGCGATCAGCGGCAGGAGCCATACGAAAACAATCGAGGCTGTGCCTCGTTGCAGGTGATCACGCATGCTCAGTCTTAAGTCCTTTATCGCCTCGATTCACGACGCCATCCTTCAGGCCAGTGATTCGATGATGGACAAACATCTCGATCTTCTGGAACGGCACTTCACCGCCCAGCCGGAAAGCGGCGCCACTGGTGGCCAGCAGATTCTCACGCCCAAAATGGTGACTCTCGAATACCATACGGCGGACCAAAGTCTGAACACCGTCGTGCGCCAGGTTCAGGTCCCGCTGATTACCCTCGTTCCCTTGGTCGTACCACGCATCGAAAAAGCCGTATTGGCGGCCGATTTTGAAATGGAAATAGCCGGCGACGAGGTGCAGATTAACTTTGCCAGTCCAGCGCGCCGTAGCATGTTCGGCCGGCCCAAACGCCCTATTGGACGGCTGGAAATTACCCTCACGCCCCAGGAAACCCCGGAGGGCCTGAAAGCAGTGGTGGAAGCCTACGAACGGGCCGTCAAGGCCCAGGTGCCTTAATCGAAGGTGGCGCATTCTCAGGAGGCAATCTCATGTGGACTTATAAGCAACAATCCGGTGAACTCATTGACCGGAATGGCGCGACGGTGGCCACCGGCTATTCTGGCCATGGCGATGGCGTGAATAACCCGGCCATGCAGTCAATCCCCGACGTTGGCCCGATCCCGCAGGGTGTCTGGACAATTGGTGCGCCCTGTGACACCGAGGCCCATGGCCCCTATGTCTTGACTCTGACCCCCGCGGCGGGCACCGATACCTTCGGCCGCGACGGCTTCCTGATGCATGGCGACCTGATTGGCCAAGTGGGGCAATTCCAGGCGTCGGAGGGCTGCATTATCATGCCACCCGACATTCGCCACCAGGTCTGGAACTCCGGTGACCACACCCTGCAAGTAATCGCCAGTTGAATCGCCGCCCCTGACTCGGTGCGGATGCCGCTTTGGAGCGCGCCGCGCAGACGGCAAAGTACAGTTCGCCAGGGATCGCAATACTACCGCCGCATCCGCAAATCTATCAATGGAGCCGAAACTGAATGCCGACTGTGAAAGCCGGAGTCTTTACCCTCGACTACACCCTGTATACCAATGCTGAACCCGGGGCCGATATCCAGTTTGGGATGGATTTCACCCTCACCAGCACCACCGGAAAGCCGCTCTGTCAGTTGATTTTTCCGGCCGTCGCTGTGGGCCGCAATCAGCCCGGGCAATGGAATATCGATAACCACAGCAACGGCAACGACGCGGCCGCGCTCGTCTTCAGCAACGCGCAGAACGGCACAATCACCGACACGCCTCGCGAAATCTCTCCGCGCGGCCGCGGCTCCAAATCCACCAAGTTCGCCATTTTCCTGGTGGACCTCTCCACCAGCAGCGTTCAAACCACCGGCGTGAATTTTGGCTACACCATCGATACCGGCGCCACCACGCCGCAGACCGCCTTCACCGGTTTTTCGCAGGCCACCATCACCAACGAGCAGAAGCAGCTGGTCACCGGCCGGTGCAGCTTCATCAAGTTCAAGTAAAGCCGGAGCCGCCGCTGCGAAAACCTGCCAGCGACCCTATACCTTGGAGTTTGGGATACCGTTAGGCAGTGATTTGCGTGGTGTGCCGCTCACACCTGAGCCCGCCAGCAGGAGCGCCGGGTGCCTCACGTAACGCGCTTTGGCGTTACGTGGGCGGCGCTGAAGAGGCAGGGCTGAGTCTCGCATCAGAAGGAGCGAGCCACCGAGTCCTCCCTGCGGGAGGAGATCGCAGGTGGAGGGCCGCGAAATTCCGAAGGGCGGCTCCCTCGCGGGGGAGAGGAGCCCGGCATCGGCGGCTTCACGTTCTCACTGGAGAACGTGCCAGCGACCA
>DAIDIE010000038.1 GCA_027459505.1 Acidobacteriota bacterium
TTTGTTGGGGTGGGAAGGGCGGCTCCCTCGCGCGGGAGAGGAGCCCGGCATCGGCGGCTTCACGTTCTCACTGGAGAACGTGCCAGCGACCCAACGGAAAGCAATGCCAGCGGGCGGCTCAGGAGACGAGGCCGTGCCTCAATTGCCAGAGCAGCAATAGCCCTTCCCTCAATGCGGGCTACGCCTCCTTGGCTATCGCCAGGCTCAGGAAGCCGCGCTGGACGACTTGGCGCTTGGGGAACGGCTCAGCTTCTTACGAACGGCGGCAATGATCGCGATCGCAATGGCGCCGGCAATTACGAGCAGGACAATACCCGTTGTGGCGCGCAGCAACGCCCTCGCCGCCGGGTGATCATACAACCATTCATGAAACCGCGGCTCCGACGACCGTAGCAAAACGTGCAGCAAATAATGGCCTCCATTATCCAGAAACCACTGCACGAATCTGTCAAATGTTCCCATGGCTAATCCTTCCGCCGCGATCGGGGCGGCTCAATGCAACCGCGCGAATCCATCTGCCAAACCCAGTGCCCGGTGTGCACTGATGTCAGACCTTAGCTGGCGGCGGCGCCTTTCTTTGCGCCGCTCCCACAGGCGGATACGAAGGCGTTGTGAAGCCAGGCGAATCCGAGCCCGGCGATCGCGCCATCTAAAAAAGCGTACCCAACACCCACGAGCACATCGTTGACGTTGCTGGCGCCGTGAAAGCCCGGATAGACCGAACTCATGAATGCCAGAAACGCCGTGCCATAGTGAGGATGGGTCAGATGGATCAGACCCACGAAAAGCAGGGTCACCGCCCAAACCACTCCAGCGGTGAACGTCAGACCTCGCACAGAAAGAAGCATGATTGGCCCCCCTCTTTGAAAACCAGCACCCGCGTGGTCCCAGCCAGACGGCGACAAGTATTCCACAACTCTTCGCCCAATACCAGCGCTGCCCGCGGCGAGTGCAGGAAGGCGGAGCGGGACCGCCAACATCACGGGGAAAACGGGCGACAAATGGACGGACTGGCGAGGGCCTTGGTTCCCTGAAAAGTGGGAAGCCACAAAAAAGATATAGCCCCGGCGGAGGTAACCGGAAACGGCTTCCATTTGTAAGGTGTTAGGTCAGAGCAAGTTGGACCGTTCAGGCGAGGCCAGTTGGCCTAATCCGCGTGCTCCCTATTAACTCTTTGCCCTTGGGTGGGTGTTATGGGCAGGCCAACGCGGCGGGCCACGGCGAGAAAACGTGGGGCATGGCGAACGCTGGAGAAAGCGGGATCGACGAGCATGCCAACCAACCGCCAGGAGTGCCTCTGGAACGCAGCTTCCAGAGCAGCATAACCGGAGTCGTATTGGCCGGTAAGAAAGGCGAGCTGGGCGCGGCGATAGGGGTCCAAGGGTACGCCTTTGTTCAGCTGTGCGGCCTCAGTCCGTGCCTGCCGCATGTGGCCGGCGGCTTCAAGTTGCCGGATTTGGACCCAAGCCACAGAGGCCGGATCACCGGAAATGGTAGCCATTTCCCGAGCCTCCGCCGCAGCGGCGGAAAGTTCCTGCTTTTCGACGTATACCGACATGAGGCCGTCGTGAGCGGGAACGAAGTTCGGGTACATATCGATAATCCGCTTGAGTTCGTCCTCGGCCGCGGACAGGCGCCCGGCGTGCTCATAGCCTGCGGCCAGAGCGCTTCCTATCGCCGGCGAGAGGGACTGCAAGTGGCTGCCGCGCTGCAGTTCGGTGAGGCTTTCATCAAACCGGCTCATTTCCCCCAAAAACGTGCCATACCATTGGTGAGCCATAGCGCTGTTGGGGTCAACCGTTATGGCTTTGCGGAAGTAGTCCTCGGCTTTGGGAAAATCCCAGTCCTGGTGATAGGTGGCAAAAGCGAGAGCGCTGTAGGCCTGCGCGGAATGGGGATCGTGGTCGAGAGCGGCGCGGGCGTTCTTCTTCGCCAGACGGAAGGCTTTCCCGCTCGATATTACCCCGCGGCCGGGCATCAGATCGTAGGTTTCGGCCAGCGCTGAATAAGCGGCTGCGAATTTATTATCAATGGCAATGGCCTTCTGAAATGAGCTGACAGCTCGTTCGAGATCCGGGAGATCGCGCTGCTCGCGATAAAAGCGCCCTGCAAAGTAGGCCTGTACGGCGCGGGGGTCTGGCGAAACCGGCGCCTTCCAGGTCTGCAAGGGAGCGCCGCTAATCTGCGCGGAAACCGCCTCGGCCACCGCGGCCGCCAGCTCCTCCTCGGACTGAACGGTGTGTCCGGATTTGAAGACGAAGGTCCGGCCCCACAGATGCCGGTCATGAACGGCATCCATGAGTTCCGCGGTGACGCTCATCTGCCCACCGCCCTCCGCCACTAATCCCCGCACGACATATGCAATATGAAGATGACTGGCCAGCTCCGGCAGGGAGAGCTGCGGCCCTCCGTATCGCTGGGACAAGCGGCGCGGAATGACGATGAACTGACGGGAATCTTCCAAAGCCGCGATCACATGATCCGTCAAACCTCGCCCAAAGGACTGGCTTGGGGCGGCCTGATCCTCAAAAGGCAGCACGGCAATGGCCGCCGCTCTTGCTACAGGACGCCTCGAATGTAGCCAGAGCCATACGCTCCCCAACGCACCCACCGCCATCACCCCGATGACCAGCGGCCATAACCAGGCGCTCAGAGACATTTGAGAGGTGGGGCGCTTCACCGCTAATTCCGAGGAGGCACTACTCTCTCTATTGAGTTTCTCTAAGTTGCCAGTTACATGACCGGACGCCAATTGCGGATTAGCAGAATCTCCCGCAACCGCTCCGCTGACGGCCCTCTCTCCGGCAGGCAACTGTCCGGAGCGTGCCTCCAGCCACTCGTCAATCTCAGCCGTGTGGGCATAAACGCTCGAGCGCGAAGCGTGCGTCAGCCGGTGGACGGGAAAGCCTTCGTGCTTCTCCCAAAGCTGCACCGTTCGCGGATTTCTATCCAGATACGCCGCAATTTCCTTCCAGCTATTGAGCCGCCTGGAGCCGGAAGGCATTGCCGTAACAGCAAGTCGAGTCTCAGGAAAAGAAGGCATAAAGGAGCCCCGCCCTAACAATAGGACAGTGGCCTGGGACCTGAACCCGAGGACCTGGGGCTTGGTGCGGATAGTCTACCCCCGATAAATCCGGCAAGCGAGTCAAATTTTGTCGTCCCGGTTGCCGGTCCAACGCTGATCCGGTCACGAAAACAGAGTACAGTTCGCGGAAATCCCTGGATTCGCCTGATTTCGATTGCGTGGCCTGGGCCGCAGCCCTAGGCTCAGCCCTTGTACTCACGTTTACTTTCAGGTTTGGGGAGACTCCGATGTCCTTGCGAAAATTGACGGTGTCGTGGACGGGTTTGGTTGTGACCGCAGTCATAATGTCCGCAGCCCTGGCAGGATGCGGAGGAGGCGGAGGCTCCCATCCCGTTAGCGTTGCTGTCTCGGCTTCTCCCACCACGGTGGACCCCACCAATACCGCCGCACTGACGGCGACGGTGACCAACGATAAAAACAGCGCTGGCGTGACCTGGTCGGTGACTGGGGGCGGAACTCTTTCCGGCACCAGTAGTTCAGCCGCTACCTACACTGCACCGGCGGCCTCCAGCTCGGCGCTCACGGTCACAGTGACAGCGACCTCGGTCGCTGACACGTCGAAATCCGGCTCCGTCACTATCACCGTACCGGCGGGACCTGCCATTACCACCTCCACCCTGGCTCCGGCGACCGTCGGCACCCCCTATTCGGCCACCCTGGCCGGTGCGGGCGGCATTCCGCCGTACACATGGGCGATCAGCAGCGGTACGCTCCCCGCGGGACTGTCGATGACCTCCGGTGGAGTCATTTCCGGAACGCCTCTGGCTGCCGGGACCGGCACCGCCAATCTGACCTTCACCATGACGGATTCGGGCTCCCCGAACGCGCTCAGCACCACAGCAACGCTGGGTCTTACCGTCAATGCCGTGCCTGCCATCGCGTTCAGCACAACGACGCTGGCCGCCGGCACCTACAACGCTGCTTACTCGGCTACGGTTGTGGCCACAGGCGGCTCCGGCCCACTCACCTACAGCCTGCTCAGCGGGGCACTCCCCGCCGGCCTTAACATGACCGCCGCCGGCGTCATCAGCGGAACTCCCACGGCCGTAGGAACCTTCGCGATCACAGTGGGGGCGGCCGATGCGTTTGGCGACTCGGGCACGCAGGCACTTTCGCTTACGGTCAGCTATGCGCCCCTTACCATCACCACGGTAACGCTGCCTACTGGCTATGTGGGATCGGTCTACAGCTCTACCACGCTGACCGCCAGCGGCGGGTCTGGCACTGGATACAGCTGGTCCGTTGCGAGCGGCAGCTCTCTTCCCGCCGGGCTGGCCTTATCGAGTGGCGGCGTCATCTCCGGCACCCCAACTTCGGCTGGCACAACCAGCTTCACGGTTGATATTGCCGACTCGGCCTCGAACACGGGCTCCCTGGTAATGTCAATCACCGTCAAGCCTGCGGTAAGCATTACCACAACAACCACATTGCCCACGGGCTACGCAGGATCGGCGTATTCGCAGACGCTTGCGGCAACCGGCGGCTCGGGCAGCGGATACACTTGGGCAGTCAATAGCGGATCCAGTGTGCCCGCGGGGCTGAGCTTATCTACGGCTGGCGCGCTGAGCGGCACACCGACTACAACCGGAACCAGTTCCTTCGGCGCCACAGTGACGGATTCGGCGGGAAACACCGCTTCCGCTTCGTTCTCGATCACGATTTCGCCCGGTATCAGCATCACCGCGCCAGCCTTTCCCACCGGCTACCCGGGAACGCCTTACCCGGGCGCAACGTTCACGGCTACAGGCGGAAACGGCACATATAGCTGGACTTGGGCCGCGGCCACCGGGTCAAGCTTGCCCGCGGGTCTGACCCTGTCCTCCGGCGGTGCTGTGAGCGGCACACCCTCGAACGCCAGCGCCTCGAGCGTGGTGTCGAATGTGGTGGTAACCGCGAGCGACACGGCCGGAAATCAGGCTACGGCGAACGTCTCGATCACTATTGAGGCAACACTCGCGGTAACCACAACGACGCTGAACGGCGGCGCTGTCAATGCCGCCTATTCGGCGAATCTGGCCGCCTCCGGCGGTCTGGGGCCCTACACCTGGACCACATCGGGATCGAACAACCTGGCGTCGTTCGGACTCACATTGTCGCCAGCTGGCGTGCTGTCGTCCACAAATCTTGGAGCCAGCACCGGCACCGCCACCTTTACGGCGCAAGTCACGGACTCGCAAGGCCACACGGCCACCTCCGGCACCTTGAGCGTCGCAATTACCAACGCCTTAACCGTCATAACCGGTTCTCTTCCTGCCACCGATGTAGGCGCAAGTTACTCGCAGACACTGCAAGCGGCGGGCGGCACAGGCGCCGGATATACGTGGTCAGCCACAGCCAGTAATCTTTCCACCTACGGACTGAGTCTGTCTTCCAGCGGCGTGGTTTCGGGCACGCCCACCCAGTCTGGAACGGCTACCTTCACCGCCAATGTGACGGATTCGGGGGCCAACACCGCCGCGAAGGCAGTGTCGATCATCATCAATGCCGCGCTTTCGTTGCCTTCCCCTAACCCCAGCTCGCTGCCCAGCGGGTACGTGGGCATAGCCTACTCCGGCTCCGTCGCCGGGTCGGGTGGAAGCGGTAATTTAGCCCTCTCCGTAACCTCCGGGCTTCCCTCCGACGGGCTGAGCGCGACCCCCAGCGGCGCCACGGTGAATATCTCCGGAACGCCTACCGCCAATGCGACTGTCAGTTTTGTGGTCAGCTTATCCGACACGACGGTGGGAACATCCATCAGCCAGACCTATACTATTCCGGTCACGACACCAACGGCGCCCTCGCTGCCTACGGGCAGCACCACGGTGCCGGGTTCAGCGACGGTGGGCACTGCCTTCAACGGAGCGATCAACGAATCGGGCGGTATTGGACCTAGCTATACATGGACGGTCAATGGCGCGGTTCTGAGCGGCAGCGTTGTCCTCGGGGACGGATTGAGCGCGAGCAGCAGCGGCGGAAGCACGCTGTCGATCACAGGCACGCCCACTTCCGTTTCAGCGGGCGTTACCTTCACCGCCGCGGTGAAAGACAACACCAGCAATCTCACCAGCAGCACTCAAAGCTATACCATCGTGGTCAACGCCGCCGGCCAGAACATCAGCGGACAAATCACGCTGAACTCAAATTGCGGCAGCGGAACTCAGCCGCCTTTCACGGTGAGTATTAACTACCCTTCGGCTGCCAGTCCGACCACGGTAACCACGGACAGCGCCGGAAATTACAACTTCTCGGCAATTCCCAACGGAACCTACACCATCACGCCTTCGATTACGGGGGCGTCGAGTTCGTTGTTCAATCCCGCCAGCGCGAGTGTGACGGTGAACAACGCCGCCATCTCCGGGCAGAACTTCAACGCCGCGGTGGGCTACACGGTTTCCGGCACGGTCAGTTACAGCGGAGCGCAAACTGGCCAAACCTATCTGGTCCTCAGTAATAATAACTGCGGCGGCGGCGACAGCGCCTCCGGCACCAGCATTACCGAAACGGCTTTAACGTCAGGAGGCGCCTTCTCAATCCGCGGAGTGCCCCCGGGCGCCTACACCCTGCAGGCATGGATGGACCCCATCGGGCAGGGTGCGCAAAATAAGATCGACCCCACCGGCAGCGTCGCGGTTTCGGTGACAAACGCGAACGTGAGCAATGCTAACGTAACCATCGTCAACCCGAGCTTCGCTACGCCGAGCTCGAACCCGACCCTGCAAATGGCGTCGGCAAATGCCGGGGGCGCAATGATCTTCTATCAACCGTCGTCGGTTGCGGACTCCAATGGCAATTCCATTGAGGATGCCAATCAATACGCGGTCCAGTGGAGCACCAGTCCAACCCTCGCCAGCGCGGGCGGAGCGTTTGCCACGGTCGCCGGGAGCAAGACCTTCACGGCCATCGGAACTCACACCACGGTGTGGATATTGAACAACTCGAGCGTGGGCGCCAATACGTTCACCAGTGGCACAACCTATTACTTCCAGGCGAGGTCCGTCAACACGTTGGCCACCAGCTCCAGCCCCTCAGGATGGTCGACGTTCTCCAGCGGCGGCAATCCCAAAGGGATAACCATCGGCGCCGCCTCTTGCAGTTCCAACTGCACCACGGTGTCCGGGGCGATCACCATTCCTAACGGGGTCACTATCGGCGCGGGTGCGCCCTTATACGTGGGACTTTACCAGCAGAGCAGCGGCGGCAAAGGACCTTCGGCGATCTATGCCGTGGAACTTGCCAGCCCGGTAGCTGGCGCCAACAATTACTCCATCAGTATCCCCAGTGGCTCGGGATACACGGTATTCGGCATTCTGGACCAGAACAATGACGGCATGATCGATGTGGGCGATGTGACCAATACTCACGATAACGGCAGCTCCAGCGGCATCACCGTTACGGGCAGTACCATGACGGGTCAGAACGTCACCCTGCCCGGCGTCAACAGCACCGGCAGTGCAACCACCAACTATCAATCCAACACCTACTCCGGGGGTAGCTCGACGAACTACTCGATTCATCTCGAGGTGAAACAAGCCAACAAGATGCCGGTGGCGGTCACGCTCACTTCGGGTCCCAACTTCGTCAGCCCAATCGACATGGGCGTCTGCACTGAATGCGGTGATTCGCAGTTCGGGTTCTCCGCCACCCTTCCCGGCAGCACGCCGGCGGTGGGCGACACCTACAACTTCACCGTCACCTATAGCGACGGCACTCAGGACACCGGCAGCACGGTGAACGGGAAGGTGACGGCCTGGGATAGCGCGAATGGCGGGGCCTCAGTGGTAGGCGCCGCCGACCTGCCCACCAGTCTCGCGCCCTCGGGAACGTCCAGCACCAGCACCACCCCGACGTTCACGTGGACTTTTCCGGCAAACCCCAGCGACTTCACGTACTCGTTCTCGATTTACCAGACCAATTGTTCGGGCAGTTGCAGCAACATCTGGCAGCTCCCCGGAAACAACTCCAACGTGAACGGCTTCACCTATGCCGAAACCGGCAGCGGGACCACTGGAACACTCACCTGGGGCACCGATCCCACGGGCGGCGGCAGCTCGCCGACAGGACCGCTGAGCACCGGCGGCGCTCAGTACAACTGGTACATACAGGCGCAGGACAGCAATGGCAATCAGGCTCAGGCCACGACCTGGTACCTGCCCTAAGCAGAACGCCAATTCCTCCTCCAGGGCGGCCCTCCACAAGATGGGCCGCCCTTTCTTTTAAGCGGCTCACAAGGGAGCGGGGCGGGAGTACCCTCCGGGAGGCGCCAGATGCACGCCAGTCGGGGACGAGGGGGAGACGGAGTTTCCCCTCCGCTTGCCGGGAGTGGAGCGCAGACCACCTGCAACCAGATTAGCCGCCATAAGGCCGACTGTTGGCTAGGCTCCAAAGTCGAGGCCATGAGTGCGAGGGGCCGGCGTGCACTTTGCGGGGCAAACGCCGGGTTAGCGTGGCCGGACATCCATTTGCGGGAACAGCGCGGCTGCACCCGCGAAGCGGCGTAAACCAGCCTGCTCGTATCAAATACCACCGCGATGGGTCGTTATCGCGCGGCATGCAGTGTGAAATCCTCCCGGGCATTCTGCAATTGCCTTTCGCCGCTCTCGATGCAGCGTCGAACCACCCCTCTGCGCCAAATAGGGAGTGAGCCACCGAGTGCTTCCAAGGGGAGGAGATGGCAGGTATCCATATCTGCACGGCAGAGCGGCGCGCGGCGGCAAGGCGCAATGCAACCGCGCCGCCCGACCTGCCGCGACAGAAGATGCCTATTCAGATTTCCATTGACTAGCCGCTGTTTTTTGGGGATAGTACCGCCAGTTTCCATTATGAGAGTCAAGCGCGAAACCCCAATGGAACTAGTTGCCGTGGAAAGCACGGAGTGGCTGTCTTACATTTTTCTTGCCGCGGCCGCGGTGCTGTTCTTTACGGTTGGGCTGCACGGAAATACACCCAAGGCATTTATCCCAGCAGGCGTGTTCCTGGCCATCGGAGCCGCATGGTTTTTGAAGACCGAGGTGACGTTCGACAATGCGCGACGAGAGGCACACTGGAAGCGACGGCGTCTGTTCTGGGTGAAATCCCGAACCGTCGCTTTCGATGAAATCCAAGGCGTCGTCATCGAATCGATGCCAGGCCCCAACAATCAGCAAACTTATCGATTGACGGTTCTTACTAAGAATGGGCCCGTGCCGATGTCGGACAACTACAGCGGCGGCCGGCAGACTTGCGAGAAACTTCGCTTGAGAGTTCTGGAGTTCCTCAAATTGAGAGCCTGAGAGCCTGTCGGAGTGGAGTTGTGCAAGCGACGTAAGCCCTCTTTTGTCAGCAAAGCGAGCATAGCTGCCAATACCGCAAGGTGTTGACTATATAGAAGCAGAAGTCTATCTTCGACGGGCTCCTGACCTGTCCCTGCCCACCCATCCGGGTGGAGCGGCCACCGTTTCCGCCGCCCGTTTTCCTTTGCATTAACCACCATGCCTGGGTGATTTTCCGCGGAGCTGACCCCAAAAGATGTCAGCTCCTTGTTCCACAGGAGCGAGCCACCGAGTCCTCCCTGCGGGAGGAGATCGCAGGTGGAGGGCCGCGAAATTCCGAAGGGCGGCTCCCTCGCGGGGGAGAGGAGCCCGGCATCGGCGGCTTCACGTTCTCACTGGAGAACGTGCCAGCGACCA
>DAIDIE010000039.1 GCA_027459505.1 Acidobacteriota bacterium
CAGGTGGAGGGCCGCGAAATTCCGAAGGGCGGCTCCCTCGCGGGGGAGAGGAGCCCGGCATCGGCGGCTTCACGTTCTCACTGGAGAACGTGCCAGCGACCAACGGGAGCGGGCGGCCTGAAGGAGACGAGGCCGTGCCTCTCGCGCGGCCGCCGTGCGGGGCCATGCAAGCCAGGGCCGAATCGAACTGCTTTCGAGTTCGAGATCGCAGGCCGAAGTCGTAGCCAAGGTCCGGGGTTGCCGTTTAGATCCCGCACCGCTGCCGACGCCCGAGTTCGTCACTAGGCGAGTCCTCGGGACCCAGAAGAGTGCGGCTTTTCTCAATAGAAAATGCCGCATGCCACCGGATGGTAGAAGCGCCTCTAGGTGACGAACTCGGGCTAGTGAAGCGCGGCCACCATCCGTCAGCTTCGGCCCCACCGCCGCGCCGCGCGATTAAGATTGAATCGCCGGGTGGGGCCGGACGACGAAGCCGACAAATAAAAGCGGCCGTGCCGCCTGTTGAGCTATGCCGCCGGTCGGCTCAGGAGATAACGCCATGCCTCGCCGCCTATTCTGCGCGCAGAGCCACCCAAAAACGGCCGAGGTAGAGATGCACGCTGCCGTCTTTAGCGAAAATCACCTGAAGCGGGGTGGGATGCGGCATGGCGGAATCTTTCTGCACTCCGCTGTGGCCAAGCTTAGCTCCAGCCTGATTGAACACGTTGAACTCGTCGTGTCCTTGTTTCGCCGCGGCTAAACCGAAGCCGTAGCTGCCTACTCCAAGCTTCACGCCACCAATATTGACCGGCACGGTGGTGATGATCATTCCCAGATACTTTTGCTGAATCCGCGAGCTGTAGCCGCTGGTGGCCAGCAAACCAATAATGACTTGTCCTCTTCCTTCACGCAGCGTAATCGTGTGGTACTTTTCCACCGGAATGGCGTTGCCCTCCAGGTAAAAGTCTTTCGGGACACCCGCCTTAAAGGCTTTGGCGCTGGCCTTGTGAAAGGCCGATGCTGGTGTCTGGGCGGGAGCGAAGGCGGTCATCATTGTCATCACACTGACGGCGAAAACCGCACGGGTCATCAGTTTCATGTTTCCTCCTGGGTAGTCTCTGCCTCAGAAACTCCTACAGAGTGCCTATCCAGAATGAGCATACATGGCATTCGGCCTGCTCTAGGAGCGAGCCAGGCCGAGTCGAACTGCGCGTCAGCTTCGGCCGGACGGCGAAGCAGTGGAATAGAAGCGGCCGTGCCGCCCTAGCTGGGCTTCACCAGTCCTTTTTTTACCGCATAAAGGGTGAGCTTGGCGGTCCCGCGTATCCGCAGCGTGTCCATTAAGTTGTTGCGGTGAATGCACACGGTCTTGGGGCTGATGCCCAGCAGATCGGCTATGGCGCGGTTGGAATGTCCCTGCGCGATCATCTGCAGAATTTGGCGCTCGCGCGCGGTCAGCCGCTGGTAGGGATCGTCGGGAGCGGCTTCGTGCCCATACTCGACCACCCCGGCGAGAATGGAGGCGGCGCCCGGGCTCAGAAATGTCTGCCCTCGCGCCACCGTCACTACGGCTTGCGCCAGGTCGGCCTCCGATCCGTCCTTGAGCACGTAGCCCTTAACCCCGGCGCGAATGGCCTGGCGGATATAGGGTTCCTCCGCGTACATGGTGAGCATTACGATCCGCACCTCCGGAACACTGGCGCGGATTTGCAGGGCGGCGTCGACGCCGTTCATCTCCGGCATGGCGATGTCCAGCAGCATCACGTCCGGACGGTATTGGCGTGCCAACGCCAGCGCGTCCAGCCCGGTACGCCCCTCGGCCACCACCTGAATGCGCTCCTGCGCCTCCAGCAGGCTGCGGAAGGCGCGCCGCACCAGCGCGTGATCCTCCACCAGAACGACGGTGATCGGCGCCATGCGACTAGAAATGGACGACCCCAAACGCCGCGGAGCAGGCGCGACAGATGCCAGGCGCGAGTTGGGTGAGTGAGGTCATTCGCGTTGCTCCCGGGCAGACTCCGGCGCTCTCCTATAGTGAAGTCTCGCGGTTTCCAGCGCTATAGATGGATTCAGCTACCCACACCGATAAAAGCGGTTACTGGCGCGGTGAGGGGTGGGCCGGAGAATCAGGCAAGGGAGGCGCGGAGACTGAGCTGGGGATCAGAGCGGCAGAGGGGGATCGAACGACGCGGTGATGGGGGCATGCAGAGGGATATCCGGCGGCAGTCCCAGCCAGCGCAGGGCGGAGGGGCGGTCGAGGAAAACACCCCCGGAGGAATGGGGAGGATCGAGGTAAGTGAGCAGCATGCGGGCAATGGCGTGGACGTAGTTGCTGTCGGCCACGATGGCCAAGCGCGAGGCCGGGGAAAAGGGGCGTCCGTAAGCGACCTGGTCGAGTTGATGGTCAGCGGCGGTCAAAGCCGTTGCGTCCAGGAGTTGGCTGAAGTCCGCGTGAAAGTCCGGGTCGCGGCGCAAGCGGTCCTGGTGGGCTGTCACGTCCGCAAGTGTCACCCGGCCGTAGGCAAACGTGGCCACGAGGCGCAATTCCTTGTGAACGACCGATTGAATAGGCACGGAGCTAGCCTCGAGCTGAGGGTGATTTTACCGTACGGCAGGCCGGTGTCAATGGAGGAGAGCTTGGCTGGAGCTGGATAGGCCAATTAATCCCGCGCCCCGCCGGACGCGACTTCAGTGCCAAAGCCGCATTGGGCGCGGCGCGGCGCGAGCAATGCTGGCGCATAAGGCAAGGGTGGCGGTCGAAAACGGATGAAGACGGTTGCAGGGGTACCGCTCAAGCCGCTTGCGATGCCGGAGCGACGGAAATTTGATGGTTTTGGAAACAACGCGGAGGACCGGAAGCGCTTCTACTACTCTGATCTACTCTGCCCGTGGAAGCAGCCGGTGGCGAACGGCGTTATTGAGCCCAGAGCGGCAAACCAAAACCCTTTTAGTGGGGCTCGCGGGTTGCGCGCAGGCGCGGCATTGCAGGGTTTCACCGGCGGGCTGCCAGGCTACCAGGAGTTCATGCCATGAAGCATTTGACCGGGTTCCTCTCCACCGCCGGCGTGATCGCCATAACCGCTCTGCTTTTGCAGCCCGCGGCGCTGGCCACCACCAACGAGTCCAGTTGTGCGCAGTACGCCACCTTTTCCGTTGGCGGCGGCTACACCGTACAAAACGACGCCTACAACGTGCCCAGCGGCGAGCAGCAATGTGTTTACGCCGATAGCACCGGCACGGACTGGTATGAAACCTCGACCGCAACCCTGACGGGCGGCTCCCCCTCCGGATACCCATCTATTTACGCTGGCTGTCATTGGGGCACTTGCTCCTCCAATCAGCATGGCATGCCCATGCTGGTCAGCCAGATTGCCTCCGCCCCTTCGGCCTGGAATGTGACGCCCGCCCCCAATGGCGCCTGGGATATCGCCTATGACATCTGGTTTAATACCACCGCCACCACCAGCGGCGCACCCAACGGACTGGAGTTGATGGTCTGGTTAAACCACACCTCAACCATCCAGCCGGCTGGCTCCCAGGTCGCCTCCGGGGTTTCCATTGACGGCATGAGCTGGAACGTGTGGTACGGCGGCGGCGGCAGCGGGGCGCCAGTTGTGTCCTATGTGCTGACCAGCCCCACCAACGCGGTCAACTTCGATCTGATCAGCTTCTTTCGCGACGCCATGAGCCGCGGCTATTTGAACACCGCCTGGTATTTGATTGATGTGGAGGCGGGCACCGAGATCTGGACCGGAGGCGGCAACTTCCAGACCGATTCCTTCTCGGTTTCGGTGTCGAGCGGCCTCGCCGCGCCCAGCAACCTCAGCGCCTCAGCCCAGTCCACCAGTCAGATCAATCTGAGCTGGTCGGCTTCTTCCGGCGCCAGCAGCTATGACGTTTTCCGCAGCACCACCAGTGGCTTCTCGGCTTCCTCCGCCAACCAGATCGCTTCCGGAGTGAGCACTGCCAGCTACAGCGACACCGGTTTGAATGCGGGCACAACCTACTATTATTTGGTCGAGGCCTGCAACAGCGCGGGCTGCTCCGGCCCCTCAAATCAGGCTTCCGCCACCACCCTCACCAGTTCCGGCGGCGGCGGCGGTTTCCCGGCGCCCGTCAGCCAGATCGCCGCGGGCAGTACAGCCGGTGGATGCGGCTCTATTTCCCCCTTCTCGTCCGATGAATACTTCAGCGGCGGCACCGCTGTGTGTCACAACAACTCCATTAATACCAGCCATGTCATCGATCCGGCGCCTCAGGGTGTTTACCAATACGAGCGCTATGGCACTTCCAACTTCACCTACACCGTTCCCAATCTGACTCCCGGAAGCGCCTACTGGGTACGGCTGCACTTTGCCGAAACCTACTTCACTTCCACTGGCCAGCGCGAGTTCAACGTAACTATTAATGGCAATCAGGTGCTCACCAACTTCGATATCGTGGCTGCCGCGGGCGGCGCCAATACCGCGGTTGTGGAAATGTTCCAGGCGCTTGCCAATGGCAGTGGACAGATCGTCATCGGCTTCAATGTTGGCGCGGTGAACTACCCGAAAATTGATGGAATCGAGATCATACCCGTGAGCACGCCCAGCTACCAGATTTCCGGTGGCAGCACGGCTGGCGGCTGTTCCTCCATTAGTCCCTACGCCAGCGACGAATACTTCAGCGGCGGCAGCGCGGTCTGCCATAACAACAGTATCTCCACCAGCCATGTGGTCAACGCCGCCCCGCTGGGCGTTTACCAGTACGAGCGCTATGGAACGTCGAATTTCACCTACACCATTCCCAACCTCACCCCGGGAGCGGATTACGCGGTGCGCCTGCATTTTGCCGAAACCTACTTCACATCCACCGGCCAACGCGAGTTCAATGTGACGGTGAACGGCGTCCAGGTACTCACGAATTTCGATATCCTGGCGGCGGCTGGCGCGGCCAACACCGCGGTTGCGAGAACGTTTACCGCCACCGCCAACAGCAATGGCCAGATCGTGCTGGGCTTCAATCTGGGAGCGGTCAATTACCCCAAGGTTGATGGGATTGAAGTGATTCCTCAGTAGAGCGGGCCGCAACAACGCGAGGGCGCCCACGCCGCAACGGTTTGGGCGCCTTCGTCTTTTCGGGCTAGTAAAGCGCGGCCACCATCCGTGAGATTCGACCGGGGCCCCCAAGCCGCTCCGCGCGGCTAGGTTTGAATTGTCGGGTGGGGCCGGACGACGAGGCAGTGGAATAACAGTGGGCAGGCCGCAGGTTCAGGGCGCCTCCTCGATCCTCTCCAGCAAGCGGGCGATCGCCAGCATGGTGTTCCAGTTTCGTGTGGTGGCAGTGGCCCCGAGCAAGCTATCGATGCGTCCGAGGTAGCCAATAGCCTTCAGGTGGCGCCGGTAAACGCCCAGCACAAACTGCTTTTCCACGGCGATGAGCTGCACTAGCCACTCCCCTTCCGGAGGCAGGAAAATGGGGAGCGCAGGGCGTACTCCGCCGGGTTTTGCCAGGACACTCACAAAGGGAACCGTGGCCGCATCAGGCGTGCCGGCACCGGACGGTGCGCGACCAAAGGGTTCACTGCGCACCAGAGAGAGCACATCGCTGCCTTCGCACAACATCACTTCGGTCTGGAAGGGCAATTCGCTCAGCAGCGCGGCGCGGAAGGCGGACTTTGAGCCCGGGCGCTTGACCACGAAGGTTCCGGCCGCGCCGAGGTTGACCACGCCGTAGCCGCTCAGCCGTTGCGCTAACAGGCTGGGCTGGAATTTGCGGTGGCCGCCGACGTTGACGCCGCGCAGGAATGCTACCAGAGCCATATCGTTGTTCCTGGAATTGTCTCAAGTCCTCCTCAACTCTACACTCCGGAGGCGGATCGGGATTAAAGAGCGAATAGTCTGGCCAACCAGGGCCGAGTCGAACAGCCGTGCCGCCGATCGCCAGGAAGCAATGCCGGCGGGCGGCTCAAGGAGACGAGGCTGTTCTTCGCCGTGCCCCGTACTGCAGCTGCACCCCCATGCCAAAACTAATGCAAGCGGCGGTTCGACAGCTTGCTTCCATATATGTCGCTAGTAAAGCGCGAGCGCCGTTTCCGTTGCCGCTCATTGCGCAATTGGCCAAACAGGCGTCCGGAGACCCACACAACGGGCCTGCCCGGCGCCCCTCAATTGCGCAATAACGCCAGGCTTGCGCAACCGCAAGCTTTATTGCGCAATCTCTGTCCGCTTGCGCAAGTCGAGTTACAAAGTTGTTGACATTAACTTTCGCAGGCGTACACTCCTCCTCATATCTGCGACGTTAGTGCAAACTAACGAGGAGAAGGAAAAGAATGATCAGAAGAATTATTTCTTTGGTGGCGTTAACGGTGCTGGCTGTAACCGCTTTCAGCACCGCGGCGTCCGCCGCAACCTGGAGTTCGTCGGCGCAGTACGGCAGTTGGACGGATGGCGCCTACAGTCTCAACAACGATGTTTGGGGTTCGGGCGCCGGCCCGCAGACCATCTGGGCCAACTCGGGCCAGAACTGGGGAGTGTGGTCGGAACAGCCCAATACCAGCGGCATCAAGTCCTATCCCCACAGCACCTATAACGTGAATGAGGCTGTCAACAGTCTGTCCAGCCTGTCGAGCTATTTCGACGTGTCCGTTCCCGGCAGCGGCGCGCAATTTGAAACCGCTTACGACATCTGGGACAGCAATGGCGACGAACTCATGCTGTGGATGAACAACTACGGCAACGGCCCCATCGCCAGCAGCTACAACTGCAACGGCGCCTGCGCCAGCTACACCAACCAGTACATTGGGGGCTATACCTGGAACGTCTACAGCGGTTACACCGATCACCAGGTGTGGTCGTTCGTCAACGTGGGGCAGTCCTACTCGGGAACGGTCGACATCCTGGCCGTCTGGCACTGGCTGCAATCGCATGGCTGGACCGGCAACCCGACCGTGACCCAGGTGCAGTTCGGCTGGGAAATCACTGCCTCGCCCTCCGGTGAGAACTGGCAGGTCAATAATTGGGATACTGCTTTCTCTACTGGCAGCAGCAACTCCAATGGTTACAACTACCTGAAAAACCGTGCCACCGGCATGTTCATCGACGGCCTGGGTGATACCTCCAACGGCTCCGATGCCTATCAGTGGAATTACAGCGGCAGCAACAACCAGCAATGGTCACTGCAATGGGAGGGCAGCTACGTGCGCTTCCAGAACCGCGCCACCGGCTTGTACCTCGATGGCATGGGCCGTACTTCTAACGGCTCGACCATGGGGCAATGGGGCAACAGCAACAGTGGCAATCAGCAATGGGGCGAGGACAACTTCGGTGGCGGCTATTACGGCTTCTATAACCAGGCCACCGGACTCATGATTGACGGCATGGGCTATAACTATAACGGCGCTACTCTCAATCAGTGGGGCTACAGCGGCAGCTATAACCAGATGTGGACCATTCAGTAAGCGATCCGCATCCGCGTTTGAGCGTGGCGCGCCGCTGGCCGGCGCGCCACGCTCTTTTTGTGCCACAAAACGAGACTCTCTGGCTAAAGTAAAAAAGATGAAGGCATACCATTTGTGTTGCTTCGTGCTTGGGGTTACGTTGCTGGCGCCGTTTGCCAAGGCAGCGGCGCCGGCACCGGTCGCCACGGCGGCCGCGGCGGATCAGAACTTCCAGAGGAGCGAGCCACCGAGTCCTCCCTGCGGGAGGAGATCGCAGGTGGAGGGCCGCGAAATTCCGAAGGGCGGCTCCCTCGCGGGGGAGAGGAGCCCGGCATCGGCGGCTTCACGTTCTCACTGGAGAACGTGCCAGCGACCA
>DAIDIE010000004.1 GCA_027459505.1 Acidobacteriota bacterium
ATCGCCACCCCACCCCGAAGTCTCCCTGCCCCTTGTCGCGTGTGTCGTAGCGCCGGATCACGCTGATCGGCAGCCCCGCCACGGGCACCGTCAGATCGTTGAACGCCAGGCTGAACACCCCCACCTTGAGGTTGCGTGTCAGGTTCACGGCGATGATCTGCTGCTGGTTTTGTCCCAGCGCGTCGGTGGCGCTGAGCCGCAGCAGGATCTGCCCGTTCAGCATCAGGCTGGGGTCCAGTTGCGCTGCAACCGCCTGCGCCGCCGTGTCCGGCCCGCTGATGCTGCCGCCCCCCAGCGGCGTCCAGCTCTGCCCCTGCCCTGGCGCCGGATCGGTGTCGGTGGTGTAGTCAATCGTCCACTTCGCCGAGTCGGTTGAGGTCTCCACCGTCCCCTGCACCTGGATCGCGCTGGTCACCTCGCCCCCATCCAGCGGACTGGTCAGGTTCACCTGTGGCGGCGAGGGCGGCACGCTTGCCACCGCGATCGTCACCTGCGCCGACGCGCTCGACTGCGCATCCCCGCCCGTCAACTCCAACACATATGTGCCCAGCGACGGGAAGCTGACGCTGGTGGTCAGCGCCGCCGGCTGCGCGATCGTCGCCGCCCCTGGCCCGCTCACCTGGCTCCACAGCACCGTCCCGTCCGCCGGCATGTTGCTCACCGTGCCGCTCAATGTCGCCGTCGCCGGGTAGACAATCTGCTGGTCCGGCCCCACGCTCACCACCGGCGCCGCGTGCACCACGATCTGCGTGCTCGCCGAAGAAACCAGTTGCCCGTTGCTCGCCGTGAGTTGGAAGACGTACGTTCCCGCCGCCGGACACGTTACCGCTGTCACCGCGCTTGTGGGCGTCGCGATGCTGGCCAGCACCGGGCCGCTCACTTCCGTCCAGATGCTGCTCAGCGCCGCCCCCGCCGGCAGCGCCGGATCGCTCACGCTGCCCTGCAGCGTGAAGTTATCATTCGGCAGGATCGCCTGCTGATCCGCCCCCGCGCTCACCACCGGAGGCTGCGGGCTCACCTGCTGCGGTGAAACCGAAACGCTGGTCTCCGACCGTGTCGTGTACTGTCCATCGCTGGCGGTCAATAACAGCAGGTAAGTGCCCGGCTGGCTGAAGCTCGCCTGCGTCTGCGCCGCGTTTGCCGCGCTCAACGTCGCCACCCCGCTCGATGGGTAGCCCGGCGCCGCGGTAAACGACTCCTGCGTCCAGGCCAGCGTAAGTGTCGCCCCACTGGGCGAACTCGCCTGCCCCAGCAGGCTGGCGCTCTGCGTCTGGTCCACCGTCTGCGCCGCGCCGGCGTTCACCACCGGCGGCTCGTCCGCCACCCCAACCGGAATCACCAGTTGCGCGGCATTGCTCTGCGAGCCATCGCTGGCCGCAAGCTGTACGGTGTAGCTTCCGCTCTGCGTCACCAGCACGCTGCTCTGCGGCGCGGCGGCATTGCCAAAGTCCGCCGCCGCCGGTCCGGAGATATTGCTCCAGTTGCTCGTCAGCGTGGCTGTGGAAGTGGCGTCCGCCACCGCCCCTTGCAGCTCTCCGGCAATCGCACCCAGCGCCCGTACCGCAAGGTCGTCAAAGTAAACGTCGTTGCTCGTCCCGGAGTGGTTCTGCGTCGCGATCAGGTGAACACGGATCAGCGCCGTTCCCGCCGGCGCGGTGAGCGTGTGGTCAAAACCCGCCCAGCTCGCGGCGATGGCGGCCACGTTTGCCGTCTGCACAAGGTCTCCGCCCAGCAGGTTCTGGTTGCTGTCGAGAAACTCCAGCTTGATGGCGCCGCTGTCCTGCGGCTGGTCCGCGCCCACCCTTAGAAAACCGGAGAACTCGAACTTCTGCCCGCCCGTGGCAATCGCCGCCGCGTATCCGGAGAGGTCGATATCCTGCGTCAGCTCGGTGGACGGACTGCCGCCCGCCCAAAAATATTGGCTGCCCTCCTGCGGCAGCGGCAGGCCGGGCTGTTGACCGCCGGCAATCGCGCTCAGCGATGCCAGCGTCCAGTTGCTCCCCGAACGCAGCGTCCACCCGGAAATCGCGCCGTTGCTCGCGGCCGCCTCCGCCCCGCCATTCACCAGCAGGTTGGCGTTCATCGCCATCGCCGGCGCGGGCCCCGTCTCCACCTGCGGTCCCGCGGGCGTGCCCGCCGGAAACACCGTCACCGTCACCCTGGCGCTGCCGCTCATCTGCCCATCGCTGGCGCTGAGCTGTAGTACGTAGGTTCCCGCCTGGCTGAAGCTGGCCTGCGTGCTGGCCGCGCTGGGCGCCGAGAAGCTCACCGCCGCCGGCCCGCTCACCTCGCTCCAGCTCAGCGTCAGCGAGCTGCCCGCCGGCAGCCCGCTTTCGCTGGCGCTGCCCTGCAGCGTGACCGTGTTGCTCGGCAAAATGATCGCCTGGCTCGCCCCGGCGCTCACCACCGGCGCCGCGTGCGGCAATACCGTGATGGTCACCTGCGCCGTCGAGGTGTACTGACTGTCGTCGGCGCTAAGCTGCAGCACGTAAGTGCCCGCCGCCGTGAACGATACACTGCTCACCGCCTGGCCGGGCGTGGCAAACACCGCCCCCGCCGGCCCGCTGATCTGCGTCCAGGCCAGCGTCAACGCGCTCGCCGGCAATCCCGGTTCGCTCGCCGATCCCTCTAACACAAGCGTCGAGGTTGGCAGCTGAATCGTCTGATTCGCCCCCGCGCTCACCTGCGGACGCTGCGGAGTCCCCGGCGTCCAGTCTAGGAACACCTCGTTGGAGACCTGCGTCATCCCGTAGACATTGGCGCTGGCCTGCCACACCTGACTTCCGGTCTGCGGACTAGTGACCTGAAATACCGCGGTGCCCGTGGCATCCGTGGTGGCCAGCCACATGGGTTGGGAGGCGTCTGCGGAACCCACCCCTGCGATCTGGTTTAGCGCGAGACTCACCCCACTCATTGGCTGGCCGTCGGCCCCCACCAGCTTGGCGGTGATGGTCTGCTGTTGTCCCAGCGCCAACGACTGGGGCATACCCGGAGAAAGGGTCAACGCCACGAGCGGAGGAACCGGCGTGTTGTTATTTAAATAGTTGACAAAGGCGGCGCTGCCCGCAAGTTGCGGTGAGCTTGCCAGTACGCCCAAATCGAGCTCGTAGGGGTAGACGCCCGGAGCGGGAAACTGGACGTCAACCCACAGCTCGGATGGGTTCTTCGAGTAGTAGTTATTGGAGGCGACAATTGGCAGTTGCCGCGCCAAGGTCAGCGTGGATGGCAAAGCTGACTCGTCTTCCAGATTGGGCACGACCACCGCCCCATTTCCAATTCCAAAGTATGCGTTGGTCGCCTCGAGCGCCCGCACCACATAATGACCGGCCGCGGCAACAACGAAAGCGCCAGTGTAGGCGACCTGATAGTTGGTGAGAGCAGCCTGCCCGGGCGTCTGGAGGACGCCGTTGCCATCGTCGCCCTCGACCAGGATCGAGCCCTGGTAAGTTCCATCATTGCCGGTTAGAAAGGCACTCAGGCCGCCAGCAATTCCCGCCGGAACATTGGACAGGGAACCACTGGGGGGGTTGAATTCAAGATCCGGGAGAAGCTGAGTAAAGGCGGTTGGCTGCCACTGGGTTGGATCGCTGGGGTTGAGCAATTGACGATCGGGCGGCGCCGCGGAAAATTGGGCGGTAACCGGGGTGAGAGTTAGGCCTTGAGCGGGCTGGACCCAATTCACCTGGAAAGGGGGGGCCGACACGCTTCCCAGCTGCGGGCTACTCACCACACTAATGGAATCGACACCGGCGGCGGCGCCATTGTAAACAAATGTCGCCATGCCATCCTGACCGGTGGTTTCCACGCCGCTCGTGGAGTTAACGCCGGTGACGGTAAAGGTAACAGGCTGACTGGCCAGGCGGCTTCCGAAGGGGCCGGTCAGGACGGCGGTCACGGACTGCTTGCCTCCGGCAACATTGAGGGTTTGCGGCTGGCTCACCCGCAGAGAAACGCCACCGAACCAGGGAACGACGGTAACTGTCACGGTCGAAGAACTGCTCAGCTGAGTATCACTCGCCGTAAGCCGCAGTACGTAGGTACCCACCTGTGGGAAGGTGACCCGGGTGACCGGTTGACTGGCATTGGAAAACGAGACAGGTGCGGGTCCACTGTCTTGGCTCCACTGTATGTTGAGGGTTCCGCTGGGCAGGCCGTCGTCCAAAGCAATCCCATTCAAAGTCAAGGTTGGTTCCGCTATTGGAATCGTGGCGTCCGCGCCGGCGCTCACAAACGGCGGCTGATTCTGTCCGCTCTGCCAGCTCAGCGTGGCGGTGGCGCTGGCCCCAGCGGCCGCCGCCGTCAGCATGTCCGCGCCCCCCTGCTGACCGGTGTAACAGATTTGCGCGCTGCCATCCACGCCCGTGGTGACGCTACCCGAGTCGGCATTTGCGCCAGTAATCTGGAAACCAATACTGAGCCCCGGGATCGCCG
This sequence comes from Acidobacteriota bacterium, assembly GCA_027459505.1. GTDB lineage: Bacteria > Acidobacteriota > Terriglobia > Terriglobales > SCQP01 > DAIDIE01. The sequence goes on from DAIDIE010000004.1 coordinate 4,432, forward strand.
CCCCATTCAAATCCCGAGCTGTAGCGGCAACGCAGGCTTGCGCACCGGTTGCCTGCGCCTGGCTCATTGGCGTCAGTGTCAATTGGGCGGCGACGCGTCCTTCGTCAAAGCACTGCGGGCCGGCGTAGGAGTAGTTCGGCAGCGCTGTATCCGGATCGACGTTCACCGAGCCCGCCCCAAACGGAATGACCAGGGCGCCCGATGGCGCGTTGAGACGATGCGCGCCCAGCGCAAGGGGGATGGTCGCGCCGGCATAGTCGCCGTCGCCGATAGGGGAGAAACTGTTGGCATCCAGCAGCACCCCATCCAAGCTCGTCGCTGCGGCGCCGCTGCTCGGCACGATTACGTTCGCATACGACTGAAAGACGTACTTGCTCTCTATGTCCGCCGCCGGCGTTCCCCATGTGCCTTCTCCCGCCGCCGCGCTAACCGGGGGGATGATAAGCATATCGAAGCCGCTGTCGTCCACCCACGGCCAACTCGGCGCATCTTCGCCCGGGCTAAACTCGGCGACCATGACCGGCCGGTCGCTCTCAATATCCAGCGGTTGCTTGACCTGCGCGCCGTAGTAACCGCCCGCCGCCAGAACGGTCACCGGCGCGCCATTGATGATCAAATGCGTGTTCGCCGAAGCCGCCAGCACAGTGATTTCGTCCTCGGCGCCGTCCTGCCCTTTGAACATAGGCATCGCCACGTAGCGCGTTCCCCAAGCGGAAAGGGGAGGAAGTTGCTCAACGGCGTGGTTGGAACCCAGGGCGCTGGCTTCCCGCGCACTGCTCCACACCGCTACCGGGTAGTTCGAACTAACCTCCGTCCCCGCAAAGTCGGATTGGTAGCTGTGCTCCTGCGAAATTTGGTAAACGTCTCCCTCGTTAAGCGAAACCGTGAATGGCACTCCGGCTGCATGGAGAACTGGGCCGTCTCCATTAAAGTCATTCGCAAACTGGATGGTGGGAGTAATTGTGACGACGGTGCCGTTGCGCGTGGCCAGCACGGTGAAACCCGAGGCGCCATCGGGATCATCGCTGCCGTAGGCTCCATCGTTGGGGTCGTGCCGGTCATAGGTGATCAGGCGGTAGTCGGTCCCCAGCGCCTCCGTCGGCAGGGCTTGGAACCCGTCGGTCTGGTCGGCCTGGTGCTGCATGCCATCGACCGAAATCGTGTGGTCGGCGACGATGTGGATACCCAGCGGCTCGACCGCGTCATTTGCTTGATCGATCGAGGCGTTGGGAACGGTAACTGTGGTCTGTTGCCCGGGCGTCACAGTGAAGCCCTGCGTAAATCCAAGCGCCGGGATGGTGACGGTTCCCGACGCCGGGCTACTGCCGGTGATGAACAACTGGGTAGTCAGCGGAAATGTCGGCACCCAACCCTCGAAGGAAGCTTCAATGTCGGAAAATGCCGTCCAGAAATCCTCTCCGCCACTGCCCACCACGCACTGCACCTTTCCGGGCTCGACGCTGATGGCCACGTCTGAAGCCTGAGCCTGTCCGTTGACCGCCGCAGCCAGTTGCAGCACATACGTGCCCGGCGCCGTGAAGCTAACCTGCGTAGCGGCCCGCGTCGCATCCTGGAACTGCGCTGCGCCGGGGCCGCTGACCTGGCTCCAGAGGGTCGAAACGGGCGCGCTGCCGAACCCATTCGCCGATACCCGGCCCGCCAGCGTCGTCGTCAGATTGTCGGGCAGGGTTTGATCCGGTCCCGCATACACGAACACCCCTGGAGCAAGCGGCACAACTTCCACGGTGGTCTCCGCCCAGGAGGTGAGCTGCCCATCCGTTGCCGTGAGTTTGAAGACATAAACCCCAGGCGCGCTGAACCAAACTCGCGTCGTTAGCGCTGCGGGACTCGCAATACTTGCCCCAACCGGACCCGAAACCTGCGACCAGCTCTGGGTCAGTGTGTCCCCGGCCGGCAACCCATCATCACTTACCGTACCGCTTAGCACGCCTGAAGAGCTCCCGGCCGTAGCCGGTACCCAGTCCACGACCTGTTCGGCGCCCGCGCTCACTGTCGGCGGTTGGTTCACTGGCGTCCACGGAAAAGTCACAGTATTTGATACTGTGGGCATACCGTCAATGACCCCGTTCGCCTGCAGCGTCACGGTGCCCGGTTGCGACTCCTCGTACGAGAAGGTCGCCACCCCCTGGGCATCAGTCATGGCCTGGAGCTGGTGTGTCTCCGCCCCAGTGACGCTCAGCGTTACTCCCAGATCCGCCTCGGGCTGTCCAAGCGCGTTCAGCGCCGTCACCGTGACGGGCACAGCATCGTTCACCGTGCTCCCCAGCGCCACCGTCGCGGGGCTCAGCGCCAGCGACCCGGCGGGGATGATAAGCCCGCTGTTATCCCCAAACTCCAGCCATTGGCTCGGCGCTGCCGCTGCGTAATCGATCTCGTAGGGGTACAGCCCAGGCGCGGGGAACTCCACAGTCGCTTCGTTATTGCTGTTGGGCACTTCCGCATTTACCGCCGCAACCACCGCTAGCCGCTCCCGGTAGCTAAGCCCATCGGCTGGCGCGTTGATCCATGGCTCGCCCCCTGCGGCGACCGTGGGCTGCTGCCCTGCCGCCGTGGCGCCCACGCCCAAGATAAAGCCACCGCCGCCCATGTTTCCGCCCGTCCCCACCTCCACATGGAAACTGTATGACCCTGCTTGACGTACTACCAGCATCCCGGTAAACACAGCCTGTACGCTGGTCAGCGCGCCTGCGCCCACTTGCACCCTGTTTCCGTTTGTATCCTGTCCTACCGCCGGCAACACTCCGCTCATCACATAATTCACATCGCGGACCACATCCGTAAGCGGCACCGTCTGCACGTCCACGCCGCTCCAACTGCTACTATCGTTAAAATCAATGTCAGGAAACTCCTCAGTGAACACCGGCGTCCGCCCCGGCGCCAGGTCAAACGCGTTCCCTCCATCCCCCTGATAAAACTGTCCAGTTACCGTCGTGGTCTCGATATCCCCGCGGCTGTTCTGCCACCCCACTTCCGCCGCCGCGCTCGTCAACACCCCGCCCGCTACCGCCTCTACCTGGTCCGAACCCACATTCTTCCCCGTATAAGTGAACGCCGCCGTCCCGTCCGCTCCGGTCGTCGCGCTCCCCTGCCCGGCGTTCGCCCCGCTCACCGTGAACTGCACCACCACTCCCGCCACCGGCTGTTGCTGCTCATCCCGCAGCGTCGCAGTCAGCTTCTGCACGCTGCCGGGCACGTCCGGACCGGCCAGCCCCGGCGTCAACGTCAACGTGTCGTTGCTCAGCGGCTCCGGCTGCACCGTCACCGTGGTCTGCGCCGTCGACGTGTACTGCCCGTCAAATGCGCTCAACTGCAGCACGTACGTCCCCGCCGCCGTGAACGTCGCTGTGGTCGCTGCCGCTGCAGCGTTGGCGAAGCTCACCACTGCCGACGCACCATTCACCTGCGGCGCGCTCACCACACTCCAACCAATCACCAGCGTGCCGTTCGGCAAACCATCGTCCACCGCGCTGCCCAGGAGATTCACCGTCGCCGCCGGCGGAGCACCCGCCAGCGTCGCCGTCTGCGCCGCCCCCGCGCTCACCACCGGCGGCTGATTCGGCCGCTGCACCTGCACCGTCCACGTCGCCGGCGCCGGACCATAACTGTTTCCTTCCGCGTCCTTCCAACTCACCCACGCCGTCGCCGTCCACGCCCCCGCCGCCGTCCCCGCCGGCACCGTTAACGTGACGCTCCCTCCGCTTGACGTTCCCGGCGCCAATACCGGCGCCGCGATGGCCATGTTCTCCGCCGCCATCCCTGCGCCCTGCACGCTGGCGCCAATCGCGCTCGTCGCCGCGTGCCCACTGTTGCTGATCGCCAGCGTCAATGCCAGGCTGGACCCCGCCTGCACCATCTGTGGCCCGCTCAGCACCGCGTTCAGCACCGGGAGCTGTTCGCTCAAACTCGCGCTTCCCTGCACCGGCCCGTAAGTATTCGTCTGCGCGTCCGTCCAGCTCTGGTTCCAGGTGAAGTTCAGGCGCGAGTTATCCAGCGCCTGCAGCCGCGCCAGGTACTGCGCCGCCGTCTCCGTCGCCGCTGGCGGCGCCACCACCGGCAGCGTCCAGCTCTCCTGCGCGCTCGCGCTCGACCCGGCACTGACCGACGCCAGCTTCGCCAGATCGTAGCCGCTGCCATCCGGATTGCTCCCCTTCACCTCCACCGTCTGCGCCGTCGCGCTGCCGCTGTTGTTGTAGGTAATGTTCAGCGCCACAACGCTTCCCGGCAGCGCCGCCGCCGGCAACTGTGCGCTCGGGTTGAGCACCGGAAGCTGCTCCGCGCTCTGCGCCACCGTGGTCACCGGTCCGTAGTTGTTGCCCTGCCCGTCCGCCCAGGTGGTCGCCGCCGTGAACGCCAGTGGCGCCCCGCTCAACGCCTGCAGCCGCGCCAGGTATTGTGCGCTGGTTTCATGCGCGCCCGGCCCGGCCGGCGCTGCCAGTGTCCAACTCGTCTGCGCGTTCGCACTCGCCCCCGGCGCCATGCTCGCCACCAGCCCGCTGCTCAGCGGCGATCCGTCCGGGTTACTCCCCACCGCCCCCACCTGCAAAGCCGCCGCTCCTCCCGCGTTGCTGAAACCGAACGGCAGCGCCAGCGTTGTCCCCGGCAGTGCCCCAGCCGGCGCCCCCAGCGTCGTCTCCACCACCGGCAACTGCTCTCTGCTGCTCACCGTTCCCGCCACTGGACCATAAACGTTGCCGTTCGCGTCCTCCCAACTCAACTGGTAACTGCTCGCCAGGTCGCTGTCGTTGAGCGCCAGCAGCCGCGTCAGATACTGCCCGCCCGTCTCCTCCGCCGCGGGCGGCGCCGCCACCGGTAGCACCCACGAACTGTTGGCCGCCTCATTGGAACCCGCCGCCAACTCCGCCAGGCCCGGCACGGTGAACGCCGACCCATCCGGATTGCTCCCCGCAACCTGCAACCGCAGCGCCGCCGCGCTCCCGCTGTTGCTCAGGTTCACCTTCAATCCCAGCGCCGCTCCCGGCAGTACGCTCGCCGGCGCCTCTCCCACTGGATTCACCACCGGCAACTGCTCCTGGCTCTGCCCTTGCGCCGCCACCGGACCGTAAACGTTCCCCGCCGCATCGCTCCAGGTTGTCGCCGCGCGGAACAACAGGTTCGAACCACTCAGTGACTGCAGCCGCGCCAGATACTGCGCTGCGCTTTCTCCAGCCCCAGGCGCCGCCGCTACCGGAACCGTCCAGTTACCCGGAACCGAGCCTGTTCCCCCCGCCGCCAGCGCCGCAAGCTTCCGGTTGAACGCCGACCCATCCGGATTGCTCCCCACCGCCTGCACCTGCTCTGCCGCCGCACTGCCCTCGTTGGCAAATGCCGCCGCCACCGCCATGGCAGTCCCCGGCAGTGCCCCAGCCGGCGCCCCAATCGCCGTCGTCACCACCGGAAGCTGCTCCTCGCTCTGCGCCACCGTGGTCACCGGCCCGTAATTGTTGCCCTGCCCGTCCGCCCAGGTAGTCGCCGCCGTGAATGCCAGCGGCGCCCCGCTCAACCCCTGCAGCCGCGCCAGGTATTGCGCGCTGGTCTCATGCGCGCCCGGCCCCGCTGGCGCTGCCAGCGTCCAATCCGTCTGCGCATTCGCGCTCGCCCCCGGCGCGAGGCTCGCCACAAGCCCGCTGCTCAGCGGCGACCCGTCCGGATTGCTGCCCACCGCCCCCACCTGCAAAGCCGCCGCTCCCCCCGCGTTGCTGAAACCGAAGGGCAACGCCAGCGTTGTCCCCGGCAGTGCCCCAGCCGGCGCCCCCAGCGTCGTCTCCACCACCGGCAAAACCTCGCTGGTCCGCACCGTGTCATGCGTCGGTCCGTAGTTGTTGCCCGCCGCGTCCAGCCACTGCGTGCTGTAAGCGAAATTCAAACTGGAGCCGTTAATCCCCAGCAGCCGGTTGATATAGTTGGTCGCGTCTTCGCCCGCCCCAATCCCCGCCACCGCCGGCGCCGTCCAGACCGTGCTCGCAAACGCGCTTTGCCCAGCGCTGATGGCTACTGCCTTCGTCGCCGTTTGCGTCGCGTCCGGATTTTGCACGCTCATCGTCACGCCCAGCGCATTGCCCCCTCCGGTGTTCTGCAGTGTGAAGTTGAGCTTCGCCGCCACGCCCGGCTCCACTGCCGCCGGCGCCGATGGGCTCACCACCACGATGGGCAGGTGCTCGGTAACCGTGCTGAAAGTTTTTTGCAGCGTGCCGTACAGGTTTCCCGGCGCGTCCTGCCATCCCAGCGTCGCGCTTGCCTCCCACTGCTGTCCGTCCGCCGCCGCCAGCCGCGCCAAATACTGCGCCGTGCTCTCACCCGCTCCCGGCGCGCTCAGTGACGGCGTACTCCAGCTCAGCGTGTTCTGGAACATCGCCCCGGAAGCGATACTGGTCAGCGTCAGCGTCCGGCTGCTGCCATCCGGAAACGTCAGCGCCAGCGGCGCATTCAACCCCGCCGCCGAACCGATGTTTTCAATCGCCACCTGATACGGCACGCTGCTGGAGGGATTGGCGCAGGCAATCCCGCTCAGCGAGAGATTCAATACCGGCAAGGTCAGCCTGCTGGCCGACTCCGCCGTGAGCGCGTCGTAGGGCGCGCCGCTCGCGTCACTGAAGCTCGTCTCTGATTGCGAGGTGTAGAGACGCTCGTCCAACCCCGCCAATCGCGTCAGGTAATCGTTGTTCGATTCCCCGCCCTGCCGTTCGCTCACTCCCGGCGCCGCCTCTTGCGATTGCAGCGTCGCGCTCGCGCCCGCGTCCAGCGCGGCCAGGTTTTGGGAGAAACTCGCCGGAGCCACATCGTCAAACAGCGCCGAGAGACTCACGTCGACCGCCTGCGGTCCCCCCGCCGCGTTCGCAATATTGAAATCGACGTTATAGCTTTCGCCCGGCGCAACCGTCGCGGGCTGGCTCTGCGTCACCGAAACCTGCGGCGCGGGAGGAAAAATGCTCGCCCCCTGCGCTATCACGTCCACAATCGTGCCGTACCCCGGATGCCCAGGATTGTTGCTATACCTCGGGCTGCTCGCCACCTGCACCAGCGCCAGCGCCGCCACGTTGCCGTAAATGCCGCTGCCGCCCTTGCGGATTGCGGTCGCTACCAGCACCCCGATCGTCTGCGGCACCGCCGCGGGAGGAAAACTGTTGCCCGGCTTCGCCGACCAGCAGCCTGGAACCACACTGCCCCCGTTGGAAGCCACCGCCGCCTGGCACAGCGCAAAGCTGGAACTATCCGCGTACCCCTTGAAACTGGCATTGGCTTGGAAGTCGCCGCCGCTCACCTGGCTGGCCCATTGCGCCCCCCAGAAGTTCACCCGCGCGCCGCGCTGTAACCCACCCGCATTGCCCCCCCAGATCACAAATCCGGTCGGGGTGAACACCTCCACCGCCTGCTTTAGGGTCGCGGGCGCGTGGTTGCTGTCGCCCGCAAAACTGATCGTTAACTGCGTCTCCCCAGTGGCCGTGCCCGCGGGAAGCGTCAGCGTCGCGCGCACATTGCCCTGCGCGTCGCTGATCCCGCTCGCCTGCACGCCCGCCACGGTGTAAGTGACCGTCTCGTTCGCCAGCGGCGTCTGCTCTTCCAGATCCTGCAGGTTGGCCGTCAGCGTCTGCGGCTGTCCTGCGGCGATAAACGTTGCCCCGCTTGGCCGTAGCTGCGTGTTGTCGGGAGCGATCTGCACGCTCGCGCTGGTCTGCGCCGCCTGGTCGCCGCTGTCCCCCGCGAAGCTGATGCCCATCGTCAGGCTGCTGACCGGCGCGCTCACCAACGGCACAAAACTGGTCTCTGCCTCGCCGTTGCCGTCGGTCTCCGCGCTCTGCGTCCGCCCCTGCAGAGTGAACGCGATCGTGCGCCCCGCCAGCGGGTTCCCCAACGGATCGGTCAACAATGCCGCCGCTTTGATGCTGTCGCTCAGCTCCGCGCTCTGCGTCCCCACATAAACCAGTTGCGTTCCCACCGCCGCGGCCGCCGGCAGCGGACACGCCGCAGCGCTCGTCCAACTTAGCGCCACGCTGCTGGAGGCCATCGCCCCGCCCGAAGCGTTGCTCACCTGCGCTTCCAGCCGATCCACTCCAGCGCCGTTACCGGCATAACTGAATGCCGCCGCGCCGCTCGCCCCTGTCGCCTGCTCCCACGCCAGTCCCTGGTCCGGCCCCGTACTCACCGCCAGGTTCACTGCAACGTTGCCCAGCGGCTGCCCATCCGCATCCGTCACCGTTGCCGTCAACCCCACGCTGTCTCCCGCTGGCGCTCCACCGCTCACCGCGTTCAACGTCACCGCCCCCGCCGGGCGCTCTATACCCACCGTCCCAATCGGCCGCCACTGCAACGACTCATTCCCGCGGCAGCTCAGGTCAAAACCCCCCGTGTCCAGTACGTGAGCCGTGTCCTGAAATGTGTTCGCCTGCCCCGCGATGGTAATCGTGACGCTTGGGATCCGCGTCTCGCCGGCGGCCAATGTTTGCCCGCAGCCCACGATGGGAGAGTTGCTGGTGTCGAAATTACCGTCCGCTGTCTGCGTCAGGATGACCGAACCGTTCGCCGGCACGCTAAAGCCGCCCCACAGTTGAAACACCGGGCCCGGCCGCCCCAGGTCCACCGTTACCTGATCCACACGGATCGCGCTCCCGCTGGTGTTATCCAGCCGGATCGCGCCCGCATCGAAGTGACTGCCCCCACCAAGAAACACCACGTTCGGCGCGCCCTGCCATGGCGCGGGATAATTTCCGCTCGCGCTGGAGTTATCCGCGAAACCCACCGAAACCGCCAGCCCCGTGCTGCCCGCTCCTCCGCCGGAGGCATCCTGCCACCCCATCATCCCCGCATTGCCGCTCCATCCAGCCCGTGGCCCCGCCACTGCCACGCCCGCATCATCGTTGTTCAACACCGGTGACCGGACAGCTTGAATGGGATTAATAGCCGGAAGCGTTGCTGGAGCATGGAACGGGATGATTCCAGAGACGTCTGCCGGAACCCTCGCCAAAAAGTCGCCCGGGATCTCACCTGCCCTCCAGCTAGCGTCAAGCCCCGCGCCCATCCCAGGCTCAACCCTCTGCCCGGCAGACTGATAAGCAAACTCCCCACCTGCCCGGCTGGCCGCATGCCGAGACGGCTGATAAACCGGCCGGAAAAAATCCGGCGTCGCCTCGTCGCGCCCGGAAAACTCACTCTCATTTCCCGCCCAATGCGGCTGAAGCGGCATCGCCTTCCGCTCCCGGAGCAAAGAAACAGCGCCACTGCCGCCGGCATTCAGGCCACCCATGCGGGGGCCCCTCACGGCGCCCCTGCTGCCGGCCTCTGTCCGCACTGCCTGACGCCGTGCTGGAGCCGTCATCTTCGCCGGGCTGAACCCACCGGCGCGAGTCATGTTCGCAGCGCTCGCCGCCGCAAACGCTAGCACGCTGCTCAACACCAACCCCTGCGCCAGCAGCAGCGCCAGACAGGCGCGCACCTCCCGCCCCCATCGTCCGGCGGTGAGCATCGTCACTAAGTAGGCCGCTTTCCGCCCAGACAAGCGCTTGCGTACACTTTTCCCAATACGTGCCACTGGAAGCTCCGTCCTAAGTCGCACGTAGCTGTACACTCCCGCGCCCAACGCGAAACTTAAGGGTGAATTAAGGCTCTAACACCTTAGCCGCTGCGCAACAGCGTGTCAATAAGTAAACTCCGACTCACATCGACAGCTCCCGATCCTCTTAGCCCCGCACGCTTACACGCGCCAGTCCTCCCTCTCCCCACGCATCGGCCGCCTCTCACCCCGCCGCAAACCGCGACAACTTCGGCGCCGTCCTGCCCACCCAGGGGTTCCCTCCATAGTCACGCCTGGCAAATGCTTCTCCAGGCCAGCTTGCCTTACGAGCCAGGGCCGAGTCGAACTGCTTTCGAGTTCGAAATCGCAGGCCGAAGTCGTAGCGAACGTCCGGGGTTGCCGTTTAGGTCCCGCACCGCTGGCGACGCCCGAGTTCGTCACCAGGCGAGGCGTTGGGACGGAGAAGAGTGCGGCTTTTCTCAACAAGAAAAGCCGCCTGCCTCTCGACTGCAAACGCGCCGTTGTGGGACGAACTCGGGCTAGTAAAGCGCCACCACCATCCGTGAGCTTCGGCCCCCACCCCGAGCAGCGCGGCGCGGCTTGGGGTGGGGGCCGAACACCGAAGCGGGTGGAATAAAAGCGGCCGTGCCGCTCCAAACAAAACGTCAGAAGAGCCGCGCACGCTCGATGCCTCATCCCCCTCACACTCAAAGCGACGCTCTCTTACCATCCCCAGGAAACAAGCAGCGCACCGGAGCAAAGCAGTCATCCGCCGCCCGCCACTCCAACTCCCGAATCCCAGTCCCCTTCCGTCCCCTATCCCTGGCCCCTCAATCCCAACCCCTGTAACAATTCCGTAACAGCAATATCACAATCTTGAAACCAGTTCCCCAACCCCACCCCCTCATCTAACCCTCCAGGCACAGTTATCGATAAAACCGCTGAGGCCATCCACGACGCCCGTTCTCATCCACGCCCTGCGGACAACTGACAACCGGCAACCGACAACTCAACCGATAACCGGCCACAAGGAGTCAATCAATGGAAGCCACACTCAACCCCGCCGCCATCCTGGCGGCCTTTTCCACCGGGGCGCGGAGGTCTCCTCAGGAGCCACCTCCGTTTGTTCCCTCCGACCTGCAACAGCGCTTCATGGCCGCTCTCGAGGCCGATGAGGGGCGCAGCCCGCTCGATACCGTCCTCGAACGCTGCGGCGTGTTGAAAGTCACCTTCTTCCGCTGGGAGCACTGCCCCCACTTCCAGTACGCCATGGCCAAATACGCCGCGGATGCCGTCTACGGCCTGGCCCCCATCTTGTTATTGAAAACCGTTGGCGACGCCTCCCAGGGTGATGCCGCCGCGCAGCGCATCATCCGCTCCATGGCCGCCGGTTCCGGCGCCAAATATATGAAGAGCATGCTCGATAAACTGCGCGACGCGGCTATTGCCGCCAAACACACCGCGCCAACCGCGGAAAAGCATCTCGAGTTGGAAGCTGGGGACCGCGAGGAGCAGCAATTCCGCGACCAGCAGGCCCGGGAAGCCCGTCTCGACGCCATCCGGGAACAGGCCGAGCGCGAAGCCCAGGAGGTCTTCGAAATTGCCTTCGCGAAAGCAATGGCCATTCGGCAAACCGCTGCGGCCACCGCCGCCAAGGCCGATCCGGATCAAGCCGCGGCCATTGAAGCCATGGCATTCGAGATGACCGAGGAACTCAAGCACGCGGCAATCGAAGAGTCCGCCAACATCAAGCAAGCCGCGGGTGACCAGACAGCACAAACGGCAAGCGCGGCAAAGGCAGCAAACGGCGAATTGTCGCCGGCCAGCCAGCCCACCGGTCAGGCCCAGCAAGCAGCCGCCACGGCCAACGGCGCCACTGCGAATGGGACCGCCAGTGTCGAGCCGGTCCCGGCCGCCTCCGCAGAGGCGACCTCCGGTCCACGGCCAACAGCGGCCGGCCAGGCGCAAGCCCCCGCCGGGCCGCGGCCCGCAGCCGCTGACGCCTGTCCCGCTTCCGCAGCCTCAAAACTGCACGAATGAGACAGTGCGCGCGCCGCAAAGCGCACCCACCATGGGAGGAAACTCCCCGCGACTCTAGCTTTTCGAGGTGAAACGCCGTCCAGATTCAAAAACACCGTGTCTCATCCCCCCCTCCCCAAACGGGTGGGAGCGTAAAAAGTACGCTTCACGGGAAACCGCTTAACAAAATCCCGCGCGCCCAAGGTGTGCCCAGACCTCACGAGCCTGCGCCGAGGCGAACTGATTTCGAGCCCGGAAATCGCAAACCGAAGTGAAAGCAAAAGGTCCGGAACTGCCGTTTAGGTCCCCAACCGCCGGTGACTAGCGAAGCGCGGCTACTATTTTTGGCCGGATGGCGCCCTTGGATCGAAGCGGGGGGAATAAAAGCGGCCGGGCCGTGCTGCCTACTCCAGCCCCGGCGCCCTCGTTCCCGGTGCGGGATGCGAATTCTTCGGCGGCAGAAACACCCACGTCGAGGCCGGAATAGAAGCATTGGGGAGAAAGGTAGTGACGAAGTCGGAATAGGTGGTGCTCCCCGCCCCGCCGCTGCCGTTGATGGTGGCTTCCACCTTGAGCGGCACCTGGTATTGGCTGGAGATCCACAGCCGCAGCCGGTTGTTCTGCAGTTCCCCGGGCGCGGCGTTCGGATCGATCGTCACCTCGACGAGCTGACACGGATAACTGCGGCCGCCCACCTTAAGGGCCTCGCTCCCCACAAGCCGTGCCGAGCGCATCACATTGGGCAGGTTGGCGTCGCTGAGCTGGCGCGACAGGCCGGGAAAGGCGCTGTTAAACAGCCCCGCCGGCGGCAGCGCTGACTGCCGCGCATAGGTGCGGCTCGCATCGCGATAGACCCAGGTGCCAGAGCCGTCGGAGACCAGTGTCATGCCGTGCATCATCGACTTCACCTCCACCCGGATCAGGTGAGGCCGCTTGATCCAGGTCTTGAGGTATTCGTGCGTGGTCTCCTTGTATTTCGGGGTGACGACGGTCTGGTCCACCTGGTGAGAGACCTCGAACTGCGCCAGCGTCTGCACCGCGCGCGCCTGTTCGATAATCAGCCGTTTCGCCAGAGCCTGGCCGCTGAGCCCATGCCGCGGCTTTGCGGAGGGCTTGGCCACGGCGAAAGAGGGATTTGCGCTGGCGGCCAGCAGTGCTGCCGCCCAGAGGGCCGTTGTGGAAATACGCATGTGTCTTATTAAAAGCCGCCCGCTTCCGCGGGGCAAACTTCAGCTAACCTTAGCAGATTCCAGACGCGTTGCAAGCTGGAAAAACGCAGCAAATACGAACGTGGGAAATACCCTTTCATGGCAACGCGGCCGGCGCGGGCAATCCCCCGCCGGCCGCGTTTTCATCCCGGCCCGGCTACAAGCCCAGGTCGGTGTCGAACTGATTGGTAAAGCCAAACGTGCCCGCCTGACCATAGCTGTTGCAGGTCGAGCTGGCGCTGGTTTGGGTGCAGTCGTCGTCGCGGTCGAGCGACCAGAAGTGGACGCCCGCCAGACCGTTCTGCTTGACGAAGTTCGAGACCGTATCGACGTCGCTCAGGGTAAATACCTCCCCTTGCGTGTCGTTGCCGCCAATCATCGGCGTGATCTCGATGTGAGAGTACGGAATGCCGAACTGCTGGTTGAGGTCAACGGCCGCCTGCACCGCCGACTGCCCCATCTCGCAGGCGCCATTGACGACCACGCAGTTGCTGCTGTTGGTCGTGCCGTAGTCCATGGTCATCAGGTTGATGGTGTAGTTGCCGCTGAGACCCAGATTCTTGATCTCGTTGACCACCATGATCCCCTCCGAGCCCAGCGCCGGGTTGGCGCTGCCCCCGAGCGTCGCCAGCGTGAAGCTGTAACGCAGATTGCCGTAGCCGTTGTTCTGCGCGTAGATCACGTCGTTGATCAGGTTGTCCACCAGCGACTGCGATTGCCCGCTCTCGATATCGAAATCCACTCCCAGCATGTTGGCCGAGTAGTAGGTCTGGATGAACGAGACGAAAGCCGCGCCGCCCGCGTCGCAACTGAACGAGCCCGCGGCGCCTCCGGTGCTGATGATGTATTTCTTGCCGGCGTTCACGAAATCCTGCACGTTGGTCACTTCCTGCGAGACGGGAATGCCGGCCCAGTTTTCCGACCCGCAGCTCCCGGTGGCAAACGCCCAGGTTTCCGTGGTGTTGGGCATGACGTTGACCACCGGCTGCACGGTCCCGGTCACCGCCGTCTGCTGCTGGCCGGTATTCCAGTTGGCGTTAACGGAGATGTCTTTGTACTGGCTGAAAATGACACTGCCGGTTCCCCCGCCGCCTCCTCCGCCGGAACCGGAGGAGCTGCTGACCGAGAACCAGTTGAAGTTGCCCACCGCGCCGCTGGAAGCGTTGGTATCCATATAAAGCTGCACGATGTGCTGGCCGGCGGCAAGCTGCACCGCTCCCGAACTGATCGTCGTCCAGGTCTGCCAGCCGCCCGTGTTGGGAATGCTCAGCGAGCCGGTCACGTCAGTCCCATCGAGGTTGATATGAAAGGCGCCCCCGGCGCCGGGATTGGCCACCCGGGCATTGAAGTAGTACGTCCCGCTGGCGGTCACGTTGACGGTGTAGTTGATCCACTCGCCGGGCGCGGTCCAGCCCACGTCATAGCCGCCGCCCGTGTCGCTGGTGGTCTCGATGCTGACGCCCTCGTTGGGACGGTACTGGCCGCCATGGTTGGTGTTATCGGAAGTATAGTAGGCGACGTTGTCGCCGCCGGTGTCGAAGTTCTCCGCTTGCACCGTTCCCGGCAGCGCCCAGGGCGTGCCGCCATACGGCGCCTCGGAGCTGTTGGTGGAAGCCGAAACCGAGAACCAGTTGAAGTTGCCCGCCGCCCCGCTGCTGGAGTTGGCGTCCATGTAAAACTGCACCACATGCTGGCCGGCGCTGAGTTGGACGGGGTTGGAAGTAATCGTCGTCCAGCTCTGCCATCCGCCCGTGTTCGGTATCGCCATCGATCCGGTGACGTCGGCGCCGTCCACATTGATGTGGAACGAACCCCCGTCTCCTGGGTTGGCCACGCGCACATTGAAGAGATAGTCGCCGGCCGCGGTGACGTTTACGGTGTAGTTGATCCACTCGCCGGGCGCCGTCCAGCCCACGTCATAACCGCCGCCGGTGTCAGTCGTCGTCTCAATGCTGACGCCTTCGCTGGTGCGGTATTGCCCGCCATGGTTAGTGTTGTCGGAGGTGTAATAAGCGACGTTGTCGCCGCCGGTGTCGAAGTTTTCCGATTGCACCGTGCCGGGCAGCGCCCACGGCGTGCCGCCATAGGGGGCTTCACCATTGTTCTGCATGACCGCGGAAAACCAGTTGAAATTCCCCACCGCGCCGCTGGAGGCGTTGGTGTCCATATAGAACTGCACAATATGCTGTCCAGCGGAGAGCTGCACCGCCGGCGAACTCACGGTGGTCCACGTCTGCCAACCGCCGGTATTCGGCACACTGATCGAGCCCGTCAGATTCGCGCCGTCCACATTGATGTGGAACGCTCCACCCGCGCCGGTATTCGCCACCCGGACATTGAAGACATAACTTCCCGTCGAGCCTACGTTGACGGTGTAGTTGATCCACTCGCCCGGTGCGGTCCAACCCACGTCATAGCCGCCACCGGTGTCGGTGGTGGTCTCAATGCTGACCCCCTCGCTGGTGCGGTATTGCCCGCCATGATTGATGTTGTCGGAGGTGTAATAGGCCACATTGTCGCCGCCGGTGTCGAAGTTCTCCGATTGCACCGTGCCGGGCAGCGCCCAGGGCGTACCGCCGTAAGGCGCCTCCTGCGCGTGCGCGGTGGCGCGCAATAAGACACAAACCGCCAGCACGGCCAGTGCCGGGAAGAGTGAACGCAAACGTCTCATGAAATGCGAGTCCCCTCAGTGGATTGATTGCTATAGAGCGATTTCTGCAACCACGCTGGCCTCAGCGGATGCGATTGCGGGGGCTTCGCAACGCACACATGTCCAGCATTCAACCGGGGAAGACGGCGCCATCACCTGCTGCCGCGCGTCTCGCCACCGGCTCACAGCTATATAGCTGCATAGCAACTTCAGGAACTCTACAAGGGTTTGCGCGAGCTTCCAACTAGACCGGCGTATAGCTCATCGCATTTTTTTCATAACCGCAGCCAGCGGCCACAAAGAAGCGGCCGGAGAGTTCCCTCTCCGGCCGCGAGTGCGTGCTTTGGCGGCGCCCCGCCCGGACAGCGCTGCTGCCCGGAACACCGCCAGAGCCCGCATTTGGGGAATGCCGCACGTGCTCAGCGGCAGTAATAGGCCGCGAGAACGCTCGCCGGCTGCCCCGTCCCTGTTACCTCGCAGGATGGCCGGCCATCGTGAACTGGCCGGCTCGGTCTCAGGGTTGCTGCAGCAGAGTGAACTCCTGGTTGGTGTTGCCGCTCTGACACGACCACTGCGTCATCTGCACCCCGGTGCTGGTGGAACCGGTGTTATCCAGGCACAGCCCGCTGGTCTCGTTCACAAACTCCCAGAGACTGTTGCCCAAATAAACCGGCTGCCACTCCTGGTTGCTGTTGCCGCTGCCGTAAGTCCAGAGCTGGATCTTGTTGCCGTTGGCGGTGGAACCGTTGCTGTCGTCCCACACCAGCGCGGGAGCGTTGCGATTGGCCACCGCATCGTAACCGCTGCTGGCGGCCGCCTGGAACTGCCACTCCTGGTTGTTCTGCTGGCTGCCACAGGTCCACTGCTGCAGCACGGTCCCGTTGGCCGTGCCCCAACCCGCCGCGTCCATGCAAAGCCCGCTGGTCTTGTTAATCACCTCGTACCAGGCGCTGTTGCTGATCGAGGTGGCGCCGCCGCTCGATGCGCTGCTGGCCGCCTCAATATCGATGCCGCTGATCTTGGGCTGGTCCACTGCGCCCACCGTCAACTGAATGACGATCTGGCCGCTGGAATTGGCGGCGGTCGAGAAGGACTTTACTATCGCCTTGTCGGCCCCGCCCGCGGCCGCCACAATGTCGAAATTGGTCAGCACCTGGCTGCCATTGATGCTCACATTGAACTCACGCTGTCCGGTGCTGGTCCAGTAGATTTCGGCGAAGTGCAGGTTGACGTTGTAGTTGGCGCCCGCGGTTAGACCGCCTATGGTGTAGGTCGACGCGCCCCAGCGCTCGGTCTGGTACACGGTCTGCGGCGCCGGATTGGCCACCAGCGAGGTATCGATCGTCGCGCTGGTCGAAGCGGTGTTGCCGCCCGAATAGTCTTCGTCGGCTGCCCAACTCCCTGAAGCCGCACCGCCGGCGTCGATCATCACGCTGCTGGTGCTGCCACCCCCGCCACCGCCGCCGTTATTCACGCCTCCGGAAATGCCCAGCGAGGTATTCTGCGCAAAGGCGTTCGCCGTCGTCCATTGCTGCCAGTCGGCGGCGATCGTCGCCGACGAGTCCGAGCCGATATTTGGCGTGGTCGGCCACCAGGTCGGGTCGTACAGTCCCCAACTGTCCGGATTCAGGCCGTGCGTCGCCTTATACGCCCACGGCGTCCAGCTCATGGGCGCGTTGTTGTAATCGTTCACTGAATACTGCCACACGCTGGAGCCGTTCCCGAAATCGTTGAACTCGCCAATGTAGCCCGGCACGTTGTAGTAAGCGTGGTTATGGAAATCGGTGACCGCGCTGTCGGAACTGGACTCCACCTGCGAGGCGCTGCAGTTCCAGCAATAAACGTGCATCTCGTACATCACGTTGGTCCAGCCCTCGGTGGACGGGCTGGGAAGCATGCTCCAATTCCAGTTGCCCCAGGTGCCTTCCATGATGACCATGTGGCTGGGATCAACGCCGCGAATGCTGTTGTAAATGCTGTTATAGGCCGAGATCACCGCGGAGTTGTTGGGCGCGCCGGTGGGCTCGTTCATGATGTCGTAGCCGGCAACGTCGGAGTTGCCGTTGTAATGATTGGCAATCTGCCACCACATCCAGTTGGTGTTGCCCTGGTCGTTGGAGTTGGACCAGTACTGGTTCTGGTTGGCGTAGCCGGTGTCGTCGGAGGTGCTCTGCCCCCCAACCACCCCGTGCATGTCGATGATGGTGTAGATGCCCCGCTGCGCCGCCTGCTGCACCACCCAGTCCAGTTCGTTGAAAGCGTCCGGCCGCCAGCCCGAGTTCGAAATGTTGTTCAGGTAATAGAACTGCCCGTACCAGACCGGCACGCGGATCACGTTGAAACCCATGGCGGCGATGTTGTCCAGGTCCTGCGTCGTGATCCAGCTTTGCTGGTAGGTCTTCATCAGACTCTCTTCTTCGCTGACGCCGAAGCGATTGTCCAACGTCTGCATCACGGTGTAGGTGTCGGGTTCGCTATCGCTGGTAAGTGGACTCATCCACTTCTCCATGATGAACCAGCCGCCCAGGTTGACGCCGCGCAGCGGCACGATGTTGCCGTTGGCATCGACCACGTTGGTGCCGCTGGCATGCAGCATGGGAAGCTGGGCGCCGGCGCGCGGCGCGCTCAAAACTAGCAGCGCCGCCGCCGCAAGGCCGGCAAGCGTTTGCAGAAGTCGTTTCGGGGTGGTACAGCGGGATGGAACAACGTGACGCTTCATTTTCCCTCTCAAATGCCCAGACTTTGGTTCGTTCTCGCCGCGTTTGGCACAGCCCTCGCCACCCGGACGCACGATTAGAGGGATGTTAGCCGCCCGCCCCTCGCCCGTCTATTCTGCGGAGGGCGTGGCGGAATCCTATACCTCCGGATAGTTCCACCGTGCCGCACTGCCGTTGACGCGCTTACAATCGAGGAATGAAACGTTCCGCCTGTGTGTTGTTGGCCGGCGCCGTTCTCACCGCCGCCGCCCTGGCTCAAAACCCTCCCCAACAGCAGCCTGAACCGGTCCCCATGCCTCCCCCGGTTGCCGCCCCCCTGGATCACCCCTACCCCGGCGCGGTAACCCTGCGCGTGAACATGAGCGATACCACCGATCGCGTGGAGCGCGTGCACGAAGTCATCCCCGTCGCCGCCGGTGAGCGCGAAATGGTGCTGCTCTATCCGCAATGGATTCCCGGCGATCACGAGCCCTCCGGCCCCATCGCCAGCTTGGCCGGCATCATCACTCATGTTGACGGCCAACGCGTGCAGTGGGTGCGCGACCGCGTTGATATGTACGCTTTTCACGTGCCGCTGCCCGCTGGAGCCCGCCAGGTGACAGTCGATTTCGATTACCTGTCGCCCATCAAGCCCTCCGCCGGCGATGTCGAGATATCGCAGCAGTTGGCCTACCTGGAATGGAATGATGTGCTGATGTATCCGGCGGGCTATTTCACCCGCGACATCACCTTCAATACCACGCTGCTGCTGCCCTCCGGCTGGAAGTACGCTACCGCGCTGGAAACCGCCAGTCAGCAGGGCAACACGATTCACTTCCAGGCGACGCCGCTCAACACGCTGGCCGACTCGCCGCTCATCGCCGGGCTCTACTTTTCGCGCGTGAACCTCTCCCCCACCCCAACCGACAAGGTGTACCTCGACATGGTGGCGGATAAGCCTGAAGACCTCACGATGACGCCTGAAGAGCTGCGCGAGCACAAAAACCTCGCCGCCGAAGCCGACAAGCTCTACGGCTCCCATCATTACCAGCATTACGACTTCCTGCTGCTGATCAGCGATAAGGTGGCTGGCGATCTCGGCCTGGAGCACCATCAGTCCAGTGAAAATGGGCAGCCCGCTGACTACTTCACCGACTGGCAGCACGGCGTTTATTTACGCGACTTGCTGGGGCATGAGTACACCCACTCCTGGAACGGCAAGTTCCGCCGGCCCGCCGATCTCTGGACGCCTAATTTCAACGTGCCCATGCGCGATGACCTGTTGTGGGTCTATGAAGGGATGACCGAATACTGGGGAAACGTGCTCACCGCCCGCGCCGGCATGCGCACCCCGGAACAAGCTCGCGATCTTTTTGCCCGCACTGCCGCCGGCTTTGAAATCAGCCGCGGCCGCGAC
Source organism: Acidobacteriota bacterium (assembly GCA_027459505.1). Lineage (GTDB taxonomy): Bacteria > Acidobacteriota > Terriglobia > Terriglobales > SCQP01 > DAIDIE01. Next base: position 23,948 of record DAIDIE010000004.1, read on the forward strand.
TGGCGGCCACTGATCGATACCACCAACCAGCCCATCGTCTCCCAACGCCGCCCGGTGAGCTGGGTCTCCTACCAGCGCCAGGAAGACTACTACATGGAAGGCGAGTTGATCTGGCTGGACGCCGACACCAAAATCCGCCAGCTCACCCATGACAAGAAGTCGCTCGACGATTTCTGCAAGCTCTTCCTGGGCGTTCACAACGGCAGCATGATCACTGATCAATACAGCTTCGCTGACATCGCCAACGGCTTGAACCAGGTCGTCCCCTATCACTGGGCAAGCTTCCTGCGCAAACGCATTTATCAACTCCACCCCGCGGTTCCTTTGAACGGCATCACCCAGGGCGGCTACAAGCTGGTTCTCAACGACACTCCCGTGCAGTGGTTCAACGCCGAGCAAAAGAAGCTCGGTTTTGCCGACTTCTCCACCTCACTCGGCATTTCCCTGGGCGCGTTTGAGAGCAAGGGAATGGACAATGTCATCGCCAATGTCTGGTGGGGCAGCCCCGCCTTCAGGGCGGGTATTGTCCCCGATACCAAACTCATTTCCGTCAACGGCGCTGCCTACTCGCCCAAGGTGCTGCGTGCGGCGATTCTGGCGGCGGAAACATCGAAACAGCCGCTGCAACTGATCGTCAAACGCGGCGACCGCTTCCAGCTCATCAACGTTCCCTACTACGGGGGGTTGCGCTATCCGCACCTGCAGCGGGTTCCCGGCGCCCCGGACTTGCTGGACCAGATTCTGGCGCCCAGCAAGAGTCCGCTGCCGAAGTTCTGAGCGGCAGGACCATTTCCTTCGGCAATCCGCTTCGGCCCGCGACGCTCTTCCGGTCGCGGGCCAAAGCGCCACCGAACGAAGGTCGGCAACAAAACGCGTTACGAAGGGGGACAGGCGCAGATGCCGTCAGCATTTCTGGTATATTGCTCAGACCGTTGCTCGCCGGCTCAGGCTTAGCGTGCGAGGGGGATCTAATCGCCCCATAACGCTACCGGGAGAGTGCCCAATGTCCATCCATCGACATTTCCAACGCTTCAGCTCATCTCCCGTAACAACGGGCATGCGGCGATTCGTCCCTTTGCTGCTCCTGCCTTTTGTCCTGGGAGTGCTCGCGGCACAGCAACCTGCGCCCAAGCTTACCCCAGCGCAATCCCAGATACTGCAAGGCCTGCGCGGCCTACGTCAGCTTCCCGACACGCAGCGGGGAGTCCAGACGTTGCAGCTTGCTCAAGCAATCGATTCCCTTCCGCCATCAACCATTCGGGTGGGCTTGGCGACCGCCCTTGCCAACCTGGCGACCGAAGGAGATTGCGGAGGGCAGCCCACGCTCCAAGCGGTGACGACGAGCCTGTCCGACGCGCTGCGGGCCACGCCGCTTGCATCGCGCGACGGCGCTCCCGCCTCTCCCTATTTGACGCTGGCGCAACTTGTCGCTTACGAACATCTGAAAAGCTCGCTGCAAGCTCCCCAATTGACGGCAGCGCTGGCTCAACTGCAAGCACAGGACGCCAAACGGCAAGCCTCCAATTTCACCTTGCCGGACCTGGGCGGACGTCAATGGACCCTGGAAAAGCTGCGCGGCAAAGTAGTCCTGGTCAACTTCTGGGCTACCTGGTGCCCGCCCTGCCGTCGGGAAGTGCCGGAGCTGGAAAGCTTGCAGCAGCAGTTCGGTCCCCGGGGCCTGATCATCCTGGGCGTCGGCGACGAAAAGCCGGACGTCCTCCAGGCCTTCGCCAGCGCTCACCACGTTAACTATCCCATCCTGCTGGACGCGGGCGATCAGGTGCACCAGCAATTCGAGATTCGCGGCATTCCCAACAGCATCTTGTATGACCGTGCGGGAAGGCTCGTCGCAACCGCCATTGACATGCGCACCGATGCCGAATTCCGGGCAATGCTGGCGAAGGCCGGCCTGAAGTAACCACCCGCATCCCGGCTCTTCGCCCGCTGGGCGGCCAGGCTTCACAACGAGGGTTCCGCTTTGAGGCGACGTGTGACGGCCGCTGCTTTCGCCGCCCTCCGCCCGTCGCAAACCCGGCAGCCCCCTATTGTCGGCTGCCGGTTTTGCGCGCCCTGCCGCCACACCGCCCGCCACGAAGCGCCGAAAAGCATTAACTGAGCGACTCCCGCCCCTGCTGCTCCGCGCCGGCTAACCGTTCCGGGTGCTCCTGCAGGATTCGCCGTTCCAGCAACCTCAGCAGCGCATGCCGGCACTCCGGGTCAGCGCTGTGCCGCACCACCTCCAGCAACAGTTCGGGATGTTTCACCAGGTAGTCCGGTGTTCGAGGCTGCGGTTCCAGACGGTACATGCCGTTGCGCAGCCAGACCACGCGCGACCGCGGCTCACTTCCGAAACTAAAGGCGGCAGAGCCAACACGAGCGCAGGCGGCGATCAGCACCCCATCTACCAGAAAGGCCTGCAGGGTGGTGGGAATCCAATGGTGCAGAAGCGGAACCACCGATGAGACCACGGTCGCCGTCAACAGCCACCGAAACGCCAGAGACGACAGTTCGTGCCGGCCGCTACGTGCGTCCCACCACATCCAGGCCATCAGCGCCACCGCCGATAACCAGTAATGCGTCATCAAGGGAGCAAAGATCGCTTCCAGACGCCCCGGAACAGCCAACGACAGTAAGTAAATCGTAAGTTGGCTGGCGCCCCACGCCAGGCGCACCACGGTTGATAGCAGCGACACCCCCAGACCCTTGCGGATGAGCAAGCCGCAGGTCACCCCCTCCACCACGCACGCCGCCAGTGGCAACAGGATTGCGCTCAACGGCAGTCCGCTCATATGGCATAAGCTCCGAGCAGAAAGGAGGTGAATTGCATGTTTGACCTTATCTGGCCACCAACTGGTCCGGGCTTTTCTTTCGCGCTTGTGGCGTAACTATATCAAAGTTCCACTGCAATGCGCGCTCATGTCCGCCTCGTTTCCAGAAAGCGCGTATTGCCACATCACTAGTTAACTCTTGCGCGGCGGGTCGATGCCCGCCGCGCTTTCAGATTCCTCTAAGTCCAGCGGCCACGACTTCCGGTGGGATGCAATGCTTTGGGCCGCTCCCTAAAACACTTCCGGCGTGGTACACTTCAGCTCGTTTTGTAGCTGCGCGGTCGGAGGTGGAGACTGTTCCCCACCACCGCCCGCGCACACTGCCGCACATCTTCACTGTGGGTACGTTGGCGGCCAATCGAAGAACGTCATGCGAATCACCTCCTTTCGCTGCCAGGAAGTTCATCGGCGATGAATGACGTCGTCGCACTCACCGCGCTGGTTCTTGCCTCAGTGGGCACTGCGGCGCAGGTGTGCACGCTCGCATTTCTGCTGCATAAGCGGCTCGCCCGGCCATTGTTGCCCGCCACCGTAAGGCTTTCCTGGGGCGTGGCCCAGGCTGCCTATTTTTGGCTCTCGCAGCTTATTCCCGGCCATTGGAGCGCCGTATTTGCGCCAGTCATGTTCAATTACTGGCTGGTAACAATCGTCTTAATTGCCTGGATGTGGTGGGACGGCTGGGGACTCGGCACGCGCCACCCACTTAGCCGCATGGTCTTTTACTATTTCGGCGGCTCCATGCTGGTAAGCGGCGTTGTGCCCCTGCTGCACCACTGGCTGCGCACGGACTTCCAAGCTGGGATTGTCGCTGGAGCGGTGATCCTGGCGTGTGGATTTCTTGTGGTGCGATCCACCCAAATGGGTGGGGTGCCGGAATGCCGCCTGGTCTGGCGCCGGGACGGAACTTGCCGCATCGAACCCAACCCAACCGCCCCGGACTACTACGTCCGCCACCCGGAATTGATCCTGGAAATGGTGAGCCACGCCGCCGATGCGTCTTACCGGCAGCCTCTACTCGAGTTGCTCCACTTGCGCATCCGGCGCGAACAGGGGCTGCGCTCCAGCGCCCATGCCCACGAAGGCCAGGAAGAACTCTCCTAGCTCTAGCCAAAGGAGCGAGCCACCAAGTCATCCCTGCGGGAGGAGATCGCAGGTGGAGGGCCGCGAAGTTCCGAAGGGCGGTCGCGCGGGAGAGGAGCCCGGCATCGGCGGCTTCACGGTCTCACTGGAGAACGTGCCAGCAACCCGCCAGGAAGCAACGCCGGCGGGCGGCTCAGGAGACGAGGCCGTGCCTCGGTAGTCCGCGCCCTGCGACTTCCGTTCTCATTCCGCTCAGCGAGGCGGCTGGCTGACTCGGTTTGCCCTTCACCCAACCGGGCCAGCATAGCTGGGCATCGAAAAAGCCAACTGGCAGGTACAAAGCCATGCCGGGGCGCGGAAAATGGCTGAATCTCTATCTTTTCTCTACAGATTCCGAGCGGCATTGGCGGTTTCGCCCGCTGGTGTCCGTCGCACAGTATTTGTGCTCGCCTTGCTGTGGCCGGCGCTAGCGTTAGCGCAAGCCGGACAGCAGCAAGCCTCCAAGCCGCCTCACCAGCGTCCGCCGGGGAAGATTCCGGCATCACAGAATCCGCCGCACCCCAGCCCCATGACCGCGCCCCAAGTGAAACAGACGTTGCCCTCCTACGAGGGACAAACGGTCACCATCCTGGAGTTGACCGGCCAGCCCGGCCTGAAAACCGCCCCCTTGTTGGCCGCCCTGCCGCAGAAGCAGGGGCAGCCCTTCTCGCAGGTTAACATTGACGCCTCCATGCGCTACCTGCGGGCTCACGGTGTGATCGGCCCCCAATTGGAGGTCACGCCCGAAATGAACGGCTTGCGCGTGGCTTTCGTCCTGCACCCCGCCTATTACTTCGGCGTTTATGAATTTCCCGGGGCTGCTCGTTTCCAATACACCCGCCTGCTGGAGGCTTCTAAATACTTGACGCAGGAGCCCTACAGCGAGGTCGACATCGCTCAGGCGCAGAAAGGTTTGGTGCAGTATTTCCAGAGGGAAGGCTATTTTCTGGCCAAGGTTACGCCCCACTCCCAGGTGAACCGCAAACACCACCTGGTGAACGTGAACTTTGTAACGGCCTTGGGGCCGCACGCGAAATATGGATCGCTGATTCTGAATGGCGTAACGCCCGCGCAGGCAACGCGGTTGAAATCCGATCTGCACTCGATCATGGCCCGGCTGCGGGGCGCCTCGGTGCTGCCAGGGCACGGCTACTCTCTGAATGCATTGCGCAGCGCAACCAACCGTCTCCAGGGTCTGCTGGACGACGAGGGCTACCTTGCCGCTCAAGTGCGGCTGGGCGCTGCGCGCTACGATCCCCGCACCAACCGTGCCGACATCATCTATAACATCCGAACCGGCCCGCCCGTGCACCTGACCGTCAGCGGTGTCCACCTCTGGCCCTGGACGCGCCACAGCCTCATTCCAATTTACGCGGTCAAGCAGGTCAACCCCGAACTTGTGCAGGAGGGTCAGGACGATCTCACTTCGCACATGGCCGCGCAAGGCTATTTCGACGCGCGTGTCACCACGACGGTATCGGTCAACGGACATCAGCGCGTCACTTCGCAAGTTGCCTCCGGCCCGCTGGTGCCGGCCGCCGCGGCCGCAATGCCCGCACAACGCGCCACGCCGCCTCCCTTGCCGCCCAGTATGAATCTGCAGACCCAGGTGGCGCCTTCGTCTCCGCGGGCGAAAGGCGGCGTCCCCCCGTCGCATTTTTCCGCGCCCGCCCGGATTCATTACCAGGTCAGCAAAGGCGCGCGCCACATCGTTAAGAAGGTGACCTTCACGGGAAATACCGCCTTCAGCGATTCGCAATTGCAATCCCAGGTCAAGATCCAGCCCAAGAGCTGGTGGTTCTTCAGCCACGGCAAGTTCAGCAATCAGCTTTTGGAGAGCAGCATTTCCAACCTCACGGATTATTACAAGGCTGATGGGTATAACCACGTCAAGGTCAGCGCGCATGTCAGCCGTCCTGGCGGCAACGTGCAGGTCAACTTCCACATCGATCAGGGCAAGCAGGATCATGTCGCCACTGTCACCCTGCAAGGCAATACGTTGTCATTGAGCAAATTGGCGCCCCAAGGACTGAAGCTGGCGCCGGGAAAGCCCTACACCCAGGTCCGGCTGCAGCAGGATCGCAATACCCTGCTGGCGCGCTATCTTTCGCTGGGCTATCTCAACGCCAACGTGCGCGTGCGGGCCACGCAACTGCCCAAGCAGCCCAACCAGATTGCCGTCGTCTACCAGATCAATGAAGGTCCTCAGGTGCGGGTGGACACGGTGATTACCGACGGCCGCGATCGCACCAAGCAGCGCTACATCAACCTGCGCACCGAGGACTTGCATTCCGAAGACTATCTTTCGGAAAAGAGTATGATGGCGGCCGAAACCAAGCTCTATGAACCCGGCATCTTCGACTGGGCCGACGTTAGCACCCAGCGGCCGGTGACCACGCAGCCGCTGGAAGATGTAGTGGTGCGCGTACACGAGGGACCCCGCAATCAGTTGACCTATGGGTTTGGTTTTGATCTCACCAATCGCGGGGGCAGCGTTCCTTCCGGCACCATCGCCCTGCCCGGGTTGCCTCCGGTCGGACTTCCCTCCAGCTTCAAGACCAGTCAGTCCACCTTCTGGGGACCGACGGGAAACGTTCAATACTCGCGCTTGAATTTGTTCGGAAAGGCTGAGACGCTCAGCGCCGGTGCCTACGCAGGGCGCCTCGATCAACGCGCGAATGTCACCTTTACCGACCCCAACTTCCGCTGGAGTATCTGGAGCGCCAACCTGCTGGTCAGCGGCGAGGTCAACGAGGAGAATCCCATCTTCAGTTCGCAGGTCGGTGATTTTGCGTTTCAACTGCAGCGCCCCTTGAACGCCGCGCGCGACCAGAACATCTTTCTGCGCTACGACTTCAACCAGACCTACCTGAGCCGCCTGCTGATTCCCGAACTCATTACCCCTGAAAACCAGCATGTGCGGCTGTCCACGCTTTCGGCGACTTACATTCGCGATACCCGCGACAACCCACTCGACGCGCACCGCGGCATGTTTGAAACCGCCGAGTTCGATTACAACCCCAGCTTTTTGGGCTCCAGCGCCAATTTCGGCAAATTTCTGGGACAGGTGGCGGCGTATCGCAAAATCTTCGGCAACACGATCTGGGCCAACAGCCTGCGGCTGGGACTGGAACAACCCTTTGGGGGCAGCTTTGTTCCCCTTAGCCAGGCCTTTTTCACCGGCGGTGGCAGCACCCTGCGCGGATTCCCCCTGGATGGAGCCGGCCCGCAACGCACCATTCCCGCCTGCGGCAATCCCAGCGATCCCTCCACCTGCGGATTCCTTAATTTGCCCATGGGCGGCAATGAAATGGTGATTACCAACTCCGAGTTCCGCATTCCCACCCCTTGGATCATGCAGAACCTTGGCGTTGCCCTCTTCTACGATGGCGGCAACGTGTTTCAGCGGATCGGCTTCAGCCATCTTGGCGCAAACTGGTCCAATACCGTGGGCTTCGGCCTGCGCTATTCCACTCCCGTGGGACCGGTGCGCGTCGATATCGGCCACAACTTAAACCCGCCACCCGGAATCAAATCTACACAGATATTCCTCACGCTGGGGCAGGCTTTTTAGCCATACCGCCCATGGCGGCGGCCTCTGGTCCGGGATGCAAACTGATCGGCAGCCACCAGGAGCAGCTTTGGCGCGACTTCAGGATTGAAGTATGGGAACTTGGCGCTATCCCTCTCCGTCGAATCAGCCGCCCTCGCGAATGGTCCGCTTTCCTGGCCCTCAGCGCCGGCGCCGCTGGCCCCGCATTCTGGCCTGGGTGGCCGGCATCCTGGTGGCACTCATCGTCGTGGCGGGCGTTGCGATCTGGCTGCTGCTGCGCAGCGCCTGGTTTCATAATTACCTGCTGCGCACGGCCGATGCCAAGGCTTCGGCGGCCATGCACACCCAGGTCACCATCCAGAATTTCCATATCATTCCTTCGCTGGGCGCTCCTGACCTCGATCTCTGGGGCGTGGTGGTGCAGGGGGCGGCGCCTTATGCTAAACCGCCACTGCTGCAGGTCGCTCATATTCACGTGGGGCTACGCATTGTTTCTCTGCTCGGGCGCAAATGGTACCTCAGCGACCTCACCGTCGACCGGCCCTCCATCTGGCTCTACTTCGACAAGAACGGCAACAGCAATCTGCCCAACCTGAGCAGCGGCGGCTCGGGCGGTTCCAGCACCAACATCTTCGAAATGGGCATCCGCCATGCCGCCATCAACAACGGCTTTCTATGGTTCAACAGCCGCAAGAGTGCGCTGGAGGCCAATCTGCGCTACGTGAATTTCCAGTCGGCCTTCAACACCCTTCGCAAGGCCTATACCGGAACGTTTTCCTATCACGACGGTCAGATTCAATACGGAACGTATCGTCCGCTGGTGCACAGTGTGCGCTTCAAGTTTGACGCTACCCCGTCCCGCCTCAAGCTGATTCCGTTGGTGTTCAGCGCCGGCAATTCGCTGCTCCGCGTGGAAGCTACCGTACGCAACTACGCGCAGCCGCAGGCCGTCGCCTATTACCAGGCGACGCTGGACGGTGCTCAGCTCGGCCACATCCTGCGCAACAGCAGCGTTCCCTCTGGCCTGCTTCAAGCCAATGGCGTGGTGCAGTATTCCAATCAGCCCAATCAGAGCCTGCTGGCTTCGCTGCAGGTCAAGGGCAGCCTGCAGAGCCGCGTCCTGGTTGTCCGGAACGGAACCACCCGCATTCCGGTTTCGCGTCTTGCCGCTTCCTACACACTGGCTAACGATAACCTCACCGTACCGGGATTCCGGGCGCGGCTTCTGGGAGGGAGTGTCACTGGCGGCCTCGGCATGCGCGACATTGAACGCAATGGTCCCGGCCATGCCCACATCGTTGCCAAGGGGCAACAACTTGCGCAGTTGCTGCCCATCGCCACCGGATCGCCCCGCGCCAACCGGGTTGGGCAAGCACGCCTGCGCGGCACCTCCAACCTGGTCGCGGACGCCACTTGGCATGGAGCGTTTCAGGGTCTCGCCGCCCGCCTCGATGCCGCCGTGCACGCCGCCCTCGCCAGCAACACCCAACCGCCGGTGCCGCTGACGGCCTCGGTGCATGCCCGCTACTCCCAGCCGGCACAGTCGCTCGCGCTGCACAATACGTTTGTCGACTTGCCCAGTTCGCAGCTCACCGCGAATGGCGTTCTGGCGCGCCACTCCAGTTTGGCGGTCAACTTCCGTTCCAACGACCTCCACGAGTTGGAAACTATCGCTGACCTGCTGCGCTCCACGCCCGCCAGCACCAGCCCTGCCGGCACAGCGGCCGCTAAACCCACACCGCTCGATTTATATGGTCAGGCGAACTTCACCGGCACCGTGACCGGCACCGTCAGCCAACCAGCCATCAACGGGCAACTGACTGCGTCGAATCTGCGCGTCCATGGCACGGCGTGGCGCTCGTTCACCACGGGGGTAACTGCCAGCCCATCACATGCCGCGCTGCGCAATGCCACCCTGCTCGCGCAAGGACCGGGGCGCATTCACTTCAATGTTGCCGCCGCGCTGCACAAGTGGGGATTTACCCAGGACAGCGCCTTCCAGCTCACGTTCCAAGCTTCGCAGATCAATGTCGGCGGTCTCGCCACCTCCGCTGGAATTTCATTGCCGGTCAATGGCGTTCTCCAGGCCAACATCGCCGCTCATGGTACCGAGCGCGCCCCCATCGGCAATGGAACGCTGTCGCTCTCCCACGCCACTGTCACGCAAGGCAGCATTGAGGAACCGATCCGTCAACTGAACGTGAATTTTCACGCCACTGGCACGCAGGTACAAGCCAACGCCGTCGCCAGTCTTCCCGCTGGAGTGGCGCGCCTGAACGGCGTTTATGACCCGCTCACCAAGTCTTACAGCGCAGTGTTGCACGCCAACAACGTGCAATTGCAGAAACTGCATTCCGTAGCGGCGCGCAAGATTCCAGTGGTGGGTGTCATTAACCTCAACGGCTCCGGTCAGGGCACAATTTCCAATCCCGGGTTCCAGGCGGTGCTTACTTCACCGCGCATCACCGTCCGGAACCAGTCCATCCAGAACCTCAACTTGAACGCACAGCTCGCCAATCATGTCGTGACCGCGGCGCTAACCACCCGCGCTGTCGGCAGCTCCATTGCCGGCAATGCGCGCATCGTTTTGACCGGCAATGAAATGACCACCGCGCGGCTCGACACTACCGCCATTCCCCTGCCGCTGTTGATCGCCCTCTATAAACCGGATATGGCCAACGACTTCAGCGGCGAAACCGAACTGCACGCCAGCGTGAACGGTCCGCTGAAGCAGATGAACCAGCTTCAGGCGCAAATATCTATTCCCATGTTTCGCATGGGCTACCGTAACCAGTTACAACTTGCGGCGGTCGAGCCCATTCAAGCCAACTTGGCGGGCGGCGTGTTGAACGTCAATCGCGCCCACATTGCCGGAACCGACACCAACATCCTGATCCAGGGCGCCGTTCCGGTGAGCCAGCCCTCCGCCATGTCGATCAACGCGCTGGGCACGGTTAACCTGCAGATCGCCGAGATCTTTGATCCCACGCTGGTGACCGGCGGACAAATGCAACTCGCCATCCGCGCCGGCGGCACAGTGAAAAACCCCAACGTGAATGGGCAGATCCGCATCCTCAACGCCTCACTGGCGACCACCGCCGCCCCTCTCGGCTTGACGCGTGGTAACGGCTTGCTCAGCGTGACCCCCACGCAGGTTCATATTGAGAATTTCAGCGGCAGCGTGGGAGGCGGCACGGTAACGGCCAGCGGCGGCCTCACCTACCGGCCTTCGGTCAATTTCGACCTCGGCATGGCCGCTCAATATATCACCCTGCTCTTCCCCGACACCGTGCGCGAAACCTTCGGCGGCAACCTGTCGCTTACCGGAACGCCGGAGGCGGCCCTTCTGCAGGGCCAGGTGCGCCTCTACCAGTTGTCGACCACGCCCCAATTTGACCTCACATCACTGGCCAGCCAGGTTGGCGGAGGCGGCGGCGCGCCCGCTCCCCCGGGCAGCTTCTCGCAAAATCTGGCCCTCAACATCAACGTCATCACCCCAAATGGCGTCAGCACCGCCAGTCCCACTTTCAGCATGGCGGCGGGCGCTAACCTGAACATCCAGGGCACCGCCGCCCAGCCCGTCGTGCTCGGCCGCGTCAATATCGATCGCGGCGATCTGATCTTCAATGGCAACCGCTTCATCCTGGAGCCGGGTACGCTGATGTTCGCCAACCCCGCCGAGACGGTTCCCAACGTGAACCTGACCGCCGACACCACCATCCAGCAGTACAAGTTACAGTTGCGCTTCCAGGGCCCGTCCAATCAGCTCAAAACCGAGTACACCTCCAGCCCGCCGCTGCCCCGTCCCGACATCATCAACTTGCTCGCCTTCGGGCAGACCACGGAGGCCTCCGCCGCCAATCCCACCCCTGGCGCCCTGGGAGCGGAAAACCTGGTCGCCTCCAGCGTCGCCAGCCAGGTCACCAGCCGGGTGCAGAAAATCGCCGGCATCTCCCAGCTCTCGGTGGACCCGGTCCTGGGTGGCGCCGGACAGAATCCGGGAGCGCGGATCAGCATCAAGCAACGCGTCACCGGCAAGCTCTACATCACCCTCTCCACCGACGTCACCTCAACGCAGAATGACGCCATCGAACTGCAATACGCCTTCTCGCCAAAGAAGTCGGTGGACGTGGTGCGCGACCAGAATGGCGGCTTCCATTTCGACACGCGCTTTAAAAAAACCTGGTAGAAACCAACGCGGATCACGAACGCGTACGCTGGAGCCCGGCCTATCCTCGAAGCTGCCACTAGGGCTGCACTTCGTCGTGCGATCTCGAACTCGACACCACATTGAGTATCCGGCGGCTCGCTTCTGACGCGGCGACGACTTTTTTTCCGGCTTGTTCTTGCAGGCGTGAAAAACATTACGAAAGCAAAACGGCGCCACGGGTTCTCCCCGGTGGCGCCGTTTTTGGCATCAACTGCTGATGGCCGGAAATTTACTCCGGCAGCATCACCTGCCCATTCACCTGGAAATCACTGCTCAGCGATGGCGCGCCCGTGCCAGGCTGCCCACCACCCACCGAGACGGTGTATTTGCCTTCCGCGACGATGATATGTCCCTTGGCGGTGACCATGCTGAGATCACGCCGCTTCAGGTGGAAGTGCAGCACCTGGCTGGCGCCCGACGCCAGGTGTACGCGCTGGAAGCCGCGCAGCGCCCGCAGCGGCGCCCCCGGCACGTCCGGAAACTTCAAATAGAGCTGCGCGACCTCGTCGCCCGCAACCTGACCGCTATTGGTCACCGTTACGGAAACATCCAGCGGATCACCCGCATTGATCGCCGCCTTCGGCAGGCTCAGCCCACTGTATTTGAACGTTGTATAGCTCAGCCCATAGCCAAAGGGCCAGAGCGGCTGGCCTTTAAAATAGCGGTACGTCCGCCCCTGCATCGAGTAGTCCTCGAAGTTGGGCAACTGGTGCACGTCTTTATAAAACGTCACCGGCAACCGCCCCCCGGGATCGTTCTTGCCGCTCAAGGTATCGGCAATAGCGTTCCCGCCCTCCTCGCCGGAGTACCAGGCTTCCAGAATGGCGTTGGCGTGCGCCTTCTCCCAGTTCACCCCCAGCGCGCTGCCGTTCATCAGGACCACAACCAGCGGCTTATGTGTGGCCGCCAGCGCCTGGACCAGGTCTTCTTCTGGTTGCGGCATCTTCAGGTTGGTGCGGTCACCGCCCAGAAATCCCGGCTGATCAATGGGCATCTCCTCGCCTTCCAGGCGGCTGGTGATGCCGACCACCGCGACCACCACGTCGGCTTTTCTCGCGGCTGCAATTGCCGCCGGATCGGGAGCATTGCTGACCGGCGCCCAAATCAACTGCGCCGAGGCATTTTTGCCATTGCGTGTGCCGAAATCCAGTTCCAGCTTTGCCGGTTGTCCCTTGACCAGATGCACCTGGCCCAGGCGCGTTCCGCCGTAGCTCATCACGACCTGCCGATCACCGACGGAGAGGCGCGCAAAGCCGTTGCTCTTCACGCCAATTAAGTAATCGCCAGTGGCGTTGGGATGCAGAACGCCCGTCCAGCGCGCCCCCCAGGCTTTCAGCCCGCGCACCGCGCTCGGCGCATTCTTCGTAGTGAGGTTCACGTTCGGTTCCACCCGCGAGATCAGCGGCTTGGGCTTGCCTCCCATGGCCAGACCCGCCGAATATTGCGCCGTCAGGCCAGGCTTGCCGTCGCTGGTGGTCAACAGGCTCGACGGGACCGGGTTACCCGTGTTGGCGAGAAACTGCGTGCCCGGAACGTAGTCGATGCGCGCTCCGGGAAAGCCCGCCTTCATACCCTCCAGCACCGTCACCGTATGCGTGGGAATGCCGTTGTAGTTGCCCAGCAACACATCGGTCTGGTCCGCCAGAGGCCCGATCAGGGCAATGCGTTTCACATTCTTCAGCGGCAGCACGCCGTCGTTTTTCAACAGCACCATGGACTCGTCGGCGATGTGCCGCGCCAGGGCGCGATGAGCGGGACTGTTCAGCTGGCTTTCATCGATCTTGCTGTAAGGCACCATCGCGGGCGGATCAAACATGCCCAGCTTGATGCGTGCGGTAAACAGCCGGATCAGCGCCCGGTCGATGGCGCTTTCCGGCAAATAGCCCTCTTGCACCGCCTGAATGTAGGGACGGTAATCGTGGTCGTCGCTGGCCTTGGCCATGAAGTCGATGCATTCGTTGTCCATGCCGCGCAGCAGCGAAATCGCCGAGGCCTGCGGCTGCGTGGGCCGGTACCGGTGTCCGTGGAAGATGTCGCGCACCGCGCCGCAATCGGAGACAACGTAGCCGTGGAATCCCCAGGCGCCTCGCAGCGTGTGCTGCAGCAGGAACTGGTTGGCGCAGGCCGGCTGGCCATTGATGGCATTGTAGGCGCACATCACCGACCCGGCATGTCCTTGCACAATGGCCGCCCGGAAGGCGGGCAGATAGGTATCCTCCTCGTCGTGCTTGCTGACGTCAACGTCGGCGAAGTGCCGCGTCGGCTCCGGCCCGCTGTGCACGTCGAAATGCTTAGGAGTGGAAATCACGCGGTAATAATGCGGATCGTTTCCCTGCATACCGGTGACGAAGGCGACCGCCATGCGTCCGGTGAGGAAGGGGTCCTCGCCATAGGTTTCCTGGCCGCGCCCCCAGCGCGGGTCGCGAAAGATGTTGACGTTGGGGGCCCAGAAATCCAGCCCTTCAAAAATGTTGGAATGACCGGCGCGCACGTCCTGGGCGTGCTTAATGCGGCCCTCAATACCGATATCCACCGCCATCTGGTGAATCACCGGCGCGTCAAAGGTCGCACCCAGGCCAATCGGCTCGGGAAACTCCGTCGTGCCGTTCACCGCCACGCCGTGCAGCGCCTCGCTCCACCAGTCGTAGGCCGGCACTCCCAGGCGGGGAATGGCGCGCGCCTGGTTAACGAGCTGCGACGCCTTTTCCCGCAGCGTCAAACGGCTCACCAGGTCGGCGGCGCGTTCCTGGGGCGTGAGCCGCGGGTTCATAAAGGGCAGCTTGGCAACGTCCTTGGGGACTGGAGTCTGTTGCGCGTGCGCGGCGGCGGTCAAAGCCAGGCTACCGGCGAGCACGGCGAGAAAGCGTTTTCTGGAACGGATCATGATCTTCTCCCTGAATTCCCCAAAAACACGGGGCTGCGGCCATTCACTTCCCACTCTATATTGTTGAACGGAATTGTAACGCCAGCGCTACCCGCCCTCGGGCCAGCGGCGCGCCGCCGATTCTGATTTGTGGGCAATGCAAGCATTGTGCCACATCCGCCTATACCGGTATAGCGGAGCCACGCCGCAAGCAAACTGGAAGGCGTAATCTCGGGCGCAGTCCCGTCCGCCAGCGGCCGGAGTTGACCGGCTTGGGGGCGCGCCGAGCGGGCAGCTGCAGCGCCGCGCTTGTTCGCGCCATCGGCCAATCTCCGCAACCACAACTTCCGCGCTTATCATCTGCCTGCCCACTGCATCGAATCGGTTCAACAAATCCCCGCTATCGAAAAATCCGATTCGCGTTGACACCCCTTTGTGGGGTAATTTCATCTCTAGCAAGTGGCGGAGAGTTTGTTGCAGGAAGCACTTTCCCGGCAGGCGCCGGGGCAAGCTCCCGGCTGAATCCTACCCGCCGCATCTGCTGCATCTGGCCTCGCATCGCCGTTCGGACCATGGCGTCCTGGACTCCGCGCTCACGCTTTGAGCGCTTTCCCGGCAATCGCGTTCAAGCGCGCCGCCGGCAAGATCAGGATTGTTGCTGTTGCTGGGTACCGAAGGGCGAGGGAGCAGCCTCCCTAGTTCCTTTAGACACATGCCCTGAATGAGACGCTCGCTTGCAACGCGCCTGCCGCGCGCCAGCGAGGAAGAGCTCGAACGCGCTCCCAGGAGACGGCGCCACCGTTGCCGCTGGAGCGCTCCGCACGCTGGCAGCCGCCTGGACTACAAGGCCGCTCCCGCGATGCAAACGCTCTTGGTGTCCGTCTTCATCGGCCCTCGCACCCAGGCTGACAGCGCCTTCCTGACACACGGAGACCGTCCATGCGGAAACTGGTCGTGATTGGCAACGGAATGGCGGGCGTGGCCTGCGTCGAACAACTCCTCAAGTATGGTGGCGAGGTCGCGATCACCATCTTTGGCGACGAAACCCACGTCAACTACAACCGCATTATGCTCTCTTCGGTTCTGGCGGGAGATAAGCCGGAAGAGGCCATCGTTCTCAACGATCTGGACTGGTACCGCAAACACAACATCGATCTCAAGCTCGGCCGCCGCGTGGTGGAAATCGACCGGGAACTGCGTCTGGTGCGCGCCGATGACGGCACGGTGGTGGGCTACGACCAGTTAATCATCGCCACCGGAAGCGTTGCCTTTGTCCCTCCCATGGGGGGAACGGATCAGGAAAACGTCTACGCCTTCCGCACCCTCGACGACACCCGTGCCTTGCTGCGGCGAGCCCGGCCCGGCGCCAGGGCGGTGGTCATCGGCGGCGGATTGCTGGGGCTGGAGGCGGCGCGCGGACTGCAGGTACAAGGCTGTGACGTCACTGTCGTCCACCTGCTGGAAACCCTGATGAACATCCAGCTCGACGTCACCGGCGGTGAGTATCTGCGGCGCAAAATCGAGCAGCTTGGCGTGAAGGTGCTGACCTCGCGCAAGACCGCCGCGCTCACCGGCGATGGACGCGTGCGGGGCGTCCGCTTTGACGATGGTGAAGAGGTTCCCGCCGACTTTGTGGTTCTGGCCTGCGGCATCCGGCCCAACACCGCGCTGGCCAGGAGCGCCGGCTTGCAAGTCAACCGGGGCATCGTGGTTGACGACTTTCTGCGCACTTCCGACGAACACATTTACGCAGTCGGCGAATGCGCCGAACACCGTGGCATCGTCTATGGACTGGTGGCGCCCCTGCTGGAGCAGGGTAAGGTGCTGGCCGCGGCGCTGGCCGCGGAAGATTACAGCCGTCCATACCAGGGTTCGCTTACCGCCGCCAAGCTGAAGATCATGGGCGTGGACGTGTTCTCCGCCGGAGACGTCAACGGCAACGACCCCTCCAACGAGGTGGTGCGCTATGAGGATGCCGGCCAGGGCGTCTACAAGAAGCTGGTATTGAAGGAAAAGCGTTTGGCCGGCGTGCTGCTGGTGGGCGACGCCTCGCAGGAACATCGCTTCATGGACTGGCTGCGCACGCAGGCCGATTTGGCTCCCGTCCGCGACAGCCTGATGTTTCCGCCGCCAACGCCCGACCGTGGCTCCCAGGTGGCGGCCATGGCCGATAGCGAGATCGTCTGCGGCTGCATGGGAGTAACCAAGGGCGCGATCATTGGCGCTATCCACGAAAAGGGCCTGAGCACGCTGGCTCAACTGAAGGATTGCACGCGCGCCTCCACCGGCTGCGGCAGTTGCACCCATCTTTGCGAGTCGCTGTTGCAGGCGGTGGCGCCTGGCTTCGCCCGCGAGATACCCGAGGGCATGTGCTCTTGCCTGCCTTATCCGCAGGAAAAGGTGCGCGAGTTCATCCGCGGCCAGCAACTGCGCTCCGTTCAAGAGGTGCTCGATATCTATGGCAATGGCGTCGGTTGCGAAATCTGCAAGCCCGCGCTGAGCTACATGGTCGACGTGGTCTGGTGCGGTGAACACGATGAGGACCGCTCGGCGCGCTTCATTAATGATCGCGTGCACGCCAATATACAGAAAGACGGCACCTTCTCCGTCATTCCCCGCATGCGCGGAGGCGTGACCAGCGTGGCGGAACTGCGGCGCATCGCGGATGTGGCGGAGAAGTACCGCATCCCCATGATCAAGGTGACCGGCAGTCAACGCATCGATCTGCTGGGTGTGAAGAAACAGGATCTGCCGGCCATCTGGGCCGAGCTCGACATGCCTTCCGGCATGGCCTACACCAAGGGCGTGCGCATGGTGAAGACCTGCGTAGGCACCGAGTTCTGCCGCTTCGGGACGCAGGATTCCACCGCGGCCGGTATTGAACTGGAACACCGCCTCGAACAGTTGCACTCTCCGCACAAGGTCAAGATGGGCGTGGTCGGCTGCCCGCGCAACTGCGCCGAAGCCACCGTGAAAGACATTGGGTTGGTCGGTCAGGAGGGCGGCTGGCAAGTGGTGGTGGGCGGCGCGGCCGGCAAAACCGTGCGCAAGGCGGACCTGCTCATCACCGTCACTGAAACCGAGCAGGCGCTGCAGGCAGCCCAGATTTTCTTCCAGTACTACCGCGAAAACGCCAATTACCTGGAACGCACCTATGACTTCGTGGAGCGGCTGGGAATTGAAAAAATCCGTAAAGAGACCGTCTATGCCCCCGAGGCGGTGCGCTCGGGATTGTTAGAACGGCTGCGCAAGTCCCGCGCTCACGCCAGTGATCCCTGGCTGGAAGGGCGCCAGCCCGCCCGGCCCACCCAGTTTGTCCAAATTGAGCCCGTGGAGGTTGTGCAATGAGCTGGTACAAGGTCACCCACATCAGCAATATTCCTTTACGCGAGGGGCGCAAGGTGCGCCTGCCCAACCGCCGCGAGCTGGCGCTGTTCAATCTGGGCACACACTTCCTGGCCATTGATCAGCAATGCCCGCACCTGGGAGGTCCGCTCTCCGACGGCATTGTGGTGGGCGACACGGTGGTCTGCCCGCTTCACGCCTGGAAGATTTGCCTCTCAACCGGATCGGTCCGCAAGCCCGCTTCCAATAGCTGTGTACGCAGTTATCCCACGCGGATTGAGAACGAAACGGTCTTTATCGAGTTCACTGAAGAAATACCGGAGCAGGTGGCCAGCTAACTGAAGCGCGCGCAATGATCGCGGCTTGACCGGGCCGAGTGGGTGAACCCGGGCCAGGACGCTGGCACCCCTTGCCGCACCAACATCCGGGGTATGCTTGCAGCCCCTGCCAACTAGCTGGCGCCTGTGGCCAACACGCGCCAGCGCCCGGGAACTGTCATTTCATGACGAATGAGCTACCACTATTACGGGGAGAAGCCAGTTGCGGTTTGCTGGTCAGCGACGACTCACGCCTGGAGTGCGCTCCCTGCGAAGTCTCCCCGGCGAGGATGCCCTCTCGTGCGCCGCAAGCGGGCGAACAATACCGTTTTCACTTCGACATGAATCGCTGCATCGGCTGCAAGTGCTGTGTGGTGGCCTGTAACGAACAAAACGGCAATCCCGCGGAAATCAATTGGCGCCGGGTGGGCGAGATTGAAGGTGGATGGTATCCCGAGGCGTGGCGCTTGCACCTCTCGATGAGCTGCAATCACTGCCTGGAGCCCAGTTGCATGCACGGCTGTCCGGTGGAGGCTTATCAGAAAGACGCGCACACCGGCCTGGTGCTGCACGATCCCCAGATTTGTATTGGTTGCCAGTACTGCACCTGGAACTGCTCTTATGGCGTGCCGCAGTTCAACGCCGAACGGGGCGTGGTGGGCAAGTGCGATATGTGCCACGGCCGTCTGGCCGAGGGCCGCGAACCGGCCTGTGTAGCCGCTTGTCCGGAAGCGGCTATCCAGGTGGAAATCGTCAATCAGGCGCAATGGCGCCGGGAGTTCCGGGAAAATGCCAACGCGCCGGGTCTGCCCTCCGCCGACGACAGCCTCTCGACCACACGGCTTACCTTGCCGCGCCAGATGCCAAGCGAGATGCGCGCCGCCCATTTGGACCGCCTGCGCCCCGAGGCGCCCCACTGGCCGCTGGTATTCATGACGGTCTTGACGCAGCTTTCAGTGGTGGCGTTCGCGCTGATCTGGGTGGCGCAGATGCTGCGCGCACCCGAACCCCTGGCGGCGGCGGCCGCCCTGGGTCTGGGAATGTTGGCGCTGGCCGCCTCCACCGCGCATCTCGGAAGGCCCATCTACGCTTACCGAGCATTGAAGATGTGGCGGCGCTCCTGGCTCAGCCGCGAAGTCCTGCTGTTCAGCGTCTTCTGCGGGCTGGCCGCTTCCTACGCAATGCTGCTGTGGACGCGCCAGGGCGTCAGCGGCATTGCCGGACTGCTCACCTCGGTTGCGGGTTTGGCCGGGATTCTGGCCAGCGCGAAAATCTACCTCGTTCCCGCGCGGCCCGCCTGGAACACAGGCATGACGGTGCTTGATTTCTACCTCTCCGGCGCCGTTCTGGGGCCGTTTCTGCCGGCGCTGCTGGGGCATTCCCTCGCCCATTTCTGTCTACCCGTGATTGCCGGCGGCGCGGTGCTGCAACTTATGAACCAAGGCGCCAAGCTGCTGCGGCTGCTGGCCAGCAAAGAATTTGAGCTGCAGGCTTCCGGCCGCATGCTGGCAGCACGCTTCACGCCCGCCCTCGCCGTACGATGTCTACTCCTGGTCGCCGGGGGCCTGCTGATTCCTCTGCTCTGCCACAACCGCCTCGCGCTCGCCGCCGGCCTGCTGCTCGCCTTTGCCGGTGAAGTCCTCGGCCGCTGGCTCTTCTTCGTCACGGTGGTCCCCAAAAACATGGCCGCCTGCTTTCTCGGGGTCGAGCAGGAGGCGGCATGAAAATCAACCGTTGGCTGGGCCTCGATATCCTTGAACAGCAGTATGCCTACGGCCAGGATCCTGAACGCGGCCATACCTCGCAATCCCGCATTCCGCATCATTGGGTGACTACCACCTGCGGCTACTGCTCGGTGGGTTGCGGTATGCACATTGGCGTACGCGACGGGCAAGCGGTCGCTGTCCGCGGCAATCCCGACCACCCCGTTAACCGCGGCTTGCTCTGTCCCAAAGGCCTCTCCGAACACCACACCTTGAGCGCGCCCAACCGCGCCCAGTATCCTTTGCTGCGCGAGGGAACGCAGTGGAAACGTATCTCCTGGGACGAGGCGCTGCGTACCATGACGACGAAATTCCGTCAGGTGCAATCGCGCTATGGAAACGACGCGGTGGGCGTTCTCAGCACGGGTCAACTGGTTACCGAAGAGTTCTATGCGCTCGGTAAGCTGGCTCAGCTCGGCATTGGCACGCGCAACTACGACGGCAATACCACTCTCTGCATGGCAAGCGCGGTCTCCGGCTACAAGCGCAGCTTTGGCAGCGATGGGCCGCCGGGCGCCTACGAGGATCTGGAGATCGCGGACGTCATCCTGCTCTTTGGCGCCAATCTCGCCGACAACCACCCCATCCTCTGCAGTCACCTGGAGCGCAACTTCGGCGCCACCCTGATCGTCGCCGATCCGCGCGTGACCAAAACGGCGATGCTCGCCGATCTGCACCTGCCGCTTCGCCCGCGCTCTGACCTGGCCCTGATCAATGCTCTTATCCATGTGCTGATTGCGCGTGATCTGATTGACTGTGCGTATATCGAAGCACACACCGAAGGCTTTGAAGAGCTGCGGGAATCTGTTCGGGACTGCACCCCGGAGGCGATGAGCGCCACTACTGGTCTGAGTGCGGAACTGATCGTCAAGACCGCTTTGCTCTATGGCCAGGCGCGCGCGCCCTTCCTTGGCTGGACCATGGGAGTGAACCACAGTACGCAGGGAACGGAGACGGTCAACGCCCTCAATAACCTTGCGTTGATTACTGGAAAGATTGGCCGGCCCGGTGCTGCGCCCTTCAGCATCACCGGGCAATGCAATGCCATGGGGACGCGGGAGGCGGGGTTCACCTCCAGCTTGCCGGGCTATCGCAAGTTTGAAAGCGCCGCTGACCGTGCTGAACTCGCCGCGCTGCTGGGCGTGGCTGAAGAGCGCATCCCCCAGGCCCGCGGCAAAGCCTATCCCGATATCGTGGAGGCCGCGCTTGCGGGAAGCATCCGCGCCCTTTGGGTGATTGCGACCAATCCCGTCGTCAGCTTTCCCAACCTCGCGGTCCTGCAGCAAAGTCTGGAGCGGCTCGATTTCCTGGTGGTGCAGGATGGTTTTCACCCCACCCCCACCTCGGAACTCGCCGATCTAGTCTTGCCGGCCGCCATCTGGGGAGAAAAGGAAGGCACCTATACCAACTCCGAGCGCCGCGTCAGCAAGGTCAATGCCGCTGTTCACCCTCCTGGTGAGGCGCGCAGCGACTTTCAAATCTTTCTCGATCTGGCCCGCGCCTGGGGCTGCGCTGACGAGCTGTTTGCCGGATGGCGCCAGCCGCAGGACGCCTTTCAGGAGTGGCAGCGGGTCTCAGCCGGCCGCCTCTGCGATTACTCGGGCATGAGCTACGAACTCATCGAACAACACGGAGGCATCCAGTGGCCTTACCCCGCTGATAGCCGCGAAGCGCCACGCGCCACGCGGCGGCTCTATGCGCACGGTCACTTCGCCACCCCCTCGGGACGTGCCAAGCTATGGCCCACCGCATGGCAGCCATTTCCGGAACAGCCCTCCACCCAGTTCCCCTTTGTTCTCAACACGGGACGCACGGTCGAGCACTGGCATACTCGCACCAAGACCGGCCGCGTCAGCATTTTGGAGCGCATGGCGCCACGCGCCTGGCTGGAAATGAACCCGCGCGACGCCTCTACCCTGGGCCTGTCACCGCACAACCTCGTCGACGTCATCTCGCTCCGCAGCCGCGTCGAGCGCGTCGAGTTACGAGTCACGGAAACCATCGCTCCGGGACAGGTTTTTATGCCCTTTCATTTTGCCGAGGCCAACGTCAACCGGGTCACACAGAGCGCTTACGATCCCATTTCCCGCGAACCCAACTACAAGCAGTGCGCGGTTCGCGTGGAAAAGAGCCCTCCCCGCAAAGCCGGGTTGGATTAGGCCCCCGGGCGGCGGCCCCTGCCGGCCGCAAGCCCGTTGTATGTTTTGCCGTTGTTGGACGCAGTGGAATTCCCTGCGCCGTTATTGCCGCTATCAAGGTTGCGCCCTGTTTGCGCTATCGGGCTCAGAACGCCCTCATCGCGAGAACGAACCACTCGCGTTTGTCGCGAGAGGCTCCTTCGAGCCCTCGCTGCGCAGACAGGGAGCACCTCATGAAACCTGACACCGGTATTGTCTCTTCCGCTCGCGACCCCAGGGGTCGCGCCACTCAGATTCGCCTATTCGACCTGCGCAGCCCGGTCATGCGCACCTTCCACCTCTCCTGGCTGGCGTTTTTCGTCTGCTTCGTTGCCTGGTTCGGAGTCGCGCCGCTGATGGCGATTGTCCGCGCCGATCTCCATCTCACCCCGCCGGAAATCGGCAATATCCTGATCGCTTCGGTGGCGATGACGGTCATCGCCCGCATTGTGATTGGCTGGCTGGGCGACCGCTTTGGTCCGCGCCGCACCTACACCGCCTTGCTGCTGCTGGGATCGTTGCCCGTGATGCTGATCGGCCTCGCCCACAGCTATGAATCTTTTCTGCTGTTCCGTCTGGCAATTGGCGTCATTGGCGCCTCCTTCGTGCTGAGCCAGCAACATACCTCCCTGTTGTTTGCCCCGCGCGTGGTCGGCACCGCCAACGCCATGACCGCCGGTTGGGGCAACCTCGGTGGAGGCGTAACGCAGTGGGTCATGCCGGCGCTGGTTGGCGCCTTAATGGCGTTCGGCACTGATAAGTTCCTGAGCTGGCGCTACGCCATGGTGCTACCCGGCTTGGCGATGGTGGTGGTGGGCTTGCTGTATTACCGCTTCACCGTCGATACGCCTAACGGCAGCAGCTTCCAACCGGCGCGCGGCGCCTACGCCTTCCGCCGCGCCGCCGGTGATTTCCGCGTCTGGCTGCTGTTCATCCTCTATGGAGGATGCTTCGGTATTGAAATCACCATGGACAACGTCGCGGCTCTCTACTTCCGCGACAGCTTCCATGTATCGCTTCTCCTTGCCGGGGTTCTCGCCGCGGCGACGGGGATGATGAACCTGTTCGCTCGCGGCCTGGGCGGATGGTTCGGCGATCGCGCCGGCAACGCATGGGGCTTGCGTGCGCGTACCTCCCTGTTGGGCGCGGGGCTGCTGCTGGAGGGCCTGGCGCTCGCCGCCTTTGCCCACAGTTCCTCGCTGCAGACCGCCATGCCGGCCTATCTGCTGTTTGGCCTGTTTGTCTGCATGGCCTGCGGCTTGACTTATGCGGTGGTGCCCTTCCTGCAGCCGGATGCGCTGGGGTCGGTCTCCGGCATTGTCGGCGCGGGCGGCAACTTTGGCGCCGTCGTCGCGGGCTTCCTTTTCCGCTCTCACGGCATGACTGCGCCCCATGCTCTCGCCATCATCGGCCTCACCGTCGCCGCGATGTCGCCACTTACCTTCCTCGTGGGCGCCCGCGACACGGCGCCGGTTACCGCCGGCTACGCTGCCGGCGCCGAGCCCGTCGCTGCATCCCTGGCCGAGGCGGGAGATTAATATGCACTTTTTCTCTTCGAGTTCAGAAAGGAATCATTCCATGAAATCACGAACACTGGGCATTGCCCTCGCTGTTGCGCTTGGCGCTGGCCTTCCCTCCGCCGCGCAAAGTGCGGCTACCGCCAAGCGCCCCCACAAGACTGTCCGGAAAAAATCCTCCTTGCCGAGTTGGCGGGGCTGGAAGCCGTTTGTCAATGAGCGCTTCCGCGCCGAGGACTGGCACTGGTTTCCCGGCGCCGCTGACAGCAGCTATGGCTACGCGCATTCGCTACTGCAGGTGGGCGCCACCTATCGCGGCGAAAAGGTCTTGCTGCACTTTGCCGGCGCACAGGACACACTGCTTGGCCTCCCCACCGACGCCACCGCTCCCGGTGCGCAAGGGCAATTGGGCCAGGGAGCAAGCTACTCGGCCGCCAACGGCGGCCGCTCCAATATCGCCGACGTCTTTCTCAAACAGGCCTTCGCCACCTTTGACCTGCCCCGGGACAGCTGGCTGCAGGCAGGGCGTTTTGGCTTCAATGACGGCGCCGAATATCAACCCACAAATCCTGTTTTAAAGCTGCTCACCAACCTGCGCATTTCGCAGCGCCTGATTGGCGAGTTCGGCTTCTCGGCCATCGGACGTAGCTTCGATGGCGCTCAGTTCCAAACTCCGCTGCAAGGCGGACACTTGACCATCACGGCCCTGCGCCCAACCGAAGGTGTCTTCCAGGTCAACGCCATGAAGGAGTTGCCCATCGATGTCCTCTATGGCTCCTACATTCACACCCAGCATTACGGCGGCGGGGAGAGCGAATTCCGCCTCTTCAGCATGGGCTATGACGATCAGCGCACCACCGTGCTCAAGACGGATAACCGCCTGCTTGCCACCCGTAAAGCGGACCAGTTGCCCGTCAAGATTGGCACCTATGGCGCCGACTATGCCGCGGTCTTTCCTCTCGCCAGCCTTGGAAAGGCGGACGTAATCGGCTGGGGAGCGGTACAGAACGGACGCTGGGGAACCCAGCGCCAGAGAGCCGGCGCTTTTTTCGCCGAGGCCGGACTGCAGCCC
Organism: Acidobacteriota bacterium; assembly: GCA_027459505.1. Lineage (GTDB taxonomy): Bacteria > Acidobacteriota > Terriglobia > Terriglobales > SCQP01 > DAIDIE01. The sequence continues at coordinate 48,712 of DAIDIE010000004.1, forward strand.
CAGGGCGCCCCGCTCAAAGCCTGGATCAGCGGCGGCTTCTCCTATGGCAGCGGCGATTCCAATCCCGGCGATGGCGTTCATGGAACGTTCATGCAGATGCTGCCCACACCGCGTCTGGCGGCGCGCTTCCCGTTTTACAACATGGAGAATAACGAGGACCTCTACGCCAGCCTGGTGCTGCACCCGGTTGGCAAGCTGGTCTTGCGCAGCGAAGCGCACGTCCTCAAGCTGGCCAATGCCGCCGACTTTTGGTACCTCGGCGGCGGCGCCTTCCAGGGAAATACGTTCGGCTATGTCGGGCGTCCTTCGGGAGGTGCGCGCGGCCTGGCCAACGTTGGCGACCTCAGCGCCGACTTCCCCCTCACTGCCCACCTGGCGGTGACCGCCTATGTCGCGCATGCCTGGGGCCAACAGGTAATGAGCAACATCTACCCCAATGGATCCGGAGCAACCTTCGCCTATCTGGAAACCAACATGAACTTTTGAACGGTTGGCCGCCTGCTGACCCCAGTGTCAAAACCGCAACACCCAACTGGGAATACGTGGAGCGCAAAGACGAGCGCAATCGCGTAAGCCAACCGGCAACAACTTGACAAACGACAAGAGCACCCTCTTCTCGGGGGTGCTCTTATCTTTGGAATTTAGATTTCCTAAGAATCAGAAGGGCAGACACCCCACCCATTTGGGTGGGGCTGCGGTCTTGCCACCCCACCCATTTGGGGGGATTTGCGGGCTCGGAGAAGGCGTTCACTCAGGTCCAAGCCCCAATCTGCCGAAACAGTACAGTGGGTAGCTGGTATCCTGTGAGCGCAGGAAACTAGCCAAGGATCGGGGGCCAGAAGTCGACGACCATGACGTCACCTCCTTCCCGCGAGCTGTGTAGCTTATGCCGCTAAGCGCGATTATCCTCTGCTTTGTCGAGTTCGGCCTGGAGTTATTGGCTGCGGGGGTAATACTGCGTCGCGGTTTAACTAAGTGGTTGACCCCTGCATTACTGCGGTTAGTTTGGGGTGCTGTCGCAATCCTAATAGGGCTCTTAGCGGTGGAAGTTCCTGGCCGTTGGGAGGCGCTGTTCTATCCGGCCTTAGCCCACTACTACCTTGGGGCTTCCATCCTCATCGCCTGGATGGCCTGGAATGCGCGTGCGCACCGGCATGCGCTGTCGGGACTCACCTTCCGCTGGCTGACGGCTTGCACGCTGCTCAACGCGGTGGCCGGACCGATGTATACATTCCTGCCCTCGGCCCTGGTGCAGGCCATCTGCAGTGGATCGGTGATCCTGGCGAGTTTGCGGATTGCCTGGGTGGTTGTGGATCAGCGGGAGAGCGAGCAGGCGCGCCTCATCTGGCGTCGCGATGGCACTTGCCGCCTGGAGCCGCAGCCGCAGTCCCCGGATTTTCTGGTGCGTAACCCGGAGCTCTTGCTGGAGATCGTCGCGCGCGCCGCCTCACCCGATTGCCGTTCCGCGCTGCTAGGCCTGCTGCGCGTCCGCTATGGTCAACAAGCGCCAGTGCAAGCGCTGCAGCCGGAAGTCGAGCGCTGCTGAGCGGAGCGCTGCAAAACACAAGCTCAATCGACCACGTTCGGATCAGCTACTGATTTATCTCTACCCACGCTCATCCTCCGGCGGCTTCCGAGGTTGCAGCCGCTGCAGCAGTTCTAGCGTAGTCGCGACCTACAACCGCGTCTCAAAAATGTTGTGCTCGTTGCCGAGGTCGCGAGCGGCGGGGGTGATGATGGTCTTCTGGTTCACCAGCAGGCGGCGCTTTTCCAGAAGCGCTTCGCGCACATCGCGTTCGGAAACGAAGTCTAGCGGCTTGGGAGCGGGTGCCTGGGATGCGGAAGGCGCCGGATTCGCCGCCGCGGAGCTCGGCGCCGGGGCCACGGGGGTGGGGGCCATAAGCGATTCCGGCCGCTCCGCCAGCACCTGCTGTACGACCTCGCGAATCAGGGTGGAGGTCAGATTGGAGGAATAGCTCGCCGCTGCGGCGGGGCCGGGCGGGCGCACCGCTTCCTTTTGCGGCGCCGGACAGCCGCACGCGGCCGCAGTGGCGGAAGCTGGGACCGGAACTGCGGTTGCGGATGACGCAGCCGCCGCGTTGGAAGCGTTGCCCGTAGCGAAGCGCACCGCGGCCGCGCCGGTGCCAGCGGCAACCCCAGCCCCAGCTGCGGCGGCCTGCTGCTGTGTAACCGGACGCTGCTCGTAGGCAATGCGCTTCAGGTTGACCAGATGCTGCGGGCCGATGTTGTCGGAAGTAATGTTGCCGCCCAGTGCGCCGCAGCCCAGCGTCATGGCGGGAAACAGTTCGGTGCTGGCGCCAATCGAGCCCAGCGGCGAGGGACTGTTGACCACAATGCGGTAAGCGGGCATGCGCTGGCCGTAGGCCCGCACCAGCTCGTCGTCCTGTGCATGAATGACGCAGGTGTGGCCCATGCCGCCAAAGCGCAGGATGCTCTCACAACGGTCCAGCGCGGCGGCGCGATCGGGCACAAAAAACAGCGCCAGCACCGGGGAGAGCTTTTCCGCCGAGAGCGGCTCTTCCCTGCCCACCTTCTCGAGTTCGACGACCAGCGCCCGCACTTCCGCAGCCACGGAAAAACCCGCCATCGCGGCCAGCTTCTGCGGCGCCTGCCCAACGCACCTGGGATTGACCGTGCAGGAACCCTGCAACATCAAAATGCGCGCCAGCGCCTGCGCCTGCTCCGGAGTGCAGAAGTGCACGTTCTGCCGCTGCAGTTCCGCCATGATCTGGGGACGGATAGCCTGCTCGGCTACGATGGCCTGCTCCGAGGAGCAGATGGTGCCCCAGTCAAAGCTCTTGCCGTAAATAACATCCGCGACGGCTTTGGGAATATTCGCCGTGCGGTCTATTAAAGCGGGAACGTTCCCGGGCCCCACGCCAAAAGCGGGCTTGCCGGAACTGTAGGCTGCCTTCACAATACCGGTGCCGCCGGTGGCGAGAATCACCGCCGTGCGCCGGTGCTTCATGAGCTCCTGCGTGCCGGCCAGGGTTGGAGTGGAAAAGCAGCCGATCAGCCCCTCGGGAGCCCCCTGCTGGCGGGCCGCCTCCACCAACACCGCCACGGTTTCGCAGATCGATCGCATGGCGGTGGGATGCGGGCTGATGACGATCGCATTACCGGCCTTAAGCGCGATCAGGGTCTTATAGATCGCCGTGCTGGTGGGATTGGTGCAGGGCAGCACCGCGGCCACGACCCCCACCGGGGTGGCCACTTCCAGGACGCCGCCCGGCTTTTCGCGCACCACGCCCACCGTCCGCATGCCGCGGATCGCCTCAAACACGCGCTGCGACGAGAACAGGTTTTTCCGGAGCTTGTCTTCCGGCTTGCCGTAGGTGGTTTCTTCAACCGCCAGACGCGCCAACCGTTCCGCCTGCGCGGTCGCAGCCGCCGCCATGGCCTCAACCACGGCGTCGATCTGCTGCTGGGAGAATTGCCGGTACTGCTGCCAGGCTTCCCAGGCGCGCTCGACCAGGTCGCGCGCTTGTTGAATGCTTTCCAGATCGCGATCCATGTGCAATCTCAAGCGCCCTGCCGGCAGGCAAGGCGGTCCAGCGCAAGAGTGTTTCCTGCCACGGCCGCGAGCCGGCAATACCAGCCCCGCGGGAGCGCAGCAACTCTACGCACTCTTCCGCAGCCCACGCGCAAGCAGACGCCGGCGCGCCTACTTCTTCGCCGGCTCGCTCGCTCCGTGCGCCGCCGCCAAACCCTTGTTGGGGAGGATCTTCTCAACTTCGGCGTGCGGACGCGGAATCACATGGACGCTCACCAGCTCGCCCACTCGCCGCGCGGCGGCCGCGCCCGCGTCAGTGGCGGCTTTCACCGCACCCACATCGCCACGCACCATGACGGTCACGTAGCCGGCGCCAATGTATTCCCGCCCGATGAGCACGACGTTGGCGGCTTTCACCATGGCGTCGGCGGCTTCAATGGAACCCACCAGGCCCTTGGTTTCGATCATTCCCAAAGCTTCCATGCGCTCCTCCTGAAATGACTGCACAAGCGCATAACGCTACCACGAGAGAAGGAGCGAGAGCAATGGGGGCGGCCCGCCGGGTTGGCAGTAAACCGTGAACAGTTCACTGCGGCGCGCGACTCGGGGCGGCGGCCCCTGAAGATGGTCGAGGTCTGCCCAACCGCTACCCTCCAGCAACGCCCAACTGTTCGCTGCCCACCTCACAGCGCTGCTCGCACTAGTAAGCGGAAGCAGCATTTCCCTGCTCCGGCAGCCTCCTGGGCTGGAACTGGGCTATGCTGAAATGTGCGTCATCTCCTGCATTTCGCCCATTCCCTGCAGCTCATCTTCGCCTCGCTGGGAGCTACCGGGATGTTCTTCATGGGCATCATCGACTCGGCGCTGGTGGCGCTGTTCCCCGACGTAGTGATGATCGATCTCACCCTGCAGCATCCTCACCTGCTGCTCTGGTACGTGCTGGTCTGCACGGCGGGTACCACCCTCGGCAGCATCATCCTGCTGCAGGTGGTCAAACGGCTGGGCGGCCCCTGGGTGGAGAGCAAGATTCCCCCCGCTCGCTTCAAACGCATCCACGCCAACTTCGAGCGCTACGAGCTCATGTCGGTGGCGGTGCCCGCCTGTTTGCCGCCTCCGATTCCTTTCAAGCCCTTCCTGCTGGTGGCCGGCCTGGTGGAAATGTCGTGGTCGAGTTTTGGCATTTCGATGTTCGTGGGCCGCGGCATCCGTTATTTACTGGAGGCTTGGATTGCCCTGCGCTACGGCCCCGCCGCACTGCAGGTCCTCAAGCACCACCCCATGCTGGTCGTGATCGCGGGAATCGTTCTGCTGGCCGGCGGCTACTGCTACGGACGCTGCCGTAATCCCAAACCCAGCCCCACCCTCTCCGAAGAAGAGCACATGGCGAAGGCATCCGAGTAGCCTTAGGCCGCAGGCGGCGCCGCTTGCAGCCATCACTACCCGCTATCACTCCCCCCGCCATCACTCCTCGATTGACTTCAAAACAATAAGGGCCCGAATGCGCCAGGCGCATCCGAGCCCTTGTCATTGCCACCCGCTGCAAGCGCCTAAACCGAGAAGGAGCTGCCACAGCCGCAGGTGTGTTTCACGTTGGGGTTGTTGAACTTGAAGCCCGAGCCTTCCAGTGTCTCCAGGTAGTCGACTTCCACCCCGTCCAGGTACATCAGGCTCATCGGGTCAACAAAGACCTTGAGGCCTTCAAACTCATAGGTCTTATCCTGCCCGGTGCCGTTGTCAAACTGCATGGAGTAGGAGAAGCCCGAGCATCCGCCGCCCACCACCGCCATACGCAGGCCTGCCGGCTTGGGCTCTTGCTGGTTGAGAATCTCTTTAACCTTTTCGATCGCCTTGGGGGTGACCTGGATCATGAAAGCTCTCCTCGAAACAAATGATTGCTCTTCTAATTTAGCCATTCTCTGGGCAAAGACGCAACTGCCGCAGCGCCAGAATCCACAGACAAAAGCCCAGTTCTGAGATGCCCGGAGTGGGCTGCGGGATACACCGCGGGCTTGCAGATCGGTTGCCGGTTGTCCGGTGTCCTTAGAGCGCCGGTACTATGGCAGGCCGCCGCAGCGCACCCGGCTAGCGTCGCGGTGACCTCCACTGGAGTGTTGGCGCTGGCGACAGGCCAGCGTGATACTGGAGGCAGGCGGAGACGAACCTCGAGCGGCTTCCAATCGTTCCCTTCGAGGCTCTTCCACGCCTCCGCCTCGGGAGTCGTTCTATGGCACAGTTGGTCCATTCTTCCCGCCTCTCCTCTTCGCCCGCCGCGCGCTCCGGCCGCCACCAGCCGCCGCGCCAGAACCTGACCACGAATTCGACCGCTGACCAGCCGCTGCGCACCGAACGCGACTCGCTAGGCGAGCACCGTGTCCCCGCCGGCGCCTACTATGGTATCCAGACGCAGCGCGCGCTGGAGAACTTTCCTATCAGTGGGTTACGAGCTGAACCCTCACTCATTACCGCATATGGCTGGATCAAGTGGTCGGCCGCCCAAGCCAACCAGGAACTCGGACTGCTGCCAGCCAGAATCAGCCGTGTAATCACCCGCGCTGCCCGCGAAATGGCCGAACACAAACTGGATAGCTGGCTGCTCGTGGACGCCTTCCAGGCCGGCGCCGGCGTCTCGTTCCACATGAACGTCAACGAGGTGATCGCCAATCGCGCGGCGGAGCTGCTGGGCCAACCCTTGGGCGTCTACGCAGTGGTTCACCCCAACGATCACGTCAACTACGGGCAATCCACCAACGACACCTTTCCCACCGCCTTGCGCATTGCCGCCCGGCTGGAGCTTGACGAGCTCATTCCGGCGCTGCGCTCCTGCTCGCATGCCCTTAAAGTGAAGGGTGAGGAGTTCGACGCTATCCTCAAGGCGGGTCGAACCCATCTACAGGATGCCGTACCCATCCGCTTAGGCCAGGAGTTTGCCGCCTACGGTGTCACACTGGAGCGCGCCGCGGAAGCGCTGGAACAAGCCGGCGAGGATTTGCTGGAACTTGGCCTGGGCGGCAGCGCGGTGGGAACCGGCCTCAATACCCATCCCCGTTACGCCCGCTTGGTCTGCCGCTATCTGTGCCGTGCCACTGGCCACGAATGGCTGCCGGCGGAGGACATGCGCGCCGCCATGCAGAGCCTGTTTCCGGTGATGGGCATCTCCGGACGCCTGCGGGATACGGCTCTGGAGTTGATTCGCATCAGCAACGACTTGCGCCTGCTGAGCAGTGGCCCGGCAACGGGACTCAATGAAATATCCCTTCCCGCTCTGCAACCGGGATCCTCGATCATGCCCGGCAAAGTCAATCCCGTGATGCCGGAGATGCTGGCGATGGTCTGTTTCCAGGTGATCGGCAACGATACAGCGGCGGCCATGGCCAGCCAGGCGGGGCAACTGGAGCTCAACGTAATGATGCCGGCGGTGGCGCATGCGGTCCTGGGCGCCAGCCGCATTTTGACCGCTGCGCTCAAGGTCTTTACCACTCGCTGCGTGGAAGGGATTACGGCCAACGAGCAGCGCTGCCGCTATTACGCCAGCTCAACTCTGGCCCAGGCCACCGCCCTCAACCCCTATCTGGGCTATGCCCTGACGGCACAGCTCGTCAAAGAGGCGCAGAAGACCGGAACACCACTGCTTGAACTGGTGGAAAGCAAGCAGCTCTTGCCCGCTGCGACCTTGCGGGCCTTGCTCGACCCCGCCGCTATGACCCAGCCCCGCCGTCCGCGCCGCCGGAATTCAGGTAGTCAGGCGCGCCATCGCTGAGCATGGCAATCGAACTCGCCGGGTAATTGGCTGAAGCCGGGAAGAAAATGCTGAAGGTACTGCCCTTCCCGACTTCGCTGCGCACGCGGATGCCGCCCCCGCTTTGCGAAATGATGCCGTACACGGTGGCCAGCCCCAAACCTGTTCCCTTGTCTTCTTTTGTCGTAAAGAACGGCTCGAAGATGCGTGACTGAATTTCGGGAGGCATGCCGGATCCGGTATCGCTGACGCTGACGCAAACATGTTGCCCCGGGTGCAGCCCGGGCAGGTCCGCAATTTCGGCGGCGGCCAGCCACACATTCCGGGTGGTGATGGTCAGAGTACCGCTGTCCGGCATGGCATCGCGCGCATTCACCACCAGGTTCATGATGACCTGCTCCAGTTGCGTGGGATCGGCCAGGACCGGCAGCAGGTCGGTGGAGAGCGCAAAGACAAGCTGGCGATCCTCACCCAGAAGGCTGCGCAGCAAAGGACCTGTCTCGCGGACCACCTGATTCAGATCCAGTTCCACTTCCTGCAGCATCTGACAGCGGCCATAGGCGAGGAGTTTTTTGGTCAGGACGGCGGCGCGTTCGCCGGCGGCAATGATCTCCCGCAGGCCTTCGGCCCAAGGTGCGGGGAGATTGTGCTCCTCAGCCAGCACTTCTGCGCGGCCGATAATGACGGTTAGCAGGTTATTGAAATCATGGGCCACACCTCCTGCCAGCCGCCCCACCGCCTCCAGCCGGTGCGTCTGTTGAATGCGGCGCTCCAACTCATGATGTTCGCGCATTTGCGCCCGCAGCAGCCGCTCCTGGCGGGCCAGTTGTTCGCGCAACAGCCAGACCCAGGCCAGCACCAACAGACCGGCCGCGCACAGCACCCCCAACAGCCAGAATACGTGGCGCAGGTTCCACCACGAGGGCCGCCGCACCACGACGATGTCGGAACCGCGGCGCAGTAGCAGCCGCAGAGAGCGGCCATCGGCCCCTCCCCAATAGACCCCGGTCAAACGCAAGATCGATCCCGGCCGCAGACTCTTCACAACTGAGGGCGTCCGCGCTCCCGGCAGCAGCGCCTCGAAATAGTAGCCGTCCAACTCCATGTGCAGATACTGCTGTTGGTCCGCATGGGAGGACTCGACTGAAACTAACCTTGCCGTCGCGCGCACCAGCCGGTTATTGAAGCGCGCCTCCGCAGGCTCGTGGCGCGGCAACTGCAGCGGAGTGATTGCCAACTGCGGACCGCCCGGCCGCGCCTCGGGATCGCGCAAAACCAGACTGGAATCCAACAAGCGGGCGAATCCCGCCACCTCGACCGGTGCCCCGATCTGGAACACGCGCCGGGGGTTACCAGCCACAAACACCGCCCCCGTGCGGTCCTGCAGGGTAAAGCGGCCATCGCCGGCCTGCGATGTCACCACGCCTTGCACCAATACCCTATGTCCGGAACTGCCCCCATGCGGAAGGAAGCGGGGCAACGCGGCAATCGGGATCGCCGGACCGGAAAAAGGATCTGATGGCGCCACAGTGACGCGGATCTGGGAAGGAGAAGCCAGGTAGAGCTCTTCTCCGTGTTGCCGCCGGTCCCGATCGAATAAGGTGGCACAAACGCCGGTCATGCTCACCTCGGAATCCACCAACGCGGGGACCGCCGCGTCCCGCTGCAAAAGAACCCGTACCGGTAAGACCGCGCCATCCTGCTCGATGCGCAGCAGCAGGAACCCATCGCGCACCTGCTCGCTCCGCACCAGACCATTTACGCGAATCCACTGCGCATCCAGATCGCCGGTCTGCACTTGGGAAAGCGGCGCCGATCGAGCGGCTTCCGGCAGTGGACCCCGCCCCAGCACACTGACATGCTCCGCGTACAGGATAGGAGTAAAGTCGCCAGCGCCGGAGACGCCCTTGATAGCCACCCGCATGCCCGGCCGCAGCCGGAGCGCTCCATCCTTGGGCACCACGTACAGACCGTTGCTGCCGTCCCAAATGTAGATCTGCGGCTTGGCGGTCCCGCGGTCCGGATGTGGACTGGCCTCAAAATAGACGACCGTTGCCCGCAGGCTTACTGGAAGTTGAGCATTGGCCTGAGTCGCGGAAAGCGCACGCACTTGCCCTGCGCTGCGGAGGGGAGCGGGCGAAGGGGCAAGGGCCGCCGCTACGCCAAAATTCAAGCTCAGCACCAGCATGGCCCTGGCGCAAGCACGGCTAAAAACCTTCTTCAATCGCGTCTACGCCCGAAGTGCGCGCTCCTCTTCTGCCCTCTTTCGAAACAGGCCGCTGTAGCCTGATTCTGAGAACCCCTACCGGCAAATGTCAACGGAGAAAATCACCAGTGCCCCAGCGACACCCTGTGCGGCTGACCGTTCCCGCTACTGGCGCAACACGAGAACCCGCAGTCGGAACCAGTTAAAGCGGCACCGCCGCGCTTCTTCCACCCGCACCCATTGGGTGCCGATGTGGGGTGCTGATGTGGGGTGCTCACGTGGGGTGCTGACGTGGCGCGCTGAGGTGGCGTGCCTAGGACTTCTCCGCCGCGCTCAGGGCGGGCACTGGCGCCAGCAGCTGCTCTTTGCGATACACCAGGTTGCTGGCGTCGTAGGTGGCCAGCTCAAAGCCGTGCCCATGGGTGATGGCGTCGGTCGGACAGGCTTCCACGCAATAACCGCAGAAAATGCAGCGGTTATAGTCGATGTTGTAGACTTTGGCGTAACGCTCGCCGGCGCTGATGCGCTCGGTTGCGGTGTTCTCCGCCGCTTCAATATAAATGCAATTGCTCGGGCACGCCGCCGCGCACAGGAAACAGGCGACGCATTTCTCCAGGCCGTTCTCATCGCGCTGTTGCACGTGCACACCGCGAAAACGCTCTTCAAAGCACACCGGCCCATCCGGGTAGGGCTCGGTCACCGGCGGGCGAAAGAGGTTCTTCAGCGTGACCGCCATGCCCTTGGCGATGGCGGCGGCTTCTTGGATCGGATCAGCCATGCCTCAAGTATAACGTGCGGCGCGGCCCCGCAGTTTGTGAGGTGGATCAAGAAATCTCCCGTAAAATTTCATCAGGAGATCAATACCCTGCGAAGCGATCAACGCGCCAGCGACCAGATGCGTCCGGTGGAAATCACCCCGGATTTTTTGCCCACCGCCGAAGGTTCCGCCCTGATCCGCGTCGGCCATACGCGCGTACTGTGCACGGCCAGCGTGGAAGAAGGCGTCCCGGCGTTCCTGCGCAACAGCGGCAAGGGGTGGGTGACCAGTGAGTACGCCATGCTGCCGCGCGCGACGCTGACCCGCACCCCGCGCGAGTCCGCGAAAGGACGCGTCTCCGGCCGCACCCACGAGATTCAACGCCTCATTGGCCGTTCGTTGCGCGCTGTGGTCGATCCCACCGCCTTGGGCGAGCGCACCATCTACATCGACTGCGATGTGCTGCAGGCCGACGGCGGCACCCGCACCGCTTCCATCACTGGCGCCTTCGTCGCCCTCGGCCTGGCGCTCAAGCGCCTGCATGGCGCCGGCGTCCTGAAGGCGCAGCCGCTGCGCGATTACGTGGCGGCCACCAGCGTGGGCATGATCAATGGCGCGCCGCTGCTGGACCTGAACTATGAGGAAGACTCGCGCGCCGATGTGGACATGAACGTGGTCATGACCGGCAACGGCCGTTTTGTCGAGTTGCAGGCCACCGCCGAGCATGAACCGTTCGACGATGAGCAGTGGTCTTCCCTGCTAACGATCGCGCGCAGTGGCATCCAGCAGTTGCTCGCCGCGCAGCGCGCTATCCTCGACCCCCTGGGGACGCAGTCCTGAAATGCGCTTCCTGATTGCCACCGGAAACCCCGGCAAGCTGCGTGATTTCCAGGGAATGGAACCGGAAATCGCTGTCGAGTTGCTGCCCGGCTTTGCCGCCCTCCCCAGCGTCGAAGAAGACGGCGACAGCTTTGCCGCCAACGCTCGCAAAAAAGCCGAATTCTACAGCAGGTTTACCGAGTTGCCGGTGCTGGCCGACGACTCCGGCCTGGTCGTCGACGCGCTTAACGGCGAGCCGGGCATCTACTCGGCCCGCTACTCGGGCGGCACTGATGAGGACAACAACCGGCTGGTGCTGGAGAAAATGCGCGGCGTTCCCTGGGAGCAGCGCACCGCCCGCTTCATCTGCGTGCTGGCAGTAGCGCGGAAGGGAAAAACCCTGGCTACCTTTGAGGGCGCGACTGAAGGCCGGCTGTTGGACGCGCCTCGGGGCGCCCACGGCTTTGGCTATGATCCCCTGTTTTTCTCAACCGAAGCGAATATTGGCTTCGCCGAGATTCCCGCCTCTGAAAAGGCGCGCTATAGCCACCGCGGCAAAGCCGCGCGCCAGTTGTTGGCCTGGGCTCGCTCCGCCGGCCAGCAATAAGCCAATCCTGCTCCGGCGCAACGGCATCGGATTTCGCTCGCTCCGCGGGAGCGAGCCATCGAAAGCCGTGCCTCACCCACACGCGCCGAAGGTAAAGGCAAACCCCGCCAGCCCGGGACTGCTGGTTCTCAATTCCAGCAGATGCTCCTCCATCTCCTCATGGCGCAGCAGGCGATACATACGCGGCAGATCAACGGAAACGATGGGCGCGCCGTTCCGCTCCCGCACATCTTCGCCCCAACTGCCCGCCGGCAGCGGTTTGCCATCGATGAGAAGCTGCACGGTCGCGGGCGTCTCAGCCAACGGCGCGAGAACAATATTGACCTCTGCCGCCTGGTAATGCAGCAGGATCGAGGCCGGCTCCCCGCCGACATGCCCCAAAAACTCCGGCGTGGCATGCCACTCCCCCTCCAGTGCGACCGTGTCCAGAGGCTGCTCCGTCGGCCGTTGGTAAACGATAGTGGTATTCAGCTGCAGGTCTTCGGCGTTGACCACCTGCCCGCGCTGATAGCCGAGATATAGCTCACGCGTACAGGGCAGGCAGGCCGCCCCATCCCGCACCGGACTGGCGGAGAGCCGCACCAGTTCAGTCGGAAGCGCCTCGGCTCTCGCCGGTGACAACTCCAGCAATAGTTCCCGGATGGCCCGCTCCATCTCTTCATAGCCGCCTTCGCCCCAATGCCTCACCCGTATGTAACCCTGCCCATTCACAAGGTATTTCGCCGGCCAGCAGCGGTTCGCAAACGCTTGCCAGAGCTGGTAATCATTGTCGAGCACGATGGGATAGCTCAAGTCGAAGCGCCCCGCCGCGTCGGCTACCAGTTGCGGGTCGCGCGCGAAGGAAAACTCAGGGGTGTGAATGCCAATCACGCTCAGACCCTGTGCCCGGTACTTGCGCGACCACGCCTCCACGTACGGCAGGGTGCGCAGGCAGTTCACGCAGGTGTAATCCCAGAAGTCGATGAGCAGAACCCGGCCGCGCAATTGAGCCGTGTCCACCGTGCCGCCGCGCAGGTTCGGACGGCTGAACCCAGGCACGTGAATGGGAGAAGCGGGAATATCCATAGCCGGCAGACTCACGTCCTGCCATTCCCCGCCCGTTGCGTTGAACTTCAGCGCACCACGTAGGTTTTGACAAGCGTGCCGTTTTTAGTGTGCCAGAGCTCGCGGCCGGAGAGGTGAATGACCGTCTTTCCCCACACCCAGGCATTGCCGGAGCGCTGCATGGTAAACGTACCGCTGATGTGGTCGAAATTGGCCAGCATGCCAAAACCGATCTTTACCGGCTGATTGTTATGGAAGGTGACCTTGAGGATTTGGCCGCTTTGGGGATCCATCCACAATCGCCCCTGCATGAGCTGCATGAGGTGCACCATGCGCGAATTGGCCGGGTCGCCGGGGCGGGCGCTGAAACGAAACACCTGGCAGGGCTGCCCTTCAACGTTATCGGCGCCAAGGTGCTGCCACTGATAATGCTGCAGCAGTTTGGGAAGGCTCACAATACTGTCGGCGATCCGCACCAGCCGGCCATCGTCCATCGGACCCTTCCAGCGCTTGTCGATTCTTTTCTGCGCCTGGGCCAGATCGTGCTGTTCCATGAAGCGCTTGTAGGCGCTCACCGGCTCGCCATCCTTGGAGACGGTCACTTCCAGCTCGACAGATTTGTAGAACATCACCCTCGATGTCTCCCGATCGCTCACCGCTCCATTGCTCTTTTGCCACCATTCTTTGGCCTGCAGATGAACGGTATTGAGCGCGTTCGGGTCCGAGGCCAGGGTGGCTTTGGCGACGATCTGGTTCCAATCCTGGGGTTCACTTTCCGGGGGCGCCGCTAAAGCCGGCCGCCCGGGACGGCGCAGGCGCGCCAGGCGTTGAGCCGCGTGGCTGCGGTGCTCACGGCGGGCTTGCTGCGCGAAGAGAGGGGAGCCGCAAAGCACTGCCAGCGTCAACAGCGCTGGACTGAGGCATCGTACACAGGTTTGCGTGCCGCCCTTCATAGCAGATTAGAGCGGGTCAGCGAACCAGACCGTTGTACGGGCGGCAACGAAGGGGCGTAAATGCTGGTAGTAGATGCTGGCTGTAAAAGCTGGTTGTAAAGGTTGGCTACCGGCTGGCCACCACCCCGGGCAAGCGCCTATGCACGATAGTCAAGCGCGGAGGCCTGGCCGGCTCCTAAGCCACCCGCCTGGCATGGCCATCAGCCAGCGCCAGCCAAGGCGGCAGCGACAACCTCAGGAGCGCGCCCTTCAGAACGAAACCAGCACCTTGGAGGCGACCGCAACCTGGTTGCCAGGATCGGGAAAAGCATCAACGCTTACCGAAGGCGCCATATCCAGACTGAGCTGCCGCACTTGAATCATGTCGCCCTTGCGCATTCCCCGCACCAGCACTCGCAGGTCGGTAGTGACATTGGCTTCGCGCAGTTGCCGGGCCGCCTCGTCGGACCCCGCCTTGTCAAACCGCACGTAGTCGCCCCCGGACAGCATCACTCCCAAGCCACTCGCCAGGCACTCCGGGCTCAGCGCGCAGGCCTTGTAGTGATCCTGGGGATGATCGGCGTACTTGGCGGCGCAATGTTGATCCACCAGCCAGCCCTGTAGGGTGGCCATGTGCGCAGCCGTAGAGTGCAGATGAAGCCCGCCAAAAATCACCAACAGCGTCATCAACGCGGCCATCGCCAATCCCCAGACCCAACTCCGCCCACGCGTAGCCTCGCTCGCGGGAGAGACCAGCTTCGGCCCCGCCTCGTGCGCAGCCGAAAGCGCGTCAATGTGTTGCTGCAAACGCGCATGCAAACGCTGGCTCACCCCTTCGGGTAGCTCTATGATTTCGTCGTTGTCCAGGAATCGCAGCGTGTTCCGGGTTGTGTCCACCAGAACGTTACAGGGCGAGCACGCGCGGCAATGTTCCAGCACGCGCCGGTGCAACTCGGGGTCGAGTTCGCCGTCCAGGAAGTCATTCAAGTAGGAGAGAAGTTCAGCGCAGCTAATCATGGCTGCTGCTCCTTTTTCTCTTGCCGGAAATGGGGCGCAAGGCGCTCGCGCAACTGTAACCGTGCCCGCAACAACCGCGTTTTAACATTTGCAACACTCAATCCCAGGGCCTGAGCCGTCTCCTCGGTGGACAAATGCTGCAAGTCGCGCAGCACCAGCACTGAGCGGTAGCTCGGATGCATTCCCTTCAGAGCCTGCATCAACAGACCCTGGCGCTCCTCGCGCGTGTATTGTTGTTCAGGGTTCTCGCGCCATTCCGCCACATCGCGCGACACCGAACCCTCGTCCGTCTGCACCGGTTCGTCCAGCGATTCCCAGAGATGCGCGTGATTTTTACGCAACTTCATGCGCGCCGTGTTGACCGCAATCTGCGTCAACCAGGTGCTGAAGCGCGCATCTCCGCGAAACTGGTCCAAATGCTGAACGGCACGCAGAAACGTCTCCTGCGTGACATCCTCGGCGTCCTCCGGATTGTGCAGGATCGCTAGCGCCGTCCGGTAGACCGCCCGTTCATGCCGCCGCACCAGTTCGTGGAACAGCTCAGGATGCCCAGCGCGTATCTGTTGCACTAAGGCAAAATCCTGATCCACCTTGATGCCGACGGCATCCGGTTCACTGTTCATATCGATTCCTGACTCACCCCGGCGTGACATTAAAGACGGCGAAAAAAGCTCTCCCGGCAGAAAGAACTACCGCCTCCAGCGTACCCGAGTGCGACACCCAGCGTCACCCCTTAACACTGTACGGCAATTCTCGTTTGCTGACGCGCCAGTCAGTGAAGCTGCCGCGGATCACAACCGCTTCAGCCCGCTCGCGCCACATCTTCACGGCCCACCGTGGCCTACCTGGCCGCTCCAGAAACGCATTTCGAAGCACTTTCTGCACTTTGGCCCCCTGCACTCAAACGGCTCTTGAATGTCGATGCCATACCCCGCCGCTCAGCTCCCCGCAGTCCTTGTGAAGGCGATCTTTTATCCCACGCCAGGCGATCTTTTACCGCACCAGCCTGCAGGACGCCACTCGCACGCCTCCCGGCAAAAAAGTCGCCACGCTAGCTGAACTCTTCCGCCCCAACAGCGTGGGTTGTATGGGCACGCTAAAATAATGGGATGACTGGTGCAGAAACCCGCCGCCGCTTCCTGGAGTTCTTTCAGGCCCGTGGCCATAGAATCGTTGCCTCCTCCTCTTTAGTTCCGGCGCAGGACCCCACCCTGCTCTTTACCAACGCCGGGATGAATCAATTTAAGGACGTCTTCCTGGGCAGTGAAAAACGCGACTACAGCCGCGCCACCACCGCCCAAAAGTGCGTCCGCGCGGGTGGCAAGCACAACGATTTGGAAAATGTAGGGTTCACCAACCGGCACCACACCTTCTTCGAGATGTTGGGGAACTTCTCCTTTGGCGATTACTTCAAGAAGGACGCAATCCGCTTCGCCTGGGACCTGGTCACCTCCAAAGAAGAGGGCTACGGCTTTGACCCCAACCGCCTCTACGCTACCGTGTTTACCGATGACGATGAGGCCTTTGAGCTCTGGGAAAAGATGATTGGGCTGCCCAAAGAGCGCATCTTCCGCCTGGGGGAGAAGGACAACTTCTGGGCCATGGGCGATACCGGTCCCTGCGGCCCCTGCTCGGAGCTGCACATTGACCTCGGGCCGGCCGCCAGCGAGAGCCATGTCGATTGCCGTTTCCCTTGCGATTGTGGCCGCTACGTCGAGATCTGGAATCTCGTTTTCATGCAGTTTGAGCGGGACTCCAGCGGTAAGCTGACCCCGCTGCCCCGCCCCTCCATCGATACCGGCGCTGGCCTGGAGCGGCTCACCGCCGTCCTCCAGGGCAAGGTCTCCAACTTCGAAACCGACCTGTTTCAACCCATCATTGCTCACGCCGGACGCTTGGCAGGGGTGAAATACGGCGCCTCGGAACGCAGTGACGTCTCGTTGCGCATTATTGCCGACCACAGCCGCGCCGCCACCTTCCTGATCAGCGATGGCGTGCTGCCCTCCAATGAAGGTCGCGGCTACGTGCTGCGCAAGATTATGCGCCGCGGCATCCGCCATGGACGCATCCTCGGCATTGAAGGCCCCTTCATGGACCAGCTCAGCGGCACGGTCGTGGCGGAAATGGAAGGCGCCTATCCGGAACTGCGCGAAACCCACACCCGCGTGGCGGCCATCATCCGCGCCGAAGAAGAGCGTTTTGCCCAGACCATGGCGTTGGCGCTGAAAGAGCTGGACCGCACCGAGCTGGTCATGCCGGATGGCCGCAAGCTGCCCCTCGCCGAGGCGCTGGCCAATACCCAAACGTTGAAAGAGCACCAGGCCTTGCAGGAGAGCGGCAAACAGGCGCCGCAGCCGGTCTTGGCCGGCGATCGCATTTTCAAGCTGTACGACACCTTTGGCCTCCCCCTGGACCTGTTGCGCGAGATCGCCGATGAGCGCGGCTTCAGTCTCGATGAAGAGGGCTTCCAGCGCGAGCTGCAGACCCAGCGCCAGCGCGCCCGTGCCAGTTGGAAAGGTGGCGACAAGGCCAGCGCCAGCCCCGTCTTTCAGGAACTGGCGGCTGAAGCAAAAACCCAGTTCGAAGGATATGAAAAGACCAGCACGTCGTCGGCGACTATTCGCGCCCTCATCCACAACGGCGAACGCGTCAACGAATTGCCCTCCGGCGTGGAGGCCGAGGCCGTCCTGGATCACACCCCGTTTTACGCCGCCAGCGGCGGGCAGATCGGCGATCACGGCGAGTGGCGCACCGCTTCCGGCGCGCTGGCCGCCGAGGTGCTCGACACGGTGGCGCCCGTCAGCGGTCTGATTGTGCACCGCATCCGTACCCACCAGCCGCTCAAGACCGGCGCGCAAGTCAGCGCCCAGGTGAATGAGGAGCGCCGGAACGCTACACGCCGCAATCACACCGCCACGCACCTGCTGCATGCCGCCCTCCGCCAGGTGCTGGGCACGCACGTGAAACAGGCCGGCTCGGTGGTTGAGCCCGGGCGCCTGCGCTTCGACTTCTCCCATTACGCCCCGCTCTCCCCGGCCCAGATGGAGGAGATCGAGCGCATCGTTAACCAGCAGGTTCTCGCTAATTCCGGCGTGACCACCGATATCATGCCGCTGGAACAAGCGGTGGAAACGGGCGCGATGGCGCTCTTTGGCGAGAAGTATCAGGACCGCGTGCGCGTGGTCAGCGTGCCCGGCTTCAGCAAGGAACTCTGCGGCGGCACGCATTGTACCCGCACTGGGGATATCGGAATGTTCCGCATCGTCTACGAATCGTCGGTGGCCTCGGGGGTGCGCCGCATTGAAGCGGTGACCGGCGAGGGCGCATGGCAACAGGCGCGTGAGGCTGGCGAGCGCCTGCATCGCTTGAGTGGACTGCTGCGCGCCTCCGAGCCCGAACTGGTCCAAGCAGTTGAAAAGATCATCGAGCAGCAGCGCGCGCTGGAACGCGAATTGGAAAAGCAGCGCATGAAGTCCGCGCAATCGCAGGCCGGAGCCCAACTGGAAAGCAAACGGCAGGTCAAGGGCGTTGACGTGCTCGCCACCCGCGTCGACGGACTGGACCGCTCGCAACTGCGCAACCTGGTCGATGAGTTGCGCTCCAAGCTGGGCAGCGGCGTCGTCGCCCTGGGAACGGCGCAGGACGGCAAAACGGCGGTCATTATCGGCGTCACGCCCGACCTGACCGCAAAGCTGCCGGCGGGCAAGCTGATCAAAGCCATCCCCGGCCTGAGCGGCGGCGGCCGCCCCGATCTGGCCGAAGCCGGTGGCAAAGACCCGCAGGCCCTCGACGCTACCCTGCAGCAAGTCTACGGCGCCGTCGAGAGCATGCTGTAGCAGCAGCGGAGCAGCAGCTTCACCTCACGAGCCAGGGCCGAGTCGAACTGCTTTCGAGTTCGAGATCGCAGGCCGAAGTGCGGAGTTGCCTACTAGGTCCCGCACCGCTGGCGACTAGTAAAGCGCGGCCACCATCCGTGAGCTTCGGCCGGACACCGAAGCGGGTGGAATAAAAGCGGCCGTGCCGCAACGCTGGCATCGATCGCGCGCATTCCACTGGCACGTACACGTCGCCTGCGGCCTCCCGCCGGCGACCGCACCGGGCTACCTCAGGCGTTGCTCCGCCTACCATCGCAATACACCCAGACTTGCCGCCGCCAATGTCATCACGATAGAAATCGCCAACAAGTAGGGGATGGAGAATTTCTGGTGTTCTTCCAACTCCACCTCCGCCAGTCCCGTCAGGAGGTAAGTTGCCGGGGTGAGTGGACTCACCGGAAAGCCGGTGGTCATTTGCCCCAGCACCGCGGCCTGTGCAATCTGCACTTGCGGTACCCCAAGCGCCGCGGCGGCATTGGCAAGCACCGGCAATACCCCGAAGTAAAACGAGTCCGGATCGAACAAGAGACTGAGCGGCATTGAAATCAGGCCAAGGACAAATGGTATCTGCCCCGCCAACCTCTTCGGCACAAACGCTGCAACCGACTTCGCCATGGCGCTCAGCATCCCCGACTGCCGCATGATTCCGGTAAAGCAGCCTGCCGCAAACAAAATCGCCGCCATGAGGAGCGCCGGTCGGGCATGCGCGTTGAGCCGCGCCGCCTGCGCTTCGAGTTTGGGGTAATTGATTGTCAACGCCAGCACCAGTCCCACCATGAAGACCGCGGCCGGCTGCAGGCGCAATCCGATCATCGTGCCAAACAGCGCCAGCGTCAGCAACAGGTTGACCACAAACAGACGCGGCCGGCGAAGTGTCCGTTCTTCATCGCTCAGCCGCTGGACAAGACCCATCGCCGTTTCGGAACTCGTTTTTCCCTTGAATCCCAGTCTCGCCGCCTCCCGCTTTCCCATCCACCAGCACAGGGCAAAAACAAAGACCAGACCCACTCCCTGTACCGGCGCAAGCGGGTTAAAAATCGCCGTGACTGGAATTCGCAACGCTGCGGAGGCGCGAATCATCGGCCCGGTCCAGGGCAAAAAGTTAGTCCCCGCCGCCATGGAAACGGCACAGGCCAGCACCCGCCGGTCCATACCCAGCCGGTCGTAGAGCGGCAGCATTACAGGAACCGTCACCAGAAAGCTGACCGCCCCGGAGCCGTCCAGATGGGTTAGCAGCGCCAGCAGCGCCGTGCCCGCTACAATGCGCGGCGGCGACACGCCGACCAGCGTAAGAATCCGGTCAATGACCGGATCCAGCATCCCGGCGTCGGTCATCACGCCGAAATAGAGAATGGCAAAGACAAACATGGCCGCCACCGGCGCGACGCTCTTGATTCCCTGCGCCACAAAACCGGCGGTCGCCAGCCCAAAGCCTCCCGCAAACGACGCCAAAACCGGTACGGAAATCAGCGCCACCATGGGAGAGAGGCGCCGCGTGAGAATACAAATCAGCAGCACCAGAATTGTCGCTAATCCGAGAAGTGCCAGCATAACGGCCCTGCGGTCGGCAAAACACGTTTACCCCTTCAATCCCTCTCGCCGCGAACTGCTCCCTCGATCTCCAGCGTCAGCAGGACGGAGCTGAGACACTTCCCGTGCGCGTCCAGAGCGAGCGAACGGGTCACCGATTCTCCCTGGCGCCGCTGCAGCACGAAATTGAGCGCCCCTAAATCCGGCAGCACGAAGCGCCGCACCGCACCGCCAGTGATCGCGGCAAAATGCGCCGCCACCCGCTCAGCCGTGACCTGCCGCTCCAGCAGCGGAAAGTCCTCCAGGCGGCGCGCAATCACCGACAGAGTGACAATGTCGCCTTTGTCGCCGGCTCGCCCATGAGCAATTTCGCGCAACTGCATTTCCACCTCCTTCGCAATGCTCTCCCCCAAGCCTTCCGCTGGGCAAGAAACCGCACTCCCGCCCGCACCGCACCTGCAATGAACGCCCTGGCGGGCATGCCTTCGCCAACAGCGCCGCCTTTATGACACTTCGATCGTCCATTGGGAGGCCGCCGCCGATCGCGGAATGCATGTGGAAACAATCCCAATCGTTTCGCGCACACATTGCGACACACCGCCACCGCCCGCCGGACCGTTGGTATAGAGCGCTTCAACCTCGCGCGCAATCCTTGCCGCGGCCTTTCTGGCATCCGCCCGCCCCACCGCCCGCAGCCGAACTTCGGCGGGCTCCCTCATCCCATCCGGCACGATTCCAGCGGTCACCGAGTTGACCCCAATCAGGTCAAAGCGCAAGTCGCGCAAGGAATGCTCCTGTAGGCGCTCGCGCAAAATCGCCTCCGCCAAACGCGCCCGGCCCAGCGCGCCGGCGCCGGCATAGGAAATCTGCCCCTCACCGATGAAGCCGTCGCGAACGCCGATGGAAACCTTGAGCGACTCGGGGCGGGCGCGGCCACCGCCCCCGCTGACTCGCACCCGGTCAGCAACGATCTGTTCAAACCGCACCTGCGAAAAATCCGCCACCACGTCGGGAGTCACGTACGCGGCGGGATCCTGGACTTCGTAGAGAAGCTGCTGTTTACAGGTAGCGGCATTGATCAGTCCCCCCGAACCCTCCACTTTGCTCAGCACCGCGGCGCCATCCTCGCCAACCTCCGCAATGGGAAATCCGAGATGCGCCAGATTCGGAACTTCATCCCAGCCCGGATCGGCAAAGTAGCCGCCCGTAAGTTGACCGGCACACTCCAGAAGGTGTCCCACGACGGTAGCCCGGCCCAGCCGTTCCCAATCCGTTATCGTCCAGCCAAACTCATGCGCAAGAATCGCAACAAACATCGACGGGTCGGCCACCCGCCCGGTCAGCACGACATCGGCGCCCGCATCGAGCGCACCAAGCATGGCCTCCGCTCCCAAGTAGGCATTGGCGGAAACCAGTCTGCCGGGGTCGGTTTGGGCAAGCTCACCCCCCGATGCCCGCGGCAGCGTTTCCTTGATCAGCCGCAGCACGTCGTCTCCGGCGACCGCCGCCACGCGCAGCCCGCGGATACCAAGACGCCGCGCGATTTCACACGTCTTGCGCGCCGCCGCCAGCGGATTGGCCGCGCCCATGTTGCTGACAATTCGTATCCTGCGCGCCGAGCAGACCGCAAGCACGGCCTCCATGCGCTCTTCCAGCAGCGGATCAAAACCAGCTTCGGCGTCTTGCAGACGCGCCTTCTGTGCCAGCGCTATGGTCCGTTCGGCAAGACATTCGAAAACCAGCCAGCCTAACTCGCCCTGCTGCGCCAGCTCGACCGCGGGCTCGATGCGGTCGCCGGAAAATCCAGCACCCGCGCCAATTCGAATGCTCTTCACTGCGTCCCCTCCACAACCTGTCCGGCCTCCGCCAGCGCCGGCGGCCACTCCCCGCTCGTCTGGAATGACCACCTCCGCAGTATAGAAACCGCGCTATCCCCTGTACAATTGATTGATCCGCACCTGACGATCGGAATTTCAAATGATTCACGACCTGCGTCACGTCAAGGCCTTCCTGGCGGCGGCCCGCATCGGCAATTTCACTCGCGCGGCCGCGGAAATGCACATTTCCCAATCGGCTTTCACCGTGCAAATCCGCCAGCTTGAGGAGGCGCTGGGAGTCCGGCTCTTCGACCGCGGCAAACGCCGGGTGGCGCTCACCGCCGCGGGCCGGGAGTTGCTGGATCCGCTGGAGCGGATCATTGTTGAAGTGGAAACCATCGTCAGCAACACCCGCGAGCTGTCCGGCTTACGGCGCGGCATCGTCAAAGTCGCCGTGCTCCCTTCTGTCGCCGCCGCTTTGCTGCCCGAGGCGATCCGCCGCTTCACCAGCCGCTACTCAGGCGTGGTCGTGCAGGCCAGCGATGTCGTCGGCGAGCGCGTGCTGGACGCCGTGAAGAAGGACGAAGTCGATTTCGGCATTGGCAGCCGCATCCGCGCCGACCCGGAACTGCGGATGAAACCGCTGCTGACCGACAGAATGGCCGCCTTTGTCCCCCGCCATCACGCCCTGGCGCGCCGCGAAGCGCTGACGCTGCAAGAGCTGGCGGCTTACCCGCTAATTGTTACCGGCAAGGAAAGCAGTGCCCGCGAGGTTCTGGATAAATCCTGCAAGCGCGAAAAAGCACCACTGACGATCGCCTGGGAAACCAATTACATGACCACCGCGCTCGGACTGGTGCGCGCCGGCCTCGGCGTCGCGGTCCTGCCGGAATCCGCCGTCACCCTGGAAAACACCGCTCATATCCGTCGCGTGGCCATTACCAGACCGGTGCTCTCACGCAGAATCGATATCATCCAGCGTAAAGACCGCACCCTTTCCCCAGCCGCCGGGAAACTCGTCGAAATTCTCCATGCGCTCGCGACCCCACCTGCGTAGGCCGCCCGGGACGGTTCCGGCAATCAATAATTCCGAACGTTGTGATCTCGACTTTTCATTGTACAAATCGCCATCACACTTCTTATAGTGCTTTCATGAAGACACTCCGGCTGGTTTTCCCCGCGGTCGCTCTGCTGCTGGCGCCTTTCTCCGCGGCTGCCGCACAACCCTCCCTCACCCGCGTGAAGATCGATACGGGCATGCTGCGGGGCTCGACCCACAACGGCGTGACCTCCTTTAAGGGCATCCCATTCGCCGCGCCGCCCGTGGGCGCAAACCGCTGGCGCGCTCCCCAGCCGGCGGCGCACTGGAAAGGCGTGCGCGCGGCAACACGCTACGGCGCCGACTGCATGCAGTTGCCCTTCCCCTCCGATGCCGCTCCACTGGGTACGCCGCCCAGCGAGGACTGCCTCTATCTGAACGTGTGGACACCGGCTCACCAGGCCAGCGCCAACTTGCCGGTGATGGTTTGGATCTACGGCGGAGGGTTTGTCAACGGCGGTAGCTCGCCGCGCGTTTATAGCGGCAGACATTTTGCCAAAGGCGGAGTGGTCTTCGTCAGCTTCAACTACCGCGTGGGCCGCTTTGGCTTCTTCTCCTTCCCGGCACTCTCTAAAGAGCAGGCTGGCCAGCCTCTGAACAACTACGCTTACATGGACCAGATCGCCGCTCTCCAGTGGGTGCGGCGCAACATCCGCGGCTTCGGCGGCAACCCGCATGACGTCACCATCTTTGGCGAGTCGGCGGGAGGCGGTTCCGTGCTGACGCTGCTGACCTCCCCGCTGACTAAGGGACTGTTTGAAAAGGCAATTGTCGAATCCGGCGGCGGACGCGATGCCCTGCTGGGCGTCCGCTATGTCCATAAGACGTCCCCGCAAGGCGTGCCCTCGGCGGAAAGCATTGGAGTGAACTTCGCCCGGGCCAATGGCATTGAGGGCACTGGTGCGGCGGCGCTGGCCAGGCTGCGCGCCCTGCCCGCGGAAAAAATCGTAGACGGGCTCAACATGGCCTCCATGGGCAAGCAGCGCGACACCTACGGCGGACCGGTCATTGACGGCAAGATCGTTACCTCTACACCGCAGCAGGCGCTGCAGAGCGGCCACTACTGGAAGGTGCCCCTCATCATTGGCGGTAACTCCGCCGACATCGGCTTTCCCATGTGGCACTCTCTGCCCGCCATCTGGTCCGCCTTCGGCCCGGCGGCCAAGCAGGCCCAGTCGGCCTTTGACCCCAGCGGCAAGGGCACGGTCATGCAGGTCGGCTTCCGCATTGCCGGCGAGATGATGATGATCGAGCCGGCCCGCTTTGTTGCCTCCACCCTCGCCGCCGATGGCGTCCCTTCCTACGAGTACCGCTTCTCCTACATTGCCAAGTCGCTGCGCGGCAAATGGTTTGGCGCCTATCACGCCTCTGAAATTCCGTACGTGTTTGATACGGTTGCGGCGAAATATGGCAGTGCGCTTGCACCTTCGGATGCGAAGATCGCCCGCCAGGCCAACCAGTACTGGCTCAATTTCGCCAAAACCGGAAACCCCAACGGCCCAGGCCTGCCGCACTGGCCCGCCTATCACGCCTCCTCCGACAAGCTGATCAACTTCACCGCACAGGGTCCCATAGGCGAGGCCGACCCGTGGAAGAAGCAGTTGGATCTGGTGGAGGGACTGGAACAACGGTTGGCCACCATGCGCCAACACCATCAATCCGCCGCGACCGGAAAATAGTCCACCGTGCGGCGACCCGCTGCGGTTCCTCCAACCCAGCGGGTTCGCCGCACCGTTTCACCGGTAACGGCTTACCACCTACCCTTTAGCTGTGCTTTGGGCTGTCGTCTCCGCCTGCGATCTCGAACCCGAAAACAGTTCGACTCGGCCCTCGCTCCATCAGCTCGACACCGCCCTGCTTGCTCGCCCCGCGGCAGGCTGCGCATTTGGGGCTTTACGCGCCGGGAATCAACGCCAGCAGCCGGAAGGGCGGATCGAATGCGCCTAACTGCGCCCCAGTATGCGCATCCAGCCGAAAGATCTTCCCGCTGGCGCCTGGAAACCACATGCTGTGGCCATCCGGTGCGGGAAAAAATCCCTGCCCTTCCCTGCTAACCCCAACAGCGGGGGTGTCTGGCAGACGCCACCGCTTCATGAGCTTCAGAGTCTTCGCATCGAAGAGCAACCCCTGCGCGCCCGAGGCGGCGAAAACGGCCAATCCGTCCGGTGAAGCTACCGGCCCCTCGTCCAGCATCTCCAGGCGACGCACCGGACGCTTCGGCAAAGGTTCACCCGTCCTGGGATCGCTCACCGTCTCATAGCTGGTCACCTTTTGGGTGTCGCTCCAGGACCGCAAAACCTTCTTGCCGCCGGGGTCAACCAGAACCAGGCTGGAGGCGCTGCCGTCGCTGAGCCGCAGCACCAGTCTGCCGCTCGGCAACAAGGCGGCACGCTGCACGGCAAAGGCGTGCTGCCCAGCTCCGGGCAGGTGGGCGCCGCGGGCAATACTTGCGGCCGTCCAGTAAAAAACCTGGCGATTGGCGGAATCAAGAGCGGCCAGATCTCCACCCGCCAAATACAACCGCTGCCGTGCGCCATCCAGCAGAAACTGAGCATTGAGGATTTCGCTGCTCCCATCCACAGAAGCGGGATGCAGCACGCGCAGCAGACGCAAGCCGGGAACGGTGACCACCGCCACGCCAGCTTCGCTCTTGCCGGCCCCACAGGAAAAATAGGCCTCGCTATTGAGAGGATTGAAGAAGACGTGGTCGAAGCAGTCGATGGCGCGCCGGCTGAGCACTGCCTGCTTGAGCGGCTTAAGGGCTGGGGAGAACAGCGTTAAGCGGGAGAGCCCATCGCTGAGCAGAAGAGATTGCCCCCGTTGTATGAGCGCGCCCGAGGGCGACCAACCCAGATGCAGCGGGGCCGATTCCTGGATGCGCAACGACGGCGCTTCGAGAACGAAAACCCGCGCCGTTTGGGCGGCAGCGTGGGGCGGAACCCCAATCGCGTAAACCACCTGTTGCGCGGCCGCGCGCGAGCAGGCGGCCAAAGCAAGCAAAACCGCCACTCGCGCACAAATCGCGGCAACACGCGCCCAGCGGCGACTGGGCGCGTACGCTCGACACTGGCCGAAGCCCGTGCCTCGCTCCTCCAGCTTCACTGACAACCTCGCTTGGGATTGTTTACCCAGCGTTGTGTCGTAAACGCGTTCTGCACATCAAGCGCCGCGTTTTGCGAAAACCGGATGCCGCGCCGGTGCTTGGCTGTGATATTCGTGTCTTTCGAGTAGTCAACCATGCTCAGTTGCCCGTTGGAATACTGGAAGCCCGGCGGAATGTTGGAACCGTGATTGTAAATATAGTAAGCCACCGTCACCAGATCCGCGTCGGTGGGAGTGGTGTCACCCTGGCTGATCAGGTAGTTCTGCGCCCTGACCAAATCGCTGTTGAACAAAGCTTCTCCGATTTCCAGGTTATATTGCCAGTTGTTTTCCAACTGATTGTCGTCGAGCGTTACGGACGTGCCATCCGGCAGCCGGATCGATCCCTCGTTGGCATCCTCATTGACCTGCATCAGCCCGACGTCGCCGGTGCTGCTCCAGAGCGGAGCGTAATTGTCGTTGGGATCGAACTGCGTCCAGCTGCTTTCGTGCATAGACACAGCGCGATCCATGTCGCTGTTGAACGGCCCGGAATAGGTGTCGAAGGCGCTATCGAGAGTAGAGCAACTGGGGTTGGGGTTCACTTTCGGCGGCTGCGTGGTGCTGCCGCCAAACAGTCCGCCTTCGATCAGGAACCCGACCGGCGTCCCATCACTGCTGGACATGATCCAGACGCTGCCGATCCACGAGTTCATGATGAACGTGCTCTGCGGAATGGTGATCGAGTAACCCGCGTTGATCTCATTCTCGATGTTGTAAAGCACGCCGGGAAAGACGTTGAGGGTGGGCAGCAGGGTAGCGGCATTAGAGGCGTCAATATGTAAAATGGAAATGCCGTTGGCGTTGGCCCACTGCAGCCCGCGCGTTGTCGAAATCGACTGCAGGCCCGCCCAGCGATCCCATAGACGCGATTCCAGCAGCGAACTGCCCAACCCAACCACTTGACTCATCGTGACGGCCTGTCCGTAATTGCCGTTTGCGGGAATCAGCGCGCCATTGACCCGTTTCGCGTCCACGGTCCACCCAATGGGCTGAAAACGCAGTACCCCGTTGATGTATTCCATCGAAATCTGGTGCATGGTCAGCGCTTCGGAAACATCCATGACCTGGTTGGCGGAGAAGAGCGCGCCGGTGGCGACACGATCCTTTTGCACGCTATCGAGGTAGACCCAGGCGGCCAGACTGAGCGACTCGCCGGTTACATTGTCGTCATACTGCGGATCGCTGCTGGCCTGGGCCGCGGCCACACGCGCCGGCACGTTGCCGCGCTGCTGAATGTCCATCGAGGCATCGCCCTGAACGTCCAGCCCCAGCCCGTAATACTCACCCGCAAACCCCTCATGGAAGACGGTGTCGGGCTGCGTGGCGCCAGGATAGTAAAAATCGACGACGATGTAATGGCCCGCCCCAATCGCCACGGGACGCGAGCCGGTGGCGACCGCCTGCCCGTTGACGTTGATCGATGCGACCACGTGGAGCTGATCGGCGGGAACGTTGTAATAGCCGCCGTCCTGCTGCACCAGTTGCTGGTCAGCGGCGGTGGCGGGTGGAAACGAGACCGTGAGCCGCTGCCCGTACACTTCCGGCAGACGCAACTGTGCCTGCGCACTTAGGCCCTGTGCGTCAACTGTGGAGACGACCACGAGATAGCGCTGCGCATCCGTGAGCACGGCCGCCTCCGCCTTGGGATGGGCGTGGTTTTCCAGCCGTGACGGCAGTTGGGTCCAACTGGTGGGAACGATACTGCTCTGCCGCACCACCTGAGCAACCGTAGTTCCCGGCGCCGCGGTATTCAGGTAGTTCTGCAGATTGCCGGCCAGGAACTGGTAAGCCGTCCGCTCATCGCCTGGAGCCAGCGATAAATAGGCCGACGAATCAAACGCCACGGCGGTCGCCAGAGGTGACGCCGGAGTGATCTGATACTGCTTATACGCGGGGTCCATGGGAACCCAGCGCGGGTTGGGACCATGCACATCGATCAGGGCCTCCACCCACACCCGGTCCAGCACCAGCGCGCCGCCACCGGCTTTGACCACCTTTGCCGGTATTCCCTGCCATTGCAGCATGTCGAGCGCGGCGGTGACATTGTCCACCCGCAACCAGTTCAAGGCGTTGCTGAGCGGAATCTTCATCGAACCAAAAACATACCGCGCCGGAATACCCGCATCGCGCAGCAGCGCAATCAGCAGCGATGCCTGATCGTAGTCGTTTCCGGCAAACTCCAGCTCTGTGCCGCGCGACCCCTTCTGCGAGCCGAGGTAGGGAGTGAAGTCGTAGCCGTTCTTCACGTACAGATACAATTGCAGCGGATCGGCGCGATAAGTGGCGACAATGTTTTGCACCTCGGGAGTGAACTGCACGTCCGGCGTCTGCGCGAGGTCGGCGGGGGTGGCCGTCACGTTCCCGCTGGTTGCGGTACTCAGATAGGCAACGCCCGCGTCGGGTCCGTCGTAGGGCGAAGCGGTTGTACCCAGCGGATCGTGCCGCAAAGCGGGATGATCCACAATCGTTCGATGCAGCAGCCTCTGTAATTCGGCCAGCTGCTGCGCGTGCGATGGTAAAGGGCGCCCATAAGGGTCGGTGGCGCGCGATGACTGCGCCTGCACAGCTGTCAACAGTGAAAGCAGGACAACCGCCAGCCAAACGAAGCGATGGACTCGATGAGCGCACATAGAGTTCAGCCTTTCCACACCGAAGTAGCAGCAACCGCCGTGGCGGCCCCAGAGATAGGTTGCTCTCTTGTCAACAAAGGGCGCGCCTTGACAGTGTGGGCCAATATACCAGCAAGTGGACCGACATCCATCCACCCTTTTTGGGGGGGACCGCCTTTTCCCGATTGATTAATTGCTGGTGACTGACGAGTGATCTATAGCGGACTTATGCCTAACCTGCGCGGAAAAAGATCATTCACGGAAAGCAGTCAGGGAAAGATATGCCCGGCTATGTTAAAGACGTTGCGACCTGAACACGGCTTCCGGCCCTCTTATAGGCGTGCCGCCTTGCACGGTAAACGGCGGGGCAGTCTTGCAGTTATCGCGTGCCGGCCGGCGCGGTCTGTGCACCGGCGCAAAGCTGTTCGACGGACTGGCCGGGCTGGTATTCGATTTTCCGGGGTGGCGTGCATCCCTCTTCGCGGCTGATCAGCAGGCTGGGTTTGTCTTCATCCTCGCGCTCGGCCGCCGCGGTAATCGGGGCTAGCCGCTGTTTCATCTCCAGAAATTGCGACGTCTGCACGATGCTCTGCTTGTGTGCCGGCAGAAACATGATCTCCCGCTGCGCATTGACCATGCGCGTGTAAAACGGCGGGTGGGTGCGGAACCAGCTCACCCCTTTGATATAACCAGCCTTGGTGGCCATCTTGTCGAAGAACAGGATGAAACCTTCGGGATCGTATCCTGCCTTCCAGGCGTATTGAATACCGAGTTGATCGGCCTGCAACTCGAAATCGCGGCTCACTCCCAGGAGGTTAAGGTTGATCACCAGCCCCAACCCGTAGAAGCCATATTGCAGGGCGTAGTAGAGTCCCGCGCCCGCCACACCGCCGGTCAACAGCACCGCTGCAACCTGGGCCGCCTGGTAAAAGATGCCGGCGATCGTGGCCCGCTTCATGAGCTTGGCGCCGTGCCGTGCGGCATCATGCGCGATTTCATGGGCAATCACCCCGGCAAGTTCCGCCTCGTCATCCGCCTCCTCCAACACCCCACGCTCCACAAACAGGTAGCCGCCGGGCAAAGCGAACGCGTTGACTTCTCGCGACTGCAGCACGACCACATGCAAAGGGATTTTCAGATCCGAGTTCCGCGCAATACGCTGCGCGATTTCGTTGACATACCGCTGGATATCCGCGTTGGGCAGGTCGGGAGGCAACAAGCGGCTCCGCCGCAACTCCTCGATTGCCTGCTGCCCCCGCTTGATGTCGTCCGGCTGTCCGGCGGCAATCTGCCGGAAACCAATGTCCTGGACGTCGCCCCAGCGCCGTTGCCGGTACACACCGCTCGCCAGCTCCCGCCGCGCCTGTGCATATTGCGCCGGCCAATACTGCAACAGGTCCAGCTTGGCCGCCAGATTGTCGTACGCGGTGGGAATACCTTGCCCGGCCAACACCTCCGCCTCGCTGCGCAGCAGATCCAGGTTTTGAATGCGGCAGTGCAGATTGTGGCGGTCTAGATTCGAAAGCCGGCTCCCTTGCGCCTTGAGTTGCTTGCGTGCCTGCTCGATCTGCTTGGCGTAGTCCTTGGCATCGGCTTTAAAGCGCCGCCGGCAGGCAGTCTCCCCCTTTTGCAGCATGCTCCTCTCGCTCTTAAACGCGGAGGAGGGAAAGCTCAGCGTGGGCGCCAGCGCAAAAAGCTGCTCGTAGGGCAACTGCAGCGCCGCATGAAGCGTCAGCTGCGCCGGTGCTTGCGTTTGAGGCCCGGGCGTCTGCGACAGCGCCGTTGACCACGGCGCCAGGACCAAAGTCCAGCCCACAACCACAGAAAGCAGTCTGCGGAGGCGCTCGCGCACAAATCACCTCCCCGCCAACTCTCCTATGATGCAAAACAGGAAGATGCGCGCCATCCCCAAGCTGCTGCTGCACGCCGGCTATTAGCCCAAAGCGGGAGCGCGAGCTAGGCTTTCTCCGGCACCTGCAACGGCCCAACACGTTGACATTCGCTGACCGTCAGTCCGCAGCTCTTGAACGCCAGCCAAAAGAAGGCAACGACTGCGACCGCTGTCACACTCCCTAAACACTTGCAGCGCCACGAGGCGCGGAGACCCCAGGGTTGCATCACTTCCCCTCATCCCCGCACGTAAGTCGTATAAACCTCGTCTTTCACCGCGTAGAACGGCATCAGCCGCGGCGGCGCCTGGCGCAGTTGCGGCGCCTGGGCCCCCACCTCCGGCAATGCGCTGATGGCCACCATCATCACCGGACCATGCAGCAGCGCCACCAGACCGGGATGTTGCGCGTCCACCGCTTCCTTACGCCAGCCCATCGGAAGGCGCAGTTGAATCTCGTCTCCAGCTTTCCAGAAGCGTTCTAGACGCACCACCCCGGCGCCGGCGTCAGTGGAAGCGCTGATCTCTTTGCCGTTGACCCGCACCTCGGCGGGAGCGCTCATCCAGCCCGGCATGCGGAGCGTCAAAGGAAACTCCGCGGCACTCTCCGGCGAAACCCGCAGCAGCACCTCCTCGCTCTCCGGAAAGCTGGTCTCCTGGGTCAGCCTGACCGCTACCCCTTTGCCCGTCTTCCAGCGCAGCTCCGACGGCACATAGAGATTCACATACGCGCCATCCCCATCCAGGTAATACGAGCTAATCAGATAATCGGAAACCACTTCCGGAAGCGTGCCGCTGCAGCACGTCCATTTATCCGGGTGATAAAACTTGGTCGTCATCGGGTGATAGCTGCTGTAGTAAAACCCATGCCCGTCCGGCTTCAGCACGAACGCCCCAAGTATGGCGTTATAGAAGACGCGCTCCAGGTGATCGCCAAAGCGGGGTTCGCCCAGCCGCTGCTGCAGGTAGCGCGCCAGCTTGAAGCTGGCATAGGAACCACATGGCGTTTCGAAGTGCGCCTGGGTTGTTGTCAGGCTCTTCCCCAGCTCACCCCTGCCCGGAGTCACATAGGCTTCATTCGGACCCCAGCCGCCGGAGGCGTACTGCTGCTCACGAATCAGCTCATAGCCGCGCAAGGCGGCGTCGAGATAGTGGCGCTCGCCGGTGTTGTAGTAGGTGCGCGCGGCCGAACACAGGCAGTTGTAATGACTGTAGGCGTGCTTCCCCGGCAGGGGGTTTTCGCCCCGCGTCAGCGGGTCGTAATACTCACGATTGAACAGATATTGAAGCGCCATCTGGCGGTACTCGGCCTCGCCGGTCATCTCCCACGCGTACCAGAGGTTCTCCGGAAGCGTGTACGGCTCGTCATAGGGCGCCGTGGGCGGCAACTCGCCGCGCTCCAGCGCGCGCCCCTCAAGGTGGGGTTTGGCCCCGCTCACGTTCTTGCGGATCAGGTCGCGCGTATTCACCCCGGCAAAACGCCAGGCGTCCAACAGCCCAATCATGTTCTTGTCGAAAATGTAGGAGGGAAAAAAGCTGGCCGCATGCGCGCTCACATAGGGAAACGTTGCTCCCGTCTGAGTGGCGCCCCATCCGGCAATCAGGCGCTGCACCTTCGCGCGGTACGGGTTTGCCGCGCCCGCGGGTTGCGCCGCCGCCATCCGCGCCAGCCCGCTGATGTACTGTCCCAGCGAGTGGGCCGGGCAAAAGCCGTTCGGATCGTACCAGCCGCCCATGTCCTTGCCCGGCGCGGGCAGGCCCGCGGCCTGGCGGAAGCCTTTCAGCAGCCGGTCTTCATCCAGCCCGAGGTAGGC
The DNA here is from genome assembly GCA_027459505.1 of Acidobacteriota bacterium. GTDB lineage: Bacteria > Acidobacteriota > Terriglobia > Terriglobales > SCQP01 > DAIDIE01. Next base: position 81,120 of record DAIDIE010000004.1, read on the forward strand.
GGCGCACACCGCTTCGTACTGCTCCAGCACCGGCCCGCCCGTCAGGCGCACCTGTCCATATTGGACGCTCCGCAGACGCGGCTGCACAGGAGAATGGCCCAGTGAAGGAGTTAAAGTATGGCCCGTGGCAGAACTCGTGGAAGAACTCGTGGCAGAACTCGTCGCGGGAACCTTGGCCACAGCGGCACCGCTCACCGCCTGCGCAGCGGCGGCCGCGCCCAGCGTTTTCATGAAGCTTCGGCGGGAGGACATAGCGCAAAAACCTCCTGGAACTGCAACGCTCCCATGCTAGCCGCGAGGCCGCCAAAGCACAACAGAAAACGTTTTCCCGCCCCGCGGCAGTCAGCCCCACCGCTTCACTTTCTTAGCTGATGCGCTGCCCTGCCCAAGCCAAGCACCGCCATTCCCTTTCGACAACCGGCAAGTCACAACTCCTGCCACCCCGGACCCTCCCAAGGCCCCTGTTGTCATACCCAGCTCAACCCGACGGGTGGCAACCTTCAGCCGGCGCTGCTTACTGGTTCAGCCGGTGGATGAAAGCCAGCAGATCGGCCAGGTCCTGCTTGGAGATCTGATCCGCGTACGGCGGCATACCTCCGCCGCCATAGAGAATATGGTGTTCCACATCCCCATCCGTAACGTGCGTGCCTTTGAACACCGAGGCCAGCGAGGGACCAACACTCTGCTCTCCCGGCACAATGGAATGGCAGTTCGCGCAGTTCTGGCTTTGAAACAGTTCGCCGCCATTTTTAGCGTCGCCGGCCGGCAGCGGCCGCGCGGCGTAATGTCCATCCGCGCCCCGCTTTTCATCGCTGGGAGCGAGCCGGGAAACCGCCGGTTCCGGCGTCCCCTTCGCGCCCGGTGACGCATTCTGACTTGCCGCCAGCGTTCGCGACGCTGCTTGGGACGAATGCCGCGTGCAGGCCACCGCGGCGGCGGCACACAGCGCCACTACACCAATCACAAACCGGGAGAAGCTGGTTCGAACACTCATAGTCTTATCTTAAGGGTTGTTCGCCACTGGCGGCCTCGCTCGTCAATCAGCTCGGTGATCCCCCTTTTAAAGGGAGAACCCGGTGGCTAGCTCCTGACGAGGGCCCTTTGCCGTTCAGGTGTAAACTGCACCTGCTTCCCAGGTGTGCGCCATGGCTCGTTCTGATCGCAAGCTCTCCGCCGCCATCGTTCTCTTTTTCACCGCCCCGCTGGTGGCGGAATTCCTCCTCGGCAATCTCTCGCTCAAGGCTCTGCCCGCGCTCGTCGCGCTCACCCCTATGTACGGAGGCGGGGCACTCCTGGCGCGTGAAACGGTTCGCCGCAGCGGCCGGGGCTGGCCCTCCATCCTGCTGCTCGGCATCGCTTACGCGATTATTGAAGAAGGTTTCGTCACCCAATCGCTCTTCAACCCAGACTACCTGCGCTTCCACCAGCACTTTCTTTCCCACGCCTGGGTGCCCGTTCTCCACATCGGCGCCTGGTGGACGCTGTTCATGTTCAATCTCCATATGTTCTGGAGCGTCTCCGTCTCCATCGCGCTGGTGGAAGGCTTGTTCCCCGCCCATGCCGGACGTCCGTGGCTGCGTCCCTGGGGCGACTCCGTGACCGGCCTGCTCTTCTTCGCTGGATGTGCTCTCTGCTCCTACTTCACCCTGCGTCAGGACCCCTTCGTTGCCTCGCCCGTTCAGTTCCTGGTTGCCGCACTCGTGTGCCTGGCTCTGATAGCGGGCGCCTTCAGGATCGCACCACGCCGCCCCCGCACTGGCACAGGCCCCGTACCCAGCCCATGGATCACTGGCCTCGCCGCCTTCCTGCTGGGAGTCGCCGTGCTCCTCATCCCCGCCGCCTGGAACTGGGGCGCCTTCGGCCTGATGCTCGCTATCGATCTCGGATTCCTGATCGCAGTCGCCACGGCCTCCCGCCGGGCCGCATGGACCTCGCTCCATACCCTCAGCCTGGCCGCCGGAGGAGCCATGGCCTATGGCAGCCATGCCTTCATAGAAACGCCGGTAGTCGGCGGCTCAACCTTGCTCATCCGCACCGGCAACGCCATTTTCCTCGCCAGCGCCGTTACGATCATCTTCCTCGCCGCGCAACGAACCAGCCGCACCCTCAGCGCGGCAGCCAATCCGTCCGCTCAGCCCACTGTCGCAAGTTGAGGCGGCCGCGTCTTTCGCCGAGCCCCGCATTCCGCATCCGATCTCCTCCGCCGGTGCTTCTCAAGCGAGGCCGCAACAGCTCGCTCTGGCTACGGCGAACCAACTCCGGCAATACCCGCAAATATTTTTGCTACAGCCCCTTGACACTGCCGCCGTGGCAACGGCATAGTAGTGCCTGCCGGACGCTCTGGCACTCCGCCCCCGGCTCATGGCTCTATCCGCTTCTGTAGTGATCGACACACGCGAGGTATTGCGTTGTGTTCACTGTCAACTGACGCAATTTCGCACGGCCAGCAACTTGTGCCGTCGTTGTCATCAATCCCTGGATATCCCCGTCGAGGCGCCCGCACCGGTGCCCGAAGCGGTGGTTATTGAAGACACCGCACCCGACGTCGCTGGCGCCATCCGTCTGCTGCGCCAACGCACCGGCATCAGCCAACGCGAGCTGGCTCTGCGTATGCAGGTGCCGCGCACTTACGTCAGCAAGATCGAGAACGACAAGGCCTGCCCCACCATCGGTTCCCTGCACCGCCTCGCGCAAGCCATGGAGACCAGCGTCGCGCATCTGCTGCGCTGCTGTACCGGCGACGGCGGCGCGGCCTGGAGCGCCGACAACCAGCCCGGACAGGAGTTGCCGGAAGACTCCTTTGTGCGCGCCATGGAAGACTATTTGCCTTCCCTGGACGCGACACAGCGCGAACTGGTGCTGGGTGAAATGCGCAAGCGCAGCCAGAAGGCCAGCGCCGCAGCCGCCCGCTAATCTCTACTAGCGACCTCCTTTGCAAAGCGGGGTGGCGTGCCCTAAGAGCCTGGGCACGCCGCTCCGCTTTTTTCTTGCGGCCGGCCCTCACCCAAAATGTTTCAGTGCTTCTGTAAGGCTCCGGTCTCGGAGTTGCTCACTGACCTCGGCACCGCCCCCTTGCGGGTCTCCAGGAAGGCCACGATATCGTCCAGCTCGCCCGGTTTCAGCGCCGTCGCGAAGCCCGGCATATTGAATCCGCCATTCAAAATCCGGATCGTCATTTCCACCTTCGTCAGCCGCTCCCCCACCGTGCTCAAATCGGGGCCGCGCCGCCCACCAGACCCGTCAATGCGGTGGCAGTACTCGCAGCCCTTCTGATGAAACAGCAACGCACCCTGCGCCACTGGACCCGTGCTGGTCCCCACCACCGCGGCAGAAAGGGGCTGCGCCGTGAAGTCCGGCGACCAGGGAGCGCGCTTCCCTTCCCACCACAACGTCCACATAATGATGAGCACGATAATCACGCTGCCCACCGCCCACGGACGGCGTGATGGGGCGCGTTCGCCTTTGCTGCCGGCAAAGGGCAAAACGAACAACAGCAGCCCAAACAGCGTTGGCCCCAGCACCACAATGAACGGCTCCAGCTTGTGCGGGCTGAGCGCCAGCACGGAGAAATACCACAGGAAGTACCAGTCCGGCCGGGGATAGGCGTTCAGAATCGTCGGGTCGGGAATGCGCCCCAACTCCGGCGGCCCGATCACGATGGCCAGAATCGCAATCACCACCACCACCAGCAAGCCGAAGATCGCGTCCCGCCAGGCGGCATCCGGCCAGAACGGTACCCCATCGCGCCGCAGCAGCTCTTCGTATTCCTTGCGATAAGTCTTGGGATCGACCGGGTGCCCGGGTACCGGCGGTTCCGAGATACCGTGTTTCACCACTAGATAAAGGTGAATGGCGATAAACAGGAACAGCCCGGCGGGCAGGATGAAGACGTGCAGCGCAAAGAAGCGGCTCAGCGTCGCCCCGCCGATGGTATCGCCCGCCATGACGAAGTGGGCGATGGCCGTCCCTATCCAGGGCACGCGTGCCGCCTGCTCGGCGCCCACCACCACCGACCACAGCGCGGTCTGATCCCAGCGCAGCAGTTGACCGGTAAAGGCCATGCCCAGCGTGAGCACCATCAGGATCGATCCGCTCAGCCAGTTCACCTCTCGGGGAAACTTGTAGGCGCCCATCAGGAACACGCGAATGGTGTGTATTCCGATCAGCAGCACCATCGCCCCCGCGCCAAAATAATGCAGGCCGCGCAGCACGTTCCCAAGAAAGGCGTCATGGGTAATGAATTGCAAGCTGGAGTAGGCCTGCGAGGTCGAGGGGACGTAGGCGGTCGCCAGGATGACCCCGGTGACTACCTGCAGCACGAAGGCAATCAGGGTGGCGCTGCCAAAAACATATTTCCAGCCGGTGGCGCGCGGCACCGGATGCCGCATGATTGGCCCCAGCCAGGCGGCCAGCCCCAGCCGGTCTTCAATCACTTCCAGACAGCGCTTCGTTTTCGACTTGATGGACATGCCTTGCGTGCTCCCCGTCAGACGGTGGGAATGGGGCTGGTCAGGATGCGCACCTCGCCGTTATAGACCTGCACCGGATAGCGCACCAGCGGGTGTGGCGGCGGACCGGCCGCCACTTGCCCGTCCTTGTAATAGACCCCGCCATGACAAGGGCACATAAACAAGTCCGCGTGGGGCAGCCACCGCACCGGACATCCCAGATGGGTGCAGTTCACCGAGAAGGCGATAAACTCGGTCTCAGTCTCGCGCCGCAGCCATGCCGCCGTCTTGGCCGTCACCCCCGCCCACGCCAGCGGCGAGGAATCCAGAAACGACACCTCTACGGTCTGCCCCACCTGAAAATTGTTCACCGGGCCCACTGAGCGCCACAGCCGCGGAGCCCGCCGGATCAGGGGACTCAACAGAAATCCCACGCATGGCACGGCGATGATGGCGGCAATGGCCGCGCCGCAGATCACACTCACCATCGAGAGAAACTCGCGCCGCGTCGCCTCAACCGGGTCCCGCTCAGCCAGTGGCTCGCTGTCATGCATGATGTTGCTCTCCCTGCCCTGCCGCATTGTTCAGTGCCCGCGATTTCAGCCCGTGATCAGCCGCGCTGCGCGCAACCTCCAGCATCTGGTAAACCCAGTGGGCAATCGCGCCCACAAACAACACCGCGCCGATCAGCGTAATCACCAGCATGGTGACCACCCCCAGCGCCATCAGCGTCAGCCCAAAGGCGACCACCAGCGGGGTGTAAGTCGCCTGGGGCAGCACCAGCGGCTGCGGAACGCTCCAACCCTCGGGAAGCTCCGCTGGCGGATGTGTCGCTTCGCGCGCTTCAGACATCAGAGGCGCCCTCCTTCAAGTTCAGGGATGCCGGTGTGATCCGGCTGGCTGTGCCATAGCAGAATCTTGCCGAGGATCACCGCGAAATAAACCGCGCAACCGGGCACCCACATGATCAGACCGCCCAATTGCTGATCCGCCGCCGCTGAAAGCCCCCACGTCTGGCGCACCAGCGTCAGCCACGCCCCCTGCGGCGGATGCATGTACAACGGATACAGCCCCACAGGAGCAAACGTCAGCGCAATGCCGAGCGCCGTATTGCTGGCGGCGGCGGCAAACAGGTAACCCACACTGGCGCCCAGGCCCAGGCGGTCGCCGGCAAGAGGCGAAAACACCGGCCACCAAAAAATCGTTCCGGTCACCAGAAACATCAGGTGCTGCACCACGTGCACGCCTTCATGCGCCAGCGCCAGGTTGTAAAACCACGGCACATGCCAGAACCACATCGTCACGGTCGCCAGCGTCCACGCCAGCCAGGGCGTGGAAAGGCGCCGGTGGCAGGCGGCCAACCCGCCGCGCCAGTGGGGCCCTGGCCGCCCTGAACCTGATTCCGGCGCTTGCAGCCAGCCTTCCACCCACCCCCGCGGCAGACCCCAGATCAGCAGCGGCGGAACAATCAGCACCAGCACCAGATGCTGCACCATGTGCGCGCTGAACAGATACTCATCCGACAGCGTGTCCAGCGGTGAAATCAGATCCAGCAGCAACACCAGCACTCCCGCCCAAAAACTCAGCATTCGTGCCCAGCCCGGCCATGCGCGGGCGCTGCCCCAGCCATAGAGCACTAGTAACCCGGCGCAACCCGCCACAATCGAGGGCTCGATATCCCAGCCATCCGGTGGTAGCAGGCAGGCGATCATGAGTCACTTCACCAGGTAAACCAGCGTAAAAATCACCACCCAAACCGCGTCCACGAAATGCCAGTAGTAGGCCGCGGCGTCGAAGGCCACATCCGGAATGGCGTGGCGCCGGTCCGCCATCACCAGTCCGGTGAGCGTCAGCAAAATCAACAGACCGGCAAACACGTGCAGTCCGTGGAAACCGGTCAGCGTAAAAAAGCTGCTGCCATACACGTTGCGCGCGATGGTGAACTGCTGCCGGTAGAGGTGCACGTACTCCAGTCCCTGCCCCAGCAGGAACGTCGCTCCCAAAACGATGGTTAGCCCCAGCCACAATGCCAGCCCCCGGCGCTGCGGGTGATGCACGCGGCGGTGCGCCACGCCCATCGTCGCGCTGCTGGCGAAGAGCGCAATGCTGAACAGCCCGGTCTTGAATGGATCCAACTCCTGAGCCGCGGTCGGCGTGGTGTGCACCATGACCCGGTAATACACGTACCCGGAAATCAGGAACACGAAAAACGTCGCCTCGGTGGCGATCAGCAGAAGCACGCCCAATCGTATGGGATCGAGGTAGCGCGAGGTCAATGCGGGTGCGGCGGCTGCCATAGGGATTCGCCTAATGAGAATCTTTCCAGTCCGGGTCTTCCGGATGCATGAGGTCCCACACCGGGCGCCGGCTGCGCACGGGAGGCACCGCGTCAAAGTTTTGCGGGGGCGGCGGCGAAGTCGTCGCCCACTCCAGCGTCCACGCGTTCCACGGATTGTCGCCGGCGATGGCGCCGTGTCGCCGGCTGTACTCGATGTTGATAATGAACAGCAGCGCCCCAAACCCCAGGATGAAAGCTCCAATCGTGGAGATCATGTTGTACAGGCCCCAGTGCGGCAGGTCGGGGTAGGTGAACACACGCCGGTTCATGCCGTCAAAGCCCAAAATGTGCTGCACAAAAAAGGTCATGTTGAAGCCAATCAGCACGGTCCAGAACTGCCACCGGCCCAGCCGCTCGCTCAACATGCGCCCGGTGATTTTCGGAAACCAGTAATAGCCCGCCGCAAACAGCGCAAACGCCGTTCCCCCAAACAGCACGTAATGCATGTGCGCCACCACGAAGTAGGTGTCGGTCACCTGCCAGTCCACCGGAACCAGCGTGAACATCACCCCCGTCAATCCGCCGATGGTGAACTCCAGCAGAAAGGCCAGCGCGTACATCATCGAAGTGGTGAACTGAATGCTGCCGTACCAGAGCGTGGCGCACCAGTTGAAGATCTTCACTCCCGTGGGTATGGCGATCAGCATGCTCCCCACCGCGAAGAACACGTCCATGGCGTGGCCCATGCCCACCGCGAACATGTGGTGCGCCCAAACCGCAAAGCTGAGCAGCCCAATGGCCACCGTCGACGCCGCGACGAAGGGATAGCCAAAAATCTCCTTGCGGGAAAAGACCGGAATCACCTCGGAGATGATGCCGAAGGCCGGCAACACCATGATGTAGACCTCCGGGTGTCCAAAGGCCCAGAAAAAGTGCTGCCACAGAATCGCCGAACCGCCGCTGGCCGGAGTGAAAAAGTTGCCCGACAACTTGCGATCCACCAGCAGCATGACCAGCGCGGCGTTCAGCGCCGGCAGCGCAAACAAAATCACAAACGAGTTCACCATGCTCATCCACACAAACAACGGCAGACGCCGCATGGTCATCCCCGGCGCACGTAACGAGAAGGTGGTGACAATGATGTTGATCGCCGAAGCCACCGTTCCAATGCCGGTGAGCAGCAGGCCAAGAGCCCAGAAGCTCGGACCGGGAAGAGGCGCAAATGGCTTTTCACTCAGCGGCGCGTAGCTGAACCACCCCATATCCGGGGCTCGCGAGGTCAAAAAGCTGTAGTACAGCAGCGCCCCGCCCAGCAGCAGAAGCCAATAGCTCAGCGCGTTCAGCCGCGGGAAGGCCATGTCGCGAGCCCCGATCATCAGCGGCACGAAGTACGTCGCCAGCCCAATGAGCACCGGCATCACCACCAGAAAAACCATCGTGGTGCCGTGCATGGTAAAAAGCTGGTCATAGACCTCGGGCGAAACAAAGTGATTGTTGGGAATGGCCAACTGCACTCGCATCGCCAGCGCTTCCAGCCCGCCCACCACGAAGAAAAAAATCGTGGTGATCAGGTACATGATGGCGATCTCTTTGTGGTCAATCGAGGCCACCCAGCTCAGCAGGCCGCCATGCGCGCGCGACTCCGCTTGCGCGCGCGGCCACTCCGGATTCAATGGCGAAAGGGGAATATCGCTCATGACGTTACCGCTCGCATGACCTCACCAGAACTGCCTTCAACTCTCACCTTCACGGCCCCAGAAACCAGGCCGCCTCACTCACCACTGCGCCGCACCTCGTCGCCCACCTCATTCACTCGGGAGCCAGCCGCGGGCCCAGGCCGGTTGCGCTCCCTTACTTCAAGCCCTCCAAATACGCGGTGAGCGCATCCAGTTGCGCCGGCGTAAGCCGCAGGTTGGGCATATAACAGCCGGGCTTGTATGTCTCCGGACTGCGCAGCCACTCCCGCATATTTTGCGGGTTGTTGATCAGCCGTCCCGCGCCCAGGGTCAGCCGGCTGCCCACATGGGTCAGGTCCGGCCCCGCCACCCCGCTGCTCGCCGCCGTTCCCGCAATGCGGTGACAATTGGCGCAGGTAAGCTGCTGAAAGTCTTTCGCCCCCTGCTCCGCCTCCGCGCTGGAAGGTGCCGGCGGCAACTGCGCCTGCTGGCTCAGCCACGCGGTGTAGTCGGCCGGGGTTTGTGCCACCACCTTGAAGCGCATCCACGCATGTTCCCGCCCGCAATACTCCGAACAGCTTCCTTGATAAACCCCGGGCTGGCTGGCGCCAATCCACATCTCGTTGGGTTTGCCCGGAATCATGTCCATCTTTCGCCCGAGCCGCGGCACCCAGAAATCGTGAATCACATCCGCCGCCTCCAGACGGATCAGCAGCCGCTGCCCAGCGGGGATATGCACCTCATTGGCGGTTACTACCCCATCCGGATAGCGCACCTCCCACCACCATTGGTGGCCGATCACGGTCAGCGCCGGCGCCGCATTTTTGGCGCTGGGATCGGTGCCCGCCATACTGTGCAGGGTGGCTATAAAGAGGTAGACCAACAGCAGAAATGGACCCACCGTCCAGGCAATCTCCAGATTGCGATTGCCGGATATGCGTTTTGGCGTGCCCTGCCCCGGACGGTAACGAAAGCGGATGATGGCGTAAAACACCAAAAAACAAACAAGCGCGAAAATGCCTGCCGCCATCCACAAGCTGATCAGCAAAAGATGATGGGTGGCCGCAGCGTAGGGGGAGGCCGGGTCGAAGGTGGGGAGCAGAACGAGCATTGCTAGGCCCACAGTGAACCGCCTCACCCCCCCGCACGCCGCGCGAGAGCTACCCGGTTCCCTGAATGCCTCATAGATGCCGTGCTGCCGGGTGAGGGTGCCCGCCGCCGCGGAGCTTCCTCCCCACCGCGCTCAGCGCAAGTGCCTGAGCCGGCAGCGCCCCGAGCAGTCGTTCGTGCTCAGGCCCTGCGCGCCGCAAGAGGCTTAGCGCCGCACCGCCAACCGTCAACTGTCAACTGAATTTCCCGGACTAGCGCCGGTTCACCAGAAACATCGCCCACCCCGCCACAATCGCTCCGCCGAGAAAGCAGACAAAGCAAAACAGTCCGTAGCGGATCTGCTCCTTCACCTCTTCGCGCAGAGTGATGCCAAAAATCACCGAGGAAAACAGGGCAAACAACGTGAGAGCGGCAAAATGCGAGAGCGTCAGGGTAGGCATGATGGTTTCAGGACTTGCGGCCCAGGGCGATGTCGCGCGCATCCGAGGCGGTCAGCAGATTCAACAGCCCGGCGGCCACCAGGAACTTGGTTCCGTAATCTCCCATGACGGTGAACTGGTTGCCGGCGCCCCAGCCAACCGCCCGGCTGATCCAATACAGCAGGCCGCTGGAGAGATCGCCAATCCAGCCCAGCAAATCCAGCAGATCGCGCGCATTGGGGCCATAGAGCTGCCCCTGCATCGCCAAGCCCAGCACAAACATCGCGATAATGCAGACAAAAACCAGTGTTCCGCGCACCCAGCGCCGCACCAGGAAGTACCCCGCTCCGGGCACCAGCCACCCGGTAACGGCAACTACATTCGCTTTCCCGGTCTTCTCCGCGGCTTGCACGCTTACTGGTTCAGACACTTTGGTCGAGGCCATCGCTTTTCATATTCTCACGATTTCCCGCTGAATGGGACCGGTCACCTCCGCCGAGCGCTCATGCAGGTACATGTTTACCTCCGAGCGAATGCCAAAGCGCTCAAGGTAAATTCCCGGTTCCACCGAGAAGGCGGTATGCGGCAGCAGACGCCGCTCGTCGCGTGTCTCCAGGCTGTCGAGGTTGGCGCCGTTGGCGTGCAGGCTGGCCCCCAGCGAATGCCCGGTGCGATGCACAAACGCCTCCCCGTAACCGGCCTGCTCGATGACGCCGCGCGCCACCCGGTCCACTTCAAAGCCGCGCAGCTCACGCCCCTCGGCCACACCCTTCTGCACAAATGCGATCGCGGCGTCACGCGCCGCCACGACCACTCCAAAGACCTTTTCTATCTCTGCCGGAATCGTCTGGCCCGCTCCCACCACATACCCCACCCAGGTCACGTCGTAGAAGCCCGCGTCGGGCTGCCGCTGCTTTCCCCAAACATCCAGCAGCACCAGATCTCCGGATTGAAAGCGGGCGGCCCGCTCGGGCGTGGGTTCATAATGCGGATCGCCGGCGTGGCCGTTAATGGCAACAATCGGCAGGCCCTCCAGCAACAAGCCGCCACCCTCCAACCGCTCTATCAGGAAGTGCTGCAAATCGCACTCGCTCATCGGCAACCCACGATCCACTGCGCGCCGTATCTCTTGCCAGGCGGCGCTGATGGCCTGATCAATCACTTTGCCCGCGGCTTTGTGAGTGGCCATCATCCCCTCCGGCCACACCGCTTCAAACATGGAGACCAGATCGGCCGAACTCACCACCTCCAATCCAAAACCGCGCAGCAGTTCCACCGTCCCCGCATCCACCAGCGAGACGGTGGGAATGGCGTTCTCCGGCGAGTATTGCATGGCAATGCGCCGCGCCCCCGCCAGCATCTGCCGAAGCAGCGCGTGCTGCTGCTCCCAGGAGGCGTAACCCTGCTTGTCGCCCGGCAGCGCGTCGAGGTGACCCGCTTCAATGCGGTGCACCAGCTTGCGCGGCTCGCCCTGCGCGGGCACCCAGTAGTACCAGCGGCGCGTCACCATCGCATCGCTCGATAGCCCCAAAATCCGGTAAGCAATGGGATCGCGATGATGGTGATCGTAAAACAACCAGCCATCCATGCCTTGGGCGCGCAGCGCCGCTTGCATCTGTTCCAATTTCATAAAACCATTATTAGCGAACCACGCCCTCCCCAAAACGAACCTTTGCCCAGTGGCGCCGCTCACCGCCGGCAACCACCACTGCCGCTAACCAAAAGCTCCCGCGCCATCGTGAACGTCTCCCCAGCGCCTCACTCGCTCCTGCGCGCGCTTGCAACCTTCTCCCCCGCTTTTGTAAGCTGCACAAAAGCCAGCACTGAGTTGAACTGATGTCGAGTTCGAGATCGCAGGCCGCAATGGCAGCCGAAGTCCGGGTTTGCCGTTCCGTCCGCCGGATATCGAACTGGGTGCAATCAACGCGGCCCTGCCGCTCCGCTGGCTCAGTCTGGAATGACCCTCATGTCCCACGCGCGCCGCTCCCAACTCATCCTGCTGCTGCTGACTTCCCTGTTTGCGCCCCGCGCCGCTGCACAATTCTCCAGCGGGTTCACTGAAGCCCGCCTCTCGGCCGCACTGCGTTCCGAGGTTCTCCAGAAGAACCGCGAAATTGTGAACACTCCCGCCAACGCCCTGGCGCAAAGCGTGCTCCAGCAGCTCACCTCAACCCCCTTTGCGGAAAACAATCCCCGCCGCGACGCCTCCTATCACGTAATCCTGCTCGACTCACCAGAGATCAACGCCTTTGCCATCGGCAGCGGCGACGTCTTTGTCTATAAAGGGCTCATGCCGCTGCTGGGCAATACTCCGGGATACTGGGCGGCGGTCCTGGGACACGAAACCGGTCACAACCTCGCTCATCACGTCTACCAGAAGTACACCCGTGAGATGGCGCGTGAAGCCGCCATGACCGCCCTCCAACTGGAGCTCCGCAAGGGCAAGAAGTCGGCCGCCTATGAGCTGCTCGCGCTGCAACTGGCCGGGAATCTGCTCATGCAGAAGTTCTCCCGCGATCAGGAAAACCAGGCTGACCACCTCGGTTTGCAGATGATGGTCCAGGCCGGCTATCACCCCGACTTCATGCTCTCCCTCTATCGCCAGATGCAGCTCAAACTGGGCGACCAGGGACGCTTCGCCGCGCTGTTTTCCGATCACCCCACCTGGAACACGCGCGAGGAACGAACGGAAAAGTTCTACCAGCAGGCGTTGGCCGAATTTCACCAACGCTGGCCCAATGCGGAGTTGAGTCCGGGAGGCGAGCCCCCGCCCGTCGCCGACCTCGGAACCCCGGATTACTCGCTGGAGCCCGCTAACAACCCCGGCAACAATCCCAACGGCAGTGAAGTCCTCGTGCAGGTACCCTTGGAGATCCGCCACGACGCGGGCCTACCGACCGAAGTATTGTCCCGCTGGATCGTGAAGAAGAAAAAGTTCCCGGTGCTGCACACTCCTCTGGACATCGGCATCAACGACCTCAATACCAATGTGCGGATCGCCATGCCCGCCCCTCCCGGCAATCCCAAACAGGCGGAGCTGGTGGTTGGCATCAAGAGCAAGCAGCTTCTCGACGTGCGCGCCTGGAAGCTTGCCCTGCGCGGCAAACACGAGGTCAAGAAAGCCAAGCTCTAAACAGGCTCTAAACAAGGTGCGGCTTATCACCCGCCCCGCCGGCATTTGTCCGCGCGGCCTCTCCATCGCCCGCGTCCCCACACCGCTGCTGCTAAAATAAAACTCGCAATGACAGCTCTCGATGTCACCTTCAACTACTCCGGCGAACTCGGCGTCGAGCAGATGCGCGCCCTCAACGACGCCTACGAAGTTTATGGCATCCGCCGCATTGATATTGACGAGGCGGCCCACACCATCACGATCGAGTACGATGCCACGCGCATGAACGACGCCAGTGTGGCCGCCATGCTCCGCCGCAGCCGCATTGTGTTGGGATCGCGGGTCGAGAAGCTCAAGCCGCTTCCTCCTCCCCCGCCTCCACCCGCTCCCGGAGAAGCCCCCGGCGCCCCGTCTGCCGTGCCTGCGGGCGAAAAAAAGGCCTGACCCGCGCGGCCCCTCGATCCTCGCGATCCACCAAAGCCGCGCTCCGTTCTCCCGCCCGCTCAAACTCTCGGCTCGCACGGTCTTGCCGCGGCGCAGTCTGCCCGTCAAAGCGTCCGGCTGGCGCGGCCGCCTTTATTCCACCCGCCTCGGTTTCCGGTCAGCTCTACAGAATCCCTGCCCGGGATTGCATCTAAACGCTCGAGCTTCTCTGTGGACCGCTGGCCAGCGCCCGCCCCGTTGTAACTGTCCGCTCCCTCATCGCGTAAAGGCACAATAGGTGTGGCAGCGAAAGTGGCACAGTGCCCCTCCACCGAGCGGCTGTCCGCGCCTCCGCACCGAACCAGAAAGGCCCCGTCTTAATGCCAACCCGAACCACCCATCGCTTGCTCCTGGCCTCTTCCCTGCTCGTCACCGCGCTGGCGGTGGCCTGCAGTTCCAATAAGCCTTCAGGACAAGGTGGAATGAGAGGACATGGCCCCGGCGCCTTCCCGCCCCCCACCGTCGCCGCCGTCCCGGTAGCGCTGCAGGACATCCCCATTTACAAGCAGGGGCTGGGTACCGTCGCCGCCCTCAACACCGTCATCGTTAAGCCGCAGGTCAACGGTCCACTGATTGACATCGACTACCACGAGGGACAGTTCGTCAACAAAGGAGCGGTGCTGGCCGACATTGACCCGCGCCCTTTTCAGGTCCAGGTACAGCAGGCCCAAGCGGCGCTGGAGCGCGATGATGCCCAATTAAAGGTGGCCCAGGTGAACCTGCGCCGCGATCTCTTACTGCAGAAGGCTCAGGTCATCGCTCAGCAGCAACTCGACGCCCAGAAAGCTTTGGTGGGACAACTCCAGGGCTCGGTCGCGGTCGATCAGAGCCAGCTCGCCGCCGCGAAGTTGAACCTCAGCTACACCCACATCCGCGCCCCCATCAGTGGCATTGCCGGCCTGCGTCAGGTGGATATCGGCAACATGGTCACCTCGACTGATCCCAATGGCATCGTTGTGCTGACGCAGATTCATCCCATAGCCGCCACTTTTACGCTGCCGGAAAAAGACCTCCAGGAGGTGCTGCAGGCGATGCACGGCGGCCACCCGTTGCAGGTGCAGGCGCTCAGCAGCGATCAGAATCAGCTTCTCGACACTGGCGAGCTGCGCGCCATCAGCAACCAGATCAACACCACGACTGGAACCGAGCAGCTTAAAGCGGTCTTCCCCAACCTTAAAGGGCAGTTGTGGCCCAACCAGTTCATCAACGTGCGCCTGCTGCTGCGCACGCTCTCCAACGCGACCGTCATTCCCACCGCCGCCATCGAACGGAATAACAGTCAGGTCTTTGTCTACGTCATCCAGCAGGGACCGCCTGGCGCCGCAAAAGGGCATGGCGGCAATGCCGGGCCGGCTTCTCACCCCGCGGCCGCCGCTCAGCAAACCAGGCAGCATTCCCAGTCCGCCCGTCATCAGCCCCCTGCCGGACAAAATGGCCCCGCCGCTCCCAATGGTCGTCCCCGTCAGATCGCCGTCATCCGTAATGTTCAAGTGGCATTGACCGAAGGCAACCTCTCCGTGATCAATGGAGGCCTCCAGCCAGGCGAATTGGTGGTGGTCGATGGCCAGGACCAGATCCGCCCCAACGGTCCGGTCAACGTTCAGCTACAACACATGCCCGAGCTGCAGTTGCAGAACTCCCAAGCACAGGGCGCCCAGGCGAGTAATCAGCCATGAGTCCATCGCGCATCTTTATCCTGCGCCCGGTCGCCACCTCCCTTTTAATGGTGGCCCTGCTGCTGGTAGGCATTGTGGCCTACAAGCAGTTGCCCATCTCCGCCCTGCCGGAGGTCGAGTACCCCACCATTCAGGTGGTCACCATGTATCCCGGCGCCAGCCCCGGCGTGATGGGCTCCTCCGTAACTACCCCCTTGGAGCGTCAGTTCGGAGAGATTCCCGGCCTCACCCAGATGACCTCCACCAGCTCCTACGGCAGCTCCATCATCCTGCTGCAGTTCGACCTCAACGAGAACATCGATGTCGCCGAACAGGACGTCCAGGCCGCCATCAATGCCGGCTCCAGCTTCCTGCCCCGCGATCTCCCCTACCCGCCCATCTATAGCAAGACCAACCCGGCGGACGCGCCGGTACTGACGTTGGCGCTGACCTCCACCCGTGTGCCGCTGGCGCAGGTGGAAGACGCCGCCGACACCATCCTGGCCCAGAAGATTTCCCAGTTGAGCGGCGTCGGCCTGGTCACCATCAGCGGCGGCGCCCGTCCCGCCGTGCGCATCCAGGCCAACCCCACCGCTCTCGCCAGCAAAGGTCTCAGCCTGGAAGACCTGCGCAACGCCATCGCCGCCGCTAACGTCGATCAGCCCAAGGGCGACCTCTCCGGCCCGCGCCAGGATTACACCATCGCCACCAATGACCAGCTCACCAGCCAGCAGAGCTACGCCAACCTGATCGTCGCCTACAAAAACGGCGCCCCGGTCCGCCTCTCCGACGTCGCCAACATCGAGAACGGTATCGAAAATTCCCAGGTCGCCGCCTGGATGAATCGCCATCCGGCCGTGCTGGTCAACATCGAGCGTCAGCCCGGCGCCAACATCATCAACGTCGTCGATGCCGTCAAAAAGCTCCTCCCCTCGCTCAAGCAGGCCATCCCCGCGCAGGTCAAACTCACTATCCTCACCGACCGCACCAACACCATCCGCGCTTCTATCTCCGACATCCAGTTCGAGCTCATGCTCACCGTCGCCCTGGTGGTGTTGGTCATCTTCCTTTTCCTGCGCACCCTGGCCGGAACGGTGATCCCCAGCGTCGCCGTTCCCCTCTCCATTGTCGGCACCTTCGCGGTGATGTATCTGCTGGGCTATAGCCTCGACAACCTTTCTCTCATGGCGCTCACCATCTCCACCGGCTTTGTCGTGGATGACGCCATCGTCATGATTGAAAACATCAGCCGCTTCATTGAAGCCGGCGATCCGCCCCTGCAGGCCGCCCTCAAGGGCGCCAGCCAGATCGGTTTCACCATCATTTCGCTGACCGTCTCCCTGATTGCCGTGCTCATCCCGCTGCTGTTCATGAGCGACGTGGTGGGACGCCTCTTCCGTGAGTTCGCCGTCACCCTGGCGGTCACCATCCTTGTCTCCGCGGTCATCTCGCTGACGCTCACCCCCATGCTCTCCGCCCGCCTGCTCAAGCGCCGCGAAGAAGCCCAACAGAGCCGCTTTTACCGCACCACCGAACGCTGGTTCAACACCGTCATCGGCTGGTACGGCGCCACCCTGCGCTGGGTACTGCGCCGCCAGACCTCGGTCCTGCTCATCACCGCCGCCACCCTGGTCTTCACCCTGGTGCTGTTCTGGTTTATCCCCAAAGGCTTTTTCCCCGAGCAGGATACCGGCGAAATCCTGGGCATCTCCCAGGCCCCCGCCTCGGTCTCCTTCGCCGCCATGTCCAACCTGCAGCAGCAACTGGCCGGCGTGGTCCTGCAAAACCCCAACGTCGAGAGCATCGCCTCCTTCATCGGTATCGATGGCGTCAACACCACCCTCAACTCGGGCCGCATCCAGATCAATCTCAAGCCCAAGGATCAGCGTAAAGACGATGTCATGCAGGTCATCCGCGAGCTGCGTCCCGCGCTCGCCAAAGTTCAGGGGATCCAGCTCTACCTGCAGCCGGTCGAAGATATTAACGTCAATGCCCAGGTCAGCCGCACCGAATACCAGTACACCCTCGATGACCCCAGCGCCAAGGAATTAGCCGCCTGGACGCCCCGCCTCGTCCAGGCTCTGCGGCAGCAGCCCGACCTGCGCGATGTGGCCAGCGACGCGCAGAACAATGGCCTGCAGGCCAGCCTCGTCTTCGACCGCGACAACGCCGGACGCCTCGGCATTACCCCCGCCGTCATCGACAATACCCTCTACGACGCCTTCGGTCAGCGCCAGGTCTCAACCATCTTTACCGAAAGCAACGAGTATCATGTGGTGCTGGAAAACCAGCGCGCCTTTGCCCTCAACCCCAACGCCCTCAGCTCGATCTACGTTCCCACCAACACCGGCGCTCAGGTGCCGCTCAGCTCGGTAGCGCACTTGGAAATGACGCGCGCCCCGCTGACCCTTTCGCACTTCGGCGAATTCCCCGCCAGCACCGTTTCCTTCAATCTCGCTCCCGGCGCCTCGCTGGGCGCCGCCGTCACGGAAGTCAATCGCGCGGTCGCCCAACTGCATATGCCGGCCAGCATCCGCGGCCATTTCGAGGGCACCGCCCAGGCCTTCAACCTGGCCCTCGCCCACGAACCTATCCTCATCCTCGCCGCCCTGGTCACCGTTTACATCGTCCTCGGTGTCTTGTACGAAAGCTACATCCACCCCATCACGATTCTTTCCACCTTGCCCTCCGCCGGCGTGGGCGCACTGCTCGCCCTCATGCTGTTTGGCCTCGACTTGAACGTCATCGCCATCATCGGCCTCATCCTGCTCATCGGTATTGTCAAAAAGAACGCCATCATGATGATCGACTTCGCTTTGGAAGCCGAGCGCGATGAGCACAAGAGCCCGGAGCAATCCATCTATCAGGCCTGCCTGCTGCGCTTCCGCCCCATCATGATGACGACCATGGCCGCGCTGCTCGGCGCCTTGCCGCTCGCCCTCGGCGCAGGGACCGGCTCGGAGTTGCGCCGCCCCCTCGGCATCTGCATCATCGGCGGCCTGCTCGTCTCCCAGGTCTTAACCCTCTACACCACCCCAGTGGTCTATCTCTGGTTTGATCGCCTCGCCCACCGTTTCCAGCACCAGCGCACGCCACTGCTTCCCGCTCCCCACGGCAGCGAGGTGGCAACGGACTAACTTATGGGTTTCTCGGAAATCTTCATACGCCGTCCGGTGGCCACCTTTCTGCTGACCGCTGCCATCCTGATCGCCGGCTTCGCCTCCCTGCATCTGCTGCCCCTGGCGCCCCTGCCGCGGGTTGACTTCCCCACCATCACCGTCGGCGCGGGCCTGCCCGGCGCCAGTCCCGAGGTCATGGCCTCCTCCGTGGCCGCGCCCCTCGAACGCCAGTTCAGCCATATCGCCGGGGTCACCCAGATGACCTCCAGCAGCACCCTGGGCGCTACCTCCATCACCTTGCAATTTGACCTCAGCCGCGACATCAACGGCGCCGCCCGCGATGTGCAGGCTGCCATCAACGCCGCCCAAAGTCAGCTCCCCGCGGATATGCCCATGCATCCGCAATACCGCAAGGTCAACCCCGCCAATGCCCCCGCCGTCCTCCTGGTGCTGCACTCCAAAACCATTCCCCTGACCCAGGTCTATGACGAGGCCGACTCCATCCTGGCTCAGAAAATTGCCCAGGTCGCCGGCGTGGGCGAGGTCTTCGTCAGTGGCGCCGCCCAGCCCGCCGTCCGCGTTGACGTCAACCCCGCCGCGCTCGCCCATTACCAGCTCAGCCCCACCGATATCCGCGCCTTCCTCACCCAGCAAAACGTCAACATGCCCATCGGCATGCTCTGGGATGGACAGAACGCCTACACCCTCTCCAGCAACGATCAGCTCTACAAAGCCGCGCAATACCGCAACCTCGTCGTCGCCTACCGCAATGGCGCCCCCATCACCCTCAGCCAGGTGGCCGACGTGGAAGACAGCGTTCTCAATACCCGCATTGCCGGACTCGCCAATGGCCAGCCTTCGGTGATCATGTTTGTCATTCAGCAGCCCGGCGCCAATGTCGTCCAGATGGTGGATAACATCAAGGCCCTGCTGCCCCAGTTCCAGTCCTCCATCTCGCCCGCCATCAAATTGGGCATCTGGGCCGACCGCTCCGTCACTATCCGCGCCTCCGTCCATGACGTCGAACTCACCTTGCTGGTCACCGTCATCCTGGTGATCCTGGTGATCTTCTTCTTCCTGCGCAGTCCCCGCGCCACCGCCATCCCCAGCATCGCCCTGCCCCTTTCCCTCGTCGGCACCTTCAGCGTCATGTACCTGATGGGCTACAGCCTGGATAATTTCTCGCTGATGGCCCTCACCATTGCCACCGGTTTCGTCGTCGACGACGCCATTGTCGTCATTGAAAACATTGATCGCCATCTGGAAATGGGCGAGCCCCCCTTCCAGGCCGCCCTGCATGGCGCGCGGGAAATTGGTTTCACCGTCCTCTCCATGAGCCTCTCGCTGGTCGCCGTCTTCATTCCCCTGCTGCTCATGCAAGGCATCGTCGGCCGCCTCTTCCGCGAGTTCGCCGTTACCCTCAGCACCGCCATCGTCGTCTCCCTGGCCGTCTCGCTGACCACCACCCCCATGCTCTGCTCGCGCTTCCTGCGCATGCAGAAAAATGTGCATGGCCGCCTCTACCGCTTCTGCGAACACATCTTTGACGCGACCCTGCGCGCCTATGAGCGCGCCCTGCGCTGGGTGCTGCGCTACAGCTTCATCACCCTTCTGGTGACCCTCGCCACGGTCGTCCTCACCGCCTACCTATATGTCGAGATCCCCAAAGGCTTTTTCCCCCAGGAAGATACCGGCCGCATCATGGGCATGGTGAAGGCGCAGCAGGATATCTCCTTTGCCGCCATGGCGCAAAAGCAAAAGCAATTGGTCCACATCGTCATGAGCGACCCGGCGGTGGCCACCGTCGCTTCCTTCACCGGCAGCGGCACTGGATCCCCGACCAACACCGGACGCATGTTTATCCAGTTGAAAGACCAGCGCAAGGCCACCTCCGACCAGGTCATCGCCCGCTTGCGCCCCAAGCTGGCCCAGGTGGCCGGCGTGCGCCTGCTGATGCAGTCCGTGCAGGACATCAATATTGGTGGACGCCTCTCCGGCGCCCAGTATCAATACACCCTCGAGGACAGCAACCTCACCGAACTCAATCATTGGGTCCCGCGCGTGGAGGCCGCCCTGCGCAAAATCCCTCTCCTGCGCGACGTCAATTCCGATCAGCAGACCACCGGCTTAAAAGCCCAGCTCACCATTAACAAAGACACCGCCGCGCGCCTCGGCGTCTCCACCGCGGCCATCGATCAGACCCTTTACGCCGCCTTTGGCCAGGCCCAGGTCTCCACCATCTACACCGAGCTGAACCAGTACCACGTGGTCATGGAGGTTCCCGCACAGTTTCAGCAAAACCCCGGCGACCTGGCCAATATCTACGTCCATTCCGCCAGCGGCGCCGCCGTTCCCCTGAGCGAACTCATCACCTATACGCCCGAAAATGCCGCCCTCTCCGTCAACCATCAGGGCCAGTTCGCCGCCGTCACCATCTCCTTTAACCTCGCCCAGCGCGCCGCCTTAGGCGACGCGGTGAACGCAATCAACAAGGCGGAGGCCGCGCTCGGCCCTCCCGCCAGCTTGCATGCGGGGTTTCAGGGCACGGCGCAGCAATATCAGTCCTCCAACTCTAACGAGCTCTGGTTGATCGTCTTCGCCCTGATCACCGTTTACATCGTCCTGGGCATTCTCTACGAGAGTTACATTCACCCGGTCACCATCCTCTCCACCCTGCCCTCCGCCGGCATTGGCGCGCTGTTGTTTCTCAAGTTGTTCGGCATGGAGCTGACGATTATCGCCCTGGTTGGCATTCTGCTGCTGATCGGGATTGTGAAAAAGAACGCGATCATGATGATCGACTTCGCCTTGCAGACCGAACGTGGCGAGGGCAAGTCGCCGGAGGAGTCCATTTATCACGCCGCCGTGATGCGCTTCCGCCCGATCATGATGACCACCATGGCGGCATTTTTCGGCGCCTTGCCGCTGGCAGTGGGAACTGGCGCCGGCGCTGAACTGCGCCGCCCGCTGGGCGTCAGCATCATGGGCGGCCTGGTCGTCTCCCAGATGCTCACCCTCTTCACCACCCCCGTCGTCTACCTCTACATGGACCGCCTGCGCCTCTGGGTCAGCCACCTCGGCGTGCAACAAGCCGCCGCCCGCATCCTCCGCCTCCCCTCCCGCCCCACCGCCTCGTAAGACACGAACCCCAACACTCCTGCCGCATTGCCGGCAGCTCAGCACATGCGGTAGCCATCCCCGCAGAACCGCTCTCTGGATCTCTCTGGATCGGCCCCTCCCAGCCATCCCGCGTCAGCGGGATAGCAGCAACCCTAGCCCGGCATAGCGGGCGCTTCGCCCGCGTATGCCGGGTCAAGCCAACAAAGCAGATTCCGCACCGGGGCGCAGGCCCCGATGCGAGCAAGGCCTGCGCTCACCACGCAAGCAACGCCGAAGGCTACGCCGCCCATATTCGCCAAACGCGTTCAACGTTTGGGCGTCCAAGCCAACTGGAACACCACAAATCGCCGCCCCGAAAAACACCAGGGTGCCCCAGCTCAACGTTTTTGTTGACTGGGCGCCGCAGGCGCCGGTGCAACCGTCCGTGTTGAGCCCCAACCGCCTGAACAATGCATGCAACCCCCGCGTAGCGGAGCGATGCCCGGAAACTAGCCACGGTGAACTCCCTGGATCGGCCCCTCCGAGCCATCCCGCGTCAGCGGGATAGCAGCAACCCTAGCCCGGCATAGCGGGCGCTTCGCCCGCCTATGCCGGGTCAAGCCAACGAAGCAGATTCCGCATCGGGGCGCAGGCCCCGATGCGAGCAAACCCTGCGCTCACCACGCAAGCAACGCCGAAGGCTACGCCGCCCATATTCGCCACCCGCGTTCAACGAGTGGGCGCCCAAACCAACTGGAACACCAAAAATCGCCGCCCCTGAAAAACATCAGGGTGCCCCAGCTCAACGTTTTTTGTTGAGTGGGCGCCGCACGCGCCGGTGCAACCGTCCGGGTCGCACCCCAACCGCCTGAACAATGCATGCAACCCCCGCGCAGCGGAGCGATGCCCGGAAACTAGCCACGCTGAACCCCCTGGATCGGCCCTTCCGAGCCATCCCGCGTCAGCGGGATGGCAGCAACCCTAGCCCGGCATAGCGGGCGCTTCGCCCGCGTATGCCGGGTCAAGCCAACCAAGCAGATTCCGCATCGGGGCGCAGGCCCCGATGCGAGCAAACCCTGCGCTCACCACGCGGGCAATGCCGATGGCCACGCCGCCCACATTGGCCAAACGCGTTCAACGTTTGGGCGTCCAAGCCAACTGGAACACCAGAAATCGCCGCCCCTGAAAAACACCAGGGTGCCCCAGCTCAACGTTTTTGTTGAGTGGGCGTCGCACGCGCCGGTGCAACCGTCCGGGTTGGGCCCCAACCGCCTGAACAATGCATGCAACCCCCGCGCAGCGAAGCGATGCCCGGAAACTAACCATGGTGAACTCTTTGGATCGGCCCCTCCGAGCCATCCCGCGTCAGCGGGATGGCAGCAACCCTAGCCCGGCATAGCGGGCGCTTCGCCCGCGTATGCCGGGTCAAGCCAACGCAGCAGATTCCGCATCGGGGCACAGGCCCCGATGCGAGCAAGGCCTGCGCTCACCACGCGAGCAACGCCGAAGGCTACGCGCCGCCCATATTCGCCAAACGCGTTCAACGTGTGGGCGTCCAAGCCAACTAGAACACCACAAATCGCCGCCCCTGAAAAACACCAGGGTGCCCCAGCTCAACGTTTTTTGTTGAGTGGGCGCCGCACGCGCCGGTGCAACCATCCGGGTCGGGCCCCCACCGCCTGAACAACGCATGCAACCCCCGCGCAGCGAAGCGATGCCCGGAAACTAACCATGGTGAACTCTTTGGATCGGCCCCTCCGAGCCATCCCGCATCAGCGGGATGGCAGCAACCCTAGCCCGGCATAGCGGGCGCTTCGCCCGCGTATGCCGGGTCAAGCCAACGAAGCAGATTCCGCATCGGGGCGCAGGCCCCGATGCGAGCAAACCCTGCGCTCACCACGCGCGCAACGCCGAAGGCTACGCGCCGCCCATATTCGCCAAACGCGTTCAACGTGTGGGCCTCCAAGCCAACTGGAACACCGAAAATCGCCACCAGGGTGCCCCATCTCAACGTTTTTTGTTGAGTGGGCGCCGCACGCGCCGGTGCAACCTTCCGGGTTGGGCCCCAACCGCCTGAACAATCCATGCAACCCCCGCGTAGCGAAGCGATGCCCCGAAACTAGCCACGGGGAACTCCCTGGATCGGCCCCTCCGAGCCATCCCGCGTCAGCGGGATGACAGCAACCCTAGCCCGGCATAGCGGGCGCTTCGCGCTCATTGCCATGCTGCTGCTCCGCTTCCTGCAGCTCAAGGCCAAGTTCGGCTGGGCCACTTCCAACCCGCTGGCGCTGCTGCACCAACAACTGTTCGTTTACCGTTGACCTGTGGGCCTGGATCGACGATCCGTTCCAGCCTCCGCCGCTGCCGCCGCATGTGCAATTGGCGCTCCCGCTCTAACTCGGACAGCACAACCGCCCGTTCTGCCCCCAAACCCAGGAGACTCCGCCCATCCTCAACCCTAACCCTAACTGGGGCAGCAGAATCGCTCCCAGCACAACCAGAAGCCGGCTCGGCGCCCCCAACCTGAACGCGCGCGGGCGTCTACGCCCCCGCCTTCCCCAACGTTTTCACTACCGGTCCAACCCGATTCGCGTTAATTTGGACGGCAGTGATCATAGATGGCTCAGTTCGTTCCGCTCCCCCAATGAAATCGCGCCTTGTAGCAATCGGCGTTACCCAGGGAGACGCGTTCTTCCTAGAACGGCGCGATGGCTTCACCGCTCTGATTGACGGCGGCAGGTCCGCCAGCGGATTCCCCGCGGAATTCCAAAGAGCTACGCAGCGTGACAGTGTGGACGTAATCGTCTGCACCCACAACGACGCCGACCATGCAAACGGGATCATTGGGTTCCTTCAGTCTGGTCTCCGGTGCAAGGAAGTATGGCTGCCTGCCTCTTGGACAGACCGGTTGCGCGACCTCTTCCGGCCCGAGCAGTTCACCCGCGAACTGGTTGACAACGTGATGGATCTTGGCGAACCGGAAGCCTCGAACATACGGGAAACGGATACCCTGCTTGAGCGCCTGGCGGACGGCTACCAGATGCGCGACCAGGCTCGAAATCAAAGAGAGACACTGGATGCCGAGAGCTTAGTAGAAGGGACTCTTGAAGAAAGCAGCGACGACCAGATTGGGCTTTCCCATTATCCGCTGTTTTGTTGGCATCCAGACTGGCCGTTCTTCTGGCGCAAATTCTGGGTGCACGACCCACGGTTCCGATTGTTCGTAGAGGCGGTTGCAGCCGGAGATCGAATCCGCCAGATCACGCGCTTGGCGTTTCATCGCGGGTGTCGGATTCGGTGGTTCGAGTTTTCATCAGAAGCGGAGGGCGGGTTTCCGGCAACTCTCGTCCCGGTTAACGCTCGGGAAATGCAAAAAGTCAGCGTGAACAACTCAACCGCTTTGATGTACCTGGCTCTTACCATCACAAATCGCCAGTCGCTCGTCTTTTGCGCGCCGCGGGAGAGGACCGCTCCGGCAATTTTGTTCACGGCTGATTCTGACCTGTCATTTCCCAACGTCGTGCCCTGGAGTGAGGGCATGCTCGTCAGTGCTCCGCATCACGGTTCGGAAGCGAATGCGGCAGCCTATAAGCGGTTCCGCAGCGAAATGCCGATTCCAACATCGACTGTTTGGTTAAGAAGCGATGGGAGATTCCGGTCGAGGCCAGGCTCCTCATTCCTGGGCCTTCGGGTGTCGAATGTTCCAGTCTTCTGTACGCTCTGCCGCCGTGCTTCGCAGCCGAAGCAAGACTTGCTTTTTGCGATGAGCCTGCGCCGCTGGCGTCCGGTGAACACGCGGGCATGTCTGTGCAAGTGACGGGCCAGTCACGAGGCTGTTGGGCTTGGGCTAAACGGCTATTGTTTGAGGAGAGACGATATGAGCGACTCAAAAGGCGCGGCTCCGGCGCAAGAAGCACCACAACCAGATTTTCGCCCGACCGAACCACCTTCACAGCTCAGGTGGGTCATGTCTCGGGAATCTACGTGGGACATGAGTAAGGAACGTGAGTTCATTGAGAAGCTGCTCAATCAGAGATTCAGCTTCTTCCTGGTGTTCTATGCGCTAGTTCTCAAGGCTGGTATTGACTAAAACAGGATTGCCACGCGCACCTTCGTCTCCTCGTGGGGATTTTTAATCGCGGCGTTTTTTGTGTTAGCGATTGCCAGATAACAGATCAAGCTCGATTTGATCCTCGGTAAGACATTCCTCTGCTAGGAAGACAGCCAACATCCCGCTTACGTTACCGATGTGGCGGCGAAGGCGATGGGCTGGGAAGCTCTGTGGAGTATGCGTCGGTTTATCGGCAACGTAATACCGGCGTTGTGCTGCCTCTCTCTACTTGTCCTCGCTGTACATGCGGCAAGTCACGCGCGGTTTGGCTTTCCTGTCCAAGGATGCCGGTGGTGGAAATGACTATGAGCCGGTGCCGCCAAGGGATGTCCTACAAGCTATAAATTGTCGGTTTTGGCGGCGGAAAGATGCCGCCGGGCGGCTCCACTTTGAAGTGAGCAATCAGCGTCCGCCGCACTTTCTCCTTGTATTTGCCGAACTCTGTGCGCATTCGCACTAGCTGATCGTCGAGCTTGAGTCGCTGTTGATAATCGCCGAAGAACGTCTGCTCCATCGTGAAGCAGGTGAGCAACATCGAGAACAGGCTCTTCGCCCACAATTTTGTGTCTTCGACGCCGGTATAGTTCAGCCGGAATTCGATGTGACCGTCTGACGTAATCGGCACGAAACGGTCCACCAGAGCATCGATGCTCGCGTGCGATCCCGCTTCGGACAGCTTTTTCCAAGTCCTGTGCAACTCATCGAGCCCCTTGAACAGGCCCTGCGTCTTGTGCCACTCGAATGCCTCCTTGAACGCCTTTAGCGCAGCCTTGTCGTTGTTCTTGCTCAGCCATTTCTTCTGCAATTCGGGGTCGCTGACCGTTGCGTGGGCGTGCGCGACGAATTCGATGGCATCACGGAGGATCGAACGAGCCTCTGCCATGCAGCCCGTGAACGCCAGTTCTATCGCGACGCGCACTTTGGCATGCGCGTTGATGTACAGCAGGAGCGGGAACTGTAGTGGACCCCAAAAACTGGACCAGGGAATAGGTTAATGTTTTGGCGGTGTCGTAACAAGGGAAAGTATGACGACGACGCGCAAACGGTACAGCCCTCAGTTCAAGGCCAAGGTGGCGGTAGAGGCGATTCGAGGCGA
>DAIDIE010000008.1 GCA_027459505.1 Acidobacteriota bacterium
CGCGTGTCGTCAATCTCCGTCGGCGGAGGCCCCTGCAGCTCCATCTGCGTCACCGCCGCCTGCGCCAGCCCGAAGACCGAGTCCAGATTCACCCCTAGCGTCCGCCGCCACTGCTCCTCGGTCATCAGCTCAATCGGCACGTCCTCTGAGGGCCAGATGCCGTGATTGGCCACCAGCACGTCCAGCCGGCCAAAGGCCTTTACCGCCGCGCCCACCAGCAGACGGCCTTCCGCCGCAGTGCTCAGATCCTGCTCCAGCGCCACACAGCGGCTAGGCCCGCCGCACGCCGCCATCAAGGCATGAGCCTGCTCCCGCGCCTGCCGGTAGCTGAAAGCCACCCTCGCACCCGCCTCGATGAACAGCCGCACCGTCTCCGCGCCAATCCCGCGTGAGCCGCCCGTAATCAGCGCCACCTTCCCATCCAGCCGCAATTGCACTCCCGTCATAGGCCCAAATTAATCCATCCTCCATCCCCTGTCGAGTCCGTGCCTTCCATCTCGGTAAGACACACAGCCCAGCGATCCTTCTGTAATCAAATGCCACCGCGGTGGCTGTCTCCTCCTTCAACGCGACAATGTATTTGATGTGGCAGCCGAGCATCCCCTCAACCTCGGTAATTCCAGTCCCTCTCGGGTACATCGATTGGCAATGGTCAGGGGACGCGGTACAAAATGGGGGAACGGGGTCCTTCGAACAACCGCCTGCGAGCCCGACCGCTTCGGTCTTTAAGTCCAGCACCAGCTATCCGCCAAACGAGACCATCGTAACAATACCCGGGAATCCGCCCTGCGGCCTAAACTTTTAGCGAAAGGAAATGAAGTATGCGGCTAACCAGAAGCCTAATTCTCCTCTCGATGTTCGCGGCCTGTTGCACTACTCTTCTGCCGGCAGCGCAGCAGCCGGTCATCACCATTGATTCCAAGACCCAGGCCGTCAAATTGGGCCAGCCGATCTACATACACATCGTCCTGAAAAATACGACCGATCGACAGTTCACAGTCGTTCGATCCGTTGGGGGCGCCCGCGGGGAGCAGAATTACCGGATAAGTGTCATCGACACCCACGGCGGTCCGGCTGCACGCACCAAGTATGGCGAGGCCCGTGAAAAGCATCCGGAGGTAAATGGGAGCAGAAGCATGAAGACCCTCGCGCCCGGACAGGACGTCGATGAATACGTGGAGCTCACTCAGATGTTTGATATGAGTGAGCCGGGGACCTACATACTCCAGGTGAGCCGCCTTAGCCCGTTTGATCGCGCTGTCATTCTCAAATCCAACATTCTGGCCATCAAGGTTGATAATGAATGAAGCGACGATCATGGATAGCAGCGCTCCCTGTCTGGTTAACCCTCGCGCCGGCAGCACCGCCAAGTGCGGAATCCGTGGATAGTGGGTGGGACGAATATCGGAGGGTAGTCGCCAACCAACGGCAGGTGCCCCATCCATGACTTACGCAAAGCGGGCGGCATGGGTGGGAGACCACGAATCCACACTGCCGCGAACCCGCTAAAAGCTGTTGTCAACCCCCGCCGCGCTCACTTTTCCGCCAATCCCTTCATTCCACTACGCAAAAACCTTCCGCGCTTTTGCATGTGAATTCCCGCAAACGCGCATACTAGAGACATCAGCCTGAGAACCGCGCCCACCGGCCCGCGTCTCAGGCATTTTCCTTGCAGGAGACTCGCCCCACGCCGGCCAGCCTCAAATCCACCCTGCCCTCACATTGTCGGAGATGCACACTGTCTGAAAAATCGGAGATCCGGCCGGTTTATAGGGAGAAAAATAAATGCCTACCCCCCCTGAATTTATTGGCAGTTCTCCACAAAAGGCTTGCACCAAAGCCCCGCCCCGCCGTCGTTCTTCGCTTTTTGAGGTTTTTGCCAGGAGCGCGCAACACCCATTCAAACTGCCCGCAGCATCCGCACCGGCAGCAGGAAGAGCGCGGTGATCAGCGCCAGCACGCCGCCCACCGCAACGCCCACCACCCGGAACGGCAGCAGGATCAGCCATACGAAGGGGTAGAGCACCAGCGCCAACAGCGCCAGAGGCCAGCACAGCACCAGCAGTATGCAAAACAGCAGAAATTTGACCATCGCTTCAGCGCCTCACCGCACAACGCGGCTCTCACAACGCTGTATTCCG
>DAIDIE010000021.1 GCA_027459505.1 Acidobacteriota bacterium
CCGAAAAAGGGGCATTCGGAATGAGCGCCGTCTTATTGGACGTTATCGGACGGCAATCAAATTGGAGATTTCCTTGTAACTCTTTTATTTTGTTGGCGTCCCCGACGGGATTTGAACCCGTGTTATCGCCGTGAAAGGGCGATGTCCTAGGCCTCTAGACGACGGGGACGCAACGGCAAGAACAGCGTGGCGGGAAAAGCACAGCCTCCAGAACAGCAGAGGAACGCTGTTGGTCTATTGTAGCGGTAAACGGCGGGTTGCGGCCAGGAAAGTTGGCCCAAGTGCCGTTTGGGGGAGCAGCTGGACTGGCATCTGCTCCGCGATTCGCGCAGCGGCGTGCCTCAAACCTCCGCAGTTGCCCGTTTAACGGCCCTCTTTAAACGGTGGCACCCGTTAATGGTGCAGGTCCTGGCCGCGGTGGTCGATCAGGGCGGCGTAGTTCTCCATGACCACAGCGGCGTGGGGGTGGTCCAGACCGAGCGTCTGCTGCAAAACCACCAGGGCGGAGGCGTAAAGAGCTTCGGCGGATTCCATTTGCCCCTGAGCGGCGCGGAGCTGGGCCAGGTCATTCAAATTGGCGGCAATAGCGGGGTGGCTCACCCCCAGCGACTTGCGGCGGATCTGCATGGACTGCCGCAACAACTCCTCGGCCGACTCCAGCTCGCGGCGGGTGCGGTGCAACGAAGCGCTGTTTTCCAGCAGCGCGGCGGTCACCAGATGCTGTCCGCCAAAGCGCTTTTGGCCGAGTGCCAGGCCGCGCTGCAAGTAGAGCTCCGCATCGGCATAGCGGCCCAGGGTCAGGCAGAGCTCGCCCAAAATGTTGAGCTGCACCGCGATGACCGCGTCCTCCGGCTCTTCAGAACGCTCGTAGACATCCAGGGCGCGCATAAACCATTGCCGCGCCTCTTCGAGCCGGCCTTGGCGCTGGCAGCAGTGTCCCAGGTTGGTGAGCGTCATGCCGTAATCGAAGCAGGCGGAAGCGGAGTCGCCCCAAATGGCATAAGCCTCACGCAGCAAGGGCTCAACCTCCTCTTCCCTGTCCTGGCGTTCGCATAATGCCGCAAGGTTGTTGAGCTCGACCGCCGTCTCGCGCGACGGGCTGACGTGCAAGGCCAAACTGCCACGCAGCCAGCGCTCGGCTTCAGGAAACTTCTCCGCCTGGCGAAACTGTTCGGAGATGAATTTCAGCACCGGCGCGAGAGGGGCGCGCAGTGGCGATAGCCAGCGCATGCGGCGCAGAACTTCAAACATCTCCAGCGCGGCGGATTCATATTGACCCGACTTGGCCAGCTCGCGGGCACGCGCAGCGGCGGCTTGCATACGATGCGCGTTGCGGCGCCGGAACCAGAAGAGCAGGCACTCCAACGCAAACCACCCCACAACCCAGCTTAAGCGGGCATTGCGCCACACCAAAACGATCAGCGTGATGGGCAGCATCCACAGCAGCAGGCCGCCCAGCAACCACTGCTGGCCGGCTTCCGGAACGGCGCGCACCGCGCTCCGCAGCCGGCTGGCACGGCGCAATTGGAATGCGGCGAAGTCGCTCAGGGTCGCGGCAGGCTGCTTGCCGTTCTGGCGTTCACGGCTTCTGCGTGGCCATTTCATCTATGACCATTGTGAAGGAAAGCTGGGCGGGGTTCCAATTGAAATTGGTAAGGAGATTTCACCTAGTGTGGTGTGCGGGAAAGGGCAGACACGCGAAGAGTTCGCACGGTCCATGCAGGCAGGCGTTGGGTTCCGGCATCCTCAGCCCTGGCGCGGGGTGGTTAATGCCCGATCGAGATGGACATAGCCGCCGTCGACGTGCAGAAATTGCCCGGTGGTGTGGCTGGCGCGCTCCGACAGCAGAAAGGCGGCGGTGGCGGCAATTTCCTGTGGGCTCGTCATGCGCTGGCCCAGGGGAATCGCCGAGGTGATCTGGCGAAGGCGGCTTTCCGGATCGGCCATTGTCGAAAGCCATGACTGGTAGAGGGGGGTCATCACCTCGGCCGGCAAGATGGCATTGACACGCACCCCATATGGCAGCAGTTCCGCCGCCCATTCGCGGGTCAAGCCGAGTTGCGCCGCTTTGGCGGCAGCGTAGCCCGAGGTTCCGCCCTGTCCGGTCAAAGCGACTTTGGAGCTGATGTTCACGATGGCGCCACGCGCCGCCTTGAGCGCCGGCAGAGCGTAGTAGGTCATGTGATAGTAATGGCCCAGGTTGCGCTCCACGGAGGCGAGAAAGCGCTCGGGATCGCCGTGTTCCAGCCCCACGCCGTCGTTGACGCCGGCGTTGTTCACCAAGCCGTCGATGCGCCCGCCGCTGGCAAGCAAAACCTCGTCAATGGCTCCACGGCAGGAGTCCGGGCTGCCCAGTTCGCGCAAAACGACGTGGGTGCGCCAACCTTGCTCCCGCGATTTCTGTTCAAATGCCGTCACCGCCGCAGTCGCGCGTGTAACAACAACCACGATCGCTCCTTCCGTTGCGCAAACTTCGGAGATGGCGCCGCCTATGCCCTCGGTCCCACCGGTAACCACGATGACCTTATTGCGCAAACCGAGATCCATGCTGTCCTCCTGACGCCCTTCTTTGGCAATCGCTTCTCAAGATACTTGCAACAGAGCCGCAGGAAGTTTAACTTGAGTGGCGGCTGTTAAGAAAGCAACCACATCGTGGCCATCAACGGAGTCTCCCTTGAATTTGCCCTCCAACCTCTCCGCTTCCACCACCGAAGGCAACAGCGCACCCGGCGAAAAAGCGCATGGCGGCCGCCTGCCGCTCATCCTGCCAGGATATGCTGTGCCCTTCGTTCTGGTCACGGTGCTGTTTTTTCTCTGGGCGCTGCCCAACAACTTTAACGACATCCTGATCAAGCAGTTCATGACATCGTTTGCCATCAGCCGCTTCAAAGCGGGTCTGCTGCAAGCGGCTTTTTACCTTGGGTACTTTGTCTGGGCACTTCCCGCGGCTTTCCTCATGCGCCGGCGGGGATACAAGGCCGGACTGCTGACCGGGCTGCTGATCTTCGCCTGTGGCGCATTTCTGTTCGCCCCGGCGGCCATGCGGCAGTCCTATGGCTTTTTCCTGGTAGCGCAATTCGTGATTGCCAGTGGGCTGTCGTTTTTGGAGACGGGATCGAACAGCTTTATCGCGCACCTGGGTCCGGCGCAGCGTTCCGAGCAACGGCTGAACCTGGCGCAGTCGTTCAACCCGTTGGGTTCGATCACGGCGGCGTGGATTGGGACCTACTTCATTTTTTCCGGCGTCGAGCTAACACCGGCCCAGGTGGTGGCGGCCCGGCGGGCCGGAACCTATCGCGCGTATCTGCATCATGAAACGTTGCGTGTGGTTCCTCCCTACCTCACGGTGGGGGCGATTTTGATTCTGATGGCACTGGCTCTGGCCGCCGTGCGCTTTCCGCCGGAGAGCAGCGTACGAGAGGACGAGCCGCAAGGTCACCTTGGAGAGCTGGGTCGCTACCGCCATCTCCTGCTGGCGGTGGTCGCACAGTTTTTTTACGTTGGCGCGCAGGTGGGCACGTGGAGCTATACCATTGCCTACGTGCAAAGCTATGCTCACGCGGGCGAGAAGATCGCCGGCTACGTGCTTACCGCCAGCCTCGTGCTGTTTGCAACGGGACGGTTTATCTCCACCGCGCTGCTACGGTCCATCCGCGCCGGAGTGCTGATGGGGGTGTTCGCGGTCATTAATACCGTACTGCTGTTGATCGCGGTCAGCGCGCCTCATGCCATGGGCCTGGCGCTGAGTGTGCACGGAGTGTTGCCGGCGTTGCACTGGCAAGCGAACTGGGGCGGTGTAGATGCACTGGTGCTGACCAGCTTCTTCATGTCACTCATGTTCCCCACCATCTTTGCGCTGGGCGTGAAAGACCTCGGGGAAAACAGCAAGCTGGGAAGTTCCATCATTATTATGGCGATCATTGGCGGCGCGGTACTGACGCCCTTGATTGGCTGGATCTCCGACGTCCAGGGCGTAGCAGCCGCCATGCTGGTTCCTCTGGGTTGCTACCTGTTTGTCGCCTACTTCGCCTTCTGGGGCTCACGGGTCCGCGTGGCAAGTGCCACGGCTTCGGAGGCGTAGCGCTATGCCGCGGCAAATCATTGATGCGCACCATCACCTCTGGCAATACAGCCGCGAGGACTACGCTTGGATCAGCGAGGAAATGGGAGCACTGCGGCACAATTTCCTGGGCCGCGAGTTGGAGCAGGTCTTTAGCCAAAATGGCGTTTCCGGGTCAGTAGCCGTACAGGCGCGGCAAACGCTGGACGAAACTCGCTGGCTTCTGGAGCTTGCACAGTCCACACCGGCGATTCGCGGCGTGGTGGGTTGGGCGCCGCTGCGCGACTCGCGTCTGGAAGAAGCACTGGCGCCGCTCGCTGCTGATCCCAAGTTGCGCGGTATTCGCCACGTGATACAGGACGAACCCGGCGGGTTCATGCTGACACCCGAGTTCAACCGCGGAATCTCGTTACTGCGCAACTTCGGCCTGACCTACGATGTGCTGATCTACGAACGGCAGTTGCCAGAAGCCATTGAGTTCATCAGGCGGCATCCACAGCAACCTTTTGTCCTCGACCACATCGCCAAGCCGAATATTCGTGAGGGGAGCGTGAATCGCTGGAAGGAGCATATCCAGAATCTGGCACGGCTTCCCAATGTCACCTGCAAGCTCTCCGGAATGGTGACGGAAGCCGGAAGCCACTGGAACGAGGCCATGCTACGGCCCTACTTCGATCACGTTCTGGAATGTTTTAAGCCGCAACGGCTCATGTTTGGCTCCGATTGGCCGGTCATGACTCTGGCGTCCAGCTATGCGCAATGGTTGGGGGTGGTACGCGATTGGCTGAGTACACTGACGGCAGATGAGCAGGAATGGATTTGGCACAGGACGGCGAAAGAGGCCTACGAATTAACGGACGCCATGATCGTCTGAAATTTGCCCAGGCAGTTGCCATTCCCCAGTCGAGGGCTTGCCTGGTGCGTCTTAAAGTGCGCCGTTGACTATTGCATGTTATCCGCACAGCGGGTTGGCGGGTGTACCTCTTAGCAGGCATTACCATTTCACTGCCGCTCTCTCGCTTTCTGAACAGAGTAGTAGCCCGGCGCTCGCCGACTGAAACTCGGCCACCTAAACCATTGCTGGCGATTGCATTTAGCCGCTGAAAAGGTTCCGCTACCCGCCCCGCCCAGGCCGTGCGCAAAAGCGCCTGCAGCGCGCTACATTAAACGGCGACTAACACTTCCTCCACACCTCAAGCACCGCACTCTATATAGTCGTGCATTTTTGAGCCAGTCGCGTTTCCGCTGAACACCCTTCTGCGCCCGTGGCAATCCCCCCAAATGGGGGGATTGCCTCCACTCCCGGATTGCAGCGCAATAGGAAACGGCAAATACTGTCGGCCTGTGGGCAATTGCCCTGGTCATTAGATCGGCGACTCGAGCGATGTCGACTATCGGGTCCGGTGAGTTTGCCGACAGCTTTAGCTGTTGGACCGCTGCGTGCTTTCTTCGCCGGCGGGAAGTACCTTCGGGTGTTCCTCGTTGAGCTTGATCTGGAGCAGATGCAGCAGCGCCCGGCGGTACTCCGGATATGCGCTATGTTCCACTACTTGGAGAAGCAAATCCGGCCGCCGCAGCAAGACGTCAGATTCGCGTACCGGTGGCGAGAGCGTATAAGTTCCATCACGCCGCCAGACGAGAGTAATGCCGGACAGTTCCCGCCAATTCCAGGCAGCTGTCCCCACTCGCACGCACGCCAGCACAGTTGCCACCGTACAGAGCCCCTGCAAAAGCGCGGGATCCACTTCGTGATAGAAGAGCGGCGCGATCGCGCTTACTACCATGCTTCCGCCCAGCCAGTGCAAAACCAGTGGCGAAAGCTGGTGATGTCTCCTGCGCGCGTCGTAATACATCCAGATCAATTGGGGAATAGCTGCCAGCCAGTAATTGGTCATGACCGGAGCAAAGAGGCCTTCCCAACGGCCCGGCACCACATTGGCACAAAAGATGAGTGCAAGTAAGAACGCCGACCAACAGAGGCGCACCACGGCTGGCGCCAGCTTCGTCCCCAGTCCTTTCCGGATAACGATTCCGGCGGTGGCCAGCTCAAGCAGGCCCACCGAAATCCACAGCAGGACTGCGCTGATTGGTGTTCCGTTCAACTTGTCTGACCCCTTCTTTCCTTAGTCGACCTTAAGGTACCTTGCCGGCTGATAAGGGCATTGGGGAGCCAGCCTCAATCCTTATGCCACATGCCCTAAGTGGCAGGCGTATTTGCCGATGGAAGGAGATGCCGCAGGTGATCGAATTCCAACGCCCTCCACCACTGATTTTCTTATCGGCTTTTTAGCCTCACTTCAAGAGCCGCGTTTTCAGCTTGCAAACGATTTGGGTTAATGCGCTCCAGGCCCTGATGGCGGACGCGCCCTTGCCCGCTCAGCAAACTCTCAGATCCTACTGAAAAAGGTCTGAACAGCGCGGTCTTGGCGGCCCATCAAAACGGGTCATTGAAAGGAGGTGAGCCGCTTGATCGAGTACTGGCCACCCGCTCCCATGTAAACCACTGCGCGACCACAACGCACCGCCGCAAGGCACCTTGCCCTGACTACCGGGCCCATCGCACGGAAGGAGGTGATCTCGTGATCGAATTCTGGCCCCCCGCTCCCATGTAAACCGGCGGCTTTCGCCGGCCCAGCACCTTGTGACACGGCCGCGATTACGCCGATTCCGCGGTGATCCACTTCATGCGCTCCCTGAGCGCTCTTGCAGGTGGAAGGAGGTGAAAACAAATGATCGAGTTCTGGCCACCAGCACCGATGTAAATATTGCCTAGATAAACAACTGTGGGGCCGGATCGCTCCGGCCCCTCTTATCTGGTGACCGGCGCAAGGCGTTGCAGGATGGCCTCGGCGCGCGATTCGTCAATCACCATGAAAGCGCCCAATGCGGGATCGAACTCTCGCACTTCCGCGCCCCCGATATCAAACCACCAGCCATGCAGGCGCAGGTCGCCGCGGTCGACCCGCCGCTTCACCTCGGGATAGCTGAGCGCGTGTTCCAACTGCACCAACACATTGATTTGGGAAAGGTGGTCGGCGTCCGGAAGTTCGTGCTTCATACGCTCCCCGGCCTGGTAACGCCGCAGCGCCGTCTGCCCATGGCGCAGCCAGGCGGAAACGTGGGGCAAATCGAGATTGGGGGGCACATCTCCCAGCAGCGCACGCATCGCGCCGCAGGAAGAGTGCCCGCAGATGATGACGTCGCTGACGTTCAACACCTGAACGGCGTACTCCAGCACGGCGTGCTCGGAACAGCCCTCGGGTTCATCGTCGTGCGGGATGATGTTGCCGACGTTGCGCAGCACGAAAACGTCGCCCGGCTCGGTCGACGCGAACACGTTGGGCGCTACACGGCTATCAGAACAAGCTACCAGTAAAGCGTCCGGCTGTTGCCCCAGTGCCAGGCGCGCAAAGACTTCACGGTACTGCGGACGCCGCTTGTGGTGGTATTCAATAAGACCCTGAACCAGTTTTCGCACAAATCCATTCTAGCAGTCAGCCGCGTGCCCGCCATGCGGCATGGCCGCTTTTGTTCCACCCGCTTCGGTGTCCGGCCCCCACCCCTAGCAGCCGCGCGGCGCGGCTCGGGGACCCCGGCCCCACCCCAAGCCGCGCGGCGCGGCTCGGGGACCCCGGCCGAAGCTCACGGATGGTGGCCGCGCTTTACTAGCCCGAGTTCGTCACACAACGGGGCTTCTGTGATCGAGCGGCATGCGGCTTTTCCTGTCGAGAAAAGCCGCACTCTTCTCCGCTCCAACGACTCGCCTGGTGACGAACCCGGGCGTCGCCAGCGGTGCGGGACCTAAGCGGCAACCTCGGACCTCTGCTACTACTTCGGCCTGGGATTTCGAACTCAAAGCAGTTTGACTCAGCCCTGGCTCGTATTGCATTCGGAATTCAGAATGCGGCTCCTCCCCATGGAAGAGCCGCATTGGACTCAGCGATGACATTTTCGGGTGCGGCATGAAGCCCGCACCACGCATACCGGGCCCGTTTTACCAGGTCCAGAGCGTTTCGTTGTCCACGTACTCATTGATGGTGTTGCTACCGGCGCTGCCGGGCATATCGATTTGGTGCTGCACCCCGATTACGGGAGACCAACCAGGTGTCTCCGTGTTGGTTACATGCCCAAGGTAGGCGGTATTGCCGTCGATTGTCAGAGTGGCATAAAGCCCCTGTGTATCGGGGTCATTAGAGGAACTGGGGCTGCTCACAATGTCCTGATAAGCCGGCACAGTCCCTCCCTGGGTAGTCACACGTTGCAGAAACAGGGTGGCGTGATGCCACTGACCTTTGGCAAAGGGCGCCTTCGCGCCACTGAATGGGGGCTCACAGGAGAGGCTGGTCGAGGCCCAATCATTGTCCTGCGGATACGCCAACTGATAATAATCCTCAGGCGCGGTGCCATTGTAGACACATTGCGTACCGAACATGAACTCCTGCACTACTCCATTGATCGGCAGAGCAATGAACATGTCCGATTCCAGCGCCTGGATGTTCGCGTTATTATCGGAGCTGGGCACATAAAACCAGTAATCCCACAGAAAATTGGTGCGCGCGTTCGTCACGGTCGTGGAGTCGTTGTCCTTCCAGGCGAAGAGCGTATTGTCCTCGGAACCGCAACCCGTTTCATTGAAGTGCTCGCCTCCCGTGGGGTCCGGCGCATTCACCGTATTGGGATCACTGGAGCTTGTCCATGGACTCACGATCGTACCGGTCGCGCAGTTTCCACCCGCATTGGGCTGCACCGCCCACGAGTAGGAGGTGTTGTGGTCGATATTGATCTGCACAGCCGATGCCGGCGGCGTGGGTGGCGCAAAGCCGGTGACGTCGATACTGTAGTTGCTGCCCTGGCTGGGAATGGTGAGATAGTTGCTGCTTCCGCCGCTGGAATCCCACGCGGTGATATGCACTTGGTGAGCGCCACTGGGAACTACGACCCAGCCGTCCAGAGTTGCTCCCTGCTGTTTGTAGGCGATATTGTTGTCCACGTAAACGACGTAGCCGGTAATCTGGTAGCCGCTTTCCGCGGTGGCCTGGAAGTGAATTGGGGATGTGACATTTGTCGTCGCGCTCGTGGACAGCGCAGGCAATTGCAGGTTAACGGCGGTTGGCGGTACTGACTGCGCTTCGAGCCCAAGTGCTGAGAACAGAAAGCAGGCCGGCAGACAAACACCCATGCGTCGAAGCATGGCGGTAGTGCGCATAAAGTTCTCCCATTCGCTATAACACGCGTTCCTGGGAACACGCGTCAAATTACTCGCGGTTTTGTTGCCCGAGTCCCAGCAGAAGTTGCCAGGCGCACAAGCGTTTTCCGCTCGTAAAAAACCGGGTACGCGTGGAACGGGTTGACTCTATGCGGGAACATCTCACGTCAGAAATGCCGGAGTACCAATCTCAACATTTTTGGCGGGAAACAATTTGGCCCGGATGGGCCGAAGCTCGACGCAGGTCAAACGGCGCGCCCGCTCGGCAACCTGGGAGGAACCCCGCCAGGGCGGCCATCGGGAGGACTGCCCTGGCGAAGCTAGCTTGCCGGCCGTTCGCTGCAACCGCTTTACCGCGGCGGGGAACAGTCGGCTACTTGATATCCCACTCGGCGGTTACCGAGTGACTTAGCGCGCCCGAGGTGCCGGTCACCACCAGCGTATGAGTTCCCACAGTCTTATCGCGATGCTTATCTGGCGGAGTCAGTGTCAGATTCACCGTTGCGGCTTGGCCGTTCGCCAGGCTTATGGTGGGATTATCAAACGAGCACTGCGTGCCATCCGGCTCTCCGCTGCAGCTCAGCAACACGGGGCCATCGAAGTCATTGCTGCCCTGTAAAGTGACCGTCACGGACAGCGGATCGTTCTTTTTCGACTTATAACTGGTCTGATCGGTGGACATGGAGAAGTCGGCGCCCGTGCCGGTCAGGGCAACGCGGTTCGGACCCAAGCCATTGCTTTTCACCGTTAAAAGCCCATCACGGCGCCCCGCCGCTTTGGGAACAAGGCGGATATGGATCGTGCAACTGCTCCCGGCGGGAGCCGGACTGACACAGTCATTGACCTGCGTGAAGTCACCGCTGGTGGCGATCGAAGAGATTTGTAAAGGCGCATTACCGGCGTTGCTGAGGGTAACGCTCTGCACCGGGCTGGAGCCACTGATGTCGACGGCGCCAAAGGAGAGGCGCTTGGAGGAGAGGCTCACAATGGGCGCGCTGGCATGGGCGCGAAGCAACACGGTTTCGGTCCCACCGCTGGTGTTGTCGCTGATCAGGACCGCGCCGTCCTGCTCACCAGGCGCGGACGGCCTAAAAGTGACATGGATGGAGCAGGTGTCGTTGGGCTTGATGCTGGGACCGCAGTCATTGCTCTGCCGGAATTGACCGAGCGTGATAACCGAGGCGATTTTTAAGGGCGAAGTACCGGAATTGATCAGGGTGGCGACCAGTGGAGCGCTGACGGTTCCCACGCCCTGATCGGGAAAATGCAGGCTATTGGCGGAAAGCATGACCGACGCTCCCGAACCGGTGCCACTCAAAGCGACATACTCGACCGGCGTGGAAGGGATCAGAACGGCGCCGCCGCGTATGCCCGCGGCGGTGGGCAAAAAGGAGACCTTGATGATACAGAAGCCACCTGGTTGCACGCCGCTCCAGCAGGTATTGGTCTGCTGATAATCACCGACGGCGACAATGCCAGTGAGAGCCAGAGGCGTGTCGGTATGGTTTTGCAGCAGGATCTCCTGCGCCGCACTAATCGTGCCGATGGCCTGTGGGTTAAAGGTCAGCGAGTTCACGGAGAGGGCCAGGCTGGGCAACGCCAAACCCACACGGCGGACCTGCCCCACCGCCGCAAGGCTAGAGAATGCAAGGGCAACGACTAGAGTGAACAGGGTCTTACGATTGACAGCGCACATCGGCACAGGCTCCTTGAGGAAATGCAATAAAGTCGGCAATTTTAGGGGTGGGGCGTGAGGCAGCCGTGATCGGTTTCCGACCAGGGGCCGGCCAGCATGACCGTGCCGGTGCGATCCGGCAATTGGATCGACACGGCGTAGAAAAGAACTGATCCGTCCCAGCTTCCCTGGTTAGTGGAGTCGAACGTTACCGGAAGCCGTTCACCCGGCTGCACCGTCCAGTTCTTGTAGCCATGAAAGTCACTGTTGAAGGTCTGCCAGTGGTCCTGGGGATCACGCCACACCGAGGCGAGGTGAACAATCTGAAAGGGCTGACTGGTCACGTTGCACACCATAAACTTGGAATTTGTCAGCAGCGTGAGGCGATGGGCCAAATGCCGGCCGGCGCCCAAGGCCGTCAACTGCTGCGCCTCCGCGGCAGGCGTGCCATGCAGCGCCAGCTCGAGTTTCTGCAGGCGAAACGACTGAAAGCCAAGCCCAGCCAATGCCAGCACGGCAAAAGCGCTGGCGATGGCGGCAATTTTCCGGCCAGAGGAAGCACCAGCCGAAACTTGCTCGGGCGCAGGCGTCAGCACGGACTGTGCGCCCGAAAAGGGGCGCGACGCCGTCGATGGCCGATTCGGAGTGGTGCTAATGCCGGATAGAGGGACGACAACCGTGGAGGCCGAACTGCCTGGATCCCCGGACAGGGCGGGCTGCAACAGGTGCAGTTCGCGAATGACCTCCAGAGCATTCGGAATGCGGTGGTCCGGATCTTTGGCCGTAAGCCGCCGCAGTAAATCTTCGAGCGGCGCAGGAATACGCAGTTCAGCAGGCAACGGCGGCAAGGGCTCGCTCAGGACCATTTGACTCAGCTCCTTCAGGGTGGCCGCCTCGAAGGGCGGGTGGCCGCTGAGCATTTCGTACAGAGTGATCCCCAAACTATAGAGGTCGGCGCGCCCATCCAGCGCGCGCGATCCGCTCAACTGCTCCGGCGACGAATAAGCGCCCGTCCCGACCATGGTGCCGGGCTGCGTAAGGCGCCCCGCCAAGCTGGTTTCCCGCACGGCGGCAATGCCGAAGTCCATCACCTTGGCGTGATCGCGACCCTGCGCATTGCGCGTGATCATGATGTTGTCGGGCTTGAGGTCGCGATGCACAATGCCAAGGGCGTGCGCGGCGGCCAGAGCGTCGGCGACCTGGCGGGCGATTTCCACCGCGCGGGTAGGCGGAAAAAGATAACCGCGGCCGAGCAGCTCGCGAACGCTCACCCCCTCGATATATTCCATGGCGATGAACAACTTCCCGTCATCGGACTGGCCAAGATCGAAAATGCGCACCGAATGGGGGTGCAGAAGCTGAATGGCGGTGTGGGCTTCCTGCAGGAAGCGCTGACTGAACTGCGGATCAGCGGCCAGATCCGAACGCATCACTTTCAGTGCCCGTGCATCATGCAGGCTGGTGTGCTGCGCGCGGTAAACAATCCCCATGCCGCCGCGGCCGATCTTGCCCACGATACGGTAGGAGCCTTTGACGATGGCTCCCGGCCCCCACTCGTCCAGCATTTGCAGCTTGGTCTGGTGCGTAGGACAGACTTCCACGGCATCGTCGAATTCGGTGGTGCAGGCAGGGCAGTATCGCATAGAGTTTATTCGCCTCCGGGACCGCTGCGGTGCTCGGTCAAGCGCAGGATTGCGGCGGTGGAAAAGATCATGGGCACGGAGAACAGAGCCAGGATGGCAAAGTACAAAGGCGCGGCGCTGCTGGACATGGTCACGTTCTTACCCGTCCCGATCGCACGCAGCACGGCTTTGGCACGCTGCGGATCGTCTGGGTGCAGGCTGGGGCGCAACGTGCTCAGGATGCGCAGACTGTAATCCGGGTTCTGGTCGTGAATATAGAGGTCGGCCAAACCTTCCAGCCCCCAGCGGCTCACCATCAGGGGCGACAAGCCATCGCGCAGCGCGGTATCCATAGGCGCCGGAAACAGGCTGCTCGGCACTTTAAGGAATTGCACACGTTGGGCTTGCCGATTCCAGTGCGGCACGATGGGGTGCAAGGGCAACACCGGAAGAAACAGTCCCGCCAACAGCAGCTCGGGCATCAAAACCAGCGGAAAATACTGCAACGCCTGTTCCGGTTTCTTAACCAAAGAAGAGATCAGCAGGCCAATGAGGCCGCCCTGTAAAGCCAGCATCCACATGAAGAAAGTGGCGCCCCAGAAGTGATTTTCCTGTGCGCCCAGCTCGGTCAGCATTCCCTGAAACACCAGGCTTTGCGCGAGACTGACGACCGCGGCAAAGACAATCTTGGAGCCCAGGTATTCCGCCAGTCCCAAA
Source organism: Acidobacteriota bacterium (assembly GCA_027459505.1). Taxonomy (GTDB): domain Bacteria; phylum Acidobacteriota; class Terriglobia; order Terriglobales; family SCQP01; genus DAIDIE01. Next base: position 13,281 of record DAIDIE010000021.1, read on the forward strand.
CCACACTGCCGCTCGCGGCGAAACACGGCGCGCTCATCAACCACCTCGCGTACCGTCAGCGAACCGCCAAACCACAGCGCGGCGAGCACGGTCATAAAAAGAGTCTTGGGCTCGTTGGGCGCTTCCTTCATCAAGGCCACCAGGACCGCTATTGCCGCCAGTGGCCAGAGTAAATGAAGCCAGGTAATCGGGCGAGAGAGGCGCAACTCAAACTGGCGCTGCACCAGCGTCGTGAACATGCGCAGGCGGTTTTGCACGCGCCGCCGGCGGGTCACCTGGGGCTGCGCCGCCGGCGCGGTTGCCGGCGCGACACTGCTTTCGCCGGCCAAAAAGCGGGAAATGTGGGTCTGGAACAACGGCGACTCGCGGTAGGATTGCGCCCACTCTTCCGGTTGCCTTTGTTGCAACCGGTCATAGATTTCCCCCGGCTGATTCTGCTGAAAATAGGGCAGCAACTCCTGTCCCGGGCCAAAATAGGCCAGGCGCCCTTTGACCAGCACCGCGACCTTGTCCAGCAAGCTGAACGAACCCAGCAGGTGCGTGGTCAAGACAACCGTCGAACCCCGGCTGGCGATGTTGCGGAACAACTGCATCATCTTCATTTCCGTACGGGGGTCTTGCCCCGCCGTGGGTTCGTCCAAAAATAAAACCGCCGGCTTACTGAGCAGTTCCACGCCCAGACTGACGCGCTTGCGCTGGCCGCCACTGAGCTGAGAGATCTCGACTTCGGCGCGCTCCGTTAACTCCAGCGTCTCCATCACTTCGGCGACGCGCTTGGTAATTTCCTCGTCCGAGGTGTCGGCGGGCAGACGTAGCCGGGCCGCGTAATGCAGGCAGCGGCGGACCGTGAGTTGGCGATGCAGGATGTCGTCCTGGGGTACCGAACCGATAGCGCTGCGCAGCGCGTCGAAGTCCCGGTAGAGGTCCAGGCCATTCATCCAGACGCGGCCGCGATCGGCATGCGCGCTGCCGTTGAGTGCGGTCATGAGGGTAGACTTGCCGGATCCGGAAGGGCCCAGCAGGCCGACTAATTCACCAGGCTGCACCACCAGCGAAACATCCTGCAATAGGTTGAGAGGCTGTTGCGTTACGCGGTCGGCGACGGTCTTACCCAACTGCTCACAGGTAAGGCGAAAACGTGGCACCCCGCCGGCCGTCTCCAGGCGCTCACCGTCAAACTGCAAGGCCACCGCGCCCAGCACTAGCTGATCGCCGCGACGCAATGCCTGGCGCCGCACGCGGGCCCCGTTTACGAAGGTGCCGTTGGTAGAGTCGTTGTCGCGGATATAGCGGATGCCGTCGGCATCTGTTTCCAGAAAAGCGTGCAGGCGGGAAATGGAAGGGTGGTCGAGGTGAACGTCACACTCGGGACCGCGGCCAATATGAACTAACGCCTGCTCCAGCGCAAAGTCGCGCAGTGTCTCCTGCTGTGCGCCTCCGCGAAACAGCAGCAGGCAATCGCCTTTGCCGAGTTGCAGGATGTCGCCGGTGGCGAGCGGCTGCAACGAGCGTAGCGGCACGCGATTCAAAAGCGTACCAGACGGATCGACATTGCAGGCGTACCAGCGGCCTTCTTTCAATCGCAGTTCCAAATGCCGGGCGCCCACGCCGGGATGTTCAATGACGATGCCCCCGGGGCCGGGGCGCGAGCCCACCGCTACAAATTCTCCGCTGAGGTCGAAATGCACGGTGCGGTACTGATCGACGATGAACTGCAAGGAAGCGCCTGGCATCCGGGCAGGGAGAGGCGAAACCGCGGCGGCCACCGGGGCAACTGCCGCAGCCTGCGCAGCGGCGAAACGTTCCGCTGGCTGGCCCTCAACCACGACGCGGTAGCGCCAGCGGCTTGCCGCCCCAAATTGCACCTCATCCCCAGCCTGCAACTGTTGCTGCTTAATGGCCGAGCCGTTCACGAACGTCCCATTGATCGAGGTGTCGGTCAGCCACAACTGGCCGCCCTCGCGCACTTCCACGCTGGCGTGGCGTCGCGAAATGGCCGCATCGGGCAGCACCAAGGATGCGCAGCTTTGGTCGCGGCCGATGATCAGGCCAGTGGAGGGATCAATGACGCAATGCGGACCCGCCGGATCCAGACACTCCAGCGCAAAGCGCCGTACGCGCAGACCCGCCCCTGGATGTCCGGCGTACATGGCGTTCTTGACGGCTGGCTTCATAGCCTTTCAGGAGAGGTCAGCACAGCGGTATTGATACTATCGGCATCCCGCGAAGCGCACGACAGAACGTGAGCAACCGCCACCGTGATGTTATCGCTGCCATCACGCTGGTTCGCATCGGCGACCAGTTCCTCGACCCCCTTGTTGGAAACCGAACAGGCAGCGGCCAGACTCAAGTCCGCGGCCATCTGGCTGGCGTGAAAACCATCACTGCACAGCAGAAAACGGTCGCCGGGGTGCAAATCGAAGCTCCTGCACTCGGGCTGCAGCGGGCCGGGAAAGCCCAAGGCGGCGAGCAGCACGTTGCGGTCCGGTCGCTGCCGCGCTTCAGCGCTGCTGATGACCCCTAGATCGACAAGGTGCTGAACATGGGAGTGGTCGTGGCTGAGCTGCTCGAACTCGCCGGCGCGAAGACGATAAATGCGGGAATCGCCCACATGACCTAACACAGCGCACCCGTCCAGCAGCAACAGCGCCGAAAGGGTGGTACTCATGGCATGACCAGCCGCCGCGCCGCGCTGCATCAAGAGCTGGTGGGCTGCCGCAATGGCTGCCAGCAGAGCCTCGCGCGCCACTTCCGCCTCTCCTTGTTCGGGAGGCTCCCATCCTTGAAAATGACGGAGCAACTCACTAATGACCAAGCGGCTGGCTTCTCCTCCGCCGGCCAGACCGCCCACGCCATCAGCTACTGCCACTAAGACTAATGGCCCGCTGAGGTTACCTGCCCAGACAGCCTGCTCGGTGGCGCAAAGCGTTCGCTGGGCATCAGCACCGCCCCAGGTGTCCTGGTTATCGGCGCGGGCCAAGCCCCGGTCAGTGGCAAACGCGACATCAACGCAGAGCATTCAATAGAACCTTTCCTTGCACCGCGCAGCCTATCAACAGGCGCACTCATAAGCGTTGCTTGAGATTGGGTAGGATACTAAAGGAATTGACACCCGCCCGTCAAATGAAATACCCTCCTCCCGAGCCCATTTACAAGCCGCGCAAAAGACTCCGGAGCTGACTCGCTCCGGCGGCCACGGGCGGCACGGCCGCTTTTATTCCACCCGCTTCGGTGTCCGGCCGAAGCTCACGGATGGGTGGCTGCGCATTACTAGTCGCCAGAGGTGCGGGACCTAAACGGCAACCCCGAACCTTTGCTATCACTATCGGCCTGCGATTTCGAACTCGAAAGCAGTTCGACTCGGCCTTGGCTCGTTCTGTCATGACACTCTTTACCGAACAGTGGAAGCCCTTTGTTATGACACCTTTGCGACGTGCGCGGGAAAGGGGCAGAGGGCGCGCTTCAGCACTGGTGCGGTACCGGCGGCGCCAAGCGCTGACCTGCGGCGTCCTGCTGCTCTTCGCTCCCGCCGCGGCCAGGGCGGTTGCCGCGCCTGGAAAGCCTGCCCACGGTCCAGCGGTCAACTTCCACAAACGCAGCGTTCTCTATGGAAAGCTGGGTATCAACCCCATGGGCGTTCGGCAAGGGGCCATTGGGAGTTGTTTCGTCTTCGCCACCATTGCCTCGATCGCCGCGAAGGATCCCAAGCTAGTCGGCGGTATGTTGCACCCGCAACCGGACGGAACTGTCCAGGTAAGTTTCGCCGACGGCAGCAGCGAAATTGTGCATCCGGACGACGTGCTCTATGCTCGCCAGCTTGGCTTCGACCATTCCGACGGCCTCTGGGTGGGTGTCTTGATGCGCGCCTTTGCGCAGCATGTCTCGCGCTCGGCTCTGGTCGCGGCGATTCAAGCCGAGAACCTGTCGCCGTGGACAACTGCAATGCTGGTACGGGGCGTTGAAAACAGCGACACAATTTTTACCGCCTGGGATCGCGCAGTGCGCACCGCAACCGGAGCTACTGGAGAGATCGCGCCGGTCACGCTGCAGCGGGCGTTGAAGACACAATTGTCGCAACCCTGGATTCCGGACGCGCTGGCTAACGAAGTCCTTGCAGCCGCTTCCGGCAGCAATTTTCTCCAAACCATAACGGATGCGGTCAACAGCAACCCCGAGGCGTTTGGAGCCTACCGGGCCATTGGCAGCGGCGGTTCGCTGTTGGGTCCGATGCGCGCGTGGCTGCCCCACATCCGGCTGCAGTCAACCAAAGACTGCGCCGCCACCCGGCACTGGCTGGAGCGGGCTCTCGCCTCCGCACAAGCAATGACCGCCGCCAGTCGCCGGCAACTCCCTGCGGCCACAAACAACGGGACCATGGACTGGTGGGTGGCACAACACGCCTACTCGGTTTTGGACTACGACGCCGGGAGCGACACTGTGACCATTCGTAATCCCTGGGGGGAGAAACCCGGCCCTGATGGCATCAGTCATATCCCGATGGCGAGCTTTTGTGCTGGATTCAACGAGGTGGTGGCCGGCTATGCGCGGCCGCAAGCGGAGGAGGCAGGCAAGCAATGAGTCGAATAGTTCTGGAGCTGGAAGATGGCGGAGGGGCGTGGACGTTTGAGCAGCCTACTGTTCTGGCGGGCCGCCTGCCCGAATGCGATCTGGCGCTCGACAGCTCCCGTTTCGCGACCGCTTCCCGTCGCCACTTCTGCCTGCATTTAGCGCCCAACTTGGTGGAAATTGAAGACTTGGGCAGTTCCAACGGCACTTGGGTCAATCACCGCCGTGTGCAGCGGCAGCGGCTGCAAAACGGGGACCGGATCGGACTCAGCGAAGCTGGCGGACCGCTGCTGCTGGTCAAGGAAATCGCCGGGATGCCTTTAGCCGCGACCGTGGTGGCCGCGCCCTCGCCTGCTTTCGGCGCCGCCTCGGCTGCCACCATTGTTACGCCGGCGCGCCCCGCCCGTACCGTGCCGCCCCCCTCGCCCTTTCCCAACTCCACGCCCACCGTGGTGACCCCTGCGCGCGGGGAAGCGCTGTATTCTCCCCAGCCAGCAACGGTCAAAAGCGGCGAGCAACCAGCCGCGGCGCGCGCGGACGCCGACAGCGGAGCAGCTATGAACCAGAAATTGCGCGGCATTCAGCGCCTCTTGTTTGCCGTGTTGGTGTTGAATGTGGCGTTGACGGTGATCTTACTGACTCAGATTAGCCGTACCCAGGACATGGTGCAGACCCTGCAAACCCGCGCCGACAACGCCGTCGCCCTCTTTCAACCGCAACTCGACGATCGCATGAACAAACTGGACAAGCGACTCGATCAGGCCCAAGTCAGCATGAAGCAATCGCAGGACGCCTTTGCGGCCCGCATGCGTCATGAGCTCCCGCAAGTGATGGATCAATATCTGAACGGAAAAATGCGGCAACTGGGAAAGAACGGCAATCTCGAAGTACTAAAACAACACGTTCACCCATAAAGCCATGCCAAGCCGGAAATCACCGCCCCATCAACGTCGTCTCGCTCAACACAGGCCCTACGCGCGGAGCCTGCGCCATCTTCTCCAGTCCGCGCTGCGCGCCAGCAGCTGTCTGGGACTGCTTCTGGGCATGGTCACACTGGCCGCTGTGGGACAGTGCTGGGAATCGACGGCGACGCCGGAAGCTCCTCAGGTTCGCTTCACGCCAACCGATCTCTCGCTGCTCAACCTAAGCCGCGACCATGTCACCCTCACCCTCGCGGCGCGCGTCGAAGCGCCCGCCTCGGCGGAAGTGGTGGACGTGCGCGGAATTGCACTGACAATTAATCAGTTGCCGGTCTTCCTCAAGCCTCGGCAACTGCACCTCCAACTTCGTAAGAACCAGGTTGTTCAACTCCCCAAGCCACTGGACCTCGCGATTTACCTGCGCGACTGGGCTTCGCTCGCGTCTCTGCAGAACGCGCTCAAGACAGGCCAGGTGAAGGTGCACGGAACTCTGCTGCTTCGCGTGCGCCCGGGAGGTCTGGGCAAGCTTTTTGTGGGGATGGCAAGCGTTCCCGTCAGTCTCGACACAGCCATTCCCGTAGTGCTGCCCGCCTGGAGCAAGTGGCTGGGGCCGGCCAGCGATGTCGCTGACGTTGCCGGCAATGGCGCGGCCCTGCTCTCTAGTTGGTCGCAAAAGGCCATGCAACTGCTTCCCGGCAGCGCCGCCGCCCCGGCGCCCCCCGCGCCCGTACTTTTTGCGGCCAGCAGGACGCGCATTCCCAGTGCGCTGGGAACACGGGAATTCTGGTGTACCGGGGTAGCCGTGCGGGTCACGCAAGGCGAGGTGCTGGTGCCCAAGGATTTGGTCCTGCCCTGGCGCTTTGATCCGAGTCTGGGGCTGGCACTGGGTCCCCACGCCAACCCGGCGACGCTCGATTTCAATGTTTGGCTGTGGCCGCAACAGGCCAAGGTGAGCGAGTTGGGAAGGCTGGACGGCAAACATGCCTGGCAGCTGCGGCGCGGAGACCTGGTACTGGCCAAGCAGGGCAAAGCCACGATGAAGACCGTGTACGTGCCCAAATTGGAGAAGGGCGTCAAGCGTCTGCGGCTGGAACGCCAGATCGAGCCCGGCAATTGGGCACTACTGCGCTTCAGTCACCCACCCCCTCTGAGCGTCGTCCCGATAGTGCCGCTGGCGCCGCCTGGAACCCTACCGCCCACTGCCGTCTTGTTTCGCTTCCCGCAAGGGCTGCAGGCGAGCATGGCGCAAGCGGATCGCCTGGAACTCAGCTTGCAACCGCTCACAACGCAAGCTGGATCGCATTCGCCCTTCCCTGCCCTGCAATTGGCCGCGCCACTAGATGCCAGCGCGTGGGGATCGCCAGTGCTCTCCCCAGGCGGGCTGATCGGTGTCCTGATTGGGCAGCGCGCCATTCTCGACGAGGCGGATATCATTCAGCAGGTGGGATTGCAGCCAGCCGTGCCAGGAAAGACCAGCGCACCGCCCAAAACGCCCGCAACCGGTGGCCGTTAACAAACCCTGCGGTAACTCCGCCCGCGATTGCGGAATCGGTGTGCACGCGTCTTAGCGCTGGTTATCGGAACGGGGTTCGGGGTGAATCGTGACCCGTGAGAGTTCCGGGAGGGCGCGCTTCAGCTCGGCTTCAATGGTGGTCAGAATCTCGTGCACGCGGGCAACTTCCATCTGATCCGGCAGACTGCAGTGAAACGAGAGGGCCAAATGGCCAGCGCTGCGCCGTAACTGGTAATCATGCGCGTCCAGCACCCCCGGCTGATGACGCGTTATGCGCTCGGCGATTTTCTTGAGCCGCTCGGTTTCTACCAGGTCCGCTGCGGGAATCGCGCCAAACTCCGGCTCAATGTGGGTAATGATGTGGGAGATCTGCGGCAGTTCGCGTTTGATTTCGGCCTCGATGGCGCTCACCCAATCATGGGCCTGCTTCAGGCTGAGGTGCTCTTCGACCTCAACGTGCAACTCCACGTTGAGTTCCCCCGCGAGATCATAAATCGACAGGTCATGCACGGAAACATTGGAGCGCTGCGCGATGGCGCGAATGCTCTCAAACAGATTGAGGGTGGGCGGCTGCCCAGGGCGGGTATCCACCACCACGTCCGCTGAGGGCGCTTCCAATTGAATCCGGCGCATCACCTCGTCGCGCACCTGGTGGGCGCGCTCCAGGGTCAGCGTGCGCTGCACGGCCAATTGCAAGTCGACGAAGTAGCGGCTTCCGGAGCGCCGCAGACGCAGGCGCTCGACCTGCAACACGCCGGGAACGGTTGCCGCCAATGAGCGAAGCGTTTCCAATAGCGAAACCGGCGCTTCATCCAGCAAGGCCCCGGCGGTGCGGCGGGCCAGCCGGACCGCCAACAAGGTCATAAAAACCGCGACTGCGCATGCGGCTATGGCGTCCGCATGGCGCAGTTCCCAAATGTGCAGGGCGGGCGCGGCGGCCACCAGGGCCAGACCACAGAGCACCGCGACGCTGCTCCACAAATCGCTGGAGAAGTTGAGGGCGTCGGCGGCCAGCGCATCACTATCCAACTCGCGCGCGGCACGGCCTAGAAAACGGCTGCGCCAGCCGTCGATGCCGATCGACAGCAACAAAACGGCAAATGCGGCGGCGCTGGGCTCAACCACTGCGGCGGCACGGTTCCAGTTCAAAGCCGCTGTCACCACAATCACGGCAGCGGTCAGCAGCAGCAATCCAGTCTGTAAAAAAGCGGAAAAATTCTCGAATTTGCCGTGGCCGAAAGGATGGTTTTCGTCCGCAGGTCGCGCCGCCACTTTGACCGAAAACCAGGTCAGCAGCGAAGCAAACAAATCCAGGCCCGAGTGCGCCGCCTCCGCTAAGAGTCCCAGGCTGTGTGTCGCCAGCGCCACAATCAGCTTGACGCACAACAGCAGGATCGTTAGCAAAAGCGAATAGAGCGCCACCTGGGACTTGCGCCCGGAGGCCGGAACTACTGCCGTCATCGGGTTGGTGGCTCCCATGGTCAGAAGTGCAGTCCCACGACCATCATACAGAGGCGGGGCTTGGGGGCTTTTCATATAAGCGGCCTCCCGGACGGCAGCCGCCTCGCTGCCATTGTGCTCAAAAAGCAACTCCGGCTGCCACCCTCTCCCCCTGCGCTCCCTCTCCATGAACTGTAAAGCACTTCCTGACAACAGGTTGTGCAGGGGCCGGCGTATGGCCGTTGACACTCCGGTGGGGCTCAGCGAAAATATACTTTCTTGTCCAGATTCCCGGAGAAGAGCATTTCACCCCCAAGGGGAAGCCAGGCATGGGCCTACTGGAGCAGTTGGTCATTACGCTGCGAGAGGGCGTCGAAGCGGCGTTGATTGTCGCTATTGCCCTCACTTATCTGCGCAAGATCCAGCGCACCGACCTGAACCGGGTGGTCTATTACGCCTTGGGCGGCGCCGTGGCGGTTTCAATGGCGGCAGCGGTGCTGATGACCCGTCTGAACCTGAGCGACGACCGCTTTGAAGGCTGGGTCATGCTGGTCGCAGGCATCTTTGTCTCCTCCATGGTGTTCTGGATGGCGCGCGCCGGAAAGACGATGAAGCGGGAGATCGAGGCACGCATGGCTAACGTCTCGGCCACCGGCCTGTTCCTGCTGATTTTCTTTATGGTGCTGCGCGAAGGCGTCGAAACTGTCCTCATGTTGACCGCCATCGCGTTGAATACCACCGCTGTGCTGGCGTGGTTAGGCTCGGTGATCGGACTGGGGCTGGCGCTGCTGTTCGCGGTCGCCTTTGTCAAGGGCAGCATCAAGGTCCCGCTCGGAAGCTTTTTCCGAATCACGTCAGCCATCCTGGCTGTCATCGCCGCACAGCTTTTTATTTCCGGGTTTCATGAGCTGGCCGAAGCTGGTGTGCTGCCTTCATCCCGGGCGGAGATGGCGCTGATTGGCCCGATTGTCCGCAATGATGTCTTCTTCTTTGTGGTGATTCTGGGGTTGACGGCCTTGTTGCTCCTGCGGGAGCGTTTTGCTTTGCGTCCGGCGAGTGCGATTCCGGCTGACGCCAGCCCGGCGCAGAAGCGGCGCATTGCCGCCGACAACCGGCGGCAACGGCTGTGGTCCATGGCCGCCTTCGTGGGATCGTTTGCGATACTACTGCTCATTGGGGCGGAGTTCGCCTACGCACGCTCGGTTCGCGCTGTGACACCAGCCGAGCCGGTGCGGCCCTTGCTGGGCATTGTGCGTATTCCTCTCAGCCAGGTTTCCGATGGCAAGTTTCATCGCTTTGTCGCGCAGGCCGGCAACCAGCGCATTCATTTTTTTGCCATCCGGCGGCCGAACGGAACCATCGCGGTAGCGCTCGATGCCTGCGCCATCTGCGGGAGCCTGGGATATTACCAGCAGGGCGGACAGGTGCATTGCCGCAATTGCGATGCCCCGGTCAACACTGGATCGATCGGGATGAAGGGCGGCTGCAATCCGATTCCGCTGACCTACCAGCAGCAGGATGATGCGCTGGAAGTCACCATTACGGCTTTGGCGCAGGCCAGCCGGACGATAGCGAGCAACGGCGGGGCCAACCAGGGGCATTAAGGCGCTTCCCGGGCAAATAGGCGCGGGAGAGCTTGCGGCGACGCAGATCGCGTTTTCCATGACGGGGCGGATTCTCAAACAGGCGTTCGCACGGCAGCGGGGCCGCAAGGCATTGGCGGCGTTGGCCATTCTCTGCGGTATGGCGGTAGTGAGCACAATGCTCACGATTCGCATGAACATCGGCGATGACCTGAACCGCGAATTGCGCAGCTATGGCGCGAACATCTTGGTGCAGCCCGTCGACGACAGCCTCCCCCTCGCCATTGATGGCGTCGATTTGCGGCCCGCCCGCGAGGGAGCCTCTCTCAGCGAGGCCGATCTGGGGGCCATTAAGAATACCTTCTGGGGCAACAACATTGTCGCCTTTGCTCCCCAGTTGTTTGCGCCCGCCATCGTGCGCGGGGGCAGCGGCCAACTCGGGGTTGAGGTGGAAGGTACCTACTTCAACCACGCCATTCGCATACCCAACACCAACCGCGTCATCCGCACCGGAATGGAGCGGCTGGCGTCAAGCTGGAAAATTAATGGGGAATGGCCCCAGGAGCCATCCGCCCCGGACAAAACAGCGGCGGGTGCGAGCGTTCAGGTGCTGGTGGGCGTGGCAGTGGCGGAACAGCTGCATCTGGCGCCTGGGTCGGCCATTGAACTAAGGCAGTCAAACACCGCAATCGCTGCGCGGGTAAGCGGAATCGTGACCACGGGCGGCGCGGAAGATCGCGAGGTGATTGCGCCACTAGGGGCCGTGCAGCGTCTCGCCAGTGCCCCTGGCGCGGTGCGGCAAATACTGGTCTCCGCAGTCACCAAGCCGGAAGACGCCTTCGCACGCCAGGACCCCGCGAAGCTGAGCCCTCAGCAGGCCGAGCGCTGGCTTTGCTCGCCTTACGCCACTTCAATTGCGCGGGAGATCCAGGACGCCATTCCCGGCTCGGTCGCCCATCCTCTGCGGCCGGTGGAAAAGAGCGAAGGTGCGGTGCTCTCGAAGATGAACCTGCTGACGTTGTTCATTACTTTGACGGCTCTGTTGGCCAGCTCCCTCGCCTTGGCCAGTGTCATGAGCGCCGCCGTGGTGGAGCGGCGTCCGGAAATCGCCGTCATGAAGTCATTGGGCGCCGAGGATCATTCGATTGCCCTGCTGTTTCTGATCGAAGCGGCGCTGCTGGGCATCGGCAGCGGGACTGCCGGCTTTTTCCTCGGTGAATGGCTGGCGGGAGTGGTTTCGCGCAGCGTATTGGGCTATGCCGCGCAGTGGAAGCCAGCCCTGGCGCCGCTCATTATTCTTCTTTCCGCCGCGGTTGTCATGCTGGGCAGCATGGGCGCCGTGCGCCGCGCCATGCGGACCGATCCGGCTCTCTTATTGCGGAGCGCGTCATGAGCCGGCAAACGCGGCGCGGTCAGTGGGGATCTGCCAGTCTGGTACTGGCGTCGGTGCGTCGCCGTAAAAGCAAGCTGTTGCTCGCCAGTGTGGCTCTTGCCGTGGGCGGTATGCTCATGTCAGGCCTATTAACGATCTATCGCGGCGTCTCCACCAACCTCAGCTCGCAGTTCCGGCAATATGGTCCGAACGTCTTCGTTACCCGGAGCGATGGAGGACTGCTGCCGAGCGCGGAGGCAAGCAGAATTCAACGCCTCATCGGAAACCGGGACCGGAGCGCGGGAGTGCTCTATGCCACGGTGCACGCCAGTTCACCATCCGAACAGGCCTTGCCAGTTCCTGCGATTCTCGCCGGCGCCAGTCTGACGCAGCTTCGAGACCTGAACCCCGCTTGGCGACTCTTGCCGGCAAATCCCCGTACGCAAGCGGGACTATGGCTCGGTAATCGCGCCGCGCGGACGCTGCACGTGCGGGTTGGTGACCGCCTCACACTCCGCTTCGGCGCCCAGCAGCAAACACTGCCAGTGCTGGCTCTGGTTTCCAGCGGAGGATCGGTGGACAGCCAGATTCTTGCCCCAAGCCAGGTCGCGCGGAGCCTCACCGGTCTGAGCGGCTACACCAACCTGGAGCTTCAGATCGGGGGAGAGCCGGCTGCCATTCAGGCGACGGTGCGGCGCCTGCGGCGGGCGCTGCCCACTTTGCGGATCAGTCCTCTGCGCCAGATCACCGAGACGGAGGGCCACATTGTTCTGAATACGCGAGGCATGCTGGTTGCCGCAACCGCGCTGATCCTGTTGACCATTGCCTTATGTGTGTCCGCCGCGCTGACCAGCATGGCGATGGAGCGTCGCAAGGATTTCGCGGTCATGAAGGCGCTGGGCGCCGGCGAAGGACAAATTTTTGCGGCCTTCGTCAGTGAAGGCGCGCTGCTGGGCCTGGCGGGCGGTCTGGCGGGTTCCGCGGCGGGCGCGCTGATCGCGCTATTCATTGGCGAAGCGGTGTTCGGGGTGGCGCTGCACCCCAGTGTTGGCCTGCTAGTGGAGACGTCGGCGGCGACTATGATCCTGTCGAGTCTGGCGGCCTTGACGCCATGGCCTCTTTTGCAACGCATCAGCCCGGCTACAATCTTAAAAGGTGAATAACGCGACGCGCCCATGCCCCTAATCGATCTGCAGGACGTCCGGCGCGCCTACCCCAGCCAAGGTGGGGATGTGGCCGCCTTGGACGGCATTTCACTGACCGTGGAAAAAGGCGAGTGGCTGGCCATCATGGGCCCCTCCGGGTCCGGCAAGACCACGCTGGTCAACCTGATTGGCTGTCTCGACCGGCCCACCTCGGGCGCGCTGCTGATCGATGGAACCGACCTCGCCACGCTTTCACGGCGTGAGCTGACGCGCTTCCGCGCCGACAAGATCGGATTCGTCTTCCAGCAGTTTCACCTGATTCCCTACCTCACCGCGGTGGAGAACGTCATGCTGGCGCAGCACTTCCACAGCATGTCGGACGAAAACGAGGCGCGGGACGCGCTCATCCGCGTCGGTCTGGAACATCGCCTGCATCATCTCCCGGCCCAACTCTCGGGTGGCGAGCAGCAGCGCGTTTCCATCGCGCGCGCCCTGATCAATGATCCCGCCATCATCCTTGCTGACGAGCCCACCGGCAACCTGGACGAGGCCAACGAAGGGCGGGTCATGGACTTGCTGCGCCATGCGCACGAGGCCGGCAAGACGATTGTCATGGTCACCCACGACCCCACGATCGCCCGGCTGGCGGACCGTTGCATACAGCTTCACCATGGCCGCATCAGCGAAATCAGCATCTTCAGCAACCTGGAAGACGAAGAGTACGACGAGATCCTGGAGCAGCTCTGGATTATGCGGGAAAACGATGTCCCTCTCACCCAGGAACACATCAACGTGCATGGCCCCATCCCGCTGGACCGCGCCTTACCCGGCATGCTGCGGCTGGGACTGTTGACACAAAAGGGGTCGCGTTTCGTTTTCACCGGCGTTGGCGAGCGGCGGGCCAGCGATATTGTGCGCCGGCACCGGCTTGCGGAGTTGCTGTTTTCCGAAACACTGCAACTGCGCGACGAGGCTGAACTGGAGGCACAGGCCTGCAAGTTCGAACACATCCTCAGCCCCGAAGCCACCACCCGTATCTGCACGTTCCTGGGCCACCCCGCCGCCTGTCCACACGGCAGCCCTATTCCGCGGGGTGAATGCTGCCTGGCGGCCAACGGCGAGCGCGAAAAGAGCAGTTTGCTTTCCGCGCAGGACCTGGGCGCCAGAAGCTGAGCCCAGGCACGTGGATCGCCTCACTCGCAAGGACCTAACGCGTTCGCTTCTAACTCGATAAGCCGCCCAGATCTTCGCTGCAGTCCACATCCACAGCCGCGTTTGGCATGTCCACGGGCGTGACGAGTTCCGGATGGGAACGCAGCAACTGCCGCGCTCCCACATCCCCGCTCAGGCGCAACAGCTGCGCGAAAACCGTGCGGCTAAAGATTGCGGGAACCCCCAGAACTCCCTGGTAGCGCGCCGCGGTTATGGGGCGTAGCTGGTGCGCCGTTAGCAGCCCTCTCAAATCCTCGGCCGTAATGCGCCACTGATCGCAGGTCAGGATCAGCGCCGCCTCAACATCGCCGTCGAGCGCCGAGATGCCGCAGCGGATCGAACTCGCCATACCTTCTTGCCAGGCAGCATTCACCCGAAGCTGAAGGGGAAGGTCGCGCAACTGCGACGCGACCGGATCGCGTTCCGCGGCCGTCACCACGACGACCGGGGCGGCCGCGAGCGCTAACGCGCGCTCGGCGGCGAGGCGCACCAGCGAGGCTCCGTTTCTCGACAGCAATTGTTTAGAAACGCCCAGGCGCCGCGAGGCGCCCGCCGCCAGCACCACCGTGGCGAGGCGTATTGGCATTTCAGCAGCCTCGCTTCATGAATGCGGCAGCGTCTTCCGGCTGTGTTGATTCCGGCAGTTTGTTGCGATGCAGAGGGCCCGAGAGGTTGCGCAGCGAACGCGCGCTGGCATGAGCCATTGCCGCCTGCACCTCGGCGAGCACGGCGAGCGCAATCTCCTCCGGCGTTTCCGCGCCCAAATCCAATCCCATCGGTGTGTGGAGATTGGCTCTGCTTTGCAGGTTGGGATTGAGTTCCGCGATGGTCTCCAGCAACTTGGCTCCGCGGCGCCGTGATCCCAGCACCCCAAGATATGGCAACGGTAACGCCAGCAAGGCCGGCACGAGATGACAGTCCGCCACGAAATCATGGCTGGTGACGACTGCGGCAGTGCGCTGAAGTGAGGACCGCCGGTCCCAAGCCAGTTCCTGCAGAATGTGCTCGACTGGAGCGGCGATCACGCGTTCGGCGGCCGGATACTGTTCTATGGTGATCGGGTGGCGTTGATCGGCCATTATTACCTGCCAACCCAATTCCTGGGCCATCCGTGTCAACGGGGGAGCACTTGGCCCGGCGCCAAAGACGACCAGTTGCACTGGAGGCACCGCCAACTCGAAGGCCATCTGCACGCGCCCGCTGCCGAGCGCAAACCAGAGCGGGTCCACTCCCCCTGGCCGGGCCTGTCCGGTAGGCCAAACATCTCCGGCATGATCCAACCAACTCTTCACCAAAGCCCGGAGTTGCGGCAGCAGCGGCTGCAACCCTGGGGCATGGAGTTCTTCCCCACTCTCGGAAATGGCCGCGGAGTCACCCAAACGCACATCCATGATTCCGTCCCGGCGAATGACAGTGGCTAAAACGCAGCGCTGCCGCCGCTGCCGGAAACGCCACAAGGCGTCGATGGATTCCGCCTGATCGAGCCGCTGTAGTAGAACATCCACTGTCCCCTGACAGCCCATGCCCATACCCCAGATGCGGTCCCGCTCGGATTCGGTGTTGTAACTCAGCAGCACTGGCGACGCCGCCGGTCCGGCAAGCAACGGCTCGGCATGCTGCAGCACATCTTTTTCCAGGCAACCGCCGCTGATGTGTCCGGCGAGGCGGCCTTCGCGGCTGACCAGCATCCGTGCCCCTACATGCCGCGACGCTGAGCCGGTGACGTGGACCACCGTGGCCAGCACTGCCGGCTCAGCCTGTTTCTGTCGCCAGCGGAAGATCTCAGCCAGCGTCTTCATCCCTGGAAATCCTCGGCAGTGATTGGGAGCCGCCGCAATCGTTTGCCGGTGAGAGCGAACAGGGCATTAAATACCGCGGGAGAAACGCCGGCCACCGGAGGCTCGCCCAGACCTCCGGGCCGATCGCTACCAGGGGCAAAATGAATCTCAATCAGCGGCGCCTGGGGCATACGTAGCACCGGGAAGTCATAGAAATTGTGCTGCTGGGGCTCGCCGTTCCTGATCGTAACGGCCTGATCGAACGTCATGGAAAGGCCAAAGATGATCGCGCTCTCCGCTTGCATGCGCGCCAGCTCCGGATTCACCACAGTTCCACAATCGATGACCGCGACAATGCGATGCACACGGGGCAGCTGGTTTTCCAGAGAAACTTCGGCAACTTGCGAGACATAGGTGTGCGCCCAATCCAGCACCGTGCAGGAGATACCCCGCGCGCGACCCTTGGGCGGCGGTGTTCCCCAGCCGGCCCTTTCGGCGGCCAGTTCCAAAACGCGGCGCAGGCGCGCTGGGTAGAGCTTTCCATGGCCGGTATCGATGGGTTCATCGCCGGCCAACAGGCCGCGGCGGAACTCGAACGGGTCCTGCCCGGCAGCCGCCGCCAATTCGTCCACAAAAACTTCGTTCGCAAAACCGTTCTGATTGGGATAAACGCCGCGCAACCAACCGACGCGCACAGGTAAATCCTCGTGTGTGGACTGCTCAATGCGAATCGCGGGAATGCGGTAATGCACATCGCTGGCGCCGTCAACAACCGAACCTTCCAGCTTTCTGGCGTCAAAATGTTTCTTGTCCTGCGCCGCAGGCGTGGGGCTGGAGACGCGATGGCGCCAGCTCACCACCTGACCGCTGCCGTCGATTCCGGCACGCAAGGCATGAACAGTGGGAGGACGGAAAGCGTCATGGCGAACATCATCCTCGCGGGTCCAGATCACCTGCACCGGACGCCCGAGCGCCCGCGCCACCAACGCGGCCTCCACCCCATAGTCGCTCTCCAGGCGGCGGCCAAACCCGCCTCCCATCAGCGTCACGTTGACCAGCACCTTGTCCGGACTGATATCCAACGCCTTCGCCACATCCATCTGCACGCGTGTCGGGTTTTGTGTTGGCGCCCAGAGCGTACAGTGGCCGTTGCTCACTTCCGCCGTGCAGTTCATTGGCTCCATGGCGACGTGCGCCAGGAAAGGCGTCTCATAAACCGCTTCAACTTTCTTCGACGCGGCCTGGAACGCCCCCTCCTCATTGCCTTCATCGCGCGCGACGTTGCCGGGCTGGCGCACGCTCTGGTGCATGAGGGCAAAGATGGAGCCGGTACTCTGCAGCGCGCGCGGGCCCGGGTTCCAACGCACTTTCAAGGCGCGCTGACCTTCAAAGGCGGCCCAGGTGTTGGTCGCAATCACTGCCACCGCGTGCGGCAGCTTCACCGTTTGCAACACGCCAGGAATCCGGCGCGCGGCGCTGTCGTTATAGGAGAGCAGTTCGGCTTCGACAACCGGCCAGCGTTCCAATGCGGCGAAGACCATATTGGGGCGGCGCACATCGATGCCGTATTGTGCTTTGCCGGCAACGATGGCCGGGCCATCGACGCGATCCAGCGACTTGCCCACCAGGGTACGCTGCGCGGCGCCTTTCAGCGCGGGCGACTCCTCCAGCGGCTGCCGGGCCGCTTCTTCCGCCAACTCTCCGTAACTGAGCCGCTTCCCGCTGGCGCTGTGAATGACGTAGCTGTTGAAGGTGGAGCATTCCCCGGGCTTAACGCGCCAGCGCTGAGCCGCCGCTCCAATCAGGGCCAGCCGCGCCTGCGCGCCCGCTTTGCGCAGTGGATCCCAGCTGCCCATCACGCTCGTGCTGCCACCAGTACCCATGGGGCCGAACTTGGGCAAGGTGGGGGCTTGTTCGACGCGAACGCGGCTCCAGTCGGCGTCCATTTCATCCGCCAGGATCTGCGGCAGCGCGGTGCGCACGCCCTGTCCCATTTCCGATTTTCCCACCCAGATGTAGATATCGCCATTGGGCGCCACTTGCACCCAGGCATTGGGCGCCCAGGCCTGCGTGGGAGGATCGCCGGCCGCGGGGGTTGCTGAACCAGGTACCGCGAGCTGGGCCGCCCGCGCCAGAGGCGCGTTGAAGAAGACACCCACCAGAAGGCCAGCGGCACCGCCGGCCAGAAACTCGCGCCGTGCGATGCTCATCGCTGCCCTCCGCTACCCGCCGGAATGGCGTGCCGGGGCTTGCCCTCCGCCATCCTGCGCGCCGACTCGTGAATGGCTTTGCGGATGGTGTTGTAAGTGCCACACCGGCAGATGTTCCCGCTCATGGACGAGTCAATCTCTTCATCGCTGGGATGGGGATTGCTGGCCAGCAGCGCGGTTGCCGACATGATCTGCCCAACCTGACAGTAGCCGCATTGCGCCACTCCCAGTTCCAGCCAGACCTGCTGCACCGGGTGCGGCGTCCGGGAATCCCCGGTCCCGGAGCCCGCCGCCAATCCCTCGATCGTGGTGATGTGTTTGCCTTCCAGGTGGCCCACCTGCAACTGACAGGAGCGCATGGCCACGCCATCGACATGCACGGTGCAGGCGCCGCAGAGGCCGGCGCCGCAACCGAACTTGGTGCCGGTCAGCCCCAGATTGTCGCGCAGCGCCCATAACAGGGGTTGCTCGGCTGGGGCAGCGACCATGAATTGACGGCCGTTGATGAGCAGGGCGAAGGCTTTGGGCATAGGGCCTCACGGCGCGGTGAAGTGCGACAAGCAAATTTTATCGCCTCCGCGCCTGAAAACCGACTGCGCTTGTGGAGCAATTCACTCGTCTTGACTCCGTTAGGAGTTCCTAAAGAGCGCGCAGGAGCGCGGCCAGGAGCGCCACGCGCGATTCAATTTGACCGGCCAGGATGTGTTCATCCGCGGAGTGCGCTCCCGCACCACACATGCCCAGTCCGTCCAGTGTTGGTATCCCCAGCGCGGCGGTGAAGTTCCCATCCGAGGCGCCGCCGGTCGCCGCCTCGCGCAGCTCAATGCCGAGTCCGCGTCCAACCTCGGCCGCACGGGCGAACAAGGCGCCAATTGCGGCGCTCCGCTCCATTGGAGGGCGATTCACCCCACCCTGCAGATCGAGCCGGACGCGTTTATCCATAGCGGCCAGAGCGCGCAGCTTGCTGTCGACCTCCCGCAGGTCGGATGCCCGCCAGGCGCGCACGTCCAATTCCAGACTGGCATGTTGGGCCACAACATTGGCCTTGGTGCCACCCTCAATCACCCCGGGATTGATGGTGACGCCTTCCGGCAGCTGCCAGTCATTGATGGTGACAATCTGCCGCGCCAACTCGGCAATGGCGCTGGCGCCCAAGGTGGGATCGACCCCGGCATGAGCGGCGCGGCCCTCGACGTTCAGACGATAGCCGGCAATCCCCTTGCGCGCCGTCTTCAGCGCACCCTTTAGATCAGCGGCGAATTCCAGCACCAACACTGCATCGGCGCCGCGCGCCAGCCGCTCGGTCAAGGACCGCGACGATGGACTGCCAATCTCCTCGTCGCTCACCCACAGGAATTTCAGCCCCCGGCGGTGCCCAACGGCGGCGCTCTCTGATTTGAAAAGGCGCAGCGCATACAATGCGGCTAGAATGCCGCCCTTCATATCCAGCGCCCCGGGGCCATACCAGCGCTGTTCGCTACCCTGCCCCTCCCGGTGCAGCCGGGGTGCCAGCGTCTGCAGCGGGTAAACCGTATCCAGGTGGCCCAGGATCAACAGGTACCCGTCCGCGGCCTTGACGCCCGCGTCTCCGTAAGTCAGCTCCCAGTGGTCACCCAGATCGGCATTCGCGTGCCGGCGCCCAGAGCAGCCCTCCGCCACAAACGCCGTGGCTACGCTTTCTCCAAAGCGGTCGACGGCGCTCTTCACGCGGCTGGGGCTCTGCGTCGCCACCCAGACGTCCAGCTCCCGGCCAAACTCCTCGAGGCTCCACCTGTTGGGCATGGTTTCTTTCCTGAACACGCTTTCAAAACGATGCGCTCACGTCCTTCACTCGGCTGAATTTCCGCCAATTGCGCCACCGCTCGTTATAATGATGAATTGTTATTTCCCAGCGAGAACCCATGAACGAAGTCGTTACTCCCCCGCCTCCAACCAGTGGGTCTGCCGAGACCAGCGGCGACAGCGGCGGGAAGCTGGCGGTGCCGATCGGCATTCAGCGCATTTTGCAGTTGCTGCCGCACCGTTATCCTTTCCTGTTGCTGGACCGTATTATCGCCTTTGAGCCACGCGTCCGCATCGTGGCGCTGAAGAACGTCACCGTCAACGAACCGTTTTTCCAGGGGCATTTCCCGGGCCAGCCGATCATGCCGGGCGTGCTGCTGCTGGAAGCGCTGGCGCAAGCGGGCGCCGTGCTCATCATGCACGAATCCGATCGTCCGGAAGAGAAGCTGATCTTCTTTACCGGCGTCGACGAGTGCCGCTTCCGCCGCCCAGTTGTCCCCGGCGATCAATTGCATCTGCATGTGGACGTGCTGGTGTTCCGCCGCAATGTCGGCCGCATGAAAGGGCAGGTGATGGTGGATGGCAAGCTGGTGGCCGAAGCCATGCTCAGTTGCCACGTCGTCGACCGCAGCCGCGAATAAAGGCCGAGAATGCCCATCGACCCGACTGCTCAGATCAGCTCCCTGGCCCGCGTGCCCGCTTCCAGCCATATCGGCCCCTTTTGCGTGATTGGCGCCGAAGTGGAACTGGGGGAGGACTGCCGTCTGGAATCACATGTGGTTATTGACGGTCCCACCGTCATTGGCGCCGGCAATCACTTTTTCCCCTTCAGCACGGTCGGCGTGGCGCCCCAGGATCTCTCCTACAAAGGCGAGCCAACGCGGCTGGAGATGGGCGATAACAACACTGTGCGCGAGTTCTGCAGCATTCATCGCGGCACAGTCAAAGGCGGCGGCCTCACCCGCATTGGCAGCCGCAACCTGCTGATGGCCTACACCCACATCGCGCACGACTGCATGGTGGGCAATGACTGCATCTTCGCCAATGCCGCCACTCTCGGTGGCCATGTCAGCGTAGGCGACTTTGCCGCGGTGGGCGCTTTCAGCCCGGTACACCAGTTTGTGCGCGTTGGGCGGCACGCCTACATTGGCGGCGGCACGGTCGTCACGCAGGACGTATTGCCGTTCAGCAAGACCTCGGCAAGCCGCGAGAATGCCGCCTACGGCCCCAACAAGGTGGGCCTGGAGCGGCGCGGTTTTACCTCCGAACAGATCCGGGCGTTGAGCCGCGCCTTCCGCAGCCTGCACATGATGAACACCTCGCAGGCGCTGGAACAGATCCAGTCCGAGCCGCTCAGCAACGAGGTACGCGAACTGGTGGAGTTCATCCAGGGCAGCGAGCGCGGCTTTATCAAGTAGATGAACCTGTTATGAGCACCAGCCTGCAAACGGACCAGCCGCTTGGCCTCATCGCCGGCAACGGCCGCTTCCCTTTCCTGGTACTGGATGCGGCGCGCAGCCAGGGGCTGCACGTGGTAGTGGCCGCGATCCGCGAAGAAACCGACCCGGCGCTGGAAGCGCGGGCGGCACAGATGGGCGGACGCACGCAATGGCTCAGCCTCGGGCAACTGGGAAAATTGATCGAGTTCTTTCAGGCCGCCGGCGTCCGGCAGGCGCTGATGGCTGGCCAGGTCAAGCATAAGCAAATTTTTTCCCGGCTTCGTCCGGACTGGCGCATGGTCAAACTCTTGGCTTCGCTGGCCACCAAAAACACCGACGGCCTGCTCGGGGCGGTGGTGAATTGTCTGCAGGCGGAGGGCATTGAACTGATCCATTCCACCGTGCTGCTGCAGCCATTGCTGGCGACCGAAGGCCCGCTGACCGCGCGTGCGCTGAATGAACAGGAGCGCGCAAACGCCGACTACGGTCTGCGCGTTGCGCGCCATCTTGCCGCGATGGATATTGGTCAGACTGTGGTCATCTCCGATTCCGCCTGTGTCGCCGCCGAAGCCATGGAAGGAACCGACGCAACCATTCGCCGCGCCGGAACGCTGGTCGAAGGCCACCCTCTCACCGTTGTCAAGGTGGCCAAGCCGAAGCAGGACCTGCGTTTCGACGTGCCTGTTATCGGGCCGGCCAGCATCGCCGCCATGCGCGATGCCGGCGCCACCGCCCTGATTGTCGAGGCGGGCATTACCTTACTGATTGACCGGGAAGAGCTGGTGCAAAAGGCCACCCAGGCGGATATCGCTATCGAAGGCGTAGCCCGGCTTAGCCCGCAGGCGGCGCCCGCCGCATCAGGAGCACAACCGTGAGTTCTCCAGAGATCAAAGTGGCGGTGGTGGGCTGCGGCGTCTTTGGGCGCCATCATGCGCGTAACTATTGCCAGATCCCCGGCGCCCGGCTGGTGGGCGTCTACGATCCCGATCCCGCACGCGCACAAGCGCTGGCGGCGGAGTTCGAAACGCAGGTCTTCGCCAGTCTTGACGAATTGAGCGGCGCCGCGCAAGCGGCGACTATCGCCGCCCCCACCGGCGTGCACGCTGCAGTCGCACTGCCCTTGCTTGAGGCCGGCGTCGACCTGCTGATTGAGAAACCGCTGGCTGGCAGCCTGGAGCAGGCCGATACGATCATCGCCGCCGCTGCGCGCTACGGCCGCGTCCTGCAGGTCGGTCATTTGGAGCGCTTTAATCCCAGTGTTCAACTGGTGCGGCCACGCATCACGCGGCCTTTATTTTTCGAGGTGCACCGGCTCAGCGTGTTCTCTCCCCGCAGCCTGGATGTGGATGTGCTGCTGGACCTCATGATTCATGACCTGGACCTGGTACACAGCTTCGTGAACGACGAGGTTCAGGATATCCAAGCGGTTGGGCTGCCAATCTTGTCATCCAAAGTTGACATTGCCAACGTACGGGTCACCTTTCAGCGCGGCTGCGTGGCGAACTTTACCGCCAGCCGCGTGAGCACCGAAAAGGTCCGGAAAATGCGCTTTTTCCAGCCCGGAGAGTACGTTTCTCTGGACTACACGCGCCAGGACGCGCTCATCTTTCAGCTTGGCAAGCCGGAGCGCTCGCCCATGCCGCAAATCAACAAGGTGCACCTCACCAGTCCCCCGGTCGAGCCCCTGCGCGCGGAGTTGGAAGCGTTTCTCCACTCCGTAAGGACACGCGACGAGCCCGAAGTCAGTGGCGCGCAGGCCCGCCGTGCCCTGGCCACCGCGTTGCGTGCCGCGACGGCCATTCATCTGCATCTGGCCGGTCTGGGAATTGAAAAAAACTTACGCCCATCTGGGTGACCGTCCGGCACCCCCGCACGTCCATAGATTGTCGTAGTGCGCAGCAAGCAAAGACCTTAGCTTCAGGACGCGCCGGGCAGTGTTGCGCCCTGACTGTTATCATGGATGTCACGCACCCTCAAGCAAGCCTCCCCGGCCCAGCCGACGAATTCAACGGCGCGGGTCTCAAGAGCGTGCCTCGCGTGGAACTCAGGTGGGAATGCCGGATTTGGATGAATTAAAAGAGAACCGTGCGCAGCCCGATGCCACAGCACCGGCGGTGCCGGCCCATGCAGAAGCCGAGTTTCGCGCCGATCAGCTGCTCTTGCAACTGGCCGACGAACGCGAGCGGGCACGGCGCCGGGAAGCGGTGCTGCTCTCCATCATCGTCCATCTCTGCGTGTTCCTTTTCTTCTTGCTGTTTGGCAAGTGGCTGTTCCACAAAAAGCCAAACCCGCAGCAATTGCTGGTGGAACAACATCTACGCAATCACCAGCTCACCTATATTGAAGCGCCACCGCTTCCCAAGCCAAAGATCAAGGTGCACAGTCCGGTGCGCAGCGACCAGGACCGGTTGGTGCGCCATCCCGCCCCTCCCATCTCTGTGCCACAGGGAAATCGCGGTTTCCGCAATGCGCCCACGCCGCCCGTGCGTCCGCAGCCGGCGCCTCCCGCGCGCGCAGTCGCTCCACAACCACCGCCCGGGCAAACTTCGCCAAAGCCGGGCAAACAACGAGAGGCCGGACAGAAGCAGCAAGGTTTGCGGCTTGAAAATGTTCCTGCCCGCCGGACTAGCAATATTCCGCTGGGCGGAATGACCATCGCTGACCAGCTCCGTGCCGCGGAAAGAGGCGCCGCGGCGGAACGTGAGGGACAGGGGGTTACGGCCGCTACCCCGCGCAGTCATCCCGGTGGGCCCGGTCGCGCCGGCGTAACCATCCTGACCGACACCCAGGGCGTGGACTTCGATCCCTACCTGCGCCGCATTGTGCACACCGTGCGTTTGAACTGGTACGCGGTCATGCCGGAGATGGCCTACATGGGGCGCAAAGGGCGAGTGTTCATTGTCTTCCGCATTGAGCGCAACGGCAGCGTACCCAGCATCCAACTGGTCTCTCCCTCCGGCACGGAGTCGCTCGATCGCGCCGCGGTCGCCGCAATTAGCGCCTCCAATCCCTTCCCGCCGCTGCCCAGCCAATTTCATGGTCCGGAAATTGAACTGGAGTTTGGGTTCTTTTACAACATGCTGCCGCCAGGGCAGAGTGGCCCATAACGCAGCCCCCCACCGCTGCCCATTGCACTCCTGGGAATCAACCGTCAACTGCCATGCAACATGACCTCGCCCGTTTTGACCGCCGATATTTTGAGGATCCCGACTACCCAGCCGGATTGAAGGGGGGAGACGAGGTTCAGGGCTACGGTTACTACCCGGAATACTTCCCGATCGTGCAGGCGCAGCTGTCGTCCCTTGTCGAATTGCTGGAGTCTGGCCGGCTGCTCGATGCCGGCTGCGGAAAAGGTGCGTTGGCCGCCTACGCTCGCCGGGACCTGCACACTCCAACCGTAGGGCTGGACGGCAGTGCCCACGCCCTGGGCTTTGCTCGCCGCCACTTCGGCGGCGCGGACTCGGTGTTGGGTGATATCAGCCGCCTCCCGTTTCCCTCGGATCTGTTTGACCTGTGCTGGAGCAATGGCGTTCTGCAGTACCTCTCCGCCGATCAGGCGGGGGCGGCGTTACGCGAGCTGGCGCGCGTGACGCGACGCGCCGCTTTTATCTCCAATATCGCCGCCGCCCACCGCTACGGCGAATGGGGCCAACATGATCACCTGACGCGCCTTTATCTTCGCCCGGCGCAATGGGAAGGCTTCGCACGCGCACAGGGATTGGACGCGGTGGCCCTTCCCTTTGAAGGCGAGTCGGCCATCCTGATCCTGAAAGACGCACCGCGCAGCTTGCCTCTGCGTTTTGTCGAGCTCAGCCTGGAGCGCATGAAACGCCTGGGAGCCCTGCAGCGCACGCCACCGCCGCTCGATGGGTTCTACCGCAAGATGCAGCGGCGATAGGGGCGGCTTATCGGGGTTTTGGCCGCGAGCCAGACTTCGCAGTGGGCGGCGGTCAGATTCGCCGCAGAAGAAATGCATCGTTCATGAAACCCGCGCAGGCAGTATACTGTTTGCAATCTCTACTGCCCGAATTACCCAACGTTTTACAAGGCGGAGGCCACCAACGTTTTGCTGAGTTGGCTCCGCCTGTTTCATTTATCGCCGAAAGCACATTGCTCACAGCATCATTTTGCGGCTGACTCGATTGCGGCCATGCACTCCGCTCAAAAGAATGCGGGCGACCCGCCGGAGTCTTGCGACTCTGGTGTTCGCCCGCACGTTCAGCACTGAATTGGGGGCGGCACGGCCGCTTTTATTCCACGCGCTTCGGTGTCCGGCCGAAGCAGACGGATGGTGGCCGCGCTTTACTAGCCCGAGTTCGTCACACAACGGGACGTCTGCGATCGAGCGGCATGCGGCTTTTCCTGTTGAGAAAAGCCGCACTCTTCTCCGCTCCAACGACTCGCCTGGTGACGAACCCGGGCGTCGCCAGCGGTGCGTGACCTAAACGGCAACCCCGGACCTTCGCGACGACTTCGGCCTGCGATTTCGAACTCGAAAGCAGTTCGACTCGGCCCTGGCTCGTGTGGCAGCCGCTCAGACGCGGCCAAACCAGCAAGTACTGTTTCCTAGAAGGTAAACACGATTCCGGCCGAAGGCTGGGTAACGTGCGCCCAACCGGTAGTCGCCAGACTCGGGAGGTTGAAATTGGGCGGGCGATAGTTCAACTCCCGTACCTGGAAACGCAGTCCCACGTTGGCAATGCGGAAATCCAGGCCCGCACCGTAGTCCCACATCGCCTTCCATTGCGCACTGGCGCCTGGGACGTTGGTGGTGCTGCTGGTGGGGCGGAAGTCGAGGCCGCCACCACCACCCAGAACAAAGGGTTGCAAGCCGAAGAAGCTGGGCGTATTGAAGACCAGGTTTCCACTGACCTCGTGCATGTTCGCCTGAACCGAAGCTGGTCCCAAATTGGTGACATATCCGTGGGAATTGCGCGTGAACCCATAATTGCCCTCGATCGCCCACCACTTCGTAAAGTGATAACGATCGTTGACGAGCAGGCCTGCCGAGTTCGTCACAAAGTGACTGGCAAAGCTCCCACTGGGATTGGTATCACCGGTGAAGATGCCGCTGATTTGAAAAGAGAGATCGTTCTTGGGGGCGTCGGAAGCTCCCGGACTCCCCGCCGAGCCGGGACCGGGGCTGCTGCTGGGCTGATCCTGAGCAAAGGCCGCGAAGGCGCTAAGAAAGACAACGACCAAAAGAGCAACAAATTTAGGGTATTGACGTCTCACGGGAATGACCCTCCATGTGGTTTCAGGAAGAGTTCTCTTGCTTGTCTTCACTTGCGATGCTAGGGAAAAACGGTGGGAAGCCCGGCATTACGGGCACCGGGCAGTCTTTTGGCGGGTAAAGCGGGGGTGGTGCGGGATGACTGCCTGTCCCACTCACACCGGCAACTTAGTGGGGGTGCCCGGCGCAGCGTGATGCAGCGTGGGCGCGGAGACGGGCTTGCGCAACGGCGGCGATTGCGGGGTGCCTCCTCTACAATTGCGGACTGAAGTATCGAGATTGAGGAGAACCATCCCAACATGAAATTCGGCCACCGCCAGTTGTGTCTGCTTCCCTTTCTGCTTGCCGGCGCATTTGCGCAGATGCCGGTGTTTCCGCTGGCGACGGTCAGCACTCAGCCCTCGGCGGTGGTGGTGCACAACGGCGCGGAGACGCTGCGTATTACGGTGTGCGCTCCGGGGGTCATCCATGTGGTCGCGGGGCCGGGAGAGCCGCAGGGCGCCTCGCCGCAGACGCCCTGGATGCTGCAGCGGTGTCAGGGGCAAGCGCCGCAGCTGACCAGCAGCGGCAAAGAAGCGGTGATCCACACGGCACAACTGGCGCTGCACATCCGGCTGCAACCGGTGCTGCTGCGCTTTACCACTGCGGATGGCAAAACGCTGCTGCAGGAGTCAGAGCGCGTGCCGCGGCGCTATGTCTCCGAAAAAGTGAACGGTGAAAGACTCTATCGCGTGGAGGAGCGCTTTTTCCCTGACGCGCTGGAAGGCTTTTACGGACTCGGACAACATCAGGACGGCGTCTTCGATTACCGGGGTGCGGTGGAGGAACTGGCGCAGGCCAATACCAACGTCGCCATCCCCATGTTCGTCTCCACGCTGGGATATGGCGTGCTCTGGAACACCGCTTCGCGTTCCTGGTTCGACAACCGGTTTCCCACCGAATTGAAGCTCTCTACCGATGCCGCCGACGCCATCGATTATTACTTCATTTACGGTCCCCGCATCGACCAGATCATTCACCAGTACCGTGCGATGACGGGACATGCGCCGCTGTTTGGGCGGTGGGCTTATGGGTTTGTGCAGTCGAAAGACCGCTACACCTCGGCCAAACAACTGCTGGACATCGCCGCCGAATACCGCAGCCATCACGTGCCGCTGGACTTCATCGTGCAGGATTGGTTCTGGTGGAATCTGCAGGGGGACCCGGAATACAACCCGAAGTATCTGCAACCGTGGCCCAACGTTCCGCAGGCGCTGAAGCTGCTGCACCAGGAACACGTGCACGCCATGATTTCGGTGTGGGCCAAAATGGATCCGCGTTCGCACAATTATCAGGAGATGAAGCGGCGCCATCTGATTGTCCCCGGCACCGATATTTATGACGCCACTAACCCGGCGGCCCGTGATTACTATTGGAAACACCTGATGGGGGTGAAATTCGCGGAGGGATGGGATGGCTTCTGGCTGGACAGCAGCGAACCGGAAATCTGGAACGGACAAAGCGACGCCAGCCTGTTTGACCGCCACCTCTTTATCGGCAATGGAGCGCGCTACACCAACGTGTACCCCTTGCTGCACACCGGCGGGGTGTACCAGCATTGGCGGCAAACCACGGACAAGAAGCGGGTGTTCATCCTGACGCGTTCGGCCTTTCTGGGCCAGCAGCGCAACGCCACCACGGTGTGGTCTGGAGACGTGATTGGGACGTGGATGACCTTCCGGCGGCAGATCAGCGCGGGGCTGAACTTCCAGATGTCGGGTCTGCCCTACTGGACTACCGACATCGCCGGCTATGGCTGGCCCTACGAGCGCGACACACGCGACCCGGATTACCAGCAGCTCTATACGCGCTGGTTCGAGTACGGCGTCTTCTGTCCGATTCTGCGCACCCACGGACACCGGGTGAACAACACCAACGAATTATTCAGCTATGGCCCGCAGACCCCAACGCTGATCGCCTACGATAAGCTGCGTTATCGCCTGCTGCCCTACATTTATTCGCTGGCCTGGCAAGTCACCCATCACGATTACACCATGCAGCGCGCTCTTCCCATGGACTGGCCCAACGACAGGCGGGCCCGCGACATTGGCGACGAATTCATGTTCGGACCCGCCCTGCTGGTGGCCCCGGTTACCGAAAAAGGCGCAACGAGCCGCGAGGTGTATTTGCCGCCGGCGCCAGCCTGGTTCAACTTCTGGACTGGACAACGCCTGAGTGGCTCGCAGGTGCGGCAGGCGGCGGCGCCGCTGGACCGCATTCCCGTTTATGTGCGGGCGGGTTCGATTGTGCCGCTCGGCCCGGTCGTCGACAATGCCGATAGCCAGGTGACCACACTGGAGGTGCGGGTCTACCCAGGCGCCAATGGCGACTTCCAGTGGTACTCCGATGCCGGCGACAGCTATGCCTACGAAAAAGGCCAGCGCCGGGTAGTGCACATGCATTGGGACGACGCCACACGCACCCTGCAACTGGACGCGGCCCAGGGCAGCTACCCCGGTATGCCGGCCAAGGTTCATATCCAGCTTCTGGTCGTCGGTCCGGGACACGGTACCGGAGCCGGCGTCGCTGCGGCCTTCGATGGCGCAGGAGACTACGTTGGTCAGCCTCTTGCAATCAGGGCGCGCTAAAACCCTCCACCAAAGGAAAGGGCGGCCGGAGTCCCGGCCGCCCTTTCCTTTTCCCTTGAACAAGCGGCACGGCCGCTTTTATTTCACTGCTTCGTCGTCCGACCGAAGCTGACGGATGGCCACGCATTCCTAGTCGCCAGCGGTGCGGGACCTGAACGGCAACCCCGGACCTTAGCTACGACTTCGGCCTGCGATCTCGAACTCGAAATCAGTTCGACTCGGCCCTGGCCCGCAGTGCTTACGCGCTGGCGCGTTCAGACTTGCCTTCCATGTTTACCGATACCAGGCGGCTCACGCCTGCCTGCTGCATCGTCACGCCATAGAGCAGCGGCGCGATCTCCATGGTGCGTTTGTTGTGGGTGATGATGATGAATTGCGTCTGCTCGCTCATCTTCCGCACCATCGCCGAGAAGCGGCTGACGTTGGCCTCGTCAAGCGGAGCATCCACCTCGTCCAGCACGCAGAAAGGACTCGGCTGGTACTGGAACACCGAGAGCAACAGCGCCATCGCGGTCATGGCCTTTTCTCCGCCCGAGAGCAGCAGAGCGTTCTGCAGCTTCTTGCCGGGCGGCTGGGCCACGATGTCCACGCCACTTTCCGGATCGTTCTCCGCGTCGGTGAGTTTCAGGAAGCCCTGCCCGCCCCCGAAGAGCACCTTGAACGACTCCTGGAAGTAGGCGTTGATCTTTTCGAAGGCCTCGTTGAACTGCTGGCGCGAGATCTGATCGATTTCCTGAATGGCTTTCTGGGTGTCGGCGATGGAGTCGAGCAGATCCTTGCGCTGTGTCTCCAGAAATTGATGCCGCGTTTGGGTTTCCTGGTATTCCTCCAGCGCCATCATATTGACCGGCCCGAGGTGCTCGATCTTCGTCCGGATGGCGCGCGCCGCCTGTTCAAGATCGGCCATCTCCTCGGCGGCGGCGCGCACAATGGTCTCGTCCGCCTGTAGTTCCGTAATCTCAATATTGAGCTCGTTCCGGCACGTTTCCGTAACGTGTTCCGCATCCGCCTGCAGACGAGCCAACGCAACCTCCAGTTCACTGAACCGGTCGCGCAGAGCGTTCACCGCATCCCGCGCGGCCTTGACGCCGGCCTCCAATTCCGCGGCGCGCGCCCGCGCCTCCACGCGCTCCTGTTCCAGCGCCTGCCGTTGCTGCTCGGCCTCGTCGCGCCGCAGCCGGAGTTGCTGGACTTTTTCACCGAGTTCGCCCGAAGAGCTCAGCAGCTGTTCGCGCTGCTGGTTCGCCCGCTCCAGATCGCTGTGGATCTGGTTGGAGCGGTTCAGCAAATCGCGCTGCTGATGTTCCAGGCGCTGGAAAGCCTCCTGCGCGCCCCGCGACCGTTCCTCCAGCATCGCCAGCCGTGACTGTGCTTCGGCGACCCGCTGGACCGCCTGATCGCGCCGCAGCCGCACCTCGGCAATATCGGCGTTGATTTGAATCTCTTCCGCTTCCGCCGCCGCCTTATCCTGTTCGGCTTGCTGGCGCTGCGCTTGCAGCGACTCCAGACGATTCATACCCTGGGTACGCTCGGCGCGGCCGCGTTCCAGCTCCACGGTGTGCAGACGGAGCCGCTCCTGCAGGCGGCGTACCTCGTTTTCCAGTTGCTTCAGTCCCTGCCCGCTGGTAAGGATCTGCTTGTCGAGCTCATGCCGGCGCGCGCGCAAGCGGTCCAAGTCATGCTGGGTTACCTGCAGTTCCTGCGCGATGCCGGAGAGCTGGGTTTCGATCCGCTGAATGGTTTCGCTGACCTCACCCTCCCGGCGGCCCAGTTCGCGCAGTTCCCGCTTCAGGGTGAGCGGTCCCGCCCCGGAATGGGTGCCGCCACTCACGGTGTGGTTATGGAAGCACTCGCCGCCGGCGGTGAGGAAAAAGGCCTGTGGATTCTGCGTGGCCATCTGCCGGGCCACTGCCGGGTCGGGAACGATATAGCCGCTGCCCAGCTTGGGCAGCAGATGCTCCAGCGACTTGCCAAAGCCGTTCAGCACGCGCACACAGCTCTTCAAGGGAATGGGGTTGGGGCTTTCGGGAATGCCCTGACTTTCCAGGTGCTGGGGCAGGTCGAACATCTTATATTGCCCGTCCTGGGGATGCACCAGGAAGGTGGCACGGCCCTGCACGTCGGTTTGCAGCACGCCCAGTCCGGACTGGGCATCGTTCCAGTCGTGCACCACGACGTAGTTCAATTCGTCCCGCAGAAACTCTTCCACCACCGCTTCATACGAGCCTTCCACTTCCAGGAAGTCGGCCAGCACACCCATGGCATGGAACTTGTCCTTCGCGGCGCCGGAAGCAAACAGTTTCTTCACCGCCTCGGTGCTGTAACCATGATGGGCAACGATCTGCTCGATAGAGCGGCGGCGGCCGACGATTTCCGACAGTTCGGCGCGGGCGGCGTCGAGTTGTTTGCGGCTCACCGCCTCGTTCTGGCGCAGCTCGGAAACGCGGCGCTCGAGCTTACCAATCTCCTGCACGACCTGCTCGAGTTCTTCGCGCTGCCCCTGAAACTCGAGATCGAGTTGGCCGCGGCGCACGCCCAAAGCGTCCAGCTCCTGATCGGCGGTTTGTTTTTCCTGGTCGAGCCGGGCCAGTTGGCGCTCCAGGTTGGCAATCACGGTTTCGGCCTGCACCACCTGATTGCCGAACGAAGAAATCTGGCCGAGGAGGCCAAGGACGCGGCGCCGCGCCTGATCGGCTTTCTGTTCCAGCTCTCGGGCGGCGCGGCTCTCGTTTTCGCCGGCGGCACGCTGTTCCTGATAAGCGGCGCGCGCGGCTTGCGCTTCGGCCAGCACCGCGGTCCGCGCCTCCTCGGCGCTTTTCAGCTCCTGCTGCGCGGCTGCGCGCTGTTCGGCGAGGCGGCTCAGCTCCTCTTCAAAGCCGCGGGTGCGGTTTTCCAACTCCCGGGCCTGCTCGCTATTGAACACAATCTGGCGCTCGGCGCGGTCCAGTTCCATCGCCAGCTTGCCGGAATCTTCCGTGAGCTGCCGCAGCTCCTGCTCCACCTGGCTGGCGCGCTGAAACCACTCCGCACGCGTGGCCTCAGCCTGGTCCAGCCCGGTCTGCGCCGCTTCCAGTGCCGCGCGATCTTGCTCGTGCTCGGCCGAAACACGCGTGTGCTGTTCCTGCAACGCGTCCGCCTTGCTGGCGAACAACCGGCGCAGATGCTGATCGCTCTCCGCCTTCAACTCCGCGTAGCGCTGGGCTTTGGCGGCCTGACGCTTCAACGACGCCACTTGCTTGGTGACTTCTTCGAAGATGTCATTGATCCGGTTCAGATTCTGGCGTGCCGATTCCAACCGCGCCTCGGCCAGCTTTTTCTTGGCCTTGTACTTGGTGACGCCCGCGGCTTCTTCGATAATCGCGCGGCGGTCGTGCGGCTTGGAGCTGAGAATCTGCCCAATACGCCCCTGCTCGATGATCGCGTAAGAGTCGGGGCCGAGACCGGTTCCCATGAACAGGTCCTGGATGTCGCGCAGCCGGCACGGGCGCCCGTTCATCAAATATTCGCTCTCGCCGCTGCGGTAAAGACGGCGCGTGACGACAATTTCGCCGGGCCGGTTATTGGCGATGAACTTGCGCCGTTTGCGGATGGTGAGGACGACGCCGTTGCCGTTCGCGGCGGCTTGTCCCTCGGAGCCCTGCCCGGCTTCCGCGCCTGCGGGGGCGGCCAGCACTTCTTCCATCTCTTCGCTATCGCCTTCCGCAAGTTCTTCACCCTGGGCGGCGGCCGCCTGCGCGGTCTGGGAGCTGGCCTCGTCCCAGTCGTCATGCACCTGAATCAGGGGCGGCTCGTCTTCCGGTCCGGAGTAATCTTCCGGATTCACCAGGGTCAGACTGACTTCCGCCAGGCCTGTGGCGGCGCGGTCGCGGCTGCCCGCAAAGATCACATCTTCCATCCGCTGCCCGCGCAGCGACTTGGCCGATTGCTCGCCCAGAACCCAGCTCACCGCGTCCGCGAGGTTGGATTTGCCGCAGCCATTGGGGCCCACGATGCCGACTATCCCGCTTCCGGGGAAAACCAGCTCCGTGCGATCACAGAAGGATTTGAAGCCAAGAACCTGCAACTTCTTTATTTTCAGCATGATGTCTCCAGCGCCGCGGCTGACCGCCGCCGCCTCCCGCAGGGAAAGCAGCTACAACTCAGCTAGGAGGGCATAGTAACGAGGAGCACGGGGAGAATCAAGAGGAAAAACACTACTAATTGTGGCCTGTGGAAAACGCCACAATATGCTGGACACGGGTACTGCTTTGTGTCTACAGGCGCAGGGGGAACCGCCCCAAAGACCATGGCGGACGGTTGAGTCACTGCAGAAGTTAGATTTTCCCGTAAAAGAAGACCAGAGCTGGGGCGAGTATAGTCCAGCTCCCGCCCGCAAGGAACCCCTTTGTCGAGCGGGCTCTGCCCTAGCCGGCAGCAGCTTTTTACCTGACTTGCGGCGGCCGCCCCTGGTTGTGTTCCGCCCCGTGACAGTTCAGCATGGTGCCTATGCAAGATGCCGCGGGCTCGGCCGCAACGACTTCCTCTGAGCAGGGAAAGCCTTCCAGCTCCCGGATTCTGGAAAGATTCTGTCGCGCGCTGATTTTTCTGATCAGCCGAACGGTGTACCGTCTGCGAGTGATTGGACTGGCGAACCTCCCTCTTCAGGGTGGGGCGTTACTGGCTTCCAATCACTTGTCGTTGGTGGATGCCGTGCTGCTGCAGGCTGCCGTGCCGCGCCCCATCCGCTTCCTGATTTTTCGCGAGTACTACGATCACTGGCTGTTGCGGCCTCTGGCGCAAGCCATGGGGGCCATTCCCATCTCATCGCAAATGGGCGCCCGGGAAATGCTCACGGCTTTGCGTACTGCCAGCAATGCGGTTGCCGCCGGAGATTTAGTGTGCATTTTCGCCGAAGGCGAAATCACCCGCATTGGACAAACCCTCAGTTTCCGCCGGGGATTGGAACGCATTATGGCGCGTGCCAGCGAGCCGATCATCCCCGTTCACCTGGATGGTTTGTGGGGCAGCATTTTTAGTCTGCAGCCCGGACACGCGCTCTGGCGCCGGCCGCAGCGGCTGCCGTTCCCGGTAACGGTGAGCTTTGGCGCGGCACTGCCCCCGCAGACCAGCGCCGCGGTAGTCCGGCAGAAAGTGCAGGAACTGGCCTCGGATGCTTTTGTTTACCGCAAAGCGGCCATGCTGCCGCTGGGCCGCGCATTTATCCGCACCGCTCGCCGCGAAGGACGCGCCTTTTTCCTGGCCGATGCGCAGACCGAGAAAGTCAGCTTCGCTGGCGCCCTCATCAAGATGATCTTCCTCGCGCGGCGCCTGGCGCCGCAGTGGCGCGGGCAGCGGATGGTGGGGATTCTGCTGCCGCCCTCTCCCGCGGGTGCGCTGGTCAATTTGGCTGCCTTAGTCATGGGAAAAGTCCCCATCAACCTCAATTACACTGCCTCCGCCGGAGCGCTCCGGAGTTGCATCGAGCAATGTGAGTTGCAGACCATCATCAGCTCCCGGGCCTTTCTGGAGCGGGTGCCGCTGGACTTGCCGCTGGCGCCACTGCCCCTGGAAGATCTGGCGGCCAATCCTCG
Organism: Acidobacteriota bacterium; assembly: GCA_027459505.1. GTDB lineage: Bacteria > Acidobacteriota > Terriglobia > Terriglobales > SCQP01 > DAIDIE01. The sequence continues at coordinate 47,671 of DAIDIE010000021.1, forward strand.
CCTGCGGGAAAAGCTCACCGCTCTTTTGCTGGCCCGGTTGGCGCCGGTGCGATTGCTGGAACGCGCCTTGGGCCTGCGCCAGCGAGTGCGAATGGATGATTTGGCAACTGTCATTTTTTCCAGTGGAAGCACGGGGGAACCCAAAGGCGTCATGCTGTCGCACTTCAACATTGCCGCCAATGGCGAGCAACTGTTTCAGTCCTTCCGCCTGGAAGAAAACGACCGCTTCATGGGGATTTTGCCGTTTTTCCATTCCTTCGGCTTCACCGTGACCCTCTGCCTGCCAGCGGTCTACGGCCTGGGAGTGATTTTTTATCCCAACCCGCTGGACGCGAAGATGATTGGGGAACTCGCCCGCACCCGGCGCGCCACCATTCTGGTGGGCACTCCTACCTTTTTGCAGACCTATGCCCGCCGCTGCGAAGCGGGAGATTTCGGCAGCCTGCGCCTGGTCATCGCGGGAGCGGAAAAAATGCCGGAGCGAATCGCTAACCTGTTCGAGGATCGTTTTGGCATACGGCCGCTGGAGGGCTACGGCTGCACCGAGTGCTCCCCCGTGGTGGCGGCGAACACGCTTCCGTACCGCGCGGCGGGATATGTGCAGACCGGCGCGCGCCGCGGCACCGTTGGCCGGCCGCTACCAGGCATCAGCGTCAAATTGGTCGATCCGGAAACGCGGCTGCCCTGCCCAGCGGGATCCAGCGGATTGCTGCTGGTACGCGGCCCCAACGTGATGCAGGGCTACCTCAAAGAACCGGAAAAGACCGCTGCCGTGCTGCAGCAGGGCTGGTACAACACCGGCGATCTGGCCACGATGGATGATGACGGTTTTCTCACCTTGTCTGACCGGCTCAGCCGTTTTAGCAAGATCGGCGGCGAGATGGTACCCCACCTCAAGGTCGAGGAACTGCTGCACAGTTTAAGTGGGCCGGAAGGTGGCAGCTTTGTGGTGACCTCGATTGTCGATGAACAAAAAGGCGAGAAGCTGGTCGTGCTGCACACGCTTGGCCTCGGCAAGTTGCGCCAGTTACAGGAGCAATTGGCGGCCACTGATCTTCCTAACCTGTGGCGTCCGCGGCAGTTCGTCTTTGTTGAATCACTCCCCTATCTGGGCAGCGGCAAAGTCGACCTGCGGCGCGCCCGCGAGGTGGCGCAACAACACCAGTTGGCTCACAAAAAATGAAGGAATGCGGCAGCGACGTTAATGAAGCAATGGCGGCCTTTAAGGGAGACCACACCAAAAGCTCCTCACAACGGCTATTATATTGCTGCAGTAAATCTCAGACAGTCGACAGGACATTCCATGAGTCGAATTCGCTCGGCTGGCGCGGCTGCGCTTGCCTCTATGTCGTTGCTGGTGCTGCCCGCGTTAGCGCAGCATCGTCCCCACAAAAGCAAGCCGCAAGCCATCTCAGAGCCGTGGATGAACCGCCAGCTCAGCCCCGATCAGCGCGCCGAACTGGTGCTGAAGCAACTCACGCTGGACGAAAAAATCGCCTTGGTACATGGCAATGGGATGCCGGGCTGGGGACCGCAGCGGCCCAATGCTTATCTCGGCAATGGCGGAGCCGGTTTTGTCCTGGGCGTCGCGCGCCTGGGCATTCCCATGATTCAGATGAGCGACGCCGCTTATGGCGTGCGCAGCAGCGCGGCGAATGGACGCTACTCGACGGCGCTGCCCTCCAATCTGGGTTCGGCTGCGAGTTGGGATCCGCAGGCGGCCTGCGCCTACGGCGCCCTGATTGGGCGCGAACTGCGCGCGCAGGGCTACAACATGACGCTGGGCGGCGGCGTGAACCTCACCCGTGAGCCCCGCGATGGCCGCACCTTCGAATACATGGGTGAGGATCCGGTCCTGGCTGGCACCATGGTGGGCAATCGCATCCGCTGTGAACAGGCACAACACGTCATCGGCGACATCAAGCATTACGCCATCAACGACCAGGAAAGTGGCCGTAACGAGGTCAATGCCATCATCAGCAGGAGGGCGATGCGCGAAACCGATCTGCTCGCCTTCCAGATCGGTATTTCCATTGGCCATCCCGGCGCGGTGATGTGTTCCTACAACGCCGTCAACGGCGACTTCGCCTGCCAGAACAAATACCTGCTCACCGACGTGCTCAAGCGCGATTGGAAGTTTCCCGGATTCGTTGTTTCCGACTGGGGAGGAACGCACAGCACGATTCGCGCCTCCAACGCCGGCCTGGATAATGAAGAGCCGCTGGACGACTACTATGGCGCGCGGCTCAAGCGGGATGTGCTCGCCGGCAAGGTCCCGATGGCGCAGCTCAACGACCATGTGCGCCGCATTCTGCGCTCGGAATTTGCCAGCGGCATTGTCGATCACCCCACGCAAAAAAGCGTTGTGGACGTCTTCGGCGATCTGGCCATTGCACGCCATATTGAAGAAAACAGCATTGTGCTGCTGAAAAATCAGGGGGCGATTCTGCCCCTGAACGCAAGCAGTCTGCGCAGCATTGCCGTGATTGGCGAGCACGCCGACACCGGCATGATCTCCGGCGGTGGCTCCGCCCAGGTCGATCCGCCGGGCGCCACCTCTCCGCCCTGGCTATCCCATGTGTGGTTCCCCACCTCGCCATTGAAGGCGATCCGGGAACAAGCGCCGCGGGCAACTGTGCAGTTCAACTCGGGAAGCGATCCGGCGGCCGCAGCCGCCCTGGCCGCCAAATCGCAGGTGGCGATTGTTTTTGCCCACCAGTGGTCGAGCGAAGGCATGGACCTGAAGAGTCTTGAGCTGCCCGGCAATCAGGACACGCTCATTGAACAGGTGGCCAAAGCCAACCCCAACACCATTGTGGTCGTCGAGAGCGCAACCGCGGTGACCATGCCGTGGGTCAACAAGGTAAAGGGCATTGTCGAGGTCTGGTTCGCCGGCAGCGACGGACACCACGCGATGGCGAACGTCCTCTTCGGCAAGGTCAACCCCAGCGCCAAGCTCCCTATCACCTTCCCGCTGAGCGTGGCCGATCTGCCACACCCGCACATCGTACAACCGCCGCCCCACGCCCAGGGCGCCGCGCCGGTCATGAAGAAGGGGACCGACAAGCCCACCTTCAACGTTCATTACAACGAGGGATTGCTGGTCGGCTACAAATGGTACGACGCCAAGCACAAACCGGTGTTGTTCCCCTTTGGTTATGGCCTCTCCTACACCACCTACGCTTATTCCAACCTGAGCGCCGATCCTCAAGTCCGCAGCGTCAGCTTCACGGTTAAAAACACCGGCGCCCGTGCCGGAGTGGAAATCGCCGAGGTCTACGCTTCGCTGCCGGCAACCGCCAACGAGCCGCCTAAACGGCTGGTAGGCTGGAGCCGGGTCAGCCTGGCCCCCGGACAAAGCAAGACAGTCACGGTGGCCATCAAGCCGCTCTACCTTTCCGTCTATAATTCGGCCACTGATCAGTGGAAAGAAGTGCCCGGAACCTACACCTTGCGCGTCGGTGGCTCCTCGGCGAGTTTGCCGCTGACCGCCTCCTTCAACCTGCAGTAACACTTCCGCCATGCGGAAGCACAACATGCCCAGTCCCCCTTCTGCACGCAGACGGGGGCTGGGCATGTTGCTTTTCGCGCACGTCCCAAGTTCAGGATCTTCCGATAATTGCTGACTGCCACTGCTGGGGTGCTTGGTGTTCCGCGCTTCTCGTGGCGAACTGGGCTATGCTGTAGCTAACGAAGTTGGAGTGCTCGCAAAATCGGACTCCAGCCGGCCGGGAATTGCAGCCATGCCCCGTCCCGAACTCCTTCCCCTATTCCCGCTTCAACTGGTGCTGCTACCCGCGGCAGTTCTGCCTCTGCACATCTTTGAAGAGCGCTACAAGGCAATGATTACCGTCTGTCTCCGTGAGGAGCGGTCTTTCGGCGTCGTCTGGGCGCAGGACGACGGCATCGCGCGTGTCGGCTGCAGCGCGGTGGTGGACCGGGTGCTCAAGCGCTACGAAGACGGACGAATGGATATTCTGGTACACGGCTCGGAACGGTTCGCCATCCTCTCCGTCGATAGCGCCTCGGAGGCCTTTCTCCAGGGCCGGGTTGAGTTCTTTCATGACGAAGGTGAAGCTGAAACTTTTTCCGCAGAGCTGCGCGGCAAGGTGGCGGAACTGCATGGCAAGATTCTGCAACTTTTGCAAGCAGAGCCACCCAGTGAACCTTCTGACGCCGAAGCCTCTGGCACTCCCGAAAACGAGGAGGCAACAATCGAAACCGTCTACATCGATCCCGAGACGCTGGGCGAAATGGATGCCGCCTTCATCATGGCCGACCAGCTTCCTGGCGAATGGGAACTAAAGCAGCGGCTTTTGTTGGCGCGCAGTCCGCAGGATCGCCTGCGTCTGCTGCTGCAACACTACAACGCTTTGTTGCCGCGGCTGCTCGGCAAAGAGCACATCGAGAAAGTGGCTGGCTTGAATGGCCACGGCCGGTTGGCGCCCTGACCAGGGACGGAGAATCCATGGTGTCCCGTAGCTAAACCGGCTGATTCTCGCGCGCCATTGGCACCTCCCAAGCGGATCCCGTGGATGGTCGGGGTCCGCAGACCGCCTGTGTGGAAACGCGCTGACCAGTCAAGTCGGCGGCACGCGTTTTGACAGCCTGATCCCCCAAAACCGGCCAGATTCTCGTCACGGCTTCCAAGCCGCCAATCCTTTTTTGAGGTGAGCCCGTGCCCAGTCCCGATAACAACGGAAACAACCTTCGCGGCAAAAGCGTGAACGGCGCCACTCCGGTGCCTCAGGAGCGTGCCCTCCGCTTCACTACCTGGGGAGAACTGCGCCAGACGCCCGGCTTTGACCTGCAGCGGCTCAAGCAACGGCGGGTGAAAGACGAGATGCGCGAGAACCTCCTGCGCCTGCTGCGCAGCGGCGAAACTATTTTTCCTGGTATTGTGGGCTACGACGACACGGTCCTTCCGCAGGTCATCAACGCCATTCTTTCGCGGCATAACTTCATCCTGCTGGGATTGCGCGGACAGGCTAAGACCCGCCTGCTACGTAGCCTGACGCGCCTGCTTGATGCGGAAATGCCAGCGGTGGCCGGTTGCGAGATCCGCGACAACCCCGCCGCTCCCCTCTGCGCCCGCTGCCGGGCGTTGCTTGCCAAGCAGGGCGATGACACGCCCATCGTCATGATTCCCGCCCCGCAGCGCTACATCGAGAAACTTGCCACTCCAGACGTGACCATCGCCGATCTCATTGGCGACATCGACCCCATCAAAGCGGCCCGCGGCGGCCACGACCTGGCCAGCGAACTCACCATTCATTACGGGTTACTGCCCCGCGCCCATCGCGGCATCTTCGCCGTTAACGAACTGCCCGACCTGGCCGGAAAAATCCAGGTGGGCTTATTCAATATCATGCAGGAGGGAGACGTACAGATTAAAGGCTATCCGGTGCGCCTGCCTCTCGATCTGGCACTGGTTTTCAGCGCCAACCCGGAGGACTACACCGCCCGCGGCAAAATCGTGACTCCACTGAAGGACCGCATTGGCAGCGAGATCCGTACCCACTACCCGGCCAGCATCGAAGAGGGCATGGCGATCACACTGCAGGAGTCGGAACTGGAACGCGGTGGCGCTCCGGTTGTATTACCTGATTTTGTCCGGGAGGTTATTGAAGCGGTTGCTTTCTGTGCCCGCGAGGACAAACGCGTTGACCAGCGCTCTGGCGTAAGCCAACGGCTGGCCATTAGCTGCCTGGAGAACACCGTCTCCAACGCCGAACGGCGCGCCTTGCTGAGTGGCGACGATCCGGCGGTGCCGCGCCTGCTGGATGTGCACAGTTCCCTGCCCGCTCTCACCGGCAAGATTGAGCTGGAGTATGAGGGCGAAATGAAAGGGGCGGAAGTGATTGCCCGCGACCTCATCCGCGCCGCCACCGCGAGGGTTTTCAACCGCATATTCACGCTGCAGCCCGCCGAGCCCACGACAACTCCGGTTGAAGAGTGGGAGAGTTACAGCGGCATGCGGCGCGCCGCCTCCGCCAACACGCGCGATAGCCGCTCGCGCATTCCTCTGCCCGAGGGCCTTGAACAGGTAGTGCAGTGGTTTGACCTGGGCGGCACGTTGGATCTGGCGGAAGCGGTGCCCGCCCACAAGCTACTGCCGGCCCTGCAACAGATCAATGGGCTGGAGCGGCAACTCAAAGTCCTCGGGGTGAAGAACTCCGACCCCGCCGGGGTCAAAGTTGCCGCGGCGGAGTTCATCCTGGAAGGATTGTGGGCGCATAAGCGCATCAGCCGCAAGGTCGGCGTCGGCTACCACTCCGAACCAACGCGCCGGGAGGCGGCAACCGCACGCAACGAGAACCCCGGCCGCAATCGCCGGCCGCTGAACTAGCGGCACGGCCGCTTTTATTCCACTGCTTCGTCGTCCGGCCGAAGCCGACGGGTGGTGGCCGCGCTTTACAAGTGGCCAGCGGTGCGGGACCTAACGGCAACCCCGGACGTTGGCTATTACTTCGGCCTGCGATCTCGAACTCGAAAACAGTTCGAGTCGGCCCTGGCTCGCTGAGGCGACATGAAAAAGATTCACTACGGCAAATGGAGCGGTGACGATGCGGAGGCATTTGCGGATGAGCTCTCCCTGGAGCAGCTCATGCAGGCCCTCTCCGGCATGCTGCTGATGAGCGAGATGGGAGACGCCTCGCTGCGGGACCTGCTCGATGCGCTCGAACAGCTGCTCATGGAGGCGGCCACCGCCCCGGAGGACGATTCCGGCCCGCTGGATGAGAGGCAACGGGAGTGGCTGCGCCAGGCCAGCGAGGAGCAAGTACACGCCGCCCTGCAACGGCTGCTGCAGCGCCTGCAGGAAGAAGGTTATATTGTGCCGGCGGAGACGGCTGTTGCCGGACAGGAGCCCTTCGAGGCGCAAAGCCAGACATCGCACGCACAACACCCTGGACACTTCGGCGGACAGGAGCGCGTCCGCTTTGAAATCACCGACAAGGCTCTCGATTTTCTGGGCTTCAAAGCCCTCAAACAGCTCCTGGGCAGCCTCGGCAAGGCGAGCTTCGGCCGCCACGACACGCGTGAACTGGCCACCGGCATCGACGTTTCCGGCTCCTCGCGCCAGTACGAGTTTGGCGACACTCTCAATCTTGATATCAGCGCCACTATTGGCAACGCGCTGCGCCGGGAAGGTCTGAACCTTCCCATTGGCTTGGATTACTCCGACCTGATGGTGCACCAGGCGGAGTACCAGTCGAGCTGCGCAACAGTGGTCATGCTCGACTGCAGCCACTCCATGGTGCTCTACGGTGAAGACCGCTTCACTCCAGCCAAGCGCGTGGCCATGGCGCTCGCCCACTTGATCCGGACGCAGTACCCCGGCGACTCGCTGCAACTGGTGTTGTTTCATGACAGCGCCGAGGAGGTCTCGCTTTCGCAACTGGCTCGTGTGCAGGTCGGTCCGCATTACACCAATACCCGTGAAGGGCTCCGCCTGGCGCAGCGGCTGCTGGCGCGGCAGCGGAAAGACATGAAGCAGATCGTCATGATCACCGACGGCAAGCCCTCGGCGCTAACCATGGAGGACGGACGCATCTATAAGAACGCCTTCGGACTCGATCCGCTGGTGATCGAGAAGACACTGGAAGAAGTCGCCCAATGCCGCCGCAGCGGCATTATGATCAACACCTTTATGCTGGCCAGCGACCACGGCCTGGTGCAGTTCGTGCAGAAGGTGACCGCTATGTGCCGCGGCAAAGCCTATTTCACTACGCCCTACACGCTGGGCCAGTATCTGTTGCAGGACTACCTGGGCAAGAAGACGCAGCGGATACACTAGGCGGCGCGTCGGTGCAGCGTGGGGCCGCCATTCCAACAGACAGCGCAATGTTTGTGAACCCGGGAGAATTCGTGGCCCTGCAGCGGCTTAAAGGAGCAGCAGCAGCAGCGTCGTTTGCCGTTGCTGGGTGGGATCCCCTCCCGAATCGATGGAGTCGATGGCTTACCGCGCTAGTAGAGCTGCAGGGTGGTTAACCGCGCGATCCGTTCGAAATCCCGATCCAAAGACAATTGCGTCGCGCCCGCGTCGATAGCGACTTCCGCAATAAGGGCATCCGTCGTGGAAAGGGTCACTCCCCTGACGCGAGCTCAGCAGTAAACTTCCGCGGCGTGACGGTAGGCCTCAAAGCCGCCAGGCTCCAAAAGCGGCCAGGACCGAAGCTGTGCCTCGACCTCCTCAACGCCGCCACGGAGTCCTTGCACAATTTCGGCAACAACGATTCCGGTGATTGCCAGAGGGGCACGCTGAGAGAGCAAACGTTCCAGTTCGCGACACGTTGCGGAACTGAACGAGCCAAAGAAGTCAATCCAAACGGACGTATCCACCAGAATCAAAAGCGGTTCCCGCGCATTTTCTTGAGATCGCCTTTCCAGATGCGGCTTCCACGAAATCGCAATATCCCCTTGCGTTCTTCAGCTTGGATGAGTTGTTGAAGCGTCTGCTCGACGATCTCGCGCTTGGCCTGCAAGCCGGTCAGCTCTCGTGCACGTGCGATGAGCTCATCACGTAAAAATATGTTAGTGCGGCCCATAGGCCCACGATACACCATTTCTACAGAGCTCTGGTGTATTCAGGGTTCAACCGTCCGAGCAGCGGGGCGCGAAAGGCGGAAGCGCCGCTTGGCGTGCTTCCGCTGTGGAGTGCGGCCCACGCCCGTCCCAACTAAGCAGACGGCTTTGATGAGCGACCCGGGAGACTTCCGCGGCCCTTCAACTGCGATGCGCCCCAGCAGCAGACTATGCCTCCTGGGATTAAGCTTGAGTGGCTCCTTCGAGCTGCGTGCCCGAACCCTTATTTTTGAAGGGTGTTACGGCGAGACGACCTGAGCGGAAAGATTTCAACCGCCACGGTGGCGATCGCGCCGTTGAGCGTGAACTAGGAAGAAGCCAGAGGCTGCTATAGTTGTGGGCATGAAAGCCAGCGCTCTTGGTCAGGATCTGCCGGGCACGATGAGCTTGTTGCGGGTGCTGCAGATCGCGTTGCTGGGCGCCTCCGGGGTGGTCATACTGTTTACGCCGCGGGTTCACGCAAATGCCAGCGCTCAGTTCCGACCCGAGCTCCTGTATCTATTTCTGGCCTTGGCCATCGTGGACGTGCTGCTTATAGCCTGGGCACAATTGAAGGTGGCCGGAGGGGCGCGCGCCAGACTGCAAAAAGACGGTAGCGACCCCCAGGCGCTCAACGAGTTGCGCCGCGGCCACCTCATCTCAGCTGTCATTGCCGAATCGGTGGTCCTTTACGGGCTGGTGGTGCACGCGTTGGGTGGACCCATTGGGGCCTCGTGGATCTTTTTCTGCCTGGGACTGCTGCTGTTTGCCATCTCTTGGCCGAGAGCGATCACGCGAACAGTATGAAGGCGTGTGAGGCGGAATCCCCATGGGAAATGGCGAACCGGGGTTTACCCGGCGCGGCGCCGTTCAGGATGCAGAGCTTCCGCATGCCAACCGGGGTTCAGCCAGTGGTGGTTTTCCCACACGAATACTTCCGACACACGGCCCGAACTGTTCGTCACCTTTGTTCCCTGTTGAATTGCCAGCCGGTACTCACTCCACACAACTGCCACGGTCCCAAGCCACTGGATCCTGGTGTGCAGAAAGCGCAACTTCAACAGCCGCGCACGCGAGGCGCGGAACTGCGCCGACGAGGCCAGCATCTGTGCACGAGTGCTCCAGCCCGGCTCTCCGGAACTCATCACCACCGCATCCGCAGGAACCAGGCGACGTAGCGCTGCCACATCTCCAGCAAACCAGGCCCGCCATACCTGCTCACGGACCTGCAGAAGCTCTTGCCGCCGCGCCTCTCTTTCCTGTCCCAGCGCCGCAATGGGCCGCAAAGCACAAAGCAGCAGTGCCAACCCTGCTACAAGCGCATTTATCCGTGTCGCTCGCATTCGGTGTTCCTTTCTTCAAACAATAGCAGCATGCTATTGTCTTTGCGTGCCCCTCTTCCTGGCAGAACGCTTGGCGCCGTTACAACTTCCCGACTCGGACGGGACTCTGTTCCGGCTCGGGTCACTGTGGGAGCGCACGCCGGCGGTGCTGGTTTTTCTGCGGCATTACGGTTGAATCTTTTGCCGCGAGCACGCCGCGCAGTTGCGCGAGCATCAGAGTGAATTCGACGCGCTGGGAACCCGCCTGGCGGCCATCGGCCTAGGCGATGCCAACTACGCCCGCATGTTCCGCGAAAGCAGCGGCATCTCCTTCCCGCTTCTCATCGACGAAGAACGCGCCGCCTATCGTGCCATCGGGCTGCGAAGCGGCAACCTGCTGCACCTGTTCAAGAAAGAGAACGCGGCGGCGCGGGCGCGAGCCCGAGAAGCGGGCTTTAAACAGGAACGCATGGGACGCCACCCCTTCCAACTCGGCGGCAGCCTGGTATTCGCCTCCGGCGGTAAGGAGCTGTTCCTGCACCGCAGCCACAGCTTTGGCGACAACGCCAGCATCGCCGAACTACTTGGCGCGCTGAGCAAAGCGAAATAGGTAGCGATAATACCCGGAGCAGCCTCATGAAGGCTGCGTCTCCCGTTAGAGACAGGGGAGCAGGCGGCCTGCTGTTCCGGCTGGTCCTCCGAAGCATGGAAGGGGCTGCTGCCTATTACCGTGCACATCGCCGGCAACAAAACGTTGTTGATTAAACTCCGGATCAGGAAGCCCACTAAGAGCCTGACGGTGCCGATCCCATCAGCTGCGAAGAAGGCGGTCGCGAACGAGTACGAGGAGATGCTGGTACACGTTCGACAGGCAAAGCATTAGCGGGAGCAGCGCTCAAACCGCGGTATCAGTTGGCCTGCAACAGCTAGTGCGGGATGGGGCCAACGTTTGGCCAGTTGGCGCCGGCGGCGCCGGCCAATTGCGCCGCCAACAGCGAATCAATGACGAGACTGCCAAGCTCCGGATCTCCAAATTGAACTCTGACTCCCGGAAACATTGACAGTTCTTCCATAACGGAGAGTTGACTCCATGGAACCAAAAAGCTCTTAGCAAATGGCCCAAAAACACGTAAAACGCCCAAACGCAAACCGGACGGACACACACTCACAGTGAGCACACCGTTCATGTTTGCGGCGGGACCCATGCGCCCACAAATAAATCGCAGGTGCAGAATGGGTGGCTCCGCTCGATCTGGAAAGGCCGCCATTAGCCGAAACCAGCCACAGGAGAGCAAAATCAGGGAGGTAACCAGAAGCCATATGGCCACGATTCCCAGCACAGCGATGGAGACAACATCGAGCTTTGCCACGCTAAGGCCCTCCCGAGGCATATTAATACAAATAGCGGGGCACATCGCAGCTCAGAGCGAGCCATTCAAAAGACGTAGGGCTCTCTGCCGCTTTCCACGTGCGCGAGGCAAGGCCTCGTCTCCTGAGCCGCCCGCTGGCATTGCTTTCCGTTGGGTCGCTGGCGCTCCTGCTGACGGGCTCTTGTGTGACGGTCACACTTCCCCAGTCACTCCCTTAAGGGTATAGGGGGCCGCCCTTCCCACCCCAACAAAGCAAACTGCGCTTTGTTGGGGGCGCTTTCGCGGCCTTCCACTGGCGATCTCCTCCGGCGATCTCTCCCAAAGCGAGGACTCGGTGGCTCGCTCCTCAGGAGAGGCACCGCTTCCGCGATCATCCTATTCCGCGCCACCTTTGCGGAAGTCCACCGAGACCGACAGGCGGTCGCCCTGCACGTCGAGAACGTTGCAAAAGGTGCGGGTTTCACGGCGGCTGAATTCCAAGGTGACGCGGGAACGGCCGACACGCAGGTTGCGAATCCGCAGCCAGCTCAGCCACTCCGGCAGCACCGGGTCGACAATGCGCAGCTCACGGCGCGGGGCGCTTGGGCGGATGCCCAGCATAGCGGTAAGCATTAAAAACAGCGACCCGGAAGCCCAGGCCTGCGGCGAGCAAGAGACCGGATAATGCACCGGCTCGTCGAATTGCCGGCGCTGGGCGCCGACAAACAGTTCGGGCAGACGCAGGTTGCGGAAATGGGTGGCGGCCTGAAACAGGCCAGTAAAAATGCGCAGCAAAGGCTGCTTCATTTCAAAGAAGGCCAGCCCCATCGCGGTCAGCGAATTGTCGTGCGGCCAGACCGAACCGCGGTGATAGCTGAGCGGATTGAAGGTCGACTCGTCGGCTGAAAGAGTGCGCAGCCCCCATCCGGAAAACATGTCGGAACGCATGAGACGTGCCGCCACAAGGCGTGCGCGGTCTTTAGGAATGATCCGGCTCCACAGCAGATGGCCGGCATTGGACGCGATCACCTGCTGCTGGCGTTTGTTGCGGTCGAGCGACATGGCATAAAAGTTTTCATCGGGCATCCAGAAGCTGTGCTCAAAGCGATGCGCCAGATCCGCGGCGGCGCGGCGGGCCTTTTCGGCCTCCGCCGTCTCGCCATGACCGCGCAGCAGGCGAGCCATGCGGTAAAGCGCGTCAAAACAGTAACCCTGCACCTCGCAGAGGGCAATGGGGGGTTCGGCGAGGGTGCCGTCGCGGAGCAGGTTGGCGTCCCAGGAATCTTTCCAGCCCTGGTTTGCGAGACCGCGAGGCGCGCGGCGGAGAAACTCCACAAATCCATCGCCGTCGAGGTCGCCGTAGTGGTGTATCCAGTCGAGGGCGCGGCGCGCGTTGGGCAGCAGATCGTGCAAGAGCACCTCGTCGCCGGTCCAGTTATAGGCTTCATTGAGCAGAATCAGGAACAGCGGGGTGCTATCGACGGAGCCGTAGTATGGCGAGTGCGGCATCTCCCCGGCGCGGGTCATCTCGCCTTCGCGCAATTCATGCAAAATCTTGCCCGGCTGCTCGTCGCGCCAGTCGTTGATTTCGGTGCCCTGATAATGAGCGAGAAAACGCAGCGTTTGCGTGGCTAAATTGGGCTGCAGCAACAAAGACTGATAGCCGGCAATGAGGGAGTCGCGCCCGAATATCGTGGCAAACCAGGGAATGCCGGCCGCAATGATTTCGCCGGAGTAAGAGCGCTGTTGCAGTTCCGCTCCCGCCTCCACTTTTTGAATGTGCTCTTCTCCGCCGCGCTCGCGCAGTTCAAAAGGAACGCGCAGGGCATAAAAGTCGCTGACAGCGCTGGCCATACACTGATCAAAGGTTTCGTTGGAGGATTCAAAGCTGGTCGCCTCGCGCACCCAATCGTGAAAGGCCTCCCGGCGCGCATCCAGACAACGGTTGAATTCGGGACTGACCAACACCGGTGAGCGCCCCTCGACCCAAGGGCGGACGGTCAGCAGGAGCTGGCGCTTCTCCTGCGGTTGCAACGTCAGCTTATAGCAGGCGCAACTCGGGGTCAGATCGTCGGGCGCGGGATCAAAATGCAACGTCGTCTGACGGAAGGCGTCGTCCAGCCCACGATAAGCGAAGTGCACGGTGGAACCACGCAGGATGGGTTTGAAGTATTGCCCGGTATGGTTGCGCAACATGCCGCGCACCTGAAATACGTCAGCGAAGTCGGCGTCAAAGAGCCACTCCAGTTGAATGTCGACCGGCTGCAGGTTGAAGTTCTCCAGGCTAAGCCGGTCCAGAAAACAGCCACTCAACAACTGCTCGCGGCGTACGTGGACGGTGTTATCCGGGGAGTCGAAGTTTTCCCGAACTACCACGTTTGTGGCGGTGAGCTCGATTTGAGAGATCAAGTTGGCATGTGTGCTGGATGACAGCACCACCGTACGGTGGCCATTAACACGAAGTTCCAAATAGCTGAGGAAGCGCGTGTCCTGGTGGAAAAGGCCGACATCGGTCGAGGCGGCCGGGGCTATGTCGCCGGAAAGTGTGGTGGAGAGAAACGTCTTCCCTTCCAGCAGCGTCAAGGCATTGACCCTGCGCGGCTCGCAGCCTTGATTCACCAGGCGCGGCTCGACATGCGGCGAGGGGATGGGAACCAGCTCTTGCGGGGAAATCTGTTCCGCCGTTTCCAGGGTGTCGCGTTCCATAGGCCGTTAGATGTGAAGCAGACGCTTGGGGACGGTGAAAAACACACGGCGAGGGCATGCCTCCGCGACGGCAAACCTCGCTTTGGCATCCGGCAATTTCCGGCCGCTCTCCGCTGCCTTTGCGGCACGGCCGCTTTTATTCCACCCGCTTCGGTGTCCGGCCGGAGCTCACGGATGGTGGCCGCGCTTTACTGGTCGCCAGCGGCGCGGGACCTAAACGGCAACCCCGAACCTTTGGTATCACTTCGGCCTGCGATTTCGAACTCGAAAGCAGTTCGACTCGGCTCTGGCTCGTTACGCCTAGCTGGCTCGCTTTAGATTGGCCGATAGGGTCTTGCCCTGCTCTTCCAGCGCTGCGTTGTAGACCTGCAGATACGCGGCGGTCATGCGCTCGATGCTGAAGTTTCGTTCCACATAATCTCGGCAGGACTGTGGGGAGATGCTGATCGAGATCGCCTTGGCTGCCATATCGTCCACGCCCGCGCAGATTTCTCCCGAAACTCCAGAGCAGACTATTTCAGGCACCGAACCGCGGGGGAAGCCAAGGACAGGGGCGCCACAGGCCATGGCCTCCACCATGACCAAGCCGAACGGTTCGTCCCATTCAATGGGCACCAGCAAGGCCCGGGCGCCGGCAAGCAACTCCACCTTAGTTGTATGGTCCGCCTCACCAACGTATTGGATATGGCTGCCGTCCACCTGAGGGCGGATCTGCTCCTCCCAGTACTTTTGATAGAGTGGCTGGATTTCGCCGGCGATCTTGAGTGGTATGCCGGTGCGGCGCGCCACTTCGATCGCGTGGTGGACGCCCTTCATTGGCGCGATCCGGCCGAGAAACAGCAGGTAATCACGAGGTCCTTCGCCCATCCTATACTCGCCGGCATCGATGCCATGATGCGCCACGCTGATGCGGGCCATGCGCTCACGGCTGGCCTGGTCTTTGCTGATCGCCACAAACCAAACCCCAGGAAAGGAGTTGTAGTAGCCACTCAAGTCCTTCAGGTAGGGGTGATGGAGGGTATAGACCACCGGCAGGGGCACGAGACGGCTGAGGGATAGGCCGGGCGCGTTGTTGAGATGAAGAATATCGCAGTCGCGCAGCGCGTCTTTGCAGGCCCAACTGGCGTGGTTGAGATCAGAGAGGTTGCCGTGCACCTCGCCTGGGAGTGGCCATTGCATGTGCGGATAGAGCCACCGCTTTTCGCACTGTTGCGTGGAATCTCCGTTGGTGTAAAGCACCGGCTCGTGACCAGCGCGCTGCAATCCGCGCGCCAGGTGAGCCAGGAACAGTTCCGTTCCTCCATAGCGGCGCGGAGGCACGGGGATGAAAGGGGGCGCAACCAGGGCAACTCGCAAATGACCTCCACGAAGGGCTTATAAACGTTTAGAAGCCAAAAGTTGGCTTCTACGCTGCTTGAGCTGCTGGTAATCAGGTTGAGCGTTCAGCCATCCCGCAAACCACGGGAGAAATGCGAGGGCGAACCTAAACGAGGATCGGAAAGGACGAATGGGGGTTGGAAAAGAAATTGCGCCCGATTCAGCGCCGTCGATGAACTACCAACTGCTATACGGTCTGCCGTCGCTGGAGGTCTTATCGCTGCCGCTATGCACGTCAACAATGCCGGGCTGCTGCTGGTCGGCGTCCATCAGGCTGTCATCCTGCGTGGTGGTCCAGGTGGTACTAGAACCGGTCATCGGGTCGACGGGAAGACTACGCAGGTAGCCGGCGGTGACCAGGTCCTGCAGCGACTGGGGGGCCTGCTGCTTGTCAAGCGTGTACTGGTCGATAAGCTGGCGCATCTGGAAAAGGTCGTCACGCAATACGGTTTCATGCGCATGCTGCACGGTGGCCTGATAGGCGGGCACCGCCATAGAGAGCAGGATGGAGATCACCGCGATCACGATCATCAGCTCGATCAGGGTAAAGCCCAGACGGCGCAGAGGGCTGCCCCGGCGCCGGTGCTGGTGGGCGCGGATAGCGCGTGGGAAGCGGAGTTTGGAAAAAGAGTACTGCGGCATGAGGCGTTTACCAATCACTATACTTGCTGCCATCCAAAGCCGTTCCCTGGCTCTTGGTATAGACATCGAACACGTTCTGCCCACCCCAGTCGGTGGAGTCGGGATCGTCCTGGTCGGAGCGCAGCCCCCAATCCTTGGAGTGCGTCATGGGGTCGGTAGGGATACGGCGTAAAAAGCGGTAATGCTTGCCGTTGGCGTCAACGCCCTTGACCAGGGTTTCGAGATCAGGCGGATAGCCGTCGGAATCCACCTTGGTGCGGATGGCGCCGCGGTCGGCCAAATCCTTGTAGCGGTCGATGGCATCGCGCATTTCCCGCAGGTCACGCCGCAAAGCGGTCTCCTGCTCGCGTTTCACCGTAATCTTCGCCAGCGGCAAGGCCATGGTGGTAATGACCAGCAGGATGGCCATGGCCACAATCAACTCGACCAGGGTGAGGCCCACGCTTTGGCATCGCCCTGCTCCCAGCCCGTCTGACCACCTCCCGGGCAGGCGACCGGGGCGACGCCCTCTGGCTGCACGCGCTTGGGATGGAGAGAAATTGAAAGCGGATGGCTTTCGGCGGGAGGGCGTCATACAACAACCTGGAGGCGCGCCAGACACTACTCCGCTGACGGCGCAAACACAGTTTACCAGCACTCGAAGCGAAGGTTTGCGCAATATTAACCTCCCGCCCTTGATCAGCGAATGTTGATGATTGCTTTCCCGGTAGTCAGGGGAATGATGCCTCCACTGGGGTTGCGGGCAATGGCACGCGTGATTGCCAACTCCGTGGGACCGGCAGCCTTGGCCCGCAGCGTAATCGTGGCAACGCTGCCGGAGCCGCTGATGCCGGCCACGTTCGGTGGACGGCTGATGGTGATCTGCGCCGTGCCGGTGGTGGAATCCTCCCGGTGGACGACCACGGCTGGCTGCCCGTCGCGTGACAACATGCCCCCGTTGAGCACGTTTTCAATCGAGATCATGCGGGGATCGTAGTTGAGCTGCAGTGACAGCGAGTAGGCTTGGTTGACATTGGCGAGCTGCAGGCTGACCCCCACCGGATTGCCGACAATGGCATTGACGGTTGCAGGTTGAATCTGCAGCGCCGCTGCTCCGGGCTGCCCGGCGGAGTTGTTGACCGGCGCCGTCGCTGCAGGGGCCGGCGGCGCACCCGAAACGGCCGGCTGACCGGCCGGCACTTGCGCCGGCGGCACCGAGGCTGCCCCACCCGGCCCTGCCATGTTGGTATTGCCCTGCGCGGGGGGCACGGCAGAGGGCGGCGGTCCGTTGGTCACGCCGTTCTGCGGCGCGATATTGATACCGGCGGCGGTGGCCGGCGGCATCTCGTGCAGCTCAATATTCATCTGCGTGCCGGTATCGAGCGCCTCACGATTGATGGGCGTGATGTTGAGCTTGCGCACGATGTGCGGGGTCATGATGATGAGCGTCTCGTCGTACTTACGCTCAGTGTGAGTTGTCGTAAACAAATTCTTCAGCAAAGGGATGGCGCTGAGAAATGGGATGCCGCTCACGTTGTGAACGTCATTATGGTCAAAAATACCGCCCAGAATATTGCTTTGCCCGGCCCGGAGTTGAATTGTGTGATCCACCGAACGTTGGCCTATAACCGGCTGCAGGATGCCCCCAATGGTTTGGTAGTTATCGACGGCTGAGATCACCACCTTGTTCTTCAAGCTGACCTCGTCACCATGCACGAACGGGGTAAGCTCGATGGTGACACCCACGTCCTGATATTGAAATTGGGTATTGACCAGGGAACCAAATCCCGCATTCGCCCCAGCGGTAACGCCACCGAAAGCCGCACCGCCAAAGCTCCCCGTGGCTATCGGGATCTTCTCACCAATTTTCAGCGTTGCCTTTTGTCCGCTGGTGGCCCGCAACTCCGGATTCTGAATAGTGCGCGACTGGTTGTCGTTCATCAGAAAGTTGAGCTGAGCCGGAGAGATCGTTACCGAGAAGTCATTACGATCCAGATGCGAGAGCTGCTGGAAGCTGAAGGTAGAAGCGATTGGCGCTGAACCGCTGCCGGTGCTGCCTCCGTTGTTGCCGCTGCCGTTCGTACTATTATTACTATTGTTATTGTTATTGTTATTGTTGTTCTGGCTAAGGTTGCTGTTCAACCCCACCGTGACGTTGGTTGGGGGCAGGATACCCAAATCCCGCAGCCGATCCCGCGAAACCTGCAGAACCTGCACGTCTACAACAACTTCCGGGGGCGCCTTGTCCAGATCTTCAATAATCTTCTGGGCCACCGCCACTTTGTCGGGGGTATCGCGCATCACCAGGGCCATCTGCGAGGCCACCGGCTGGAAATGCTGCAGGTTGAGCACGGTGCGAACGGCGATAGCAATATCGTTCAACTGCGCCGGCGTGGTGGCGTTGTGGACGTAGAAGGTTTTCACCACTTGCGATTCGAGGTCAATGCGCTTCTGCAGGGTGTCGTTGGCGACGAAGATCGTATTCGGCGTGACCACCGTGTAGAAGCTCTTCGATTCCAGGCCGAGGATGCGTAACGCCTCCAGCAGCGAAACCTGTTTGAGATCCAGCGTGACGTGCTTGGGCTGGTAATCGGGATCGTAGATCACATTGATGTTGGCGAGGCGGCCAATGGTGTCGTAAGCGACGCGCGCATCGCTGGCCAAATGCAAGGTGATGGGGGTGGCGGAGACAGCGCCGAGTTCCACCGGGCCTTCCGCCTCCTCGAGCCGCCGCTGCATGTCTCCTACGGGCTGGGTCGTGCTCGCCTGGGGGGCCGGCGTCTGCGCGGCCGGCGACATCAGTTTGCGCAGGTGTGCGAGCTCCTGCGCTGCGATAAAGTTGCTCCCGTCCAGGCTGCGGGCCTTCTCGAATTCCGCCAGAGCTTCGGCGTTGAGGTGGCGCGCTTCCAACTGTTTGCCACGCTGCACGTGGGCCAGGGAGGCCTCGAAGCGGGCGCGGCGGGCGGCAATAATGTAGCGGGCGTCGTTGGGCTTAAGGCGCAGGGCGACGCTGTAATCAGCGTAGGCGGTATCGTAGTTGTGCGCCTGTTCCTGTTTCAGCCCGGCGTTATAAAACGAATGAGCGCGATCAGCCAAGGCCGGGGTGGCAGCCAGCAAGAGGGCCGCGGTGGCGGTCAGCAGGCGACGGCAAGCCGGGGGCGATTTTGGGGCCGAAAGCGGCGAAGCCGCGGAAAACCAAAGTCGGGATTTCAACAAAACTCGTGCCTCACCATGAACCCCGCCCGGCTGCGAGCAGGAAAATTGATAGCGGAAGCAGTGCTCGGCAAGCCAACTGCCTGGGCAAACACTGCGTCCGGCCCTGCGCGGCACGGCAGCGCACCTGCAGTTCCCGGCTAGAGGCCTAAGGAAAGGTACGTTTCCGCGCAAAGGCTCTTTTGGCCGAGTCTAACACACTGGCCCAAGAGACAGCGCTTACGCGCTGCCCCGGAAGGGCACGCTGCGATTGCGGAATAGCAGCGGCGGCTCAAGCCAGCTCAGGAATCTTCCCCGACCTGCGGTAGCATCGCTATGCGGGCATTCGCGCCGCCGCCCCTCGCCATGAGCCAGGAATTCAAGATCATTGCCGAAAATCGTCAGGCCGCGCACAACTACCACCTGCTGGAAAAGTATGAAGCCGGGGTGGTGTTGAGCGGCACCGAGGTGAAATCGTTGCGGGCCGGACAAGCGCAGCTCAAGGACAGCTACGCCATTGTGCGCAACAACGAGATCTTCCTGCTCAACTGCCATATCAGTCCCTACCACAACGCCGGCTACGCCACCCATGAGCCGGACCGCACGCGCAAGTTGCTCATGCACGCGCAGGAGATTCACCGCCTGGACGGCAAGACGCGCGAGAAGGGCCTCACGCTGATACCCACGCGGCTCTACTTTAAAGATGGGCGGGTGAAGTGCGAGATCGCGCTGGCCAAGGGCAAGCAGCTTTACGACAAGCGGGAAACGGAGCGGAGGCGCGAGGCCGACCGGGAAGCGCGCCAGGCGCTGAAGCAGCGTAGCCGGTAGCGCAATCGTCCTTCCGCGGCTTGCCGTACATCCCCCTGCAGCCATCCGCGCCACCAGGCAATGCCGGGCGATCCCGCTCCGGCGCACTCTCTTCGTTCTTTCGATCGGCCAACACAAGTGACCAGGACAGGTTTCAGGAACTCTCTGCTGGAGGAGCGGCACCGGACTGAGCGGCCGTGGAGCGCTCTTGTTTGGGGCCAGCAGCCGGGGGCGGACCGGGTGAGTCAAAACCCGCATTTTTGAAGCACTTCCACGTCTTTAGTGGAGCCCATTTGGACTGATTGGATCACTGACTGAGTTTTTTTTCGCAGACGGGTGCAACCGGCGTCACCAACGGGGCCATCTTTGTCGCAAACACCACAGCGAGAGAGGCCTCCGCCTCGTGTCGCGCCTCCCCCGCCGAGATCCTGCCCTGACAGCTCCTGCCCGGGCAGGGTTAGGAGTCAGGTCGTATGCCAGTAGTCGACATCTCCCTGCAGCAACTCGATTCCACCAGTCACATCCATGAAGACATCCAGCGCCGCCTGGCGGCGGAGCGGGAACGCCTGTTGGCGGAGCTCAAAACGCAGTCTCCGCCGCAACATTTTGCCCGCCCGGCGGAGCGCCCCTTTACCGCCGCGGAACGATCGCGAGTGACCATCCTGTTTGGCGGCCTGACCTGGAAGCACGAAAGTGTTATCCGCGCCGCCTTTGAGGGGAGCGGCTATCGCTGCCAAATCCTTCCCGTGCCCAACGTAGCGGCCTTCCAGATCGGTAAGGAGTACGGCAACAACGGCCAGTGCAACCCCACCTATTTCACGGTGGGAAACCTGGTGCAGTTTCTCAAGTCATTGCAAGCGCAGGGACTTTCGCGACAGCAGATTATTGATGACTACGTTTTCTTTACGGCTGGATCCTGCGGACCGTGCCGTTTTGGCATGTACGAGGCGGAGTACCGGCTGGCCTTGCGCAATGCAGGCTTTGAAGGCTTCCGGGTACTGCTGTTCCAGCAGAACGAAGGGATTAAGGCCGCCTCTGGCGAGCCCGGGCTGAAGTTCACTGTGGACTTCGGTATGTCCATGTTCCACGCGCTCAACCTGGGCGACATTCTTAACGAAATGATTTACCGCATCCGCCCTTACGAGGCGGAGCCCGGAAAAACCGATCGCGTCTTCCGCGAGTTCATCGCGGAACTCTGTCAGGAGATGCGCGAGCGGACTCCCTATGAAATCCTGCAACGCACGCCTCCCTGGATATCGCAGCGGCTGGCGCGCAACAAGAAGCTCAAAGACGTTCTCAACTCTTTTGCCAAGGTCGGTGATCACCTTTATGGCCGCCAGACAGAAGCCGCCTTGGCCCACTGCGCCGAGCGGCTGAGCACAATCGAAGTCGATCGGCTCAAGGTGAAGCCGGTGGTGAAGATCATTGGCGAGTTCTGGGCGCAGATCACCGAAGGGGACGGCAATTTCAATATGTTCGCCTTCCTGGAGCGTGAGGGGGCGCAGGTTCTGGTTGAGCCGATTGCGACCTGGGTGCTTTACATGATGTATCAGGCGCGTATTCGCGCCATTGGACGTAAGGGGCTGGAGCAGGGTCTAGCCCAGTGGTGGGAGGTGGGCAAGAAGCTCCGGCAGGAGCTTGGCGTCGCCAGGACTTGCGCACTGTTGTCTCTTGGCGAACGCATTTATGCCAACCAGTATCACCGCACGGTACGAGCGTTGGGCAATGTCGCGCATGAATTGATTTCGCAAAAGGAACTGGCGCGTTTGGCCCAACCCTACTACCACCGTCTGGCGCGTGGCGGTGAAGGGCATCTCGAAGTCGGCAAAAACATTTATTACACCGTGCATCATCTCTGCCACATGGTGCTGGCGCTGAAACCGTTTGGCTGCATGCCGTCCTCGCAGTCGGACGGGGTGCAGTCGGCGGTGGCGAACCATTTCAAGGAAATGATCTTTTTGCCCATCGAGACTTCCGGAGAAGGCGAGATCAATGCCCACAGCCGTGTGCAGATGGCTTTAGGCGAGGCCAAAGTGCGAGCCAAAGCCGAGTTCGAGCAATGCCTTTCGGGCACCGGGCGCACGCTGCCGCAAATTCGCGATTACGTGGCGGCTCATCCGGAGTTGCGCCATCCGTTCTATCAGGTTCCGCACGTGGAAGGGGTGACGGGCGTGGCGGCACAGTTTGTGCTGCACGTCGACCGGCTGATGAAGCGCGACGAGCGCGCCTGGCGGCGGACCAGAATCTTCCGGGAGGAGGGGGTGAGGCCCCTAGCTCTCTCTGCGCGTGTCCAGGTTCCAATGGCATCCGCCAAGGCGGATACAGCAAACGTTGTCGAGAAGAACTATGCCTGAACCACAACTGCTGCCCAGCGCCCCGCCGGAGGGGTACACCGCACCGGCTTACAAGCTGGACGTGCCGCTGCACGCCGTCCTCATGGGGAGCCAACCCGGTCAACGCTCGCTGCCGCCCATCCCGCCGCCCGGAGCGCCACTGCAATCGCTGCCCGAGCCGGTGTTTCCGCAACGTCCCGAACTGCTGGGTGAGGATAACCCGCGCGACCCGGACTGGAGCTTGCCGGCGCATCAGCGGCGTCACTGGACGCCACACCAGATCGTGCACACCTTGCAGGGCTGGCTGGTTCCCTATATGAAGTCGCGGGTCAAGCCGGGCGACTTCCATCCCCTGATCGCTTACCTGTTCACCGAGTGGAAATGTAATCTCGACTGCAATTACTGCTGGGCGTTTGACAATCGCGTCAAAGGAATGAACGAGGATGTCGCGCGGCGGTCGATCGACTGGCTTTTTGATCACGATTGCCGTGTGCTGGCGCTGATGGGGGGCGAGCCGCTGCTGCGGCCGGATTTCGCGCACAAGGTGATTTACTACGCGGCCAAGCGCGGCATGTGGGTTTACCTGCCCACCAATGGGCGCCTGATGCGCGAAGACGTGATTGACAAGCTGGCCGATGCGGGGCTGGCGACGTTAAACCTCGCCGTCGACGCGGTAGACATCAAGCCCGGATTGCCCAAGGCGCTGGCGCCCATCCGCAACTACTTCGATTACCTGGTGAAGCGGCAGTATCGCTACGGTTATTCCGTCTTTTTCAACGTCAATATCTGCCGCAACAACCTCGATGACGTCCGCCAGCTCACTGAGATCGCGAGGGACAACGGCATTGCGACGGACTACCACGTCTGCGAAACGCCATTGACGGAACAGTCGCACTTCCGCCATTTAAACGACAACCCCACCTACATCCGTCCGGAGGACTGGCCGCTGGTGGATGAGGTGCTGGACTGGCTGATTGAGAAGCAGAAGGGCGGTTACCGCATGCTGAACTCGACCAGCCGACTGGCGCAGATGAAGACCTTCATGCGCAGCGGCATGAATGAACCCTGGAACTGCCGGGCCGGCCAGAACTCGCTGATCATTCGCACCGATGGCAGTCTGGCGCCCTGCTTTCCCATGTATTCGGCCACCTACGATTGGGGGCACATCGAGAAGCAGAAGTTTGAAACGGCCCAGCTCAACCAGATGAAAGAGTCGTGCCAGCAGCACTGCTTCTCTACTCTGAATCACATTCTGGGTTACTGCTATGACGATGGGCGCGTAATTCGCACCTTCTTCCGGCAAGCGCTGCGCGGTTTCCAGGGCATCGAGGGCAACCTCGAATAGAAACTTTGGGAGAAGATGCATGCCTTGTGGCAGCGGCTGCGGACAGCGTGACCATGGGACGAGCGCGGGGCGGGAGAGCGCTATCGACGTCGGTATTGGCGCGCTGGTGAAACCCGCCAGCATGAAGCAGAAGGTAGCGGTGCGCCCAGCGGGTCGGTTTGAAGGCCGCTACCTGATGGGCATGGATGTGGGCTCGACCACCGTGAAGGCGGTGCTGGTGGAGGCGGGCAGCGATCAGGTCGTCTGGCAGGACTACCAGCGCCACGAAACCAAGCAGCCGGAAAAGGTTCTTGAGTTCCTGGAGAGGATGGAGCAGGATGCCGGGGTTGACATCAGCAACACCCGCGTCTTTGTCACCGGCTCGGGCGGCGGCTCATTGGCGGCGCTGCTGGGCGCCAAGTTCGTCCAGGAGGTCACCGCCGTCTCGCTAGCCGTGGAGAAGCTGCATCCCGAGGTGAACTCGGTCATCGAACTGGGCGGTCAGGACGCCAAGATTATCGTCTTCCAAAAGGACGAAAGCACGGGGCGCAAGAAAAAGATTCCATCGATGAACGACAAATGCGCCGGCGGCACGGGCGCGGTCATCGATAAGATCAACGCGAAGCTGAAAATTCCGGTCGAGCAGCTCAGTGATCAAGGTTATTACGGACTCAAGCTGCATCCGGTGGCGGGCAAGTGCGGCGTGTTCGCCGAGACTGACATCAACGGACTGCAGAAACAGGGCATTCCTCCCGATCAACTCATGGCATCGCTGTTTGACGCGATTGTGATGCAGAACCTTTCGGTGCTGACCCGGGGACATACGCTGCGCCCACACGTTTTGCTGCTGGGCGGGCCCAATACGTTTATCCGCGGCATGCAGGAAGCCTGGCGGGCAAACATTCCCAAAACCTGGCAGGAGCGCAAGGTGCAGGTTCCGGAGGGACTGAGCGCCGAGGAACTGATCAAGGTTCCCGAAAACGCGCAATACTATGCGGCGCTGGGAGCAGTGGAATTCGGGCGAGCGGAAGAGGAGCCGGTGGGGCGCTACGCCGGGCGGGAGGCGCTGCAGGACTACATTGTGTTTGGCCGTCAGAAGGAAAAAGAAGAGTCGGGGGGCTCCGGGCTGAGCGGGTCGCCGGAGGAGTTGGCAGCGTTCAAGGAGCGTTACAGCATTCCCGCGTTCCGGCCGGCCGCGATCAGCGGAATGACGGAGCTGGAAGGTTTCATCGGCGTCGATGGTGGCTCGACCTCGACCAAAGCCGTGGTGCTCAATGCGGAGGGCGAGGTCCTGTTCAAGGCTTACCAGCTCTCTAACGGCAACCCCATTCAAGACACCATGGACATGTTTGCCTCGCTCCGCCAGCAGGTGGAGGAGCGTGGCGCGCGGTTGAAGGTGCTCGGCGTGGGGACCACCGGCTATGCCAAAGACATCCTGCGGGACATCCTGCACGCGGATGTGGCGCTGGTGGAGACGGTGGCGCATACCGAATCGGCACGGCGCTTTTACGAGGACCCGCATGTGATTGTCGACGTGGGCGGGCAGGACATTAAGCTGATCGTGCTGAAGGACGGGCGGGTGAAAGACTTCCGTCTGAACACGCAATGCTCGGCGGGCAACGGCTACTTTCTGCAATCGACGGCGGAGGGCTTTGGCCTGGACGTGAACCAATACGCTGATCTTGCCTTCCAGGCGCAGAGCATGCCGCTCTTCGGTTATGGCTGCGCGGTGTTCATGCAGTCCGACATTGTGAATTTCCAGCGCCAGGGCTGGAAGCCGGAGGAGATTCTGGCGGGACTGGCGGCGGTGCTGCCGAAAAACATTTTTCTGTATGTCGCCAGCATCCCCAACCTGGCCAAGCTCGGCTCCCGGTTTGTGCTGCAGGGCGGGACCCAGAAGAACATTGCCGCCGTCAAGGCCGAGGTGGACTTCATCCACTCCCACTTTCATGGCAGCGAGCGGCAGCCGGAAGTCATCGTTCACCAGCATTGTGGCGAATCCGGCGCCATTGGGGCGGCCGTGGAGGCGATCCGCTTGTGGCGTCATGGACGTGCGACCAGCTTCATCGGACTCGATGCCGTGCAATCGATTCGCTACCGCACCACCCGCAATGAGAATACGCGCTGCTATTTCTGCAAGAACAACTGTCTGCGGACGTTCATTGACGTCAGCACAGTGCCGCTGGAACAGTGGCAGCAGCCAACGTTTAAATCGAAGGTGCCGTTGGAGGCGGGACAGCAGCGGCTGATCATCTCGACTTGCGAAAAAGGACAGGTCGAGGATGTGGGCGCCATGCGCAACATCAAGGCGGGTCTGGATGCGCTCAAGAACGCACACCCCAACTTTGTGGACATCGCGGCGCGCGAAGTCTGGCGGCCCCGCAATCCGGCGAAAGTCGCCGATCCGATCCCCAGCCGGGTCTGGACGCGCGCGGCGCGCGAGCGGGCGCAACTCATGAGAAAACGTTCCAGCATGCGCATCGGGATGCCGCGCGTGCTCAACATGTACGTCTACGCGCCACTGTTCAGCGCCTACTTCGAGAGCCTCGGAATTGAACCGGAGAACCTGGTCTACTCCGATTTCACCAACCACGACATGTACAAGGCGGGAGCGGGCCGCGGCGCGATCGACCCCTGCTTCCCTTCCAAGATCGGCATTCCACATGTTTACGACCTGCTCTTTGTGAAGCACGCGAAAAAGCCGCTCAATGCCATCTTCTTTCCTATGATCGACGTGCTGCACACCTGCCTGGTCAACGCGGTGGGCAGCAACGCCTGCCCGACCGTGACCGCGACGCCAGAAACGGTGAAAGCGGCTTTCGTCAAAGAGGGTGACATCTTCGCCGAGCGCGGCGTTTTGTACGTCGATCCCATCGTCGATCTGAAAGACCGCAAACTGTTCGCGCGGCAGATGCTGGAGGCCTGGGGGCCGGTGCTGGGATTGTCGCCGGAGGAAAATGAACGCGCGGTGGCGGCCGGTTACCGGGGGCTGAGCGACTATGAAAGCGATATCCGCCGCCGCGCCCGCGCCGTCCTGGACCAACTGGAGGCGGAGAACCGTGTCGGCATTGTCATGCTCGGGCGCCCGTATCACCATGATCCCGGGTTGAACCACGAAATCATGGACGAGTTCCAGAAGCTTGGCTACCCGATGTTTTCGCAAAGCACACTGCCGCTGGATGAGGACCTGCTGGAACGGCTATTCGGCGAGGATGTCCGCGCGGGACGCATCAGCCATCCCATGGACATCACCGATGTCTGGAAAAACGCCTACTCGGCCAGTACCAACCATAAAATATGGGCGGCGAAGTTCACCGCGCGCCATCCCAATCTGGTGGCATTGGAGGTCTCGAACTTCAAGTGCGGCCATGACGCGCCCATCTACTCCACCATTGAAGACATTATTGAGAGTTCCGGAACGCCGTATTTCGCGTTCAAGGATCTCGACGAAAACAAACCAACCGGTTCGATTCGCATACGCGTGGAAACGATTGATTACTTCCTCAAGCGTTACCGCGAGGACTTGGCACAGCGCGCCCAGCGCGGCAGTTTGACCATGGAAGACATTGAACGGCAACTGGCGGAAATGGAACGCGAGCTGCTGCGCGAGGCGGGCCTGGCGCCTGGCGCGGTATCAGCCGGAAGCGCCATGAGCGCCGCCTGAGCGCACGCGTGCCGGGCGGACTAGAAGGAGATCCATCATGCCAGCCGCGATCATGTTTGAAATCTATCGCGACAGCCGCGTACACAACTATCGCGTGGTCTATTTCACCGAATTGGGCGAGTACGACAAGGATCGCGAGATCACCCGGGCGCTGGAGGGCGAGCACGTCTATGACGGCTACATTGCCACATCCCGCACGGAGGCGCGGCAGGTCATCAACGAGATCGTGGCGCGGCTCAACGCCGGCGAGGCGCTGGCGGCGGAGGCAATTGCAGCGCGCCTGCTGCCGTTCGCAGAGCCCGGAAGCGCGTGAGCGGCACGGCCGCTTTTATTCCACCGCGGACCTAAACGGCAACCCCGGACCTTCGCTACGGCTTCGGCCTGCGATTTCAAACTCGAAAGCAGTTCGACTCGGCCCTGGCTCGCTGGGAATCACCCCTTCGCTCAGGCGCATTGGATAGAGTCCGGCTTGCAGGCGAAGAGCGGCTTTGGCCGCGCGCGGCGCGGTTGAGGCGAGACATCGTGTTTTTGCAGGTGCGTTGTCGAGCACTCTCCAAATTATTGAGGTGGCGTGGGTTATCGGGCGCTACCCACGCGAATGCGCGGCCCGCTCGTGTCTCATTCAGGCGCCAGAGGCGCGGGCAGCGACGGGGCTTTCCGCAGCTTGCGAAAGCGCCGCAGCGACGCCATCGCGGGCCGAGGATACAGCCTCGCCTGCTTCCGCGGGCGCGCCGGGGATGTCCAGCGAGCCGGTATTCGCCTCGCTGACACAGGCGGAAGCGCCTTCAGCGGAGATGGATTCCCCGGACGTTGCCTGCGCCTGGACCGGGCCCTTTTCTCCTGCCTCCGGGACTGGCTGGGGAGGCACGGCCTCGTCTCCTTCAGGCCGCCCGCTCCCGTTGGTCGCTGGCACGTTCTCCAGTGAGACCGTGAAGCCGCCGAGGCTGGGCTCCTCCCCCGCGCGAGGGGACCGCCCTGCGGAATTTCGCGGCCCTCCACCTGCGATCTCCTCCCGCAGGGAGGACTCGGTGGCTCGCTCCTCTGGAGCTTCCTCAGACTCTGCCGGCCGCTGCCCGGCATCTTGTTGGGCTTGCAGGTTGGCGTGAAGCCTTGTCACTTCCTCGGCAAGCTCCTCTGCTTCCAAACGCAACTCTTCCTCCGTGCTGGGCGGAGGCGTGGCGTTGGGGGAGCAAGCGGCCCGGGCGGCGGCGCGACGGGCCTGCATGGCCGGATGGGAAGGCATGGCCGCGCCACAGATAAAGCGGAGCAGGCTCTGCTCGTTGCGCTCGAAAGCCAGTCCATTCAGGATGAGCATGGCGTAGGGCTGCATGGAGACCAGGTGATCCAATGCCTTGCGCGACAGCCAATAGCGAAAAGCCTCGCATTGGAGCCAGCGGTAGAAGGTTGAGCGAGGGATGCCGGCCTGCGCAAGAATCTGGCGCAGGTTGGGGAAGTTGCCGTTCACCAGTTCGGGGTCGCGCAAGGCCGCGAAGAAGCGCAGTTGCGCGGCGCTGGGAGTGAAGGGTCCGGCAGTGGCGGCGGGCTCGGGTTCGGGCCCGCCGGCGTCGGAAGCTGAACGCTTCGATTTATCACTGGAGCCGTTGGCTGAGGATGAAGGGCGGGCGGGCCCGTTGGCTTGCGCCTTGGAGTCAGGGGCGGCTTCAGCACCCGCCGCAGCAGCGATGGCGGCCATGGCGGGATTGCACATGGCCGACAAGGTGGCAGCCTGGGCGGCAGTCTTCTCCAGCCTTTCCGCGGCTTCCATAAACTCCGCCTTGGCGCGGCCTTCGGCGGTTTCGGCACGCTGCGCACAGGTGGCAGCGAGAAACTTGGTGTACTGCAGCAGCCCAGCGCCGGGGCGCATCTGTTGTGCGGGCTTGTTGCTGGGTGGGTTGGGTTTGTTTGGCTGATAGTGCTTCTTGCGCTTACGAGACTTTGGCATATAAGTGAGTCCTCCTCACTTACTTAGATGCCCTGAATTATGACGAAATTATGACTTTTCGACCCACCCTGATGGGGGGGAGGAAGACAGTTGGCAGTTGGCAGTTGTCGGTGGGGCGTTGCGGTGGGATGGACTACAGAAGACAGTGCACAGTTCACAGTGCACGATGCGTTGCGGGTGAGAGTCAGATGGCGCACGGGCTTGGACGGCAACGAATGCACTCGACAGGCGAGCTGCCTCTCGCCCCGCCAAGCGGGAGACAACTCGCCCGGAGTTGGCTCGCACGATCGAGCCGCAACACCAGGCTGTTGCCGGGTCCCAACCGGCAAGAGCCAAGTGTGCACTGTCTGATTGGATGGCGACCTCAGATTTGAGGAGGCCCGGGGAGCGACTCACTTTTTTGTTACAAGATTGTTGCGGAATTGTTACTTGAAGGTTCAGTTGTCAGTTGTCAGTTGCCGGTTGTCAGTTGTCAGTGGTCAGTTGAAATCCGTTCAGCTCGGGCCTGTCCCTTAACGCCTCGCTTCTGACTATCCGTAGTAGCGGAAGTTCCGCCAGAAGGCTGGCCAGCCGGCGCGAGGCGGTCCGCAGAGAAAAATGTCTGGGTGATGGCGCGCCTCCTCGTTGTTCACGCCATAGCGGTTACTCACATGGCCGGCCAGTTCGCAGCCGGAGAAGGTCTTTTCGGCATCGGTCTGGCTAAAACCCAGCACAACCAGGCGAAGCGGGGCGGGATGAGGATATCCGCGATACCAGAAGGAGTTCACGCCGCTGATTGCCGGAGGCAGATCATAGCGAGCGCCATAGAGATCCAGGGCGCCCGCCTCGCCGTAGTTGGCCCCCAGCACGGCGGCGCGGGCGCGTTGCGGGGCGGGAATACGACCCCACACGGCCGCGGCAGAACTTACCAGTTCACGCCATCCCACCTCTTCCTTTAAATCCCCATCAACGTGGGAAGCAAGCTGGAACCAATGGGAACCGGGTGGGGCCAGCGGCATGGTGAAGGCGATAAACAGGCCCGCATCCAATGCCAGCGCCGCCCATAGTGTGGGAACTAACCAGATCGCGAGGCGACGGCGCCGGTTTGTTTTTTGCCGCAGCCATACCGCGCCCGCCGCGTACAGCATGGGATAGGCCGCCATCATGTAATACCACCTGCCCTGCGCCCCCCAGAACAGCAGCAGCGGCGTCAGATACATCACAGCAATGGCGCGGAACTGTTTACCGAGCGCGCCGGAGGCGGCGGCCCATAATCCCGCCAGCCAAAGGGGAGCTGCCAACAGCGTAAAAATGAACTGTTTGAGGAGAAACCCGCGGGCGCGCCCCCAAGCCACATCCCGGGTGTGAATGGCATGGATGAAATCGAGGTAGACAAAGTGGTGCCGCACCTGCCAGAGAAAATTCGGCAGTGCGATGAAGGCCGCCAGAGCAATGCCCATCCAGAACCAACGGCTGCGAAAGATGCGGGGCATGCAGAGCAGCAGCCCAAGCAGCACGCCCGCCAGCAGAAACGGCATAGCGTACTTGGCCAGCAGTCCGCCGCCGGCCGCCGCGCCCACCGCCAGGCACCAGCGCGGATCCCCGCTTTTGAGCAGGCGAATCGTGCTGTAGGCGGTAAGAACCCAGAAGAGGTTGTCAAAGGAGACGTACTGCATCATGGCGCCGGCGGCCAGGCTGAAGGGCAGCGCCGCCGCCGCGGCCAGCAGAGGCGCCCAGCGCTTGCCGCCGAGCTCGCGGGCCATCATGCCGGTCAGCACGAGGCAGGCCGCCTGGGCCAGATTGGCAAACAGCCGGAAACCGCGCAATGAGGTCCCGAACAGGTGCAGTGAAACCCAAGCCAGAAATGGCGTCAGCGGCGGGTAGACGACATAGCCCCAACGCAGGCGCCGCGCATCGGCGAGCAATTGCAACTCGTCACGATGAAAGCCGTAGCGGTTGCCCACCGCCAGGTGCAGGAGAACCGTGGCCAGCGCCAGCAGGTAGACCGGGAGCAGTCCATCCGCGGTTCGCTCCGCCGGAGCAGGGACGAAATTGGGGGTGCAAGCCAAGTTGGTTTCGTTCACAGGCGCCGGCTCCACTGTGGATATTGTCGTCGAAGTGTGGCAACGCGTTTGGTCACCAAGTGCAGGTTAACAGTTATCTCGCGGGAGGCTGCTGATCGTTCCGCTTCGCCGTCCACTGGGCACGGCTACACTAGACTACAGACCGCGAGCGCCCGAATGCGGCACAGCCGCCTTTTTCCCACTTGCGCCAGTGTCCCGATCCTACGGTAGCGGGAGCCGACGCCCAGGAAGCTGCCGGAGATGGTTGCAACGGCGCCTGCGGAGCTCGAAAGCAGTTGGGTTCGCCCCTTGAGGAGAATGCCTTTTGCCGCTCTTCCTGTCGCTGATTCTGCATGCGCACCAGCCGGTGGGCAATTTTGACCACGTCATTGAAGAGGCCTACCAGACCTCCTACCTGCCGTTTGTGGAGGAAGCGGAGCGGCGCCCGTGGCTGCACTTCACCCTGCACTTCAGCGGTTCGCTGCTGGCCTGGATCGCCGAACGCCATGCGGGCTATATCGAGCGGCTCCGGGTGCTGGTTCAGCAAGGGCGGCTGGAGGTGCTGGGTGGCGGCTATTACGAGCCCATTCTGGTCTCGATTCCCGACCGCGACAAGATCGAGCAGATTCAGCGGCTGAGCCAATTGCTCGAGAAGCTGTTCCAGACACGGCCGCGCGGCATCTGGCTCACCGAGCGGGTTTGGGAACCGGAGCTGCCGGCGCCACTGCACCGCGCCGGAGTGGATTTTGCCATCATCGATGACACCCACTTCATCCTGGCCGGCCTGGAGCCGGAGCAGACCTATGGCTATCTGATCACCGAACACGGTGGCAGTCCGCTGCGCGTGGTCCCTTCGAACAAGTTTCTGCGTTGCACCATGCCCTTCCGGCCGGAGCAGGAGTCACTGGCGTTCCTGCGCGAACAGGCGCAACGCCATCCCGGGGCGCTGCTGACCATGGGTGACGACATGGAAAAGTTTGGAACATGGCCGCACACCTTTCAGCACGTTTACAAGGATGGGTGGCTGCGCCGCTTCTTCGATCAACTGGAGCAGGAGCAGGAAGTCATTGAGACCACCACGCTGGCGCAATATCTTGACCAGCATGCGCCGCTAGGGCTGGTTTATTTGCCAACCGCCTCCTACGCCGAGATGATGCAATGGGCGCTGCCGGCGCCGGCGGCGGCGCAGTTTCACCGGGCGTTGCATGACCCGGCGTCGGAACCCTACCGCCGTTTTCTGAGTGGGGCGCCGTGGCGCAGCTTTCTGGCCAAGTATGGCGAAGCCAACCTGATGCACAAGACGGCGCTGGACGTGAGCGCGCGGCTGCATCAGCTTCAACCCGGCGCCGGGTGGGAGCGGGACTTCGCCGCCGCCTACGACGATCTGATGGCGGCACAATGCAACGACGCCTATTGGCACGGCCTATTTGGCGGACTGTACGCGCCGCACCTGCGGGACACGGTCTACACGCGCCTGATCGCCGCCGACCGGAAGCTGGACGAACTGGCGGGTAATGGGCGGCATATACGCCGTCTGGACCTCAACCTGGATGGGGTAGAGGAGGTGGAGCTGCGGACGCCGGGGGCGCGCGTTCTGGTGGTACCGGCGGATGGGGGCACGGCGGCGGCCATTGATGACCGGCGGCATGCGGCAGCTCTGGTGAATTCGCTGCAACGGCGGCCGGAGGTGTACCACGAAGATATCCGGCAAAAGGTGGCCTCCAACCCGGCCAACCTGCCGGGCACGCAACTGCACGATCACGAAAACCTGCAAAAAGCGTTGTGCTATGACCGCTATGCACGCGTTTGCGGGCGGCTGTACCTCATGCCCGCGGAAGCGGCCTGGGAACAGTTTGAAAAAAACGAACTGGGTGAAAACGCGGAAGCGGCCAGCGGAAGCTATCAGGTCAGCGCGACAGAAGAGGCGGCCGGCGAACTGCGCGTCTCGCTCAGCCAGGGAGGCGCCGCGCAAATTCAGAAGACTTACATTTTGCGCGATGAAGGGCGGCACAGCGTTTTGTGCTGCGAGGCCGAAACCGGCGGGCTGGATGCGCGGCGCTGCGCACTGGAGTTTGTGCTGAACCTGCTCGCCCCGGACGCGCCCGACCGGTTGATTCGCCATGGGGGGCGGCAGTTTCCGCTGGCCTGGAAGGGCGCGTTGCAGGCGGCCGGTGGAGCGGAAGCAGGCGAGTTGGAGTTAACCGACGGCTGGCGGCAGTTGCGGCTGCGCTTGCTGGCGCCCGGGGCACAAGCCTGGTGGGTGCGGCCTATCTATACGGTTTCGCAGTCGGAGGGCGGATTCGAGCAGGTCTACCAAGGCAGCGTTCTACTGGCCGTGTGGCCAGTGGGAGTGAGCCGCTGCAGTGTGCAGTTGCGGATCGAACCGCTGTAAGCGGCGGGCATAACGGCAGCATGGGAACGGGAAATTGGTGTGGGGGCGGTCCGCGGACGGACGCAAAATGCGGAAATCGCAAAAAAATCCCGAAAAAAGTGCAATTCCCCGTTTTCAAATGGCGTTGTTTCTGGCAGTCTTTAGCAGAGCTCAAGGCGCAGAACCATTGCATAAGGGCGGTTGGAGCGGTTAAAACGGCAGCGATGCCGCAGGAGCCGCAAAAATCGCGCACTTGACGACGATGGTCGTGTACAATGGCTGCGCATTGGATCTACCCAAGGAGGGTGCATGGCTGGAATGACGAAGACGCAGCTGGTCCGCCACCTGGCGGAGCAGACGGAAGTTAGCAACAAGGTTTCGGCGCAGTATCTGGAGCTCCTGGCGGCTTTGGCCGTGAAAGAGACCAAGAAGAACGGCGCCTTCACGCTGCCCGGACTCGGCAAGCTGGTAAAACAGCAGCGCAAAGCCCGCCTGGGCCGCAATCCGCAGACCGGCGACACCATCAAAATCCCCGCCAAGACGGTGGTGAAGTTCCGTGTCGCGAAAGCGGTGAAGGACGCCATCGCGCCCGGCAAGAAGTAGTTTTTGCCGCAGTTGTGCAGTGCAAAGGCCGCAACCTGGTAGTTGCGGCCTTTGTGTTTTTGCGGAGCCGGGCGCGTGCCCGGAGGAGCAGACTCGCCCCGAGGCGTCTCAGGCGCCGGCGCGATTCCAGGCGCCGCTCACACGGTGGCGGAGAATGCAGTACTGCTGCGCCTCGGTCAGCGCCTCCCAACTGGCCTCAATGACGTTGTCGGAGACGCCCACGGTGGTCCAGGAATTGTGACCGTCGGAGGACTCCACCAGGACTCGCACCTGCGCCTTGGTGCCGCGATTGCCTTCCAGGATGCGCACCTTGTAGTCGGTGAGGATAATGTTGGCGACCTCCGGGTAGCGTGGGGAAAGCGCCTTGCGCAGGGCCACGTCGAGGGCAGCCACCGGGCCCAGGTCGGAGGCGGTGGAGACCACGGTTTCGCCCTGGACGTTCAAGGTGACCTGCGCTTCGGAATGTCCTTCGCCATGCAGAAGACTGGCGCGTTCGTCCCCAGTACCGTTTTTGGCGGCGCCGGCCAGGGTGGCGGGCTGGCCGATGTAGCGCGACTGCACGGTAAAAGCGACCGGGGTGAAGTAGTGGTCCAGCAGCGACAATTCGCGGCGGAACATCAGTTCCAGCGAGCCATCCGCGGACTCCAGCTCATAACCGTGGCTTTCCAGTTGCTTGATGCGGGCCGTCAGGCGCTGCGCCACGGTGGGATCAAGCTCGCGCGCCAATCCCAGTTCGACCGCCTTCTCCAGCAAGTTGCTTTTGCCGGCAAGATCGGAGACGAGCACGCGGCGCACATTTCCCACCAGCGCCGGATCGATATGCTCGTAAGTCGCCGGATTGCGGCGTACGGCGCTGACATGAATGCCGCCCTTATGGGCAAAGGCGCTACGGCCAACAAAGGGCAGACGCTGATTGAGGGGCAGGTTGGCCAGTTCCGCGATGCGCTGCGCCACCCCGGTCAGACTGGACATGCACTCCAGCCCAATCGTCTGATAGCCCATTTTTAATTCCAGCACCGGGATGATGGAGCAGAGGTTGGCGTTCCCACAACGCTCGCCCCAGCCATTGAAGGTGCCCTGCACATGGGTGGCGCCGGCCTGCACCGCCGCCAGCGCGTTGGCGGTGCCCAGGTCGCAGTCATCGTGGGCGTGAATGCCGAGCGGCAAGTGACTGACCTCGCGCGCCTGCCCGACGCCGTTCTCGATGTGAGCGGGGAGCGAGCCGCCGTTGGTGTCGCATAACACCAGGCGGGAGGCGCCCCCATTGGCGGCGGCGCGCAGCACGCTAAGCGCGTATTGCGGGTCGGCGGCAAACCCGTCGAAAAAGTGTTCCGCGTCGAACACCACCTGGCGGCCGGCGCCAGACAGAAACGCCACCGAGCGCTCCACCAGGTGGAGATTTTCATCCAGGCTGATGCCCAGCGCCTGCTCGACATGCAACGTCCAGCTCTTGCCGAAGATGGTGACCACCGGGGTTTCGGCATCAAGCAGGGCGCGCAGGTTGGGATCCTTATCAGGCGGATTGGACGGATGCGCGGTACTGCCAAAGGCGGCCAACTGCGCGTGGCGCAGGGTGATGCCGCGGGCGTGCTGGAAAAACTCACTGTCGCGCGGATTGGCGCCCGGCCATCCGCCTTCGATGTAGTCGACCTGCAATTCGTCCAGCAGGGAGGCGACCTGGAGTTTTTCGCTGACGCTGAAGGAGACCAGTTCTCCCTGAGTGCCATCGCGGAGGGTGGTGTCGTAGATTTCGATGCGATGCTTATTCATGTTCATCTCAGCTCTCTAAGGGCGCGGATACAGGACGCCCGAGCCGGCGCGGTGGCCGGAGACCGAATTCAAGTTGCAGCAGGAGGGTTCCGCTGATCGCAAGATGATCAGCGGCAGGTAATTCGGACCGGCAATACCAGCAGGCGGGAGATGAACCGCATACCGCAGAATGTAGCACACCGCGGGCCGGGACTCCAAATCGGCGGATGGCAAAAGCGCTGGGGCGCTGAGGGCGCGCGCCCTACGGCGCTTTTCCCCTTCCACCGCAGGTGGCTTGTGAGGTGCCGGTCAGGGCATTACAAGAACAAGCGCAGCGCCGGGCTGTGCTAACGTAAATCGTTGAAAGAAAGCCCTCGCCAGGAGTGAATTTGCTTCCTCTTTCGCAGCTCATCTTCATGCAGAGCAACGGCGACGCCGTCCGCCAGATGCTGGATAACTCCGGCTGGGTGGCCAAGATTGTACTGGTGATCCTGCTGCTGTTTTCCGTGCTGTCGTGGACCATCATCCTGACCAAGGCGGGGCGGTTTCGCCGCGCACGGGCGCAAACCAAGCGTTTTCTGCAGTTTTTCCGCCGTTCCCAGGGTTTCGCGCCGGTCCACGCGGCGGCCGAGCAGTACCGGCCCAGCCCGCTAGTGGACATTTGGGAGACCGGCTACCAGGAGTTGGTGCGGCAGGCGACCGGCAATCAGAATCTGGAAAGCGTGGAACGCGCGCTGCGCGCTGCTTCCATGGAGCAGATTACGAACTTGGAGACACGTCTGGGCTGGCTGGCCACCACCGCCGCGGCGACGCCGTTTATCGGGCTGTTTGGCACGGTGTGGGGCATTATTGACGCCTTTCACGGCCTGGGGACGGCCGGCGCCGCGACCCTGGCCGCCGTCGCGCCGGGCATTTCCGAAGCCCTCATCACCACCGCCGCCGGACTGTTCACGGCGGTTCCGGCGCTGATCGCCTACAACATTTTTGTAAATCACCTGAAGGAGTTTGCGTCGCGGGGGGATGAGTTCATCATGGAGTTCCTCATCCGCGCCGAAAACACCCCCGTCTCGACATTTGAAACCACCACGGCCGCGGCGCGCCGGGGCGCGCGCGAATAATTGCGGGGTAGAGGCATGGCTTTTTCGACCAGCGACGGAAGAACACGGACGGCCCTGGCTGAAATCAACGTTACCCCGCTGGTGGACGTGGTACTGGTTTTGCTGGTGATCTTTATGCTGACGGCGCCGGTCATTCAAAGCGGCATTGACGTGAGCGTGCCGAAGACGCACGACACCAACCAGCTCACCAAGGCGCGGCTGGTGGTAACCGTGAACCGTGCTGGGGACGTCTATGTGGGAGACTCTCTCGCCAACGTGCACACGCTGGCGCAGACGGTGCGGGCGCACCTGAAAAACCCGGCCCAGCAGGAGGTTTACGTGCGCGCCGATGAGCGCGTCACATGGGGCATGCTGGCACAGGTGATGGACCGCCTCAAGCAAGGTGGGCTGCGGCGCGTCAGCCTGGTGACCGAGCCCTATAACAGCCGGCATTAAAGCCGTTTTTTCTATGGTGGCAGGTGTACATCCCGGCGCTCGCGGCGGCAATTTGGAACCGCTCAAGGGCAAGTTTTTGCTGGTAGCCTCGGCGCATGTCCTGCTGGTGGCGCTGCTGCTCTTCTGGAGCCAGTTGTTTCCGGGGCTGAATTGGGGAGGAACGCATCTGGGCGATGCGGGACCGGGGGCGCTGGAAGCCAACCTGGTCACGAAAGTGCCGGGCGCGGTGATTCCGATGCCGTCGCCGGTGCAGCACGTGACGAAGAACCGTCTGGCCACGGATAACCCGGGGACCCCAAGCCCTGTCCATAAGCCGGCCGTTCAGGAAAAGAACTCGATTGCGCTGCCTAAACGGCATGTTCCCAAGCGGCTGGCGCGCACGGAGGCGCAGCGGATGCTGCAGCAGCTGGCGCGCGCCGACGTGCCGCCGGCGGACCGTCGCGTTCATGCTGGAGCAGGTCAGCGGGCGTCGTTCAGTTATGGGATGAAAACGGGGCAGGGCGGCGGCGGAGGCATGCAATTCGGCGATGCCAATTTCGGCGCCTCGCACGCGGGCTTCATCAACCACCTTCGTGACCGGCTGGAGTTTTATTGGCTGCAGCAGCCACATACACCGTCGATGCCCACCAAGGTGGGCACCTACGTCGGTTTCACCTTGACGCACCCAGGAAACATCGAAAATATCCGGCTTGCGCGCAGCAGCGGCAACGCCGATCTGGACGGGATTGCAGTCCATACGGTTCAGGAACTGGCGGCGTCGGAGAAGATGCCGCTGCCGGGGGATTACAGCCCCTCCACACTGTACGTGCAGATCTTTTTCAGCTTGCAATGAACATCATGAAAATGACACGGCTCTCTCCGCGTTTGCAGTTCCTGCTGATTGCGTGCGCCTTGACGGCGCCTCTGGCCTTCGCCCAAGTCAGCAGCACCAACATCCCCACCCCAAACGGAACCGCGCAGGCGCAAGGCCAGGTGAACATCACCATCACCGGCAATAAGAAGCTCAGCCTGGCACAACCCGATTTCCATATGGTGGGCAGCGGGGGACAACTTGCGGCCCTGCAGCAGACCTTTGACGGGGTGTTGTGGAACGATCTGGACCAGTCCGGGCTGGTGCTGATGGTAAGCAAGAGCAACTACCCGCTGGAGCAGCCAGGCAGCCCCGCCGACCTGAACCAGGCCAACGTCGCCAGTTGGGCCAATGATCCGGCCAACGCGCAGCGGCTGGTATTCGGCAACCTGCGGCAGTCGGGCAATCTGCTGGTGCTGGAGGGCTACTTGTACGATGTGACCCAGCCCGCCTCCCCGTTTATGCTGGGCAAGCGCTACACCGGGCCGGCGACCGATGAAGAGGCGCGCACGATGGCGCACATGCTGGCCGACGCCATTGTGGAAAAGCTGGGCGGCGGCCCGGGCATCTTCGCCACGCGGATTGCCTACATCAGCAACCTCAGCGGCCACGACGAGGTCTGGATGATGGACTACGACGGGGCTAATAAGACGCAGATCACCCACCTGAACAGCATCGCCTACTCACCGCGCATCTCGCCGGGCGGCACCAAGCTGGCGTTTATGTCCTATGCCAGCGGGACGCCACAGATCCGCGTCTACGACCTGATCACGCATCACTATATTCCCTTCCCGCATTTTGGCGGCACCAATGCCACCCCGGCATGGTCTCCGGATGGAACCAAACTGGCGTTTGCCTCGTCCAAAACCGGTCATATGCAGATTTATGTGGAGCGGGTGGGGAGCATGGGGCCGCCGCAACAGCTGACCTACTCGCTGAGCGAAAACATCGCCCCGGTGTGGAACCCCAAAACGGGGGCGCAAATCGCCTTTGAGAGCGACCGAACCGGACTGCCGCAGATCTACATTATGGACAGCGACGGCAGCAACCAGACGCGCCTCACGGATGGCGGTTATGCGGTCAGCCCCTCCTGGTCGCCCAACGGGCTGTCGCTGGCCTTCTCCTGGCGGCGGACGGGTGGGGGAGAAAACAGCGGCTCCTACGACGTTTACATCATGGAGCTGGGGTCGCACCAATACGTGCAACTCACGCATAATGGTCAACGTAACGATTTTCCGAGCTGGGCTCCGGACGGGCGCCATCTGGTGCTGTCGTCGGGCAATGGGAATCGCTGGCAGCTCTTTACCATTCTGGCGGACGGCACCAATCCCACGCAGATAACTACGCGCGGGGATAACCAGATGCCAAACTGGCAGCCGGTGGCGACACAGCAATAGTCTCGCGATGGACCACCGCGCTGCGGCCGATTACAAGGAAGGAAAACAGAACGACATGCGACAGAAGCACTTTCATCGCCTGCTGCTCTCGGCAGGCTTTCTCTCTCTCGCTCTCCTGGCCGCCGGCTGCAAGCACAACGTGTCGGTGGTGCACCCGGTGCTGCCGCCGCAGGCGGCGCCCAAGCCGGAAGTGACGCTCAACGCCGACAAGACCGACTTGCAGCGTGGGCAGAGCGCGACCCTGACATGGACCTCGAAAAACGCTATCCGCGTTGAGCTCAACGGCACGCCCGTCAACCTCAACGGCTCCCAGCAGGTCACCCCGACCACTTCCACCGACTATCAGGTGGTGGCGCACGGGCCGGATGGGCAGACCAGCAGCGCCGGCGTGCGCATTACGGTCACCGAACCGGTGGTGAACCAGCCAGTGCAGTCGGCGACCACGCAGGAGACGCTCAGCGATTTATTCAGCCAGAACGTCAAAGACGTGTTTTTCGATTACGACAAGAGCAACATCCGCAATGACGGCCAGCAGGCCCTGACGCAGGACGCCGACTTCCTCAAGCAGCATCCTGAGGTCAAAGTCGTCATTGAAGGGCATTGCGACGATCGCGGCAGCGCCGAATACAATATGGCGCTGGGCGACCGCCGGGCCAACGCGGCCAAGGATTTCCTGGAGCAGCTCGGGGTGAGCGCCGATCGCATGCGCACCATCAGCTACGGCAAGGAAAAGCCCTTCTGTACGGATGAGACCGAAGAGTGCTGGCAGCAGAATCGCCGCGCTCACATCGTGATGGCGCAGCAGCAGTAAGGTTGCGTGGTTGCGTGGACAGTTGCCGCCCGGCCCACTCCCCCGAGGGGTGGGCCGGGCGGTTTTCCTTTGCATTAGCCGCAACCTCGGAGGCGGCCGGGATTGCATGGCACAAGCGGCCACACTGGCTTAAAATAGAGGCGCTATGTCGAAGCGAATCCTGATCGTCATCTTCCTGCTCGCCGCAATGGCGAGTCCCTCCTTTGCGGTCTCCAAAGAGATTGTGCAGTTGCAGGAACAGGTGTCGCTACTGATGTCGGAGATGCACGACCTGCAGCAATCGCTGGACAGCGATATGGCGGTATTGCGCACGCTCGTCGGACAAAATACCGACACGGTGAACAAGCTCAACACCGCTCTCACCAACCTGCAGAACCAGCTTAATGGTCAAGCGGGGGCGTCGAACCAGACGCAGACCCAGCTTTCCCAGAACTTCCAGACACTGAACGATTCGCTCGATCAACTGCGCACCCAGATGCGGCAGATGAACTCGCTGCTGCAGCAGATTCAGCAGGCGCAGACCAACATTCAGCCGCCCACCGCTCCGGCGCCGGCGCCCGGGCAATCCCTGGGTGGGGGGCAGGGCTTGAACGCTCCCCAGCAGCAGCCAGCGGCCGCGGTGCTGCCGGCCAAGCAGCTTTACGACAACGCCCTCAGCGACTACATCAGCGGCAAGTATGCGCTGGCGCAGCAGGAGTTCCAGCAATACCTGCAGGCTTATC
The DNA here is from genome assembly GCA_027459505.1 of Acidobacteriota bacterium. Classification (GTDB taxonomy): domain Bacteria; phylum Acidobacteriota; class Terriglobia; order Terriglobales; family SCQP01; genus DAIDIE01. The sequence continues at coordinate 88,971 of DAIDIE010000021.1, forward strand.
CGCAGGACATTCACGCGGCGGACGCGGCCTACTACATGGGCGACATCTACGTTCGCCAGCAGGATTACTCCAAGGCGGTGGAGATGTTCAATACCGTGCTGAACAACTACCCCGGACACCGCCTCACCCCGAGCGCACAGCTCAAGAAGGGCTATGCCCTGATCGCTATGGGCAAGTCCTCGGCCGGGGCGGCGGAACTGCGCAATCTGATTCAGCATTATCCGCACAGCCAGGAGGCGCGGCATGCGCGCGCGCAACTGCAGTCGATGGGATTGCGGCCGTAAGCTGGAATCAATTAACCGGAATGCAGGAGGGCGGCCCGCCACGGCCGCCCTTTTTGTTGTTCTCCCGGCCGAAATCCCGGCCGCCGAAGGCCAAGGCGGCTGCAGTGGGCCTCGGAGACGGCGATGAGAACGCTCCACCCTGGCGCGCTACGCGGCTCCGCACTACCCGTTCCCCAACCCAGGCCTGGCCCGGGTGAGCGCGGAACAACTGGCGAGCGAGGGTGAGCATCGGCTTGACGCAGTTGCCAACGACGATTGATACTCAAAATTACTCCTCGCGAGGACTATTCAGGAGAACCCGTGACCAAATCGCAAGCGTTTGCCGCCCACAGCGCCTCTTCCCCGCTCTCTCCTTTCACGCTGGAACGGCGCGATCCGGGCCCCGAGGATATCCAGATCGATATCCAGTACTGCGGGGTCTGCCACTCCGACCTGCATACCGCGCGCAACGAGTGGGGCAGCACGGTTTACCCCTGCGTGCCGGGACACGAGATTGTGGGGAAAGTCACCGCGGTGGGTGCGAACGTAAAGAAGTTCAAGGTGGGCGACACCGCCGCCGTGGGCTGCATGGTCGACTCCTGCCGCCAGTGCGCCAGTTGCCAGCAGGGGCTGGAGAACTACTGCGACAATTTCATCCTGACCTACAACAGCCCAGACAAGCACCTGGGGGGCGTCACCCTCGGCGGCTATGCGCAGTCGATTGTGGTTGACCAGCATTTTGTGTTCCGGGTTCCCGAGAACCTGCCCTTGCCAGCGGTGGCGCCGCTGCTGTGTGCCGGGATTACGACCTACTCGCCGTTGCGGCACTGGAAGGTGGGACCTGGGCAAAAGGTGGGGGTGGTTGGACTGGGTGGTCTAGGCCATATGGGGGTGAAATTGGCTCACGCCCTCGGTGCGCACGTGGTGCTGTTCACCACCTCCCCCGGAAAAGCCGAGGACGGCAAACGCCTGGGCGCGGACGAGGTCGTCATCTCCCGCGATGCGGAGGCCATGGCGAAACAGGGTGGTTTTGACTTTATCCTCGACACGGTTTCGGCCAAGCACGACATTAATCCTTACCTCAACATGCTGAAGCGGGACGGAACGGTGGTGCTGGTGGGTGCGCCCAACGAACCGCTGCCCACGGCCGCTTTTGGCCTCATCTTCAAGCGGCGGCAGTTTGCCGGATCGCTCATCGGCGGCGTTCCGGAAACCCAGGAGATGCTGGATTTTTGTGGCAAGCATGGCATCACCGCCGACGTCGAGGTCATTCCCATACAGCAGATCAACGAAGCCTACGAACGCATGCTGAAAAGTGACGTCAAGTACCGGTTCGTCATCGATATGGCCTCGTTGAAATCGCGTTGACGGTTTACAGTCCACAGTTCACCGTGCGGCATTGCGGTTGACTTGGCGTCACGTAACATTCCGGGCGGTGCATTGCGGGCGCGATTCGTTGCAGTCGCCAAGCGGCTGGCGGATCGCCGTTCATTCGTTTTGAGGGGCTAGCGAAAGTCGCTGGCGCGACCCGCTTTTGGAGTCGATTCTATGCAATACGTGCGGCTCGGATCCACCGGCCTGAAGGTTTCTCGTCTTTGCCTGGGCGCGATGACCTATGGCTCGAAGAAATGGCGGGAATGGGTATTGGAGGAGGAGGAGAGCCGTCCTTTCATTGAGCGCGCGCTGGAGCGCGGTATCAACTTTTTCGATACCGCCGACATGTATTCGGTCGGGGTAAGCGAGGAGATCCTCGGGCGAGCGCTGCACGACTTTGCCCCGTCGCGGGAACAGATCGTGATCGCCACCAAGGTCTTCAACCCCATGGGCGAGGGTCTGAACCAGCGGGGCCTATCACGCAAACACATCATGCACGCCATTGACGCCAGCCTGGAACGGCTGGGGGTGGATTATGTCGACCTGTACCAAATCCATCGCTTCGATTACGAGACGCCGATCGAAGAGACGCTGGAAGCGCTGGACGAGGTGGTGAAATCGGGCAAGGCGCTGTACGTTGGGGCCTCGTCCATGTATGCCTGGCAGTTCGCGAAGATGCTCTACACCGCGGATCAGATGGGGCTGACCCGCTTCGTGAGCATGCAAAATCATTACAACCTGATCTACCGGGAAGAAGAACGCGAGATGAATCCGCTGTGCCGTGAAGAGGGGATCGCCATGATTCCCTGGAGTCCGATGGCGCGGGGCTTTCTAGCCGGCAACCGCCAGAAGGAAGACTACGGTGAGACCGTACGCGCCAAGACCGACGAGTACGCTCACAAGCTCTACTACCAGGATTCCGACTTCACCGTGGCGCAGCGGGTGACGGAGATCGCGCGGGAGCGGGGCGTCTCCAACGCCCAGATCGCGTTGGCCTGGGTCCTGCACCAGCCGGGCGTCACCGCACCCATCATTGGCGCCAGCAAGATGCGCCACCTGGACGAAGCCATTGCCGCCTTGGACATTCGACTCTCTGAAGAGGAGTTGAAGCGTCTGCAGGAGCCCTACACGCCGCACAACGTCCTGGGGCACAGTTAGGCCAGCAGGATTTGAGCGAACACGACTGGGGGCAAAAGTGCGCTCCGGTGTGAACATGCGAGTACGCGCAACAGTGCGATGCGTCAGCGCACAACGGAGGCCGGAGGGGTGTATTAGCCGGCGTGCAAGCGGAGTAATAGAGGCACGGGCCAAAGTTCACGGATGTTAGCCGGACTTCACTAGTCGCCCGCGGTGCGGGACCTCATAGGCAGACCCTCCCGGCTTGTCGCCCGCATGGGCGGCCCAGGAGAAGAGTATTGCCGCGCATTGCGGGGCGTCTTTACAGCAGCTTTTCCAGCGCCAGGGTGTCGGGTACGGTAAACAGGAATCGGGCACCCTGGCCGATTTCGGTTTCCACCCAGATTTTGCCGCCGTGACGCTCGATCACCTTGCGGCAAATCGCAAGGCCCATCCCGTTGCCGGGGAACTCCTCGCGCGTAGCCAAGCGCTTGAAGACCCCGAAGACGAGTTCCGCGTACCTGGGGTCGAAGCCCACGCCGTTATCCTGCACCGAGAACTGCCAGGCATCGGCCACGCGTTGCGCCGAAATACAAATTTGCGGCACGCGCTCCGCGGGACAGAACTTGATGGCGTTGGCGATCAGGTTCTGAAAGACTTGGCCAATCTGGGTAGGAATGGCGCGGATTTCCGGCAGCGGATCAACCTGAATCCGCGCACCGCGCGACTCGATAGCCGAGTTCAGGTCGAGCAGCACCGCATCGAGGATCTCGCAAACCGGGAAAGTGCTGATCAACTGCCCTTGGCGGGAGACGCGCGAGTAGGCCAGCAAGTCGTCCAGAAGCGCCGACATGCGCGCGGCGCCGCCCTGGATAAAGCCCATGAACTCGCGGGCTTCCTCGTCGAAGCGCTCCGTATAGCGCTCGCTGATGAGGTCGATGAAGCAGGCAATGGTGCGCAGCGGCTCTTTCAAGTCGTGCGAAGTCAGATAGGCGAAGCTTTCCAACTCACGATTGGAGCGCTGCAAAGCGTCGTTGCTGGCCTGCAGCGCCGCGGTGCGCTCCTCCACTTTGCTTTCCAGGGTGCGGGAAAGCCGCTGCAACTCCTCTTCGGCGCGCAACCGGAACCAAGTGGCAGCAATAATGCTGGCGGCGGCGCGCAAAAATTCCGGTTCACCGGCCTCCCAGGCGATGGCGGTTTCATTCCGCTCCCGGCGCCAGTAGATCCCTATCGTGCCAAACTCCTCCCCGCTGGCACTAATTGGCAGGTAGGCGGCGTCCCAATTGTCTTCCAAGCCGGACACAGAGTTGATTTCAGGAACCGCGAGGCGGCCGGCTGGTTCGGGAAGACTGGAGGAAGCCGTGACGCCCTGCGACGGGCGCGCTCCCGGCGTCCAGTACTGCTGAACGGGGGAAAGATTCACGGGAGGAGGCGCCTGCTCCTGCACCGCCAAGCCGCGCGCGCCGCCGCCCGCAGCCTCGGCGGCCACCGCCGCGGTGGCGTGCGTTTCCGGTAAAGGTTCGACTTTGCAGTAAACCACCCCGCCATTGGCGGCAAGGGTTTGGCTGACCATCTGCAGCGCCGCGGTGAGAAAGGAGTCGAGGTCTTTGCAGTTCAGCGCCAGCAAACCCATTTCCGCAAGCACGCGCTGCCGTTCTTCGCCGCGTCTGGAGCGCAACAGCGAGCCCACCGTGGCCAGCAGGATCTCCGGCTCCACGGGTGCGGTCAAATACGCGTCGGCGCCATGCTTGAGCCCGTGGGTGCGGTCAGCGACATCGACAAAGCTGGCCGAAATGTGCAGCACCGGGATAGAGGAGGTGTCCGGGTTGCTCTTCACGCGGCGGCACAAATCGAAGCCGCTGCTGTCGGGCAAATTGATATCGAGCAGCACCAGATCGACTGGCTGGCGCGTGAGATGTTCCCACATCTCCTTGCCGCTGGCCGCCTCCAAAATGTGATAGCCAGCCTTCCGCAACACACGTGTGAGCGCGTAGCGATGGGCCGGATTGTCTTCCACCGTCAGTAGGGTTCGTTGAGGCCAAGACCGCATATGCTATTCGCCTATTCCCCAGTTCAGACCGGCTCGGGCAAGGGCCTGAACCAGTGCATGATGGCTGCCGTTGGCAGCCGCGGCGCTTTTCGAAACAGCATCGACGACCTGCGGCGGAAATCGCTTTCTCATTTCCGGCGTTAGAGTCGTCTGGGTATGGATAATGACTGGAACCGTTTTGGTGTGAGGCTGTGAAGCAAGCTGACGCAACACCTCAAAGCCATCCATTTGAGGCATTTCCATATCCAGCACGATGGCGGCGGGGCCGGCGGCATCGGCCATTTGCAAGCCGACAGCGCCATCCGCCGCTTCGCGGATGAGGTAGGGAGAATCGTTGAGCGCCTCGCGCACGATGTAACGCGCGGTGGGTTCGTCATCAATGACCAGCAGGTGCGGCCTTCCGGCCGGCCGGGGCAGTTGGGAAACCCAGTTGCGCAGCCAGGCGCGATCCACCGGTTTGCGCGCAAACACGTCGGCGCCGAGTTCTTCCGCCTTGGCGCGATTGTCAACATCGGTAACGACCGCGACCGGAATCTGGCGGGTCAGAGGATGGTGCTTCAGTTCGGCCAGCAGTGACCAGCCGCTGCGATAGGGTAGCAGCACCTCCAGCAGCACCGCTACGGGGTCCAGCAACTGCAGAGCGCGGCGGGCATCGCGGACGCTGCGCGCCTGCTGCACGGAAATGCCCAGGGGTTGCAGGGCCGTTTTGTAGGCCAACAACACGTCATTATCCGGTTCAACGGCCAGAACCACGGACTCGGATTGGCGCTCGGTGCTGGTGATCAGCGCCGGGGCGGCGCCGATGGCCACCGGAATGGACAGGAAAAATGTGGAGCCGGTCCCCAGTTCGCTCTCCACCCACAGGCGGCCACCTAACATCTGCGCCAGCCGGCGGGACAAGGACAAACCCAGACCGGTGCCATGCAACTTGGCTTGTAGAGGGCTATCCACCTGGGTGAAGTCTTCAAACAGCCGGGCCTGATCCCGCGGGGAAATACCCACGCCGGTATCGCTTACCGCCAAGACAAGCTGATCGTTTTCCGTGCTGAGCACGCGCAAACGGACCTCGCCTTCGGGGGTGAATTTCAAGCCGTTGCTGAGCAGGTTGCGCAGGATCTGATTCAGCTTGCGTTCGTCGGTGCGCAGACGCAGCGGCGGGGGATCGTCGAAAATGAGCTGGGTGGCGCCGGTCAGCAGTGGCCGCAACATGCCGCGCAGGCCGGTCCAGATGTCCTCCAGATCGAACTCGGTGATGCGCAGGCTCATCTTCCCGGCTTCCGTCTTGGCCAGATCCAGCAGATCGGTGACCAATTGCGTCAGGGCCACTGCGCTGGAACGGATGAACTCCACCTGGCGCTCCTGCTCATCGCTCAAGTCGCCGTCGGTGCGGTCCAGAAGCAGACGGCTGATCGCGAGAATGGAATTCAGAGGTGTGCGCAACTCGTGGCTGACTTCGGAGAGGAAGCGCGTTTTCAGTTCGGCGAGATTCTGATAGTTTTCGGCGCGCTCATTCAGCTCGGCGTAGAGAGCCATGACGCCGCGATTGGTTTCTTCCAGTTCGAGGTTGAGGCGCTGCAACTCGCGCTCGCGCTGCGCGGCGCTCTCCAGCAACTGCAGCAACTGCTCGCTCTGATCGCGCAACTCCTGCTCAGCGGTGGGAGGCAGCGTGCGCTGCACAGCGAGCTGGAGACGCAACAAACACTCGCTGTCGGGAACCCGCGCTGTTACCGGGAGGCGCTTAACAAGCCAGACGCGGGTACCTTGGCCTGGCGCCGAGTCAATCCGCAGGGCGTCGACGAGACGGCTCACCCCGGCGAGAGAGCGTCCCTGCAGCGCGGCCTCTGGATCGGCGATGCCGGGGCCCTGATCCCGCACCAGCACGGCAAGTTCGCGCTCGTCGCGAAACCAGAACTCTACCCTGCCCCCGCGCGCGTGATCGAGCGTGTTGCGGCCCACATCGGAAACGGCCGAGGCCAGACGAATCTGGTCCTGCTTCTCCAGACCCAATTCGCGGCCCAGCAGCGTACACATCTGCCGGGCGCGCAGCAGGTCGGCCGGTGTTTTCAGTTCAAGGCTGGAGATTCGTGTAGACATCCCGTTCCTCAGACTTCAAAGCGGCTTGGCTCTCTCCAGAAATTACACCGTTTCCATCAAAACTGTTGCCGTAGCACAAAGCGACGTCACCAGCGGCTGCCACATCAGGCAGCGCGCGCCACCAGTACGGTGGCATCGTCATTGCCACGCGCGAAATCGCGATACAGGACGGCCGCAACCACCGCCGGATGCCGGTTCCGCAACCCGGGGTATGGGTCCAGACTGATCTGACTGGATAGACCGTCAGTGTACATCATCAACAACCAATCCTGGTCCACGGGAACTTCAAAGCGTTGTGGGCGGCGCATCTGGTGACCGGCAATGCCATTGATGGAAACCAGGCTCCGGCGCTTACCGCTCCCCATGAGCATGCCGGCAGTGTTCCCGATGCCGGAAAAATACACCGGACCACCCGGAAGTTCGGCCTCCAGCAGGCCAAGCGCTGCGCCCCGCGTAGAGGCTAGCGCGGCATGAAGGCTTTGCAGCATATCCAAGCCGACGTCAGAGCTTTGCCGGATGCGATGCTTGGCGGCCAAGGCGGCGCGCTCCGCCTCCGGTCCATGACCCAATCCGTCCACCAGCAGCACAAGCGCGTGGTTTCCCACCAATTTCACATCCCAGCTATCGCCACAGGCTGTTTCACCCGGCTTGGGCACGCACACCGCGCCATAAGCCAATGGCTCGCTGCGGGGCTCCGCCGTCCAAACACGGGAGAAAAAAACCGTCCCTTTGCCGGGCTGCGAATAGTAATCGAAGACATGCGAGAGCCGGCGCATGGCGCCCAAGCCGATGCCGGATGTCCCAGCAGTGGAGAAGCCATCGCGCAAATTTCGCTCCGGGTCCGCCATGCCGGGCCCGCGATCAATAACCAGCATCTCGACACCGGCAGCCACGCCGGCGTCCAGAGGGCGGAGGAGGATCTCTCCGCGGCCGGCATGGCGCACCAGGTTCGTGGCGCCTTCCGTAGCCACCAGCGCGGCGCGCTCGGCCAGAACCTCATCGAGCTGCTGTTGCCTGGCCAACTCGCGGACGGCGCGCCGCGCCACGCCTACGTGGCTCATATCGGTGATCAGAAGGCGCTGATGAGCAACTACTTCCATCGGGTGATACAAACGGTTGTGCCCTTTCCTGGTGCGGAATCAATGTGAAATTCATCGGAGAGGCGGCGCGCCCCGCCGAGGCCCAGCCCCAAACCCTGCCCGGTGGTGTAGCCATCCTTCAGGGCTAAGGCGATGTCGGCAATGCCGGGGCCATTATCGGCAAAGGTCAAGCGCAAACCGGTACGCCCGCTTTCGTGCACCTCCTCCAGCAGCATATTGCCGCCGCCGCCGTAGACCAGAGTATTGCGCGCCAGTTCGCTGGCCGCGGTGACCAGCTTGGTGAGCCCAACGATGCTGAAGCGCACATCTTCGGCCGCCGAGCGCACGCGCTGCCGGATCACCACCACATCGCCGGAACTGCGAATGGGAAGCGATTCACTCCGGGAAATGGTCATTGAAGACGGTTTCCTCCAGGCGATCGCGCAACAGCTCCATGCCCAGTTCGACGTTAAGCGCCGTCTGCACCCCGGGCAGCGACATACCCAACTCCACCAAGGTAATGGCCACAGCCGGGCGCATGCCGACCACCACGGTAGCCACATCCAGCACGCGGGCCGTGGCGGCGATATTGCCGATCATGCGCCCAATGAAGGAGTCCACCAACTCCAGCGCGGAGATGTCCAGCAAAACACCGCGCGCGCCGGTCTGCACGATCTTTACCGCCAGGTCTTCCTGCAGCTGCTGGGCCAACTGATCGTGCATGTCCACCTGCACCGTGACAAGCAGATAGGAGCCCATGCGAAGAATAGGAATACGTTCCACGGCTTAGAACTCCTTGGCGCCACTCTTGGCCCGCTCAAACTCGTGCAAAGCCGCCGCATTCAATTTGGTCCGCTGCAAAGCAAGTTGAAAGGCCCCAGCGAGAGTCGCCCGGGTGGTCACGTCGGTTAATTCAATGCCCAAATGCACGATGGTCTGGGCGATCTGCGGACGAATTCCACTGATGATGCAATCAGCACCCATCAGGCGGGCGGCGGTTACCGTTTTCAGCAAATGCTGGGCAACAAGCGTATCGACGGTGGGAACGCCGGTAATGTCAATAATGGCGACGCGCGATTCGGTCTCGACGATTTTCTGCAGCAGCGTCTCCATGACGACCTGGGTCCGAGCGCTGTCGAGCGTACCAATCAAGGGCAGGGCCAGAATGCCTTTCCAGAGCTGCACGACGGGCGTCGACAACTCCAGCATGTCCTGCTCCTGGCGCTTGATGAGTTCCTCGCGGCTGCGGAGAAAGGCATTGAGCGTGTGCAGCCCCAGGCCATCAATCAATTCCGTGGCAGCCCAAATCTCGGCGCTGAGCTGGTCGGCGCCGTTGGCCAGCTTCTCCAGGCGGAGGAAAACAGGGCGCTTCAGGCTGAAAGTAAGGGCTGCGATTTCGCTGGGAGTGAATCCCTGCCGGGCGCGTGCATCGGCGACGTCCACCAGGAACTGGCGCACCCTGCTCATCGCTGGCGCATCCACCATGGCGTTGCCGTCCTGCTGCAGGGCGTCGCGCAGGTATTCCAGCAACATTTTCGACTGGTTGGCAATCTCTTTTTCGCTGAGGCCGTTGGTGCGCGTCTGGTTCACCAAATCGCGGTTCCAGTCCGACAGCAAATCGGCCTGCTGCTTGGTCAGGATCTCAACAAGTAGGCTCATTGCGGGGGTTCCAAACGAAGTAAGGTTCAATCAACCGGTTCAATCCAAAAGGAAAGTGCTCTCCAACTCTAGGCAGTATAGCAGGGCGGCCAAAGTGGCTTGGGGTGGGTAAGTAGGGTATGTCACGGGGATTGCGGCCGGGAAAGCGGAGAGGCTGGGCATGGTCGCTGCGGCGCGTCCGTGCAAGAGGTGCGGGAGCGGCGAGACCGCTCCTATCGGTTCTATCCACCCGCTTCGATTACCCCGGCCCGCTCAGCCATTCGTCCGGCTCAGCCGGAGGCCTATCCCAAGCCGGGAACAATACAGCGGAAACCGATCGCGGGTGTGATGACGGTGCCGTCGCCGGGCTGGCGCGCGGAAAGCCGTAATTGTTCATAGGGGCTATTCCAGGCGCCCCCGCGCAGTACGTGATAGGTGCCGTCGGCAGGGCCGTGGGGGTCCTGGTCCGGGGAAATGGCGTAGTAAGACGGCCCGTAGAAGTCGCGCGTCCATTCCCACACGTTTCCGGACATGTCGTAGAGGCCCAGCGAGGTCGGGTCGAAACTGCCAACGGGAGAGGTTTCGCGCCACTTGTCCTTACCACTCTTTTTGCCATGGCAGCAACTGTGCGTTCCATAGTTGGCGTGATCATGGTCGATGCGCTTGGCGGTGAGATAGATCTGCCCGCTGGGTAATCCGTAACGGGCGGCGTATTCCCATTGCGCCTCGCTGGGAAGGTGCCCCCCCATCCATTGGCAGTACTGCGCGGCCTGATCATAGGAGACGCCAACTATGGGGTGATCGGTCAGCGACCATGAAGGATTGAAGCTCTCATCGCTGTGATCCGGATCGACCGGATCGGAGGGCATCGGCAGATGCTGAGCGGCGGCGAAGTTGGTGTAGGCCTCCACGCTCACTGGGCGAGCGCCGATCCAGAAACCGTGGCTCAGGATGACGGTATGGGAGGGCTTTTCGTCATCGCTGCAGGCCTGGTCACCGGTGACGCAGCCCATTTGAAACGAGCCGGCGGGCACCCAGACGTAAATATTTTTGTCCGTGGCATTGACCTGGGCGGTACCAGCGGGGCGGATGGCGTCCGCATGGGCCAACTGAGCACGCTCCTCCCTGACCTCCTCTTCGTGCATACGGGCGCGAGCGGCTCGCAGTTTACGCTGGTAGTCGCTATCGGTCTGTGCGCCGGCGGCCACGGCGGAGGCGACACTGGGCACAACCTGTTGCTGCTGAGCGGCCTTCAGCTTTTGCCGCAACTTCTGCAAGCGGTCTTGCGAGTCCTTGGCATCCTGCATCTGGCGCATCTGGGCCGCAATTTCCGCTTGGGTGATTTGCGAAGTGGCGGGCTGCGGCGCCGGTGCCGGGGCGGGAGGGCGCACGGCCTGACGCGCCGGAAAAACGGCGCGCAGCTCCAGCGGTTTGTTCCCAGCCGTCAAATGCACAGAGTGCGTCCATTCGCGGCCATCGCGCGTCTCGGCGCGCAGCTCATGGTCGCCAGGCTCCGCCTTAAAACGCAAGCGCCCACCGGCGTGCACCACGCCTACCGATTCGTCGTCAACGTAGACGCGGCAATGGACCGAGGAATGGATGGTGACGCGCGGCTTGTCCGTGGAGGAACTCTCACGCGTGTTACGGGCAGAACGATGGTGCTCAGGCGCCCCGCGGTGTCCCCCCGGCGGCGGAGGCAGGCTCTGCGCCGATGCCAGGCAGCTGAGCAACAGCGGCACACAACAGAAGCGCAGCGACATGAACCAGCCCTCCTCAAAAGCGCAATTCATGCGGCCCAAAGCCGCATACCAGGGAATCTTTATGGGTGGACAGATTGTAGAGGAGTGCCGAATGTACGTCAAGGGCACTCGAAACGGGGGAGCGGGAGAGAAGGTTTCCGCTTGCCGGTACCCTGGGTTGGCGGTCCTTCAGAGTGTGCGCGGCACGGCCGCTTTTATTCCACTCGCTTCGGTGTCCGGCCGAAGCTCACGGATGGTGGCCGCGCTTTACTAGTCGCCAGCGGTGCGGGACCTGAACGGCAACCCCGGACCTTCGCTACGACTTCGGCCTGCGATCTCGAACTCGAAGGCAGTTCGACTCGGCCCTGGCTCGTTTAGTTCCCGTTGGGCGGTTTGGCTGCCACCCGCGCCTCGGCCTCTCCAACCCAACCGCGGCGCAGGCGCTCGGCGGGAACGCTGGAAAGGTAGGGCTTAATGTCGAGCACAGGTGTGCCGTCCAGCATGTCCACGCCGCGGACGTGGAGTTGAGCTCCGTCGACCCGCAGCAGTTCCACGACGGTAAGGCCAAGCGGATTGGGGCGCATGGGAGAACGCGTGGCAAAGACGCCATGGGGCCGGTTGTCGAAGGGAGGACAGGCGATCAGCTCGGGCTCACCCTTGCGGCGGTCAAACACCCAGATCACGAACAGGTGGGAGAAGCCCGCAATATCGGCCAAACCCGGCGCCAGTTCGGGTTTGAGTTGCAGTATGCCTTCAGCGTCGTGCCGGGCGCCGAGTCCGCGGGGAATTTGCGTGGTGTCAGAAAAAGGGGTGTGCGCGAAAGCAATGGGGTCCATGGCAAATGTCATTGTGTCTCTCCGTGTTGCCGTTCCGGCGCTCCATCCAACACTTCGGCTAGATGCAAGGCGCGGCGTTGAGAATTCTGTGCCACCTGTTCCCGGCAACTGAAGCCGTTCGCCACGATCAGATCGCCGGGGGCGGCGGCGCGCACGTTGGGCAACAACACGCGTTCACCCAGCGCCTGGGAAACGGCATAGGCCTTCTTTTCAAAACCAAACGGGCCGGCCATACCGCAGCAGCCGGAATCGAGTAGTTCCACGTCCGCGCTGGTCTGGCGCAGCAAGTGCAAATCGTTGTCCAGCGAGAGCACCGCACGCTGATGACAGTGCGCTTGAACCAGGATGCGCCGTCCGTTGAGCTGAGGCGGCGTCCAGGACCGCCCCTCCGGGTAGAGGTGGTCCCGCTCCTGAGCGCGGCAAAGAACGTCGCTCAACATCTGCGTCTGCAGGCTGAGGCGCTTCGCACGGTCGTCATGCGGGAAGAAGTTCAAAAGCTCATCCCGGAAGACGCTGGCGCAACTCGGTTCGAGCATGACTACGGGAATGCCGGCGTCGATTTGCGGCGCCAGTTCCGTCAGAACGCGGCGCAGGTAACGGCGAGCCTCATCGAGAAAGCCGAAATCGTAAAGCGGACGTCCGCAGCAGATGTGCCGGGGCGAAATTCGCACGCGCTTGCCTTGCGCATGCAACAGGCGGGCGGCAGAGGCGAGCGCTTGCGGCTGAAAATAGTTGTTCCAGGTATCGGCCCAGAGCAGGACCTCTTGTTCCGGCGGTGCATCCTGGCCGCGCTGGGAAGCGGCTTCCGCGGCGAGAAACCGCTTGCGGAAGCTCATGCCCGCCAGCAGCGGTAATGAGCGCTGGGGCGCGATTCCTAACAGCTTCTTGACGGCGCTGTTCACGCCCGGCAGACGACCGGGGAGATTCGCCAGCCAGGGGAGGTGGGAGCCCAGGTGAGCCCAGCGATCCATGAATCCAAATGCGTAGTGACTCAAGGGGTGGAGACGGCCCTGGTAATAGTGGGCGAAAAACTCGGCTTTCCACGTCGCCATGTCCACATTGACGGGGCACTCGGTCTTGCAGGCTTTACAGGAGAGGCACAGATCGAGCGCCTCTTTTACTTCAGGACTCCGCCAACCTTGATTCAGGACGCCGCCCTGGAGCATTTCCCAGAGCAGGCGCGCGCGACCGCGGGTGGAGTGCTTCTCCTCAAGCGTCACCATGTAACTGGGGCACATGACGCCGTGATCACGCTTCCGGCAGGCGCCAACGCCAACACAGCGCGTGGTGGCCTCGGCGAATGAGCCCTGATCGGCGGGATAGCGGAACCAGGTCTCGACTTGCGCCGGTTTGTATCCCGGACCAATGCGCAGATTTTCCGTGGCGTGGTAGACGGCGACCGGATCGATCAGCTTGCCCGGATTCATACAGTTGCCGGGATCCCAAAGGGCTTTGAACTCGGCAAAGGCGCGCATCAGCTCCGGGCCAAACATCTTTGGTAGCAGGTGGGCGCGCGCCTGCCCGTCACCATGCTCGCCGGAAAAGGAGCCCCCATGGCGCAGGACCAAATCGGCGGCCTTGTCGATAAACGCGCTGTACTTGTCCACTCCCTCGTTTGTCTGCAGATCGAAGGAGATGCGCAGGTGAACGCAGCCCTGGCCGAAGTGGCCGTACATGGGCGAGACATAACCGAACTGGCGCATGAGGGCGTTCAACTCGCGTAAATAGGCGCCGAGTTGCCCGGGGCGCACGGCCGAGTCTTCCCATCCCTCCCAACCGCTGGGTTCTCCGGGGACAAAGACCGAAGCGCCCAGGGCGGCTTCACGCACTTTCCAGATGCGCAGCGCCTCGGCTACGGTATAGCGGCCCCAGCCGGTCAATCCTGAAAGCCGCTTGGCGTCAGCGAGAAACGCGTCGACGGCGGCCTCAACGGCTTGATCAGAGTTGGCGCCAAACTCGCATAACAGAAAGCCGTCACCCTGGGGCAATAACTTCACGTCGTCGACGACCAGGTTCTTCTTCAACATGGACCGCACGAGGCGTCCATCGAAACCCTCCAATCCGATGGGAGCGTGCGCCAACACCGCCGGAACATGATCGGCGGCAATGAAAGCGTCGGTAAAGCCCAGCACCACCAGACGCCGGCATTGCGGACTCGGCTTCAAGGCGCAAAGCGCCCGCAGTACGGTAACGCAGGTACCCTCCGTGCCCACCAGGGCGCGAGCAACATGAAAGCCGTTTTCCGGCAGAAGCTGGTCGAGGTTGTAACCGGAAACCCGCCGTGGAATATCGGGGAAACGTTCCCGCACCAGATGCGCGTACTGATCGCGAATACGGCGCAGACCGGCGTAGAGTTCACCGCGGCGACCGCCGCTCCGAATCATCGAATCGAGTTCAGCGTCCGTGGTGGCGCCTACCCGCATGCGCGTTCCGTCATAGAGAAGAACGTCGAGTTCTTCAATATTGTCGACGGTTTTGCCGCCCATTAAGGCGTGGACGCCGCAGGAGTTATTGCCGATCATGCCCCCGATGGTGCAGCGGCTGTGGGTGGCGGGATCAGGCGCAAAAGTCAGGCAATGCGCTTCCGCCTGGCGGCGCAGTTCATCGAGAACGACGCCGGGTTGGACCCAGGCGTTGCGCCGCCCGGCATCGAGTTCGGTCACCTGATTGAGGTACTTGGAAAAGTCGAGCACAACGGCGACGTTGCAGCACTGTCCCGCAAGGCTGGTGCCACCGCCCCGCGAAAGTAACGGCGCGTTGAATTCGCGGCAGGCGGCAACAGCGGTAACCACATCCTCGATATCCAGCGGCAACACTACTCCCAAAGGCACTTGCCGGTAGTTGGAAGAGTCGGTGGAATACAGCGCTCGTGAGCCCGCATCGAAGCGCACTTCGCCGCGAACGTTTTTTCGCAGCAGGGATTCCAGCGCCGCGCTCGCGGCAAAGCCTTCATGACTGTGGGCGGAGCGCGATGAAGAGGTAGGGCGGGATGACATAAACGGCAGTCGCAGCCGCCTACTACGTTAGCAGCCCGGAAGGAAGCTGTGGAAGGGGCGGGGAGAACAGAGCGCAAGGGGCGCCCGTCGCAATAGGCCTGCGGCCATTGCGAAGGGCTTACCAGACGCGGAAGGCGACCACATGCGCGGGACCAACTACCCCGTCGGTGATTGTGGTTTTAATCACCAACTGCAGGTTGTGCCTGGACCAATCGTTGGGGAGCTCGCGGAGCACGGTGGCGAGTGCCGCGGAATCGCTCAAGAGGTTCCCTGCCGCTTCCGTTCCATACGGTCCAATGCCCCCCGCCATGAGCACAAACTGGCCGGTGGGGGCATTCAGCAGACGCGTGATGAGCCCATAATCGGTGTCGATCGGCTTACCAGTGTCCCAGTGCTGTTGCCAGAGGCGATGGGCCGAAGAGGAATCGAGAATCATTCCTGCGCCATCGCGTTCGACCCAGCGGAAAGGAAGGCTGGCGTTGAGCTGCAGGGCCCAATCATTATCAAAGGCGCCCACCAGAACGCTGGGGCTATTGCGCAGGTCGGCGAGACTCCAGTTGTCGCCCAGACGCACCTGGGCGGGTTTGTGCAGTTCACTCATCACCGCGCTGTAGCGAGCGGCGGCATAGGCGTCTCCCCCCGCCACATAGAAATTTTTAAAGGGCATCATCTCCGACCAGCGCAGGCTGGTGCGTGGAGGAAGATGCAATTCATGGCGGGTACGATCAAGCTGGGTAGCAAACTCCTGGGCAAAACGCGGCGACTTCTGATAGACGTTCAGGCGCGGTTGATACACGATCGGCGAAGCCAGGCAGATCAACACCGGCTGCCGGGTGGTACTCACTGGCGCCCAAAATTGCTGCAATGAACCGGCCGAGGCGGCCACGCGCTGTGCTTCCAAATAGCGGAAGCCGGCGATCGCGAGCGTGGCAGTCAAGAGCAGAGCGGCTAAGAGCAGCCAGGAATAATTGCGTCGCGATCCCGCCGCATCGCCCGGGTTCTCCTGTGGCCGGGCGGATACAGGAACGGGAGCGAGATGAGGCTGCGGCTTGGGGTTCAAGACATCTTCATAACGAAAATGGGGGCGGTAGGCGCCAACCGGCAGTTCGATCCGTACCGGGGGAGTGCCAGCACCAGTTTCGGCGTAAAACTGAATTAGCCGCCGCCGCACTTCCGAAGCGGTAATGCGCACGATGGGATGGTCGCCGGTGTTGTAATCCGCGGGGCGGTGAAAGACTTCCACGCCGATACGCCGCTCCTTCAGATCCTCTTCTTCCCCGGCCAGGGTACGTTCGACGATATAAGTCAGAAAACGGCGGCAGCGCTCGCTGGAACGGAAGAGGTGGTTGGCGAGAATCTCTTGCAGATGCTCGCGAATGAGCACTTGGGCAGCCTGCTCAGGGCTATCCGCCGCAGCGCTTGACTCCGCTGTGGATGGTAATGCAACCGCTTTCACGGCTATCGACTTTTCACTCATGGGATTTTGCCCTGGCTGGATGTGCCGCGATTTCTACCGCTCACAGAATGAGTGCTGAGTACTGGAGGCGAGGCCGCGCCCAACTACCTGCCGGCCATTTTGCAATCGTCCGGAGCACAATGTTCTCCGCATTCGAGAATCTACTCCCAACCCGCGGTAAGTTCAAGCCAAGAATTTACATTTTGCGCAACGCAAGGGGTGTTTTGGTCCTGCTCCCATACCGTTCTATACCGTACAAAGCCTAGCTTCGGTGCGGCTCCGGGGCTTTGCTTGGGAGAGCCGGGAGAACTGGCGGGAGTCAATGGCCGGAACAGGCGCAGAACTTGAATAATCGAGTTCGTGCCCGAGTTGCGCAAACCGCGTTCGGCTCGCGAGAGCCGCGGGGCAAGAGGCAATGGCATTGCTTGCGCTAAAGATGCGCAAGGCGCTCCGTCTAGTTTCCGTCAGAGCATTCCCGGCACCATGAGGAGATGACTCAATGTCCAATCAAGATAGACGCAAAGCGTGGCGCGGATTAGGAATGCTGGTCGCTTTGGGACTCTTGTTATTGAGCACGGGGCGCAGCGCTTCCGCGCAGGTAACGCAAGTGGCCTACAACTGGAACAACGTACAGATCGTCGGCGGTGGATTTGTGGACGGTATTGTGTTCAGCCATGCCGCCGCCAACCTGGTCTACGCGCGAACCGATATCGGCGGATGCTACCGCCTCGACCCCACCACCAACCGCTGGATCCCGTTGAATGATTGGGCAGGCTGGAACAATTGGGATCAATTAAGCTGCGTGAGCCTGGCAGCCGATCCGCTCAACGCCAACAACGTTTGGGCGGCGGTGGGCATGTACACCAATTCCTGGGATACGAACAACGGCGCGATTTTGAAGTCCACCAACCAGGGCGCGAGTTGGACTGTGGTTCCGCTGCCCTTCAAGCTGGGCAGCAATATGCCGGGCCGGGGTAACGGCGAGCGGCTGGCGGTCGATCCCAATGACGACAATATCCTCTACCTGGGCGCACCCAGCGGGCACGGGCTCTGGCGCAGCACCGACGCCGGCAGCACCTGGTCGCAGGTGACCAGCTTTCCCGACAGTGGTCCCTATGTGCAGGACGCCACGGACACAACTGGATATTTGAGCGATCCGCAAGGCGTCTACTTCGAAACCTTCGATCCGCGCACCGGCAGCAAGGGATCGGCAACGCAAACCATTTACGTTGGCGTAGCCGACAGCAGCGCGCCGCTATGGGTCAGCCATGACGGCGGCAGCACCTGGGCGACGGTTGCAGGCCAGCCCACGGGATTTCTGCCACGGCAGGCCCGGCTGGACACCACGAATGGATATTTGTATGTGGCATATGCCGACAAGGCGGGACCCTATGATGGCGGCAGCGGTGACGTATGGCGCTACACGACGGCCACGGGGGTGTGGACGCTCATTAGCCCCGATCCTTCCACCGACACCAGCAATGACTACTACGGCTACAGCGGTTTGACCATTGACGCGCAGCACCCCAACACAGTGATGGTGGCTTCCGCAGTGTCCTGGTGGCCGGACATGTTCCTGTACCGCAGTCTGAACAACGGCGCCACCTGGACGAACATCTGGCATTGGACCACCTATCCGACCATGTATTACAAGGACACCTTGGATATCACAGCGGCGCCCTGGCTGAAATTGCCGCCCAGTCCATGCCGCACGAAGAGCCGTCCGGGCCCCAACCCCGATCCTAAACTCGGCTGGATGAATGAAGCGGTGAAGATCGATCCCTTCAACTCCAACCGGCTCATGTATGGAACAGGCGCCACCATGTATGGCACCAACGACTTGACCGACTGGGACATCAGCAGCACCAGCCAGATCAATATCTCGGTGTTTGCTCCCGGAATCGAGGAAACCTCGGTGCTGGGTTTAATCAGCCCGCCAAGCGGTTCGAATCTGCTCAGCGCGCTGGGCGACGTTGCCGGGTTTGACCACACCAGCCTGACTACTGCTCCTTCCACGACGTATTACCCGGTAGAAGGGACCAACACCAGCATCGACTTCGCGCAGAGCAATCCGAGCTTCGTGGTGCGCGTGGGCTTCCCTGGTTCCAACAACAGTTGCGAAACCAATGGCGCCTACTCCACCAACGGCGGCAGTTCGTGGACCGGGTTCCCCAACAACCCAGGAACATTCAGCAGTTCTTCGAGCACGGGGACGGTAGCGGCGTCGGCAAATGGCTCAACGATTGTTTGGAGTTCGTCGCTGGGCGTCTTCTACAGCAGCAACAATGGCCGCGGCTGGACACAATCCACCGGCGTGCCAACCGGCGCGATCGTCGCCTCCGATCGCGTCAACGCCAGCACGTTTTACGCGCTCAGCAGCGGGAGCTTTTACGTCAGCACCAACAGCGGCAAGAGCTTTAGCGTTGTCTCCAGTGGGCTGCCCAGCAGCGGCTATGTCAACCTCAAGCCGATCTGGGTGGCAGCCGGCGACATCTGGATTGCGGGTGGATCCCCGACCGATCCCGCCGGTTACGGTCTGTGGCACTCGACCAATGGCGGCCAGACCTGGACCATGGTCAGCAGCGTCCAACAAGGCGACAACATCGGGTTTGGCGCGGCTGCCAGCGGCGCCACTTATCCCACGCTGTTCCTGGTGGGCGAGGTTGGCGGCGTACGCGGCATCTTCCGCTCGGTTGACGAGGGCAGTACCTGGGCGCAGATCAACGACGCCCAGCACCAGTGGGGACAGGCAGGGGGACCGGCCATTACCGGCGATCCCCGCATCTTCGGCCGCGTGTACGTGGGCACCAATGGCCGCGGCATTGTTTACGGCGATGCGCAGTAACGGCTAGCCCTTTCCGGCGGGCCGGAACCTCCTGGGTTCCGGCCCGTCGCTTCTGCTTCATCGCGGTTCACCATCCCGCTCTTGTCCGTGGAGGGACGTTTTCATGCTCACAGTTTTCCGCCGCACCCAGTGGAAACCGTTGTTACCGTTTTTAGTTCCCTTTCTGATGCTTGGATCGGGACGCGCCGCTTCCAATCCTAAATCCGACCCCGTCGTGATCCGGGTCGGGTCTCAGGTGATCCATCGTTCGGAATTTGAAGCGTTTCTTGCCACGCTGCCGATGGACCAGGCGCAACATCCGGCGGCGTTGGCGCGGCATTTGGGAGGCCTGCTCGGCGTTGCCGACGCAGCCACGCGCGCTGGCATTGCCAACGACCCGCGCCACCGCCTGCAACTGCTCCTCAATCAAGACCAGTTGCTGGGCCAGTTGTACATGGCGCGCATGCAGGCGGATATTCACAGTTCCGCCGCGCAGCGCCATGCCTATTACCAAAACCACTTGAGCGAGTTTCAACAGCGTAAAATCCGGCAAATCCTGATCACACCAGAACAGGGACGCAATATGACCCAGGCCGTTGCGCTTGCCTCCCGGCTCAGCGCGGAGCTCAATCGGACTGGTAATAGCAGCAAAGCCTGGGGCCGGCTGGCGAAGCAGTACTCCAGCGACCTTATTTCCAGGCCCAGAGGCGGTGAACTCGGCTGGCTTGCCTTCAACAACCTGCAGCCTCCGTTGGCCAGCCGCTTTTGGGGACTGAAGCCAGGCTCCGCTCGCCTGCTCCGAACGAAATCCGCTGTGCGGGTGGTGGAAGTTGAGGCGGTACGTACCACCCCCTACGCTCAGGTCAGAGCGTGGGTCAAAGCGGAGTTGCACAGCGCACTCCTACAGCAAAAACGGCGCCAGTTGAGACGCCAGGAGCCGATTATTCTGAATCCGAGTTACTTCCACAAGTTTTCGACCGCGCTCAACGCCGCAAGCGAGCCCGCCCTCCCCCGCCATGGGGCGTAAGCCGCGCCGGCAGGCGCGCATGCCTGACAGAAATGCGTAATGGAGAATATCGAGCCGGGCTCGCAAACAGCACTGCTGTTATGGCGAGCCCGGTTTGCTGCCAGTCCAACCCGCCATCTGACTTTCCCTCACGCTGCGCCCAACGCCAGGGCCCTCTTGCCTCCAACAAAAAGTCAGGCACCGGGCAGCACTTCGCGATTGAGAAGCACTCCAAGCCCGCTGAGCCAACCCGGAACCAGAGATGTTCCCATCCTCGCTTAAACACAATTTCGGCCGCAGCGCCGCAAGCGCACAGATGTGCGCCTCACACGCATGCGGCTGTCCACCACAGGTGAGAGCTGGAGGCACGGCCTCGTCTCCTGAGCCGCCCGCTGGCATTGCTTTCCGTTGGGTCACTGGCACGTTCTCCAGTGAGAACGTGAAGCCGCCGATGCCGGGCTCCTCTTCCGCGCGAGGGGGCCGCCCTTCCCACCCCAACAAAGCAAACTGCGCTTTGTTGGGGACCCCGGGAGAATTTCGCGGCCCTCCACCTGCGATCTCCTCCCGGTGGCTCGCTCCTATCGCGCACCGCTAGTAGGCCGATGGAGCATTGATCCACTCATTGTTGGAAAGTGAAAAGTGCTGCACAATGATGGGAACGTCCGTGCCTCAGCCCGAGCATCCTCTTGAATAAAACCACCACGATTCTTCTTGTTGAAGACAGTCAGTCGGACGCTCGCCTCCTGGTGGAAGCGATTAAGCAGCGCCAACTGACGGGTCTGTGCGTGCTTCGGGTTGAAGACGGAGAATTCGCATTGCAGCTTCTGAAAGGTGCATCCCCGGCAAACACAAGAACGGCCATCGCCGCCACGTCACCTGCCCAAGCACCACAGGAGCCATGCTCCAATCCCGATTTGATTGTTTTGGACTTGAACCTGCCGCGCAAGGATGGTCGCGAACTCCTTGCGGATCTACAGGCCGATCCGGAATTAAGCGGCATTCCCGTTGTGGTGCTTTCAACCTCGAACGCGGAGAGCGACTTGGCCTATTGCTCGGCGCATGGGGTACGCTGCTACCACTCCAAGCCCTTTCGCCTCTCCGACTACGGCGATGTTGTGAGCAGCATTCTACGCAACCTGCCCCTGGCCAGCTAATCGAACGTCAGTAACCCCGTGCGGTCAACGCCTCTGGTTCTCCCTTAGATGCCAACTCTGGCGCCGCTCATGCTGTCCAGCCGCGGCGCTGCGGGGCTAGCGCTTCTTCCCTTTTTTGGCGACGGCTTTTACCTGCGGCTTCTTTGCGGAACCGTTAGCGGCTGCGGCCGCGGCTTTCACCTTGAGCGGCGCAGTGGCTTTGGGACGTGCCGCGGGGGCGTTGGCCGCCGGTTTGCCATGCGCTTTGGCCGCAGGTTTACCGGCCGGCTTGCTGGCCGCCTTACTCGCTGTTTTAGCCGGCTTGGAGGCGGTCTTGCCCGCTGCGGGCTTCGCCGGCGCTTTGCCGGCCTTGACCGGGCTCTTGCCGGAAACAGGTTTTGCCGACGGCTTGCCGGGTTTTCCGGCAGGCGGCGCTGCTTTGGTCTGGGGTGCGGTTTTGGCTTTGGCGGGTTTCGCTTGCGGTGGAGCTGGGGCTTTCGCCTCCTTCGCCACTTCCTTGGAAATGGGCTGGGCTACGGCCGGCGGGGTTGCAGGCGCGGCCGGCGCCGGTTCCTTGGGAGTTGGCTTCATCGTGCCCCGGGGGCGGCCCACTCCGCGGCCGCGGGGTTTCTCTTCTTTCTCGCGCGCCGCTTTTTCCCTTGCCGCCTTTTCACGCGCCGCATTGGGATCGATTCCCAGAGCAATGGCCTCTTGCCGCAGCGCCTCCAAGCGCTCCTCTTCGGTGCGCAACTTTCCTTCCATCAGCTTGTGATAAATGCGGTCGAGGATGGTGTGGAACTCGGGAGCGCTGGGGTTCACACCAAGCTGTTGCAACTCCCGCAGCGGCAATTGCAACTTCAGTTCGGGAAGACGCTGCGTGTACTCCTCCAGCTTCTTTTGCACCGGGGCGCTGCCGCACAGGGCCAGGTAGAGCACCGCGGAGGAGGGCGAATGGCGCAGCAGGTCATGGACCTGAGCCAGATTTGCTGCGTTTTTCCCCAACAGCGTCTTTTCCAGGTTTTTAGCGGCACTGAGCAAGTTTCGTGAGCCCTCCACCAGCGGCCCGCTCATAGGCAACTCGGTCAATGCCCCCTGATCTTTGGACGGCAGGGACCCGAACATCAGGTGCAGGACCACCGGCCCCTGGTCGGGACTGATGCCGGCGTCTTCCAGACGCTGCACCGTGTTGGGGAGGCGGGAAAGCGGCTCCATGGACATTTTTGACGTGAGCACGTTCTTGCCAAAGGCGGTGTCGAGCAGGTGCTGCTCTTCAAGCTGCTTGAGAACCGGCGCTGGGTCGGGCTCATAGGCCAGCGCTTCCAGTTCGCGCGCCAGCCCAGCGCGGATGAGGTCGCGGTTAGCCTCCTCCAGATAGCGGTTTTCACGCGCCGATGTAATGCGCGCCTGCGTCCGCTCCTCGATGGTGAATCCCAAACGGGTCTGCAAACGCACCGCGCGCAGGCACAACACCGGGTCCTCCAGGAACACGTAGTTGTGGATCATGCGAATCTGCCGCGCCTCGATATCCGCCATTCCGTTGGTGGGATCCAGCAGCAGGCCGCGCGAGCCCGGATTGAGCGATAACCCAATGGCGTCAATGGTGAAGCCGCGGCGGCGCAAATCATCAATGATGGGGGCAGGGCGCCTTACCGGAGGCTTGTTGGGCTTCTCGTGGAACTCGGCATGCGCGCCACTGATGCGGAAGCGCACCCCGCGCATGCGCAGCCGCAACGTCTGCTGCTGCTGGTCGGCAAACAATAGTTGCACTTCCGCGTGGGCCAATAACGTCTTCTGCATGTGCAGCGGATTGCCCTCGACGCAGAAGTCCAGTACGCGCACCGGGGCGCCTGCCAACAGGTCGCGCATGGGACCGCCGATTAGATACAGGTTCATGCCCGCCTGTCGGCAGGTGGTCTCCAGATAGTTCACCACCGCCTGTTGTTCAGAGGTGAAACGGGTCTCCAGCAGAAAAATGTAATCCGCCATGGCTTTGCTGCCTCGCGGCAGTTCGCTCCTCTTATTAAATGCACTGCCCGGCGCCGGGGGCCACTCGCTCGCACTCCACTTGGCCTTGCCCGGTTACTACGTCTCGCGGGGCCAACCGTTGCATGGCCCCCTGTGGCAGGGATGCAACCCTGCCGCCCCACGCTCAGGCGCGGGGATGATGCGCTTTGTACACCTGTCGCAAGCGCTGCGACACGACCTGGGTATAGATTTGCGTGGTCGAAATATCGGCGTGCCCCAGCATGGTCTGTAGACTGCGCAGATCGGCGCCACGCTCCAACAAATGTGTGGCAAAACTGTGTCGCAGTAGATGCGGCGTCAGATGTTGCCGTATTTGAGCCTGGCGGCCGTAGGCCCCCAAACGCTTCCAAAAGGCTTGCCGCGTCATGGCCGCTCCGCCCCGGCGGGGGAACAGAAACGGGGTGGTTTTCCCACCCAAAATGCGCCCCCGCGCGGTACGGACAAAGCTCATGATGGCGCGCAGGGCCGATTGTCCTACCGGCACCAGACGCTCTTTATCGCCCTTGCCATGGCAGCGAACCACGCCCATCTCCGGGTCCAGGTCGCTATCCCGCAGCCGCACCAGTTCGCTGACCCGCAGGCCGCTGGCGTAGAGCAGTTCCAGCATGGCACGATCGCGTTGCGCCAGAGCCCAACTCAGACTCTGGGGAGCGCAGCGTAGTTGGCACGGCGCTTGCAGCAGCCGCTCCACTTCGTCCTGCGACAAATACTTGGGCAGAGTGCGCCAGCTACGCGGCGATTCCAGGCCTTCACTGGGATCGTCGGCCCGTAGGCCGTCCAGGCGCAGATAGCGGAACAGGTTGCGCAGGGTAACAAGATGCCGGGCGGCGCTACGCGCGCTCAGCCCCTGGCCATAGAGCCAGAGCAGGAATTCCTGCAACTCGGTCCGGCCGCACACCAACAAGTGCCTTTCGGGTACATCTCCAGCCCAGCGCTGAAAATGTGCCAAGTCGAACGCATAGGACTTGAGCGTGTTGTCGGCCAGCCCCTTCTCGACCCGCGCATAGTGCAGAAACGCTCCAGCTTCGGGCGGCAGCACGACTCCCGCATCTTCCCCTTTTCTGCTGCGCGACAACGGAAGACGCGATTCGCCCCGCGCTCCCGTAGCGCGCGGGCCACGGCTGGGCGAACTGGTCGCTTGCTCTGGCATGAGGACCCGGGGCCAAGCCTTGGCGAGGCCCGAAAACCGAATGATATTAACATCTTACGCGATGGCTTGTACACGAAAAAGGCGGCACGGCCGCTTTTATTCCACCCGTTTCGGTGTCCGGCCCCACCCCAAGCCGCGCCGCGCGGCTCGGGGACCCCGGCCGAAGCTCACAGATGGTGGCCGCGCTTTACTAGCCCGCGTTCGTCGCATAGAGGCGCTTCTACAATCCAGCGGCATGCGGCTTTTTCTGTTAAAAAAAGCCGCACTCTTCTCCGTCCCAACGCCTCGCCCGGTGACGAACCCGGGCGTCGCCAGCGGTGCGGGACCTAAACGGCAACCCCGAGCCCTTTCTACCCCTTCGGCCTGCGATTTCGACCTCGAAAGCAGTTCGACTCGGCCCTGGCTCGTATGGCACTCGCCAGGCAGTGCCACATCTGGCCCCCCCTCCTCAGCCGTTGTAGTTGGCCCACATCCGTACTACCTGGCCTTGATCGTCCAACTGCATCACCTCGGCCGTCATGCTGCCGCGCTGGTTGCGGTAATAAAGCACCACGGTATTGATTCCCCACAAAACATCGCGCAGGTCGAACTGGACGTTGGGAAACGCTTGCAGTCCGCGGGAGAAGTATTGCCGCAGCGCCGCTTTGCCCTCAATTGTGCCCGAAGGCAGCGACATCAGGCTGGCCAACACCGGCGAGGTGACAACGACGTCATCGGAGTAATGGGAGAGAATACGCTCCAGGTCGTGGCTGTTCCAGGCTTCCACCCATTCGCGGGCGAAGAGATGAGCGGTTTCAGTGGAAAGCGGCAGTGGATCGGAATTGGTATCCATAGGGAAGCGTAGAACCTTGCCGCGTCCTGTTCAAAACGCAAATTTCAAATCGCATCGATTTGCGAAAGCGGCACCGGGGGCTCCGCCCTGGCTGGCGCTGGGGGAGTGTAATTCAATCTGAGCTTTGCTAGATTTGCGGGCATGCCGAAAACCTCCAAACGCGGCCGGCCGCCCTATGCCGACGTCTTGACCCCCGCCGAGTGGCGCGTCGTTGAAGCCGTCCGGCATGGCATGAGCAGCCGCCAGATTGCCACGCGGCGCGGCATCAGCGTTGACGCGGTGAAGTACCACGTTTCCAACGCGCTGCAGAAGCTCGGCTTGGCCAGCCGCAAAGAACTGCGTCAGTGGGATGGCATCGCACGCGCTTCCGCGCTGCACACGAAAGGGGTTGGAATGGGGGCGCCAACGCGAATCACGAGCGTGGGCCAGATCGCCCGTCAGGTGAGTGACATTGAGGCGGCGCGCCGCTGGTATGGCGAGGTACTGGGGTTACAACACCTCTACTCGTTTGGCGAGATGGCCTTTTTCGATTGCGGCGGGCTGCGCCTGCTGCTCTCGCGTGAAGAGAGTGCAAGGCGGGGCGAATCGATTCTCTATTTCCGGGTAAACGACATCCAAGCGGCACACAAGCTCCTGCTGGAGCGGGGGGTGACATTCATCAATGCGCCGCATATGATCCACCGCCATGCGGATGGGAGCGAGGAATGGATGGCGTTCTTCAACGATCCCGAGCAGCGGCCCCTGGCCATCATGGCGCAGGTGAAGCCGTAACCGTTGCCGCTTAGATGGAGCGTGCCAGCGCGGCGCCGGCCAGCACCGCCAATAACGAGACGACATTGCTGAGCAGCAGATTGCTGATCGCGCCAATCCAGCGGCCTTGCTCAAACAAGGCGAAGGTCTCGAAGGCGAAGCTGGAAAAAGTGGTATAGCCGCCGCAAAACCCAATGGCCACCAGCAGCCGCCAGCGCGGGTCGGCAATCGCCCGTTCGCTGGTCCAGATCATGAAAAAACCCAGGATCAGACTGCCAGTGACGTTAATCAGCAAAGTGCCATACGGCAGCAGACTGCTGGCGCGGTTCAACAGCGTGGCCAGCCAATAGCGCGCATTCGCGCCCAGAATGGCGCCCAATGAGATCCAGAAAATCGTCCGCATAGCCGTTCGGGTTGCCCTGCTATTATGCATGAGGAACGGTGAAACGCCCATGTCAGTCGCAGTGCAAGTCACGCTTTACCTGAACGCTTCCGATCACTGGCACAACCGGCCGCTGCACCTGGCCATTCTTGAAATGCTGCGCCAGGAAGGCGCCTACGGCGCGGTCGCGCTGCATGGCGTGGCGGGCTTTCTGGGACGCGGGCCGCTGCACAGCGCTCACCTTGTGGACGTCAAGGGCGATCTGCCCGTGGTCGTCGTTTTCGTCGATTTGCCCGAGCATGTGGAGCGCCTGCTGCCGCGCTTGCGCGAGATGGCGCCGGGACGATTGCTGGTGCGCGAGAACGTGCAACTCGAGCAGGAAGTGGAACACCTGTAGGGCGCCTGGTGGTCGCCGCGGCTGGCAATGGCGGTGGTTTCCTCACCCAGAAAAGCAGCGCTCCTGCCAGCAGGCGGACCGTAGAGGCGGCACGGCCGCTCTTATTCCACCCGCTTCGGTGTCCGGCCCCCCCCAAGCCGCGCGGCGCGGCTTGGGGGGCCCCGGCCGAAGCTCACGGATGGTGGCCGCGCTTTACTAGCCCGAGTTCGTCCCATCAGGGCGCTTCTTCGATCCAGCGGGATGCGGCTTTTCCTGTTGAGAAAAGCCGCACTCTTCTCCGCCCCAACGACTCGCCTGGTGACGAACTCGGGCGTCGCCAGCGGTGCGGGACCTGAACGGCAACCCCGGACCTTGGCTACGACTTCGGCCTGCGATTTCGAACTCGAAAGCAGTTCGACTCGGTCCTGGCTCGCCATGGCAGTGGCTTCCTCACCCAAAGGCAGCGCTCCTGCCCACAGGCGGACCGTAGAGATTGTAATTACTCGGCCTGTACTTGAATGGCGTTTACCAGGGGATAGTTCACCACCGGGAGAAAGCGCAGCATCAGCTTGCCTTGCGCGTTGGGCCGCAGGTCGCGGAAACGGATTGCGACGCCATTGGCCTTGCCCTGGGTCTTGTACAGATCGAAGTTCCGCAGCAGGTCCAGGCCATTGCAGCGCACGTCGAAGACGCGGCTCCCCACGCCTCCCAAGCCGGAATTTTCCGGACCCCAATAGTGCTCGGCCATATAGAGCGTCACCTGGTAGCGGTAGCCGGCGGCAACGGGAATGGCGTAGCTGAAATTGCCGTAATGTTCACGGCTAAACAGCCCCGCGGACGCGCCGTTGGGGAACATGGCAGCGGTCTCGCGTCCACCGCGATAGTAACGGTCAGGGAGCCAGTGGCGGCCACCGGTGTCGGTAAACAGAGTGGGCTGCGCAATCACCCGCACCGGGTTGGGCAGCTTATCGGTCTGGGGCATGATCTCGATGGCGTTCACGAAGGCTTGCAATGACCAGAAGCTGATGTGAATACGGCCATCCGTGCCGGGGTGGATGTTGGGGTAGACCTTTTCGGCGGCGGTGCGCACGCCTCCGGCGTCGGAAACGACATCCAAACTGACCGCCGGTCCGCCCCCAATGGTGAACGAGTCATCGCGCTGAGCGTCACGAATACCCGGCTTGGACTCGGCAAAGAATAGGTGCAGCTCGTAGCTCCCCGGTCTCACTGGTATGGCGTAGCGGAACACGCCCTCACGCCCCCAGGAATAAAGCTGCGGATCCTGGCTGCGCGCCACGCGAGGCAAAGGGCGATGAAACGCCGTTCCGCCGGTAAAGTCCCGATCCGGCAGCCAGGTGAAGCCAGCGCTATCTTTGTACGGTTGGTTGGCGCCGCAACGGATCCGAATCGCCTGATCGAGGGCATCGGGCGCGCCCCAGTTAAAGTGGTGCAGAATCTCCGCCGCCAGACTTGCGCCTCCGGCTGGCGCCCCGGCCAGCACCGCCAGGCCAGGTTGCGCGTAACGATGAACGCCGACAGCGCTGAAGACGCCGGCTGCAACTCCACAAACGGCAATGGCGCCGGCCGCCAGCCAGCCCAGGCGGGGGCGGTTCAACCTGCGCCACAGACTCTCAGCCGCCTCCGCTGTGGATACCGGGAGCAGCAGACTCTGCCCCGTCTCCGGTAGCGCGGCTGGCAAGCCGCCGTCAGACTCCTGGGAATCAGCGCCTTCCACCCGGAGGAATTCCGGAGTGTAACTACCGCGCGGCAGCTCAATCTGAATCCGATGAGAAGCGCCCTCACTGGCGTAATAGTCCTGCAGGCGTTTCCTGAGCAGGTGCAAATCGACGCGGACGATGGAGTCCGCCTGCGGATCGAAATCGTTGCCCCGGCCCAGCGCCTCCACCGCAATTGAGTACTCTTTGACCTGTTCAGCCTGACCGTTGAAGTACTCGTTACAGATGTAGGTGAGGATGCGCGACAAGCTGGGGGCGCGTTGAAACGATTGCGAACTCAGCACCGCCTGCAGTTCGGCGCGCTCGGTGGCGTAAGCGCTTCCAGACGTGTTGCCTTTGCCGCGGCGGATGGTAGGGGAAGTAGCCATACCTGGAAGAGATTTCCCCGAGGGGAGCGCATCGACATGCGGCCGGTCTCGTGGAGCCCGGCCCATTGGGGGGAGAATAGCACAGGACGCCGGGCAACGTTTGCGCGGCTGGTGCACGCCCAGGTGTTCCTGCTGACCAGCGATTGCGGACATATCTCCAATGGCTGCCAGAGCGCGCAGCTCAACCCGGTGGTCAGGCGTTTCTGGCACGGTAGCGGAACCTCTTCTCCGTAACCGTAATTTGGGTTAATTTGGGGGCTGGGCAACATCGAGGGTTCTCCTATGAGCCAGGTTCGAGTTCTTGTCGGCACCCGCAAGGGCGCCTTTATCCTCAGCGCCGACGGCAAACGCAAAAACTGGGAGGTGCGGGGCCCCTTCTTCGGAGGCTGGGAAATGTACCACCTCAAGGGCTCTCCCGCCGACCCCAACCGGATCTACGCCTCGCAATCCAGCGGCTGGTTCGGGCAACTGATTCAACGTTCCGATGATGGCGGCGAGAGCTGGAATCCGGTGGGCAACAAGTTTGCCTATGATGGCGTAGCCGGCACCCACAAGTGGTATGACGGCACCCCTCACCCCTGGGAGTTCAAGCGCGTCTGGCATCTGGAGCCGTCATTGACCGATCCCGACACCGTTTATGCCGGGGTAGAAGACGCCGCCATGTTCAAGACCACCGACGGCGGCCAGACCTGGGCGGAACTGCCCGGCCTACGCGGCCATGGCAGCGGGCCCAACTGGCAACCCGGCGCCGGCGGCCTCGGGCTGCACACTATCGTGCTGGACCGCGCCAACCCCGGACGCATCTACATCGCCATCTCCGCCGCCGGAGCGTTTCGCAGCGACGATGACGGCGCCTCCTGGAAGCCGATCAATCGCGGTCTGCGCTCCAACTACATTCCCGATCCCGAGGCGGAAACCGGTCATTGCGTGCACCGCATCGCCATGCATCCCAGCCGTCCCCAGACGCTGTTTATGCAGAAGCACTGGGACGTGCTACGCACCGACGATTGCGGCGAGTCCTGGCGCGAGGTTAGCGGAAACCTGCCCACCGATTTCGGCTTTGTCGTGGACGTGAACAGCAACGAACCCGAAACCATTTACGTGGTGCCCATCAAAAGCGATTCGGAACATTACCCCATGGACGGACAGCTTCGCGTTTATCGCAGCCGTACCGGCGGTGATGAGTGGGAGGCGCTCAGCAAGGGCTTACCGAAGAATAACTGTTACGTGAACGTACTGCGCGAGTCCATGGCAGTCGATCAGATGGACCCCTGCGGCGTCTATTTCGGAACCACCGGCGGCCAGGTTTACGCCTCTCCAGATGGGGGCGAAAGCTGGTCCGCGATTGTGCACGATTTGCCCGCGGTGCTTTCCGTCGAGGCGCAGACGCTGCCATGATCCGGATCGGGTTGCCCGCTCACCTGCGCACGCTGGCACGCGTCGCCGGCGAAGTCGAACTCGATCTCACCGGCGCCGTGACAACCCGGCAACTGCTGGACGCGCTGGAGGAGGCCTACCCGGCGCTGCGCGGCACGATTCGCGACCAGGTCAGTTTTGAACGGCGGCCTTTTGTCCGCTTCTATGCCTGCGAGGAGGATCTCTCGCACGATTCGCCGGACGCGGTGCTGCCGGAAACGGTACTGAACGGCAGTGAACCATTCTGGATCATCGGCGCCATCGCCGGTGGCGCATAATCCAAAGATCATGTGCTTTCGCCGCGTGACTCTCTCACTCTCTTTTGTCCTGGTGCTGGCGGGTATCCGCCTATGGCCGCAATGCAGTGCCCGCCAGCAGTTCGGCAAGCTCGGCAATTTCAGGCTGCAAAGCGGCGCGGTGATTCAAAACCTCCAACTCGGCTACCGCGTCTGCGGCAAGCTTAAGGGAGACGGCGTCAACGCGGTGCTCTTCCCCGCCTGGTTCAAGGGCATCTCCAAACAACTGCTCGCCCATATTGGCCCCGGACGTTTAGTCGATGACAGCCGCTATTACGTGATCGCGATTGATCCCATCGGGGATGGCATCTCGACTTCTCCATCCAACAGCGCCACCCAGCCGCGTATGCAGTTCCCCCGCTTCACCATGGCCGATATGGTGCACGCCGAACACCGTCTCGCCGTGCGAGTTCTCCACCTGCCCCACGTGCACGCGGTCATCGGCATTTCCATGGGCGGTTTTCAGAGCTTCCAATGGGCGGTGCAGTATCCCACCTACATGGACGAGGTCATCCCCATTGAGGGCTCGCCGCGGCTGACCTCCTACGATCTTTTCAAGCTGCGCACGCAACTGGCCATAATCCGCGAATCCAGTCTGTGGGACGGCGGCAATTACAGCGGCAATCCGGTGCTGCCCGGCCTGGAGCAGTTTGACTTTCTCACCCTGACCACTCCCGCGCGCCGCGTGGAGCGCACACCGAGAGGGCAAACGGCCGCGCTGCTGCGCCGCGTGGATCAACCGAGCGGCACCCCGTTTGATCTCAACGACTATCTGCGCGTGCAACAGGCGATCGCGACCACGGATGTAGCCGCGCCCTTTGGCAAGAATATGATCCGCGCCGCCGCACAGGTCAAAGCGCGCATGCTGATCATCCCCAGCCGCCAGGACCACGCCGTCTTCCCTGGCCCGGCGGAACACTTCGCAAAACTGATTCACGCCCGCATTTACATGCTGACGGGCGATTGCGGCCACCTTGCGTTCGTCTGTCAGTCCGATCAATTGAGCCGGGTGGTTGGCAGGTTTTTAGCGAAATGATTGAAGATATCCACATTCCTTAACGAGGCGCCATGTATCGACGTTGGATCCGCACCCTAGCTGTTTCGCTGCTGCCCGCATCTCTTTTCGCCGCCGGCGGCTGCACCGCACCGCAACAATTTGCGCAGCTCGGCAATTTTGCGCTGCAAAACGGCAAGACCATTCAAAATCTGCGGCTCGGGTACCGCATCTGCGGCCAGCTCAAGCCGGACGGCTCCAACGCTATCCTCTTCCCCGCCTGGTTTACCGGGCGCAGCGAACAATTGCTGGGGCTGGCGGGAGATCAGGCACTGGTCAGCGATAAGCGTTACGCGATCGTCTTTATTGATCCGATTGCCGACGGGGTCTCCACCTCGCCATCCAATAGCGCTTCGCAACCTCGCATGCAGTTTCCGCGCTTCACCATGGAGGACATGGTTCACGCCGAGCATCGCCTGGCGACCAGGGTGCTGCACCTGCCGCATGTGCGCGCCGTAATGGGCATCTCCATGGGAGGCATGCAGACATTTCAGTGGATGGTCTCCTATCCGCGCTACATGTCAATGGCAATTCCCATCGTGGGTTCACCGCGGCTGACGGCTTTTGACCGGATGCTGTGGAGCACTGAAATTGGCGTGATCCGGCAGACGCCGGGCTGGAACAACGGCAACTACCAGAGCAGCCTCAACCTCAGCCTCCTGGACCAGATCCACAACATGTTCCTGCGGACACCAGCCTGGTACGCCACTCACCCGTTCACGCCCACACCACAGGCGCACAAGGTGTTCGACGCCAATGACTGGATCCGCCAGGCGCAGGCCATGCTGTCGCTCAACGTTGGCGGCCCATACGGCAATCATCTGGCGGGCGCGGCAGAGCGGGTCAAGGCGCGGCTGCTGATCGTGCCCTCCAAACAGGACCACATGGTCAACCCACTGCCCGCCGAACGTTTCGCCAACCTGACCCATGCCCGGGTTCTACTGCTCACCAGCGATTGCGGGCACCTGGCGAACGGCTGCCAGCAGCCGCTGATCCGCGCCGCCGTGGCCCGCTTCCTGGCTACGCCACCAAAGAAGTAGCTGATTGAACGGTAAACTTGCATCCCAAGTTCAGCAGAATCCGCAACGGCTGCGCGGACTGCTCCACGCCGCTGAACCCCGCTTGCTCGCTCTCGCCGGGCCACACCGGCGCGCCGGCCGGGGGCAAGCGGTCCTCTTCGCAACCTTAGTGGATTCAGCACTGAACAATCACTGGCTGCGGGTACCGGCGCATGATCCTCACGTACCCCGAGCTGGGCGGTTACGGCGATGCCGCAGCGGTGCTGTTGCGGGTTTATGTCCGCCAGTGCTGGAGCGCAAGGGGGACCGTTTCGTCAAATCGCCTTCGGTCCACTGTACCGTCAGGACGCCGGCGTGAACACATTTTCGGGTACAGTTAAAGCGTGCATGTCGCGATCAAACTTGCGGAGGCGGCGTAACCCTCAATTGCTGCCCTGGCTGCTCACCGCCCCGTCGCTTCGATCCTCCGCGGGGAGATGATTGGGGGGGGCGCACCGATCTCACCTCACTGCCGCTCAGCCCGCCGGCAGCGTTCCGCGCGCTTGTCCCGCACAGCGATCTTCCAGCTGAGCGCATGGATTCAGAATCAGCCAGACCCGAGTCGAACTGATTTCGAGTTCGAGATCGCAGGCCGAAGTGAGCCGGTTGCCCTTCAGGTCCCGCACCTCTGGCGACTCGTCAAACCCGGTGAGCCGCTAGTCAAACCCGGTGAGCCGAGTGTGAACCTCGGCCGGTGTCCAAGCGGCTGGCAAAAAGGGGGCCGTGCCGCTTTGAGAAGGGCGAGGTGGGGTGGACCGGTTCCGAAGCGGGAGCGGGCGCGACTGAAAGGTTTTACGAATGGCGACCAAAGTAGTGACGTTCGTTCTTGCTGGCGGCGCCGGGAATCGGCTCCTGCCCCTCACGGAAGATGGAGCAAAGCCGGCCGTGCCGTTCGGAGGCAGATACCGGATCATCGATTTCGCGTTGAGCAATCTGATCAACTCTGGCCTGTGCTCGATTTACGTTCTCGTGCAATATCGGAGCCATTCGCTGTTGCGGCATTTACGCGACGGCTGGCAGTTCGGCGGGCTTCTCCAGGAACAGTTCATCATTCCCGTGCCCGCGCAGATGCGGACGGAAGACGATTTCTGGTACCGCGGGACGGCCGACGCCATTTATCAAAACCTTTCCCTGCTTGACGTTCCGGAAGACGGACTGGTAGCAATTTTCAGCGCGGATCATATCTATCGAATGAATATCCGGCATATGATCGACTTCCACGAGCGGATGGGTGCGGATGTGACCGTGGCGGCCATCCCGGTCCCGCAGCACATGGCAACCGCCTTTGGCGCCATTGAAGCTGATGCGAGCGGGGCCATCCACGGCTTTCACGAAAAGAGAGAGAGCGCGCCCTCAATCCCTTCCGACCCCGGAATGATCTATGCCTCCATGGGCAATTATGTTTTTACTGCCAAGGCCTTATACCGGGAGTTGCAGGCCAATGCCGAACGGCCAAGCAGTCAGCACGATTTTGGGCGAGACATCCTGCCGCAAATGGTGGGGCGCTACAATATGCGCGCCTACGATTTTCGAACGAATGAGATCCCTGGCGAACCCGTTCCGGCGCCGGCGTATTGGCGTGATGTGGGCACACTTGACGCCTATTACGAGGCCCAAAGGGACTTGTGCGGCCCGCTGCCTTTGCTCAACCTTTATAACCCGCGTTGGCCGATTCGGACGGCGAGCTACCCGGATCCCAGTGCGAAGTTCACGATTGACGAGCATGGCCGCCCTGGCCGTGCCACCGGCTCAATCGTTTCCGGCGGATGCATCCTGTGCGGCGGCTCGGTAACCGGGTCTGTCCTGGGCCGCAATGTCAGGATTCAATCGGAGGCGAGCGTTGAAGACTCCATTCTGTTCGACAACTGTACCGTGGGAGCCAGAAGCGTGATCAGGCGCGCGATCATTGACGAGGGGGTCCAGATCCCTGAAGGAGTGTCGGTCGGGGTTGACCGCGCCGCGGACGTGTCGCGCTATCCCATCACGAACGCCGGCGTTGTTGTCGTCACAAAAAAGGCAATTAACACCAGCGGCGGGGCGGGCTAGGAGCCGGCGCCGATCTCCCGGCGGGGGCACGACGGCCATTGGCGGTCGCGGAAACTCACTCAGTGCGTCTGCGTTTTGATCTGAAAAAGGTCCAGTGCCGGAGATGGTGTACTGAGTCCCGGCGCCCACTGCGGGAAGGGCAGATCCGGCATGGGTTTAGCTTGGAAAAACCGGCGGCATAGGCGCGCGGTCCAGCGTGCCCGGCGCTTGGACCTTTCAGAGCGGGCACTGTCGGTGGAGATGCCGCTTTCAGCATACATCTGCCGGTAGAGCTTCGAAATGATGATAAAGGCGAGGCGGGAGCGCATATTAGGTGCGCAAGCGGAACGCTTCCAGATGACCTTCCAGCCATAGAACTTGTCCCACGCCCACTGCGTCCGCGCGCGGATCTCGTCGGAGGTCATGGACGGATGCGGGGTGAACATCTTGGGACGGACCGCGATAGGGATAAGCCAGTAGCGGGTAATGGGCACGTCGTGAACCATGGCCGGCGAGGTGGACTGCTCCTTTTCCCAGCGGGTAAAGTCGACGGTGCCGGGAAACGGAGTCATCATGACGAACTGCGCGAAGGTCACACCGGCCCGGACGGCCATATCGACGGTGGCACCGAATGTGGAGGGTTTGTCGGTCGGCAGACCGAAGATGAATGAACCGAGCACATGAACGCCGTACCGCCTGAAGGTCTGGAGCTGGGAGGCCAGTGCATCGCCAGAGCAGTTCCAGTCTTTGAAGACGGCTTTGAGTCCTTCTGGGGTTACCGCTTCCACCCCCACCAGGGCACCTTTGATGTTGGCCCGGCGCATTGCTTCGAGGTACGCGACATCTTCACCCGCCTCCATGGTGATCTGGGTGAAGAAGACCATATCTTTTGGCAATTTCGCGAGTTCGGCCATTAGATGGAAGCGGTCAGCACGGATCGCAGTGAGCTCGTTGAGGCGAGCGGTGTTGTTCTGCTCGCGCGCCAAGCGAAGGTCAGTAAGCGTGACGGGGTAGAAATTGTCGTCAGCAAGCGCGATGTAGCGGAAGCCGATGCGGCGCAAGGTGACGATCTCGTCGATGACGGTTTGGTAATTTCGCTGTCGCGGCTGCTGCCCGTCAGTGCGCCACACGCTGCAGAAGGAGCAATGCTTGGGGCATCCGCGGGTGGTTTGCACCGAAGCCCACATATAGCGATTGGGCTGAATCAGATCCCAGCGGGCAGGCAGGAACTCATCTCCGGAGATGCGGCCACCATCGTAGAATTTGGCGGGCCCGCCAGCAAGGCAATCTCTAACGACTGTGGCCCAGACGAGGTCGCCATCGCCCTTGACAACGGCGTGAGCGTGTCCTCGTTCAAGTGCTTCCTCCGGAAACAGGGAGGCGTGGATGCCGCCGTAGACGACCCATGCACCGCGTTGCCGCGCCATGCGGCCAACCGCATATCCGCGCAAAGCATTGCCTGTATGGATACTAATGCCGACAATATCTCCGGGCTGCACCGTGGCGTCGTCGATACGCTCCAACGATTCATCCACCAAGATTGGATCGCCGACTGTGGCCGGCGTGGCAGCCGCCAGAACAAACAGCCAGCGTGGCGTGATTACGGCAGCG
Organism: Acidobacteriota bacterium; assembly: GCA_027459505.1. GTDB lineage: Bacteria > Acidobacteriota > Terriglobia > Terriglobales > SCQP01 > DAIDIE01. Next base: position 125,654 of record DAIDIE010000021.1, read on the forward strand.
CCAAACGAATTATCACTTGGATTTACAAGATGAACTCTCATTGGCGAAGACCCTTTCTCGATCTGGCGAACAGGGCAGCGCCACTACTTCGGCAACATGCTCCCCATGGGAAAAGACTCTCCGCCAGCATTTCCATGAGGCTGAGCTTATCATCATTATTGATTCCCACGAGGTGAGCCGAGTGCCGAAGGGGACGGAATCAATCATCTTGCCGCCGCGCACCGCAGTAAATGTGAGTGAACCCCGGGGGCTGCCGCAGAACCATATTGAGGAACAAAGGTATCGATGCAGAAGCTCCAGTTCAGGTTGCCGTTGGCGGGTGTACGCTCAGCGCCGCAGCCGCTCATCTCAGGATTGGAACCGGTTCGATCTCACTGCCGTTCAAGCTGGATGTCCAGACAAAGAATCCGCCAGAACTGCTCACTTCTCTTCGCTTTCCCAGATGCCTGTGCAAGCAACTCAGGGTCGCCGACCTCATTGAACGCATGTTCGTGGAGGTTCGGCGCAGAACCCGGCCCGTGGTCCGCTGCTTCGATATCGACTGCGCTGACCGGATGCTTTTCTCGATCTTGCGCCGCTAGGAGCTAAGCGGCACGGCCGCTTTTATTCCACCCGCTTCGGTGTCCGGCCCCACCCCACGCCCCGCGGCGCGGCGTGGGGACTCCGGCCGAAGCTCACGGATGGTGGCCGCGCTTTACTAGTCGCCAGCGGTGCGGGACCTAAAGGGCAACCCCGGATCTTCGCTACGACTTCGGCCTGCGATTTCGAACTCGAAAGCAGTTCGACTCGGCCCTGGCTCGTTACGCGCAGCCGCACTCTCTGTTTTTTTTACACAAGCTGCTAAACATCACTTTCACGGCGCCTCATAGCCCCGCTTACAAAAAGGGTCTAGACTTGGCGTAGGTGTTGGGGTGTTCGAACGCCCAGGGCCTTAGGAGTAAGCTTGCGAAAAAGATCTGACGCCAAAGTGCGCTCTTCCCGTTCTGTTTCGCAGCGCTTGCCGCTTCCCTTTCCCATTGCCGGCATCGGCGCCTCGGCGGGCGGATTGGAGGCGTTCACGGAACTGTTAAAACACCTTCCGCCGGATACAGGCATCGGCTTTGTGCTGGTGCAGCATCTCGCGCCAGAGCGCAGCAGCGCACTTACTCAACTGCTTTCCAGAGCAACGCCCATGCCCGTGCTAGAGGCTGCGGACAACCAGCGGGTTGCTCCGAATTGCGTTTATGTGATCCAGCCCTCTACGACGTTAACGATCAAGCGGGGGCTGTTGAAACTTCGTCCGCGCCGGAACGCCCCTTCGCCAATTGGTTCAATTGATTGTTTTCTTGAATCTCTCGCCCACGATCAGCACCAACACGCAATTGGTGTAGTTCTGTCCGGCACGGCTAAAGACGGCACACTTGGGCTGGAAGCCATCAAAGCCGAGGGCGGTATTACCTTCGCACAGGACGATTCGGCCAAGTACGATTCAATGCCACACCACGCAATCGCCACAGGATGCGTGGACTTCGTTCTCAACCCGGAGGACATTGCCAAAGAGCTGGCCCGCATCGCGCAACACCCGTACGTGGCTGGTCAGCAAGCCGGGGTGGTCAGTTCAGGGGACGCAAAACGAGAGCCGCTGGCGCCCAGCGCGCAACCGCCGCCCATCGCTCGCCAAGGCAAGGCTTCCGCCATCAACGGCGGACAGGACTGGCGTCAACAGATTCTGCTTCTGCTGCGCAACTATTCCGGAGTAGATTTCTCCCTCTACAAACCCACCTCCATACAGCGGCGTATTGCGCGGCGCATGGTCTTGAAGAAACAAGATACCCTCCAGCAATATGCCGACCTCCTGCGGGCCAGCGCCGATGAGCTGGCCGCTCTGAATTCGGACCTGCTGATCAGCGTGACCAGCTTCTTCCGCAACCCGGAAGCATTCGAGGTTCTTCAAGCCAAGGTATTTGCCAAACTGCTGCAGGAGCGCGGAAACCATCCCCTTCGGGTCTGGGTGCTCGGATGTTCCACTGGGCAGGAGGCGTACTCGATTGCCATGGCGTTTGCCGAAGTGGCGGAGAAAGCTGCTCGCAACCGCACGCTGCAAGTGTTTGCCACCGATGTCAACGCGAACCTGTTGGACAAGGCGCGGCGGGGGCTTTATAGCAAGTCTTTGGTACAGGAAATATCACCGGAACGTTTGCGGCGCTTCTTCGTTGAGGAAGATGGAGGTTACCGGGTCGTAAAGTCATTGCGCGAGTCGATTGTTTTTGCCCGGCAGAATCTGATTACCGACCCACCCTTCTCGCGCATGGACCTGATCAGTTGCCGCAACTTGTTGATCTACCTTGAACCCAAAGTGCAAGCAAAGGCGCTGGCAACGTTTCATTACGCGCTCAACCCGGGTGGATTCCTCTTTCTAGGCGCGTCGGAATCCACTGACGGCTTCGCCGGGATGTTTGAAGCGGTTGATAAAAGACAGAAACTATATTGCAGGAAGCCGGCGCCGCTTGCGATGTCACTTCTGCCCCTCAAGGGCGACCGCCGGCAGCACAACGTTCGCGGACAAGAAGCTAACACGGGCAGTCCGCTTTCAGCCCCGGACGTAGTGGAGGACCACCTGCAAGGGGTCCGCGGAGACCTGGACGCGCAGCGCGAGGCCGATCGCGTCACGGTGAACCAATTCTCACCGCCAGGCGTGCTGATCAACTCCGAAATGCAGATTCTGCAATTTCGCGGACCCACGGACCCCTATCTTCAGCCCCCCTCCACCGGTAAGGCGCGTTTCGATCTTTTGAAGATGGCCCGCGAGGGCTTGATGGTTCCGCTGCGCGACGCGATCAACAAAGCGAAGAAGGTCAACAAACCTGTCCGTAAGGAGAACGTGGCCATCTACGAAGACCACAAGGTCCGGAGGGCGCATGTGGAAGTCGTGCCGCTGAAGAATCTGAAGGCGCACCGCTATCTTGTTTTTTTTGAGGACGCGGAGAAAGCACCTCCCCGCACCGGGTCCGGCCGCAAAATGGGGAACACCGCCAGCACGCGGCGGGCAAGCGGGAAAGACTGGCATGATGAGGGCGGCTTAGAGCGCCAGCTCGCCGAAACGCGCGATTACCTGGAGTCCATTCTGGAACAGCGCGAGGCGGCCAACCAGGAACTGCAGGTCTCCAGCGAGGAGGCTCAATCCGCGAACGAGGAATTGCAAAGCATCAATGAAGAATTGGAAACCTCCAAAGAAGAACTGGAAACCACCAATGAAGAATTGATCGCCACAAACGAAGAGTTGGCGCGGCGAAACACCGAGCTGAGCCATCTCAATGCGGATTGGGGCAATCTTTTAACCGCGACCGCGCTGCCGATAGTGCTGTTAGCGCGTGATTTGACGGTCCGCCGCTTCAGCCCCCAGGCGGAGCGGCAGTTCAACCTGCAAGCCGGCGACGCGGGGCGCCCTCTCCGCGGCCTCCGCCATGGCATCGAGCTGCCCGAACTGGAAAGCCTTTTACAGGCAGTGGTGGCGGAGGGACGCGGCTTCGAACGTGAGATTCAGGACCAAAGTGGACGTTGGTTTTCCTTACGCGTCTCCCCTTACCTGACACAGGAGAGAAAAGTGGAGGGGGCGGTGGTCGTGCTTCTGGACGTCGACGCCCTGAAGCGGGCCGAACGGCAGGCCACCGAAGCCCATCTTTATGCCCAGGCCGTGGTCGATGACGCGCCCCCGTTGCTGATTCTGGATGAACACTTGCGCGTGGTCTCAGCCAACGAACAGTTTTGCAATCACTTCAAGGTATCGCGAGCCGAAACGACCAACACTCTGGTCTATAAGTTGGGCAACGGCCAATGGAACATTCCCAAATTGCGGAAGTTCCTGGAAGGGATTCTGCCGCGTAACAGTTCTTTCACCGACTTCGAGGTTGTTCACGACTTCGCAACCATCGGGCGGCGGACGATGCTCCTCAGCGGACGCCGCCTGGATCACCTGCGGCACATTATATTGTTTATTGCGGACATTACCGAACGGGTTGAGGCCCGTGAGAACGTGCGGGTTTCCGAACTGCGTTTCCGCCGGCTGTTTGAAAGCACCAAGGACGGAATTCTTATGCTCGACGCGGAAACCCGGCGCATCACGAATGCGAACCCATCCGCCGAGGCGATGCTCGGCTACTCCCGCGATCAGTTGAATGGGAAAGGGCTCTGCTCGCTCGGCTTACTAAGGGACATTGGCGAGGAAGAGGCCGCTTTCCAGCGGATGAGAGAAGGCAAGGTCGCTTGCTACGACCATATTCCACTATCGACCAAGGATGGACGCGCACTTCTGGTAGAGCTAGTGGGCACCCTTTACCATGAACAAACCAATGAAGTGGCCTACTTCAATCTCCGCGACATCACCGAACGCAGTCAAATTGAAGCAGAACTCCTGCGGACCAGAGATGCGCTCGCCAATGAAGCTGCCACTCTGGAGCGTCTGGTCCGGGAGCGCACGGCGGACCTGAGCGCATCGACGGAACAGTTGGAAACGTTCGTATATTCGATGGCGCACGACCTGCGCGCGCCACTGCGGGCGATGCAGGGTTTTGCCGTGATGCTGGCCAGCGACGCCGGCACGGCGCTGAGTGAAACCGGCAAGGATTGTGTGGAGCGCATCGATAAGTCGGCACAATTCATGGACGCCTTATTGATCGACCTCTTGGCGTTTAGCCGCGTCAGCCAGCAACCAGTCGAACTTGCGGCCGTGCCCCTGGAAAACGTGGTCGACTCGGTCCTCAGCCGTCTGCAGGGGCAAATTGACGAGTTGCGTGCTCAAACGGAAATCTCCGGCCCGTGGCCGTCGGTGCTGGCCCATCAGCCGACGTTGATGCAGATGTTGTTCAATCTAGTAAGCAATGCCCTGAAATTTATCAGCCCTGACAGGGAACCCCGGGTGTGTTTGCGGGCCGAGGAACAGGGAGCATTCATTCGCCTTTGGGTGGAAGACAACGGCGTAGGTATCGCACCCAATCATCAAGAGCAGATATTCCGGGTATTTACCCGTTTGCATGGTGAACGGTATCCCGGCACCGGTGTTGGCCTTGCGATCGTTCAAAAGGGAGCGCACCGCATGGGAGGCCGAGCGGGCGTGGAGTCCGCCGCGGGAGAGGGCAGCCGTTTTTGGATTGACCTGCGGAAGGCATGAGGTCTATCCGGCTGTGGTGAGGGTCGGTTCATCCGAGCTTTAGCTGCTTCGAGGCACTATTATGAACCGCGAATATAGCATTCTTGTAGTCGACGACAGCGAAAATGACCGGTTGCTCCTGCGTGCCGCATTCGAGAGGGCCGGCTTGAAAAAGCCGCTGCGCGAAGTCCCGGACGGGGAGCAAGCCATTGCGTATTTGAAAGGTGAGGGCGCCTACAGCGACCGCGCCGGGAATCCGCTGCCAACAGTGATGCTGCTGGATCTCAACATGCCGCTGAAGAACGGCTTCGAAGTGTTGCAGTGGGTACGCCAGCAGCCTGGATTGAAGCGGATGACCATTATCGTCCTCACCGCCTCCACGCGGGAGGAGGATGTGGAGCGAGCGTTTGATCTGGGAGCGAATGCCTTTCTTCTTAAACCCACCAAGTTAGAGACGTTGGTAGCCATGGTGCGCAGTCTGCACCATTGGATGGAGTTTAATCGTTTCCCTTCTCTGAACGAATTTGCGCCGTCCGGCGATTTTACGCGTTCCGCCGCGTCGAGCGCTTTCCGGCAAGACCCGCCCATGTGAGCGGGTGAGCACAGGACCGCGTCACGGCCGGCGGCAGCTTCTCAGAGACCAGCAAGACCATGTCAGGCGTGACATCAGATGGCGCTCCCGCCGGTGATGAAGGCGCGGTTGGCCTCCTCAACGCCGCCGCCGCGCTAATGAGTACTTTACCGGGAAGTGTGTCGAGAGAGTGGGCCGAGCGCTTCAGTTTCCCAAAGCGGAAATACCTTGCCTATGGGAACATTGGAACATGTTTGTTCACACTGTCTATTTCTGGCTTAACGACTCGGCCCGGGCCGAGGCGCAACCAAACCTGCTGCGCGACTGCCACGAATTGCTGGGGAAAATTCCCACTGTGAAATCGCTCTGGGCGGGCAAGCCCGCGATGACGCCGCGCGAAGTGGTCGACAACTCCTACGCCGTGGGGCTGACCGTGTTGCTGGAAGATGAACCGGGCCACCGGATCTATCAGGACCACCCGCTGCATCTGCAGTTCATTGAGCGCAACAAGGCCAACTGGAAGCGGGTGCAGGTGTACGACTTTAATTTTTAGCGCCAGACTCGCAAGGCTCAGGCGCCGGTGGCGCCCTGCGGAAGGGCGCCGCTTCACTATCGAGACTTCACCAGCTAGACTTCACCATCTAGACTTCACCAGCTCGACTTCACCGGGTAGGCTTCACCAGGCAAGGACGCCCGCGCCCTTCCAGCACGAGAGGCGGGCCAGAGCGCGGCTCCTCCAGGAAAGGGACGCGCAGGCTTAGCTCCACACATCTGCCTCCCTGCGCCGTGTAGAACACCTGTGCCGCCGTGTTCTGCTCCAGGGCCCCAGAGGTAGAGCTTGCGCCTGCCGCTCCCGATCCCGCGTCCAGCGATCACCCCTTCTCTTCACCTACCCCACGGGGATGATGCCGCTCGTTCCGGGATGCTCCGCGTTGCGATCGTGAGGGCCGGTGGGGCCGCCGCTACGCGTTTTGCCGCTCCAGGCATCGAGGTCGACGGCCACCACCTCGGTAATGTCGAGATGTTGGGGGGTGGCCGCCTCATAGTCACGTCCCGCGGCGCGCTGCGGAAAATAGCGGTCTATCATTGCCGCCAGGACGCGCGCCTTTTCGCTCTGTTCGGTAACCAGCCGCCCTTTGCCAAAGCAGACTACGCTCCGGTAGTTCATGGAGTGATTCAACGCCGTCTTGGAAGCAATCAGCGCGTCCAACTCGGTGACGGTCACGCACAGGGGCTGACCATTGGCCATCTGCGCCATTGCCCGGCTCTCCAGGCCGCCATGCAGATACATCGTTCCCAGCCCCGCGGCGTCGGCCTCAAAGTGATACGTAAAGGGAATAACAAAGGGCTGACCGTCCTGCACGAAACCGGCATGCGCGACTCTGCCCGCGAGCAGGAACTCCGCGCAACGCTCCGGTACCGAGCGCTCCTTGTGCTGCTTCATGCTGGCGCGCAGTTCAGCACTCGAAACCGGACATTGACCGGTGGCGCGAGGGGTATTGTTGTTGAGTTCTGCCGAACGCGTGGACATGGGATTCTCCTGAACTGAATTCCCTTTCAACGTTACGCCGGAAGTGGCACTATGTACACGTCCACTTTTGCCGGCATTGATGGTGCCACTTCCGGCAGGCGAGGCACGGCCTCGTCTCCTGAGCCGCCCGCTGGCATTGCTTTAGGTTGGGTCGCTGGCATGTTCTCCAGTGAGAACGTGAAGCCGCCGATGCCGGGCTCCTCTCCCACACGAGAGAGCCGCCCTTCGGAATTTCGCGGCCCTCCACCTGCGATCTCCTCCCGCAGGGAGGACTCGGTGGCTCGCTCCTTATGGCGACACGCGCAACCGCATTTCCGCTGCACCTCCGTCTGGACCACGGCAAGCCGCTCCAGCAGCAGCTCTACTGGCGTCTCCGGGAAGCCATCCTGCAGGGCCGCCTGCGCGCCGGGCTGCGCCTGCCCTCGTCGCGCAGCCTGGCGCAAGAACTGGGAGTGGCGCGCAACACGGTGACCGCGGCCTTCGAGATGCTGGTGGCGGAAGGATACGTGCGCTGCCGCGGCGGGGCGGGAACATTTGTCTGCGCGGAACTGCCGGAAGCGCTTCTGCACGCCGCCACTCCCGCGCCGCCGCCATCCAGGCCCCAGCCGCACGACAACGTTTCTGGGAACGGCAGCTTGCCCGCGCGCGGCAACAGCCCCGCGCCCAGGCTGCGGGTCTCGTTGCGCGGCCGCACCCATTTACAGGACTGGCCGGGAGCGGATCGCGGCGGCCAGCTCGCTGTACGGCACCGCCCGGCCCAAGCTCCCGGTAAAGACACAACGCCCAGCTTGCCGCCGCTTCTGCCCGCGGGACCCGCGCTGGAACACTTCCCCGTCGAACTGTGGGGACGGCTGCTGGCGCGCTGCTGGCGCCGCAGCCCCTTGCGGCTGCTCGCCTCCGGCGATCCCCAGGGCGATTGCGACCTGCGTCAGGCAATTGCCGCCTACCTGGGCAGCGCGCGCGGCGTGCGCTGCGAAGCCGGACAGGTGGTGATCACTTCCGGTTCACAACAAGCCATCGACCTGGCCGCGCGGGTGCTGCTCAACGGAGGGGAACAGGCCTGGCTGGAGGACCCTGGTTACTGGGGCGCGCGCACCGCTTTGCGCGCCGCCGGGGCCGAACTGATTGCGGTTCCCGTCGATGAAGAAGGCTTGAACCTCGGCGACGCGCTGCGGCGCGGCCCCCAAGCCCGTTTGGCTCTGATTACCCCCTCGCATCAGTTTCCCCTCGGCGTCACCATGAGCCTGGCGCGCCGTTTTGAGCTGTTGCAGTGGGCAGCCTCCCACGATGGCTGGATACTGGAAGACGATTTCGACAGTGAATTCCGCTACACCGGGCTGCCGCAAACCGCCCTGCAGGGCCTGGATACGGAAGGGCGCGTCATCTATCTGGGGACCTTCAGCAGGGTGCTATTCCCCGCCCTGCGCATTGGGTATCTGGTGCTGCCGCCCGATCTGGTGGATGCGTTTGTCGCCGCACGGGCTGCCGCCGGCTGGCAATCCGCCGTGCTGGAACAACAGGTATTGGCCCGCTTCATCGCCGAGGGCCACTTTGGACGCCACCTGCGGCGTATGCGCCATATCTATGGGGAGCGCCGCCAGGCGCTGCTGGACGCTCTGCAGGCTCTCTCCGGCTGGCTGGAGGCGCCGCCGCCGGATTGCGGTCTGCACGCCATCGGATGGTTGCGGGCGCCGCGCGCCGCAGCCCGCCTAGTGCGCATGCAGGAGGCCGCCCGCACCTGTGGCTACGGGCTGGTTTCGCTGGCTCGTTTTTGCGGCGCGGCGCAACCGCCCCCCGCCCTCGTCTTGCCCTTCAGCGCGGAAGACGTCCGCACGATTCGCCGCCGCATTCATCTTTTGGCGCGCACCCTGCAGGGAGCGACGCCATGAGCGGCCGCAAGATTGTCCACGTCGATATGGACGCCTTTTACGCCTCGGTGGAACAGCGCGACAAACCGGAATTGCGCGGGCGCCCGGTGGTGGTCGCCTGGCGCGGCAATCGTTCCGTGGTCTGCGCCGCCTCTTATGAAGCGCGGCGCTTCGGCGTGCACTCGGCGATGCCCGCGCTGCGCGCCGAACGCCTCTGCCCCGCGGCGATCTTCGTGCCTCCCGATTTTTCCCGCTACCGCGCCGTCTCCCAGCAGGTCCGCGAGATTTTCCGCCGCTACACCGACCTTATTGAACCCCTCTCGCTGGACGAGGCCTACCTTGACGTCACGGTTAACAAGCCCGCCCTGGAGACCGCAACCCAGGTCGCGCGGCTCATTCGGCAGCAGATCCGCGAAGAGCTGCGGCTGACCGCTTCAGCGGGCGTGGCGCCCAATAAATTTCTGGCTAAGATCGCCTCGGACTGGCGCAAACCGGATGGGCTGTTCGTCATCCGCCCCGAGCAGGTCGACGGCTTTCTCGCGCCCCTGCCAGTCGAACGCCTGCCCGGTGTTGGCAAGGTCACGGCGGACCGGCTCAATGTACTGGGGATCAAGTCAGTTGCCGATCTGCGCACCTTCACCCTGGAGGAACTGGAGCAGCGCTTTGGGCGCTATGGGCAGCGGCTCTACGAGTTGGCGCGCGGCATCGACGAGCATCCGGTTACCCCCAACCGCCCCACCCGTTCGATTTCCGCGGAAGACACCTTTCCCAACGATCTCACCCTGGCGGAGTTGGAGCCGGTCATCCGCACGCTGGCGCAAAAGGTCTGGGCAGCCGCGAGGCGCGAACAGCGGCCGGCGCGCACGGTGGTGCTGAAGTTGAAGACGCCGGAGTTCAAGATCCTTACCCGCAGCTACACGCCGCCGGCGCCCCCCGCCAGTGTCGAGGAGGTCATCGCCATCGCGCTGGAGTTGCGCGCCCGCGTCCTGGCGCTGCCGCGCCAACGCTATCGTCTGGCCGGGGTGGGACTGAGCAACTTCATTGATCCCAATACGTATTTCCCGCCCCGGCTGTTTTGAGGCGTGGCCAGCGCGGCACGGCCGCTCTTGTCCACACGCTCAGGGAATCCGGCCAGCAACCGCGCGAGCCGCGAGCAGCATGCCACGTTAGAGTGTCAGCGGCAAGTCGAGTTCAACGCGATCATAAACGACCTTTGGTGTGATACGCCCCCGTTCGCCCCGTTCCAACCCGACTAGACCATAGCCTTCCATGGTCCGCAGCGTGCGCGAGAGGTTTGACTTCGCCCGGCCAGTGATCCTGGCCAGTTCCTCCAACGAACCTGGCGCCCTTTCTGCGATAACTCGAAGCAACTCGCGATTTCCGGCGGACAGCACCCTGGCAAACGACTCCGTTGAGGTAAACCAGACCTTCGGCTCGTCCGCGGACACGCGTCGCTTGCCAGCGGCTACCGCCATCGTGCGAGCCTTCATTTGCTCATAGCTGGCAATACCAACTTTCAGGGTGCTCATAAAATTACTCCTCGCTCTCGCAAAACCGAATCCAAAAGTCCGCAAGCAAAGCCGCCGCATCCCGGTATTTGTAAGGTTTGATCGTCTGGAGTCGATGACGATGATCATAAGGTTCTTCAGACTTTTGTCGCCCAATCCGATGTGCGTTATCGAAGCCTACCAACCGCTCGCCACCCGGACCATGAAGGGTCAGGGAATAATCAATTCCGTGTGGCTTCTCTGGCGTAACCGGTACCCGTGTAACTACGAAACGCACCCAGTATTCACCAGCAGCATCGACGACAAACACCTGGCCATCGAGATCAAGCAGCAGATTGAGCGTTGGATCGCGCGGCCTAGCCACCCCTCATAGTTATCACAACGACATAACGGACGCAAGGCGGCACGGCCGCTTTTATTCCACTGCTTCGTCGTCTGGCCCCCACCCCGGCCGAAGCTGACGGGTGGTGACCGCGCTTCACTAGCCCGAGTTCGTCACACCACGGCGCTTCAGCAATCGAGCGGCATGCGGCTTTTCCTGTTGGTAAAGGCCGCACTCCTCTCCGTCCCAACGATTCGTCTGATGACGAACTCGGGCGTCGCCAGAGGTGCGGGACCTAAACGGCAACCCCGGTACAGCAGTTCGACTCGGCCCTGGCTCGCTATGTTTGCAAAACACATTATTAATAGTGTAGTTTAAAATCATGATTCTACAAGATCGCCTTGAGCACTACCGGCTGAGGGGCTTTCAAAGGGACGAGGCCGAAATTCTCGTATTGATGGAGCGGGCTGCCAGTCGATTATTTACTGCTTTTCCTGACAGGTTCGTGTTGATTGGCGGGGCAACGCTCGTGCTGCTTTATGAGAGCCAACGAGTGTCCCACGACATTGATTTAGCGCTGTTGCAAATTGACCTTCCGCCGCTGGAAGAGGTCGCAGCAACGATCCGCGAAGCCCTTCTGCCGATTACGAGGCTTCTGGGAGTAGGCGAAGTGGAAGTTTCCAACCAATCGAGTTTTGGCACCGAGCAGACCAGATTGTGGGTTGAGACGAGCGCCCGCAAACTCTTTAGCGTGGACCTGACGCGGATCGGAGGCGCAGTCCTTCAAACTGAAATCGTCAATCAAAAGCTCTGCGATGACGTGCAGGTCATTGCCCCCTCGGCCAACTATCTGCTTCTTCAGAAATGTGAGGCTTTTCTGGGGCGCGCAGGAGTCAAAGCGCGCGATGCCTTCGATATCCACTGGCTGCGGGTGCGCGGGGCGCGGCTCGAAGCTTCACTCGATTCGCACTTGGGAGATTTCATAATGCTTCGCGAGATAGACGTGGAAGACATCCGTGCACGCATTGCGATGATCGACGGCAAACGATGTGCCCTCGAACTGAAGAACGTGCTTCCCGTCGCCGTCTATCAGCGGATATCAAAGGAAGATTTCTCTGGATTGCGCCGCAGCCTCGAAGACGTTTTTGCACCTTGGCTATGAGAACCACATGAACTGGCCCGCGATATTCGCCAAAGAGGCGCAAAAGCACAGTTTGCTGCGGCTGGATGACGTGGCCTACCGGCATGGAGTCCAGGAAGCGGTGGCGCGTAATGCGTTTCACCGTTGGGAAGAGCGCGGCTTTGTGGAACGTGTCTCCTCAAAAGCCTACATCAACCGCCTCAACCAGTTCTTCACGCCTCAAGACCTGGTGAACGTGCTGCGGCCCGAATCCTATGTCTCATTAGACTCGGTGCTCGTCGACAGCGGCATCAGCACGCAGAGCCCTTCCGTGCTCACCTGTGTCACAACTGGCTACCCCAGGGCTTTCCGCTCGCCCTCCGCCCGCATCGTGTACCGTGGCATTGCGCCCGCACTATTCTGGGGCTTTCAGGAGAAGCCCACTCGCTACGGCCAATGCCGCGTCGCCGAAGCAGAAAAGGCTCTGCTCGACTGGATATACTTGAGCCGCCAGGACGGCCTTGGTCCGCCGCTCGACGAGATCAATTTGCATTTTCTGGATCGCTGCAAGCTGATCGAATATTCCCGGCGGTTTCCGCGAACTGTCCAACGCGATGTAGAGCGCCTCCTCGCGGCCGCGCCCGGGTGATCCCGGTTGAGGGAGCCGGTCTCCGGGCCGGCGCACGGCCCCGGCCGGCCGTTTCCGGTAGAGTGAATCATGACGCCAGGCCGCCCCGAGTCCAGCGAATCGAACCCGTTCTACCACAACTACATTGCACTCACCCCCGGAGACGATCCGGTGGCTGCCGCGCGCCTGCAGCTTACCGAGGCGAGGCAATTGTTCGGCAACATCTCCGAACAGATATCGCAGGCCCGCTACGTGCCTGACAAATGGAGTCTCCGTGAGGTCTTGAATCACGTGAACGACACCGAGCGTATGTTCGCCTTCCGCCTGATGTGGTTCGCGCGCGGACTTGCGGACCCGCTGCCCAAATTCGATCAGGAACTCGCCAGCCGCTCCGCGGGCGCGGATCGCACGCCCTGGTCCGCTCACGTTGATGAGTTCGTCTCCATTCGCCAGGCGACGATCGCGCTTCTGGCGCAGCTCCCAACCGAGGCTTGGGGCCGCACAGGAGTGGCCAGCGGCTTTCCCGTGACCGTGCGCGCCCTGGCGTTCATCATTCCGGGACACACCGCGCATCACTTGCGTGTGATCGGTGATCGCTACCTGCGCTAATGCGGGAGCAGCGCATCGGTGGTGGATGTGACTGCGGCGCATAGCGCGGCAGCGCGCCCCTGGGGTAAGGTGAGCTCTGTTAGACTCGGATTTCCATGCCGTTTTCTTCCGCCAATCCCGCGCCGGGCAGCCGCCCCGAGGGCGTTGAGCACGAGCAGGTGCCGCAGTTTGTGCGCGGCATGTTTGACCGCATCGCGCCGCGCTATGACCGCGCTAACCACTGGCTATCGCTGGGCGTAGATCACTACTGGCGCCGGCGCGCGGCGGTGGAAGTGTGCCGCCTGTTACCGCGCCGGGGAGTATTGCCCTTGCTGGACGTCTGTTGCGGCACCGGCGACATGGCACTGGCGTTGTGGCGCCGGGTGCGCCACATCCCTGGCGCGCCGCTCCTGCTTGGCGCGGATTTTTCCGGTGAAATGCTGCGCCGCGGCCAGCGCAAAGCGCGCCAGCGCGCCGCGGCGATCCAATGGCTGAACGGCGACGCCATGCAACTGCCGTTCGCGGCTGCTGGCCTCGCCGCCATCAGCACCGCCTTCGGCTTCCGCAATCTCGCCGATTACCGGCGAGCGCTAGGGGGATTTCACCAACTGCTCACGCCCGGCGGAGTTCTGGCCATTCTGGAATTTTCACAACCCAGTGTGCCGTTGATGGGACCGCTCTTCCGCTGGTATTTTCACCACGTACTGCCGTTTCTCAGCGGCTTGCTGGGCGGCGATAAAAGCGCTTACCGCTATCTGCCCGCTTCGGTGGATCGCTTTCCCAGCCCGGCGGAATTAGCGGACTGGATGCGCGATGCCGGTTTCAGCCATGTTCGCTATTTGCGCCTTACCGGCGGCATCGCCGTGTTGCACCTTGGCGTGAAATAAATACCTCAGCCCTGGCTGAAGGGCACTTCCCGCACCCCCGCCGGCAGCTTCATCCGGAACAGATCGCTCCGCAACGGCGGATTGTACTGAATCGAGGAAAACACAATCTCGATCTGCGATCCGTCGACCATACGCAAGGTGATCGCGCGAATCTTGTAGTCCGGCGAAATCTCCAGCCGCACGCTCCGGTATTCGTTTTTATAAGCCTTCGGAATCCCTTCCAGCACCCAATCTCCCGGCCGCAGCGCAGGTGTGTTGCTGAAGTGCAGATTCGTCAATTCCTTGGCCAGATTGGTGTGGCCCAGTAGAAAGCGCAGTGGGTTGCGGTAGTCATCCATCTGCTTCAGGCTGCCCACCTCGACAGTGTCCTGCCCCGGAATGTAGAGCCACTGGCGCTTGCCATCGACCAGGAAGAGCTTGGGACGAGGCTGCTGATACTCCCAGCGCATGCGGCCCGGCTTGCGCAGCCATAGCACCCCACTCTCTACCTGCCGGTCCCCGGAAATGGAATACGTCTCGGTGAACGCGGCCCGCATGGATTGAGCGTGGTTGTAACGCCCATTCACCGCCTGCTCCACCTGATGCAAGGAAGGCCGAGCTGCCCACCCCACAGCGGCCAGCCCGCAAAAAAGAATCAGCAACACGAGAAGATGGCGGGATCGCATGCATCTATTTTCGGGCATTCCTCCGTCGCAGAAGGCAAAAACGGAGCATTCCAGCAGCAACGTTATTCCTCTTGACATTATTCGTTGCAACTACTATTGTTTAGACAGATGAACGCCTCGCAACAGCAACGGCCGTCTGCTTCTGGCCCGGAACGCTCGCCAGCGGCGGTGGCCTTTGTGGAACTCATCCGCACTGCTGACCTGCTGGCAAGCGAGATCTCCGCCGTCCTGAAGGCGGAGAAGATTTCCGCCACGCAGTTCAACATCCTGCGCATTCTGCGTGGTGCGCCCGAAGGGCTGGCTTGTGGAGAGATTGCGGCGCGCATGATCACGCGCGATCCCGACGTGACGCGTCTGCTGGATCGCCTCGAAAAGCGGGGGCTGGTGAGCCGCTGCCGCGAGAATCAGGATCGACGGCTAGTGCTTACCCGAATCACCGAGGCTGGATTGGCAACGCTGGGCCGCCTCGACGATCCGGTTGAGAACGCTCACCTCAGACAGTTGCAACATCTGGGGCCAGCCCGGCTGGAGCAGTTGACCACCTTGCTGCGCGCCGCGCGCCAGAAACGGTCCGATCAGGTTTGAATTCAGAAAGGAGTCCGTTATGAGCACATTGACCAATACCGTACCCGCAGTCAGCACCTGGAAAATTGACCCGGCACATTCGGTTGCCGAGTTCAAGATCAAGCACATGATGATTTCCAACGTGAAGGGGCACTTCACGGGGGTGAGCGGCTCGCTCAGCTACAACGAAAATGACATCAGCCGGTCTTCGGTGGAGGCGGCGATCGAAGCAGCCACGATCAACACGGGGGACAACCAGCGCGATGGACATCTCAAGAGCGGCGATTTCCTGGACGTGGAGAAATTCCCTGCCCTGACCTTCCGCTCGACCAGCATCGAAAATACCGCTCCCGGCGAACTGAAATTGCGCGGAGATTTGACCATCCATGGGGTGACCCGTCCAGTGGTGTTCGACGTGGAAGGGCCAACGGCCCCCGCCAAAGATCCCTGGGGCAAGACGCGTGTGGGCGTCTCCGCGACAACCCGGATCAATCGCAAGGACTTCGGGCTGGCCTGGAATGCTCCGCTGGAGGCGGGGGGAATTCTCGTCGGCGAAGAGGTCACCATCATGCTGGATCTGCAGTTTGTCAAAGATTGAGGGCGCACCCAAGTAATGTTTTGAAACGCGGCGGCTGAAGCCCAGGTTCGTGAAGCGCGGCGCGGCACGAACTTGGCAGCCGGCGCGGGGACCGCCGCAAATCAACCGGCACGCTTCAGGCTGTATTCAGGAGGTTGCCATGTCACTTCGACCGGTCAAAGAAATCATCACCGCACAACCAACACTGGAAGGCGCGGGAGTGAAGCTGCAACGCGCCTTCGGCTTCGGCAAGACCAGGGAGTTCGATCCGTTCCTCCTGCTGGACGATTTCCGTAACGATCATCCCGAGGATTACCTGGCCGGGTTTCCCTGGCATCCGCATCGCGGCATCGAGACCATCACCTACGTGCTGGCTGGCGAGGTGGCGCACGGCGACAGCCTGGGCAACAAGGGCCGCATGACCGCCGGCGATGTGCAGTGGATGACCGCCGGGAGCGGCATTCTGCACCAGGAGATGCCCAAAGGCGACGAGCACGGCCGCATGCACGGCTTCCAGTTGTGGGCCAACCTGCCCGCGGCGCTCAAGATGACCGACCCGCGCTACCAGGACATTCCTTCGGCGGCGATCCCCGAGGTGACCGAGGACGACGGGACGAAGGCGCGCATCATCTGCGGCGAGTTCTGGGGGCAGCGTGGCCCCGTTGAAGGCGTGGCGGCCGATCCCAGTTACGTCGACATCTCCGTGCCGCCGAACCGCAAACGGCGCATCAAGGTCGACGTCACCCGCAACGCCTTCGCCTACGTCTTCGCCGGCGCCGGCACCTTCCGCGACGCCAGCCAGCCCCAGGCCGTCCTCACCGAGTCAGGCGCAGACCCCAACGCGGCGCCGCAGTACGACGCCAAAAACCACTCGCTTGTTCTCTTTGATCGCGGCGATGAAATCGTCGTCCAGGCCGGCCCCGAGGGCATCCGCTTCCTGCTCGTCAGCGGCAAGCCCCTCGAAGAGCCCGTCGCCTGGTACGGCCCCATCGTGATGAACACCCAGGCGGAATTGCAGCAGGCCATGAAAGAACTGCAATCCGGCAAGTTCATCAAGCACCCGTGAGGACAGGTGACAGGTGCCAGGGATCAGGTGTCAGGGTCGTTGGCCGACGCAGTGTTCCAGGTTCCTGCGATGGGAACTCAGGGTAGCGCAGCGTTCCAGCGCGCTAGACTTTTCTGAAACCTGAAACCTAAAACCTGACACCTGTCTTGCGTCAGCTGCCCGAAATCTGCACCAGCCCGCCCGGGCTCACCGTCTTATCCTGCGGCGCGCGCCAGTGGTCGATATAGCTGATGCGGTGCACGCATCCGATCGTGCAATTCGGCGAGCAGCTCTTCGCCGTCAAAAACTCCCGCTTCACATCCGCCGTCGTATACTCCGCCAGCGGAACCCCCGGGTACCCGCGCTGCTGGCTGCAATAATGCACCAGCCCGTCCTCGCAAACATACAGATACCGCGACCCCGCCCGGCAACGCCAGTCGTTCGGCCGCCCCTCCGCAATCGCCTGCTGAAACTTTTCGAACTGCGCGTAGTTCGACTTTTTCCGGTCGTTGATCGCGTGATACACCTGCGCCTCTTCCGGCTTCAGCGGCTTCAGTTGCCCGTCGCCGTCGTGGATAATCCCGATCGTCGACTCAAACCCCAGCTCCAGCGCGCGGCGGCTGATCGTCAGCGCGTCCTGCGGGTCTTTGATCCCCCCGCCCACCACCGAATTGATGTTCACGTGGAACTCGGCATGCTCGGCCAGCATCTGTAGCTTCTTGTCCAGCACCTTCAGGCTCTTCTTCGAAACCTCGTCCGGGTTCACGTTATCAATCGAGATCTGCATGTGATCCAGGCCGGCCTTATTCAGCCGCTCAATCCGCTCCACATTCAGCAGATAGCCGTTCGTGATCATCCCCGCAATCGCGCCCGTCCGCCGCATCCGGCGAATAATCTCGTCCAGCTCGGGGTGCGTCAGCGGCTCCCCGCCCGAGATCCCGATCATCGCCGTCCCCAGGCGTCCCAGGTGGTCGATGCGCCGCAGCATCTCTCCGAGCGGCACTGGCTCGCTTACCTTGTCGTATTCATTGCAATAAGCGCAGCTCAGGTTGCAAAACCGCGCCGGCACAATCTGCGCCAGCACCGGATGCGAAGTCGACGCCAGCGCCCGCGCCACCATGGCATACTCCCGCGCCTTGCGCCGCGCCGCAATCAACCGACCCCGAACCGTATCCCGCCGAAACTGTCCCATTCTCTATCTATTGAAACACAAGGTCATCCAGATTTGGTGTTCGCACCTATTTCGCCTGGTCGGCTGTCTCGCTTGCCCGGAGACTGATGTAATCAAGAGGGTAGTTCTTGTAAGTCATCGCATTGTAAAGGCTGAACTCCTCGTCTGACGCAATGTCACACTTCACGAGTTCTACGCCTTTCCAAATGTTCTGAACCCGGTATTTTGTCGTCAGCTTTGTTGTGATCTTTTCGGCTGCCTGCTCGGCTATTTCGCGAGACCCCTCAATGAGGTGATCGTGGACGACAACAAAAAACAACTCGTAAGGCTCCTCAGAATTCTCGATCTCGCGGTCAGGCTCGAAGTACAGAAAGAATCCAATGATCGCGCTCGGATTCTTCTTGCCAAGGCTCTGCAGGACATCCCGAAGAGGCGAGAGGTAACGTTGCAACGTGTCCGGGAACGCAGACCGGCGGGTGGCCCAGGTCTTGGGAATGAATTATTTAGCTGAGGGTGCCCCCGGTCCCTCGCACTTGGGGACCGGGGTGGGAATTCGGGCGGGTGGGCAGGTGGCCCGGTCATCCCAATCGCATCTCCCCGTGCTGTGCCCCGGTCATCGCGCTTTTTGCGATGAGCGGGCGCTAGCCCCGCCTTCCTGGCCGGCACCCGCCCGCCGCCACCCCGCGCGTTCATCCCAACTGTTCTTAACTATTGTTATACTTGGGCAGGAGGTCCCCATGACCACCCTCACCATCTCCCTCCCCGACTCCCTCCGGGAGTTCATCGAACGCGAGGTCGAAACCAAGGGCTATGGCAACGTGAGCGAGTACGTTCGCGGCCTTCTGCGCCAGGCCCAGGAGCGCGAGGCCGCCCAGCGCCTCGAAACCCTGCTCCTCGAGGGGCTCGCATCCGGCAAAGTTGAGACGACACCGGAGTTCTGGCGCGACCTGCGCCGCGATGCCGCTACAATGCTGGCGAGGCATAAGCAGCCTCGAAAGTCCCGCTCCCGCAAGTGAACGTCCACATTCGCACGATCGCCCGCGAAGACATCCTCCGCCAATACCGCTGGTATCTCGACGAATCCGGCCCTGAACTCGCCGAAAGATTCCTCAATGCAATCGAAGCGGCCATCGAAACCCTCCGTCGGCGTCCCGATATTGGCGCACCGCAACCCTTCCAGAATCCACTCCTCGCCGGTCTGCCCAGCTGGCCGGTCCCCGGCTTTACCATCATCCGCGTTTATTACCTTCGCGCCGCCGGCAGCATCCTTGTCGTCCGTGTCCTCCACGGCAAACGCGACATCCACTCCATCCTGGAGGGAGACCAGGAGGGCGAGTAGCAGGCGCCCAGGCCCGCCCCAAGCTCGACGAAGGGGCCCCTCGCCCTCGGGGACCGGGGCGGCGACGCCTTCTACTCCCTGCTCCCTCATCACACCCTCCCGTACCCGCCATCACATACCGCCATCCCCACCGGATCTATCTTGAATACACCTGAGCCCGCAGGTAGGGGTAAGTGTTTCCCCGAAAACACCTGCCCAGCAAAAAAGCAAGGACCCCACCCCCCTATGGTTCGCAACCTCTTCGCCCCACAACCCACCTCCGCCGACGGCCTCCCCTCCCGGCTGCAAATCCGCCGCCCCTCCCCGCAAGGATTCCTTACGCTTTCAATTTCTCCGAAACCGTTAGGACATGCATTTTGTAAGGATTCCTTACTGCCGGCCGAAATCCGCGCCGCTAAATCCAGCAGAATCAACACCGGTTTTTCTCGGAGACGAGACGAACCCCACTCAACGACGCGGCTTCTATTTTCGAAAAAGCTCCTTGTTTCCTTACCGCCGCCAAAAACCGGGCCCGGAACCGCCGCCCTGCGGTCCCCAAATCGTGTGATTTACCTGCCCGTTTCCGGGGTGTAACCTGATCGGAGTCCACCGAAGTTAATTTGGCGGCCGTTGTGCGACATTTCCCGAGGATCGGGGTCACAATAGGCCATGGGGCAGGGATGAGGCACAGAACCCGGGGGAAGACGTTTCCATTTTGGGCGGCCTCTGTCCGCAAATCGTATCTGACGTGGTGCTGCGGACTGCTGGCCCTCGTTGCAACGCTGGTTCTCTCCCCGGCCATCCGCGCGGCCACACCGCAAACGCTCCATTCCATCGCAGCCATCCGCCACGTTGCGCCATCGCCCGGCGCCCCGCCCATCCCCATCCATGTCCGCGCCGTCGTCACTTATTTCGACACCGTCGCGCCCAATCTCTTCGTGCAGGATCACAGCGGCGGCATCTGGGTGGATCTGCGCGGCAACAAGC
The DNA here is from genome assembly GCA_027459505.1 of Acidobacteriota bacterium. Lineage (GTDB taxonomy): Bacteria > Acidobacteriota > Terriglobia > Terriglobales > SCQP01 > DAIDIE01. Next base: position 146,129 of record DAIDIE010000021.1, read on the forward strand.
TCACGCCACCTCGTCCCGGGCAGCTTCTCGACATCGAGGGCACCGTCGGCGCAGGCTTTGCCCCCTACATTGCAAATCCCCGCTGGAAGGTCCTCGGCAACGCGCCGCTTCCCACGCCCACACGGCTGACCTACGCGCAGGCATCCACCGGCCATTACGACAGCCAGTGGGTGGAGATGGACGGAGTGGTCCGCTCCTTTGTGCAGGAGGTCGAAGGCAACGTGCTGGTGATGGACGTGGTCACCGGGACCGGCAGCTTCAAGGTGCGCGTCCCTGGCTATCGCGCTCGCTTCCCGATGTACCTAGTGGATGCCAGCGTGCGGTTCCGCGGCGTCTGCGGAAGCTCGTTCAACAGCAGGGATCAGCTCGTCGCGATGCATTTGATGATGCCGTCTCTGGACGACCTGAAGATCCTGAAGCCGGCGCCGGCCGATCCGTTTTCAATGCCCGTCTCGCCCATTAACAGCATTCGGCGATTCAGCGCGGATGCCTCTGACGTGCACCGCGTTAAGGTCGAGGGGATTGTCACGGCACGATTTCCAGGCAGGGGCCTCTATCTGGCCGATTCCACGGGCGGAGTCTATGTAGAGTCGCAAGACGGGGCGGCAGTGAAGCCGGGCGACGGAGCGACGGTGATTGGCTTTCCTGCCGCGGGGCCTTACAGCCCCATCCTCCGATCAGGCAGTATCAAGTCAACGTTCCACCATGTGCTGCTGAAGCCGGTCAGCATTCATGCCGCGCAGGCGCTGCACGGTGCATTCGATGCGCAGCTTGTCAGCATCCAGGGCACGGTCCATGCCCAATATGCGGAACAGGGGGATCAGGTGCTGGCGCTGCAGTCGTCCAGCGGCATCCCGTTTGAAGCCTCGCTTGCACAGGGCCTGTCCGGCACGTTGCAGATCGTCCCGGACAGCGTAGTACGGCTGACTGGAATCTGCTCGGTAAAGGCGGACGACAACGGAAACCCCTCTGAATTCCGCATCATTCTGCGATCTCCCGCTGACGTTCAAGTCATCTCCGCGCCGCCGTGGCTCACCTCGCGGCGCGCCCTGCCCCTGCTGGCATCGCTGGCGCTGCTCACCATCGCCGTAATTGTCTGGGTGGTTCTGCTGCGCCGGCGCGTTGCAAAGCAGACGCAAATGATTCATGCGCGTCTCAAGTCCGAGGCAGCGCTTGAAGAGCGCTACCGCCGCGTCTTCGAGCGCAATATTGCCGGCCTCTATATCGCCGATGCGGAGGGCCGCATCCTTGATTGCAACGAGGCGTGCGCGCGCATTCTTGGATTTCCCAACCGCGACGCCCTGCTGGAGAAGCGGGAGCAGGTGCGCGGTGTCATCCGACAGTTCTGGGAGAATCAGCCGGCAGGCGATCCGATCGGCAGTTCCGAGCAACGCTTCCAGCGCCACGACGGCGCGTGGGCGTGGGCGCTGGCCAACGCGCGACAGGTTGCGGGCGGTCATATCGAAGGCGCGGTGCTCGACATCACGGACCGCAAGCTCGCCGACGAGCAGGTCAAGTTTCTGGCTTACTACGATTCCCTTACCGGTCTACCGAATCGCGCGCTGCTGCAGGACCGGCTGTCACAAGCCCTCGCGGCCTCGCGCCGGAATCACGAGAAGGTAGCGGTCCTGTTCCTCGACCTGGACCGCTTCAAGAACATCAACGATTCGCTCGGCCACTCCCACGGCGACCATCTGCTGCAGAAAGTGGCGCGGCGCCTGGAGCTCTGCGCGCGTGAAGAGGATACCGTGTGCCGGCTCGGCGGGGACGAGTTTGTGATCGTGCTCAAATCGATCGCCTGCTCCGCCGATGCAGCCCGTGTTGCCGAAAGGATTTGCCATGATATCGCCGCAGTTTTCAAAGTCCTGGGCCAGAGTCTCAATGTAAGCTGCAGCATCGGCATCAGCCTCTCTCCCGAGCACGGGAACAACGCAGAGGCCCTGATCAAGAACGCCGACGCCGCGATGTATCGGGCGAAAGAGGAAGGTCGCAATACCCACCGCTTCTTCACAGAGGAGTTGACCACGCGCGCCACGGAGCGCCTGATCCTCGAGAGCAGCCTGCGTTGCGCGCTCCAGGAAAATCAGTTCTCCCTCCGGTTCCAGCCAGAGTTGGATCTTGGCTCGGGGGCGATCATCTGCTGTGAGGCTCTGCTGCGCTGGAATCACCCTGTATTGGGGCCGGTTTCTCCGGATCGCTTTATCCCCATCGCGGAGTCCACGGGCATCATCGTGCAGATCGGGGAATGGGTTTTGAGCGCCGCTTGCCGCCAGGCGAAGAAGTGGCACCAGGAAAGCCAGATCGCCCTTCCCGTCGCAGTGAACGTCTCGGCGGTGCAGTTGAATCACCCGGGATTCTGCGCCACTCTCGAGCGCATTCTTGAGGAAACGGGTCTCGACGCAAAGTACCTGGAGATCGAGCTCACGGAAAGCGTTCTTCTCGACCATCAGGATCTCACGTTCCAGGTGTTCCGCGATCTAAAGGCTCTGGGCGTTAGCATCGCGATCGATGACTTTGGGACCGGTTACTCCAGCCTGAGTTATCTTAAGCAGTTCCCTGTTCGTAAGCTCAAGATCGATCGCAGCTTCATCCGCGAGATCGACACAGATGCCGACAACGCCGCCATCACCGCGGCGGTTATCCACATGGCAAAGTGCCTCCAGATTGAGGCGGTTGCCGAAGGCGTGGAGACGCAGGCGCAACTCTCGCGCCTGCGCGGCATGGCTTGCGACCACGTGCAGGGATTCCTGCTAGGAGAGCCGATGCTCGGCGATCTTATCCCGTGCCGGGTGCGCGAAAGCGGCTCCTTTGCATGCGTGGAGACGTTGCAGCGCCCGCCTGCCGCTGCTCCATCACAAGCCGCCCAGTCGCGCCGTGCCGCCGACGAGCGTGTCGATGGTCCCCTGAAGACGATTCCCGAAACCGCCTGACACTTCATCCGGGCGTCGAAAGTGGACAATAGATCTCATGTTCGATTTCCTGCGCGGAATCGTTGTCCTGCTGGCTTTCTTTTTCGGCGGTTCATGGCTGCATCGCTGGGGTGTTCCAATCCCGGGCGGCGTGCTGGGCTTGCTGCTGTTCTACTTCGCCATGGTGACCGGCGTTCTCAAGCTTCGCTGGGTGGAAAGCGCGGCAGATTTCCTTCTCCGTCACATGGTCCTGCTTTTTGTCCCGCTGACGGTGGGGCTCATGGACCTGGGCCCCCTGCTGTCGCGCCAGGCGGCGGCGATCCTGGCAAGTCTCGTCGTGAGCTTTATCGCCGTTCTTTTCACCGCGGGCCTGCTGGCGCGCTGGCTTCTCGCCGATGTGCCGGCCGAGGAATGCGCAGCAACGGAGCCGCTGCCGTGATCCGTTCCCTGCTCGCCAGTCCCGCTGTCAGCGTGGCCCTCAGCATCGCGTTTTATGGGATTGCGCTGGCCCTGCATCGCCGCTGGCGGGCATTGCCACCGATCATCGTGGCGAGTATTCCGATCGTCGCCCTACTGCTAATAACAAATGAGTCCTACCGGATCTACAACCGAGGTGGCGACCTGCTCACCTGGTGGCTGGGGCCCGCTACGGTTGCGCTGGCCGTTCCCATGTATCGCAACGGGCTTGCGCTCCGCCGCTCGCTGCCGCGGCTGGGGATTATCGTGTTCTGCGCTGCGCTCGTCGGCATGATCACCGCCGGCGTCGTGGCGTGGCTGCTGGGAGCACCCCGCGCCGTGGTCATGTCGGCAATTCCAAAATCCGTGACCACCCCGATTGCCGTCGAAGTATGCCAGGAACTGCACGGGATTCCACAGATCACAGTAGGCATGGTCATCCTCGCGGGTATTCTCGGCGCCAGCCTGGGGCAACTCTTATTGCGGCTCATCAGGGTGAGAGACGACCGCGCCATTGGCGCCGCAATCGGCAGCGCCTCGCACGGCATCGGCACCGCCAGCCTGGTTCGCCACTCGGAGATGCAGACCAGTGTTTCCTCCTGGGCGATGGCTGCATGTGGTGTGTTCACGTCGCTGCTGGCGGCGATCTTATCGCTGTATCTTCGGTGAGACGAGCAACTGAAAATCAGCCGTGCCGCATGCGCGAAACCTTACACTGGGATTTGACTATCTGGAGCAAAACGGCACCCAGGCGGCGACTCGCATCAAGGGGTAAGTTGTGAGCACCACAGCCACCGCCGAGCATGCCCTGTGGAAGCCTGCGGCCAATCCATGGGCCATCGCCATCTCCGTCATGACCGCCACGTTCATGGTGGTTCTGGACTCGTCCGTGGCCAACGTGGCTTTGCCGCATATTGCCGGGAATCTCTCCGCCTCCACCGACGAAGCCACATGGGTCCTGACCAGCTACCTGGTGTCGAACGCCATCATGCTGCCTGCCACAAGCTGGATCACGCGCCGTATGGGCCGCAAGCGCCTGCTCATGCTCTCGATCATGATCTTCACCGGAGCGTCGATGCTGTGCGGCGCAGCCATCAACATGCCGATGCTGATCGTGGCGCGCATCTTCCAGGGCATCGGCGGCGGGGGCATGCAGCCTCTTTCGCAGGCGATCCTGCTGGAGAGCTTTCCGCCCACCGAGCACGGCAAGGCCATGGCGGTCTACGGAACGGGCATTGTGGTGGCGCCCGTGATCGGGCCCACGCTGGGCGGCTGGATCACTGACAGCTACTCCTGGCGTTGGATCTTCTACATCAACCTGCCGGTCGGTATGCTGGCTCTGTTTCTCGCCAGCCTGTACATCGAAGATCCGCCGTATATCAAACTCGACCTGGCAGGCAAGATCGATGTCCTGGGTTTCAGCTTCATGGCTCTCTGGCTGGGCAGCCTGCAACTGACGTTGGATAAAGGTCAGGAGGCCGACTGGTTTGGCGCGGTATGGATTCGCTGGACCGTGGCGATCTCGTTCATGGCGTTCCTAATCTTTGTGTGGCGCGAGCTCTCGATCAGGCATCCGATTGTGGAGTTGCGGGTGCTGCTCAATCGAAATTTTTCCGTCGGCACGCTCATCACGGGCCTCTATGGCGTCGTGCTCTACAGCGTGACTGCCCTTCTGCCGCTCTATTTGCAAACGCAGATGGGCTATCCCGCGCTGCAAAGTGGGCTTGCCGTGAGTCCCCGCGGCCTGGGGTCGATGGCCTCGATGATCATCGCCGGCGCGCTTGCTAACCGCGTCGAGAACCGTCTGCTGCTGATGTTCGGATTTCTTGTGCTTGGCGCGTCCACGTTGATGCTCGGGCATGTGGATCTGAGCATCGGCATGGCATCGGTGGTCTGGCCCTGCATCCTGAATGGGTTTGCCAGCGGCTTCATCTTCGTGCCTCTTACCACCATGGCGATGGGCCGCCTGCAAAAGCAGGAGATCGGCAACGCCGCCGGCATCTACAACCTGGTCCGCAACATCGGCGGAAGTATCGGAATCGCGGTCGCCACCGCACTGCTCGTCCGCCGCAGCCAGATTCACCAGAGCTATCTCGCCGCGCATCTGACCCCCGACAGCCCGCTGGTGGGCCAGACTGCCGCGGGCATCGCAGGGTATCTGGCGCAGTCGGGCGCAAACCCGGCCAATACCCACTATGCCGCACTGGGAGCGATCCACCAACTCCTGCAGCAGCAGGCATCCCTCATGTCCTACGTGGACAACTTCCGCCTGCTTGGGTATCTTTCGCTGCTCTGCATCCCGGTGGTGTTGCTCTTCCAGGGAGTGCGGCGCCACGCCGGCCGGACCATTTCCATCGAGGAATAGCGTACGCACCGAACAGAATGCTGGACCCGCATGGCAGGCTGGGCCCAATGGTCCAAAAGTTGAAGTGGATCTATCCCCGCACGGAGACTCCGGAGAATGACAGAACCGCCAATCCGCGAACCGGCTGCCCCCAGAAACGGGCCGGCGCGAAGACGCTCTCCAGCAGCAGATTTTCCACCTGCGAGCGCGTGGCTGGATCATTGGGTCCGGAGACAATGCGGAAATCGTACACCTGGCCGGTGTCGTTCACGTAGGCCTCCACCACCACTGGCGCAGGCAAGCGCGCCATGTCGTTGTCGCCGGTTCCCCCGAGAGAGTACAGCAGGCGCGGCGCGGTGGCCATGCCCAGAGGCTCGTCGCCCGCACTTGCAGCAGGGGGCTGCGCCATGATTCCAATGAGAACCGCCACCGTCCCGATGAGCAGCACGGCGCTGGCAAATCCGGCCGCGGCCTGCAGAACAAAGGGAGCCACCGTGTTCTGCCATGCGAGCTTAACTCCATGGAAACGCCCCTGCGATCGCCTGGCGCGCTCCTGACTTACGGCCACGCGAATGCGCAGCAGCAGGTCCTTGGGCTCGGGTACGGACCCCAGGCCCGCCAGCGCGGACTGTGTCTCGCGCAGGGCCCTCCACTCAGCGGCACAACGGGCGCATTCCTCCAGGTGAGCCGCTACGCGTTGCATCTCCACGCCGGTCAGCCGGCTGTCGAGATACTCGGAGAACCTTGCCCGGATCGTGCTGCAGCCACTCATTGTGCCTCCTCCCCGAGGGAGAACCGGAGTTCGGGGTTGGCGGCTGCGCGCTCCTCGCGCTTCTCGCCGCTCAAACAGGACTTGAGGAACGCGCGTCCGCGTACCAGCCGCGACTTCACCGTTCCCAGGTTCACCCCTTGCATCTCCGCGACTTCTTCGTACACAAACCCCTCGATATCGCGCAGGATCAACGTGGTGCGGTACGGTTCCGGCACGCGCGCCAGAGCGGCTTCCACCCGCGCGCGATTCTCGGCGTGGACGGCGGCATCGAACGGCGATTCGGCCGGGTCCACGAGCATCTCCTTCAGCCGGATGGGCGTGGAGCTGTCGCTTTCCGCGACCTCCTGCTCGATCGGAATCTCCTGCTGCTTGTGGCGCATCCACCAGCGGCGCTGATTCGAAGCTTCCCGCAGCGCGATACGGTAAATCCAGGTGCGGAGCGAGGATTCACCATGGAAACTGCCGACTCCCCGGAAGACCTTTACAAAGACCTCCTGGGTCAAATCTGCTGCGTCCGCCCGGTCCTGGACCGTACGGGCGAGAAGCGAGTAAATGGGTTGATGATAGCGCGCGATGAGCCACGCAAACGCTTCTTCTGATCCCGCTCTGAGTTCTGCTACCAGAGCGGTTTCATCGGATTGAAGCGTGAGCGCGCTGGCAAGATTGCCCATGGTGAGATCCGCCTGCACTTCCAGTATCCTCCCACCTTACTGCAACCAGCCCCCCATGGTCATCCATCCCACGGCTGACCACGTTCCGGGGTCGTTCCTCGGCCGCTTGTTCAGGCGGCTGAGTCGCGGCTCCGGAATTCAAGGCAACGGCGCAGAAAGCATCGGCCGGTTAGCGCTCAACGTTCTCCGCGCAGCTATGTTGTTAGACACCGGCCCCAGGCCAAAATGTTCCCGACGGCCTTGGAATTTTCTGCGGGAAAATGTCATCGCGGGTAGGAGCCGCGCCGGAATCGCCGAAGCGACTTTCCCGTCGGAGAGGGGTAGTGGCCACCGGCCGAAGGCATTTCGGCGTGTTCCGCGAGAGGTAGATTTCGGCGTTTCCCTGCAAATCGCCCGTTCATTGACGAATTCTGCCGCGCAGGTGAAAATAGGAACGTTGCATCCGCAACGAGTGGGCCTGTGGCGCAGCTGGGAGCGCGCTTCCATGGCATGGAAGAGGTCGTCGGTTCGATCCCGACCAGGTCCACCAAAATCAATAGCTTACGAGACTACCAATTCCGTCGAGGGTGCGAAGGGGTGCTGAACTCTTTCCATTTCCGCCGGCAGCATCATTGCGACAACTCTATCGCTGGCATCCCGCTTCTGCTCGGATACGGCACGAGTGTAAACGTCGAGCGTCGTTCGGCAACTCGCGTGCCGCAACAATTCCTGAGCCACCTTTATGTCGATGCCCAACGCCCGCAGATTCGTCGCGAGCGAATGACGGAAGCTGTGCCACCCGACTTGTTTGCCCGTAATGCCAGTCCGCGCAAGAGCAGGGCGAATGCTCTTCTTCAATACGCTATCCGGACTGAGAGGTCTGGTGCCTTTGAGCCGAATTGAGGGAAAGAGAAAATCGGTTTCCGCAGCGTAACGCGACTCTGGCCGCCAATTCAAAAGCGCGCTGAGTACGATCGGATGGAGAGGTACAGGGTGACGAGAAGACTCTGTCTTGGTCTTCCCAATTCGGTTGCGCACACAGGACCTCAGTACACTGACCTCCATCGTCCTGGTGTCCACATCCGACCAAGTCAAGGCGATCATCTCCGAACGGCGCAGGCCAGTGCTTCCAGCAAGCAATACCATTGCCCGATCGCGTACGGAAAGCTGTTCCGCCAGGCGCTGAAACTCCTCTGGAGTGAGAACGTCCTTGTCATGGAGACGTTTCGATGAAGTCGTGACGCGGCTGATTGGATTGAAAGTGAGCCATTCATACCGGATGGCGTGGTCGTACAGCGTCCATAGAATGCTCTTCAGTTTGGCCTTCGAGCTTGGCGCCAGCACAAGAGAATCCAGCCATTCCTCGACCTGAATCGTTCGAACGGCGCCGAGCCGGTAGTGTCCCCAGCGAGGTTCAATGTAGCGCTCAAACAAGAATCGATGGCCTTCGAGCGTTGAAAATGCCTTTTTCTCAACGGTAAGTTCGTGCAGTCGATAATGAGCAGCGAGATCGCACACACATCTCGGAATTCCGACATCGGCATTGATCGAACTCCGGAGAGCGATGACGGACCTTTCTGCTTCTCGGCGATTTCGGAGATCAAAAACGCTCCCTATGATTTGCTTCTTGTATTTGCGCGATCCGGAACTATTGTCATACCACCTGAAGACCCAAACGTCAGGGCGGCTTTTGCGCTCCAATTTGAATAGACTTCCTTGCTGAAACCTGCTCATGTTATCTCCTTTCCGTCTTCTTAATAGGCGTCGCCGACCGGAAGACTGTGGCGATAGGGATCGAAGATCGACGATGGGGAACGGCTCCGGCCACCCCGCGTTGCATGATCGGCTAGATTGAATTCAGAGCAGCAGAAATCGCATGAGTATAACCCTTTCCGTTTCCCCGCAAGGCCGGTTGCTGGTTCTCGATGTAGTTTCCGAGCCGACGCTGCCGGACGGTTCCTGGTGCGAACGAGTCCGGCGGGCATTCTCGGAGTCGCAGGCCAACGGCCTGCTCGAACTCGGAGCGCGCGAACTTGCGTCTCCGTTACCGCCGGAGTTCGTCTGGGCGCGTGACTTCGCCTGCCGCTATCTGACTGCCCTCTGCCGTTCCCCGGAGATTTCCGGTGGCTCTGAACTGCCGGCTTCGCCTACGCCTGACATGGTGGAGTTTGCGGCCGCGACGCTCGAGGCCCCACCCATGCGCGGGTTGGAATACCTGAGCCCAGATTGCCTTGTCCGTTGGTGGCAGGAGCTCGACAGCCTGGTACGCCTGGAAGCGCGTGCATCTGGACTGAGCGCCCGGGATTATTTACACCAGCTCAATCCCGCCTGGCGGGCCGTGGGACGCTTGACCTTTCACCTAGCCGAGAACAAGCGGGATCCCGACTCGCCGTTTGCCTTTCTCGCCACCTATGCCACGCGGCTCTCCGCGCAGGGCAAGGCGCAGCACCTGCCGCTGAACCGCGCGCTTCAGGAGTACGCAGGCGCGAGGAACCGGGCGGCGCTGCTTGCCCTGCTGCAGCCGATCCAGCAGGCAGCAGAATCCGTTGCCTGGGTGAAAGAGCTGGCGGACTCGGGCGGGATCTATCAGCCTCTGGCCTGGTCGCCGCGTGAGGCCTATCAATTTCTTCAGTCGATACCAGCGCTTGAGTCGAGCGGCCTCATCGTTCGCGTGCCCGATTGGTGGAAGGCCGCGCATCCGCCACGGCCAGTCGTGAGCGTGAAGATCGGCCAGCAGTTGAAGGGGAAGCTTGGCGTGGATGCACTGCTCGATTTCTCGGTAGGTGCGGTGCTGGCCGGCGAGACGCTGAATGCGCGGGAGATCGAGCAGCTCCTCGGAGCCGAGAGTGGGCTGGTTCTCTTGCGCGGCAAGTGGGTGGAGGTGAACCGGGAGAAGCTGGCCGAGGCGCTGAAACAGTGGAAGAAGGTGGAGCGCGAGGCGCGGGACGGCGGTCTCACCTTCTTTGAAGGGATGCGCCTGCTTGCCGGCGTGCAAATGCGGCAGGATGCAACGCAGGAACGGGCGGAAGCTGCGCGCGAATGGGCGGGCATCTCCGCTGGTAGAGACCTGGAGCAGTTGCTCTGCGAGTTGCGCGAGCCTAACGGTGAACACGACGCCGTCCCGGCTGGTCTTTGCGGCGATCTGCGCCCGTACCAGAAGGCCGGAGTCCATTGGCTCCGATTTCTCACGCGGCTTGGCCTGGGTGCATGCCTTGCCGACGATATGGGGCTGGGCAAGACCGTGCAGGTGATCGCGCTGCTGCTGCATCTGAAGAAGGAAACAGAAGCCGAGAGCAAAGCCAGCCTGCTGGTAGTTCCAGCCTCGCTCATCGCCAACTGGAAAGCGGAGCTTGAGCGATTTTCGCCGTCTTTATCGATGCTCATTGTGCACCCCTCGGAGGGCGTCACCGAAGCCAGCGATGCGGTAAACGATTGCGACCTGGTTATCACCACCTACACGATGCTGACCCGGCTGGAGTGGCTGCGCGGGCGTAACTGGCGGCTGGCGGTTCTCGACGAAGCTCAGGCAATCCGTAACTCCGGCACGCGCCAGAGCCGCGCGGTGAAGGAACTCCGCGCCGAAGGCCGCATCGCGCTAACGGGCACGCCGGTGGAGAATCGTCTCTCCGACCTGTGGTCACTTTTCGATTTCCTCAATCCCGGCCTGCTGGGAGGCGCCAAGGCATTTGGCCGCCTGGCCAAGCAGATGGCCGAAGGAGCTACGACAGGCGGCTCCAATCCCTATGGTCCGCTGCGCACGCTGGTGCGGCCTTATATTCTGCGCCGCCTCAAGACCGACAAGCGCGTGATCGCCGATCTGCCGGAGAAATCCGAGGTGAACGCCTACTGCGGATTGAGTCGGCGGCAGGCGGTGCTTTACGAGCAGGCAGTGCAGGAGCTGGCCGCGGCCGTCCACGGGGCCGACGGAATCAAGCGCCGCGGCATCGTGCTGGCTTCGCTGATGCGGCTCAAGCAGATTTGCAACCACCCGTCGCAGTGGACAGGCGACAGCAGTTATGAGGCAGACGATAGTGGAAAGTTCGCGCGCCTCAGAGAGATCTGCGAGGAGTTGGTAGAGCGGCAGGAGAAGGCGCTGGTCTTCACGCAATTCCGCGAGATTACGGTGCCGCTGGCCGATTTTCTCGCGGGCATCTTCGGGCGGCCGGGGCCGGTTCTGCACGGTGAGGTTGCCGTTGGCAAGCGGCGCGAGCTGGTGGAGGCTTTTCAGCGGGAAGACGGACCGCCATTCTTTGTGCTTTCGCTCAAGGCCGGCGGCACGGGGCTGAATCTGACCGCGGCGTCGCACGTGATTCACTTTGATCGCTGGTGGAATCCCGCCGTCGAGAACCAGGCAACGGACCGGGCCTTCCGCATTGGCCAGAAGCGCAACGTGCTGGTGCACAAATTCATCTGTCGCGGCACGGTCGAGGAGAAGATAGATGCGTTGATTGCACAGAAGACGAGTCTGGCGCGCGATCTGCTGGATGGCGGCCCAGAGGCGCTGCTCACGGAAATGAGCAATGCCGACTTACTGCGCTTTGTGGCGCTCGATATCGTCAAGGCGACGGAGAAATAGCTCTCTTCAGCGCCGCTTTCACCTCGCAAAGCCCCATGATCGCTTCAGCTCTTCGATCACCTCATAGACGATTGGGCAGGTGAATGTCCGGCTGATCATACCCATCGTGCGCGACGAGAATTCGGGTTCGTAAAGATACGGATATCCTTTGCAGTCGGCGGGACGGTCTTCATACACGCTGCAGCGGTTGTCCTTTAAGAACGGGCAGGGGCTGGTTCGGGTTTGCCAGGGATTATCGTCATCTCCGTTCGGCTCCAGATACGTATCAATCAACTGCAAGGGCGTCGTTCCCAGGCGCGCGGCAAGACGGTTCACTTCTTCTTCGCTGAACGTCGGCCTGCCCTCGCGGCAGCAATTGGCGCAGGCTGTGCAATCGATCCCGGCCCAGACGCGCTTCGTGGTTTCCCAAACCTGCCGGTCCATTTCCTTCTCGTCGAGCTTGCACTCGAATTTCACGAACTGGCGAAACTTCCAGTTCTCCTCTTCCTTTTGCTCTGCAAGCGCACGGATTTGAATGAGATCGACGGCCATACCTACAAGATGGCTCGCCCGGCAGCGGAACGCAAGCCGAATTTCAGCCACGTTTTCCTCACGCGCAGAATGCTTGTTTCGTTTATGAATCGATATAGTGAGGGCATCATGGGGTGGGGATTTTATGCGCCGTATGTTCCCGTAGCGCAGCGGCGGGCCAATGCCCTGCGCGAGGTTAGGCGGCTGGCCGCTAAAGGCACGCAGGTGTCGCCGGTCGAGATCGCGGGCCGCGCCATCGCTTCCACGTTCTGGGGTAAAGCCTGGTGCGACAACCTTGAGTCGTACAGCGATTTTGAGAATCGTCTGCCGCGCGGCCGTACCTACGTTCGCAACGGCTCGGTGGTCGATCTCCAGATCGAGGCGGGCAAGATCACGTCAATGGTCAGCGGATCGAGCCTCTATCGCATCGCCATCCAGATTCGACCGCTTGCCGCGCCCCGCTGGAAGAAACTCAAACAACAGTGCGGCGCCGGGATCGGCTCCGTGGTGGAGCTCTTGCAGGGAAGGCTCTCGACAAGTGTCATGTCCGTCGTAACCAGCCGTGACTGCGGCCTGTTTCCGGCGCCCGCGGAGATCGAGCTGTCCTGCTCCTGCCCCGACTGGGCGGGCATGTGCAAGCACGTCGCCGCCACGTTGTACGGCGTTGGCAACCGTCTCGATCGCGAACCCCAGCTTCTGTTCAAGCTCAGGCAGGTGGATCATCTTGACTTGATCGCACAAGCCGGCCAGCCTGCGCCACAACTGAAGGGCAACGGCAGAAAAACGATCGCAAAGAACCAGTTGGCCGATGTCTTCGGCATCGAATTGGAGACCGAAGGCGAAACAGGCCAGGCCCAGCAGCGAATTCCGGCCAAATCAGCGCGCAGCAAGAAAGCCGCCGCTCCCGCAAAGAAGAAAGCAATTCGCGCTGATGCAGGGAGCGCGTCAGAAGGAGCGCCAGCGGTCAGCAGCAAGCCTGCCGGATCGCGGCGCGAGACGCTCACACCGGCAGCGAGGAGACGCATCGCGGAGGCGCAGCGAAAGCGCTGGCGCGACGCCAGGGAGAGAATGCAGTCACAGGAAAGCAATGGAAAGCAGCTTCCTCCGAAACCTATGAAGAAAACCGCGAAGGCAAAACTGGCTCCATCCGCACCTGGCAAGCCTGCGCGTCGAAGTCGCGGAGTGTGAGCACTCGGGTTACGATTTCGTCTTGTCCGCCCACCGCTGGCGCGCCCGATCGAGGAAACACGGCTCAACGGAAGCCGTCTTTGCGAAAATGCTCCGCTATTCGGACCACAGGCTGTTCAAAGGCACTCCGTGCAGATTGGCGGCAAACGGAATGACCTCGGTTCCGGAATAGAGCACTACGCCGCGAATCCAGCTTTTTCCAACTGCGTCTGCCAACGCCTTTAAGCCGCGCACATCGTTGCTTCCCAGCGTTGCCGCCGCTTTCACTTCAATTCCGACCACTTTGCCAGTGCGATCCTCCAGCACGAAATCGACTTCCTGGCCGGACGCCGTCCGCCAGTAAAATAATTCTGGCCTGATCACGCTCCAACTGCACTGCTTACGTAATTCCATGAGAACGAAATTCTCGAGAACCGCGCCTGCCAAGCTGCCTTCTGTCTTCAGGCGCTCGACGGTGGCGCCAAGCGCGTGAGCCAGCAGGCCGCTGTCATTGAGGTAGACCTTCGGGGTTTGAATCACGCGCTTACCCAGGTTCCGTGCCCAGGGGCGAAGTAGTTGCACCAGAAATGTGTTCTCAAGCAAAGCAAAATAGCGCTTCAGTGTCGTCTGGGGCAGCCCCATGGTACGGGACAGATCGGCAAAATTGAGTAAGCTACCTGCGCGGGCAGCAATCACCGAGAGGAGACGTGGAATCGCGGTGAAATCGGCGATGCTGGCCAGGTCGCGAATATCGCGCTGGAGCATTGTCAACACGTAGGACTGGAACCATGCGTCGCGGCGAGTTGGGGTGTGACGGGCAACGGCAGGCGGATATCCACCTGCGACCATGATCTCCAGCAGCTCTTCCCAAGACACAGAGGATCTTCTGCCGGACTTATTTGCGTGACCCGCTGAAAATAGGTGCTCGACAAAATTTTCTCTCACCCCGCGCAACTCTCCCTGGGAAAACGGCCAGAGAGTAAGAACCTCCATGCGCCCAGCCAATGAGTCGGAGAGCTTCGGTAGCAGCATGACGTTTGCAGATCCTGTCAGCAGAAACTGTCCAGGCTGACGATTCCGGTCGATGGCGGCTTTGATCACGGGGAACAACTCGGGAACGTGTTGAATCTCGTCGAGTGTGACCGGCAGGATCAGGCCGGCGATGAAGCCGTTGGGATCGCGTCTGGCAGCGGCAAAGATGCCGGGATCATCGAAGGTCAGGTACTGTCGATCCGGTGAGGCCAAGTCGGTTGATTGGACCAGAGTGCTTTTCCCCGTCTGGCGAGCACCGTTGATCAGCACGGCTGGCGTATCGGCGAGCGCATCTCGCAAGGGGTCGGCAAGGTGGCGATGGATCATGCGTC
>DAIDIE010000005.1 GCA_027459505.1 Acidobacteriota bacterium
AGGTGGAGGGCCGCGAAATTCCGAAGGGCGGACCCCTCGCGCGGGAGAGGAGCCCGGCATCGGCGGCTTCACGTTCTCACTGGAGAACGTGCCAGCGACCAACGGGAGCGGGCGGCCTGAAGGAGACGAGGCCGTGCCTCACGATGCCGCCGGGGGCTCAATCGGCGCCTTCCCGGCCATGCGCCCTGTCCCCTCCACCCGCGCTGATCGACGCGCGAGGGCGGAAGCGCCGCGGCGACAAAGCACCCCTTTTTCCGGCCGACGGGCCGGGCCCGTCGTACGTCCTTTGAACGTGCCGCCCTCGCCCGCCGCCCGGTACGTGCGCGATGCCCATCCACCCGCAACGCCCCACGGTGAACTGTGCACTGTGCACCGTGAACTGCCCACTGTGCGCTGTCCACCGTTCCACGACCTCAGCGCGGCTCCGGCGCTGCTGGCAATCGTCATTCCGTGTACACTGCAAATCGTGCCCCCTCGGCTTCTTATCCTGAACGGTTCTGGTGGCGAGGCGCCTCTGCACGGAGGCCGCGATCTCGACTCCGCCGTGCGCTTCCTCCTCGAGCGCCGTGGCGCGCGCGGCTGGACCGATTTGGACGCTCGCTCCGCCCTGCAGCGGGAACCGATTCACGCCCTGGTCCGCCTGTTGTTGGAAGATTGGGACGCCCTCCTGCTGGACGGCTGCGCCAAGCGCCGTGAGGAATTGGCGGCGCTATTGGAACCTGCTCCTGGACAGCAGCGCATCCCTGCCCCGGAGCTGGCGCTCAACGCCGCCGCGGAACTCGCTTTTTACTGGATCGACTGGCCCGCCGCGCGCGACCTGGGCACGCAGGCCGAGTTGCTGTCTGCGGCGGCCGCACTGCTCAACGCGCCCTTGATCCTGCTTGATTTCGCCGGTGGCCGCAATCCACAGGAGCGCCTCCTCGAAAGGCTCGGCGCCACCATGCGCGCGCGCGGCGCCAATGCCCCCCACCATCTCTACAGTCCGTTGTTCTACCAGAACGGACTATTGGATTTCGCGGCGGTCTTAGCGGAGCTGCGCCGGCATTGCCCGCAAGGCGCGCCCCTTCTCTGCTCACCACAACTGGACTTCGAACGAGTCGCGGCGGCCTGGCGACGCCAGCAGGGCCTCGCCCCGGGCAGCCTGCTGCTGGGCGAAAAGCCGGTGTTCTGTCTTTCGCCTTCCGCCTCTGCCGCCGAGCGCACTGCGGCCCGGCAATGGTTGACGGTACGGCTCACCTCCAGTGCCGCCGCCCGCTGATCCGCTCTCTCCATACCTTACATCGCGGAGTTGATCTGAGCACCTGCCACCGCACCGCCGCCTCGCCCGGCGCCGCTCAGTTCGCCCTCTGAACCGTGCTGCTTGACCATCTTGTTGTAAATTCCGAGCAACAGAAACGGCGCTGCCCATTGCCCCACAAACAGCGACGCGTGCTCCTTGCCGGAAAGCTTGAGAACGGCGGAGAGCGCCATCGATACAACTGCCGCGCCCAAAAATCCGCTGGATGGAAGGCGCGCAGTCTTTTCTTCGATAGCCTTAGTAAAGCGATCCTCTCGCCCGGATACACCTGTGGGTTCAACTCGCACTTGCGGGCACCTCAATTGAAATTGTTCAGACCCGCGTTGGGATGCGCCCTTCCCCTCCTGGGAAGCCAGCCGCCAAGTCCCTCCGGAGCATCCCACCCTCAATGCCGCTGGTGCTGGCCGCCAGCTTGTGGTGAAAGTGTCAAATTGAAGAAATCCGTCGTCGCCCGGAACGCCCGGATCCAATCCCGCCACAGCCGGAAATCGTGCGTCTCTCCCGGAAATACGATCTGCTGGAACGGAATGTGCCCTGCCCTCAGCCGTTGTGCCAGGTCCACCATCTGCAGGAAGGCAACGTTGCGATCGTCGTCGCCCTGAATTAGCAGCACAGGTGAGCGCCAGGTGGCCAGTGCCGCTTCTGGCGAGGACTGAAACGCAAGCTGTTGCGCCTGTTGGTAGTCGGGGGCGGTGGCGTCAACCGTGTGTTCGGTGCGCCAGTCGTGCACCCCGTGCATGTCCACTCCAGCCGCAAACACATCGGAATTGCGCGCCAACGCGAGCGCCACCAGGTAGCCACCATAGGATCCACCCCAGATCCCGATTCTGTGCGGATCGACGCCTTTGAGCGTTTGCAGGTAGCGCCCCGCCGCCAGCACATCCTGGTAGTCGCTCGCCCCGCGCCAGCCCGCGTTCGGAGGCTCGCGGAACGTGCGGCCATACATCGTGCTGTCGCGGTAGTTGACCGCCAACACCACGTATCCCCGGCTCACCAGGTATTCGTTTTCGGCGTACCCGTAGTGGTAGTACTTCATGGGATTGAAACCCAGCACCATTTGCCGGTGCGGCCCGCCGTGCACGTACACCAGCGCTGGCCACCCCTGCGCCGGGGTCGCCCCATGCGGTTCAAACAGTTGCGCGTGAATGGTCCATCCATC
The DNA here is from genome assembly GCA_027459505.1 of Acidobacteriota bacterium. Classification (GTDB taxonomy): domain Bacteria; phylum Acidobacteriota; class Terriglobia; order Terriglobales; family SCQP01; genus DAIDIE01. The sequence continues at coordinate 2,457 of DAIDIE010000005.1, forward strand.
ACCGCTGGTAAAGACAACCGGTTGCGGCCGCACCAGTCGTTTCGACGGAAAACCCTTCAGCAGCCGCTTACCCATAAGAACGCGCTTGGAGTGGCTCACGAAGTACGGCATGGCCGGACTGCGGCCGCTTGATCCCAGGCAGATGATGTGGTCACCCCCGCTCACCACCGGACTCCATTCGATCGTTGTGCCTCTGGTCAGCTGCCGCGGCTTGCCTCCCGTGAGAGCCACCCGAAAAAGGTGCCGCAGATCGCTTTGCCCTGGATTGGCGGCATAGACAACCGAGCGTTGGTCAGAAGACAGCGCCACATCTCCAACCTCAAACTTGCCGCTGGTCAGCCGCAGAGGCGCGCCCCCGCCGAGAGGCAGCGAATACAGGTGATTCCACCCATCCTGCTCGCTGCTGAACAAAATGCGGTCGCCCGCCACGGCAAACGTCTGGTCTTCTGTGCGCACCGGCAGCGAGTCCAGCAATCCGGGACCGCTGCACCAAAGCTGCTGGCCTTGCCCACTGCTGAAGTCGTAGCGCCAGATCGCCCAGGGACGCGTTGGCAGCGGCAGCATCGGCACGTGCTGCTCGCGCCCGGGGCGCCGTATGAAAACCAGCGTCTTCCCGTCCGCGCTCCAGCGCGGCAGATCGTCGCGGCTGGTGCTGGGCAGCAAATACTGCACCGCCGGACTCGCCGGATCGTAAATGCCAATGAAACTGTGGTCCTTACGGTCGCTGGTAAAGGCGATGCGGCGGCTGTCCGGCGCCCAGTGCGGCTCTTCCACCGGCCACTGCGTGTGAACCACAACCTTGGCCACACCCGGCGCTCGCAGCGGCGCTACCCACAACTGATTGTTTAATCCCCATGCCGCCTGGCTCCCATCAGGGGCGATGGCCACGTATTCGCATCCCTCGCCCTTACAGCCCATCGCGCCCAGCAGCCGCGGCGCACTCGGTTGTGGCGTAATGTCAACCGCCCAAACCTGCTCCGGCGGTGGCGTGTTGAGGTTTTGCGGGTTGGGCTCTTCCCCGGCCGCGTTTACCTCGTTGCCGCGCACATACACCAACTCGGTTCCATCATCGGAGAGCGCCAATGCAGGGATCGCCTGACCATCATCATCCTGGTAATGCGTGACCTGCACCGGATGAAACGCGGGCGCCTGCGCCATCCAGACATTGCGCACTCCGCGCCAGTTGAAGGTCCAGGCCACCACCGGAGCCTGCCGTGCCGCAACCAGCTCGTCCGGAAACGGCGAGCCCATCACCGCCTGCAAGCTCAGCCGCTGTGCCATCAGCAACGGGCTGCACACCGTCGCCAGCAGCGCCGCACAAACCCATCGGAAAGCAAACCTCATGTGCTCCAGCCTACTCTGTTTTGAGCGGCCACTTCCTGTGCTTGCGTTTCACCCGGTGGGCTTGCCAGCAGTTCTCCAGCGGCGAGGGCCCTGGCGGATTTCCGGTAATGCAAAAGGAGGTGGCCTCAGCCCAGCGGCCAACATGGCAAGATCTTATTACTATGGAGACTCGACTCTCGACCAAAGGGCAGGTCATGCTTCCGAGCTCCTTCCGGCGCCGTCTGCGTCTTGAACCAGGTGATCGGCTGGACGTGAAACTTGATGGGGACCGCATCGTTCTGATCCCCAAGCTTCCCCGCCGTTCGGGCCCTCGGATCGTAAAAGATCCCATCTCCGGACTACCGGTTCTGGATGCTGGAAAGAAAGCAACGCTCGTCACCAGCCGGACAGTCCGAAGGATCTTAGCGGAATTCGCGTGACCGCGGGAGCGAGCCACCGTGCCTCCCTCCTTGCTCCCCCCGGCTTTCGACGTCATCTTCACGAGCCAGGGCCGAGTCGAACTGCTTTCGAGTTCGAAATCGCAGGCCGAAGTCGTAGCGACGGTCCGGGGTTGCCGTTTAGGTCCCGCACCGCTGGCGACGCCCGAGTTCGTCACCAGGCGAGTCGCTGGCACGGAGAAGAGTGCGGCTTTTTTCAACAGAAAAAGCCGCATGCCGCTGGATTGTAGAAGTGCCTCTTTGTGATGAACTCGGGCTAGTAATGCGCGGCCACCATCCGTGAGCTTCGGCCGGGGTCCCCTAGCCGCGCCGCGCGGCTAGGGGTGGGGGCGGACACCGAAGCGGGTGGAATAAAAGCGGCCGTGCCGCCTGCCCTACACTCGCTTGCCGGGTGCTTGCGCTCACTGCTTCGCATCGCCGCTTTCCCCAACGCTGGGTTACAATAAAAACCTCGCCTCAGGCAGAATCTGCGCAATCCGCGTAGCCCTTCGGGACTGCTTACTTGGGTGCATCGTCATTCCACTGAGGCCACGCGAACTCTGATTTATGGACGAAACAAAATATATTTCCGCCACGGTGCGCGGCCGCCAGGTCATCGCCGAGGATCTCTGGTCCCTGCAACTGGAGATGAGCGCTCCGTTCAGCTACAAGCCCGGGCAATACGCCACGCTCGCGGTCGAAGACGCCGAGGGGGTGCATGAGCGCCCCTACTCCATCGTCTCCAGCCCGCTCGAGCCGCTGGTGCAGTTTTTCATCGAGCTCGTTCCCCACGGCGAGGTGACGCCGCGGCTCTACAAGTTGAACGACGGAGACAAGCTCTGGGTGCGTAAGTCGGCCAAGGGGCTGTTCACTTTGGACCGCCGCTCCGGCAATCACAACCACCTGTTCGTGGCCACCGTGACCGGCTTGGCGCCCTTCCTGAGCATGCTCCGCACCATGATCAAGGACCCCTCCTACGCGCCGCCTGAGACCCGCATCCTCCTCATCGACGCTGGCAGCAAGGCGCACGAGTTCGGCTTCTACGACGAAGTGCAGCAGTTGCAGAAGCAGTTGCCCAACTTCCAGGCCGTCTTCTCGGTCTCCCGCCCCTGGGATAATCCCGGCTGGACGGGCGAGACCGGTCGCGCCGAGGAACTGGTCCGCAAATACGCCGACCAGAATGGTTTTACCGCGGGCACCACCACCGCTTACCTCTGCGGCCATCCGCAGATGATCGAGAACACCAAGGGCATCCTCCGGCGCGCCGGCTTCGACAAGAAGTTCGTGCACGAAGAGATCTACTGGATTCCCGAAAAAGAAACCGCCGCGGTCGGTGCCTAGCGCGCTGACGCATTCAGCACAATTCAAAGGGCTCGCGCTCAACGCGAGCCCTTTGGCTTTTTATTACATCCGTTTCAGGAGGCAGCGATGACCATTTATCAAGTGGACGCCTTTACCGGTCACGCCTTTGGCGGCAATCCCGCTGCGGTTTGTCTGCTGCGGCAAGCAGCGCCCGAGAGCTGGATGCAAGCCGTGGCGGCGGAGATGAACCTCTCCGAGACCGCCTTCCTCCATCCCGAGTCCGCGCCGCGTGACGTCCTCCCCTCCTTCCGCCTGCGCTGGTTCACACCTGCGGTGGAAGTGAACCTCTGCGGTCATGCCACGCTGGCCAGCGCCCACGTCTTGTGGGAAGCCGGCGTCCTGCATCCCTCCCAGCCTGCCCGCTTTCACACCCAGAGCGGCCTGCTGCGTGCGCAGTTGCAACCTGGCGGCGCAGCCAGCAAGGCTTCCGCCGCCCCCTTGATCGAAATGGACTTTCCCTGCTGGATGCCGGCCCCCGCCGGAATCAACGATTCCACCCCACGTCAGCTCGCTGCGGCCTGCGGCGTGAGCCCCATCGCATGCGCTCTTTACGAGGGGCGCTGGTTGCTGCATGTGTCCAACGCCGAAGACGTGGCCAACGCCGCCCCCGACTTCGCCGCCCTCCGCCGCGTCGCCGCTCGCGGTCTCATCCTGACCGCACCTCTGGATACCAGCGGGTTTGTGTCGCGCTACTTCGCCCCTTGGATTGGCATCGACGAAGACCCGGTCACCGGCTCGGCGCACTGCATCCTCACCCCCTATTGGCTGCAAACCCTCTCGCCCCGCAATGGCTGGCTTCAGGCGCGCCAGCTTTCCCGCCGCGGCGGTCAATTGCAGGTGCGCCGCGAAAACGGTCCAAACGGAGAGCGCGTCTGGCTGGCTGGACAAGCGCTCACTGTCCTGCGGGGTGAATGGCTTGGTCCCCAGCCGCGGCAGTGAGCCAAATCCCTAGTGTCACAGGCGCTGCCGCCTATCATCTGCGAGCCCGAAAATGCCCGCCCTCACTTCTTTTCAGGCTCACGTTTTCGCGCAAATTGGCCGATAATCAGGGCAGCCGTTATGCCTGCAAAATCGCTCATCCGGGTGCTCTTGGTCGATGATGACGAGATTTATTTCTCCATCATCTCGCACCTGCTTTTGAGCAGTCAGCGCGCCGATTTCCAGGTCGACTGGTCCTCCAGTTACGCAGCCGGTCAGAAGAGCATCGCCGGCCGCCAGCACGACGTTTACCTGCTGGACTACTGCCTGGATGAAAACACCGGCATAGATCTGCTACGCACCGCCCTTGATGCCGGCTGCAGCCAGCCCATGATCATGTTGACCGCGCAGGGCGACCATGAGCTCGATCTGCACGCCCTGCAAACCGGCGCTGCCGATTACCTCGATAAGTCGCAGCTCAATCTGGACCAGTTGGAGCGCTCCATCTTTCACGCCCTGGAGCGCGCCCGCACCCTCAACGCCCTGCAAGCCAGTCAGGTGGCGCTGGCCGAGAGCGAGGCCCGTTTTCGCAGCCTTTTCATCGATGCGCCCATGGGCCTGGCCCGCGTCGGCCGCGACTTGCACCTGCTCCAGGTGAACCATTCGCTCGCCCTCATGCTGGGCTACAACGATGGGGAACTCGCGGGTCGCGAACTGCTGGACCTGTGCGCCTTTGATGACCGTCCCGCCCTGCGCGAACAACTGGAAAACGTCTTCGGCGCCGCCGCCTCGGGCGCCACAAAACCTGAACTTCGCTTTCTCCGCCACAACGGTGACACCATCTGGGTGCGCCTGACTCTGGCCCTCATGCACACTGAAGGCGAGGCCCCTTACGCCTTTGCCGCGCTGGAAGACGTTACCGACCGCAAACGCCTGGAGACCGAACTGCAACAGGCGCAGCGCCTGGAGGCGGTGGGAACTCTGGCCGGCGGCATTGCCCATGACTTCAATAACCTGCTCAGCGTTGTCATGGGACATTGCGAGCTGCTCGAATATCAGGCCGAGCCCGGCAGTCCCCAGGCCAAACACGCCGCGGAAATCCGGCGCGCCGCCGAAAAGGCCACCATGTTGACGCGCCAGTTGGTCGCCTTCAGCCGCGGCCAGCAGGCACAGCTTAAGCAGGTCAACCTCAACAACGTCATTCGCGGCACGCAACAGGTCTTGCGCAGCATGATCGGCGAACAGATCGAGCTCATGATGTTGCTCGATCCCGAGTTGGGCCCCATCTGGGCCGACCCCTCTCAAATGGAGCAGGTGATCTTCAACCTCGCGCTCAATGCGCGTGACGCCATGCCCGGCGGCGGCAAGCTGATTATCGAAACCGCCTCGCAGGAACTGCGCGCCGAGGTCCAGGGCGGTCTCCCGCCCGGCCATTATGTCCAGCTTTCTGTCACCGATACCGGCATCGGCATGCCCCCCGACATCATGGACCGTATCTTCGAACCCTTCTTTACCACCAAGGAAAAGTACAAGGGCACGGGCCTCGGCCTCTCCACCGTCTATGGCATTGTGCAGCAATGCAAGGGCAGCATCCGCGTCGATAGCACCCCCGGCCAGGGAACCAGCTTCACCCTCTTCTTCCCGCGCTACTGCGCCGACCGCCACCCTGCCTCACACCTCTGCGCCAATTAAGGCACCCGCAATCCCCTAGTGCCCAACATTCCCGCCGCGAATATGCTTGGGACGGCGCATCAGCCACACCAGCGGCACCATCAGGAAGAAAATCACGCCCATCAGCCAGAACTCTTCCACAAAGCTGATCAGCGAGGATTGTTGCAGCAGCGAACCATAAATGCCCGCCAGCGCCTGATGTGCCGCGGTCGCCTTGTCATAGCCATGCGCCATGAAGTTCGCTTGCGCGCCCGCCAGCGCCGCACGATAGGTCGGATTATAGGGGTTAAGGTTCGAAACCAATATTTGCTGATGCACCTGCTGACGCCTCGCCAGCAACATCGTCACAAACGCGATACCGATACTGGCGCCCAGATTCCGCATTAGGCTGAACAGGCTCGTGGCGTTGCCCATCTCCTTATTGGAGATCCCGTCCATCGTGGTCGTGCTGAGCGGCACGAAGATGAAAGACATCCCCATCCCCTGCAGGATCAGCGGCCAGAAAATATCCCAGGTGCCGGAACTCAGGCTCATGTGTCCCAGGATGAACATGCTCACCGCGCCCGTGGTGATGCCCAGGGTCAGCAACACCCGCGGATCCCAGCGCTTGCTCAGCAAAATTCCGCACAGCGGCATGAACAGCAGCGCGCCCACGCCGCGCGGGCTGGTCCAGATGCCCGCCGCCACCGAGGTGTAGTTCAACAACACCTGCAGAAAGATCGGCAGCAGTACAAGGCTGCCGTACAGCACAAACCCCAGCACCGTCATCAGCGCCACTCCAGTGGCGTAGGTGCGATCCTTGAAGACCCGCAAATGCACGATCGGGTCTTTGGCATACAGTTCCCAGATGACGAACGCCGTCAGCGCCACCACCGCGGTGACTGCCAATGCGGTAATCAGATGAGACCCGAACCAGTCCAGTTCCTGCCCTTTATCGAGCATGATCTGCAACGCGGCAATTCCCACCGCCAGCATGCCCATGCCCCACCAGTCGATGGTCTGCCCGATCTTGCGCTTGACGTACGGAGGATCCCACAGGTACAGCGACGTCATGATCACGCTGGCGATCCCGACGGGAACGTTAATGTAGAACACCCATCGCCAGGAGTAGGCGTCCGTGAGCCAGCCGCCCAGCGTGGGCCCCAGAATCGGCGCCACGACGATGCCAACACCCCAAAAGGCCATGGCCTTGCCGCGCTTTTCCGGTGGAAATGTCTCCAACAGCACAGACTGCGAGATCGGCTGCAGTACGCCCCCGGTCGCTCCCTGAAAGACCCGGAACAGCACCAGCAATCCCAGGGTGGGCGCCAGACCGCACAACACACTGGCGGTGGTAAAGCCGGTAACCGCAAACATCAACAGACGCTTGCGCCCAAAGCGGTTCCCCAGCCACCCCGTCATCGGAAGAATGATGGCGTTGGCCACCAAGTACGAGGTCAGTACCCAAGTCGCCTCACTCACCGTCGCCGAAAGGTCGCCGGCGATGTGCGGCAGGCTCACGTTCACCACCGACGTGTCCAGCACCTCGATAAACGTGCTGAGCATGACCGTGATGGCGATGATCCAGGGATTGATCACCGGCCGCGCAGGCGTCCGCAGTGTGATGTCATTCTCGCTAGCGACTGGCAAACCAGACTCCTACCCGGAAATCCCGATCGAGACGGTGGCCGGAGGTGCGCGCTACCCGCAATCAATCGTGCTCCGTGGCGCCGCTCTCACTTTCGTCCCTTAACCACAGACTGCTACTTGGTATGCACCGTGACTTCCACCGACATGCCCGCCCGCAGCCGGTTCAGCTTGTCGTCCTGACCCGGATTGAAAAGAATCTTTACCGGCACGCGCTGCACCACTTTGACGTAGTTTCCAGTGGCGTTTTCCGGAGGCAGCAAACTGAAGCGTGCGCCGGTGGCCGTGCCGATCGAGTCGACGTGGGCCTTGAGCGTTGTCCCAAAGGCGTCCACGGAAACATCCGCGCGCTGCCCCGCACGCATGTCCTGCAGATCGGTCTCCTTGAAGTTGGCAATCACCCACACGTCATCCACCGGCTTGCTTAATTGGAAAACGGCCAGCGCCGGCTGCCCCGGCGTAAAGTTCTGCCCCACTTCCACGTGCTTGTTTCCCGCAATGCCGTCCACGGGAGAGCGGACCACGGTGTAATCCAGGTTGAGCTGCGCCTGGGCCACCGCCGCCTGCGCCAGCGCGACGCGCGCCTGCGCGGAGTTTTCCTGCGCCCGGCTCACCGCCACCTGCTGCGGCGCGGTCCCGGCGCTGCGCACCTGCGCGATGGCCTGTGCCACCTTGCCCTGCGAGGCTGTCACATTCGCTTGTTGCGCGGCAATGTCGTCTTGCGCGGCGGTTACCTGCGCCTGCGCCGACGAAACCGCGGCCTGCGCTGAAATCGCCTGCGCGCGCTCCGCGTCGTAGTGTTGCCGGCTCACCTCGTTGCGCGCCACCAGCGTCGCATAGCGCCGCTCATCCGCGCTGGCCCGCGCGGCATTGGCCTGCGCCGCCTGCAGGTTCGCCTGCGCCGTCCTCAATCGCGCTTGCGCCAGCTCCACCTGCTGCTTGGCCACCAGCTCGCCCGCCCGCGCCGCCTCCAGATTCGCCTGCGCTCCGCTCAAACCGCTCCCCGTCGAGGTGCGCGTGATCGGCACCGAAGCCGTCGCCCCCTTGGCCGCCGCTTCCGCCTGCTGTAAATCCGCCTGCGCCCGCTGCAGAGCCAGTTGATAGTCCCGCGGATCGAGCCGGAACAGCACCTGCCCCGCTTTCACCTGCTGGTTCTCCCGCACGTCCACTTCCGTCACCGTCCCCGCCACGCGCGGCGCGATCGGAGCGATGTGCGCCTGAATCTCGGCGTCATCGGTGGTCTCGCGATTGCGCCCATGCCACCAAAAAAACAATACCGCCAACAGCGCGATCACAACCCCGCCTATCAACAGGCGCTTCCGCTTCGGCGATGCCGGCTCCTCCGGCAGCGGAGGCGTGCTCTGACGGTTTTCCATCGTCTGGGTCTCTGCCATTTAATGTGCTCCTACGCCCAGCGCCTCTTCCAGGTGCGCCTGAGCCAGCCGCAGTTCGTAAAGACTGGTGATGTAGTTTTCGTTTGAAAGCGCAACTTGCTGCTGCGCTTGTACCTCTTCCAGGTTGTCGGCCACCCCGGCATGAAAGCGGTCCTCGGCCAGGTGCAGCTCCTGCTGCGCCAGGTCGCGAGCCCGCGTCGCCACGTCTACCTGATCTTCTGCCGTCTTCAGGTCCAGCAGTGCGCCGCGCACCTGCTGTTCGACCGCCGCCCGCATATCGTTGGCCCGCGCTTCCGCCGCCCCCAGCCGCGCTTGCGCCGCCAGCACGTCTGCGTGAATCCGCCCCCCCGCAAACAGCTCCATTTGCGCGGTGCCGGCCACCGTAAAGGTGGGGTGATTCGAGTTGATGGAGTGCCCAATCGTCCCGTAGTTGCCATCGATACTCAGCGTCGGCAGATGCTCCGCGTGCGCCGCCGTCACTGCCGCCTTCGCGCTCTTCACCTGATCCTGCGCGGCGCGGTAGTCGGGCCGCTGCAGCAGCGCCTGCGCAATCACCGCCGAGACCGCTTGCGGCGCCACCGTATGCGGTGCGCGTAAAGGTGAAGTTAGTCGTAACCGCTGCCCCGGCGGCAGGCCAATCAGCCGCGCCAGTTGCATCCGCTCTTTCGCCAAGGCGTTTTCGTCGGCCAGCAACTGTTGCTGCGCCCGGTCGCGCTCCACATTGGCGCGCACCACGGAGATCGCTGAGGTCGTCCCCGCCTTTTCCATGTCGCGCGATTGTCCAAACTCCTGCGCCGCCGTGTTCAATGAGGCCTGGTCGGCGGCCACCCGGCTCTGGCCCGCTTCCGCCAGGTAATAGGCCTGCGTCACCGCTACCGTGACGATCTGCCGCGCTTCCTGGTAATCCTCGCGCGCCGCCGCCAGTCCCTGCGCGGCCGCGTGCCGCCGCTCCCACGCGGCCAGATCAAACACTGGCGCATGTCCATACAAGCGCGCGTCAAACAGCTTGAAGGGACCCACGATCTGCGGAAACCCCGGCATGCTGAAGCCATACGCCGCCAGGTTCACCTCCTGATCGCTCTCCGTCACGCCGCCGCGAATGTTGGGCAACAATCCCGAAAGCGCCATCGCCAGTTGCGCCCGCGCCTGCCGCGTCGAACTGCGCGACAGCAGAATGTCTAGATTGGTGCGCAGGCCTCGCTGCACCGCGTCCTGCAGCGTCAGCGGCGTCCCCGAACTCTGCCCCGCGGTCAACTCCGCGCCCGAGCCATTCGCGGCCGGGTTGTTTGGAATTTGTGCCAGCAAGCTGCTCAGCAGGCCGGCGCCACAGACCGCGAGCCCCGCGCTGCGCAGCCACATCTGCACCGTCGTAGAACGCCGCCGCGGCAAGTTCTTCTTGGTCAGCCGCTCGCTTCCGCGGCCTTGCATGCTTAGCTTCATGGAATCTCTCTTGCTGTTTGCGAGCCACCCGGGGCCGCCACGCCGCCCCAAAAAAGGTCAAAGACGAACTGCTCCAGGTCCACTTCTTCCTTTTGCATCCCCATCAGATAGAGCGCCATGGTGTTGCGTAGCAGATCCAGCAGCGCCATCGCGGCCGCCATCGGCGGCATGCGCCGCAGTTCGCCTCTTTCCATTCCCTCCTGCAGCACCGGCGCCACCAGTTGCGTCGCCTGCAGAAAAAGTTCGCGGAAACGCTCATCCTTCACATGCCGCTGCTGGCAAAGTTGGCCAAATTCGGTGTAATAAATCCGCCAAAAAGCCTCGTCGGAACGGAAAAACTCCAGTCGCGCCTTGATAATGTTGCGAATGCGCTCCGCCGCCGTGCTGCCGCTGCTGACCGCCGTCCGCATGCGCGCCATCAGCTCGCTTAAACGGCTGTACATCACCGACTGAAAAATCTCTTCCTTGCTGCTGAAGTAGAGGTAGAGCGTGCCCTTCGCCAGCCCCGCCTTGCCGGCAATCTCATCCAACGTGGCTTCCCGGAAGCCTCGCTCGGCAAACACTTGGCAGGCCGCTTCCAGAATTTCCTGGTGGCGGAATTCGGTGAGAACGTCTTTGCGGGTTTTTCCGGAAACCGGCATAGGGGAACCACAGTCGCGACCTCGCCGGGACAGTTTTATGACCGGCAAGTCATGAACCTGAATCGATAGTACGGCTTATTGGATGAAAGGACAAGCCCCGCCTGCTGCCAGGCTCACAAAGGTTGTTGCTGAAAGAGTGAGTCCCCTAGTGCTGCTGGAAAACGTCCCATATGGCCCGCAGCAGTTCCTCCGCTGGAAGCCCTTTACAGACCACGCCCTGCACCAAGCCGCGCAGCACCGGCGAAACCGCCAGCACATCGGCGGTCACCACCAGGATCGGCAGCAACGGCCAGTGCTCGCGCAGCGCCCGCGCGGTTTGTTCCCCATTCATCGGATCCATACGCATGTCCAGCAGCACCAGATCGGGAGTCCGTTCCGCCGCCAGTCGTAACGCCTCTCCCCCGCTGGCGGCAACTTCAATCTGATACCCCGCCATTTCCAGCAGGACCTGCCGGACTTTTAAAACCACGTCATCGTCGTCCACACAAAGAACGAGTGGACGACGCCCGTCAGGCAGCACTGGCGCACGGTAGCGCTGCACCAATGCGGCGGCGCCGGTGAGGGGCGGACCAGAAGGTTCGGGTGGCTGCCGCTCTTCCATGGGACAATCGCTCCGCATACTCCAACATAACGGGAATAACTGATCGCCCTCGCCCCACCTAAGACTTATTTGCCGGATAAGCCAGCCCTACGCGCTAGGGCCGAGTCGAACTGCTTCCGAGTTCAAAATCGCAGGCCGAAATAAGCCGCGCGGGCGGGGGCCGGACACCGAAGCGGGTGGAATAAAAGCGGCCGTGCCGCATTCAGGTACAAACGACCCCGCTTCACTCCAACGTGAACTCTTCCGCGTGCAGCACAAACTCCGGATACGCGCCTCCTCCAAACTGCTGCGAGTCGGCACCCTGGCGTTCACTCTCCAGGCGCAATGGCAATAACTTACCCAGCAGGGCAAAAAGTAAAAACGCCGTGGGAACCAGCACTCCGGCTAGTGTGGTCACAACCACAAGCTGCGCCCAGAATTGCCCCGCCATCCCAAACACCAGCCCCGGCGACACCGGCAAGCCGGGCTGCGGCCTCACAAACAGACCTGTCGCCAGCAGTCCCCACAACCCCGCCCCCAGATGCATGGAGATCGTGCCGGCCGGATCGTCCACCACCGCGCGCACCTCCAGCAACTCCGCCGTCCAAACGACGAGCAGTCCCGCCACCAGCCCCGTCACCAGCGCTAAAGAAGGCGGCATCGCCAGCGATCCGGCACTGCAAGCGATCAGGCCGGCGACAAAGCCGTTTGCCGCCAATGTCACATCCGGTTTGCGGAAACGCACATGGGTTGCGTATAGCGCCGAGAGAAAACCGCCCGCCGCGGCCAATAAACAATCTGCCGCCACTCCATAAAGTTGCAGTCCGCTCACCGTATTGGGAGCGGCGACCATTGCGGCGGCTGCATTCAGGCTGATGGCCCCTATCAGCACCAGCCAGCAGCCGAACAAAACATAACTGGCGTTGTGCCCCGGTATCGCGGTCGGCTGCCGTTGGCTGTTGAACTTGCCGCGCCGCGGGCGCAAAACCCACGCCAACGCCAGCGCCACGCAGCCTGCTGCCACATGCAGGTACCCGCTCCCCGCCCAATCCACTGGCGTGGCCCCCAGTCCGGCTTGTTTGCAAAGCCCAGGTAACCACACCCACTCCATGCGCCAGGTCAGCGGTAAGAAGATCCCTGCCACCGCCAGCGACGCCAGTACCGTCGTGAGTAGCCGCCCCCGGTCCATGCAGATGCCGGTGGGCACAACCAGCGCCCAAAGCAACGCCGCTCCCTGCAGCATCTGCGCACTTGCGCCGCTGACCCCGCTCCAATGCGCGACTCCCGCCGCCAGCAGGACCGCGCCGCTGCAAATCGCCAGCAGCGGCAACAGCAACGCATGAGAAGTGCTGCGCGCGCGCCCCATCCCCGCCTGCATCAGACTCGCGCCCGCCGGGGCCGCCAGGCTGAGCAGCGCTAAAACCAAAATGGCCGCCGTCATTGGCGGCCTCCCTCAAACGTCCGGCAGCAGCAGAACAGCAACACCAGCCCCCCCGCCGCCATGCCAAACCCGCAGACCAGGAATGCGCGTAGCGCGGCCGCTTGGTGTACCCAAAGTAAATCGAGAACGTCGAGCAGCATGCCCGAAACCAGCAGAAGCAGCGCGGTAGCGTAGGAGATCAGCGGCGCCGTGCGCGGGCGCGAATTTGCTGAGGACAACGGGGCCTCCCGGAAAATGCGGCGGCGCCGGAGATTGCTCCCCGGCGCGGCCGCGGTTGATTGCCCGCCGCGCTTGTGCGGTGGGCAGCTGTAAATCTGTGTCCTTTTACTTCGACCAGGTAAAAATCACTCCCAATGTCGCCGTCTCCTGGTTCTTATGGGCCGGTACCCCGTAATGGTCCAGAAAGAACGGCTGGTTGCTGTGGTCAATGCGGTACTCTGCCCGCGTCAGAATGTTGTCGTTAATCTTGAACTCGGGAGTAATCGTCAACTCCTCGAGCTTTTGCGCTGTTCCGGTCGTGAATCCCTGCGGATCGTTGTACCACTCCACCCGCGGCGTCAACGCCACCCGGCTGTTCAATGCAAACCTGGTATAGGCGGCAATGCCATCCCAGTGCACCTTCCCGCCCGCCACAGTATCAGACCCGTAGTCGTAGTTCAGCATGTAAGAAAACTTCCCCGTCGGCGTCAACGTCAATACCGTGTCCGTCAATTTGCGGTAGTCGTGGTTGTCGTTAGTTTGCTCCGGACCTGTGTATAGATTCTCCACCAGCGAAATCTTGCTGCTCGGAGTGTAGGTAAATCCCCCCCCAAAGGTCTTGCCCGCGTTGTTGTCGATCACGTTGTTCCAGCCGTTGGCCACCATCCCCCACAGCGACAGCTTTCCGCTCACCGGATACGTCGCGCGCAACCCGGTATGGAAGTACGGAATCGCATAGCCAAACAATATGCTGTGGCTGTAGTTCCAGTTGGCGTTGGTCTCAATCACCTCCGCGCCCGCGTTGGTCACAAACTTGCCGAAGTCAAGCTGCAACCCTTTGCCGATTGGCGCGATATAGGTTCCGTAAGCCTGGAGCAGATTTTTTGTCGAAGTATCACCGGAGGGATCGGACGCCGTCACCAAGTTGATGGTGTTGCCCAGCCCCGCCACCAGCGTGAATCCCCAGTCGCCCGGCTTTGCGGTGGCCCGTGTCGCCTTGAACTCCGCCAGCTCCAACCCAAACGAGTTCGCGCTGGTGTTGAAGTTGTAGAGCTGATTCTGCTCGCCGGCGGGATTGTTGAAATTGCCGCTATAGTAGCCGTCCACCAGGACGGATACCGCAATCGGGGTTGGCGTTGCTGCCGGCGTCGCTGCCGCGGTCGCGGCAGGCGCCGCTGTGGAAGTTTGCGCCTTGAGGGTGGCCGCCAGGCAGAGTAGGCTGCCGGTAGCGAACAAAAGTCGACGAAGTTGCTGATTCATGGTTCACCTATCCAGAGAAAGTTGACCGCTAAGCCTCGTGTTTAACGGGGGTCTCTTCTTCTCAAGCGCGGAGAAGAGAAACGGCCAGCTTTTGCCGGACAGGCGCCAGTGGCTGGGTCGGACAGGGACCTGCTGCGAATCTACGGCATCCGCTTCTCCCCGTCCAATTCATTTTTTGGATTTGCTGCCAAAGCGCGGCTAGAGCTGTTCAACGCAGCCCCTCTGCCCCTAGCGGATTCCGCCCGCCCCTCAGCTCGGGCTCTGCCGCCACCCTCGGACGGTTCGCGCCGTTTGTAAGCGCATAAGTTTCTTGAATCGCAGCCATCCAAATTTATCGCTTGGCGTTTTCTCAGACCTGGTGCATCTTAGCGTTCAAGCCGTAAGCCTCGGCTGGCCGGCGCTGTTTTCAGCGCCGGTACAATTCATCAACAACGTGCACCCTGTCTGTGCACCTTTTGCGGGACCTCGATCCGTCCTGTGAGTTCCACGGCCCCTGTCTGGCTGTGACGTTCATCCCGCAAAAGGAGCTGTGCACGTGTCAGATACCACCACTTCCTCGACTGAGCTGAAGCCTACCCTTGGGCTGACCGGCTTAACTATGAATGCCATGGCGCTGATCGCGCCGGGCGCCTTCCTTTGGCTGACGTTCCAGGTCCAGGCCGCTACCGGTTCCACCGCACCCGCCATGTGGGCGGGCATTGTCCTGGCCTTGCTGCTCTGCCTGGCCACCGCCGTCTGCTATGCCGAGATGGCCAAACTCTACCCCGGCACCGGCAGTTCCTATTACTTCGCCGAACAGAGCTTCCTCAACCACGACCGCGCCTGGAAGTACGCTCGCATCTCCAAGTTCATTGTCGGCTGGGCCTCCCACCTCTATTACTGGATTTATCCCGGCGTGATGGTGGGCGTCATGGGTGTCTTGTGCGGCTACCTCGCCGGTACCCTCTGGCCCAATTTCATGAGCGCCACCAATCCTGGACCGCTCTTCATGATGCTGATTGCGGTGGCCACCGCTTTTGGTGTTGCCTACATCGCTCATCGCGGCGTCAATGGCTCTACCTCGGTCAACATCGCCATCAACATCATCCAGATCTCCGCGCTGCTGGTCTTCTCGGTAATGGCGATTCACTACCGGTCCACCCATCCCGCCGGCAGCGTGGCGCGCCAGTTTGACCCCACCAGCGGCGCCAGCTACGGCTATCAGTTCCAGACGCAAAAAGACGGCACCATCGTGCGCGACTCCGCCGGCGTTCCTCAGCCCCTGCTGGGCAGCAACGGCAAACCGGTGGCCTACACCGTCTCTTACCCTGCGAAGGATGCCAGCGGCAACTTCGTCTCCCACCCCAGCGCCTCCAGCGTGGTGGGCATCCACGGCATGAGTTCCATGTTCATTCAGGCCACCGTGGCCATCCTCATCCTCGTGGGCTTTGAATCCGTAACCGCCATGGGCGGTGAAGCCAAAGACCCGAAGCGCAACGTCCCCATCGCCGTCATCACCTCACTCGTGGTTCAGGGAGCGTTCTGTTATCTGGTCGAGTACTTTGCCGCTAATTACTTGTTAAACAGCGGCTATACCATGACCTTTGCGCAGGGCTCGGCGGCGCCCATCGGCGACATGATGACGCTGGTCGGCGACGCCCTCCTCGGCCCCGGCAAAGGTCACATCTTCATGTTGATTGAGGCCTTCACCGTCTTCCTGGCCATCATCGGAACCACCCTCTCCTGCATGAACACCGGCGCGCGCGTCACTTACGCCATGGGGAAGGACCAGGAGGTCCCCGAGCACTTTGGTATGCTGCACGGCAAAAACCTCACCCCCTACCGCGCCATCTGGACGTTGGCCGGCATCTCCGCCATCGTCGGCTGTATCGCCGTCAGCATGGTCTTCGGTGACGCCTCCGCGCCCACCGACGCCGCCATCGCCGCACTGCCTCATGGACTGCTCTCCAGTTGGGGCTACACCTCCCACGCCACCATGGCGGCTTTGCCGCAGTCGATGTTGACCATTACCCTGGCCTCCAACTTCGGCACCTTCCTGCTCTACGGCATGAGCTGCATCCTCTGCATGGTGGCCTTCTACAAACACCCTAGGTACAGCGTGGTGCGCCACACCCTGATCCCGATCTTCGGGTTGCTTGCCAATCTGGCCTGCATGGCCTTCTATCTCATCGGGCCCTTCATGGGTTACGGCACCAAGATGGAACCCCTGCTGGCGTTGGGGATCGCCGCCGTCTGGGGCATCTACGGCGCCATCTATTTCGTGCGCTCGTCAAAGAAGACGGGCCGCACCACCCTGGTCGCGGTTCGCGCCTCGCAGTGACAACAACGAGGGCGTCCACCGCCGCTCCGGCGCTGGACGCCCTTCTCTTCACCCACCGCTCCCCACCGCCCCGCACGCGGTAGCAAGGTACTTGCATGTTGACCCTGGATTACGCCCAGCTCTCTGACCCCGGCAGTCAGCGCGAGCACAACGAAGACGCCCTCGGCGTGTTCGTCCCCTCCTCTCCTTCGCAAACCCGTAGTCACGGCTTCTTATTCGTGCTGGCCGATGGCGTTGGTGGCCACTCCCATGGCGAGGTCGCCTCCAACCTCGCCGTTCGCCGGCTTCTCGAGGACTTCGCCGACTCCCCCAGCGCCGAGCTTCCCGCGCCCCTGCTGCAACGCCTCGCCATCGCCGCCAACACCGCAATATTTGAACAGGGTCTCAAAATGCCCCTGCAGGGCGCCCCCATGGCGACCACTTTGGTCACCTGCCTCTTGCGCTATGACCGCGCCACCATCGCTCATGTGGGCGACTCGCGCTGCTACCTTCTGCGCGATGGCCGGCTTAAGCTGCTTACCCGCGACCACACCGTCGCCGCCGACCAGGTGCGCCTCGGCCTGCTCTCGGTACTGGAGAGCGCTCAAGCCGCTACCGCCACCATGCTCAGCCGCTCGCTCGGTTCCGAGTTGATGGTCAACGTGGATGTCAATGAAATCCAGGTTTATCCCGGAGACCTCCTCCTGCTCTGCACCGACGGCTTCTATGCCTCACTCCGGGAGCAGGATTTCCTCGAAGCCCTCAGCCTGCAAGGCCACTACACCGCCCCCGCCCTGGAACGCGCCGCCCGGCAGTTGGTGGCGGTTGCTAATCGCCGGGACGGCAGCGACAATATCAGCGTCCAACTGATCGCTGTGCGCAGCGTCGAGCACATCGGCATGTACCGCGGCCGGCCCTACGCCCTGCGCACCCGGGAGGGCGCATGAGCTCGAGCGCGTCCCTCTCCCAAGGCCCGTCTCTTATGAACGAACTGCGCGCCGGCAGCCGCCTGGATCACTACCTCATCGACGCCCTGGTGGCACGCAGCGGCATGGCCTCCATCTTCCGCGCCACCGATGAGCGCACCCAGCGCACCGTCGCCATCAAGGTTCCCCACCTCGAAATGGAGAGCGATCCCATTTTCTACGAGCGCTTCAAACGCGAGGAAACCATTGGCCTGCAGTTGCAGCACCCCGGCGTCATGCGTGTCCTCGCCGATGGTGAGAGCGCTGAGCGCAGCCGCCTATACATCGTCATGGAGTGGGTTCCCGGGCAGCTCTTGCGCCACGTGCTGCAACAGCAAAAACCCATGCCCATCGAGCGCGCCATCGCCCTCAGCGCCCAGATCTGCGATTCCCTGGACTACATTCACGCCCATGGCATCGCTCACCGCGACCTCAAGCCGGAAAACATCATGATCGACGAGCACGATCACGCCAAGCTCATCGATTTCGGCTTGGCCGCCAGTGAGGCCGCCCGCCGCATCACCTTTACCAGCCTTTCCCAGACCATGGGAACGCCGGACTATATCTCGCCCGAGCAGGTCAAAGGCAAGCGCGGTGATGCCCGCAGCGATATCTATGCGCTCGGCGTCATGCTCTACGAGATGGTCTCCGGGCACGTTCCCTTCCAGGGCTCCAACGCGCTGGCCACCATGAACGACCGTTTGGTCAACGCCCCTGTGCCGCCCACCGTGCATAACCCGTCGATAAGTCCCCAGCTTCAGGAAGTTATCTACCGCGCGCTGGAACGTGACCCCGCCGCCCGCTACGCCAGCGCCCGGGAATTTGCCTGGGATCTGCGGCACCTCGATGAGGTGGGTGTCACCGACCGGACCGAGTTGCACGATTGGCGCCACCGGCGCCCCTCCTGGCTTCGCCGCGGCGGCTTCTACCTGCTGCTGCTGTTGATTCCAGTGGTGGTGTTCGGACTTTTGATTTATGTCGCCCGTCATTAACGGCGTTGCGCGTCAGCCGCGGCCGCTTACGGCATTGCCGCCGCATATACCCGGCATCTGTATTTTGAATTGGCCTTTACTCGCGCTCACTAACTAAACTTACTCATGGCCAACGCATTCAAAACCCTCTTCGAAGCGCCGCCCTCCGAGGCCGTCTCCCCCGAGTCGTTGCTGGAGATGCTCAACGGCGTCGCCATCCGTCTCGGGCTGCATCGCGATACCGACCAGATGGTTTACGAGCTCACCCATGTGCTGCTCAAGGGCTGCGCCGCCGACTCCTGCTTTATCTATCTTTACGACGAGGCCACCCGCGAACTGGTGCTGCGCGGCGCCAGCAACTCCCATCCCGGCGAACTCGGCCGCCTGCGCATGCGTCTCGGGGAAGGCATCACCGGCTGGGTCGCCCAGCAGCGCCGCCCCGTCGCCATCAGCTACGGCGCCATGCGCGACCCGCGCTTCAAACTCTATTCCGCGCTGCCCGAGGATCGCTTCGAGGCCTTCCTCTCCGTCCCCGTCATTCACCAGAACAGCCTGCTGGGGGTCATCAACATTCAGCACGCGGCGGTTCACGAACATTCCTCCATGGAGATTCGCGCCCTCTCCACCGCTGGCCTGGTCCTGGGCGAAGCCCTCGACCGCCGCGCTCGCGAGCAACAGGCGCTTAGCAACCATGCCGCCCAACTGCGCCGTATCCGGAACCGCAACCTCGTGTTCGCCTGCGGCCTCGCGCTGGCCGCTTTGACCGCCGCGTTTCACACGTTCGTCTTTCGTCTGTTCTGAGCCGCTTTAAGGAGACGTTGTCATGCCCACCATTGCCGAAACCACCTACATCGCCCGCCTGGAGGCGCTGGTCGAAATGCTGCAGGAGGCCGCGCTGCGCCTCAACCGCCACCAGGACCTCGAGCAGTTGCTGCATGACGTGGTGGACCTGTGCATGGAGGGAGAGCAGGCCGACTCCTGTTTTGTCTACTTGTACGACTCCCAGACCGGTGAGCTGGTGCTGCGCGCCGCCAACAACTCCCACCCCGACGAGGTGGGCCGCCTCCGCATGCGCATCGGCGAGGGCATTACCGGCTGGGTCGCCCAGCAGCGCCGTCCTGTCGCCATCGCTTCGCAGGCCATGAGCGATCCCCGCTTCAAGTTCTACTCCGCTCTGCCGGAAGACCAGTTTGAAGCCTTCCTCTCCGTGCCCATCCTGTACCGCAACGTGGTGCTGGGCGTTATCAACCTGCAGCACCGTGCCGTGCACCAGCATGACCCGGCGGAAATCAAAGCCCTCACCACCATCGGATTCATGCTCGGCGAAGCACTCGACCGCAGCCAGCAGACCCAGGCTCGCGACGCCGCGCTGGCGCGCATGCGCCAATTGGCCCGCTTCGCCGATCTGCTGCGCAATCCGCTGCCCCGCGGCGATAGTGGTGGCCCCTCGCGCATTCTGGAAGCGCTCGCCCAGGGCGCCGCCTTTTCCGCCCTCGCGCTCTGTAGCGGAAGCGCATCCAAAGCGCCTCGCGTTACCCTCTATGCCGCTCCTGGCGAAGCGCCGCTCAACGTCGAAGACGCCGACTGGAGCGCCCTGCTTGAAGGCGCCGCCAACTCCCCCTCCGGCCTGCTTTGCTATCCGCTGGCCAGCCATGACGGAACGGTGCTCGGCCTGCTGGCCCGTGCCGCTGCCGCTCCTGCGCAGCCCAGTCCTGACGCTCTCACCCAGCGCACCGCCCTGCTGCACATGTTGGCTGCCGCCGTCGAACGCGATGAGTTCCGCAACCGCTGCCTGGAATTCGAGCGCACGCTCGAAGACCGCAAGATCATCGAGCGCGCCAAGGGCATTATTCAGAAAGAGCGCAACGTCTCCGAAGAGGAGGCCTACCGCCTGCTGCAGCAGGAGAGCCGCCGCAACCGCAAGCCCATGGTCACCATCGCCCAGGCTTTGCTCACTAGCCGCTCGCTGGTCTCCGACAACCCGCCCCGCACCGAGGCGCAGTAGCTCAGGCCGGCTGGCGTCCGCACCCCTAAACAATGTAAAATCATAGGGTTCTCTATTTCATCTGGCGCTCACAGGGCGCCCTGTTTTTGTGGAGGAAGTCCGATGGGCAAGGTAGCCAAGACCGGTGATCGCGCCAAGGCGTCGGCGGAAGTGCAGCAGAGCTGCCCCAAGTGCGGCAAGCCGGTGCGTATTGTCAAGCGGGTTCGCAATCGCGAAATGGGCATCGCGGGAGGCATGTTCCTCTCCTGCTCCGCCTGCGAATTCGCCGAAAAGCTGTAGGCTGCGCCTCGCGCCGCTCTGCAGCCGCAAAAAGTTCAGGGCGCCGGAACCCTTCGTCCCGGCGCCCTTTAGCTTTTCTTTCCGCCTCTCTCACGCGGCCAGCGCCGCCTACTCTCCCGCCCGCAAAATCTTCATCAGGTTCGTCCGCCCCGCGATCCCGAACGGCGAGCCCGCCACAATGGCCAGCACGTCCCCTTCCCGCACCAGCCGCAGGTCCAGCAAAAGCCGCTCCGCCTTGCCCAGCATCTCGTCTGTCGTGAGAATCTCCGGCGACGGAATCGGCGACACGCCCCAGAACAGCGCTAGACGGTTTTGCGTGCGCGGGTCGGGGGCCAGCGCGTAAATCGGGCAGCGTGGACGGTAGTTGCTCACCAGCCGCGCCGTCGAACCCCCCTTGGTGAACACCGCAATTGCCCCCATGTGCAGGTCCTGCGCCGCGTGCGACACCGTCTCGGCAATGGTTTCCGGAATCGAGAGCGTCTCCCCATGCCGCCGTTGCGGAATCGGCCGCGCCATCGACTCCGCCTCCTCGATGATGCGCGCCATCATCCGCACCGACTCCACCGGATACTTGCCGCTGGCCGTCTCCGCCGACAGCATCACCGCGTCCGTTCCGTCCAGAATCGCGTTGGCCACGTCGCTGGCCTCCGCCCGCGTCGGCCGCGGATGTTCGGTCATCGACTCCAGCATCTGCGTTGCCGTAATCACCGGCAGCCGGTGCTCACGCGCCTTGTTGATAATGCGCTTCTGCAGCCCCGGGACCCGCTCCGGCGGCACCTCCACCCCCAGATCGCCGCGCGCCACCATCACCCCATCGGAAAACGACAGAATCTCGGAAAGCCGCTCGATCGCCTGCGGCTTCTCCAGCTTCGCGATGATCGGCGTGTCGATGCCACGCCCTTTGTTGCGTCCGGCAAAGTGCCGTATCCGTTCCCGCAGAATCTGCACGTCCTGCTCGCTGCGCACAAACGACAGCGCCACGTAATCAACGCCCTGCTCCAGGCCAAACTCCAGGTCCGTCAGGTCCTTTTCCGTTACCGCCGGAATCGAGAGACTGCTGCCCGGCAGGTTGATGCCCTTCTTTTCACGCAGCTCGCCTCCAGCCACCACCGTACAGCGCACCGTGCGCCCTTCGATGGCGTCCACGCGCAGCTCCATCAGGCCGTCGTCCAGCAGGATCGGCTCGCCCGGCCGCACCTCCGCCGCCAGATCGATGCTGGTGTAGACCCGCTCCGGCCCGCCATCCTGATCGCCGCACTCCAGACACAGGGTGCAGCCGGCAACCAGTTGCACCGCTTTGCGCTCCCGCAATTTGCCAATGCGAATCTTGGGCCCGGAAAGATCCTGCAGAATCGCAATCGGCCGCGCCAGTTCGCTGCTCACCTTGCGCAGGTTGCGGATCACCTCGCCATGCACGGCATGCTCGCCGTGCGAGAAGTTCAATCGCGCCACATCCATGCCGGCGCGCGCCAGCTCTCGCAGCATGCTGATATCGCTGGAGGCCGGCCCGATAGTGCATACAATTTTGGCTCTTCGCATAGCAGGAAACACACGCCCACTCGTTCCCCGGCTGGGCATCCCGCGGCTTCCCGGGGCGGGCAGGTTCCAGTGCGAGTCTTCGAGCAAACGGAAGTATCAATTTTACACTCCCATTGGAGCCAGACCCCGAGTCCTCATCACCAGCTTCACGGTCTCACTGGAGAACGTGCCAGCGACCCAACGGAAAGCAATGCCGGCGGCCGGCTCAGCAGACGGGCCGTGCCTCTCCGCGCCGCCAACGCTCATTCCCCCCTGCCATAATGAAGCGTGTCCTCTCCCCCTCTGGTTCACGTCATCGGCGGCGGCCTCGCCGGCCCGGAAGCCGCTTGGCAACTGGCCCGCGCCGGCCTCCGCGTGCGCCTCTTCGAGATGCGTCCCCGCGTCTTCACCCCGGCTCACAAAACCAGTGGCTTGGGAGAACTGGTCTGCTCCAACTCGCTCAAGTCGGAGGCGCTGCACTCCGCCCCCTGGCTCCTCAAGCAGGAGTTGCGCCGCGCCGGCTCGCTCTTGCTGGCCTGCGCCGATGCCTGCGCCGTCCCCGGCGGTCAGGCCCTCACGGTGGACCGCGAGCGCTTCTCCGCTCTCATCGAAGACCGCCTCCGCGCCCTGCCCAATCTGCAGATCGTGCGCCACGAGGCCACCTGCATCTTCGCCTCCGATACGGGCGCCGATACCGCCGCCGAGACCGCCGCAGCCGACACCCTGCCGCAGGCCGTTGTCGTGGCCAGCGGCCCTTTGACCTCCGGACCCCTGCTGCACGACCTCACCCGCCACACCGGCGCCGAAAGTCTTGCTTTCTACGACGCCATCAGCCCCATCGTCGACGCCGAGTCGATTGATTACTCCCGCGTCTTTGCCGCCTCACGCTACGGCAAGGGCGGTGACGATTACCTGAATTGCCCTTTCACGCGCGAGGAGTACGAACGCTTTTACGCCGCCCTGTGCGCGGCCGAAAGCTATCCGCTGCACGCCTTCGAGGAGCCGCACTTCTTCGAGGCCTGCCTCCCGCTGGAGGAGTTGGCGCGCCGCGGACCGGAAACCCTGCGCTTTGGTCCCATGAAACCCGTCGGCCTGCCTGACCCCCGCACCGGCAAAACCCCCTATGCGATCGTGCAGTTGCGCCGCGAGAACCTCCGCGCCGACTCTTTCAACCTGGTCGGTTTCCAAAACCACTTGCGCACCGCCGAGCAGGCGCGCGTGCTGCGCCTCATTCCTGGACTGGAAAACGCTCGCTTCCTCCGCTTTGGCCAGGTGCACCGCAATACCTACCTGCGCGCCCCCGCTGTGCTCAGCGCGCAGCTTCACCTGAAAAACGATCCGCGCGTTTATATCGCCGGGCAGCTCTGCGGCACGGAAGGTTACATGGAGGCCATTGCTACCGGCTTCTGCGCCGGAACCTTTGCCGCACGCCGCCTGCGGGGTGAGAACCCCGCTGCCCCGCCGCGTGAGACCGCTCTCGGCTCGCTGCTGCATTACATCAGCACCGCGCCCGCCGAGGATTACTCTCCCGCCAACATGACGTTTGATCTGCTGCCACTTTGGGAAGGACCGCCGGTGCGCGATAAAAAACTGCGTCACCAGTTGCAATGTGAACGCGCCCTGCAAGCCTTTCAATCCTGGTGGCAGCAGATGCAAGGTGACAGTGGCGCCCACGACCCGGATTGGAAGCGCCCTCTGGAATGCAGCCCCTCAGGGCAGCCGCTCCCTGCCGCTGAAAACAGCCCCGGGCGTTAATCCCACAAGCCGCGCAGTATCCCTCACTGCGAATATCGCCAACTCCATCGCCAAGCTATCACCTGATTAAGTGATTAAGGCAGCGCCTTCCATCCCCCCTGCCTCCTTCGACCCGGCCTCCCGGCGTATCGCCACTCTCTACAGACAACTGACAACCGGCAACTGTCAACTCTCCTTCCATCCCCCCTGCCTCCTTCGACACGGCCTCCGGCGTACCGCCACTCCCTACAGACAACTGACAACCGGCAACTGTCAACTCCCCTGCTGTCAACTTTCCTTCGCTCCCAGGCTTTTCCCCAGCTCCCCTTCCACCCACACTGCGCCACCTTCAAAGTATTCTTTCTTCCAGATCGGCACGCTGGTCTTGAGGGTATCGATGGCATAGCGGCAGGCTTCAAATGCTGGTGCGCGATGCGCCGAGCTGACGGCGACGATCACGCTGCTCTCCCCTATCTCCAACCGCCCCAGCCGGTGCGCCAGCGCGATCGCGTGCACGGAAAACATCTCCAGCGCCTCTTCACCAATCGCGCGCATGAGCTTGAGCGCCATCGCCTCGTAACCGTCGTAGTCCAGGTACAGAGTGGATGTGGGACCGTTCTCTCCAGGCATGCGGCTGTGGTCGCGCACCACACCATCGAAGGTCACCAATGCCCCGGCGCGTGGCGACTGCACCCGCTGCTCCAGCGCCAGCCGGTCCAGGGGCGTTCGCGTGAGCGCCACAAAGACCCGGTCCGCCTCCTGCGATCCCCCACTCATCGGCGGCAGGAACGCCACTTCATCGTTCTCCGCCAGCGCCGTGGTGAGCCCGGCGAAATCCTGGTTCACCGCCACCAGAAACGTCTTCTCGAACTGCCACTGCGGTTGCGGCAATTTCAATTCCCGCAGCAGCGTGGCCACCGTGATCACACCACTCCCGCTGGAAGCGGCTTCCAACACCATCGTCCGCTCGCGCGTGCCCAATTGCTCCGCCATGGGACCGAAAAACAGCAGTCGCACCTGCATGCAGGTATTATGCCGGGGAAGCCGGCGAGCGGGAAACCCGAGCGGGAAAACAATGCTGCCTGAGCTAAGGGTAGAGTGCTCGTGGTCGAATCGCCTTGCCCCCGCGCCGCGTCTCTTGCCCACCCCGCGCTGCACAGTGCACGGTGAACGGTGCACTGTGAACTGTGCACATTCAGCCTTGCCACAAAACTTCACGCTCGCCCCCGATCCACCCCGTCGATTCACCCACCCGATTCACCCACCCGATTCACCCAACCAATCCACCAAATCGATCCTTCGCAACCATTACCCCCACTCGGGCGTCTTCTAGGACAGACATGCAAAACGCCGTGCTATCCTCCGCCGTGCCCGCCTCCTCGGCACTATGCACCCCAGCGCCCCGCTCCCGCGTGCTCTCCAGGAGCGGTCTCCTCGCCGTTCTCTTGTGCGGATTGTTGTTGGCACCCGCGGCGCTCTTCGCTGGCCCGGCGGCCCGCAAGAACGCTGTTCACAAGTCGGCGGCATCCTCCGCGTTTGAGCGGCTGCTTACCCGCGCCCGCGAAGAATACAAGAGCGCTGACGCGGGCTCCGCCCTGCGCGACTACGCCGCGGCGCTGAACCTGCAGCCGCGGGCCTTTGAACCCCGCGCCGAGTTGGCCCGCATTTATGGAGAGCAGGGAGTGGAACTGAAGAAGGAGGGAGAGGCTTCCGCCGCCGCTGACTTGCAGCGCGCCCTGCAGTACGCCCGGGAACTGGTTTCCATGTTTCCGCAAAATGCGGAAGCCTGGTATCTGAAGGGCATGGCCGACGGCAACTTGGCCAAAATTTCCAGTGGCATCGAGAAGCTGCAACTGGCCCGCAAGGTGGAAGAGGATGGCAGCAAGGCCATTCAATTGAAGAGCGATTACGCGCCCGCGTATGCCCTTCTCGGCATTCTCGACCTGGAGCTTTCCAGGGTGAGCTTTATGGAGCGCACTATGGCCAGCGCCGCCGGCGGATTGCCTCCCGGCAACGCCCAGGACGCGGTCAACATGCTGCAAAAGGCGGTGCAGTTGGATCCGGGCTTCATTTACGCCCGCTACAAGTTGGCCGAGGCGTTGCTGGCCACGCACAATAAATCCGCCGCCCGCCAACAGTTGTTCGCCCTCTTACAGCTTCCGCCCCGCTCCGGCTTCGAACGCGACACCCAAAACGATGCCCGCGCCAAGCTGCAGGGGCTGAGCTAATGACGAATGGTCCGGGCGGCCTCCCAGGACCGCCCACTGGCCGCTCGCCGTAGCAACCTGCTCTACTCCCGCCCCAGCGCCTTCAAGGTCTCCAGCGATTGCCGCAGTTCCTTCTCGCGCGCTCCCAGCGTGAACAGGTAAATCATGTGGATGGCCCAGGCCACCCCATATGCCGCAACCACGTATGCCATAGTCAATCTCCCGCGTTCCCAGCCAGTGATCCCTATCTCCTGGCTTCGGCTAGCTCCTGATCCCGGGCCCCTGGTCCGTGACCCCCAACTCCCCCTGCGTCAGCAGCACGCCGCGCCGCCGCGCCTCCAGCCAGTGCTTCACAATCTCCTGCTCGTAGCGGAAGCGCACCAGCGTCGCCATTAACGCCAGAAAGGCGATCTCACAGCACAGCACCGCGAAATACATGTGCGGATCGAGACCCGAATTCTTGCCGCCCAGGATCACCGGCGCCGGATGCTGCGTCCGCCACCAGCGGATCGCCATGTAATCGATGGGCACGGCGGCAAAAATAAAAATGCCCAGCGCCGCCGACAGCCGTGGCTGCAACTCCGCGCTCGGCGTGAACTGCCGCAGCACGATGTAGCTGACATACATCACCCAGATGATCAGCGTCAGCGTCAGCCGTGCGTCCCAGGTCCACCAGATGCCCCACACCGGCTTGGCCCAGATCGGCCCGGTGGTCAGGTTGATGGAGAGAAACGCCAATCCCACCTCGGCGGTGGCAATGGCCAATGCGTCGGCTCGCGGGCTGCGCTTCAGCAGGTACCAAATGCTGGCTAAAAAGTTGATGAAAAACGACAGAAACCCGATCATCGCCGCCGGCACATGGAAGTAGAAAATGCGCTGGTAGATGCCCATTGTCGCCTCCGTCGGCGCCCCTATCAGCGCCTCATAGAGGCCCAGCAGCAATAGGGCAAAGGTGATGCTGGCCCACAGCCGCACCCAGTTTTTCGCCGCCGGCGGTTGTGGAATCCGCAGCAGCTCCTCGGGCAATTGTCCGTTGGTCGCCATAGCGCTCCCTTGCTTTCTCTACTCCGCTTCCAGCACCAGGTCGGCCAGCAGCAGGCCCAGCACGGTGTAGATCACGTCAAATCCAAACAGCAGTTTGAGCCAATAGTGTGCCACGCCCTCTCCAGTGAGGTAGACCTGCGTGGCCTGCACCATGGCAATCACCGCCGGCACCGAAACCGGCAGCAGCAGCAGCGGCAGCAGCAGGCTGCGCTGCCGCGCGTAGTTGCTCATGGCCGAGAAGTAAGTGCCGTTGGTCGCCAATGCCCACGTCCCCAGCACCGCCGTCCCCACAATCCCGCCCCAGTGCGCGGTGGGCGGCGCGTTGAACAACACCGCGAACAGCGGCAGCAGGATCGCCTCCGTCACCGCCATCATCAGAAAGCTGGAGGCGAATTTGCCCGCCAGAAATGCCGAGCGCGATGCCGGCGACATGCGTACCCCGGCCAGGCAGTTGTCCGGCTGCTCGCGCCCCAGCGCCCGGTCCAGCGCCACCATCCCCGCAAACAGAAACGCCACCCACAACAGCCCGCCGCCCACCCGGGTCGTCAGACTCGCTTCGGCCTCAAAGGCGAAGCTGAAGATCACGATCACCAGCAGCGCGTAGAACAGCATCGCGCTCATCGCTTCCCGTGTGCGCAGCTCCAGCCGCAGATCGCGCTTGACCGTTTCCAGCGTAAGGGAGACGAAGCTCACCGCCGCACCCCCCTGGGATCCACACCTTGGTTCGCGCTTTCACCGCGTTGATTCAATGCCGGCTGCGACGCCCGGCCGCCGCCGGCCGCTTCGCGCCCCGTCACCGCTGCGGCTACGTGATCGTCGAGCCGCCGTCCCTCCGCTTCCCCTTCTATCCCCTGCCGGCTGATCGCCATGCCCCGCTCCAGGTGCAGGAACTGGTCGGCCCAGCTTTCAATCAGGTGTTCGGTGTGGGTGCTGATCATCAACGCGATGCCGTCGGCGCGCAGTTGCCGCAGGCTCTCCAGCAGGCTGGCGACGCTGGCGCGATCCAGGCTGGCAAACGGCTCGTCCAGCAGCAACAGGCTGGGGCGATGCAACAGGGTGCGCGTGAGTGCGGCTTTCTGCCGCATGCCCTGCGACAGCTCGGCCACCCGCAGCTTAAGAAGATGTTGCGCCCCGGCGCGCTCCGCCGCCGCCGCAATCGCCGCCGGCGCGTCGTCTATGCCATAAAGCTGCCCGTAATACGCCAGGTTCTCCGCCACGCTCAGAGCGGGATGCAGAAAGCTTTCGTGCGACAGCAGCCCTACCTGGCGCTTGGCCCCTTCGCCGGGCAGTTCCACGCCGGCAATGGAGACCGTGCCGTAAGTGGGCCGCAGCGCGCCGGCGATGATGCGCAGCAGAGTGCTTTTGCCCGCCCCGTTTGATCCCAGCAGCGCCAGCATCCGTCCCCGCTCCAGACGGAAGCTGACGTTGCGCAGTGCGGGGAAAGAGCCAAAAAAACGGCTCACCTGCCGGCACTGCAGCGCCGGTGTCGCTTCTCGTCCGCCGCCCGGCAGCTCCGCCGGCAATGCTTGCGCTCCTTCAGGCTCTGAACTCATAAATTAGGCGCGGAGCGCTACCATTCTCTTCGGCTGGCGCCCAGGTCTCTCCGGCTGGCGCCCAGGCAAAGCAATGCGCACAACCGGCGCGTTTACATCTGGGTCGACGTGCGGGGCGCCCGCCCCATCTGGCGCGCCCCTTTGGGCTCGTACTTGGACGCACACTTCGCCTGCACAATGCTCGCCTCTAGCGTCCCGTCGTGCAGCCGTCCCGTCGCGATGGCGTCGGCGTGGGACACAAACGTGTCTGGCAGTGGCGAGCTCCCGGTGTAGACCACTGGCAGTTCACTCTTGTTCTGCTCCAGCACGAAGTGCACGCCCTGAGCCGTGCGCTGGATACTGCCCGGCACCACGGTCCCCTCTACCCGCAGCCGCCGGCTCTGGGCGTTCTTCATGGCGCTCAGCTCCGACACTTTCACGTAATAGCTCTTGCTCTGCTCAATGCCGGTAAAGGCGAGCCACGACAGCGTGACCACCATAACGGCGATGGCGGCGACGAACTTCCAATGCTTGGCGGTCATAGATGTATACAGCTCCGGAGCAGTTCAATTATATCGCCCTGCCTGCAATTTGCGGGCCGCGTCACATCGGCCCAAATCCACGTACTGTGCGCCTTAACCCAGGCCGCCCGCCATCCCGTTCTGGGTGAAATGCCGCAGCAGCGTGCGGAAGCACACAGCTACATCACCAGGCGGCACGTCCCGCCCAGCGGGACGCTCTGGAAAGTAGCGAGTGGTGAAACCGCTGGCTACTCCGCAAAATATAAACCCGCGTGGCGGAGCCACGCCCATCGCCACGCCAGGCTACAACCCGCCGAGCCACTCCGAGAGCGCAGGCACAGCTGACAGCGAAGCTCCGGGGCCTCCTTCCGCCCTCGTCTTCATATAGTTCCCCAAGGAACTTTGAATCGCCGCTCAGCTCCCCCCGCCGTTAAAATCCTTGCCATGGCGGAAACTGCCCAGCAATACATCGACCGCATGCTCAACTTTGCCGGTGGCGACGATCCTGTGAGCCTGCAGGCCCAGACCCCAGCGCAGTTGCAGCACTTGATTCTCGGTCTTTCGGAGACAACGTTACGAACGCCACCCGCACCGGGCAAGTGGTCGATTATCGAAATCCTCGCCCACCTGGCCGACACGGAAATCGCCATCGGCTTCCGGTTGCGCCAGATCCTGGCCACTCCCGGCATCGCACTGCAGCCGTTTGATCAGGATGCCTGGGCCGCCACCGGCAACTACCCGCGGCGCGATCCGCGTCAGGCGCTCGAACAATTTCGCGTGCTGCGCGAAGCCAACCTCGCGCTCTATCAATCGCTCAGCGAGGAGCAGCGTGACCGGGCCGGCATGCACGCCGAACGCGGCCCCGAATCGATTCGCCACATCATGAAGCTGATCGCCGGCCACGACCGCAACCACCTGCAACAGATCGAGAAGATCATGGCCGAGTCCTCCGCTGTCGCCGGGTGATTTTCGGGGTAAGCGATGCGAGTGCCATTCATCCGCGCGCAACCACCTGCGCAATAGCACCAGGCTCACGCTACACGCGACTCGCCACCGGCGAGTTCTCCGCAGCGTAGCGGCACACTTGCGTGCCGCCCCGCGCTATCTTGAATCCAGCCCTGTTGTTCAGGGACGAGGATTCCGCCATGCCAGACGCCAACGATTGCTTTGCGCGCAGTCTGCATCACCTCACCCGCAAGGTCCGCCCCGGTGAGCCTTTCGAGCCCAGCATCGTCCCTGCCAGCATTTATCACCTCGCCGGCGAGCCCAGCGGCAGGTACCAATATGGCCGCTGGACCAATCCCACCTGGGACGCACTCGAGGAGGCGCTCGCCATCATCGAAGACGCTGGAGCGGTGATTTTTCCTTCCGGCATGGCGGCAATTGCGGCGCTCCTCTATTCCCACCTCAAGCCGGGTGACCGCCTGTTGTTGCCCTCTGACGGCTATTACTCTACCCGCGCCTGGGCGGAGAAATACCTCGTTCCCTTTGGTGTCAACGTAGACACCTGCGCAACCGTTGACTTCCCCGCCCGTGATCTTACTGGATACCGTCTCGTCTGGGTCGAGACGCCCTCCAATCCTGGTCTGCACATTTGCGACATCCGCGCCGTCGCGGAGAAGGCCCGCCAAGCGGGCGCGCTGCTGGTGGCCGATAACACGACCATGACCCCGTTGGGACAGCGTCCCCTGGACCTGGGCGCGGACGCGGTGGTCTACTCCGACACCAAAGCCATGAGCGGCCACTCGGACGTGATCTTCGGCCACGTCGCCTCCCGCAATGCGGAGCTGCTTGCCGCGGTGGGCGATTGGCGGAAGCTCTCCGGCGCCATCCCTGGCCAGTTCGAAGCCTGGCTGCTGCATCGCAGCCTGCAGACCCTGGAAGTACGCTTTGACCGCATGTGCCGTAACGCGGAGATCATCGCCGGGCGCCTGGAGGAATTCACAGCGAAACGCGCCCCGGACAAAGCGCCGGAACAAAGCCCGCAGCCGGCTGCGGAGCACAGCGCGCAACCTCAGAAGCGAGCCACCGAGCCCTCCCTGCGGGAGGAGATCGCAGGTGGAGGGCCGCGAAAAGGAGACGAGGCCGTGCCTCCTGCCGCCAGATCGGCAAATGCGCCAAAACCGGATTCCGGACACCGGCTTGTGCAGCGCGTGCAGTACCCCGGCCTCGCCTCGCATCCCGCGCATGCCATCGCGAAAGCACAGATGCTGCGCTACGGCGTCATGATTGGACTAACCCTGGCGGATAAAGACTCCGCCGAACGCTTTATCAATAGTTGTGAATTCATTCGTCCCAGCACCAGCTTTGGCGGTGCCCACACCTCCGCGGAGCGCCGTGCCCGCTGGGGCGAAGACGTCGACCAAGGCTTCATCCGCCTCTCCATAGGCTGCGAACCCACCGAACAACTCTGGAAAGCGATCCAGGAGGCGCTGGCGGTGGCGTAAGAGCATCACCCCGCCCTACAGTGAACTGCTAACTATTTACTGTGAACCGCGCACTGTTGCGATACTGAGCCTGGCCTTACGAGCCAGGGCCGAGGCCGCTGACCGGCTTTCGAGAGAACCCCCTGGCCCCCTTCACGCGTTGAACTGCCACGTACGAACGCCAAACCTTGTGGAGTCGGTTGTCGTTGAATGAGGCAGATGCCCTCCTGATCGTTTTCACGAATGCTTTCGTGCAGTCAGGTTTACCCCTTCCGCCACTACTGACAAAGATGAAGGTTTGCCCATCCCCATCGACGCAGAACGGCTGGCCCCACTCATCTACCAAAGAGGTCCGTGTCAGCCCCCGTATTGTTGTACTCAATGCAGGACCGAAGGGCTTAGCGTCAGCAGCGCTTAGGGCTAAAGTCAGGCGAGCCGCGCGCTTCCATGTCCTAACAAGGAGGTCTCTTTGCTTGGTTACTTGGGGACTCGCCATTTCCTGACCTAAAATGCCAGTGTTACGCTTCCTGAGTGGATAAGCTGGCAATGCGTCAGGAGCCACAAACAGTGGCGCAAGCGCGGCATCCGCAACGGCCACCGGAGCGATCGCGGGCCACTTCTCGACGCGCGTCTGCCTGTAATAATGCCGCCAGATGCAGTACGGTGCTACCAGGATCACGCCCGACATAAAAATTGACGCCGATACTGTGGCTCGCTTGTTCATAAGGTGGCCGAGCAACTCTTTATCACAACACCTTTAGGGTGTCCTACCCGCGGCCGTGTGCACGTCAGCGCGCTGAGCTGAACGCGAGGGCCACCAGCATTGAGACAACGCCTGTGAGTGCCACGGGTTGGCAAAGACGACTCATCAAATGCTCGACTATGACTTGGGAGTTGGTCACATTGTGGCCGCTCAGGGGTTTCGTGTCAATCGGTAGTCCCGCCGCCTTGCGACGGTTGCAGGCGACATAAACGGCTCTCCCACCCGTCCCATGGGATCGGCTCCTCGTACCCCACATCTCGATCGCCGCTAATCATCGCTCCTCGGCCGCCGACCTCACCAAACGAGGAGCAAAAACCCCAATATTATTGCGACCACCATTGCTTCCCTCGTCTCCTTGCGAACCGGAAGCATCAGGGTGGCGACCAACCCTGGGAGCGCCCCCAAGGTCAAAGCAAGCGCCCGGTGTGCAGGAAATGCCGCTGCCAGGAGCTGGGCCGGCACGAAGACCATGAAACTGACAACCGCCATGACCAAAAGCATTTTGAGAAATCTGGTCGCCATCCGGCAATGCCTTGCTGATTGTGTGTTGAACTGGGCAACTACGCTAAAAGCCGCAGACATTACATGTTACGCCGTTCGCTGGCGGCTGGCTTGACTGCAAACATTCGTTGTCCGCCGCGACATAAATAGCTGCTTTGTCTGCGGCGTGGCTGGCGGAGCCGTGAACCAAGTCCGAAGCCGCTCCGACGAGACCCGTTTTCGGGAGATAGGCGCCGTACGTTGCCAGGCCCATATGCCCGCCAGACGTGCTATGACCGCTTGAAGTATCGCCCAAGTCGCAGCCAACATGGCCAAAACGAAGCGGGTGGCCGAGATCCTACATAGTGGGGGTCGGTGACCAGCTCGCCACTGCCCAGCCCTTTGGCGTGCACGTAGCCATTCAGCGCCGCGACGTCATTGGCCTCCGCCCCATAAAGTGCGGTGGCGCCCAGCGGCAGCGGCACGCGCGCCCAAAACTCATTTGCCCCATCCATCATGATCCGCACCCCACCCATGGGCAGGTGAATGAGGTCAGTATAGTCCCCTGTCCCCTGCCGAGTCTCGACCGCCTGTCCAAAGGCGTCATAGACGACGTTCACGGTGGTTCCGCCGCTCACGTTCAACAGGGTACCGTCGGCGCCCCAGGTGTAGGTGTTGGCGGGGTTGACGCTAGCGTCGGTGGTCAAGTTGCCATCGGCGTCGTAGGTGTAACCGCTGCCGCCGGGATACTGGTTATTGGTGAAGCTGGAGACGCTTACGCCCTGCGCGTTGCCGCCGGACTTAACCGAAACCGCTTCGAGAACAGTCGCGCCCGCCGCCCGCTCTACTGCTCCGGATCTTTGTCCTTCTTTGAAGACTCGGAGAAGAGCTTATCGGCAAGTCCTAGGGCGCCCCAGACCAAACCGTATTCGAGAAAACCGAACGGCAGTGCATAAGCGAGCGTCGGCACGCCTTTGGGTGCTCGAAACGCCAGGGCCACCGGAACATTGATTACCAACGCGAGAACCGAGATAACCCAGAACCAGACGTGGCCTCGGAGCTCCCATCGAAACTTCATAGCAACAATGATGACACCTGAAACGATGCAGAGTGCAAAGCCGACGTCTTCCCTGCCGAGGGACATGAATATGAGGTAGATGGGCGAAAGCAACGCCGCAATAATTAGACCGGTGTAGTCCCTCGGATTGCTTTCCTCACTTTCCTCGCGTTGCTCTTCTCCGAACATGTTTCTCCCCTAAGCTCTATTGGTACTTACCGGACGACAAGCACTTATTGTACGAGCGGCGGTTAATCTCGTAGATGTCGTGCACAGCTGAAGCGCCGGAGATGAATTCGCCCACAACCGGAATCGCCTTCGTTCCACCTACGACTGCATCCGTAATTGTCAACCCGAGGCCCGTCCCAGCCAACGCCTCCCCTGTGGGTGCTTCGTCGTTAAGGCTCATGGCCGATCCCGCTATGCCACCGCCCCATGCGATGCCGTTGTCGATGGCCTTGGCCGTGGAGTCGGCCGCGGATAGCAGGTTTCCGAGCGGGAACATGCCGGCCACATCCATGGCCAGTGAGAAACCGTTCCCATTCTGTAGCAGCGAGTCGCCAAGACAGAAAAACCCGCTAAAATCCGGGGCCGAGCTGACGTTCGTAGGCCCTTCGTTCGGCCCTGGGTGAGCCGGAATGACGACATTTTCAGTATAGGTTTGAATTCCGTCTATGCCGTCGTCCTGGGATGAACTGGGCGTTAGGCCCAACAGCCAGTCATCGGGCATCGGAACCCA
>DAIDIE010000013.1 GCA_027459505.1 Acidobacteriota bacterium
TGAGGTGGACCCCAAACGCTGGACCATTTTATGGCCGGATTACGTTAATGGTCGGCAGCGCCGGAGATAGGAGAAGGCGCGACCGCTTGGCCGCGCTTTCTCAACCGTGTTTGGACCGGCAGCGGCGCTCGGGTCGCATCCCTGCGTTGCCCTATCCTCCGCTCCGGCGGCTTCAGTATAGGCCTGCCGGCTTGTTTCCTCAACCGGATTGGCCTCAAGCGTTAAATCCCGGGGGCCAGGGGGCAGAGCCCCCAGTTGTCAACCAAGCGGGCCCGCTGCCCGTCCCGAGAAGATCTGGGCGGGAGTAGCGTAGCCGAGGGCTTGGTGCGGCCGCGTGTGATTGTAGAAATCGAAGTAGGCGCCGATGCCGCGTTCGGCTTCGGCCACCCCGGCGTAATCGTTGAGGTACACCTCCTCGTATTTGACGCTTCTCCATAGCCGCTCCGTAAAGACGTTGTCCAAGGCCCGCCCCCGCCCATCCATGCTGACCCGCACGCCAAGCCGCAGCAGCGGCGCGTGGAACTCTTGGCAGGTGAACTGGCTCCCCTGGTCGCTGTTGAAGATCTCCGGAACGCCATGAACCATAGCCGCTTGCAGCGCCTCCCGGCAAAACACGCCTTCCAGGCTGTTGGAGCAGCGCCAGCTGAGCACGTAGCGGCTGAACCAGTCCAGTACCGCGACCAAATAGATAAACCCGCCCCGCAGGCGAATGTAGGTGATGTCGCTGCTCCAAACCTGCCCCACGCGGGCGATCTTGACGCCCCGCAGGAGATAGGGATAGATGCGATGGCCCGCGGCGGCACGGCTCAGGTTGCGCTTCGGGTAAATCGCCTCCAAGCCCATCAGCGCCATCAGGCGCGCCACCCGCTTGCGGTTCACCGGCCACCCCCGCTGTTGCAGCACCACGGCCATGCGGCGAGAGCCGTAAAACGGCGTTCGCGTGTATTGCTCGTCGATCCACCGCATCAGCCGCTGGTTCTCTTCCGGTTCGACGGCCGCCTCATAGTAGAGACTGGAGCGCGCCAGACCCAGCAGTTCGCACTGCCGGCGCACGCTGATCGATGCATGGCCCGGCTCGATCAGCAGTCGCCGCCGTTCAGTCGAACAGAGCAGCTTTTTTTTTGGTCCAGTCCAGCTCCACCTTGAGCCGGCCGATCTCCTCGTAGAGAGCCTGCTTTTCCCCTTCCTCGCTCGGGTCCCGTTTGGGCCGCCCGTCCTGAAACGCCTCCGGCAACACCTCGAGCGCCGCCCGCTTCCATTGCGATACCTGAATCGGGTGCACGCCGAAATGCCCCGCGATTTCGTTAATCGTCCGCTCGCCTCGAATCGCCTCTACCGCCACCTTGGCCTTGAACTGAGGGCTGTACCGTTTGCGCGTCGTCGTCATACTTTCCCTTGTTACGACACCGCCAAAACATTAACCTATTCCCTGGTCCAGTTTTTGGGGTCCACTACAAACAGAACCATGACGACACGGCGCATAGGGGAAACCTCCAGCAGGAGAATACTGCAAGTGCATACAGTTGGCCAGCGCGACTGTGCGCCTCGTTGCCAAAGCGCAGCGGGGCTATGGGGAATCACAACAGCGCCTTCCTGGCTTTGTGTGGTATCTTTGCGCGACGCGGCGCTTCGAAGCCGCATTTTCAGTTAACCGGGGAGCGGTGACTCGCTTCTTGGACGGCCGGCAGGTTCAGCGTTCTGCAACTTGGGGAGAACACATGAGAACACGGAGCAGACACACTTGCCTCTCGACTTGGCAATAAATGTGGCCCGCGTGCCCCGCATGAAGGCCCTTGCGAGAGGTCTCTGCCTGGCGCAGCTTGCGCTGACCCCGCCTTGTCATGCGCAGCACCCCAGCGGTTTACCACTGCGCCGCATCACGCTGTACAAGAGCGGCGTGGCTTGGCTGGAACGCTCAGGGGCGATCGCCGCCGGCCAGCCGCTGCGCTTGAAGGTGCCGCCCGAGGAAGTGAACTATATTCTCAAATCGCTACGCCTTAGCGGAGAACCCGGGAAAGCTCCTCCAACCATAAGTTATGGCGCAGCGGACTGGCTGCAGCAGTGGAAAGCCCAGCAACTTGTGTTTTCAGGCGGCGCTCCCTCGTTCTCCATTGTCCTGGAGCGTCTGGCAGGCGAAAGGGTCAAACTCACCGCCGGCGGACGCACTGCAACTGGCCGCCTGCTGAATTTCGACGCCCACCCCGCGGCCTCATCCGAGCCCGGGTTCGCGGTAATGGCCGCCACTCCCAAAGGAGTGATCGCACTTTTTACCGATCATAGCTCGCAAGGCAATCCGGCTAAAGACCTCACAACCGTGCAGCTCCTGAGCAGTACCCAGGACAACGCGATTGAGCGTTACCTGCGGACTGAATCCCGCGCGTCACTGCAGCCGGGTAGAAGCTTGTTGCTGAACTCCACGAGCCCTCAGATGATTCACGCCTCGTATCTTCAGCTCGTGCCGGTGTGGAAGAGCAGCTACCGGCTGCGGCTTTTCTCAAACGGCCGCAGCCGCCTCGAAGGCTGGGCCGTCATCAACAACGACACCAATGAGGACTGGCGGAATGTCCAGGTCGTGCTCGCTTCTGGCCGGCCACGCAACCAGCAGGTCTCGCTCTACGATCCCCAATACATCGTGCCCAAGAGCCGGCCCGGTCCGGGTGTCTACGTGGTTACGCCACGTTTCTGGCATTCCAATTTGAACGAGATTACCTCGCCCCCGCAACCTTCGCTGGATTACTCCTATAACCTGCACGGGCCGTTTTCGCTCAAGGCACACCACGGGGCCATGGTTCCATTTTTGATCGCGCAGCCCACTGCGCACCGCGCCTTCGCCTTCCCTTGGCCAGAAGGTGGGCTGGCCCGCGACACGATCGAGCTCACCAATCCTGGGCCCAACGCGCTGGCAGCCGGGGTGATCACCGTTTTCGCTGGTAACACCTATCTGGGAGAAGGACGCATCCATGCGCTCGCAGCGAATACAACCGAGCGCTTTTCCTTCGGGACCGACGACGGATTGACCATACGGCCACTCGATGACCCCTACAGTCTAGTCACTCAGAAAAGCAGGGATGTTCACGCTCGTAATGGCACGATTTCCGTTTACACGAAGCGCTGGCGGACCCGGCGCTTTCTCGTCAGAGCCTATGGGCAATACGCACATTCCGAGCCGCTGACTTTAGAAACGCAGTTTTCCTTACATGATGATGGCTGGACCGCCGCGGGTCCCCAGCAACTGCGGTGCCAGCCAAACGGCGACTGTATCGCCCACTTCAGGATCACACAGCCGCGGCAAATTATTACGGTAACGCAGAGCCGCACCAGTACAGAGACGGACGTCCTCGACGCCGGAGCGGTCGATCGGATCGACTCCGATGCCCTGACGCCCGCCGCGGCACGGCGAGCCTTGGCGCCACTGATGGCAAGCCTTCGCACCTGTGTTGCGGACCGGAAGGCGATTGGGACGCTCAGGCGCCGCCTTCGCCGCCTTGAGCGCCATGCTATTCCCTTGCGGGCAGACATTTCCGTTATTAGTCAGATTCACGGACAGGATGACGTTTTGCGACGTTTTTCCGCCGAACTGGTTCGCATGCAGGCGCAAACGCAAGACTTGGAGAAAGAGATCCAAGAGGAGCGATCACAATGTTCCGCGGCAAAGGTACAATTCCAGGCGGCCGCCCGGACACTGACCTTCTAACAGTGGACGGCAGCCCTATCAGGTGCATCGCTCGCGGCCGCGCACTGCTCCCACAGCGCGGTTGTGCCGCCGTCCTGGCCCTGCTTTCCTTTCTGACGACTGGCGCCCCGGCGTTTGGTCAAAAGGGCAGCTCACTGGTGCTACGCAAGGTCGTGTTCTATAAGAATGGTGTCGTCCGCCTGCGGCGCTCCGGCGAAATCGTACCGGAACGCCCTTTAACACTCTTCATACCACCTGCGCAAATGGACTATTTCTTGAAGTCGGCGATCTTTACAGACGATCGAGGACATACTATTCAAGGCCTTAGTTACCGGGCGGAGAATTGGCTTGATCAACACGCCAGTTCCGCCCCTCTGAAGCTAACCGGCAAGCTCGAACTTGCGGGTCTGCTGAACCAGGCGCCTGGCGCGCGCATCGAGATCACTCGGGCTGGTAGACCAGGAACCTTGACCGGCCGGCTCATAGACGCCACGTCTACCCGCAAGGGGATTCAGCTTCTGTTGTTTGCGGACAATGCGATCCGTAGAACACCGCTCCCAGAGGGCGCTTCGGTACGCTTTCTGAATGCGGAGTTCAACCGTGCTTTAAACAGAGGCCTGAAACAACGCCTCGCCGCCAGGTTGAATCCCGACAGTAGGATCACCCTCCGGACCGGCGCTAGCCGCTCACTTGTGATGACCTACCTCCAGCGGGCACCGGTCTGGAAAACCACCTACCGGCTGACCCTGAATAGCGGTAAACAGGCCTCGTTGGAGGGATGGGCACTGATCAACAACGACAGCAACGAAGACTGGAGCAATGTTTCGGTCACGGTTGCGGCCGGGCGGCCGAGGGGCCGGGAGGTTTCGCTGTTTGCACCGCAATACCTGGCGCCGGAGCCCGAGCACGCCATCTCTGAATCGGGGTTCCCCATTCCAGTTTCTACTGGCGAATCGGCATTAGCGTTGCCACCCATCTCGCAAATAGAATCGTATGTCTTTCCCCATCCGGTCTCATTAGGCGCCCACCACGGCGCGCTGCTGCCTTATCTAAGTGCCCGGATCTCAGCGGTGCCGGCGATTGTGTTTTTCGCGGAAAAGAAGTCGAGCGACGGCTTGAACGCAATTGATCTGCGCAACACGACTCCGGCCACGATGGACGGTGGAACGGTCACCGTCTTTAGAAAAAAGATGTACCTCGGACAAGGCGCAGTCCGCGGACTGGCCAGCGGCGCGAGACAGATTGTGACTTACGGCAGAGAGCGACGTCTAGTCTTGACCAACCTCTACCACGCGGGCCGGCCAATGGAGACGACCGCGAGCGAGCTTCACATTTCGCACGGCAGAATTGCCACCGGAACCGTCCGCACCCGGGTCTGGACCTTCTCGGTTCGATATCGGGGCAAGCGGCTGCCAGGGCCCCTAAACCTGCTGATCGCGTTCCACCGGCCAGACCAAACATGGTCCATCCCGCATGCCGCTGCGCCCCCGTATTGCGAGCTGAGTGGAATGTGTCTCGCGCGGTTCACCATCCGCTCTCCGCGCCAGCGGATCAGCTTTCGCGAACAATCAACCACCACCAGCGGCCATGCTGTTGGATCAGGAGATATTCCACTGCTGGCGCAATTTGCGAA
The DNA here is from genome assembly GCA_027459505.1 of Acidobacteriota bacterium. Lineage (GTDB taxonomy): Bacteria > Acidobacteriota > Terriglobia > Terriglobales > SCQP01 > DAIDIE01. Next base: position 5,307 of record DAIDIE010000013.1, read on the forward strand.
GGCCGCGGACACGCCGGCCGCCGCACAGCGCCAGATTGAGCCCATTCTGAGCATTCGGAAGCAGCTCCGTGCCGCGGAGCGTTCCATTGCGATCATCACAAGCAATATCCAGGAGCAGGAAGGCGCGGAGGCGGGACTCCGCGAGAACATCGAAGCATTCAGTTTGTTACGGGGAAACGCCGGCAGGGTTAACCAGCTGGTCACGCAACTCTCGGCAATTGACCTGCGCGTTCAACAGCTGCGCGGCAGGCGCCGCCAGATCCGCCGGGCGCGCACCAGGGCAAAACATGAACTGCATAGCGCTCTACTCGCTTTGAATTTCTGATGAAGACAGGAGAATTCACCATGCGACGCTCTTTTGCCATGTTGATCGCCATTCCCGTTGCCTGTGCCGCTCAGAGTGGCGCGCCACTCGCGCTCAAGCGGATCACATTTTACAAGAGCGGTGTCGCCGTGTTACAGCGCAGTGGGAAGATCACGCCCGGAAGCCCCACAACCATCACCGTAGCGCCCAAGCAGATGGACTACCTGCTTAAATCCCTGCGCGTCACCGGCAGCGGCGGTGACGCGATTGAGGCTGTAAGGTTTAAAGCCGCCGATTGGTTGAACCAGCGTTCCGCGCTTTATCCCTTCTCGATTGAACCGGCTACTCCCCTCACCGGATTTCTCAGCCAACTGCCGGGAGCCGAAGTGCAACTCACGGTGGACGGCACGGCGCTGAGTGGCCAAATCGTGAGTGCCGGTAGTAGCAAGGCCAGCGGCGTTCCAACCCTGCTGCTTTTCACGTCCAACGGCCTGGAGAACGTGGACCTGAGAAGAGCATCGGCTGTGCGCCTGGTAAATGCAAAGCTGAACCGCCAGCTGACGCAATATCTTGGCGAGAACCTCCGTGCGCACCTGAATCCCAACAGCACCGTTGTGCTCGAAACCCGCGGCACCAGATCCATTCGGGCCAGCTACATTCAGCAGGCGCCAGTCTGGAAGAGCGCCTACCGCTTTACCTGGCTTCCCTCTGGCGGCACACTGCAGGACTGGGCGGTGATCAACAACGACACCAACGAGGACTGGAACAGTGTCCGCATCAGCGTTGCCACCGGCAGCCCGCGGACGGAGAAAACCAACCTCTTCCAGCCTGATTACAGCACGGACGGTTCCCTTGAAGAGTACGACATGAACTCCGCCGCGCAGCGGAGCCAGCTCTCGCCGGAGCCATCGCGGCACTCCGTCTACACCTTTCCAAAACTGATCTCGCTGCAGGCCCACCATGCCACAATGCTGGCTTTCCCGAAGGCGGTTGTGGCCGCCCGGCGGGCTTTCGAGTTCGACGCCGGCAGCGATCACACCTATGCCACAAACGTGGTTGATCTGCAGAACACATCCGCCAACACACTGGACGACGGTGTGATCACCGTTTTTGATGGCCAACGGTACCTCGGCCAAGGCCATGTCTCCCCGCTTGCTAGTGGCGCCCGCGAGCTGATCGCCTATGGGTACGACGACTCCGTTCATTTAATTGATCAGGCAGATGGGGAGACTCTCTCCGATAGGAAGAACATCCATGCTAGTCATGGCAAATTGACGATCAAAGAGGTTAGAACGCGAAGCTGGGACTATGCGGTAAAGCTTACCGGACGCGGGCGAAATTCCACACCCTTTCCCCTTGATCTGATTTTTAAAAGGGCAGGATTCCACTGGACCATCGTTTCGCCCGCAACGGTGAATTGCGAGGGACTCTCCTGTAACGCCGCATTCACGATTTCGCGGCCAACCCAGGAGGTGGAGGTGCGTCAGCAGAGGGTCCGGCAGAGCCGTCACACGATCACCCTGGATGACGCTGCGGTTCTGGAACAAGAGTACTTTTCGGGGACGGAAGAGACCCGGCAACAACTTGCAGGAATCATCCATATCATCGAGTCCTACAAAGGAGCTGCTATGGCGATCGCTCAAGCGCAAACACGCGTTGGCAATCTTGAACTGCTCGAATCGCCGGTTCGCAAGAATATTCGCACTCTCAATTCGGTGAATGGGCAAGCCCAAACCGTCCAATCCCTCGCCGGGCAATTGGCAGCACTAAACCAGCAGGTGCTGCGGCAGCGCCAGCGCATCCAGCAGATTGAACAACAGAAAGCGTTGCTGGAGAAGCGCTTCAACGCTGCGTCCCATGCCCTGAACTTCTAGCCAGCCTACAATGGGGTTATGGCGAGCTCCGCCGATCTCGGCGCCCCGGCCCAGCCCATCCGCGCGGCGCGCGGACCATCCCGCACGGCCAAAGGTTGGGTGCAGGAGGCCGCGCTGCGCATGCTCATGAACAACCTCGATCCCGAGGTGGCCGAGCGTCCCCAGGAGTTGATTGTCTATGGCGGCACCGGCAAGGCGGCGCGCAACTGGCGCTGTTACCACGCCATCGTGCGCGCCCTGCTTGAACTGCAAGACGACCAGACGCTGCTGGTGCAGTCTGGCAAGCCAGTGGGCGTCTTCCCTACCCACCCCGGCGCGCCACGTGTTCTGATCGCCAATGCCAACCTGGTAGGTCACTGGTCCAACTGGGAGAACTTCAACGAACTCGACCGGCGCGGCCTCACCATGTACGGCCAGATGACCGCGGGAAGCTGGATCTACATTGGCTCGCAAGGCATTCTGCAGGGCACCTACGAAACGTTTGGCGCGGCGGCGCGGCGCCACTTCGGCGGTTCGCTGGCGGGCAAGCTGGTCGTCAGCGGTGGGTTGGGCGGCATGGGCGGCGCTCAACCACTGGCCGCCACCCTCAACGGAGCCGCCTTCCTCGGCATTGAGGCCGATCCGGAGCGCATCAAGCGGCGCCTGCGCTCGGGTTACTGCGACATGATGATCAACGACCTCGATGAGGCCGTGCGGATTCTCAAGCAGGCGGTGCGGCAGAAGAATGCCGTCTCCGTCGGCCTCATCGGCAATTGCGCCGACTTGATTCCGGAGCTGGCCCGGCGCGGCATTGTCCCCGACATCCTCACCGACCAGACCAGCGCCCACGATCCGCTCAACGGATATATTCCCTCTGGCCTGGATGTCGCCCAGGCGGCGGAGCTGCGGCAAAAGCACCCAGCCGAGTACCAGCGGCGGGCGCTGCAATCCATGGCACGGCATGTGGAGGGCATGTTACGCCTGCGGGAATTGGGAGCGATTACCTTCGATTACGGCAATAACCTGCGCGCCATGGCCTATGAGGCGGGTGTGCGGGACGCTTTCCGCATTCCCGGTTTCGTGCCGGAGTACATCCGCCCCATGTTCTGCAGTGGCCGTGGACCCTTTCGCTGGGTGGCGCTGAGCGGTGAGCCGTCTGACATTTACCGCACCGATCAACTGGTGCTGGAACTCTTTCCGGAAGACGAAGTTTTGCGCCGCTGGATCACGCTGGCTCGCAAGCGTGTGCGCTTCCAGGGTCTGCCCGCGCGGATCTGCTGGCTGGGTTATGGAGAGCGCGCACGCTTTGGGCAGGAGATCAATCGTCTGGTCGCCAAAGGCGAACTCAAGGCGCCGGTGGTGATGGGCCGCGACCACCTGGACTGCGGCTCGGTCGCCTCTCCGTATCGCGAAACCGAGGCCATGGCCGATGGCAGCGACGCCATTGCAGATTGGCCGCTGCTCAACGCTCTGCTCAACACCGCCTCCGGCGCCGCCTGGGTCTCCATCCACAATGGCGGCGGGGTTGGTATTGGCAACTCCCTGCATGCCGGGCAGGTGACGGTGGCGGACGGCAGCGCCGCGATGGAGGAACGTATTCTGCGCGTCCTCAATAACGATCCCGGCATTGGCGTGGCCCGCCACGCCGACGCGGGTTACGATGAAGCGCGCCGCTTCGCCGCGGCGCATCACATCAACATTCCCGAAGTCTGAACGCGTATCCATGTCCCGCCTTCTGCTCACCCACGCCACCCTATTTACGCTCTCCGGCGCCGGTCAGGCGCGCCGCGGCACTGCCATGCGCGAGCTTGGCCTGATTTCCGATGGCGCGCTGGTTGTGGAAGGCAGCCGCATTGAATGGGTGGGTCAGACTGCCCACATCCCTCGCGAATATTTCAATACGCAGGAAATCGACTGCAAGGGGCGCGTCATCTCGCCTGGTTTCGTCGACAGTCACACGCATCTGCTGTTCACCGAACCACGCTGGGACGAGATTGCCGCCCGCCACTCTTCCCTGCCCGAGTCCACCCCGCGTCCACATAGCCTGGATCGCGGCATTCAGCGCAGCGCGCGCGAGTTTCGCGAAGCCTCTGACGGCGAACTGCTGGCCAAGGCGCGGCGCCGTCTGGTCGACCTGCAGGGTTTTGGAACCACCACGGTGGAGGCCAAGACTGGCTACGGTCTCACCAACGAGCAGGAGTTGCGCGCGCTGGAGCTGTTGCGGCGGCTTTCCGCGGAGAGTCTGGCGGCGGGGCTTCCGGAAATACATCCTACGCTGCTGGCCCATGTGCCCATGTCCGGGACCGCGGAGCAAACATTCGGCTGGGCGCCGCTCATCCAACAGGCCAAGACGATGGGTGCCCGCTTTTTCGATGTTTATTGCGATCACGGCGCCTACACGCTGGAGAGCGCGCGCCGCCTGCTGCAGTGCGCCCAGGCCGCCGGATTGATGCTGAAGGTACACGCCGAACAGCTGCACCCCACGGGAGCGGCCAGGATGGCGGCCGCCCTGGGGGCGGTCTCCGTGGATCACCTGGAGCGGCTCCCCGCCGATGATCTGGGGACAGTCGCGCGTTCCGCGAGTGTGGCCACGCTGCTGCCCGGCTGCGCCTATTTCACCGGGCCGCCCTGGCCGCCGGCGCGCGAGTTGATCGACGCCGGCGCGGCGGTCGCACTGGCGACGGACTTGAATCCCGGCACCTGTCCGAGCCTGAGCATGCCGTTCATGCTGTCGCTGGCCTGCGCGCAGATGAAACTCACGCCCGCGGAAGCCTGGACGGCGGCCACCATCAATGGCGCCGCCGCTTTGGGAATGGCACAGGAGACCGGTTCTCTCCAGCCCGGTAAACGTGCGGATCTGGCCTGCTTCGAAACCTGCGACCTCCGTGAGGTCGTCTATTCCCCGGCATCGAACCTGTGCGTCTGGGTCATGCAGTCGGGCCGGATCAGGGAGCAAGCGCAATGAAACTGGTGGAATGTGTTCCCAATTTTAGTGAGGGCCGCGACCCCGCCGTTCTCGACGCCATTATTGAAAGCATGCTGGCGGTGCCCGGCGTGCTGCTGCTGGGGCGCGAGATGGACGCCGACCACAACCGCTCGGTGGTCACCCTCGCCGGATTCCCCGCCGCCGTCGCCGAGGCCGCCGTGCGCGGCGCCGGCAAGGCCGCCGAACTGATTGACCTGCGCCAGCACCATGGCGAGCACCCGCGCCTGGGCGCCACCGACGTGATTCCCTTTGTCCCCCTGGAGCTCACGACCCTGGAGGAATGTGTGCGGCTGGCGGAATGGGCGGGCGAGCAGATATGGAAGCGCTTTGGCGTCCCCGTTTATCTCTATGAAGCCGCCGCGCGTCATGAACACCGCCGCAAACTTGAGGATGTGCGCCGCGGGCAGTTTGAGCAAATTCGCCAGCTCGCGGAAAGCGATGCGCGCTACCGGCCCGACTTCGGCGACGCGCGCCTGCATCCGTCGGCAGGCGCAAGCATTGTCGGAGCCCGCAAATTCCTGATCGCCTATAACATCAACCTGGACACCCCCGAGGTTGAAATCGCGCGCGCGATCGCCAAAAAGATTCGAACCTCAGGCGGGGGACTGCCGGCGTTGAAGGCCATGGGAGTTTACCTCGGCGCACGCAACTGCGCGCAAGTCTCGATGAACCTCACCGACTTTGAGCAGACCTCCCTGTATACCGTCTGGCAAGCCGTCAAAAAAGAGGCGGCGGCCCTGGGCGCGACCGCGGTGGAGAGCGAAATTGTCGGGCTGGTGCCGGCCCGGGCTCTGGAGGAGTGTGCGGCGGAGGCCCTCAAAATCCGTGTCTTTGAGCCGCAGATGGTGATTGAAAACCGCCTGCGGCAGGTCACCGCCAGCGAGCCGCTGCGCTGGGAACTCACGCTTCAGCCCTGGATGGACGCGCTCGCCTCGCATGCACCCACCCCCGGCGGAGGCAGCGCCGCCGCCGCTTGCGCCGCCATGTCCGCCTCGCTCGGCCAGATGGTGGCGGCAGCGACCCTGCGGCGCCTGCGCAAAACAGAAGCGGATGCGGCCAAACTCGCCCGCCTGCAGAACCTTGACGGGGAGCTGGCCACGATTCGCGCTGACATGCTGCGCTCCACCGATCGCGACGCGCAGGCCTTTGAAGCTCTGCGCCAGGAACAACGCCGCTGGCGCAATTTCGAAGACAAGGATGACCGCGGCAGGGCCGAAGCCTACCAGCGGATGCTGGCGGCGACCCTGGCGGCCGCGGAAGTTCCCTTACAGGTGGCGGTTGCCGCGCAAAAACTGCTGGGGCTGCTGCAGCAGTTGCAACCGCTGCACTGGGAGCTGCTCGCCTCCGATCTGGTCTCGGCCCGCGCCTTTGCTGAGGCGGCGCGGACCGCCGCCATCGCCAATGTGGAAACCAATCTCGCCGACTTACCACCGGAAATGTCCGCCGCCGAAGGCCTCCGCGCCCAGCTCCGGCAGTTGCGACAGGCCGGTTAAGCGTCAGACGGCCGGCGTTGTATTCAAAGCAACGCCTCGGGACAGCTGGGCGGTGAGTTGAACTGAAGCGTACGCGCGATCCCCACCCGGATCGTGCGCCACCACGTCAACCGCATCGCCGGGCCAGGCGGGAGGGGTGGCTGACAACCGCATGCGCTCTGCCTTGCTAGACTGTGTTCATGAGCCAGCCGCTGGCCCTCTCGCTCGATCGCGACAGTGAGCGCTTCCAACAGAACCGCGCCGCCATGCTGCAACTGCTGGAGCCAGTGCGGCGCCAGGAGCAAGCCATCGAGCTGGGGGGCGGCAAGTCCGCTATCGCCCGCCAACACGAGCGCGGCCGCCTCACCGCCCGCGAACGCATCGCCAAACTGCTCGATCCCGCCAGCGCATTCCAGGAGATTGGCCTCTACGCTGCTTATGGCATGTACCAGGAATGGGGAGGCGCTCCCGCCGCGGGCGTCGTCTGTGGAACGGGAACGGTCAGCGGCCGCCTGGTGATGCTCATCGCCAATGATGCGACCGTGAAAGCCGGCGCCTTTTTCCCGTTGACCGCCAAGAAGGTTCTACGAGCGCAGAACATCGCCCTGGAGAACCGGCTGCCACTGATCTACCTCGTTGATTCAGCCGGTATCTTTCTCCCGTTGCAGGAGGACGTCTTTCCCGATACCGACGACTTCGGGCGCGTCTTCCGCAATAATGCGGTTCTCTCCGCGCGCGGCATTCCCCAGATCACCGCCATCATGGGCAGTTGCGTGGCTGGTGGCGCTTATTTGCCGGTGATGTGCGACACCGTGCTGATGACGCAGGGCAGCGGACTGTACCTCGCCGGGCCGGCGCTGGTGCAGGCTGCCATTGGGCAGAAGGTCTCCAGCGAAGAACTCGGCGGCGCTCACATGCATGCCACCCAGAGTGGCACGGTCGATTACGAAGAGCCCGACGACGAGAGCTGCCTGCGGCGCATACGCTCCCTGGTGGGGCGGTTCGGTCATCCGCCCTCCGGTCCTTTTGACCGCATTGCCACCGCGGAACCGCACTTCGCCGGCGAGGACCTTTACGGGCTGGTGAGCGCGGACGGGCAACGCCCTTACGAGATGCGCGACGTGCTCGCCTGTCTGCTCGACGATAGCCTCTTTGACGAGTACCGCCCCGAATTCGGCGCCACATTGCTGTGCGGCTTTGGCCGTATTGGCGGCTTCGCGGTGGGCATTGTCGCCAACCAGAAGCATCCCGTGCGGCGCGCCGATAAGCGCGTGGAATTTGGCGGCGTGATCTATCGAGACAGCGCGGAAAAAGCGGCGCGCTTCGTGATGGACTGCAACCAGAACCTGATTCCGCTGGTCTTTCTGCACGACGTGAATGGCTTCATGGTGGGCAAGGAGGCGGAGGCCTCGGGCATTATCCGGGCCGGCGCCAAGCTGGTCAACGTGGTCTCCAACAGCGTGGTCCCCAAGCTGAGCGTCATTATCGGCGGCAGCTTTGGCGCCGGCCATTACGCCATGTGCGGCAAGGCCTACGACCCCCGCTTTCTGTTCGCCTGGCCCACCGCGCGCTACGCCGTAATGGGCGGCGATCAGGCGGCTTCAACCCTGCTGGATATCAGGATCAAGCAGTTGGAGCGCGAGGGCCGCACGGTAGGCGAAACCGAACGCAACGAGTTACTGCAAACCATTCGCGCCACCTACGAAGAGCAGAGCGATCCGCGCTACGGCGCCGCGCGCTTGTGGATTGATGCCCTGATCGATCCCGCCGAAACGCGCTCCCGGCTGATCCATGCACTGGAAATCGCTGCCTTGAATCCGGAAGTTCCCGAATTCAAAACCGGCGTGTTGCAGACCTGACTTGTGCGGCGGCGCCGGGCGCGCGTTTTTTGCGTTTTTTTTAGGGGGGACCGATGAAGCGGAAAATGATTCTTTTATTCGCCGGAGTTCTCGTGGGAACCATCAGCGCGCAAACCAAAGCACAGCCCAGGAAGCGGACGCGTTCCGCCGCGGCCCGCTTCGGGCCCTCCAACCCCTTCTACCGCGCGAGCGCGCTGCCCTTCCAGGCGCCCCCTTTCAATAGCATCAAGGACTCCGATTACCAGCCCGCTTTGGACGCTGGCATGGCGCGGCATCTGCGCGAAATCCGCCGCATCGCCAATAATCCCGCGCCGCCCACATTTGACAACACCCTGGTGGCGATGGAAAAGAGCGGTCAGCTCTATAACCGCGTGCTGAACGTCTTCAACGCGGTTACCCAGGCCAATACCGACTCCACGCTACAGAAGATCCAGGCCTACGAAGCGCCTCGCATGGCCGCGCACGACGACGCCATCCACCTCAACGCCAGGCTCTTCCATCGTATTGATGTTCTCTACAAAAAGCGGACCTCGCTCCACCTCGATCCGGAGTCGCTGCGCCTGTTGGAGTACCAGCACAAGGAATTCCTTCTGGCCGGCGCGGCCCTCTCGCCCGCGAAAAAAGCCGAACTGAAGAAGATCAACCAGGAGGATGCCAGCCTCTCCAACGCGTTTCAGCAGAAATTGCTGGCGGCGGCCAACGACTCCGCCTATGTGACGAGCGACCCCGCCATGCTGGCGGGATTGCCGGCGGGCAAAATGGCCGCCGCCGCGCTCGCCGCCAAAGAACGTCATATCCAAGGCTGGGTATTGCCGCTGCAGAACACCACGCAGCAACCCGACCTGACCTATCTCAAGGACCGCGCCACGCGCAAGGCGCTATTCGAAAAGTCCTGGAACCGCGCCGAACGCGGCGATAAAGACGATACCCGCGCCATCATTGCGCGTCTGGCGCAGATCCGGGCCCGCAAAGCCGAATTGCTCGGCTTCCCCAACTATGCCGCCTGGACCTTGCAGGATCAAATGGCGCGCACACCGCAGGCAGCCTTCGATTTCCTGAACGCGCTGGTTGGCCCGGCGACCGCCAAAGCCCGAAGCGAAGCCCATGACCTGCAGACGCTCATCGATCAGCAGCACGGCGGATTCACGCTCCAACCATGGGATTGGCGCTACTACGCCGACCAGGTCCGTGAACAACGCTTTCACCTCGACGAGAACCAGGTCAAACAGTACTTCGAATTAAATAACGTCCTGCGGAACGGCGTTTTTTATGCCGCCCACCAGCTCTATGGCATTACCTTCAAGGAACGCCATGACATTCCCGTCTACAACCCGGATGTGCGTGTCTTCGAGGTTTACGACAGCAACGGCAAGCCGCTGGCGCTGTGGTATGGAGACTACTTCCAACGCTCCAATAAACAGGGGGGCGCTTGGATGGACGTATTCGTTCAGCCCTCAACCCTGCTGGGCACGCAACCGGTGGTCTACAACGTCTGCAACTTCACCAAGCCGGCGCCCGGAGAACCGGCGCTGCTCAGCTTTGACGATGTCACCACCATGTTTCACGAGTTCGGGCACGCCTTACATGCCATGTTCTCCGGCACGAAATACCCCACCCTCGCCGGCACCAATGTGCCCCGCGACTTCGTGGAGTTTCCCTCGCAGTTCAACGAGCACTGGGCGCGCTATCCGGAAGTTTTCAACCATTACGCCCACAACTGGAAGACCGGGGAGCCGATGCCGGCGGATTTGGCCAAACGCGTGAAGCAAGCCTACAAGTTCAATCAGGGCTACAAGCTCACCGAGCTGCTCGCGGCCGCCGAGCTGGACCTCAAATGGCATACGCTGCCGGCCAGCGCGCCACTGCAAAACCCGGACACCTTCGAGGAACAGGCGCTCGCCTCGACGCATCTGCAACTGCGCGACGTGCCACCCCGCTACCGCTCCAGCTACTTTCTACATATCTGGAGTCTGGGCTACGCTTCCGGCTATTACGCCTACCTATGGACAGAGATGCTCGATGACGCCGCCTACCAGTGGTTTGAGGATCATGGCGGTCTGACCCGCGCCAACGGCGACCGCTTCCGGCGGATGGTACTTTCGCGCGGCAACACCGAACCACTGCAGCAAATGTACGATCGCTGGCTGGGCGGCAAACCAACGGTGCAGCCGATGCTGAAAGACCGCGGCCTGGACTAGGCGGCACGGCCTCCAGGCTATTTGTTCACTGAGGCTTGCGTCAGCTCCCGCCACAGCTCCGCGCGGATGGGGATACCCAGCGCGAGGTTCTCCGCCCGCGTCTGCAACACCCTCTGGCCGGGATAGCGCACCTCTGCGCCCGCGGACAACAGCGAGTCCACGATGGCGTCCGCAATCGCGGCCGCGTCCTGCCCCGGCTGAAGCGCCTGAAAGGAGAACGCCAGAAACACCTGCGATTGACCGCTCTCCCGCAATATGTCGTGGGGAATCTGGTGCGTCGCCAAACCGCCCGAGAGCAAGGCCGCCATCATATCCAGCACCAGCGCCAGTCCCGAGCCCTTCCAGTAACCAATCGGCAGCGGCCGCCCGGAAGCCTCAATGGCCGCCGGGTCGCGGGTCAAATGCCCTTCCGCGTCAAAACCGCCCTCCACTGGAAGCTCTTTGCCAGCGAGCCGGTGAGTGGCCAGCGCGCCATAGGAAAACTGCGACATCGCCATGTCCAACACAACATGGCCCCCGGGACGCGGTACCGCGATCACCAGCGGATTGTTTCCCACCGCCGCCTCGGTTGCGCCCCAGGGCGGCAGGTTGGGCAAAGTATTGGTCCAGCAAATGCCGATCACGCCCGCTTCGGCGGCCTGCCAGCCATAGCTGCCTCCCCGCATCCAATGATTGGTGTTGGCCAGCGCCACACACCCCAATCCATACTCCCGGCTGAGCTCGATGGCGCGATCCATGGCGGCCTCGGCGTTGAGGTTGCCGGCGCCGCGCCGCCCATCCCAGCCCTCAAGCGCACCAAAGCGCCGTACGGAAACCGCGCTGGCGGCAACATCTACAAGACCGTTGCGGATCGTCTCCAGAAAGCGCGGAAAGCGCTCTACCCCATGGGAATACACGCCGTCGCGGCTGGCCTCGGCGAACAGTTGCGCGCAACGGCGCGCCCGTTCCGCGTCAAAACCCAATCGGGTAAGGATTGCGGTCAAGCAGGAAACCACTTCAGCAAAGGGAATACGGAGCATAGTGTTAGGAGCGCGATCAATGCGGCATGGCCGCTTTTATTCCACCCGCTTCGGTGTCCGGCCCCACTCCGAGCCGCGCAGCGCGGCTAGGGCTCCCGGTCGAAGCTTTTTGTACCCTGATGCCATGTTGACACCGATATTCGAACAGCAGTAGCGTTGGCCTATGGGCCGGGTCGTGTTTACTTTGAAAATTGAGACGGAGGAAAGGGCTGCGCTCGAGAATCTGAGCAGCAAAGAGGGTCGCACTATTGACCAACTCATCCGCGAAGCATTGAGGAGTTTTTTGCTCCGCCACAGACCCTCCGAACCAGGACTCGAAGGCGTCGTTGAGAAGTTGCGCTCATACCGCGAGCGGGATACTGAGGGCAACCGTGCGCGTGAGGCCTTTATCGAAGCCGAAGCTAGCATTCCCGATCCAATCCAAGGCGTGCTGACGGAGGGCTCACTGGGCCCGGCACAAACTAAAATCCGAGAGATGTTGGATGCCTAGCTGGGATGAGGACAGCACCCAGCTGCGCCAGAATCTCAGCTAACTTCGTCGCTGTGCGTTATGGGCTTCCGCCATTTGTTCGATTACGCCCTCGACCGAACTTTGCCTATGAAGAGGCTGCTGCGAAAGCCATGGAGCACGATTGGAAGCCAACGGCAATCGTGCTTCGCCGGCTGCTGAACGCTTTTCTTGCCGATCTTTAAAGATTACGTTCCGGTATCGCCAGGTTCTCCCAAAAGCGCATCACGCTGGCAATGCCGCGGTAATAGTTCGGCAAGGAGAATTTTTCGTTGGGCGCGTGCAGACCGTCGTCCGGCAGTCCAAAGCCCATCATCACCACCGGCACGTGCAGTTGCTTGCCCATCAAGGCCACGATGGGGATCGAACCGCCAGAGCGGACAAATACCGGCTCCTTGTCGAAGACAGCGCTCAGCGCGCGCGCCGCCGCCTGCACAAAACGGTTGCGCGGATCCAAGACCACCGCTTCGGCCAGGCTCAGCACCTTGACTTGCGAGCTGAAAGCCGGCGGCGTTAACTCCTTCACCCGCCGCTCGAAGGCATCACGAATTTTTCCCGGATCCTGGTTGGGAACCAGCCGCATGCTGATTTTGGCGCTGGCGCGCGCCGGGATGACCGTCTTGGCGCCCGCTCCCGTAAACCCGCCCGGCATGCCATGCACCTCCAGGGTGGGCCGTGCCCAGGTGCGCTCCAGCACGGAGTAGCCGCTCTCGCCGGTCAGGGCGGCGGCTTTTACTTCGTTTTTCAAATAGTCCTGCTCGCTGAAAGGCAACCGTTCCCAGCTCTGCTTCTCCTCCGGCGCCGGCGCCTGCACGTCGTCGTAGAATCCGGGAATATCGACCACGCCATCCGCCCGTTTGAGCCCGGCGATGATGCGGGCCAGCGCTTCAAACGGATTGGGAGCGGCCCCGCCATACAAGCCGGAGTGCAGATCGGAGGCGGCGCCACGCACCTCCACTTCGGTGTAAACCATTCCCCTCAGGCCAATATCGAGCGAGGGCAGCTCCGGCGCGAAAAAGGCGGTATCGCTCACCAGGCCAACATCGCATTGCAACCGCTCCGCATGCCGCCGCACGAAATCGTCTATCGCCTCCCCGCCAACTTCCTCTTCACCCTCAAAGATGAAGCGCACATTCACCGGTAACTTACCCGTGGACTTCATCAGCAACTGCGCGGCTTTCAGTTGCAGCAGCAGTTGTCCTTTGTCGTCGGCGGCGCCGCGAGCATAGATGTTCTCCCCGCGCACGGTCGGTTCAAACGGGGGCGTCTGCCATTCATCCAGCGGATCGGGGGGCTGCACGTCGTAATGCGCGTAGCAAAGCACCGTCGGCGCTCCAGGCGCATGCAGCCAATCGGCGTACACCAGCGGATGACCGGCGGTAGCAATCTTCTCAATGTGCTCCATGCCGGCCGCGCGCAGTTGTTCGGCTACCCAATCGGCGGCCCGCTCCACATCAACGCGGTGCTCCGGCAAGGTGCTTACAGATGGAATACGCAGGAAGGCCTTCAGATCTTCCAGGCATGCGGCTTTTTCCTTTTCCACCAGGGCAAGAGCTTGGCTCGACATGCGGGCTCCTTCGTTGCGGCAAGCGGAAGCGCGGCGGGCGCTCCTTTCATTCATGATAGCGGAGCGAACGCCCTGAAGGAGTGCGGTTGTTGGGCCTGCCGCCCCTGGGCGAGGAGCCGCAGGGGCGCCTTGGACGCGCGGAACCCGCGCATCAGTTCGGGGTGCGGCCCGGTGCGCCCTGCTCAGCTTGACGGCCTGCAGCTAGCTCCAGGCCAGGGTCGAAACCGAATCGGCTGGCAGCACAAGCTCCGCCTGATGCGCTCCGTTGCGTACCGCGATGCGGCGTGGCGAGGCCGTGGTATTGGTTAATACCAGCGCGTAACCGCCGTCCGAGTTGCGAGCGGCGACATGGCTTAAACCCGGCTCCCCACCTTCGGAGGCGATCACGCGGGCGCCTCGCCGCATGGTTCGAGCGTAGTGATTGAACGCGTAGTACTGGCCGCTGTAGGTCACCTTTTTGGTGTGCGAGTTCACCGTCGCGACCCCACCACAACTAAAAGGCCCAATATTGGGTTTGCCGTTTTCGTCCAGCACCAGATTCCAGGCAATGATGCAGCGCGGCCCATTGCGCAGAACGCCGGTAAAGGTCTCGCTCCATTTCGCCCAGTCGGTAGCGTAGTCGGGAGCGGTAATGTCGGGTCCACCCTCGGTCCAGTACATCTTGACTTCGGGATGGGCGGCAACCACCTTCTGCATCCATTCCGGTTTGCCGACGTAGCCGTGCCAGGCAATGGAATCGGTGTAGTTGCGCACCTGCGGATCATCCAATTCGCAAATCGCCCGGCCCCACAAGTTGTAGTTGTGGTCGATCAGCCAGATCTCCGTCTTCAGACCGGCGGTGCGCAGCGCGGGGCCGAGATGCTGCCCCACATAGGCCACTTCGATCTCCTGCGGAAACAGGCAGGCGGGCATGCGGTGGTCCTGATCGGTATCGACTTCGTTTTGCGGCGTGATCGCGTTGATTTCTACCCCCGCCGCTTGGTAAGCCTGCAGGAATTTCACCATGTACTGCGCATAAACCGGCAACAGGTGACGGCTGATGGTCCCGCCCAGCATGGTGTCGCCGCTCTTCATCCAGTTGGGAGGGCTCCAGGGCGAAGAGAGCAAAAACAGTTCCGGATTCAGCCGCCGCGCCTGGCGCAGCGTGGGCAAAATGTAGGCCTCGTCATGCGCAATGGAAAAACGCTGCAGGCCCGGGTCGGGAGCGCCCTCATCAAAGCTGTAGAGCGTGCGCGCGTAATCGCTGGATCCCACACATGTACGGCAAACGCTGAAACCCATCTCGCTGGGCGAGAAAAACTGATGCATCAGCTCGGCCCGCGCACCCGCCGGCATCTGGCTGATGTTGTAGCAAGCAGAGTCGGTCATAGCCGCGCCAAAGCCCAGAATGCTCTGTGCGGCCCGCTCCGGATACAAAACCACCGTCTCCCCCAGAGGCGCCGCGGAGGAAACGGGTCTCCAGGTGGGCGCGTTGGAGACCACATAGCGATGCTCCGCATCGGTCAGGTAGAGACGGGAAGCTTGTGGAGCTGGGGTATTGACGCCGCCGCCCTGAGACGCTGAAGCATCCAATGCCCGTGCCCGGCGAGCGGCGGCAGTTGCGAGAGTGGTGGCGGCGGCAGTGGCTTTCAGAAAGCCGCGACGGCTATGCTCAGTCATTTCGGTGCTCCTTGAGTCCGCGTCACTTTTTACCCGAGAACCGGTACTGTTCAGGCGACGGCTTGGCTGCTATTTGCCGCGGAGGTTGATGGTGGAAACAAGCATTTCATTGTGAACGTATATGGGCAGTGGGGCAGCTATACCAAAGTCTAGGCCGCCGCCCTTCCCAGATACTAGAGGTAACCTTATGGTCGATATTGAGCCTTGCGGTTGCCATCATCAGGAGGGGCTGAGCTTTTGCCCAAACCACCCTGAATGCTAGACTACGTCGCACCCCAGGCAAGCCGCTCCCTATGAAAACGACGCCCTCCGATCAGGCCGCTGCCAATATTGCGAGCTCTTCCCCTCCCGATAGAAGGCCGTGGCAATGGCTGGCCGCCGGATTCCTGCTGACCTTTATGGCGGCGCTGTTGGGCTGGACGCTGGTGCACGATTCCGTCTGCACGGATGAGGTGGCGCACATCGCCGCTGGCCTGAGCTATGCGCAGAAACTGGACCTGCGTTTAAACCCCGAACACCCTCCGCTGGTCAAACTTTTAAGTGGAATCGTGCTCAGCCTCCGCGGTGTCCAACCGGACTATTTCAGTCCGTTCTGGCAGCTCTCCGGAAGCGGCGATTTCTCTCATTTGTTTGTCGCCCAATGGGCGATGGGCAACTGGCTGCTCACGCGTTGGAGCCGGCCTGACGTGGTGTTGTTTTGGGGACGATTGCCGGATTTTGCAATTACTCTATTGCTGGCGCTGGCCATCTTTTTCATTGCCCGGCGTCTTGGTGGGATCTGGGGAGGGCTGCTCAGCCTGGCGCTGGCGGTCAGCACCCCGGTGTTTCTCGCATTTGGCGCCAAGGTGCTGACCGATGTCCCGATTGCCCTCATGGCGCTTTTGACGCTTTGGCGGTTGGGCGCACTTTGGCAGCATCCGGGGAAGCGCAATCGCCTTCTCTTTGCGCTCACCTTCGCGGGCGCGCTGCTGAGTAAGTATTCCGCCGCCCTGCTGGTGCCCGGCTTCATTGCCATCTGGATTGGCATGCGCTGGCTGCCGGAAGGCGGCGGCGGAGAGCGCACGCGAGCGTGGCGCCGTCCGCGCGTGCGCGCCATGGGACGCGGGGTGCTGGAAGCGTTTCTGCTGGTGTATGGAATCGACCTGCTTCTTTCGCTCCTGCAGCCCGCTATGGAAGTGTTTTTCTTTAAGCCGCTTCCTCACTGGGCTATTCACTGGTGGTTGTTGCCCTTAGAGACCAACCTCATGGGTCTGCTGAGCGTGCTCATGATGGCTCACCACAGTGCCTATCTGTTTGGCCGCAACCTGAATCACGGTGTCTGGTACTACTATCCCGTTCTGTTGCTGCTCAAATCGACTCCCGGCTTTGTTTTGACGGCTCTATTGGCAGCAGCTCTCGGAATCGGACGCCGGATTCGCGGCGCTCCACGCCTGATCGCCCCGGAATTGCGTCTGCATTGGCGCGCGCTCTGGATGGGCGGAGCCATTTTTGCGGCTTTGTGTATTATCAGCAACGACGATCTGGCCTTCCGTTATTTCATCGTTCCGGTGGCGATTCTCCTGGTCTTACTGGCCCCGCTTGCCACCGCAATACAAAGGATGACGCCCCGCGCCAGAATCACAGCCCTCTGCATCACCCTAATGCTGGCCGGCAGTTCCCTGCTCAGCGTCTTGTACGCCGCTCCCTTTTTCGTTCCCTACTACAATGTGTTCGCCGCGGGCCGGCCCACCTATTATCTTGCCGGAGACGCCAATGACGACTTCAATCAGTCCACCCCGGAAGTCCTGGCGTTCGCGGCGCGGCATCAGGTACGGCATTTACCCTACGACTACTATGGCATTACGGTTGACATGCCCGCGCTCTACCCCAACTTGAACCTCTGGTCTTGCCAGTCTGCGCCGCCGGCGCGAACTCGCTGGGTAGCAGTGTCGGCCGCCATGCTGCTGCAGGTGCACAACTGCGGCTGGTTGCTTCGCTATCCCCATGAATCGCTGG
Organism: Acidobacteriota bacterium; assembly: GCA_027459505.1. Lineage (GTDB taxonomy): Bacteria > Acidobacteriota > Terriglobia > Terriglobales > SCQP01 > DAIDIE01. The sequence continues at coordinate 22,727 of DAIDIE010000013.1, forward strand.
GCGGCGGCGCTGTTTACGCGTTCCGCTTGCCCCCCGTGCTGCCGCCTGCCGGGATGCCTGGTGGACCAACCGCTCCCCAAAACGTGCGGCACGTGATTCCCAGCATCCCGAACATGCGGGAGCAGCTGATACGGGTAATGCACGATCCGGCAAACTTTGGTTTCTTTTCCATGTCGCCGAGAAAAACGACGGGCAAATAAGGACAACTGCTGGTGAGGAGTCAACCAGGGCGGGGGAACGAAAAGAGCCACGGCCTTGTCTCCTGAGCCGCCCGCCGGCATTGCTTTCCGTTGGGTCGCTGGCACGTTCTCCAGTGAGACCGTGAAGCCGCCAATGCCGGGCTCCTCCCCAGCGCGAGATGGCCGCCCTTCCCACCTCAACAAAGTGCGCTTTGTTTGGGACCCCGGGAGAATTTCGCGGCCCTCCACCTGCGACGGGCCCCTGCAACGGCGTTGTCTGCCGTTGCTGGGCGGGAATCTTCTCCTACCGGGAGGACTCGGTGGCTCGCTCTAAACGTGCTCCAGACAGGCGCCCCCTATAATAAGTAGGTGAGCGCCTCCCCCAACTTTGTCTCCGGATTCGTGGCCCTCGTGGGCCGCCCCAATGCGGGCAAAAGTACGCTGCTGAACCAGATCCTTGGCCGCAAGGTGGCTATCGTCAGCCCTCATCCCCAGACCACCCGCACGCACTTGCTGGGAATCCTTGACGCTCCCGCCGGCGCGAAGCATCCCGCCGCACAGGTGGTTTTCGTCGATACCCCGGGCGTCCACAAGGCCCGCACGCCGCTCAACCGTGAAATGATGCGTCATGTGCGCGCCGGCCTGGAGGGCCGCGATCTGGCCTTGCTGCTGGTGGACGTGACCCGCACATTCGGCGAAGAAGACGCCTTCGCGCTCGATCTGCTGCGCCCGAGAAAGGCACGTACCGAGCGCGACAACGGGCAAGAAGATCCGGAAGATGGACCCCTCGTCTTCGATGATCCCAGCGATACGGCGTCACCTGAAACTGGCGCGATCGGCGGATCAGCAGTCGAAGATGAAACTGGTAATGGTGAACGGGAGGACCTGACGCCGGAGAATTCCGCGCCCGATGCCCCCACGACGGACACGCCCCGCGCCTTCCTGGTCCTGAACAAGGTGGATGCGCTCCCCGACAAGCGCCAGCTCCTCCCCATTATCGAAGAATACCGGCAGCGCTTTCCTTTCCTGGAAGTCTTCCCCATATCGGCCCGCACCGGCGAGAACGTGCCGGCACTGCTTGACGCGATCCTGTGCCACCTCCCGCCTGGGCCGGAATATTTCGCTCCCGGGCAGGTCACTGATCAACCGGAACAATTTCAAGTTGCGGAACTGATTCGCGAAAAAGCCATGGTGTTGACCCGCGAAGAGGTGCCGCATACCATCGCGGTGCAACTGGAGCGCTATGATCGCACAGGGGACAAGTTGCGTATCGCCGCCGTCATTTTCTGTGAGCGCCCCGGACAGAAGGCCATCCTGATCGGCCGGGGGGGCGAGATGATGAAACGCATTGGAATCCAGTCCCGGGAAGATATTGAGGCGCTGCTTGGAGTGCGTGTCTTCCTGGAATTGCACGTGCTGGTGCGCGAGCACTGGCGGCATGATCCGCGCTTTTTATCGCGCCTGGACTGGCGAGAGGGTAGCGAACTATGAAATGCCCGTTCTGTGGCCACCCGGAAGACAAGGTGGTCGACTCCCGGGAGAGCAAAGAAGGCGAGGCGATCCGCCGCCGGCGCGAGTGCATCGCCTGCCAGAAGCGCTTCACCACCTACGAGCGCATCGACGAGATTCCCTACATGGTGGTCAAGAAAGACGGACGGCGCGAGCGCTTCGAACGCCAGAAGGTGCTCAACGGCTTGTTGCGCGCTTGCGAAAAGCGCCCCGTGCGCATGGGCGAGTTGGAAGCGATTGTCAATGAAGCGGAAGCCTTGGTGGTGGATTCACAGGATCGCGAGGTCACCACCAAGGAAATTGGCGAGCTCATCATGAGCCGCCTGCGCACCCTCGACAAAGTGGCCCACGTCCGCTTCGCCTCCGTTTATATGGACTTCAAGGATGTCAAGGAGTTCATGGACGAACTGAAAGGCCTGCTGCAACGCGACTCCGGCAGGTAAACCGATCCGGCACCCGCGCTATGAGCGTACCCGCCCCCTTTGAAGAGCTCTTGCCGGCCGCGCGTCTGGAACGCCTGGCCTTGGATTACGTCGCTCGTCTGGGCGAACTGGAAGCGTCATTCTTTAATGACTGGGACGGATTGGCGGGCATTCGCCAGCGTACTGCGGCGGTCGATCATCTGGTGCGCACCGTCTTCCGCGCCTTTTATCCGGATGAGGGCGGAATGGCACTGTGCGCGGTTGGCGGCTATGGCCGCCAGGAACTTTTTCCCAGTTCCGACGTCGATCTTCTGTTGCTGGTCAGTCAGGCCCCGGAAAGCGTCGATCCCAATCGCCTGCGGGCCTTTCTGCAGGCGCTCTGGGATGCGCATTTGCGGGTGAGTCATAGTGTCCGCACCCCCGCCGAATGCGGCGTGCTGCACGAAGACAACCTCGAATTCAACCTTTCTGTACTGGACATTCGGCCGCTGGCCGGTGACGCCCAATTGGAAGAGAAGGTTCGCCGGGAATTTCTGCCCCGCCTGCTGCGCCGGGAACGCGAGCCGCTGTTGCGCCACCTCAGCCAACTGATTGGCGAACGCTATGCGAAATTCTCCAACACCGTCTACCACCGCGAACCCAACCTGAAAGACGCTCCCGGCGGCCTGCGCGATCTGCAGGCGCTTGGCTGGTGGCGCACTCTGGCGCTTACGGAAGACGTGCTGCTCCCGCACGCGGATCGCTGGCCCGAGCATGGACGGCTGCACATTCGCGCCGCGCAACGCTTTCTAGCCATGGTCCGCTCCTTCCTGCATTACGCGCAAGGGCGCGACGTGAACGTCTTCAGTTACGACATGCAGGAGCGGCTCGCCACCGAGCAGACCTCCCATGGCCAACGTCCGCCCGAAGACTGGATGCGCGAGTACTTCAGTCACGCCCGCGGTGTCCATCGCCTGTTGCGGCGCCAACAGGACCTTTCCAAGCCGCGCCGCACCACGCTGTTCCGCTATGTCATGCAACGCAAAAACTCCATTGCCACCCCGGACCTTCAGATCAATGCCGGGCAGGTGGAGTTTCGTGATTCCCACCGCGCCGCGCATGATCCGCGCCTGCTGGTGGAGGCCGTGCGCTTTGGCGTTGCCAATGGCGCCTCCCTCAGCGATGCCGCCGAGGCGCTGGTGCGCGAGACCCAGGCGTCGGCGGCGGCCTACTTCCGCGAAGGCGATCAGACCTGGAAACTGCTGAGTTCCATCCTGTGCGGCCCCAGACCGGCGGAGGTCCTCTTAGCCCTGCACGATTGCGGACTGCTCATTTCCCTCATTCCCGAGTTTTCCGCCATCGATTGCCTGGTGCAACGCGACTTCTATCATCGCTACACCGTTGACGAACACACGCTGCAAACCATTGCAGGCCTCACCAACCTCGCCGAAAACAGCCGCGATCCCAACCTCGACGAGCGCCGCCGCCGGCTTGGCGAACTCTATCTCGAGTTGGACCGCCCGGAACTGTTGCTCTGCGCGTTGCTGTTGCACGACATTGGCAAGGGCCTGCCCGGCGATCATGTCTTCACCGGACAACAGACCGCCAGCGAGATTCTGCACCGCTGGCGCATGGAGCCCCAGGATCGCGATACCGTCCTGTTTCTTATTGCTCAGCACCTGGCGCTTTCCAACGGCATGCGGCGCGATATCTTCGATCCACAAAACCTGATTCAGATCGCCGACCTGGTGGGCACCGAAGACCGGCTCAAGATGCTGGCCCTATTGACCTGGGCCGACATCCAGGCCGTCCATCCTGACGCTCTCACGCCCTGGAAAGAAGAAAATCTGTGGCAGCTCTACGTCGGCGTCTACAACCAGCTCACCCACGGCGTCGATCGCGATCGCATTGGAGCGCCAGCGGCGCATAGCAGTCCCCAGGTCGTCAATGCCGAGTCGCTGCAGCGCGCTCGCGAACTTTTGGCCGCGGCCGGCTCGATGCTGAACAGTGAAGCTGATCTTGCCGCGCTGGCCACCTATCTGGAGGGCTTTCCCCGGCGTTACCTGCTGGCCCGCAGCCCCGGCTCCATTCTCCGCCACTTCCAGATCTCGCAGCAGCTCCAGACAACGGGCGCGATTCCTCTGCTCCGCGAGCGTGGAGATCATTACGAGCTGGCCGTCATTGCTCGCGACCGTCCCAAACTGTTTGCGATGTTAACCGGGGTACTCTCCGGCCACGGCGCCAACATTTTGAAAGCGGAAGCATTCTCCAACCAGCAAGGAATTGTAGTGGACAGCTTCCGCTTTACGGACTTGCACCGTACCCTGGAGCTCAACCCGGAAGAGACCGAACGGCTAAATCTCAAATTGCAGGATGAACTCAGCCGGCCCGTCGACCTGGAGCGTCTGCGCGCTCCCGCACGGCGTTGGGTGGCACGCTCGCGAGGACCCGAGATTCCTACTCGGATTAGCTTTACCCAGGAGGGCAATCGCACGCTGCTGGAGATTGTCGTGCGCGACCGCCCGGGTCTGCTTTTCGACATCAGCCGGGTGCTGGCTGAACAGCATTGCGATATCAGTGTGGCTCTCATCGATACTGAATTGGCCAAGGCCATTGATGTCTTTTACTTGACTGCTAACCAGCAGCCACTCTCCCAGGAGCTCCAGCAATCTCTGGAAACAGAGCTGATTGTGGCCTTGCAGTAGCGCGGACCACAGTGGACGCGAGTGGCTCAGAGAGCAACCTCACTCAAACAGTGGGGCGTCCAACTGGGTTAAGTGGATACCAAACTACACGATGAACGCAGGGCTTGGCTCTGCTATCCATCTGCCACTTAGGGAGGGAAAAATACTATGAGGTCAAGCCTGATCCGTTCAAGCGTAGCCTTGGGGGCCATCCTTGGGATGGCAATGCCGATGTTCGCCTCCAGTTCCGACAGGACACAGGATGCGTCCCGAGCGCGCAACGCCGCCAAGATCTTCCGCTCGATCATGAACACGCCGGACAAAGCCATTCCCGATGAGATTCTCGAACATGCCCAGTGCATCGCCATCATCCCCGGCGAAAAGAAATTCGCGTTGGGTTTGGGCGGCCAATATGGCAAAGGGCTGGTAACCTGCCGCCGCGGCGCCGGCTGGAGCGCTCCCGCCTTCATCCAGGTGGGCGGCGCCAGTTGGGGATTACAGCTCGGCGGTCAGTCCACCGACATCGTGATGGTGTTCCAGAACCAAAGCGGTGTGCAACACATGCTGAGCAATAAATTCAAGATCGGCGCCGACGCCAGCGCTGCCGCCGGGCCGGTCGGCCGCCATGCCGCTGCTGCCACCGACATCAGCATGCATTCCAAGATTCTGACCTATTCGCGCAGCCGCGGCGCCTTTGCCGGCGTGAGCCTGGCGGGCGACGTGGTACAACCCGACGATACGGGCAACCGCGCCATGTATGGCACCAGCGATGTGAACCATATCCTCGCCAGCCACGCCGTTCCCCCTGCCGCCCGCCCACTGATTGCGGAACTAAGCCGTTTCCGCGTCAACTCGGCGGCGGAAGAGCATGACGTAAAGCCGGTCAAGACGCGCAAGTATCACCACAAGAAAAGCACCGCAAAAAGCGACCAGTACTAATCAGCACTGATTTCCGGCTCTTACCCCCAACTCCCGGCCCGGCGCGAAAGCGGCGAGTGGCAGTTGGGGGCTTTTCTTTTCCAGCGCATCCGCCAGCACAACCGCCGTGACCGGCGCCATCAGGATGCCATCACGAAAATGCCCCGTAGCCAGCCAGTAGCTGGAGTCTTCCCACTGCCCCAGATAGGGCAATTCATCCGGAGTTGCCGGCCGCAAGCCCGCCCAACTGCCTACCAGCTCAGCCTGTTGCAATAAAGGCAGCAACGCCGTGGCGCGCAATCGTAGTTGCTCAATCACATCCGGCTGCACCGATTTGTCGAAGCCGGCATCCTCCAACGTAGCGCCGATGACGACGTTGCCATTGCGCCGCGGCGACATGTACACGCGATCACCAACCAGCACGCGCGGCAAGGTCTCGCCCGCCGGCAATCGCATTTCCAGGGCCTGGCCTTTGCGCGGTATAACGGGCAAGTCCACCGGCAGCCGCATTTGGCTCGCCCACGAGCCGGCGGCGTTCACCACTGCTGCCGCGCTGCGGCAGCTGCCATCGGCAACCCGCACCCACGCGCCCTCCGCCGTGCGGCCAACTTCTGTAACCGGTGAATCCTCCGACAGCCGCACGCCCAGTTGCAGCGCGGCTGCCCGCAACGCGCTCATCAACTGACGGTTATCGACATAATGATCGTCCGGAAAATAATAGGCCGGCCCTTCGAAGCGGACCCCGGGCGCCAGGCGGCGCAACTCCTCCCCACTCAGCGCCGGACCACGAGGATGGGCATGGGCATTCGCCCCCAGCAGCACGGTTCCGCACTGCCCATAATCGATGGCGAGCCCAGTCTCCGTTTGCAATTGCCGCACAAACGCGGGGTAAAGCCGTGCGCTGGCTACAGCCAACGTCGCATAGGGCGAGTCCGGCGCCATTTGCGTTGCCGCCAGCATGCCTGCCGCCGCCCCGGAAGCTTCATTGCCGCAGCGGCCGCGTTCGTGAAGCTCGACGGTCAACCCACGCCGCCGAAGTTCGCACGCCAGACTCAAACCGATTACGCCGCCGCCGATAATGAGGACGTCTGTTGCAGGCATAGAACTCAATTTTAAAGCCCGTCAGTCCACCCCGCGGATGACCACAGTCACAGCGGACCACTCCAACCGACGACTAGGAAGCTTGGCGAGGATACTGCGGGGCCCTATTTGAGGAGCTGGATGTGCTGGTCTTGACCGGCTGCGCCGCCGGCGTCTCTACCGCGCGGATGATCAGCCGTTTGGGCGCCGGACCAACCCAGTAGGTGGGATAGCAGGTCACCAGCGTCAGCTCTGGGGTGCTTTGGACCGCCGGATCGGGCCCCAACAAATCCGTGCGGTCGGGCGTGACGATTTTCTTCCAGGCGACCCGGAAGGTAAACGTCTTACCGTCGCGCTGCACTTGAATTGGGTCGCCGGGATGCAGTTCAACCACATGCCTGAAAAACGTGTCACGATGCCCCGCGACTACACTGTTTCCCACACGTCCCGGCAAGGGCGTGCTGCGCATCCAGCCTGGTCCAGCCAAAAGCGAGGTGTAATCGGTGCCCGGAACGATGATGTCCTTCAGATCGATGGTGGGCATCACCAGCCGCATGATCGCGTTGGCGCCCTGATCGTCCGCAACCGCCTGTCCCGACAGGCGCGCCTGCCGCGCCTGTTGTTGCTGCCGTTCAAATCGCTGCTGTAAGGCGCGCTGTTGATAGCCCATGTAGCCGTACTGCGCCCCCGCCGCAATGAGCAGGGCAAGGCCGCTGAAGGTCAGCACTCTGGCAAGATCCAGGCGGAACGAAATGCGGCTCCCCCCCTTTTCGTGGCCAGCCCGCGCATGCTTTGCTGACGGTCGCAAGGATTGCCAAGCTGCAGTCAGCCGCGCCCGTACTCCAGACAGATCCCAATGGGGCATAAACACTGTGATGCCCCATCCCGGCTTGGGGTTGAAGAGGCTAGCGGCTCGCGCCCATGCCGCCTGTCGCCGCGGGCGTTACGGTTGGTTCCCCGCCAATATGGCGCGTGTTGTACTTCAGACGGTACTTCAAATGCCAGAGCGGCTCATTAAAGGGCGTCCACTCGTGGGCCGGATAGTTCACACCATGCAGCGGCAGTGGACGAATCGAGTTCCGGTTGTAGTCCAGAAACTCGGTCCCTTTGGTGAAGCCGTCGGCGCAAAAGAAAAACGTCCGCACCCATCCCGGTCGCAGCACCGGAAGCCGGCGCGCGTCGAAGTGCAGTGCCACCTCGTCCCCAGGCGCCATGATTGCGTACTCGTCGTCTACCGACTTCAGCAACGGCCGTATGTCTCCGTAGCGAGTGTAGTCGCCGGCCGGAGTGGCAAAGTGGACGTCCGTCAACTCGTTGTAGACGTAGCTCTCCGGCGAACGCCGTACCTCGGCGGGAAAACCGTAATGCCGCAGAGTGGCGCGCTCCGGCTGCAGCCGCGTGACCTTCAGCCCCACCTCGGGAGCGTTGAGGCTTAGTTCCGCGCGATCCCAGTAGATGGCCAGATTGGTCCTTATGCGAATCCGGTGATCGCCCTTCGGGAACAAGTGCAAGTACGGAGTGAGATCGACAACGATCCAGCGCGGCAAACCCGCCGGCATGCCGAGTGACGCTTTCACCACCCGCCATCCGCCTCGTCCATTGGGAATCTCCAGGTCGGGAACATTCATGTTGATGCCAGCGTGGTATGCCGTCCACACCGTATTCGGGAAATAGTAATCGGTCCAGCCATGCAGCAGAAGCTGCGCGGAATGAACACCGCGCAGGGTACCCAGGCCAAGCGTAAGCGAATGTTCCCCAACGACTTCGCGCAAAGCCGAATGCGCCTTGATCGGAATGGTACGGCCCCGCCTCAGATCGGGCAGCGCGTTGCGGCCGCTCTCGTCCACGGCGCTCACCGGGAGCCGCAACTTCTTCACCGGCCAGAGATGAAACCGTGGCGCAGTTCCATCTGGCTGATACTTGTCGTTGGTGAACACGTCCGTGCCGGCCGGATGATCCACCGCCATCAGGTGTACCTGATCCAGGTAAACCACTTCCGCCATCTGATCGTTAAACCGGAAGTCATAGCCGCCGTGACGCTCGCGCACGGCGCTGGCTGGGATTTTCAGACATTCCGAGGTTTGCGGCTGATCGTATTCACTGGGACTCACCCATTCACCGACCACGCCTGGCCCAACAATATCATCGACGAACGCAAACCGCCGTCCATCCCAGCTATACAGAATGGGACAGGAACCACCTTTGCGGTCCAATTCCCGGTAGGTTTTCTCCGCCACATGCCCGGGGATCTCGTCCTGGTCCACACCGGTGGGCCAGAGGATGCGAACCGTATCGATCTCCTGCTGTCCCAATCCAAACAACGCGCTCGTCGAGTTCTCCCCGAGGTACCCCGAGCCACCTTCCACCTCGAGTTTTTGCCAGAGTCCGCCGGCGCGAATGCTCTCCTTGTTGCCAATGCCGAGGCTATTGTCCTTGAGTCCGTGCACGATGAGCCGGAAAGAATGGTTCGCGGTGGCGCCCTGGTTGCGCAAATAAATTGGCGAGCCTCCGGCTTGGGTCACCAACAGATCGGGCGCCCCCTGTCCGGACAGATCGACCGCCAGCAGGGTTCGCGGATTCTTCACCACGACGTTGGCCAAACCCGTCTCCGCGCTGGCATCCGCAAAGCCGCCGTCGCCCAGGTTTCGATAGAGAAAAATGCGATCTTTTCCATCGACACGGCCCACAAAGGCCACGTCGACAAAACCATCATTGTCAAAGTCGATCGCGGTTGCGCCCCAGGCGCTCTCCACCTTGCTGTTGATCGCTGGAAGCGGCACTGGAACAAAGCGTCCCGTACCCGTATTGCGCAGGAGCACGGGCGGCCCGTGACGGCGGGTCAGAAACAGATCCATCCAGCCGTCCTTGTTGTAATCCAGCGCAATCACTCCCCGCGCGTCCTGGGTGGCCGCCGCCGGCCAGGGCGCCAGCGGTTCAAAGCGACCGTTTCGCAGGTTGCGATAAAGGCTGGCCGGACCGTCGCGGCGCGTCAGGACAATATCAACTGCATGGTCGTTATCGAAGTCGGTTGCCAGGATACCGGAATAGGAGCCCGGCTTCTGTCCGATTCTGGACTTCACCGCCTCCGCTGCGAACTTGCCCGTTCCCAGGTTGCGGAACACCTGTGCCGTCCCTTTTGCGCCCGAATCGCTGACCACGATGTCCAGAAAGCCGTCGTGATCGAGGTCGACAAAGGCCGCCGCGCGGTTCTCGCCGGCGCTCTTCACGCCACTCGCCGCGCCCACCTCCTTGAACTTGCCATTGCCCTCGTTGTGAAAAAGAAGGATGTGGTGCGGCTCGGTCACCAGCAGGTCCGCTTTGCCGTCATTGTCGTAATCGCCAACGCTGCAGGCAATGCCATGCTCGGTCCGCTCCAGCCCGGAACCGGCGGTCACGTCCTGTAAATGTCCGCCACCCAGGTTGCGATACAGCGCCGGGCGCCCGTTGCTGTTGACCAGAAACAGCCCAGGACGTCCATCGCCAAAGGCATCGATCACGCACGCCCCGGGACCAGCGGAATCGTCGGGATCGCTCGCCCCATCTTTAAACGTCAGACCCACGGCTTTGCTGTCATCGACGAACTTCACCGCCACCGGGTGGGGCTTGACTTGCAAGTTGCGCGGCACCAGCGCAATCACTTTGCCAAAGTCACCTTCGCTGCCGTACACCGTTCCCTCGGAAGTATTGAGCGGAAGTTGCCGCAGCGCCTGAAAACGCCGCAGGTAGAGCATGGCGCGGGCGCTATCCCCTTTGGCGCGATAGGCATTGGCCAAACCAAAAACCGCCGAGACGTTATACGGGTTCGCGCGCACAGCGCGATCGTAGTAGATGATGGCCTGGTTGTACTGCCGCAGATGAAAGCTGCAAAAGCCGGCGTAGTAGTTGGCGTCCTTGTCCCCCGGTGCGCGCACCAGAACCTGGCGGAACTCGCGTAGAGCGGTCGTGTAATCACCCGTATTCTTGGCGATCAGCCCCAGCGTGTAATGGGCGTGCAGGTTGCCGGCATCGTGCCGCAATACCGTGCGAAGCGTGGCCTGCGCCTTGCTGTTGTGCCCCGCCGCGTATTGCGCAATGCCCAGGTTGACGCGCGCCTCCGTAAAGCCTGGCGCCGCCGCCAACGCAGCGCGAAACTGCGCGCGCGCCGGGGCAAACTCGTTGCGCCCCATGTAGGCCACACCCAAATTGTTCGCGTGCAGCGCGCGTTGCCAACCGGAAGCCGGCGAGGATGCGCTTGCGGCGGGAACGGCAAACGCCAGAGGGGAAAGCCCGCAACTCACAAACAGGGCGCAGAGGAAGGCACGAAACATAGGCGATCGGTATCCTTGCTGGGAGCTGATCCCATTGTAGGGGAGAGAAGCCTCCGGCCGGGGCCGAATGCTACCATGGGGTTCGTCGCCCAGCCTCTTTGCGGCCTGATCGCCGGTGGCTTTACCAGTCGCTCGCGGGTGCGGCAACTGGGAGGCTACTCCGGACTTGGGCTGCCACCGCGGCCTGCGATTTCGAGCTGTCCATTCGTTCGAAGCGGCCCGCTGCTTTTTTCGCCATGAGCCTAGAAACCGCCAAAAAAGTTTTGCAGATCGAGGCAGAGGCCATTCAGAGGCTGGTCCCGCGGCTGGACGCCGGCTTTCTGCAGGCCATCGATCTGCTCATGGGCTGCACGGGCCGCGTCGTGGTCAGTGGCATGGGCAAGAGCGGCATCATTGGCAAAAAGATCGCCGCCACCCTCAGCTCCACGGGAACCCCTTCCCTGTTTCTCCATCCGGCCGAGGCATTGCACGGCGATCTGGGCATGCTGGTCGCCGGCGACGTGGTTATCGCGCTCTCTTACAGCGGCGAGACGCAGGAGATCCTGAACCTGCTGGCCATGGTCAAGCGCCTCAACCTCCGGCTCATTGCCCTTACCGGTGGCCCATCGTCAACTCTGGGGCGCGCCGCCGACCTGGTCCTGGACGTAAGCGTGGCCAACGAGGCCTGCTCGCTTGGCCTCGCGCCTACCGCGTCAACGACCGCGGCACTGGCCATGGGAGACGCCCTCGCCATCGCGCTGGCCGAACGCCGCGGCTTCACCGCGGAAGACTTTGCCGGCCTGCACCCGGGCGGCAAGTTGGGCAAGCGCCTCACCCCGGTTTCCGAACTCATGCACCGCGGCGAACGCCTCCCCTGCGTCGCGCCCGCCACGCCCCTGCCCGCGGTCATCTATGAAATGAGCCGCAAGGGCTTCGGCGTCACCGCCGTGGTCGATGAGGGCGAGAAGCTGCTCGGGATTATTTCCGACGGCGATTTGCGCCGCCTGTTGGAAAAGCACGGCGCCGCCGCCGTTCAAATGTGCGCCGGGCAAATCATGAACCCCCATCCCCATACGATTGCGCCGCATCAACTCGCGCCCGTCGCCTTGCACGAACTGGAACGCTACCGCATTACCTGTCTGCTGGTCACCGGCCCCGATCAGTGCTTGTTGGGCCTGGTCCATCTCCATGACCTATGGACAACCGAATTGATGTAAACGCGCCGCGAGCGCCGCGGCGGCTGGAGAACATGTGAGCGAATTGCGATCAACGGAATTGGGCGAAGCGCGTCCTGGCGCCTGGGAACGTGCTGGGCGTATTCAACTGGTCATCTTTGATGTCGATGGCGTTTTGACCGACGGCACCATTTGGTTCGCCCCCCTGCCAGTGGCTGCCACCGGCGATGCGGCAGCTCCCGCCTTTAGCCTGCTTGAGATCAAGGGCTTCAGCGCACATGATGGAGTGGGGATTTCGCTGGCCCGCATGGCCGGTTTGCGCACGGGCGTGATCACCAAACGCCATACCGAAGCCGTCGCCGCCCGGGCTCGCGATTTAAAGATGGACTTCGTCCGCCAGGGTATCGAGCACAAACAACGTGAACTGGAGGCCGTCGCCCGCGAAGCTGCGTTGCCGCTGGAGCAGATCTGTTGCGTCGGCGATGACCTGATCGATCTGCCCATGATGCGACTCTGTGGACTGGCGGCCGCTCCCGCCAACGCCCGCCCGGAAGTGCAGCGCTTTGCGCATTTTGTAACCCGTTCTACCGGCGGAGCCGGCGCCGCGCGCGATGTCATCGAGTTTGTCTTGCAGGCCCGCGGTATTCAGCAGGAAATTTTGGAACGCTTTTTGCAGGCGCGCTCCTGAGCGCCCACGCTTCTCCTGAAGCACCTGAGCTCGCGGATGGTTCGCGGATGGTCCGTTGTATCGTTGTACCCGCCCTGCCCCTTAGCAACGTTTTCAGTTTAGAGACTTCAGCCGGAGAGGACGTTCGCGCGTGACATCACACGGCCCCATCACCTGGCATTGGCTGCTCATCCTCCCCACGCTTGGCGCCATGGTCTACGTGCAGCGCTTCTGGTTTTATGAAACGCGGCGCTGGTGGCTGGCGCTGGTGTCCGGCCGTCAATCCGCCGCCTCCGCCGTGCGCTGGCATCGCGCCGCGTTTCTTGCTTTTCTTGCCGGCCTGCTGCTGGTATCGGCGACTCATCATTACCGGGTATCCGCCTGGGACTATTGGCTCACGGTAGCCGTGGCCATTTACCTGGTCACCAGCGTGCTCGCCGCCTTGCCGCTGATGTTGTTGCGTTGGAGCGAGAAACGCGCGGGGCAGAGACAGTGGCATTGGTGGCGTGCTCCGGAAGTGACCATACCTCGCGACACCGCCGCCCAACAACCGCGGCCTGAGGGCACGGCACGCCCGGCCGCTGGCCGCCGCCGCTTTCTACAACTCGCCAGCGGCGCCCTGGTGGCCGCACCTTTAGCGGCCAGCGCCTATGGCTTTGCCGGCGAACGCCTCGACGTGCAGTTGGACCAGGTGCGCCTGCCGCTGGGGCCGCTCGCGGCTGGCGCACGCGGCCGCACCATTGCGCAGATCTCCGACATTCACATCAGCCCCTATTTCTCCGCCCTCGACCTGCGCCGTGTGGTGGACATGGTCAACGAGCTGAACGCCGATGTCGTCATCATCACCGGAGACTTTGTCACCTTCGCCGGCGAATCCCAGTATGACTGCGTGCGTGAATTGCAGCGGCTGCGCGCCAGGACTGCGCGTCTGGGTTGCCTGGGAAATCACGAAGTTTATACCCACACCCAGGACAGCATCACTGCTCTATGCGCCGAACGCGACATTGACGTTCTCCGCCAGCGTGCCCGGCCGGTGCGCCTGGGCAACGCCACAGTGAACTTCACCGGCATTGACTTTCTGTTTCCCGGGTTTGAGAACAGGGTGCGGCGTATCGCACCACTGCTGGCCCACGATCAGGCCAACGTCCTGCTCTCGCATAATCCCAATGTGTTCGATCACCTGACCGGCATGCCAGTCGACGCCTGTCTCTCCGGACATACCCATGGCGGACAGATTCGCCTCGACCTGCTGGGCTTGGACGTAACTCCGGCACTGCTGATGAGCCCTTACGTGGCTGGCCGCTTTCAGCGTGGCCGTACAACTTTGTACGTGAATCGTGGGCTGGGAACGATCGGTGTTCCTATTCGCCTCGGTGCGCCGCCGGAAATCACCCTATACGAAGTTTCCTGATTCGGCGAAGAAGTTACGCATCCCAATTCGAGCCGCTTGGCTGAGCCGCGGCGCGAAATTTTCGCCTCTTGCCGCGGTCACTCGCATCTAAACCACACAGACCGCAAAAACGGCGCCAGCCAGTCGGCTGCGCCGCAGCGCCACTGTGGCGCGCCACCTTTGCTGCACCACTCCTGCTGGCGGGCCGCTGCACAAACCTCCACCGCTTTTGCAAATGGCAGGCCAAATGCAAAGAGCTGGTGAAGGGCGCTGCGGGCGGAGCACTGCCCTGACGGGGAGACGCGTTTGACACCTCTAACTATGGAACCTGTGCGTGAGCCGCAGCCCGACCTGCACACTCCAGCTGCAGCCCGTGTGCCGAGCTTCGCACTACTGCCCAAAGCCCGGCGCCGCACCCGTGCCTTCTCGCTCAGCTTGCTTGGCCAGATTGTCTTCTTGTTGCTGCTCATCATCATTGGCGAGCGCCTGGCGCGCCAGGTTCATCTTTTGCAAGCGCAACAGAAGTACATCATTTACACTCCCGCCAAGCCGCTGCCCCAACCCAAACCCATTCAGGTGCCGCCGCCCCGCGAGTTGGCAAAGATTCTGCCCCCGCCGGTGCTTCCACCACCCGCGCATACCCTGACGCCGCCGGCGCCGGTCCCGCAACCTAAGCGGCCACAGCCGCAAATCCAGCAGCCCCAACCGCGGCCGCAGCCCAAGCCGCTGCCCGTGCCCAAACCGCAGGTACACACCGGTCTGTTTGCCAGCGTGAAACCCGCACAGCAGATTAATCGCCCACAGGCTGCCGTGCACAGCGGATTGTTCCCCGGAAGCAAGGCGCAGGCCACCCTGCACGCGCCCCGCGCCCAGGTGCAGACGGGCGGCTTCGGCAGCGAAGGCGGCGTGCCCGCACACACCAGCCCGCATGGGCGCGGCGCCAAGCTGGGCATGTTTGGCGCTCCCGAGGGCCCCGGCCATGGCAATGGCACCGCTGGCGCACACGGACTGCGCGGCACCATTGCCAGCGCCGGCTTTGGCAGCGGCATCGCGGGCTCCGGTAGCGGAACGCAGGGCCACGGCGGCGGCGGCGTCCACACCGGTGGTTTTGGATCCACCATCGCCAGCGGGGCCAGTTCGCCCGCCGCCCGCGCTCCCAGCGGCCCGCAGCACCATCCCGTGGTGGTGCTGGCCAAGCCTAAACCGGCTTACACCGCCGAGGCGCGCCAGCTGCGCATTCAAGGCTCGGTGCTGCTGAACGTAATTTTCAAGGCCAATGGCCAAGTCCAGGTTCTTGGCGTTTTGCGTGGCTTAGGACACGGGCTGGACCAGTCCGCTGAGCAGGCCGCGCGCGCGATTCGCTTCCGGCCCGCCCGCGATGGGAACACGCCAGTCGACGAGCACGCTCACATTGAGATCGTATTCCAGTTGGCTGATTAGCCAGCTTCGTTGGAGATATACAAATGCGAACCCTTTCTTGCACCCTGACCGGCATCATGCTTTGGGCGGGGACCGCGCTTCTCGCCCAATCCCCCGCCTCTGGCGCTCCCCCATCGCCGGCCCCGCGGAACTCCACGCAAGCTGCGGCGCAGCCCGCCGCCAGCGCCAGCGCCACCACCCCCGCCGGCGATGTCGACCGCTCCAGCCTGGCGCCCGCCAACCCCGCTCCGCTGGCCCCGGCTCAGGTCATGAATGCCATCTTCCGCAACGAGCAGCAACTGGTGCGGCAGTTGCACCTCTACCAACCACGCGTCGAGACCTACGTGCAGACCGAGCGCAAAGACAATGAACTCGGCGAGGTCCCCACCGGCGATCACTACTTCCTGGGTTGGGCCGACTTCAGCCATGGCATCAATGAACACTCCTTCATGCAGCAGCCCGGCCTGCTCAAGTCCATCTGGAACGACTTGGCGCACTTCTACAGCATGGATTTCCTGCCCCGCGGCTTCCTGCAGATGATCGTCGTCGATCAGGACCAGTTCGATCCGCAACACTACACCCTGACTTACGAACGGCAACAGTTTCTCGGTGACGTGCGCTGCCTCGTTTTCGACGTCACGCCGCGCGTGAAGGATCAGGGGAAGTTCCAGGGCCGCATCTGGGTCGAAGACCAGGGCTATCACATTGTGCGCTTTAATGGCACTTACACCCATGCGCCGGTGTTCGGTACCTACTTCCATTTCGATTCCTGGCGCATCAATGCGAAGCCCGGTCTCTGGTTGCCCGCCTACATTTACAGCGAGGAGTCCGACAAACAATACTCTGTTCTTGACCGTAAGCTGCGCTTCCGCTCGCAAACCCGCCTCTGGGGGTATGACCGCAAGGTCAATGAGGGCCAGTCCGAGCTCGCCAGCGTCTTAGTGCAGTCGCCTGACGCGCAGGATCAGAGCCGCTCCGCCAACGACGCCAGCCCCGTCGAGGCGGAACGCATGTGGCAGCGCGAGGCCGAAGACAACGTCTTGAACCGCCTGCAGAAAGCCGGCTTGATTGCCCCGCCGGGACCGGTCGACAAGATCCTCGAACAAGTGGTCACCAACCTCGAGGTCACCAATAACCTCGACATCCAACCCGCCGTCCGCTGTCGCGTCTTGCTGACCACGCCCCTGGAGTCGTTCACGGTCGGCCACACCATCGTCATTAGCCGCGGCCTGCTCGACGTCCTCCCCGACGAGCCCAGCCTGGCCATGATGTTGGCCCACGAGCTCGGCCATATCGTTCTCGATCATGGCATCGATACAAAATACGCTTTCTTTGATCGTATGCAGTTCCCCGACCAGAAGACCTTCCGCAAATTCGATCTTGCTGAAAATCCAAAGGAAGAAGCCGCTGCCGACAAGGAAGGCTTGAAGCTCCTGGAGAACTCGCCTTACAAGAACAAGCTTGCCAATGCCGGGCTCTTCCTGCGCGCCCTCGCCAACCGCGCTCCCGACTTGCCGGCGCTGGTCAGCCCTCACCTGGGCAACAAGTTTGTGCTCAAGGGCCGGGTGGAGCGCATGGACGCTCTCATGCAAAAAGCCCCGCAATTGCAGACGCGCAATGTCAAGCAGATTGCCGCGCTGCCACTTGGTAGCCGCATCAAAATGAACCCCTGGAATGACGACATCCAGATGATTCAGGCCCCGCCCGTGGCCCTGCTTTCGGCGCGTGAAAAAATGCCCTTCGAGGTCACACCCTTCATGCCGCACCTGAGCTACATCGATGCGACACAACCTCAAGTGGCCGAGTCGTCCCCTCAATCTGCGGCTCAATCTACCAGCCAAGCCCAATAGCTCCAAGCCTATTTTGAAACTCGAGGGGTGGGAGCAATCCCGCCCCCTTTTTTTTTGCCTCCCACCCTGTGCTGGATCTCTCCACCTGCCAGCCTGTAGAGCACGCACCCGCCCTTTTCGCCAACTCCGGTCCGTTTGTTCGGCATCGAATCAATCTATGCTGCCCGCCCACAGTGGATGGCTGATGAGCTTCTACTACTTCTTTCTCCACCGGGGCTTTTGGGGCGTTTTTCTGCTCAGCACGCTCGACTCCAGCTTCTTGACCCTGCCCGTCGCCAACGATGTTGCCGTCATCGTCCTCTCCTCTCTCCATCACGAGCGCATGTGGCTCTACGCCCTCTCCGCCACCCTGGGCTCCATCCTGGGTTCCTACGTGATGTACTGGACGGGCAGAAAAGGTGGCGAGAGCTTCATTGAAGCTCATGTCTCCCCTCAGCGCTTTGCTCGCATGCGCGAGAGGGTTTCTCGCCGGGGGCCGTTCGTGCTGGCCGTTCCAGCCATTATTCCCCCGCCGTTTCCCTTCACCGCCTGGCTGCTCGCAGCCGGGGCGCTCGATGTTCCACGGGAACGCTTCATGGGCGCCATCGGCGTCATGCGCGGCGTGCGATTCTTTGCGGAGGGCATTCTCGCCTTGTTTGTGGGCCGCCAGGTCGTCGCCTGGCTCAAGATGCCAAGCTTCCGGATCTTCATTGACGTGCTCGTCGTGATCGCGATCCTGGCCAGCGCCTATTCCATCCTGCAACTGGTTCGCTCCACGCGGCGCGTGCCAGGACCCGAGCAAAGCAGCCGGGCAGCTTAAACAAGCGGACCTTGACGGCAACGAGGACGGCAACGAGGCACGGCCTCGTCAGGTCGCCCGCTCCCATTTGGAGGACTCGGCGGCTCGCTCCAACCTAAGCGATTGCTTTCGTCAGTCCCGCATTTCTGCAAGGCGAAAGGCGGCAATGCCAAAGGCGACACTGACGTTCAGAGAACGCTTCGTTCCCCGCATTGGAATGTAAACACTCGTATGCGCCCGCCCTATGGCGCCGGGACTGACCCCATCCACTTCATTGCCGACCACCAAAGCTAACGGCCAGCGCGGGCGAAATTCGTGCAGCGGAATAGCGGACGGGCATTGCTCCAGCACCACCAGCTCGTACCCGCGCCGTTCCAATTCGTCCAGCACGCCCCCAATGTGCCAGGCGTGCCGCCAGGGAACGCTGTGCTCCGCCCCGAGAGCTACCTTGTGGATCTCCGCACGCGGTGGGTACCCCGAATAGCCACACAAGAATAAATGGCTGATGCCCGCTCCATCGGCGGAACGGAACAAGGCGCCCACATTGTGCAGGCTGCGAATGTTTTCCGCCACCGCGACAAAGGCGCCAAACTCGATCAGCTCAGTTGACGCTCCCGTCTCACCCATCCCCAGATCATCCTCTTAAGTCCGCAAATGCCCGCAGTTCAATGACTTGCCGGGCTCCATTCAAGTACAATAGATATTCTCATGAGCTTCTCTGCACAACGTGTAACCGCCCTGAAAAATGCGCTTCAGGAGCGCATTCTGGTGCTCGACGGCGCCATGGGGACCATGATTCAGCAGCGCCATCTCACCGCTGCCGATTTTGGCGGGGCGGCGCTGGAAGGCTGCAATGAAAACCTGGTCCGTACGCGGCCCGACGTGATCTCCGATATTCATCGCGCCTACCTGGAAGCCGGCGCCGATATTATCGAGACAAACACCTTCGGGAGCACCCGCCTGGTGCTGGCGGAATACGATCTGCAGGACGCAGCTCAGGAGATCACCACCGCCGCAACACGTTTGGCTCGCGCCGCCGCTGACGCCTTTTCCACGCCTGCCAAGCCCCGCTTTGTCGCGGGCTCCATCGGCCCCACCACCAAAGCCATCAGCGTGACCGGCGGGGTTACGTTCCAGGAGTTGCGCGACAACTTCTATGCCCAGGCCACCGCTCTGTTGGAGGCTGGCGCCGACCTGCTGCTGGTGGAAACCTGCCAGGATACCCGCAACATCAAAGCCGCATTGTTGGCGATTGAGCAACTGGGCCGCGAACGCGGTTGGGATATTCCCGTCATGGTCTCGGGAACGATTGAAAGCACCGGAACCATGCTCGCCGGCCAGACCGCCGAAGCCTTGTGGGTTTCGCTGGAACATTACCCGTTGCTCTCGATTGGTTTGAACTGCGCCACCGGCCCGGAGTTCATGACCGATCACCTGCGCACCTTTCATACCCTGGCCACCTGCTACGTTTCGTGCTATCCCAATGCCGGCCTGCCCGACGAGGAGGGGCGCTACCTGGAAACCCCCGAGTCGCTGGCGCGCCAGGTGGAAAAGTTCGCCGACCACGGCTGGGTAAATTTCGTCGGCGGCTGCTGCGGCACCACCCCGGCGCACATCGCCGCACTCGCCGCGATGGTGGCGGGCAAAAAGCCTCGCGTTCCCGCCCCACCCGCCCATCGCGCCGTCTACAGCGGCATCGAGGTCATTGAGGCGGAACCCTCGGCCCGGCCGCTCATCGTGGGCGAACGCACCAACGTGATTGGCTCGCGCGCCTTCAAACAGCTCATCGCCGCCGAGAAATGGGATGAGGCCACCGAAATCGCGCGCCGTCAGGTCAAAAACGGCGCCCACATCGTGGACGTCTGCCTGCAGAGCACCGATCGCGATGAAGCCGCTGACATTGCGCCGTTTTACGAAAAGCTCTCTGTAAAAGTCCCGGTGATGATCGACACCACCGACCCCCGCGCGGTGGAACTCGCTTTGACCTATTGCCAGGGCAAGAGTCTGATCAATTCCATCAACCTGGAAGACGGAGAGGAAAAGTTCGAGCGCGTCTGTCCTCTCGCCCGCAAGTACGGCGCCGCCCTGGTGGTCGGCTGTATTGACGAGGACAAGCAACAGGCTCAAGCCTTCACCCGGGAAAGAAAATTGCAGATCGCGCGCCGTTCGGTGGATCTGCTCACCAGCAAGTACGGCATTCCCGCCGAAAATATCATCATCGATCCCCTCGTGTTCCCCTGCGCCACGGGTGACGAGAACTACATTGGCGGCGCTGTCGAAACCATCGAGGGCGTGCGGCTCGTCAAGGAAAACATCCCTTACGTGGCGACCACGCTGGGCGTCTCCAACATCTCCTTTGGCCTTCCCGCCGCGGCGCGTGAAGTGGTCAATTCCGTGTTTTTGTATCACTGCACCAAAGCCGGCCTCGACCTGGCGATTGTGAACGCGGAAAAAATCGAGCGGTTCGCCTCGATTCCAGCGGAAGAGCGGACCTTGGCCGAGAATCTATTGTTCAATTGGCCGCTCGAAAATGTCCCGGAGGGCCATCCCCAGGCAGAGCTCCTGCGCAGCGCTCCCCGCGACTGGCGCGAACAGAGCCGCGACCAGAAAGTCGCCATCAACCAGTTCCACATCGCCGCCATTGCCGAGCACTTCCGCGGCGTGGTCAAGGAGAAGCGCGTCTCCGGCGAAGCCCTCCCTCTCGACGAACGCCTGGCCCGCTACATCGTTGAGGGCAGCAAAGACGGCCTCATCGCCGATTTGGATCTTAAGCTCGCCGAAGGCGCCACGCCGCTTGCCATCATCAATGGCCCCCTGATGACCGGCATGAACGAGGTGGGCCGCCTCTTCAATAACAACGAGTTGATCGTCGCCGAAGTGCTGCAGTCCGCCGAAGCCATGAAAGCCGCGGTGAATCACCTGGAGCGCTTCATGGAAAAAAGCGAGTCTTCCATCAAAGGCCGGGTGGTGCTGGCCACCGTCAAAGGCGACGTGCACGATATCGGCAAGAACCTGGTGGAAATCATCCTCAGCAATAACGGCTATGAGGTCATTAACCTGGGCATCAAGGTGCCGTCCGAGGCGCTGATCTCGGCGTACCAGCAATACCGCCCGGACGCCATTGGATTGTCGGGGCTGCTCGTCAAAAGCGCGCAGCAAATGGTACTTACCGCCGAAGACCTGCGCGAGGCGGGCGTCGAGGTTCCCATCCTGGTCGGAGGCGCCGCGCTCTCCGAGCGCTTCACCCGTTCCAAAATCGCTCCCGCCTATCCCAGCCTCGTCTGTTACGCCAAGGACGCGATGACCGGCCTGCGGCTGATGAATGAGCTGAAAACGCCCGAGTTGCGCCCCGCGCTGATCGAGCGGCACGCGCCCATTACGCTCGCCTCCGCGACCGATGCAGCGGCTGCAAGCGCGCCCCAATCCGAGCGGCGCAGCGCCAAAGTCGCCGCCGATCTGCCCATTCCCCCGGTGCGGGACCTGTCCCGCCACCAGCGCGACATCCCGCAGATTCGCGAGCTGTGGAGCTATATCAATCCGATGATGCTGTACCGGCATCACCTGGGATACCGCGACAATTTCGAGAAGGCGCTGGCGGAACGTGAACCGCGCGCACTCGAGCTCTACAACATGGTGGAGGAGCTCAAGCGCGAAGCCGCCAACTTCATGAAGGTGCGCGCCGTCTGGCAGTTCTTCGAGGCCGAACCGGAAGGCAATCGCGTTCACCTGTTCGCGCCCGGCGCCGGCGCTCCACTGCACACCTTCACCTTCGAGCGGCAGCGCCGCCCCGATGGCCTCTGCCTGGCCGACTACGTGCTCCCGCCCCGCGACGGTCAGCGGGATCACATCGCCGTGCTCGTGGTGACCGCCGGCGAGGGTATCCGCGAACGCGCGGAAGAGGCCAAGCAGCAGGGCCGCTATGTCGAGTCCCACGGCCTGCAGGTGCTGGCCCTGGAAACCGCCGAGTGTACCGCCGAATGGCTGCATCGCCGCATCCGGGAAGATTGGGGCTTCCCCGACCCGCCCGAATTGACCATGAAAGAGCGCTTCACTTCACGCTATCGCGGCAAGCGCTATGCCTTCGGCTATCCCGCCTGTCCCAATATCAATGATCAGGCGGGCATCTGGAAACTGCTGCGGCCGGAAGAGATCGGCGTTCACCTGACCGAAGGCATGATGATGGAGCCGGAGGCCAGCACCAGCGCGCTGGTCTTTCACCACCCCGCCTGCTCCTATTTCGCCGTCAGCGACGAGGCCGCGGGGCGCATGGCAGGCAGTGCCTGAGAATTTCGTGTTCTTCTGCGCGCGATTCATCCTGGGCCACTCCGGCTTCTTGCAGCCCTGAGCTCGCCGGGAGCCCTGCCCCCCAGTGCGGGGCGGAAAACCGATGCCGAAATCGATTCCATGGCACAAGGTGCGCCACGGCCTGATCCTTGCCCCCAACTGGGTGGGTGACGTGGTCATGAGCCTGCCGGCCCTCGAGGCTCTGCGCCGCGCGCTGCCCGCAACACAACTCAGCATCGCCGCGCGTGACCACCTCCTGCCGGTCTTGCAGGCGGCTCAATTGCAGTTCGCCTTGCATTCCCTGCCGTCGCAACCCGGCCTCGGCTCCCTTACCGCGTTGCGCCGTGCGCTCCGCGGCCAACGGCCGGATTTGTCCATTGCCTTTCCCAACTCCTTTCACGCCGGTTTGCTGCTGGCGGCCAGCGGCGCCTCCATCCGCGCCGGTTATGCGCGCGACGGCCGCAATTTCTTGCTCAGCCACCCGGTCACCATAACCAGCCCTCGCGCCCCCGGCCAGACCCACGAATCTTTTTACTATTTCGATCTGTTACGGAAGTTGGGCCTTATCGAGCAACTGCCCCAGGAAACGCACGCGCAACTGCTCGCGGATGAGAGTTTGGTCGAACAATGGAACGCACGCCTGGGAGCCAGCCGTCCGCGCGTCGCCATTCACGCCGGCGCCAGTTTTGGCGGCGCCAAGCGCTGGCTCCCGGAACGCTTCCTTGAACTGGGGTGGCAACTGCAGCAGCGCCAGCATGCGCAGATTATCTTGATCGGGTCCGCGGCCGAGCGCGCTCTCGCCACCGAAATCGCCTCCGGCCTCCAGCCCCTTCGCACCGTCAATCTCGCCGGCCAGACCTCGTTGCCGCAACTCTTGGCGCTGCTCGGCGGCTGCGACCTCGCCATCTGCAACGATTCCGGCCCCATGCACCTCGCCGCCGCACTGGGCACTCCCGTCGTCGCACTCTTCGGACCAACCAACTACCTCGAGACCTTCCCGCTGCTCCCGCCTTCGTCCCCGGCGAATCAGGTAGACCTGGTCCGCGCCGAAGGAATCGAGTGCAGCCCCTGCAAACTGCGTGAATGCCCCATCGACCACCGCTGCATGACAAGCCTGACCACCGCCATGGTGCTCGCCGCGGCGGAGAACATGCTCGCCCGCACCGCTCCGCGCGCCTGACACTCTGCGCCTTTTGCCAAACCTGTTACACCGCTTCCTTACTTATCTGCGCCTCTCCTTCTTCTCCGGTCAGCTCATATTCGTTGAACCGCAGCTGGTCCCCTACCCGGGTGCGGCTGCGAAAAACGCTGTGCACCGCCAATTCCAGCGCACTGTGCGCACGCAGCACCGGAGTCGTCATCCGGAATGGCCGCACATATTCGCGCACGGCGACCACCCGCGCGCTCCGGTCCACCAGAATCAGGTCGATCGGAAAACGCATGCCGACGGTATGGATGGAATTGCAGGGAATGATCCACAAGCCCGCCCCGGCCGGCAACTGCCGCGTGCGCAACAGTCCCACCACCCGCGACCCAAACGAATCCGCCAGCCGCACGTGCAGCGCCAGCAGGGTGTCACGCGTCTCGTTGTAAACGAACACTCGCTTGCCGCTCATCATCATCCTCGCGGAGCTTGGGAAAACTTCCGGGCTTGGCAGCGGCGCCGCGGTCGTTCGCCGCCCGGCGCCGCCGCGAAATCGCAAAACATCAGCGCGGCGCCCGCGTGCGCATGCGGGCCACCAGGATCAGCAGAACGACCACCGCCATGACTCCGGAAACCACCCGGATCAGGGTTACGTTGTCCATCGCATTTACCTCCTTTCTCTGTTTCCAGCGGACTCGTGCCTAATGCAGCCGCGAAAAACCTTTCATCAGCGTGATGATCGCGGGCACCGCGGTGACAATGAAAATGCTGGGAAAGATAAACAGCACCAGCGGGAAGACCAGCTTGATGGTGGTCTTCGCCGCCAGTTCCTCGGCCTGCTGCCGCCGCTGCGTCCGCAGCGCCTCGGAAAAAACGTTCAGGGTGCGGGAGATGGGCGTGCCAAAGCGGTCGGTCTGCACCAGCATGTTCACAAATGACTGAATGCTGCTCACCGGAACACGCTCCGCCAGTTGCCGCCAGGCCTCCAGCCGCGGCTTGCCGGCGCGCTGCTCGTGATGCACCTGCAGCAGTTCCTGCGCCAGATCCGGATGGGATAGCGCCAGTTCCTGACTCACACGCAACACCGCCTGGTCCAGCCCCAGGCCCGCCTCCACACAAATAGCCAGCAGATCGAGCGCGTCCGGCAGGCTCAGACGAATGCGCTCGCGCCGCGCCACAATCGCCTGGTTCAGCCACATTTCGGGAGCGAAATACCCCCCAAGACCCGCCAGCACGAGATAGAGGAAATTCATCTCCCGCGCCAGCAGGCTCACCAGCAGGATCAGCAGCAGCGGCAGCACCAGCCGGGCCGCCAGAAAAACCTCCGCCTGCCGTTGCTGGCGGTATCCGGCCAGCGCCAGACGCCGCCGCAGTTCCGGACTCGCTTTGCCCCCCAGCAGCGCCCGCCACTGCGCCACCTGCTCCAGCAGCCGCTCGCTGGCGACGCGGGAAGCGCCGCCCTCGGCGAGGAGCCCGGTTTCAGGCGCCGCCTCACGCGCCGTCTGCGTCACCGCAAGCAGCCGTTTCTCCGCAAACAGCGCCCGCGTCAGGTACAGCATCAGCGCAAAAACCACGCCCGCAATCAATAGTCCGATCCCCAACACACTGACCAGCATCGCCATTACACCTTGATCTGGATAATCTTGCGCATCGCCACAACGCCCAGCAGCATCATCACCAGGCCCGCCTCCAGCACATGCCGCCCCAGCTTGTCCTGAAACAGTTGCTCCTCGTAGCCGCGGTTGATCAGCATCAACACTCCGAAGATCACAAACGGCAACAGGCACAGCACCCATCCCGTCACCCGCCCCTGCGCCGTGTAGATCCGGATCTGTCCGCGCAAACGCATCCGTTCCCGGATGACCGCCACCGCCTTGTCGAGAATCTGCGACAGGTTGCCCCCACTCTCGCGTTGCACCAGCACCGAAGTCACCAGCATGCGCATGTCGTCCAGCGGGACGCGTTGCGCCAGTTGGAGAAAGGCCTCCCGCGCCGGTAGCCCCAACGTCTGCTGTTCATAGACTTCGCGGAATTCCCCGCGCACCGGCTCCGGCATCTCCTCGGCCACCATGCGCAGCGCCGAACTGACGGTATGACCCGCCTTCAAGGCGCGCGACATCAGGTCAATGGTGTCGGGCAACTGCGCCGACAGCCGCGCAAAACGCTGCATCCGGCGCAGTTGCAGCAGAGCCACCGGCACAGCTCCGGCTGACGGCGCGGCCACAAGCGTCAGTTCCCACGGCGCTCGCAGCAGCACCAGCACAAGCGCCCCTCCCCCGCCCCACAGCCCGCATTGCCAGACCACGCGCTGGGCGCTCACCGTAGCCCCCGCCTGCCGGATCAGCCGCCGCAATCGCTCGCCCAGCCCCGCGCCCAGCCAGCCAGCTTCGGCAGAATCGGCTAACGTCACCCCTTCCGGCTGGCTCGCCTCCGCCGCTGACGCTTGGCCGCCAATCAGCTCCAGTTGCCGCGCCACCTGCCGCTCGCGCGCGCTCGGCCGCAACACCATCCACGCCACCGGCAGCGCCAGCAGCAGCAAAACCACGAAAATCAGTACCGCCACAAAAACCGGCATGGCCGCCCCTCTTCGCCCCGCTTACACCGCCTGGTCGGTGTCAAACCACTGCGCCGGCACCGGAATGCCAGAACTCACCAGCCGCTCGGCGAACTTGGGCCGGATGCCCGTCGCCCGGAAGCTGCCCAGCACGCGCCCCCCCGCCCCAATCCCCCGCCGCACAAACACGAACACCTCCTGCATGCTCACCACCTCCTCCTCCATGCCCGTGATTTCCGTGACGTGCGTGATGCGCCGCGTGCCGTCGCTTAAACGCGTGATCTGCACCACCAGGTTCACCGCCGACGCGATCTGCTGCCGTATGGCCCGCTCGGGCAAATTCAGGTTGGCCATCATCGCCATGGTCTCGATACGCGCCACCGCGTCGCGCGGGCTGTTGGCGTGCACGGTGGTCAGCGAGCCGTCATGCCCGGTGTTCATCGCCTGCAGCATGTCCAGCGCCTCCTCGCCGCGCACTTCGCCCACCACAATCCGGTCGGGCCGCATACGCAGAGCGTTGATCAGCAACTGCCGCTGCCGCACCGCTCCCTGCCCCTCCACGTTGGGCGGACGGCACTCCAGCCGCACCACATGGTGCTGCTTCATCTGCAGTTCCGCCGAGTCCTCAATCGTCACAATGCGCTCGCGATCGGATATCACCCCGGAAAGAACGTTCAACAGCGTCGTCTTCCCCGCTCCCGTGCCGCCAGAAATCACGATGTTGAGCCGCGCCCGCACCGCCCCGCGCAGCAGCTCCAGCATCGGATCAATCAGCGTTCCGTTGTGCAGCAGATTCTCCTCACTCAGCGGAATGCGTGCGAACTTGCGAATGGAAAGCACCGGACCATCAATCGACAGCGGCGGAATAATCACGTTCACACGGCTGCCATCCGCCAGCCGCGCGTCCACCATCGGTGAAGCCTCGTCCACCCGCCGCCCCACCGCCGAAACGATCTTTTCAATGATGTGCATCAGGTGGGCGGCATCCTTGAAACGCACTTCCGTTAACTGCAGTACGCCGGCCCGCTCCACGTACACGGTCTCGTGGTTGTTCACCAGGATGTCGTTGATGGCCGGATCCGCCAGCAGGGGCTCCAGCGGCCCCAGCCCAAAAACCTCGTCCAGAACCTCCCGCCCCAGCCGCTCCCGCTCACCGCCGCTCAAGGGCAGGTTGAGCGCCTGCACCAGCTCCCGAATCACCGCCAGCACCTGCTGCCGGACATAGGCTTCCTGGCTGCTGGCCACCCGCTCCAGATCCAGGCGGGTCAGCAGCTCACGGTGAATCGCGGTTTTCAGTTCCTGAAAAAACAGTGGATCGTCCGGCGACGCCGCTGCCAGTTCCTGCAGGCTGCGCCCCGCCGCCGCCGGGCGGTTCACGTTCGTGGAATGTATCGGCCTGCTCGCCATGACGCCGCTCCCCCATCTCGACTTCTAACGCCGCGCGCGCGGCGTTCAGCCGCTGCGCCGCTCGCCAGCCCGCGCCACCGGCTCTTCCAGCAGCGCGGCCGCCAACCGCTCCACCCCGCGCGCCAACTCGCTGCCGTTCCTCCCCAGCCAGCCGCCCAGCGCGCGCCCCGCCCCGTCGCCTCCCAACCCTTCCTCCAGAGCGTGCGACATCTGCTCGTACTGGTTGGGTATGCTGGCAAACAACTTGCTCTTCAACGCCTTCTCGATTTGTTCCGGGTTGAAGTGCGCCTCCTTGCGCTGCCGGTTCAGGACCAGGCGCAACTGCCGCGCCAGCACCTCACTCTGTTCGAACTGTCCCAGCAGACGCGCCGTGTTGCGCAGCGCCGCCAATTCCGGCGTGGTCACGATATAGACCTCGTCGCAACTGGCCGCCAGAGCGCCCAACGCCATCTCCGCCGGCGCGTCCGCCAGCACCTCTTCGTAAAGCGTGCGCAGAAAATCCAGCGTGCGCAGCAGCGCCTCGCTCTCCACCGGACGGGGCGCCTGCCCTCCCTCCGGCGCCGCCAGCAAATGCAGACCGCTGGCGTGCGGCCGCACATAGCTCTCCACCAGCGCCCGGTCCAGCCGCTCGGGACGCTCCGCCAGCTCGAACAGGTGATAGCGCTGCCCCGCCAGTCCCAGATACAGCGCCGCGTCGCCAAAGCCCGCGTGCAGATCCACCAGCAGCACCTTGCGCCGGTGCCGCCGCGCCAGCGTCACCCCTAAATGCGCCGCCAGCGCTGTCACCCCCACCCCGCCTTTGCCCGCCGTCAGCACCCGCAAACGCCCCAGCCGCCGCTCGCGCCGGCCCCGCACCCGTCGCACCGCCTGCAGAAACTCCTCCCCCTGCAGCGGCTTGCCCAGATACTCGCCACAGCCGCTGCGCATGGCCTGCAGGATCGCCTCCGGCCGCGCCTGCGCCGATACCGCAAACAGCGCCATTCCCGGGTAGTGTTCCTTCAACAGCGCCGCCGCCCGGCTTGCCTCTTCCGGCGCCTCATCAAAATCCAGCAGGCAAAGCTCGGGCGGCGCGGCGCTCTCCCACGCCACCGTGCCGCCCCAACTCCGGCCCAACTCCAGACGGATTTCCTGCACCAGCCGCACCGCGCCATCGCGCCCCGCCAGCTCGCGCACCCGGCGCACTGAATCCGCGTCCAGGTTCAAGGTGGCCAGCGTCAGTTGCTCGCCGCGCACCGGCGGGAATGATGATGCCGCGCTTGGTTTGTTCATAGCGTCAGCGCCTCGGCTTTTTCACCAGCGGCGCTCCCCTCTTCGGCAGCCCGCGATCAAACTTGCGCGGGTTGAGATAGCCCATCGCCGGCGCCGGCGGCCGCGGCACGCTGGCAACTCCGCCCACCGGATCGATGATGTGCGGCTGTACCAGCACCATCAGCTCACTGCGGCTGCGCACGTCGGAATGGGATTGAAAAATCTTCCCCAGTACCGGCACCGAGGCAATCCCCGGCATGCGGCGCAATTCCGCCGTGGTGCGCTGGTCCAGCAGCCCCGCAATCGCAAACGGCTGCCCATCGCGCAACTCGATGACCGTTTTGGCGCGCCGCGTGGAAATCGCCGGAATCGTGAAACCCTCGATTGTCACCGCGTTGCTGAAATCCAGCGCGCTCACCTCCGGCGCCACCCGCAGACGCACCACATTGCCGGGCTCAATCGTCCCCACAAAACGCAGCCGCACCCCAAAGGGCCGGAACTCGATGGTGACCGCGCCTATATTCGCGCCCCCCTGCACCACCGGAAACGGGAACTCCCCGCCCGCCAGAAAGCTGGCCGGCTGTCCCGGCAAAGCGATCAGATTGGGCTCGGCCAGAATCTGCAGAACGTTTTTCTGCTCCAGGTCCTGCACCAGCGCGCCAAAATTTAAATCCGGCCGGAAGAAAAAAATGTTCAGCAGGTTGGTCAAACCGAATTCGGTGCTGCTTCCCTTGAGCGGCGCCCCGATAATGCCGCGCACCTTCAGCCCGCTGCTGTCGGCGCCACCCACCGTTCCAAACTGCTGCGTCGAGGTCACCCCCGGGGTGTTGAACGCGCCCGTCGACAGCAGGTTCACCCCAAACTGATTCAGCCGCGTGCGATCGACCTCGACAAAACGCACTTCCAGCAGAATTTGCCGCTGCCGCGGCGGCGCCACCTGCAACGAGTTCACCACCGACTTCGAGTAAGCTTTGGCCATCTTCACCAGCGCCGCCGCCGTCGCCGCATCGGGCACCGTGCCACTGAGCAGAACATGCATCCCGTCCGCCCGCGCCTGGATCGGCAGACCGCGATAGCTGGTCCGGATGGTCTCCTGCAGCGCATCCACATCGAGGTTCACCTCGACCGTCAACATGCGATAGGAACCATCGCCGCGCCACAGAAAGACGCTGCTGCTCCCCGGCTGCTTGCCCTCCAGCACCACCTGCGCCGGTCTGGTCGCCACCGCCGCCACCACCACGGGATTGCTCACCAGAATGCGCCGCCACGGTCCCCGCCCACTCACCACGCTGGAGGTGCCCACATGCAACCGCACCAGCTCCGGCGCTGGCATTGCCGGCTCCGCTTCGTCTCGCACGCCAACCGGCGGTGTCGCCCGACTCCCGTCCCGGCCCACCTCGGCTCGTCGCGCCAACAGCCGCCGTCTCGCCAGCCGCTCGGACCCAGCCGCCAGCGCGTGCCCCAGCTCTGATGCTCCTCGCCCTGATGGCACAGCCACCAGCGCCCCTGCCGTGGCCGACTCCACGCTGGCTTGCGCCGCAACCGCCTCCGGCAGCAGCCCCAGGCTCAGCGCCAGCACAGCAGCCGCCATGACTGCCCGCCCGCAAGCTCCCAGCCATCGTTCCCAGCGGCGCCGGCACGGATTGCTCCGCCTTCCGCGCGGCCAATGCCGCCCGCCACCGTTGCCATCCTTCATTTCTGTTCTCCTGAAAAGCGCTCCGCGTCGCGTCTGCGGCAGCGTTTAGAAGTGCACCACCACGCGCTTGCTGCCCTCAATCAGCAGCAGCCCGGGATGCACGCGCGGCCGCCGGCCGCGCCTGGCGGTGACGGGAAATGCGACTAACTGGCTCAAGCGCGTGGGAATCGGACGCAGATGCTGCGTATCGGCCCCGTTGCGCAGCACAAACTGAATGCTGCCCTGCGTGCTGGCCATCAGCAGCTTCTGCGCCTGCGGCGGCTTCAGCAGCAAGGTCACCACGTTCACCGCGTGCGGTTTGCCGCGTGGGTCCGGCTCCACCTGCTCGCCGGCGGTCAGCACCTCGGCGTTCTGCAGGATGGTCTGCGTCACCGGCCCGGTCTGCTGGGGCGGCAGATTATTGAAGGTCACCAGCACGTCCACATGACAGCCGGGATAAAGAAAACCGGCCACCCCGACAATGTTGTTGGAGCGCACCGAGGTCGCCCGCATCCCCGGCGGAATCCGCGGCGAAAGCCCCAGCCCGGAGCCGGGCTCGGCCAGCGTGTGCGCCAGCAGCGGTTGGCCGCTCTGCAGCGGGTAGATCAAGGGCCGCCCCAGCGCCGCCGGCAGCTTGTCCAGGCTATCTTGCAATGGCAGCGAAGCGGGCCACTGCGCCAGCTTCACGTCCTGCGCGGTCAACGCTACACCCGCCGGCAAGTCGTGCGCCGCCACCACCACCTGCCGCCAAGCCAGATGCGGCGCGTTGCGCCGCAACAGCCGGTACAGCACCAGCGTCGCACCGCCCGCCAGCAGCAGCGCGGTCAACAAGGCCATCAGAAATCTGCGCGCGTTCGTATATCACCCCCGCCAAAGCGCTGTGCCCAATACCCAGCCCGCGCCCAACGCCATCGCCACCCCGTACGGCAGCCGCAGTAAGGCGGCGTTGGTCAGATTCAGGCGCTCATGCGGCGCCAGCCGCCGCCGCGCCAGCCACGCCAGCAGCTGCCCCGTATTGCGCAGCGTCGCCAGCAACCGCCCCCGCCAGAGCACCAGCAGAAGCGCGATCGCCGCTCCCGCCAGCGCCGTCGCCACCACCTCCCGCAGCGCCAGACCGCCGCCCGCCAGCGCGCCCACCGCCGCCATCAGCTTCACATCCCCGCCACCCATTCCGCCCAGCAAATACACGGGCAACAACATGCCCCCACCCAGCAGCATTCCCCCCAACGCCTGCAGCCACCCCGCCGCCCCCTGCGTGAGACCGTGCAGCAACAACCCCGCCAGCACCGCCGCATACGTCAAACGGTTGGGAATGCGCCCGCTGCGCACATCCCAGCCCGCCCCCAGCACGGCCGCCAGGCTGGCCCCCAGCAGAAACCAGGTTTGCAACTCCAGCGTCACGCGCTCTCTCCTGGCGATCCGGACCACCCGGCGGCGGCGCGCCTTGCCGCGCCGCCGCCCAGTGGCCCACGCCGCTGCTCTTAAACGTACTGCCCCAGAATCGTGCCCACCTTGGTGAAGGCACTGTTGATCGAAGCCGCCAAGGTGCTCATGCCGGCGGTCGCGGCAAAGGCCACCAGCGCCACTATCAACACGTACTCAATCAAGCCCTGGCCGGACTCGTCCTGGTCCAGCCGCTGTAGACGTTGCAGAATCCTCGACATCGATTGCGCTCCTTTTCCGCCCCCCGGCTCCAGCCGGGTTGCAGCTTGCTGGGGAGAGCGCTGCAGCAACGTTGCCAAAGCGACGGTGGAGGCGCCCCGCCGCCGCGAAATCTGTCTTTCGTCCCCATTCCTCCGCCGCCGGCGCGCCCCGCCGCTGGCGCCAGCCACCTGCCTGCGCCCCCTCCGTCCGCCCGCGGCCCGGCCCCGCGCCCCGCGTTCCGCGCGGACCTCCCCGACGCCGTCACGCGGTGCTGTGCTGTGCTGCGTTGGTGACGCTCTAGCCGGTGCAGTGTCACCGGATGGTGACAGCGCCGCTATTGCCCGGCGCCCAACTCCGCCGGGCAGCCGCTTCCCACTGGCGCCAGGAACAGGAACCGGTCGCCGCGCGCCGAGCGCAGCAGGGCGCATACCCGCCGCCCGCTCAACAGCTCCGGCGCCGCCTCCACCGGATCGAATGCCGCCGCTCCGCTCCGCGGCCACGACTCCTCCAGCCGCTCAAAAAAGTTGAGCTGGTACAGCACCGGCGTTGCCGGCTGCCGGCCCCACTCCCGCGCCGCCGCGCGGAACTGCTGCCGCGTAAACATGCCGGGCTGCAGATAATCAAAGCGCGAGGGCTCGCGGGTCGCCGTCAAAAAGTTATAGAAAGGCAGATAGGGAAACACAATCAGGCGCCCACCCCTCCGCAGGTGGCGGAGTTGATACAACAGCGCCTCTTCCCCGGGCGCCGCCACGACCCGGCCCCGCCGCGTGGCGATCGTTTGCGTGCCCCCCATCCCCAGCGCCAGCAACAGCGCCACTGCAAACGCCCCATACGAACTCAGCAGCGGCAGCGTCAGCCATCGCCGGATCGCCCGGAAGCGGCTGCTGCCCCATAACGCGACCCATGGCAGCAGTAAGAGCGGCTCCAGATACACAAAGTGCACAGCGTCGCAACGCCCCAGCAGGATACCCGTCAGAACGCCACTTTCCGCGGCGCAGATCACCGTCTCCGCGGCATGACGGTTGCCCTTCCCCCGGCTTAGGTTGGCGTGCCGCAGCGCGCCACAGAACAAAAGCAGTGGACCCAGAAACGCCAGCCAGGGCAGCCACAAGCTGGGCGCCACCACCCAGAATGAAAACAGCCGGTGCGCCCACCCGCCGCCCCACAAGATCGTGCGGCTCCGCGCCGTCCAATCCGGATCGCCCAGCCGCACCAGGTTTGCCCCGCTGTAATGACCTAACGGCCAGAACCAACAGGCCAGCGCAGTCGCAAGGGTGTGCTTTAGTCTCAGCACCGCCAGGGTGGCCGCCAATGGCAGGCTCCAGCCCAACCCAAACCACAGCCCTGCGGAAATGCTGGACGTGCTCCGCCCCTCCCGTCGCGCGCGGAGTGCCAGCAGCGTGCCCCCCAACAACAGTCCAAACAGCAGTCCCGCTCCAACCGACTGCTCAAACAGCACTGTTAAGCCGGTCAACATACCCGCCGCGGCAGCCCAGACACACTCCGCCCGGCGCGAAACCGCGCCCGTTGCCGCCGCCGCCGCTGCAATCGCAACCAGGACCAACAGAGTCGCGAACCAGTTCGGCAACACCAGAAAGCGAAACGGCAACGCGCTCCCCATGACTACAAGTGCGAACCACAAAGCCGTTCCGCGAGACGCCACGCGCCGCCCCAGAGCGTAACTGGCTGGGTTGACTCCCGCCCCCGCCACAACCAGCGTCCAGCGCGCCACGGTGAAGCTCCGGCCAAAAAGGCGAAACACTGCCGCCAATAGATAGAACACGCCCGGCGTGTAAAACGTAAAGAAATCGCGGTAGGGGAGTTGGCCATGCGCCACCCGCACCGCTCCCTGCAGGAAAATGCCTTCGTCCGGGTCGAGCCGTGTAAAACGGCGGAAACAAGACAGATAGGCCGCCCCGAGCACAAAAAGCCCGAGCATGACGGCGGCGTCGCTTTGCCACCAGCTCCGCTTCACCGCGCCCTCTTGCGCCGCCCCCGGCCACAGCGCGGCCATGGCGCGAGTTCCGGCGATGGCGGTTGCGGTCGTCAGCATGCTTTCGTCACCATGCTTTCACCATGCCCTTCACCATGCTTTTCACCATGCCTCGCCCACGCGTAAGCGCGGCTGAGCCGCTTTCACAAACGTTCGCCGGCGCAGCAGCACCGCGTGTTTTCCCCAACACACAACCTCCCACTCCCGGTCAGCCATGAGGTACCGCGTCAGCGGCTGACCCGGAGGAAACAGCACATAATCAATGCCGTAGCTCCGCAGCACTCCAGACACATCCTTGAGTTGCAGCAATGACAAGTAATCGCGCAGCACGCCGGCGTACTCGAATATGTCCACGCGGCTGTCAATAAACACCGGAATGCGAGGCTGCTTCCAGCCAACGTATCCCCCCCACTCGTAGTAATTCAGCAGGTTTCCTTGCAAGCTCTGGCTGCCCAGCTCGTTCAAGGATGCTTGCGGAAAGTGGGCGGCCACCTCCTTCCGCAGCTCTTGCCGGCCGGGATAATACCAGCAGGCGAGCACGCCAAGCCCTACAACAAACACCCCGTTCACCCACCCGCGGTCGCGCTGCCGGTCATATGCGGGCAGGAAGTCCAGCACCACGGCAATACCGGGAGCCGCCAGCAGCGCAAAAAAGAACAAAAAGCGCTCGTAGCTCAGTCCGCAGAACAAGGCGAATCCGCTCAGCCCCAGTTCCCCCAGCTCCCAGCGCCGCTTCCGCAGCAAGGTGGAGAGCAGCCAAACCGCGCCCAGCAATAACAGCAGGCGCCCGCGCGGACTATGGAAATCCACCGGCATCCACTCCTGCACATGCTGGGTATTGAGGGGCTGATGAAAGGCCAGGTCCAGCGGATAGAGCACCAGACGCCATCCCCAGGGATTGATAAACAACGCCGCTACGCTACACGCCAGGGTTGCCCCCAAAGCGCGCAACTGAGGCCCGCTCCAGCGCCGCGCCCACACCAGGCCCCAGTCTCCCTCCCAGAATCCCGCGGCGATAAAGCCGGCCAGCACCAACAGGCCCAACGCCCAGCTCCCGTGCAGATTGATCCAAAGACAAAACAGGCCGGGAACGGCATACAGCATTCCCGTCTTTCCTGCGCGCCAGCCCTGCAGCAAAAGCAGCAGCACCAGCAGGCACAGGTACCCCAAAAGGATTGTTCTCGGCCCAAAGTTCACCGAGGCCAGCGCCACACAAATCACTCCTGTGACTGCGGCGGCCTTGATATTTCTTGTCCGCCAGTAGGCGAGCCCAGTCATACCGAGACAGATGACTTCGAGGAGCACCAACATCAGGAATTCGACTCCTTCTAAACCGCCCCACCGGTATGCAAGATAGAAGATAGCTTCGGCGAGCCACTCGTGATCCATCCATGGGTGCTGGCGCACGGTAAATGAGTAAGTATCGACACGGGGCAAATGCTGCTGGGCCACAATGGCCTGCCCGTCGCGCAGGTGCCACCACAAATCGGGATCGGGCAGGTTCCCCCGCGCAATCAACAACACGGCGGTCGCGACCACGGCCAGCAGGACGAGATGAAACGGCAACCAGAGACGGCGCGCGCCACCTGTCTCAGTGGCGCGGCGCGCCAACGGTGCACACGAGAGCGTTGCGCCGCTGGCGGGCGCGCTTGGGCTGCTGCGAGCAACGGCGGGAGAGGAAAGGGACAGCGGCATCACGCAAAGCGCCGCGCACGCCTCTCACCAATGTGGCCGCAGTAGAGGCCACGGGACAGCAATTGGGCATAAAGAGGCGGCGGTCCACCCGCCGCCGCGGGAGCAGGACAAGTGACTCAACAGACCTCCGGCGCGCTAACGTTGCTGGTGATTGCAACCGACCCCGCACTATCCTCTTCGCTTCCCATGATCTTGGGAGCGGACTACCGCTGCGACTTCTACCCGCACCCGCTGGCCGCCGTCGAGCGTCTGCACACCCTGCCGCGGCAGCCGGTTCTGCTGCTGGAATGGGGCGCGGATCAGACCTCCAATCAAACACGCCTGAGCGCGTTGACCGCCCTGGCGAACATGCCCCCGGTGATTGTTCTCAGTTGGGACCGGGAACGCGAGAGCGCGCTGGCCGCCGCCCGCCTGGGCGCCAGTGATTTTCTTCCCCAGCCACTCGACGCTCAAGAACTCCGCTTCGCTCTGACCCGCGCCTTTCGGACTGTGGCGCTGCGCCGTGAACTGTCGCGCGCGCGCCAGGCAGCCGCCCCAACCGCCTTACCCGGCATGTTGGGCGAGGGCGCCCGCATGCGGCAACTGCAAACCACCGTTGGCAAAATGGCGACGGTCTGCAGCACGGTGCTGATTACCGGCGAGAGTGGCACTGGCAAGGAACTGGCGGCGCGCGCCATTCACCGCATGGGTCCGCGGGCGCAGCGCCCTTTTGTCGCCTTCTCCGTCTGCGACTTGCCGGAAAGCCTCCTTGAAGCGGAGCTCTTCGGCTACGAGCGCGGCGCCTTTACCGGCGCGCTCCAAAGCCGGGCCGGCCGCTTCGAGGAGGCGCAGGGCGGGACGATTTTTCTCGATGAAATCGGCGATCTTGCCCTGCCTCTTCAATCCAAACTCCTGCGCGTTTTGCAGGAGCGCACCGTTCGGCGCCTGGGCGCCAGACGCGAAACCCCACTCGACGTGCGCGTCATCTGCGCCACCCATCGCAACCTCCCCGCCATGGTGCGGGCCGCGAGTTTCCGTGAGGACCTGTTCTTCCGCATTTCCGTACTGCAACTCGACTTGCCGCCGCTGCGCGAGCGCATCGAAGAAATACCGGTCCTGGCCGAGGCGTTCGTCCGCGACTTTGCCGTTACCCATGGCAAGTCGGCCCGCGGCATGAGCCCCGGATATCTGCGCGCCCTGCTGACCGCACCCTGGCCCGGCAACGTGCGTCAGCTCCAGAACGTCATCGAAAGAAGTGTGGTGATGTGTGACGGCAACTGCCTCGAAGTGGAGGACCTCCCGCCCGAGTTGCAACCAGCCAGCCGTCCGCTTCCCGATGCCGGGATCAGCTTCCACAGCGCCGTCCAAAGCTACAAACGCGAACTGGTGCGCGCGGCTCTGCGCTCTCATCGCGGCAACAAATTGCGGGCGGCGCGCTCCCTCGCCATCAGCCGCGGCTACCTGCACCGCATCCTCCATCAGTTGGGCCTTGACGCGGAGTTCAGCGAGCCTTTCGCTCAGGAAAAGGAGCCCCGGCCGCAACCCGCCCCCGCCCGGCTACCGATCTAGTCTCCTTAATCCCATCGCGCGGAGCTCCTCATGCACCACCGTCTTACAAAAACCTCGGAAGGCCGTTGCGAGCGCGAGCGCAGTGAGCGCGGGCAGAGCTTGGTGGAAAGTGCCATTCTCACTCTCTTCCTGGTCTTCCTCATGCTCAACACCGCCAACTTCGCGTACTTCTTCATGGTGGCCCTGCACCTGACCGGCGCGCCCCGCAGTGGCGCTGAATACTCCATGCTCGGCTTCGCCACCCCCGGCGCCCTCTCGCTGGCCGCCGCCGGCCCCAGTAGCAGTTCCACATCCGTCAGCTGGCTTACTTACCAGGACATGACTGGCGCCCTGCCCAACGCCTCGGGCGCCGCCCTTCAGGTCTGCTCGCAGGCCCTCGGAGTCACTGCCGGGGTGGCGGGCTGCCAAAGCTTTGGCGGACCAGCCAACTTTCCCGGGCCCGGCACCGATCCGGAGACCCCAAACTTCATCATGCAGCGCGTCGACGTCAGTTACACCTTTCAGCCGCTGGTGCCCGGCACACTCTTCAACCTCGGGCTGCTGCCCTCGTCTTTGTGCAGCGGCAGTCTTACGGCATTTAGCTGCACCTTTCACGGCTACGCCGAAATGCGCGCCATGAATTAGCGAGACTCCCCATGCCCTGCCTCCGCCGCGTTTCCTTCTCTCCCCACTCCCCCACCCAGGGACAGGCCAGTGTCGAATTCCTGCTCAGCATCATCTTCCTGCTCTTGATCATCTTCGGGGGCTTTGAAACGGTGATGCTGCTCTACACCTACAACGCCGTCGGCGGCGCCGCCAAAGAGGGCTTGCGCTATGCCGTGGTCCACGGCTGCGGCGCCACTAGCGCCACCTGCAGCGGCTCCTGCTCACCCGCCTGCGCCGACACCGGAGCTGCCAACGTCTCCGCTGTTGTCAAAAGTTATGCCCAGCTCTCCTTCCACGATATCTCCAGCATGAATGTCAGCGTCTCCTACCCCGATGGCGGCGCCTCTTCTCCCGATCGCGTGCGCGTCACCGTGCAGTACCCTTACCGGCCACTGCTCAATCTGGGCTGGCCCACCGTCACTGTCGATAGTGCCGCGGAGGGACGAATCATCAACTGACCCGGAGTAAATCCCATGCAACCCGCCGCATCAATTCCTCGTAGAAACCGCAGGCAACCAGGGCAAGCCAGCATTTTTGTCGCCCTGATGCTGGTGTTTTTCCTGGTTGGCTTTGTGGGCTTCGGCGCCGATATGACCGATCTGTGGTTTCACCGGCAGCGCGCGCAGACCGCGGCCGACGCCGCCTGTGGCGCCGGCGCCATGGACATGCTGGCTCTCTCGCAGGGCATCGCGCTGCCCTCCATGGGCTTCACGCCTGGAACCCCATTCGATTGCGCCAACGCCTCCAGTGCAGCGCCCTGCGTTTACGCCGCCGCCAATGGCCAGGACGGCGCCGGTCTGCAATCCGGTCCGTCCAGCGATGTCGCGGTCAGCTTTCCCGGCAGTGTCCCCAGCGTGACCACGCCTCCAGCCAGCCTCGCCCCCGTTCCCTTCATGCGCGTCGACGTCACCGATCGCGTTCCCACTATCTTTGCCGGCGTCTTCTCCGGCTCGCGCACCGCCGACGTCCGCGCCATGGCCGAATGTGGATTGGTCCTGGCGAACTCCCCCGAACCCATCGTGGTGCTGCATCCCAACGAAGCGCAGTCGCTGCAGGTGCAGGGCAATCCGGATATCGCCATCGAGGGCGGCCCCAACAAGAGTATCGAGGTGAACTCCACCAGTCCCACCGCGGTCGTTATCGGTGGCAGCGCCCTTATCGACCTTAGCAAGGGCGGCCCCAATTACACGGGCAGCAACCTGGGCGTCTTCGGCGGACCATCCACCGCCCCCGGCGGCTTTCTCGCGGGCAGCACTGGCGGCTGGCAATCTCCCGCCAGTCCCGTCGCTGATCCCTTCAGCATGCTCGCCGCCCCAACCCTTCCCGCCTCCAATGGAGTGGTCACCAATGTCGCCTATGGCGTGAACGGCTGCCCGGACACAACCGGCTGCCAGGAGTACACCGGGGGATACTACCCGTCCGGCATCCAGGTGAAAAACACCACCGCAATCTTCGATCCCGGGCTTTACTATCTGGTTGGCGGACTGCAGTTACAAGCCAACTCCAACGTCCGTCCCAGCACCGCCGCCGGCGACGGCACCTACGGAACTACGTTCTATTTCTCCGGAACCGGTTCTGTGACTGTCTGGTCCAACTCCGGCACCCGCGCCATTGACGCCTTCGATACCAGCCGTGCCACCTGCCCCGCCGGGCCCGCCCCCAACCCTCCCCTGCCCGCGACCATGCAGGGCAACATTCTGATGGGACCCTGCGGCGGCGTCTACGGCGATCCCCTCCAGCAATACCGCGGCATCCTGTTTTTTCAGGACCGTGCCGCCGCCGCCAACGCCAGTTGGGGCGGCGGAGGGCAGTTCCTCCTCGCCGGCACCATGTACTTCCACCAGTGCAACGCCGCCGGAACCGGGGCCAATTGCGTCGCACCCCCCGCTGGCTACAATACCGTCTTCAGCCTGCAAGGCAATTCCGGAAGCGGCACCTACGTGCTCGGAGAAATCATCGCCGACACTCTCTACCTGGGTGGCACCTCGGGAATCACCATGCAGCTGAACCCTTCCGCCACCTACAGCGTGCTGAAAGTGAGCCTGTTGCGCTAATGCGCTACCCGACGGACCAGGGGTTCATCGCTGCCGAACATAAGCCGGCGTGCGGCTCTCGCCTTTTAGCCGGCCTCCAGTGCTTCACGCACATGCACCAGCGCCTCCGCCTGTATTGCCGGCTCGTCGCCAAAACCGCGCAGCCAGTGCATCCCTAACTCCCGGCGGAACCAGGTCATTTGCCGCTTGGCGTAATGGCGCTGTTCCTGCTGCGCTTCCGCCAGCGCCGCGGCCGGGCTGGCGCCGCGCAAGATAATGTCGCACGCCTGCTTGTAGCCGTGCGCCTCAAACATGCGCAGGTGTGCCGGGTAGCGCTCCAGCAGCGCGCGCGTCTCTTCCTGGATCGGTCCCGAAACGCTGGCGCCCGCGAACATCGCCTCCGCCCGATGGTTGATGCGCTCATACAATGCCGCTCTTGCCGGATCCAATCCCAGACGAATGGGCCGCGCCTCCGTAAATGCCGTGGGCGCGCGCTCACCCCAAACCTCCCGCAGTGACCTTCCCGCGCGCAGCCGCACCTCCAGCGCCCGAATCACTTTGGGGGTGTCGCGCACGGCTATGCGCGCGGCGCTCTCCGCATCCAACTGCCGCAATAAGCGGTGTAACCATTCCGGCCCCCGCTCGACCACGCGGGTTCGAAGGCGCTGCCGCAAGGCTTCATCTTTCTCCGGCAACTCCGATAAGCCCTCAAGCAGCGCACGCAGGTAAAAGCCCGTGCCTCCCACCAGTAGCGGCAGCGCTCCGCGTTGATGAATATCCCTGACCCGCTGCCGGCCGCGCCGCGCGTATTCGCCCGCAGTGAACCACTCTTCGGGAGACACCTCCCCGACCAGGTGATGGGGCACCGCGGCCAACTCCTCCGCCGAGGGCTTCGCGCTACCAACATCAAAGTCTTTGTAGACCTGCATGGAGTCGAAGTTCACGATCTCCACGTTGCCCAAGGCACGCGCTAGACCCAGCGCCAGGGCTGTCTTCCCACTTGCCGTGGGACCAGCAATGACCACCACGGGATAAGAGGCCGTGCGGTTCGGCTGGACAGTGCGAGATTGATGAGGAGTGATGGACATGAGCGGCTGGGACGAAATCCGATGAGATCCCTGGGATGAGATCTATTGTCCAGCATCTTCGCAAAGAGTGGAATCGCTCCGCACTGCGCATCTTCTGCGGGGAACAGCTGTGGCGAACATCGAATAACCGGCAACCGGCAACTCCCGTTCAGCAACAGCGCCTCAGGAGGTGCCGGGAAGTTGCACTCCATCCACATTCATTCCATGCGTTCCAACCCGCGTTCTAACAACGATGCAGTGTAGCTCTCCGCCTGCTATACTGCTGGCAATTGCATCCCCTTTCCCGGCGCGCCTCCGTTTTCATGTTGCGCCGCTGACGAGAGGCGGCAACGGAGTTACAGCCTGCGTTCCGAGCATCCCCAACCGAATCAGCGGCGCAAACCGGCCACCAAAATCCATTCCCATTTTGGTCCGGGCCCGCAAAGTCCATTGCAGCACTTACAGCACAGTCCTGTGCTGGAACCTGTGCCTGCCGCGGAGGACTTCAACTTTTTTGACCAGGGAAGCCGCGCGCTGATTTCCGAGGCTGCTCGCGTCCTCGACTCCTGCCATTCCGCTTGGACCAGGGTGTGGCTGGAGCGCTTCCCGCTGGAGCAACTCTCCCCCTCGGCACAGCAAGCCCTGCGCCGTCTCTTGCAGCTCGACAGTCTTGAGTTCCTGATTGAGGGTAACTGGCCCGCCTTCTTTGAAAACATCGAGTACCATTCCCGCCGTCTCGCCAAATTGCGGGTTCCGCTGGAAACGGTCGCCCGGGCGCTCAACCTTCATCATCGCTGCGCAGTCAGCTTTATCGAGGGCTGCTTTTCGGGCCGTACCGATGAAATCAATGCCGCCTTCGCCGCCATGCACCACGCCGCTTTTCTCGTTGTCGGACAGTGCTATGACCGCGTCCACAGCTCCGATCTGCGCACGCTGTTAGCCGTCCTCGATGCGGAGCTTGCCTCCGCCAACCTGGACGAATTACTCGAGCACCTGTTGCGGCTCGCCGCCGAAGCCTTTGGCGCGCAATGGGGAGGCATTCTCCTCTCCGGCAGCGCCAAGCCAGGCGCCGCACTGCGAGAAGCCTGTTTGTATGGCGTGCCGGCGGACGCCGTGCTGCCTGATGCCCCCGCGGGCGCCTTCTTCCGCGAAGTCCTCAACAGCGGCTCTACCGCGGTTCTACTCGACGCCGCCAACGACCCCCGCATCTCGCAGCCCTATTTCCGCGAGTTCGACATCCACACCGTTTGGGCGGTTCCTCTGATCGTCCCCAGCGGCAAGAGTTCGGCGGAACATTCTCAGCCGGCCGGCGCCGAGGCCAGCCACGGCACCATTGCCGGCGTACTTCATGTCGATTTTGATCGCCATTACGAACCGCTGCCCCAGGAACTGGAGTTGCTGGCCGCCTTGGGGGAACGCTCCGCCATGGCCATCGAACGCGCTCAGCTCACCGCCACCCTGCGTGAAAACGAGCAGCGCATTGGCCAACTCTCGCGCCAGCTTCTCCAGGCGCAGGATGAAGAGCGGCGCCGCATCAGCCGCGATCTGCACGATGAGACCGGTCAGGCGCTCATGGTGACCCGCCTCTACCTGGAAATGGCTCGCCGCCAAATGACTTCCGGCTTGGCCGAGTTGCGCATCCCCAAGGCCCTGGAGGCGCTCGATCAGGCGCTCACCGTTATCGACCGGAGTGCTGAAGGGCTGCGCCGCATCATGGCGCGCCTGTCACCGCTGTTGCTGGAAGAGCTCGGCCTGGAAGCCGCCTTGCGCCAGGAACTCCGCGAGACCGAGCGCATTCATCACCTGCTCAGCCGTTTCCATTTCGGTACGGGCCTGAACGCCCTCTCCACTGGACTGGAGATCCTGATCTACCGCCTGGTGCAGGAAGGCCTCAACAACATTGCCAAGCATGCCCAGGCGCAGCACGTCGAACTGAGCCTGCACCGCCGGGGTTCTGGGGTGCAGATTGATCTGCGCGACGATGGACGCGGCTTCAGCCCCCAACTGGCTTCGCAAGCGGATGCGCGTTCCACCCTCCGCCCCCGCTTTGGCCTCTCCGGCATGCGCGAACGCGTCCGCCTGGTGGGCGGTGATGTCACCATTGACAGCGCTCCGGGCTCGGGCACCCACGTCCGCATCTGGCTGCCCTTGAATGCAACCAAAGAAGAAGCTGTTGAACACCGGGAT
Organism: Acidobacteriota bacterium; assembly: GCA_027459505.1. GTDB lineage: Bacteria > Acidobacteriota > Terriglobia > Terriglobales > SCQP01 > DAIDIE01. The sequence goes on from DAIDIE010000013.1 coordinate 66,187, forward strand.
ACCTCTGCCCGGCACCACGGCATCCAAAAGAAAGCAGGAGCGGAATCGGTCTAGCTTCCCCTCCCGTGTTGCTTGCCGGCGCGGTGCCCCAACCGCGTTGATTGACCGTTAGAGCCGGCCAGTTGGGACTGGCCAACGGAGCCTAGGACTCCAACACTGTTATGGCGAAGACGCGCATTCTCATCACCGACGACCACACCCTGTTCCGGCAAGGACTCAAGGGACTCTTGCAGGCCGAGCAGGACATGGAAGTGGTTGGTGAAGCACGCGACGGCGAAGAAGCCATCAGCAAAGCCGCCGAACTGCGCCCCGATATCGTCGTCATGGATATCGGCATGCCCGGCATTCCCAGCTTTGAAGCCGTACGCCAGATTCGCAAAAACCGCCCTGAAACCCGCGCCCTGTTTCTCACCATGTACGACGATGAGGACTACCTCGGGCAATGCCTGGAGGCGGGCGGCTCCGGCTATGTCCTGAAAGACACTCCCGCCGAACAGCTGATTACGGCCATTCGCGAAATCCGCCGCGGCGGCAAGTACCTCAGCCCGCGCATCCTCTCCAAGCTGGTGGAAGATATCCACACCCGCTCCCCCGAGGACCGCTTCAAGCCCCGCCTCAGCACCCTCACGCCCCGCGAGCGCGAAATCCTGAAGTTTCTCGCCGAAGGCCTTTCCGTCAAGGAAATCGCCGTTCGCCTGGAACTCAGCATCAAGACCGTCGAGGCGCACAAGTTCAACCTCATGCGTAAGCTCGACATTCACAATAAAGCGCAGTTGGTGCAATACGCCATTAAACGCAAGATCATCAAGATTGCCTAAATTCCCCACAGGCGCGCGGCCGGCATCAAACCCATGCCCGCGCGCCGCCCTTCGCCCGCAGCCGGCGCGGGCAACGCTAAAATAGGGCGTGCAGAAGTTCTGGGAACATCCCCCGTTGAATCGCGATCTTCCGGCCGCCAGCGCGGCCACTACGCTGCCGGCGGCCTACACCTTGCGCCACCGCGCGCAACAGGTTGAGATCGCTCCCGCCGTCGTGCTGGCGCCTATGGCCGGCATCACCGACACGGTCTTTCGCCGCTTTATCCGTGGCCTGGGCGGCTGTGGCCTCATCATGACCGAGTTCACCTCGGCCGACGGCCTCATCCGCTCCGAAAAGGTCGCGCGCCGCTACCTCTCCTTTGCACCGGAAGAACGGCCCATCTCCGCCCAACTGTTCGGCAGCGATCCTGACGCGCTCGCCGAAGCCGCCACCCTGGTGGAACGCATGGGCTTTGACGCCGTCGATCTCAACCTCGGCTGCCCCGCCAAAAAAGTCGTCAAGTGCAATGGAGGCTCCGGACTGCTCCGTGACCTGCCGTTACTGGAAGTCCTCTTCAAGCGCATCCGCGCCGCCGTCGGCATTCCTTTTACGGTGAAGTACCGCGCCGGTTGGGATGACAAGCAGCTCATCCATGTCCAGCTCGCGCAGTTGGCGGAAAGTTGTGGCGTGAATGGCTTGGCTCTGCATGCCCGCACCCGCCAGCAGGGTTACTCCGGTCATGCCAACTGGGCATGGATTGCCGAGGTAAAACAGAGCGTCAGCATTCCGGTATTGGGCAATGGCGACATCCGCCGCCCTGAAGACGCTGAAGCCCTGATCCGCCAGACCGGCTGCGATGGTGTCATGATCGGACGCGCCGCCGCCGCCAATCCCTGGATCTTCCGCCAGATCGAAAGCTATCGCCTCACCGGCGCCTATCGCGAACCCAGCGACGAGGAGCGTGGCGAGCTGATTCAGACGTATTTCCGTATGCTCGCCGCCGAAGAACTCCCCGGCGCCATTGGAAAAATGAAACAGTTCGCCGCCTGGTTCACTCATGGCGTGCGCGGCGGCGCGGCGCTGCGCAAGTTGATTTACGAGGCGCACACCTGCAATCAGGTCCTGCGCGACGTGGAGGAATTCTTCTGCCGTTCGCGGGATTTGGCTGCTGAACCGGCCGGCCATTCGCATGTCTAGCTCCGCGGACACTCGCTCACGGCCGGGGCCCAGTCCCTCCGCCGCCCAGCCTCGCCGCCGCCTGGCGCTGCTCCCCTTCGCCCCTCCGGTCCTGGGAGACGAGGAGATCGAAGCAGTGGTCGCCACCTTGCGCTCCGGATGGCTCACCAGCGGACCGCGCGTGCGCCAATTCGAAGAGGAGTTCCGCGCCTGCACCGGCGCTTCCGCCGCCCTGGCCGTCAGTTCCGGAACCGCCGCCCTTCACCTCGCGCTTGTGGCGCTGGGCATTGGACCAGGCGACGCCGTCATTACCACCCCGCTCACCTTCTGCTCCACCGTCCATGCCATCGAACAGGCGGGAGCGGAGGCGGTGCTGGTCGATGTCGATCCCCGCACCCTGAACCTCGACCCGAATGCCGTCGCCGCCCGCCTCGCAGTTGCCCCAACCACGCCCAGCGGCGCCCGCATCCGCGCCATCCTCCCCGTACACCTCTATGGCCAGCCTTGCGACATGGACGCGCTGACCGGCCTGGCCGCCCGCTATCGCCTGGCTATCGTCGAAGACGCCGCGCATGCCCTGCCCGCCCGCTGGCGCGATCGTATGGTGGGCGCGCCGCTCGCTGAACGCTCCATCCCTCACGCGGTGGCCTTCAGCTTTTATGCCACCAAGAACCTCACCACCGGCGAGGGAGGCATGCTGACCGCCAGCCCAGAAATCATCGCGGCTGCGCGCCCCTTGGCGCTGCACGGCATCAACCGCGAGCTTTACCGGCGCGGCGAGCGCCGCCCAGCCACCGCAACCGTGCTTCCCGTCGGCCGCGAGCACGGCTGGTACTACGAAGTCGAACGCTCCGGATTCAAATACAACCTCAGCGATTTACAGGCCGCGCTCGGCCTGGCGCAACTGCGCAAACTGCCGGACTTTCATCGCCGCAGAAGTGAAATCGCGGCATTTTACAATCAACAGTTGCGTAACCCGGCCTTGCGCTCCTTGCGGCCTCTGCAACAGATCCCCGGCGCCATCCACGCCTGGCATCTGTACACCGTCGAATTGGCCGCCCCCGCCTCCGATCGCGGCGAGTTGCGCGCGCGCTTTATCGACGAAATGCGCGATCGCAATATCGCCACCTCGGTCCATTTCATTCCTTTATTCCTGCACCCGCGGTTCAGCACCCGCTTCACGCCGGACCGGTTCCCCATTGCCGATGCCGCCGGCCGCTGTATCGTCTCGCTCCCGCTGTACCCATCCTTGAGCGATTCCGAAGCGGAAGATGTTATCCTCGCCGCTGCGGACAGTCTTGCCGCAATCGGGTTATAAGAGGGATGGCATGACCGCCTCGCCTGCTTCTCACCCCAACCTGCTGCACTCGTTGCCCTCCCGCTCCTGGATTGCGACTGTGCGTCTCCGCAGCCTGGGCGATGTGCTGCTCACCACCCCCGCGCTCGCCATCCTGAAGCAATGGCGCCCTGATCTGCGCATCGCTTATCTCGTCTCGCCGCGCTTCGCCGGCGCGCTCTATGCCAACCCGGATATTGACGAAATTATCCCCGTGGGCGACGGCCTGCGGCAACGCATTGAGGCGCTGCGAAAACTGCGCCGCCTGAAACCGCGCGTGGCTCTGAATCTTCACGGCGGTAGCACCGCCTCCTGGCTGACCGCCGCCTCCGGCGCTCCCACCCGCGTTCATTTTTTGGGAACGCGCAACGATTGGGCCCACAACGTCCATGTGCCACCCGTGCCGCCGCCTCCGGACCGCCCGCGCTGGCACACCGCCGAGCATGTCGCCTCCATGTTGCGCTTCATTGGCATGCCGGAACGTGCCCTCGGCCCCCTGCGCCTCACTGTCTCCCCCACCGCGCGCCTCAACCTGAATCGCAAGCTCGAACGCCTGGGCGCGCCTGGCCCATTTGCCTTCATTCACGCGCAGCCGCGCAGCTTCACCATGCGCTGGGGCCTGAAGCAATACCACCAGTTCCTCCCCTGGCTGCATCGCCAGTTTGGACTCACCGCCCTCTTCGCCCGCGCCAGCTCTCAGCCCGGCTTCGAGGAGGAGATCATCTCCGCGCTACCCTTGGGATCTGCCGCTCTGTTGGTGGGAACCACTGTGGAAGAGCTGGCCGCGGCGGTGGAACGCTCCGCATTGGTTTTTGGCAGCGATGGCGGACCCATTCATATTGCCGCCGCGCTGCAACGCCCCGTGGTGGCCCTCTACGGAGGCACCGATTCGGTCGTCTGGGCGCCCTGGCAGACCCGCAGCCGCATCGTCCAGAACCCGTTCCCCTGCAATCCCTGCCGCGCCGACCGCTGCTACGCCTTCGAAAGCCCCCGCTGCATCGAATCGATCACCGTCGAACAGGCGCAAGCCGCCGTCGTCGAGCTGATGGGCGCCAGCGTAAAGCCCGCACTTTCCTGAATCAAGCAGGCCGCCGCGACGCCTGCGTCGCTACGCCGCCGCCTGCGTCAACCAGCGCTTCATCGTTCCCGCATCCACCAGCCCGGCTTGCTGCAACTGCAGTTCTCCGTGCGCGAACACCGCAAAGTTCGGAATCCCCTGCACCCGGAAACGCTCCGCCAACTCCGGATGTTGTTCCGTATTCACTTTGAGCACCACGGCCCGCCCCGCCAGTTCCCGCGCCACCTGCGCCACGTGCGGCGCCGCCATGCGGCACGGTCCGCACCACGCCGCCCAGAAATCCACCAGCACGGGCGCCTTGCTCTCGCTGACAATCTCGTCGAACTCCGCCGGGCTTACCTCCAGCGGCGCTGCGAGCGGGGGCAGTTCCGCCTTGCAAGCTCCGCAGCGGCCGCTGTCGGCGAGATGCTTGCCGGGTACCCGGTTCGCCTTCCCGCATGAAGGGCAATTCCTCACGATCGGCATGACTCACTCCTACGCGCCAGATGCGCCGGCGTCTTCCCCAGGATTCACCACGGACGACAAAATCGAACCGTAAAATCGGACCGTGGTGCACCAATGCGGCATCTCCACGGCGCTTGTGCCTCCCTCCGATCCTGCTATAGTGTCCCAAAGTGGCAAGGTCGGCCCCGCCCCCGCAGGAGACACCCAATGCAATCCGTTCAGCCTGTCAAAACCGGACCAGGAACGTTTTCCGCCGCGACTCGCACTGCCTTGGTCTCCTTACTGGCCCAGTACCCTGAAAAGCAGTGCACCGCGTTGCTGCAGCGTCACGCGCTGCTGGAAGAGGGCGAGCCCCCTGCGGCTTTTTTCGCTCGTGCCCTGGAAGTCCGCGATCAACTTCTCACCCCTTTGCTCGACGAAGTGATCGGGAACGACCGCGAGTTACGCGCCGGCAGCCGCTACAGCCAGCAGCGCCTGGACGAGCGCTGGCAGGAGATAGTCCGCAGCTTGCGGCTGGACGGTTATGCGGTCCAGAATGGCCTCATGCTGACCCTGGTCCCTCCCGCCCCTGGCCGTACCAATCGCGAAGACCTGCTCACGTCATTGTTGCGCGGCACCGCGTTCCCCGAGGGCGAGGAGGTGATCCACCTGCTGGCCGATGCCCGCCTCGACTTGCAATCCGCCAACGTCAACTACGCCGCCGCCCTCTCCTCCTGCCGCGCCGCCCTAGAGCTGATCGTGAAATCGCTTGCGGCACACCACCCTCAGGGCCACGGCAAGTCCGGCTTGAGCTTTGAGGAGGCGTTGCGCCACCTGGAGAAAAAGGAGTTCATCCCAGCCTCCTCCGCCCAGGCCATCGCCCACGTCCACGCGGCCTTTCTCAGCCCCAGTGTGGTTATTGGCGCGCGCGTCGGCGAACAGGAACGTGTATTGCTGGGCCGTGACATGGCCCTCTCCCTCTGCTACTACCTGGTGCTGCTGCACAAAACCTATTAAGGGCAAACCGTACCGCCCATCCGCGGTTCTCAATTTTGGGTAGGCCCTCTTTCGCTCTTATAATGTGCGGGACCGTCGCGCCTTCTTCCAGACATGGGTTTCCGGAGAAGGCGGCCCGTGGCCGCTGATGCTGTGGACGTGAACAGCGAACGGCCCTTGCTTGCACCCTGCCATCATGGACATCTCTCAAAAAACGGCTAACCGCGTCATTGTCGCCTCGACGGTGATGCTTTCATTCATTTCGTTTTGGCGCGCCGCTGCCATTGTGCTCGCTGACCTGGGCTCGTCCGCATTCTACGTTCCTGGTATTGCGGAAAACGCCGTGGGCAAGAGCGCGGCTTGGTTCATCCTCGCCGTCATGCTGTTCAGCTTCGCGATCCGCTCGCTCTACATCGAGTCGAGCACGATGTTTGTCCGTGGTGGCGTTTATCGGGTAGTCAAGGAAGCTCTTGGTTCCACATTGGCCAAGGTGGCCGTTTCCGCGCTGATGTTTGACTTCGTCCTGACCGGTCCCATCAGCGCCGTCTCCGCTGGACAGTACCTCGCCGGGCTGCTGCACGACGTGGCTGCCCACCTGGGACACAACCTTCTGGTTTCAACTGCCGCCGTCAACCAGTTTTCAGTGCTTTTCGCCGTCATCATCACCGTCTATTTCTGGTGGAAGAACATCATGGGCATGCATGAGAGTTCGCAGAAGGCGCTGCGCATCATGCAGATCACCACCGTCATGGTCGTGATCCTCATCTTCTGGGTAGTCGTGACACTGTTGAAGCACCCCGCCCCGCTGCCTCCCTTGCCCACCCATCACAACATGGTGCTTCCCAAAGAGTCGGTCGGCTGGCTGTGGGGCACCCGCCTCACCAACATCACCGCGATTGCGCTCCTGATCGCCTTCGGCCACTCCGTTCTCAGCATGAGCGGATGGGAAACGTTGGCCCAGGTCTATCGCGAGATCGGAAGCCCCAAGCTCCCCAACCTGAAAAAGGCCGGCACCGTGGTCTTCATCTACAGCCTGATCTTTACCGCCGGCGCCGCCTTTGCCGGCGAGATGATCATTCCCGACCACGTCCGCCGCCAACACTTGCTCGGCAATTTACTTGGCACCCTTACCAGCTACCTCGCCGGACCCAGCCTTTTGAAACTCTTGTTTCAGGGATTTGTCGTGCTGGTGGGCGTCATCATGCTGGCGGGCGCGGTCAATACCGCCATCATTGGCTCCAATGGCGTTTTGAACAGGGTCAGCGAAGACGGCGTCATGCCGGATTGGTTTCGCAAGCCGCAACGTAAGTTTGGTACCACCTACCGCATCGTGAACCTCATTGTCGGCCTGCAGCTGGCGATTATTCTGGCCAGCCGCGGCAACGTCTACACCCTGGGCGAGGCCTATGCCTTTGGACTTATCTGGAGCTTCACCTTCCTTGCCGTTTCGGTCCTGACCCTGCGCTTTAAGCGCCCCGGCCCGCGAGAATGGAGGATCCCATTCAATTTGCCCATCGGCAATTATGAAATCCCTCTCGGCCTGGGGTTGATCACATTGGTCCTGATGTCCGTCCTGGTAATCAACCTGTTTACCAAGGAAGTCGCCACCATCTATGGAACGCTCTTCACCGCCGGCTTCTTCGCGCTCTTTTTGTTTTCCGAGCGCGCCCACAAGCGCCGCCGCAAGGACGGGCACGAGCTCGACCAGTTCCTGGCTCAAGGGCGCGTCGACATCAACCTCGATACCATGCAGGTCCGCCCCGGCAACGTCCTGGTGGCCGTCCGCGACTACAACCATCTGGGACATCTGCGCCGCGTTCTGGAGCGCACCGATACCACCAAACAGGATGTCGTCGTGGTCACCATCCGGATGCTGCACAAGGGCGATTTCACCACTGACACCAACAATGAAATGACCGACTATGAGCAGCAGCTCTTCACCAGTGTCGTCGCCACAGCGGAAAAGGCCGGCAAGACCGTCTCCCTGCTGATTGTGCCCGGTTCAAACCCATTCGACGCCCTGGTGCAAACCGCCGCCCGCTTGCGCTCCGACACGATTGTCGCCGGACTGAGCCGCGTTCTTCCCGCCCGCGAACAGGGCAACTACACCGGCTTGGCCTGGGAAATGCTGCCAGAACCGCGCCCGCGCCTCCGCCTGGAAGTCATTGGCGACGAAGGCGTGGAAGAGGTGTTTTACCTCGGACCGCATGCCCCCCGCCTGCGCGAAAAGGATATTGACTTACTACACGAGATTTGGCTCAACCTGGTCAGCGATCCTCGCTTCAGAGAACTGCACCACTATCACGTGGTCTCACTCGCGCTCAAGCGCCTCAAGCAGGATCTGGACTCGCCCGAAAGAGAGCAGGTTCTGAGCGGATTTCGCCTGCGGGCCATGCATGACCCAGCCGACGACGCGCTGCAGGTTCCGGAAAAAATCGGTGACCCCTCCCATGCGCCCAGTTGAGAGCCGGCGCCCGCGCGCTTCTCTGCTGGACGGTGCGCCGGAACTCAAACCCCGGCGCGAACGCACCTGGCGCTGACCTGTCCCCGGCAGCGGAGCGTATTGTCTGCCAACCTGCATTGTGGCCGTTCTCAGCCCGTCCCGCTTCATGACCGCGTACTCTTGTCCGCACCCCGGCGCCGCCGTGTCACAAAGAATATAATTGTTGTCATCGCCGAGTTCCACACCACGTGGAAACGGGGGACCCAGCAGCCTCATGGCAGGGGCGAATCCTCGTACCGAGGAAGGGCACTTTCCGGCCCTAGCCCGTCAGCTAACCCCGTAGGCATTGGAAAGGAGCCGGCCAGCACCATCCCTGGCCGCGATCATGGATATTTCTCAAAAGACTACGAACCGCGTCATTGTCGCCTCGACAGTGATGCTCTCCTTCATCTCTTTCTGGCGAGCCGCCGCCATTGTCCTCGCTGATCTCGGCTCGTCCGCCTTCTACGTCCCCGGCATCGCGGAAAATGCCATAGGCAAGAGTGCCCCCTGGTTCATTCTCGCCGTCATGCTCTTCAGCTACGCCGTGCGCTCCCTCTATATCGAGTCGAGCACCATGTTCGTCCGCGGCGGCGTCTACCGCGTGGTCAAAGAGGGCTTGGGCTCCACCCTGGCCAAAGTTGCCGTCTCCGCGCTGATGTTTGACTTCGTCCTTACCGGCCCCATCAGCGCCGTCTCCGCCGGCCAGTACCTCGCTGGCCTCATTCACGATGTGGGCGCCCGCTTCGGCCACAACCTGCTCGTCTCCCCCGCCGCCGTCAACGAGTTCTCCGTCGTCTTTGCCGTCGCCATCACCTTCTATTTCTGGTGGAAAAACATCATGGGCATGCATGAGAGCTCGCAGAAGGCGCTGCGCATCATGCAGATCACCACCGTGATGGTCGTCATGCTGATCGCCTGGGGCTTCATCACCCTGTTTAAAATCGGCTTCCACCTGCCGCCGGCCCCAACGCCCGCCAACATGACCGTCTCTCCCAAGGCCTTGGGATGGCTCTCCGGCACCGGCGTCATGCACATCGCCGCTCTCGCGCTGCTGATCGGCTTCGGACACTCCATCCTCGCCATGAGCGGTGAGGAGACCCTCGCCCAGGTCTACCGCGAGATCAAAAGCCCTAAGGTCAAGAACCTGGAAAAGGCCGGCTTCGTCATCTTCGTCTACAGCCTGCTGTTTACCGTCCTTGCCGCCTTCTTCGGCGTGATGATCATCCCCGATCCCGTCCGCAAAACCAAACTCCTCGGCAACCTGCTCGGCGAGTTAGCCATGCACCTGTCCGGCCCCTTCATGCTGCGCTTGTTGTTCCAGGGCTTTGTGGTGGTGGTCGGTGTGGTTATGCTGGCGGGCGCGGTCAACACCGCCATTATCGGCTCCAATGGCGTGCTCAACCGCGTCAGCGAAGATGGCGTCATGACCGCCTGGTTTCGCCGTCCCCACCGCCGCTTCGGCACCTCCTACCGCATCATCAATCTGATCTGCGTCCTGCAGACCGCCATCATTTTTCTCAGCCGTGGAAATGTCGATAACCTAGGCGAGGCCTACGCCTTCGGCCTGGTCTGGAGCTTCTCTTTCCTGGCTGTCGCCGTCCTCGTTCTCCGCTTCAAACACCCGGAAGGACGCGAGTTCAAAATTCCCTTCAACATCCGCATCGGCCGCACCGAAATCCCCATTGGCCTGGGCCTGATTGCCCTGGTCCTGGTCGCCACCGCGGTAATGAATCTGTTCACCAAACAGATCGCCACCATCTCGGGCCTTATCTTTACCGCCGGTTTCTTTATTCTGTTCGTCGTCTCCCAGCGCATCACCCGCGCTCGCGAAGCCAAACGCCAGGCGGGACTGGATCAGTTCCAGGTCGCCGCGCGTGCTGACATCAACTCCGAAGCCGTCGAAGTCCGCCCCGGCAACATCCTCCTGGCGGTTCGCGATTACAACCACCTCACCCACCTGGAACGCGTCCTCGCCCGTACCGACACCACCCGGCAGGATCTCGTGGTGGTCACCATCCGCATGTTGCACAAAGGCGATTTCACCGCCGAAACCAACAGCGAAATGACCGACTACGAACAGCAGCTCTTTACGAAAGTGGTGGCCGCCGCCGAAAAGGCCGGCAAGACCGTCTCGCTGCTCATCGTTCCCGGCTCCAACGCTTTCGACGCGCTGGTACAAACCGCGGCGCGCCTGCGTTCCGACACTATCGTCGCGGGCGTAAGCCGCGCCATCCCCGTACGCGAGCAGGGCAACTACACCGGCCTGGCCTGGGAAATGCTGCCCGAGCCGCGCCCCCGCCTGCGTCTGGAAGTCATTGGCGATCAGGGTGTCGAAGAGGTCTTCTACCTCGGACCTCATGCCCCCAGGCTGCGTGAAAAAGACATCGACCTGCTGCACGAAATCTGGCGCAGCCTGGTCAGCGAGCCGCGCTTCCGCGAGTTGCACCACTATCACGTGGTCTCACTTGCCCTAAAACGCCTCAAGCAGGATCTCGACTCGCCCCAGCGGGATGAGGTTCTCAGCGGCTTCCGCTTGCGCACCACCCATGAGCCAGAAGACGACCTGCTCGAGGTGCCCGAAAAAATCGGCGACACCTCGCACTCGCCCATCTAACCCGCAACGAGCCGCTCGGAGACCTCCCTCCGGGCGGCTCCAACCCCCACCCTCGCCTGGCACTCCGCCGGCAGCGCATAGCCTATCCCCAGACGCGTGCTGCCCTATTACCATCCGAGCCCGCGGCCAAAGTTTGGAATTGGATCGGATCAGGCACCCAAGCTCGGTTAATTCTGTATTCAATTTAATTGAATATTGTATAATTGAGCCATGCTGAGGCCACTCGATATCGTCATTTTGCTGAAGCTCTCGCTGCAGAACGGCGAACGGCCTCCCTACCTGCATCTGGCGAACGAACTCCATCTCTATCCATCGGAGGTTTACGCGTCAGTAAAGAGGGCGCGGGCGTCGCACTTGCTTCAAGGCCCGGAACTCGGGGATCGCCTGAATCGCTCCTCGCTGCTCGAATTCTTGCTCCATGGCATACGATATGCATTCCCTGCCGAAATCGGGCCTCCCACGCGAGGCGTTCCGACGAGTTATGCTGCCCCACCGCTCTCCAATGCTATCGCCGATGCCGGCGAATTGCCCCCGGTCTGGCCGTATCCGGATGGGAAGGTACGTGGCTACAGCTTCGCGCCTCTCCACAAGAACGCCCCGAAGGCCGCACTGGCAGATGAGCGCCTTTATGAATTGTTGGCCTTGGTGGATGCTGTTCGCAACGGACGAGCCCGAGAACGGAAGCTGGCGGCGCAAGAACTGACTCGCAGGCTGGAGGTGTCCGCCAATGCCAAATCCTAATCTCGAATTGCTGGAATTGGCAGCGGAGAGATTGCGCCAGATCCTCCCGGAAATCGTCTTTGTCGGCGGCTGCGCAACCGGCCTCCTGATCGACGATCCGGCCGCCACACCCGTGCGCGGAACCTACGACGTAGACGTCATCGCAGAAATTGGTTCTTACGCCGAATACACAGTGTTCTCAGAGCGGCTTCGCGCTCTGGGATTCAAAGAAGACAATCGCGAAGGCGCGCCCCTCTGCCGGTGGACTCAGGGATCATTGACCTTAGATACCATGCCTTTGGATCCTCAAGTTCTCGGCTTTTCTAACCGGTGGTATCCGGATGCTCTGCGCACGGCCGGGAAAGTCCGGCTGCCAGGCGGGTTGGTCATTCGGGCCATCACCGCGCCCTACTTTCTCGGGACCAAGCTCGAAGCTTTCAACGGGCGGGGTCAACAAGATTACCTCGCAAGTCATGACCTGGAAGACTTCATTGCCGTCGTCGATGGCCGGTCATCACTCATACCGGAGGTCGAGAGGGCTTCCCCGGCCTTGAGGACCTTTGTCGCTGGCGGCGTCCGAACGCTTCTTGGGGAACATCGTTTCCTCGATGCCTTGCCCGGATATCTGCTGCCCGACGATGCTAGTCAGGCACGGATTGGGCAACTCCTCGCGAAGCTCCGCAGACTAGAGGAGCTCCGCTGATTTTTCTGTTTGAGCAACGACCCGTGCTGGATGATCGGCTCGCGCATATTTCGGTAGCTCAGAAACTGGGATGAACACCCGGCCGCCGATCCGCCGCGTTAGCAGCCGCCATGTCGCAATTGAATAGTCCAATTCCCTCGGGCTAATGGAGAGCACCCTTGTTGGTGCCGAAAAGGGGGGCACCCCCGTAACCGCAAGCGCCGGCAAACCGCAACCCCGCCGCCCCTTAGCGCTTCTCGACTTTCCGCTTCTGCTCTGGCGTCATGAAGCGGCGCACATGCTTCAACAGCGCATGCGCCCCGGGCTCGTGCAAGGCCTCCGCTCGCCGCCCCCAGTACCAGGCCCGCGTCAGGTTCTGCTTTACCCCTTCGCCGCGCATGTACAGCTCCGCCAGATCGAGCGCGGCACGTCCGTTGCGCTGTTTCGCCGCGGCACGGAAGTAACCCGCCGCCCGCCGCGCATCTTTGCGCACGCCCCGTCCATCCCGCAACTGCTCCCCGGCATAGATCTCCGCCAGCGCATTCCCTTGCCGCGCCGCCCGCTGAAACCAGTACGCCGCTTTCTTCTCCCTCTCCGCGCTTCCACCTGTCCCCTGCCGCTCGATGAGCCCCAGCATGAGCTCGGCGTTGGCATCCCCCTGCTCCGCCGCCTTGCCATACCAGTAAGCCGCCTTCGCCGCCGACTTGGGCACCCCATCGCCACTGGCGTACAACGATGCCAGGCTGCTTTGCGCCTCCACCAGTCCCGCGCGCGCCGCCACCTCATACCAATGCGCCGCCTCCGCCAGATCCCGTGGCACGCCTTGACCGATGTTGTACATCACCGCCAGACTCAGCGCCGCCCGCCCGCTGCCCTGCGCGGCTGCCTTGCGGTACCACTGTGCCGCCGTGGCTTCGTCTTTCGGCACGCCATTACCCAGGTCGTAGTCCACCGCTAAGGAATACTCCGCCTTGCGGTCTCCCCGTTCCGCCATGCTGCGCAGGATTTTGGCCGCCAGCACTGGGTCCTGCACCACCTGCCGCTGCCCCTGCACAGGGGCGCCCCATAGGACAATTCCGAGTAGCACTATCCCGCCTTTGGTCGCAGCACGCATTCGGCGCTGATGATACCATCATGGACAAAGCCCGTCGCCGCAGCTGCGGCTGGCTTTGCGGTAACCGCCCGCAAGCCTCCGCCGTCTTACGCTGTCGAGGAGGTATATGTCACGCAAACTGCTCGCGCTGCTCGTCCTCATCCCAGCGGCAGGGCTCGCCGCCCAGCAGGTGCAGCCGACCGCGCCGGCACCTGAGCTCGTCACCCGCCACCAAACCGCGGCAGTGAAGCCCGTTTCCACTCCCCCCGCCGGTCCGGCCCAATACATCATCCCTGCTGGCACCCAGATGCCGGTGGCCGCCAGCTACACCATTAACGGCCGAAGCGCCCGCGTTGGTGATCGCGTCGATTTCGTGACCACTGTCCCGGTCGACATCGATAACCACATCATCATCCCCGTCGGCAGCTACGTGCAGGGAAAGATCGCCGCCGTCAAACACGCCTCCCACTTTCACCGCACCGGAACCTTGCGTTTGAGCTTCGAGCGCATCCTGTTGCCCAACGGCTACAGTGTGAACCTGCTCGCGAATATGGGCGGCGCGCCCAACCTGCCCCATGAGGATGTGCACGGCGAAGGCACCATCACCAGCCGCAGCGATACCGGCAAAAACGTGGGCCGCGGCGCCGCCGCCGGCGCCACTACGGGCGCCGAAACCGGCGTGATCGTCGGCGCCGCGCAACGCTCCATTACCGGCGGCTTGGAATCCGCCGCCGTTGGTACCGCCCTGGGGGCGGGAGTCGGCGCTGCGGTTGGCGCGCTGGGAACCGTTTTCACCCGCGGCCACGATGTGGAAATCCCGCGCGGCGCCACCGTCAACCTCATCCTGCAACAGCCGGTGGCCATCCCCGCTGATCGCGTCGACTTCCGCGCCTATCAGGCGGCTCGCATCCCCGAACCGGAGCGCTCCTCCAACCGGCGTCGCCGCGACTCCGGCATCATGCGTCCCCCGATCCCGTTCTAAAACCCCTGCCCACCAGAGCGAGGAACCATCCCCTGTTCCTCGCTTTTTTATCCCTCGCGCGCCTCCAGCCTGCCTTAAGCTACACTGTCACGCGTGGGACTGCACTACCTCGATCTGTTGGTGATTGCCGCGTATCTTGCCGCAGTCACCCTGTTCGGCATCTCCTTCCGCAAACGCGCCGGCACGCTCCGCGATTACTTCCTCGGCGGACGTCAGCTGCCCTGGTGGGCCATCTCGCTTTCCATCGTTGCCGCCGAAACCAGCGTCCTCACCATCATCAGCACCCCCGGCCTCAGCTACGCCGGTGATCTCACCTTCCTGCAACTGGTCCTCGGCTACTTGCTGGGCCGCATCGTCATCGTCGTCCTCCTGCTCCCGCACTACTTCCGTGGTGAGCTCTACACCGCTTACCAGCTCATCGAGCGCCGTTTCGGGGTGCGCCTGCAGCGCCTCTGCGCCGCCGTCTTCCTGGTGGGCCGCGCCCTGGCGGAAGGCGTCCGCCTCTTCGCCATCTCCATCGTTGTGGGCGTCATCGCCGAGGCCCTGCCCGCCCTCGGCATTCCCCTGCACCTCAACGAAGGCCAGATCATCGCCGTGATCGCCTTCCTCACCCTGCTCTACACCATGGAGGGCGGCTTGCGCGCGGTGATCTGGACCGATTGCATCCAGATCGCCATTTATCTCACCGGCGCCCTGCTGAGCTTCTTCATGATCCTGCACGCCATTCCCGGCGGGTGGCCGACGGTGGCTCATTTCGCCGCCGCTCACCACAAATTCCGCGTCTTCAACTTCCACTTCTCCTGGCGCCAGCCCTATACCTTCGCCGCGGGCCTGATTGGCGGCATGTTCCTCACCACCGCCACCGACGGCGCCGACCAGCTTATGGTGCAGCGCCTGCTCGCCGCCCGCAGTGAACGCGCCAGCCGCTGGGCGTTGCTCTCCAGTTGGGGCTTGATCTTCTTTCAGTTCCTGCTGTTTTTGCTGATTGGCGTCCTGCTCGCCATCTTCTATCGCGCCCACCCGCTGCCCGCCGCCGGAGCCTTCGGACGCTTTGACCGCCTCTATCCGGAATACATCGCCCATTACTTCCCCGCCGGTCTGGGCGGCTTGATGATCGCCGCCATTCTCTCCGCCGCCATGTCCAACCTCAGCGCCGCTTTGAACTCGCTGAGTTCGACGACCATCATGGACTTCTACCGCGTGCTGGCGCCAGGCCACTCCGAGCGCCATTACGTGCGCCTCTCCCGCCTGGCCACCGTCTTCTGGACCATCGTCTTAGGACTGGTCGCTTACGGCAGCCGCCATTCCCATTCCGTGCTCGAAAGCGGACTCAGCATCATCTCCTATCCGTTCAGCGCCCTGCTCGGCGTCTTCCTGCTGGGCACGCTCTCCCGCCGCGCCACCGAAGGCGGCGCCATGGCCGGCATGGCCCTCGGACTCGCTGCCGCCCTCTGGCTCTCCCATGAAGGTCTGCCCTTCACCTGGTTTATTGCCGCGGGTACACTCACCACATTCGCCTCCGGATGGTTGTTCAGTCTGCTCCGCCCCGCCGCACCCCTGACCCATCACCCGGAGCCCACGAACCCATGACCACCAACTCCAATCCCGCCGCGCCCCAGCATGTAACCCAGTCCCCCGACGGGCTGCTGCGCGCCCTCACCCCCTTGCAGAGCATGGCGATTGTGGTCGGAACCCTCATCGGCACCGGCGTCTTCCTCGTGCCGCGCGAGATGGTGCGCGCCGTCCACAGCTTTGAGCTGATTCTGCTGGCCTGGGTCGTGGGCGGCCTCCTCTCGCTCTGCGGCGCCCTCTCCTATGCCGAGCTCGGTACGCTTCGCCCGCGCGCGGGTGGCGAATATGTCTTCCTGCGTGACGGCTTTACCCCGCTGCTGGGCTTCCTCTTCGGCTGGGGTATGTTCTGGATCATTCGCCCGGCTTCGGTCGCCACCGTCGGCGCCGGCCTGGCGCGCGCCGCCGCCTTCCTCTGGCCCGCCCTGCAAAACCCTCTAATCGGACCTGTCAGTGGAGAAAACCTGCTCGCCGCCGCCATGATCGCGCTGGTCACCGCCATCAATTACCTCGGCGTCCGCAAAGGCGGGCACGTTCAGACCATCTTCACCGCTCTCAAACTCCTGCTCCTGGCCGGACTGGTCATCGCCGCCTTTACCCTCGCGCCCGGCAATTGGCAGCATCTGCATGAACACCTGCCAGGCCCCGCCGGCCTTGGCGGCTTCAGCGCCGCCCTCGTCGCCGCCCTCTGGGCCTACGACGGCTGGAGCGACCTCACCCTCGCCGGCAGCGAGGTCCGCGACCCGCAGCGCACCATCCCCATCGCCATGATCGGCGGCGTGCTGGTGGTTTTCCTGTTCTACGCCGCCGTCAACGCCGCCTACTTTTTTGTGCTCACTCCCGCGGCCATCGCCGCCGCTCCCAATACCGCAGCGGCCATGGCCGCGGCCTTCCTCGGCCGCCATGCCGGAGGCTTTGTCGCCGCCGCCGTCGTCATCTCCGCTTTTGCCACTCTCAATAGCTCCATCCTCTCCGGCGCGCGCGTGCCCTTCGCCATGGCCCAGGACGGCCTCTTCTTCAAGCCCCTCGCCCGCGTCCATCCCCGCTATCGCACCCCGGCCAACTCGCTTCTGGTGCAGGCCATCTTTGCCGCCGTGCTGGCGCTGTCCGGCACTTACCGCCAGTTGTACACGCTCACCATCTTTACCGAGTGGCTGTTTTACATGCTTGCAATCAGCGCCTTGTTCGCCCTCCGCCGCAAAGGCGAGCGCGGCAGCTACCGCACCTGGGGATACCCACTCGTCCCCGCCGTCTTCATCGTCATCGCCGCCATCCTGCTGGTCATCACTTTCCGCCAGAACCTGCTTGCCTCCAGCGTGGGGCTCGCGATTATTCTGCTGGGCGCGCCCTTTTACTTTTACTGGGCCAAACGCCGCCCGGCGCCCGCTGAGCCCGCCTCGTGAACGCGCCTCCGGCCTACGTAGGGCGTTTCGCCCCTTCGCCCACCGGTCCGCTGCACTTCGGTTCGCTGGTGACCGCCTGCGCCAGCTTCCTCGAAGCGCTCCGGCGCCAGGGCCAATGGCTGCTCCGCATCGAAGACCTGGACCGCGACCGCAATCTGCCTGGCGCCGCAGCCGCCATCCTCGCCGATCTCGAACGCTTCGGCTTTCAATGGCACGGTCCCGTCGTCCATCAAAGCGAACGTGAGCCGTTGTACCGCGCCGCCTTCGAACAACTGTCGTCCCGTGGTCTGGTTTATCCCTGCGGCTGCTCGCGCAAGGAACTCGCCGCTTTCGGCCCCGTCTACCCCGGTATCTGTTCCAACGGACTCCCGCCCGGAAAGCAGCCCCGCTCTTGGCGCCTGCGCGTGCACGGCGAAATCGAATTTGTGGACGGCATCCAGGGACGCTTCCGCCAAACCCTGCCCAGCGACGCCGGAGACTTCGTCGTGCTGCGCGCCGATGGCATGTTTGCTTACCAGCTCGCGGTGGTCGTCGACGATGCCGCCCAGGGCGTCACGGATGTGGTCCGCGGCGCTGACCTGCTCGACTCCACACCCCGCCAAATCTTTCTCCAGCGCCAGCTCGCACTGCCCACGCCCAGCTACATGCACGTCCCCGTCGTGCTCGATACGCGCGGCGACAAACTCAGCAAGCAAACCCTCGCCCCAGGTTTCGATCTGCGCCAACCTGGCCCGCAGCTCTGGGAGGCCCTGCGTTTCCTGGCGCAGAATCCTCCTGCCACCTTGCGCCAGGCCCCGGTCTCCGAGTTGTGGCAATGGGCCCGCCATGCCTGGAACGCGCGGAACGTTCCAGCAACGACGGGACATCAATTGCCGCCAGTCGATTTATGATCAACTCATGAGTCCTTCCCGCCCGCCGTCACCAAAGCCCAGCCCCGCTGCCCTCCCCAGGACCAAATCCAGTGCAAAGCAACAGCGTGTCCTGGTCGTCGATGTTGGGGGCACGCATATCAAGACGCTGGTGACCGGCGCCACCGAGCCGCGCCGTTTTATTTCCGGCCCCAAAATGACGCCTCTTCGCATGATGCAGGGTTTGCAGCGCATCACCAAAGATTGGCGCTGGGACGTGGTCTCGATTGGCTACCCGGGCCCGGTGGTTCACGGCCGGCCAGTGCATGAACCCTTCAACCTTGGTCCCGGCTGGGTCCAGTTCGATTACGCGAAAGCCTTCCGCTGTCCCGTGCGCCTCACCAACGACGCCGCCATGCAGGCGCTGGGCAGTTATGACGGCGGACGCATGCTCTTCCTCGGCCTGGGCACCGGCCTCGGCTCCGCCATGATCGTCGATGGCATGCTCCAGCCCATGGAGTTGGCCCACCTGCCCTACCGCAAAAACAAAACCTATGAGGATTACCTTGGCGAGCGCGGCCTCAAACGTCTGGGTCACAAGAAATGGCAGAAGCAGGTCTTCGCCGTCGTCGAGCAGCTCAAGGCCGCCCTGCAGGCGGACTACGTGGTGATTGGAGGCGGCAATGCCAGAGAGCTCACCGCGCTGCCCCCCGATGCCCGCCTCGGCGATAACGACAACGCCTTCAAAGGCGGCTTCCGCCTCTGGGAAGAAGGCTTTATCGCCCCCGCCATGGGCCGCCCCTGCTGAGACCCGGCGCCCCGGGCCTTATATCTTGCGCCCCACAAATTGCTCAAAGTTGCCGCGAAAGAGCCGTTGCACGTCCCTCTCGATCGCGGCGCGCGTGACGGCGCGGCCGTCTTCCATCAGCAGCCGGTAACTCTCGCTCAGAATGGGCGCCAGCGTGCGGCGCGTGTTGCGCCACTTGTAGACGACCTGCTCCAGCACGCGCGCATCCGAATGTTGCGGAATGAAACTTAACCCCAACATCTCTAGCCGCTCGCGGGTAATCTCCTCCACAATGGACCCGTTATTCAGAAACCACCAGCAGCCAAACGGCAACAGGTTGCGAAACTTGCGCGCGTAAACGCATAGTTCATGCTGGTTTTCGCGGCTCAGCAGGCTGACCAGAAAACGGTTGCGCGGGTACTCCAGACACAACAGCTCCAGACTGCGCAGGTCCGCCCTGCCCAGCGCGTCGCCCGCCAGGCGCAGTTCGGGATTGACCTGGCGCCGCACCCCGATCATCAGCGAGAGAGGCAGATCCAACTCCTCGCAGGCCGGCAAAATCACCTCCCGCAACAGGTGCGAACGGAACTCATCGCCGGTGTAATCGAAGTTGTCGGGCAGCGAGACCGCCATGTAGACCGGGTTCATCCGCTTCGCCCAATCGGCGAGAAAGCGCCGCAACTCGGCCGAACTGTGCCTCCCGCAGGATCTGTCGACCGCGTAGCCCTCCTGTTGCAGCCGTTCATAGTTCTGCTCCCAACCTTCCAGAACACGGTCCAGCCGTAATACGGCGGGAAAGCGTGCATCCGCCGCAACGCCCTGCTTCCACATTCCCGCCTCTTCCCCATCCAGCGGGTCGTTGGTCATCACCGCCGCGCTGATGCCAGCCATCCGGAAGCAGGCCTCAATCTGCTGTTCCAGCGTGCGGCCGCTGAAAAACTCCCGCGCCTGGCGCAAATCACCCGTGTTGGGGTTCAGGCCAAACGTCTGCAGCACCGCAATTACCCCGCGCGTCGCCTCCGACACCGGCTCGTTCTCCACAAACAGCGCCGTCCAGATGCGGTCCGCCCGCTCCGCCTTGCTCAGCGCGAAGTACTCCGCCGGGGTCATCTCCGCGCTACGGAAAAACTCGGCTTCGCAGTAGTGATACGTGAGCAGTTCGTCAATGCCCCAGCACATCAGCCCCTTCAGCGCGGGCTGAAACAGGTGGGTGTGCATATCGATAAACTGCGTCTCGGCCAGCACGGCGTCGACCACAGCCGGCAACTGCGCAACGGAAAGCGCTGAGTCCATGTCTTTCATTCTATGCGGAAGCGGATGGGTTGCGGTCTCCCCCAATTTCGCGATCCAGGCGCAAAAGCCATTCGCTGGGGAATCAGGATGATCCCGCGGACAACCTGCTCCGCACGCAAGCCAGTCGTCACGACCCAGCCACCTCCCGACGACGTCAGCGCTTCCAAATCAACAGCCACGCCCCACGGTGAACTGTGCACAGTTAGCTGTGCACGGTCTGCTGCCTCCCCTATCATTGGAATATGCCTCTACTCACAGTGCAGGGAATCCTCTTTGACCTGGATGGCGTCCTGATCAGCTCGATCCCCGCCGTGGAACGCGTGTGGAGCAAGTGGGCGCACCAGCACGGCTTCGATGTGCACGACATCCTGCGCCGCGCCCATGGCCGGCCCAGTATTGAGACCATGCGCGAACTCATGCCCTCCGAAGAAGCCGCGCAACGCGAAAACCTGGTGGTTGAAAAAGGCGAGATCGAAGACGTCGACGGCGTCATCCCTCTCCCCGGCGCCCAGCAACTGCTCGCCGCCTTGCCCCTGGAATCCTGGGCAATCGTAACCTCCTGCACCCGCCAACTCGCCGATGCCCGCATGGGCGCCGCCGGTCTGGTCAGCCCGCGCTATATGGTCACCGCCAGCGATATCAGCCGCGGTAAACCCGACCCGGAACCTTACCTGCGCGGCGCCGAAAAACTCGAGTTGGCGGTTGAGAGCTGCATCGTGATTGAGGATGTCCCCGCCGGCATCCAGTCCGGCAAGAGCGCCGGCGCCCGTGTCATTGGCGTGGGAACCACCGCCTCGCCGGCAGAGCTGCGCGCCGCTGGCGCCGATTGGATCATCCCCGACCTGCGCTCCCTGAGCTGCCGCAAAACCGGCGCCGGCCTGCAACTCGACATCCGCGAGTAAATCCCGGATGTAGTTTGCCGCCCGCAAAGCGCGCGGGACAGCACTGCGCAACGGCCTGCAAGTAACCCCGCCAAAACATAGCAGTCCGAGCGGGCTGCCATTAGCGGCGCCCGCTCAGGCCGCCCGCGCCGTCCCACCAACCGCAACGCCCCTACTGTCAACCGTCAACTGTTAACAGTTAGCTTCTGCCTGTACTCCGGCGCCTTCCGCTTCCGGCTCCCCTGCTCATACGCGTACGCTAGCCGGAGCAATTCCCCTTCCTGCCAGGCGCCTGCGATAAACGATAGCCCCACCGGCAGCCCGTACTCAGCACCCATCGGCACGGTTACATGCGGATACCCCGCCACGGCCGGCAAACTCGAACTGCTGGCCAGCGTCGGATCCCCATTCAGCAAATCCGTCGTCCAGGCGGGCGTCCCGGTGGGGCAGATCAGCGCGTCCAGCCGGTGCTGCCGCAACGCGGCATCAATACCCTTCTCCCGCGTGAGCAGCACGCACTGCGCGCGCGCCTTGCGGTACGCTTCCTCCTCCAGCCCGCCCCGTTTCTGCGCCTGCTCGAAGAGCTCCTGACCGAAATAGGGCATCTCCTGCGCAGCATGCACCTTGTTGAACGCAATCGCCTCCGCCAGGCTGTGGATCTTCGCGCCCCGCCCCAACTGCGCCAGGTAATGGTTCAAATCCGCCTTGAACTCGTAGCTCAGCACCGTTTGTTCCAGATCGTCCCACTTGCCGATCGTCGGCATGTCGACCGGATCGACGATCTCCGCGCCCGCCTCCCGCATCTCTTCCAGCGCCGCGGCAAACATGCGATCCACGGCGATATTGAAACCCGCGTACTTGCGGATCACTCCCAGGCGTTTCCCGCGCAAACCATTCGCGTCCAGAAACGTTGTGTAATCCACGTGCCGAGCCGGACGCCCGCGCAGCAATGCCGTGTCAACCGTATGGTCATCGGCATCGGCGCCAGCCAGCGCCGTCAGCAGGATCGCCACGTCCGCCACCGTCCGTCCCATGGGGCCCGCCGTGTCCTGGGAATGCGAAATTGGCACAATCCCCGAGCGCCCAATCAGACCCACGGTGGGCTTCAGTCCGGCAATACCATTCGAACAACAGGGGGAAACGATTGACCCGTCCGTCTCGGTTCCCACCGCCACCGCGCACAGGTTCGCGCTCACCGCCACCGCCGAGCCGGAACTCGATCCGGAGGGGTTGCGGTCCAGCACGTACGGACAGCGCGTCAGCCCCCCGCGTCCGCTCCAGCCGCTGGCTGCGTGCGTGGAACGAAAGTTCGCCCATTCACTCAGGTTTGTCTTGCCCAGCGGCAGCGCTCCCGCCGCCCGCAGCTGCGCCGCCACAAACGAGTCCTTCCCCCGGGGCGCGCCCGCGCCCACCAGCGCCAGCGAGCCCGCCGTCGTCTGCATCCGGTCTGCCGTCGCTATGTTGTCTTTAATCAGTACCGGAATGCCGTGCAGCAGCCCGCGCACCTTGCCCTGGCGCCGCTCCGCATCCAGCATTCGCGCCAGCGTCAGCGCCTCCGGATTCACTTCGATAACCGCATTCAGCCGCGCTCCGCTCCGGTCCAGCCGTTGAATGCGCCCCAGGTAAAGCCGCGTCAATTCTTCGCAGGTGAAGTGTCCACGCTCCAACCCGCTACGCAGCTCCGCCAGCGTGATCTCTTCCAGCGGAAATCCGGAATCGCTTTGCGAAGCACGCAGGAAGGGCGCCGCCATCAGCGTGCCCGTTCCCGCGCGCAGGAAGTCTCTGCGGCTGTTCATGCCGCGATCATACAACGGGAGTTGTTGCTAAGCGACGCGTTGCAGCCGCGGCCCCTTGCCGCTGCTTGCCAGCCCACGGCGCCTGGTCACGCGCGCCACAAATGCCGGCGTCAGGCACAGCACCCCGCCGTACAGCAGGTGCGCGCAGAGCCACATGCCATGCATCAGGTTCATGCGGTCAAACATCAGCCGGTCGGCCCAGGGCAGGAAACCAAACGTCATCACCAGCCACACGCCTATACCGTACAGCAAGCCCACCCCAAACGCCGATCCCGCCGACCGCGCGTGGTTGCGCAGCAATAACGCAAAGATCGCCCCAATCACGGCGGCTACCACCAGATGCGCAATCACTCCAATCAACTTGACGTACCAGCCGTCCACTAGCGCCGTCACCCCAAAGAAGAGTGCGGCAACGCCCCGCGCCGGCAGCCATGCCCCCAGCCCGTCCGCCGCCGACCACGCCATGGCGCACAGCCCCATCGCCACCCCGGCGACTAGTCCGGCCATGGCGCCGCCCATCACCAGTTCCCAGCGGCTATGCTGCACATCGCCCGCGCTGCTGCCTTCAACGCCGCCGGCGCGCGCCAATCCAGGCCCGCGCTCAAGCCTTTCCCGCCGCATTCCAAAGTCGCTTGCCATGGCTCCTCCTTCCGCCTGACTACGCCGCCTTAACCGCATGAACCGCTGCGCATCTCACTAAGCCCCATCATCTCGCTGAGCCCCTGCGTCCGCGCGCGCACGCCGCTCCGCACGCTTTCACTTCAGCTTCTGCGCTAGCTCCTCGTGCTCCTGCAGGACGGGCATCAGCCGGCCCAATAGCCCTCGCAATCGCGGCGTTACTTGCGATTGCACCTCCCGCAACGCGCCCATCGATTGCAGGTGTCCTTGCCGCATCACGGCCAGAAATCCCTGGTCAAACAGTTTCCCCTTCAACCCTTCCAGATTCGCTAGACTGTGCTGCGTCTGCGCCAGCATGCCCTGCACCGCCGCGGATAACGGCTGTGCGCCCGCCGCCAGCTGCGCCTGCGACGCCGGATTACTGCCCATCAAGAGCGGACTCGCGACAGCTGAATTCAGCGACAGGTGCCTGTAATCCAGGTATTGTTGTAAGAGCCGGTCCGCGAACCGGTGATCCATCACCAGCCGCTTCCCAAACGTGCGGATGCGCGACGTGCTCCCATTCTTTTCCGCGAGCTGCCCCGCCTGGATTTCCATCTGGTTAACCGCATGCAGTTGTTTCAGCACCCCGATCTCGCCGGCCAGTACATGCGCTTGGGAAACGTTCGCCGGCAGCGTTCCCGGCCGCACCTTCAACTGCTGCGTCAGATCGGGACGCGAGGTGTCCACCTGCGCCGGACTGGTTTGCGAATATCCAGGCGCCGCCGATCCCGGTGCGGCACTCGCGGGAGTTGCACTGGCCGGAACTGATCTGACGGGGGCCGAACCCCCGGAACCCGCACCTGAGCGCCCTGCCCCTGCCGCTTTCGTCTGGTCCGATGCGGCCCGCCCCGCCGCCGTTCCCGCCTGGATACTCTGACGGGAGCTTTGACTGTTTGCCGTTTGCCGCGGCGCTGTCGTAAACGCCGCAACGGCGAGTGCGCTGAGCAGCGCTACACCCAACCGCACCGCTCTCGACCGTGGTAGATCGCGGCGCGCTCGCCTGGTTGACTCCGCCTCGAGGTCGCGCCGCGAATGCGCCCGCTCGGATCTTTTGCAAGTGGATTCCGCTTCCGCCATGGCTGCCCTCCACTCTCAATCTCTGGATCGTCTCTTAGGTCCGATTCCCGCCCCAGCAACAGCCGTTGCCCTTTCGGCCAAAGTGGCGCCGGCTTTCACCGCAATTGCTGCAACCCGGCACGCACAATGCCGGCGGAAACTCACGCTCTATAACGACCCGGGGCCGAGTCGAACTGATTTCGAGTTCGACTCGGCCCCCATGTGTGTTACCAAGCGCCCGCTAACCGGCGTGCGTTACTGACAACTGACAACTGGCAACTGCCAACTCTCTGCTCTTCAACAAACCGCGCCACCGCTGCCAGTGGAGTTGTCACCTCTCCAGAAACCCACGGCCGCTCATAATCTTTGGAGCGCACTTCTCCACCCGCGCGGCCCTCGTCTTGGACTGCTTTGCACTCGATACGTGGAAAATGTAGGATTTCCTCCTGCCCGGCGTCAGTGCATCGAATGCCGCCTTCAGCCTCGGGTTTGCATCCAGCTTGGCCTGCAACTCCTCCGGGACCGGATAGGCGGAAGCTTTCCGGAGAGCCACTTTCTTTCCTGACTCCTCGATTTCGACGGCCTCGTAAATGTAGTCCTTCAAAACCGGACGCAGGGCGGCAATTTCTGGAACCGAGCTGAACTTGATCCAACGCGCCGCTTGGGTGTGCTCCCCCACCCTTTGCAGAATGCGCTTCCCATCCTTGAGCAGCGCGCCTTTGAAGAACGACAGAGCGCACGACTCCTTCAGCGGAATCACAATCACCACGTTTTTATTCTGAAACGTGAAGCAGCATTTACCCCACTTGATCTCTTCCGTCAGATCGCAGTCGAGTGCGATCTTCCGCAGCTTCTCGGCTTCTTTCCGCCACTTCTCCGCATAAGGAACTTTCATAACTCCAGCCTACCTCCAAATAACCTGGCTGACCCGGGGCGCTATCAACCGCCAGGCATACCAAAAGAAACGCCTCAGCGCACCAGGCGCTGAGGCGTTGGAGGCCAACTGGCCAAACTCGAATGCGCCTAGCTGGTCGCTGCCGCGGCCGCTGCGGCTTCTCCCCCATGCAGCAAACTGACCGTCTCCGCCAGCTTCGCCTTCTGATCCTCGCGCACCTGCCGCAAACCCTGCTGCACCATACCGAAAATGATGAAGTAGTCCAGCGGGTAAACGATGACTTGCTTGATCAGGTGCGGCGCCAGCGACGAATCCCAGAAGATGTGCAGCACTACCGGAATGCTGAACGCCTTCAGAAACGTGGGATCGAAAAGCACTTTCAAGGTGAAAGGCTTCTCGCCCTTGGCGCGCCACAAGGCGCCTGCCGCGATCGCCGTCCACGCCACATGCAGGAAAGGCGTATCGATGGCGCGCAGTTGAATCTCCTGCAGCATGGCGGCGACGTTGGGTGAGCGGAAGGCGTATCCGGCGCTTTCGAACGCCGCAAATCCCGCCCCCACCGTGGCCCCCACCAGCAAGCCATTGAGGATGTACTTGTAGCGCATACTGCGCGCGATCAGTACCACCGTCAGGATCTTGCCCGTCTCTTCAATCACGCCCGGCTGCACCGCTCCCAGCAGTCCAAGCGTACTGTCACTGACGCCGTAGCCGATCAGCGACACAAATAGCGAGATCGCAGCGCCCGCCAGAAACAGCACCGCCAGCCGGTGCACGGACACATTACGGGGCGTGTTCAACTCGAAAAACAGAATGATCATGGTCAGCGGCACGGCAAACGAGCCGAGCAGCATCAGACCGGGAATCAGGTTGGGATTGTTGAACTGGTTCCACGCCACCCAAAACGCCGCGTAGGTCAAAAGCAGTACTCCCAGCACGCGCGCGAACAGCCACGGATGCGGCCAGCCCGTCTGCACCTCGGTGATGTCGGGTGTGGTCCGCGTGGTCCCCACAATCATGTAATCTTCAATCTCGGTCTCGCTGCGCCGCTTGAATACCTCCGAGAACATTTCCCGCAGGCTGAAGCCCTCCAGCTTCTCTGTGCTGGCCAAGCGATTGAGTTTGGCGGTCACGCTGTTCAAAACGCCCTGCTTGTGCTGCGCGGCGTTGGTCCAGACGTTTCCGGGATAAGGTTGTGCTCCATGAGCAACAACCCCGGGGGCGGCGGCGGGGGCAAAGCCCGCTGCGGGTGCGTATCCCCCGGGAGCGGCAGGGGCTGCCGCCAGCGGGCTCCCGCAAGTGGTGCAAAAACGCTGTCCGGGAGTGGACTGCGTTCCGCAATTCGTACAAAACATAGACGTGCGCTCTCCGTTTTCAGTGCCCAGGCTGGAACCCGCCACAACTTTCTATAGGGCGGCCCTCGTCACTACGAACCCCGGCCGGAGATGCCTCAAAGTGGCGCCGGCCATCAGCCAGAGTTCATGCTGGTGCGCTGACATTAACCGTTCCCACTCACTCTGTCAAACACAAAGTCGTTCTTCGTCAGCGTTACAACCCAAGGCCCGTGCCGCGTCCAAAACTGCCAATTTCTCGCCGTGACTTTACGCCCCAGGGCCAAGTCGAACTGCTTTCGAGTTCGAAATCGCAGGCCGAAATACCGGGTTGACCACCAGCTCACGTACCGCTGGCGACTTAGGGCATGCGCGGCCTCCATCCACCCGCTTCGGAAGCTGAAGCGGGTGGAACAAAAACGCCCATGCCAGGGGTTGGGCACTGCCAACTGAGTTCTGCACCTCTCCGCCGAAGGACGGCAAATAAAGTTCTGTTAAATCCTGCTCGCGTTCTCCACTGCAAACCGCTGCATCAGTCTTTAAACCACGCGCCTCAGTAGCTACGCGCAAACCCAAACAGCTCCAGCATTTACGAGCGCTCGCCGCCGCGGCTGCTGGCGGGTCCACCCCGTATTTACCCCACCCCTCCGGGGGGCTCACCGTAAACCGCCCAGCCATTTACCTGTTTCCGGAAACCTTAGCGCGCAAGGCATTTAACGTTAACCACCCGGCTCGCGCCCAGTCTTCACACCTTTTAACTTCTCCCCGGGCGTCGCCGCTGCGCACCATGGCTGCACTGTACGGTGGCGCTCTGCGCCATCGTTCCACCCGCGGCACGAGGAACCTGCTCCAGCGGAGCCTCTCAACGCGGACATTCGAGCTTCAGCAAACCAGGGAGAACTCCAACATGAAATCTGCCTTCCGTCCGCTTGGCCTGGCCACCGCTCTGTTCAGCCTGGCGGCCCTGCTGTTGTTCCCTTCCCCCGCTCGGGCCCAGGGTTGGACCACCAGCGGCGTCAACATCCTCACCCCCTCCAACTCCACCTTCACCATTACTGGCATCAACTGGTACGGCTTTGAGACTACTGCCTACGTCGCTCACGGCCTCGAGTACCACGACTACACCTACATCGTGAATGAGATCAAACAGTACGGATACAGCACCATCCGTATCCCCTTCTCCAACGCCATGTGGGATACCGACCCCATCCCCAACTCCAACACCATCAGCGCCTGCCCGAGTTGCAAGGGCTCGCACAGCCGCGACATCCTCGCCCGCATCATCAACTACGCCGGCTCCATCGGACTGCACGTCATTCTCGATAACCATCGCTCCGAAGCCGGCAACTCCACCGAGAAAAATGGCCTTTGGTATTTCGTTAGCGGCAGCAACAACTACACCGACCAGGGCTGGCAGAACGACTGGGTGCAGGTGGAAGACTGGGTGCACGGCATTGCCCAAACGCAGGGCGCCACCGACACGGTCGCCGTTAACCTCAACGCCTCCGATGGCTACCCCATCGTGCTCGGCTTTGACCTGCGCAACGAGCCCCACACCCCCAGCCGCACCGCCTACACCGCCGGCTCAACCTGGGGCACCGGCGATGGCATCAGCCCTGCCACCAACCCCAACCCCAATCCCTTCGCCCTCTCCTGCATTAGCAGCAACAGTTGCCATGACTGGCGCCTGGCGGCCGAGCGCGCTGGTGACGGCATCCTCGGTGAGGCGGCCAGTCACGGCTGGGCCTACCCGCTCATCTTTGTCGAAGGCATCTCCGAGTACCCCACCGCCACTGGCACCCCCGCCAATGGCCCCTACGACTACTACTGGGATGGCGGACAGCTCCTCGGCATCAATGGCAACGCCAATAACCCCGGCGCCCCCATCGTCCTCAACGCCGGCGGCAACTCCACCAGCCTGGGCCCGGCAGTCAACAATCAGCTCGTTTACTCCGCCCACGATTACGGACCCACCGTCTACGGCCAGCCCTGGTTCAACACCAGCACCTGCTACAGCTCGGGCTGCTCCTCCTCCAGTCTGGCCGACCTGTGGAAGACGCATTGGGCCTTCATCAACCTCGGTCAGGTCAGTCCCGTCTGGCCCGGCCACAGCTCCTATCCCTGGGGCAATACCGGCGCCACCGCCTACACCAACACTCCGGTGTGGATCGGAGAATTCGGCACCGGCAACTCCAGCAGCGATGTCTATACCTCCGGCAATGGCTCTGAGGGCCAGTGGTTCACCGACATCATCAACTTCATCAACAGCAGCTATAGCCTGACCAGCGGCAACAACTCCGGCGTCCCGGTCACCAATCTCAATTGGACCTACTGGGCGCTCAACGTGGAAGACAGCTTCGGCCTGCTGGGCAGCAACGATACCGGCATTGCCTATCCCAACAAGCAGTACTCGTTCCTCTGCTTCAACCAGTTGGGACCGCTGGCCACTCCCAGCGGCACGGGCAGCGGCCAATGCGGCAGCACCGGCGCCCTCCCCGCGGGACAATAAAGTCCTTCGGGCAACTGCCAGTTGATCGACTGGGATCACTGCCAGACTCCGGCATTTCGCGGCATCATGCGCTTGCCGGAAGCTTTTCCACACTCCTCATCGCAGTCGTTCCCTCAGTGGGGTGGGCGCCGCCGCCCACCCCCTTTTTTTTCCGAGCCGCACTTGAAGCTCAGAAAAAAAAGGGAGCGCATTCGCATGCGCTCCCTTTTGCCCATTCGCTTTGAACCGTTACCAACGCGGCGCGCGTTGCTAACGCTCCCTTATCGCCGCGGGCCCCGGCGCGGGCCGCGGCCGCGGTCTCCTCCGCGATCTCCGCGATCGCCACGGTCATGCTCGCGATGTCCGTAGCCGCCGTGGCCGCCGTTGCCGCTCTCCACAACGCCTTCCGGCAGCGGCAGGCCCAGCTTCTCGCGCTCTTCCTTCAAGATCGCCTTGCGGCTCAGCTTGATCTTGTTGCCCTCGATGGCCAGACACTTCACCAGCACCTGGTCGCCTTCCTTCAGCTCGTCGCGCACATCGTTGATGCGATGTTCGGCGACTTCGCTGATGTGCAGCAATCCGTCGGTGCCGGGGAAGATCTCGACAAAGGCGCCGAAATCCACCAGCCGCACTACCTTGCCCAGGTAGGTCTTGCCAACCTCGGCCGTGGCGGTGACGTCGCCAATCATCTGCATGGCCTTCTGTGCCGCCTCGCCGTCCACGGCGGCGATGTTCACGCGGCCGTCGTCGCTGACGTCGATCTTGACCCCAGTGGCTTCCGTAATTGAACGGATCATCTTCCCGCCCGGCCCAATCAGCTCGCGAATCTTGTCCACTGGAATGGTCATGGTGAAGATGCGCGGCGCGTACGGGGACATCACGGTGCGCGGCTCGGAAAGGGCCGCTTCCATCTTGTCCAGAATGCTCAGACGCGCCCGCTTGGCCTGCTCCATCGCCTCGCGCATGATGGCCGCCGTCAGGCCGCTGATCTTAATGTCCATCTGCAGCGCGGTGATGCCATCACGCGTGCCCGCGACTTTGAAGTCCATATCGCCGTAGTGATCTTCGGCGCCCGCAATGTCGGTAAGGATGGCGTACTTGCTGCCTTCCATCACCAGCCCCATCGCGATGCCGGCAACCGGAGCCTTGAGCGGCACGCCCGCATCCATCAGCGCCAACGAGCCGCCGCAGACGCTGGCCATTGACGAGGAGCCGTTCGACTCCAGAATGTCGCTGACCACGCGAATCGTGTAAGGGAATTCCGTTTCCTCCGGCAGGGTGGAGAGATGCGAGCGCTCAGCGAGAGCGCCGTGACCAATCTCGCGCCGTCCCGGACCACGCAGGAAACCAACCTCGCCCACCGAAAACGGCGGGAAGTTGTAGTTCAGCATGAAACGCTTGAAGCCTTCGCCCTCCAGCGTCTCCAGGCGCTGCATGTCGTCTTTGGTGCCCAGCGTTACCGTCACCAGGGCCTGGGTTTCCCCGCGCGTGAACAGCGCCGAACCGTGCGTGCGCGGCAGCACTCCCACTTCGCAGGTGATGGGCCGGATCTGGTCGAATTTGCGGCCATCCGGACGGCGCCGCTGATCGAGCAGCGTCTCCCGGAAAATGCGCTCGCGCATCAGCTCGAAATAATTCTTGGTGCGCGCCAACTGCTCCTTGTCGTCGGCCGGCACCGCCGCCAGTGCTTCTTTCTCAATCGCCTTGGCCAGCCTGCCGCTCTCCTGCTTCTTGTGCTTTTCCGTGTCCAGCGCGTCAACCAGACGCGCGCCGTAGGTCTTGTAAAGCTGCTGATAAAACTGCTCGTCGACCGCAACGGGGTTGACCTCACGCTTGCTGGCGCCCGCCTTCTTCCGCAGTTGCGCCACCCCGGCGAGGATCTTCTTGATTTCCTTGTGGCCAAACTCGATGGCCTCGACCACCATCTCTTCGCTGACGCCGCGCGCTCCCGCTTCCACCATCACGATGGCGTCTTCAGTGCCGGCCACCACGATGTTCAACTGGCTGGCGCGCATTTCAGAGTAGGTGGGGTTCACCACAAAACCGCCCTCCAGCGCGCCCACACGCACGCCGGCGATGGGCTTGGGGAACGGAATGTCGGAGATGGCCAGTGCCGCGCCGGTGCCGGTCACGCTGATCGTGTCCGGATCGTTTTCCTGGTCCGCCGATAACACCAGGGCGATGACCTGGGTCTCGTTCCGGAATCCATCGGCAAACAGCGGGCGGATCGGGCGGTCAATCAGACGGCTGGTGAGAATTTCTTTTTCGCTGGGACGCCCTTCGCGCTTGATGTAGCCGCCCGGAATGCGCCCGGCCGCGTAGGTGTATTCGCGGTAGTCCACCGTCAGGGGAAAGAAATCAATGCCCTCGCGCGGCTGCTCCGCCGAGGTGGCCGTGACCAGCACGACCGTGTCCCCACTGCGCACGGTGACCGCGCCGCCGGCCTGGCGCGCTACTTTTCCGGTTTCGATGGTGAGGGTTTTTCCCCCGCTGAGTTCAATGGTTACGCTCTCTGGCATATCGGTTCTCCTGCCACCGGCACACGCTGTGCGGGCGGCCTTATTGCTTCGTCGAAAAAAATTGGAGGCTGGGAAAGGCGCGAACGAAGGGAGGTGCGACACAGCCCGTCACGTTCGGGCGCCACCTGTGTCCGCACCCAGGGAGGTTACAAGTCCCACGGGCGGAGGGGCAAAGGCGCTGCCAGCGCTAAACACCCAGCGCTAAACGCTCAAAACAAAACGGCGGCCCCGGGGCCCGCCACCCGCAATCTCCCGCCGCCCTGGGCGGGGTGCGCTTAAACGAGAAGGGGCGACGGAACCGCTTCGCTCCGTCGCCCCTTCTCCGTCCTGCTGGCCCGGCCAACGGCACGGGCATTGAAATCCGTTCATCTTACTTGCGGATACCCAGCTTCTGAATCACGCTGCGATAACGCTCCGGATTGCCGCGCTTCAGGTAATCCAGCAGCCGGCGCCGCTTCCCTACCAGAATCAACAACCCGCGGCGGGAGTGGTGATCCTGCTTGTGGGTCTTGAAATGCTCGGTCAGGTAGTTGATGCGCTCGCTGAGCACCGCAATCTGCACTTCCGGCGACCCACAATCGGTGGGGTGAATCCGGAACGACTCAATCAGGTTGGTTTTTGCTTCCTTGGTCAACGCCATGCAGACGCGGACTCCTCTTCTAAAAAATTGCTCTGAACAAAGGGAAACTTTAGCACAGAAAGCCCCTGGGGGTAAAGGGTTCGCCCGCCCGGGCCTACGGCCGCCACAGGCCGGGCACCGGGGTTTGGGGTTAGAGCTGCCCCGCTACGGACCAAGCGGGCGCGTCAAGCGCCGCTGCGCCAAACAGACAACTGACAACCGGCAACTGACAACTTCCCCGGCTTCGCCCCCGCCGATAGTCCCTCTGACAGTCGCCCCATCCCGCATGGTAGCCTTAAACCGTAGGAGACCCGTGACCGAATCAGCCAGCGCAGCGCCCCTGCTCACCACCCCCCTCAATGCGGCCCACCGGCGCCTGAAGGCGCGCATGGTCCCCTTCGGCGGTTGGGATATGCCGGTCGAGTACAGCGGCATCATTCCCGAGCATCGCGCCGTCCGCACCAGCGCCGGCCTCTTCGATGTCAGCCACATGGGCGAGATCGAAATCCGCGGCAATGAAGCCCTGGATCTGGTCCAAACCGTTACTTGCAACGACGCCGCCGCCCTCAGAACTGGCCAGGCCCAGTACTCGGCACTGCTGACCGAAAAGGGCACCTTTGTCGATGACCTGCTGGTCTACCGCATGGGTGAGGCGCACTTCCTGCTGGTGGTCAACGCATCCAATATTGAGAAGGATTTCCAGCACATCCGCACCCACAACCAGACGGGAGCGCTGCTGGAAAACACCAGCGCCGAGTACGCCCAGCTCGCCATCCAGGGGCCGCGCGCCCTGGGCATCCTGCGGCGCCTTACCAGCGCCGATCTCGCGGGCTTGCGCTATTACTGGTTCACCATCGGCAAGGTCGCCGATATTACCGCCATCATCAGCCGCACCGGATATACCGGCGAAGACGGCTTTGAACTCTACTTCCCCGCCCAACACGCTGAGCTGCTCTGGAATACGCTGCTCGACGAGGGCCAGTTGGAAGGGCTCATTCCTTGTGGACTGGGCGCCCGCAATACCCTCCGGCTTGAAGCCGGCATGGCCCTCTACGGCCACGAGATTGACGAGAATACCAACGTCTGGGAAGCCAACCTCAACTGGATCTGCAAACTCAATAAACCCGGCTTCGTCGGCCGCGACGCGCTGCAAACCACACGCCGGGAACGCGCCCTGGTCGGCATCGAAATGGTGGAGCCCGGCATTGCGCGCGATGGCTATCCCATTTTCGCAAGTGAAGACGCGCCGCACCCGTTGGGACAGGTCACCAGCGGGTCCCCCTCCCCAACCTTGGGCAAAAACATCGGCATGGGTTTTGTGCCCTTGTCTTTCTCCAGCGTTGGGCAGGAGCTTTGGATTCAGATTCGTAATCGCCGCGCACGCGCGCGAGTGACACCGTTGCCGTTTTACCGGCGCACGCGCGGCTAGATACCCTGTCCTGGCCCGAGCAAGAGGAATTTTGTATGAGCGACTACCCATCCAGCTACCGCTTCACCCGCGATCACGAGTGGATCGCCGTGGAAGGCGCTAAAGGCAAGATCGGCATCACCAGCTATGCCCAATCCGAACTGGGCGATGTGGTCTATGTCGAACTCCCCAAAGTAGGCGACGCGGTCACCGCCGGCGCCAGCTTCGGCACCGTGGAATCGGTGAAGGCGGTTTCTGAGATTTTTTCCCCCGTCACCGGCACCGTTACCGAAATCAACGCGCACCTCAATAACGCGCCCGAAACCCTCAACCAGGATCCCCATGGCGAAGGCTGGCTGATCAAGGTCAGCTTGAACGACCCCGCCGAGGTGGAAAAGCTGCTTTCCGCCGAGGACTACCAGACGTTCATCTCTTCCCAACAACACTAAAGTCGTTTGCCGACAGGATGTTCCCGACCCATGCGTTACTTGCCCAAGTCCGATCCGGTTCGCCAGCGGATGCTGCGTGAAATTGGCATCGAAAACGTCGACGAACTCTTCGCCCACATCCCCGAATACTGCCGCCTCACGCGCGCCCTGGATATTCCCACCGGCCGCTCCGAGCCGGAAATTATCGATTTCTTTCGCCACTGCGCCGCCCTCAACGCTGCCGGCTATACCTCCTTTTTGGGCGCCGGATCCTATTACCATTACCGGCCCAGCCTGATTGACAACCTGATCTCGCGCGGCGAATGGTTTACCGCCTACACCCCCTACCAACCGGAAATCAGCCAGGGAACGCTGCAGGCGGTGTTTGAATTCCAAACCCTCGTCTGCCAGCTCACCGCCATGGATGTGGCCAACGCCTCGATGTACGACGGCTCGACCGCCATGACCGAGGCCGTACTGATGGCCATCCGCGTGACCGGCAAAAGCGATATCCTGGTCGCCCGCTCGGTCCACCCACATTACCGGGAAACCCTGGTGACCAATACCCATCACCGCGGCTTCCCCGTCACCGAGATTCCCTTTCAGCCGGATGGCCAGATCGATGGGTCGCGCCTGGAACAGGCCATCACCAGCAATACCGCCGCGGTGGTGGTCCAGAGCCCGAACTTCTTCGGGTCCATCGAGGACTGGAAGACGCTGGCTCACCTGGCCCACAGCAAAAATGCGCTGCTCATTGCCGTCATCACTGATCCGGTTTCGCTGGGCCTGCTGGCGCCTCCAGCCGAGGCCGACATTGTCGCCATGGAGATCCAGGGGTTTGGCATTCCCACCAGCTTCGGTGGACCTTATGCCGGCGTCATCGCCTCCAAGGAGCGTTACCTGCGCAGCCTCCCCGGACGCCTGGCGGGCGAGGCGCGCGACAGCGAGGGACGGCGCGGCTTTGTGTTGACCCTCTCCACCCGCGAACAGCATATCCGGCGCGAAAAGGCCACCTCCAATATCTGCACCAACCAGGCGCTCTGCGCCCTCATGGCTACCATCTTCATGAGCGTCTACGGACGCCGCGGTCTGCGTGAACTCGCGCAACAGAACCTCGCCAAGGCCAGCTACGCGGCCGGGGAATTCCAGCGCCAGGGAATGGAAGTGCTCTTCCCCGCGCCCCGCTTCCACGAGTTTGTCGTACGGCTCCCCCGCACCGCCGCCGGCTATCAGCCCAGGCTCACCCAGCACCACATGATTGGCGGCCTTCCCCTGCATCGCTACTACCCCGAGTTGGGCGAGACCGCCCTGTTCTGCGTCACCGAAGCCGTCTCCCGGGCTCGCATCGACGAAATGGTTCAGCTCTACAGCGGCCAAAGCCAACCCTCCCTCAACGAGAGCGCGCTGGCCGGCGCGCGCCAGGAGTAAACATGTCGACCACCCCGCGCGCCGCGCGCCACATCGTCCAAAACGAAGAGCTGCTGTTTGAAATCTCCGAGCCCGGCAAAGCCGCCTACCAGCTTCCCGAACTCGATGTCCCTCCCGCCAACGTCGCGGCACTCGGGGAGCGCGCGCGCAGTGATATCGCCGGCTTTCCGGAACTGAGCGAAATCGAAATCATCCGCCACTTCACCCGCCTGAGCACCTGGAACTACGGCGTCGATACGGGCTTGTACCCGCTGGGCTCCTGCACCATGAAGTACAACCCGCGGGTCAATGAGTTCGTGGCCCGGCTCGACGCCATCGCCGGCGCTCACCCCTTGCAGCCCGAAGAGCTCTCCCAGGGCGCCCTGCGCATCATGGATCTGCTCTCCCAATACCTGCTGGAGATCTGCGGCATGGATGCCATCACCCTGCAGCCCGCCGCCGGCGCGCAGGGAGAGTTGACCGGAATCCTGCTGATCCGCGCCGCCCTGCAAGCGCGCGGCAATGCGCGCCGCCTGGTGCTGATCCCCGATTCCGCCCACGGCACCAATCCCGCCACCGCCGCTATTGCCGGCTATGAAATCGCCAAGCTCTCCTCCAATGCCCAGGGCACGGTCGATATGGCCAGCCTCGACCGCCTGATGACCGATCAGGTGGCGGCCCTGATGCTGACCAACCCCAATACCTTGGGAATCTTCGAAGAGGACATCCACCGCATTGCCGACTTGGTGCACCAGCGCGGCGGCTTTCTGTATATGGATGGGGCGAACATGAATGCGCTCGTGGGCCGCGCGCGCCCCGGCGACTTCGGCGTTGACGTCATGCACCTCAACCTCCACAAGACCTTCTCCACCCCCCATGGCGGCGGTGGCCCCGGCTCAGGTCCGGTGGCGGTCAAGGCGGAACTGGAGCCATTCCTGCCCACGCCGGTGTTGACACGCCGGCCCAATGGCGCGCTCACGCTGGAGGAAGACCGCCCGCACAGCATTGGCCGCATGCGCGCCTTTGCCGGCAGTTTCGGCATGCTGGTGCGCGCCTTGGCCTACATCATGGCCAATGGCAGCGACGGATTGAAACAAACCACCGAAGACGCCGTGCTCAACGCCAACTACATCCGCACCAGGCTGAAGGACGTCTACGCCCTCTCCTACGACACGCCCACCATGCATGAGTGCGTCTTCAGCGACAAGCTCCAGGCGCGCAAGGCCGATGTGCATACCGGCGACATCGCCAAGCGGCTCATCGACTACGGCTTCCACCCCTACACCGTCTCGTTCCCGCTGATCGCCCCGGGAGCCATGATGATCGAGCCCACGGAAAGCGCCAGCAAACGCGAACTGGACGAGTTTATCGCCGCCTTGCGCGCCATCGCCCAGGAAGTCGATACCGAACCGGAAACGGTGAAAACCGCGCCCCACACCACCCGCGTTTCCCGCATGGACGAAGTAGCCGCCGCCCGCAAACCGCGGCTGCGCTGGACCGAAGATTAGCTCCGTCGGCGCACCCCCAAAACGGCGCCGCGAGCACTTTCACCTCTCACCTTGCGGCCCCGCAACCTGCACGCCGCGTTCGAAATCAGTTCGACGCGGCCCGGCTTTTGACGCGCCGAATCGAGGCACGCCCCCGCCGTTCCGCCAAACGAAGATCGTAGGCCGCCTGCAACTGCATCCAGAATTCCGCCGAGTTCCCAAAATAGCGCGCCAGACGCAGCGCGGTATCGCCAGTAATGGACCGCTGTCCGTTGAGAATCTGGGTTATGCGGTTCACCGGGACGCCCAGCAGCGCCGCGAACTTCGCTGCGGAAAGAGCCATTTCCTGCAATTCGTCGCGCAAGTGCTCGCCCGGGTGAATGGGACGCATACGGTTGGCAGCCGGCATGTTCACCTCAAAATTCTTCCGCATGCTCAGTCTGCGCCGGTACTGCGCGCATGACAGCGCTGGCCAGCCCAAAGGCTTGTCGTTGATCCCCGCATCCGCCACTGCTTTTGCGCGGCGTGGGGCTGGTGAGCCCTGGTGAATTTCCAAGCTAGAAGAGCGCCCGCCGTGGATGACCGCGCACCGGGGGATCGAGCTCACTTGGCCCCCGCGCCATGACCCGCCGTGGTCCCACCCACCACGCCCTACGGACAACCGGAAACCGGCAACCGACAACTCCCCCGCCGCCTCTACCGCACTTCCGGCAACCTGATGTGATCGGGGAAGTTGCCGAAAAGCTGTTCGCCCGCCGGCCCCTCGGTGACCCCCTGAACCAGATACTTGCCCCCCACAAAACAGCCCTTCCAGCTCTGGCCGATGCCGCCAAACACCTCGTCGCGGTCGCCCCGGCTGCGCACCGCGTTTGCCCCGACTTTAAAGGAGCGCAATTCGCTCGAGACGCGCTTGATCACCGCCGGATCGTCGCTGGCCACCGTCGAAACCAGCGAACCATTGCTGACGTTCATCTCCGTAATCAGCTCCTCGATACGGTCCACCACGATCAGTGTGTCAATCGGGCCGAAGGGTTCGTTGTGGTACAGCTTGGCGTTGCGCGGAACGTTGATCAACGACATGGGTGCGCAATAGGCCGCTTCATCCTGGTTGGGCAAAAACAGGGACTCGTCGAAATCGCCCTCGTAGAGCGCCACACCGCCATTGCCCAGCACCTCGCTGGTCATGACGCGCAACTCTTCCACCTTCTTGGCGTTAATCAGTGGACCAAAGTCCAGCGCCGGCAGCGGATCGGAGTCGTTCTCCACCAGTAGCGGATGGCCAAAACGCAATGACTTCAGCACCGGCAGATACGTGTCCAAAAACTGCGGGAACAACTGCCGCTGGATCACGAAGCGGGCGTAAGCGGTGCAGCGCTGCTTGCCGTACTCAAAGCCCTTCTTCAACTGCTGCGCCAGCTTGCTCCACTCGGAGAACTCCCAAATTCCATAGGCATTGACGCCCTCCATTTCCAGCATGTAGCGTTTGTTGCGGTCATAGAGGCTGGAGGCAATATCGCGTCCGTTGGTCTTGCCCCCGACAAAGGAGAGGCAGGCCACATCCGGGTTGCGCACCAGCGCCTCGCTGAGCTGGCCTCCCGAGCCGCTCACCAGTGATACCGGCAGGCCGCTGCGGCGCGCCAGCGCCAGCGACACTGTGAGAGCATAAAGACCGCCGTCGCTGGGCGTCTTGGCAATCGAGGCGTTGCCCGCCAGTACTTGCACCAGCATGGCGTGCACCAGAACCGACAACGGATAATTCCATGACGCAATGTTGGAAATCAGCCCGAGCGGCTTGCGCCCGTCCATCATTCCTTCAATGTTGTCGATGTACCACTCGACCCCGCTGACGCAGCGGTCCACGCTGACCAGTGACTGCTGGTAGGGCTTGCCAATCTCCCAGGTGAGCAGCAGCGCAATCAGCTCGCGCTGCGCCTTGATCCTCTGGACACAGTCGGCGACCCGGCGCTTACGCTCATCCAGATCCACCTTGCTCCACGCTTCGAACTCGGCGGCCGCGAACTTGACGGCATGCTTCGCGCTCTCCAAATCGAGGTAGGGCATCGAACCCAGCGTGGTGCCGTCAACCGGAGAAATGTAGTGACGGCCATGGCCGGGGTGGCTCCAGGTGCCATCGATCAGGTTCAAGACATGCCCGTCCGAAGAAAAGGCCTCTGGCACAAGGCTTTGCATCTGCCTGAAAAGGGTGGGCCACTGCGCGCGGGAGGCAATGAACTTAGTCGTTTGCGAGGGAGAGACGGCGGTTTCCATAGTGAGTTCAAGACTGAGTGGGTAAAAGGGTCATTTTAGCAGAAACCGACCGGTCGGTAACAGCGCCGCCCCTACGCTGGCGGCCCTTTCTGCCTGCCGCTCTACCCCCGCTTGCCCTCCCCGCCTGAAGCCGCCCCCACCGCATTCGGGGCAGGTGGTTTGTTTGGTGCTCGCCCTGCTTTTTCAGTGTCTTCCCTCCCCGGAGGGCGGTAACATAGGCGTGCTCTGGTTCGAGGCCTCATCGAGGCTTGCTGTGCTTTCCCCGCTTCGCGCTCGCGCCGCCGCGCCCGCAATCGGCCGCGCGGCGGAGGTGCGCACAGCTGCGTCAAGGCCCCTCTCCACGGTCCCAACAGCTCATGATTTCCCCTCTGCGCCCCACGGCCAACCGCCGCTTTAATGAGTTGGTGGCCTTGCTGTTGCTGGTTTGCGCCAGCCTGCTGTTTCTGTCGCTGATCTCCTTTCACCCTTCCGACCCTTCGCCCGACACCGCGCCCCTGGTGCACCACTTCAGCAACTTTGTCGGTCCGGCTGGCGCCTGGAGCGCCGACCTGCTCTTCCAGGTCTTTGGCCTGCCCTCGTTTCTGCTGGTGCTCGGACTGGCGGCCCTGGCGCGGGAGTGGTTCCGCGCGCCCCGCCACCAGGAACGCGGGACGGTTCATGTCGCCGGCTTCGCATTATGCGTCATTGCCAGCAGCACGCTGCTCGCCGAGTCGCCACACCACTTCCATTGGCGCGGCGCCATCCCCATGGAAGGCGTTACGGGACGCCTGCTGGCCAGCGGACTGGTCGCGCTGTTCAACGTGACCGGAGCCTACATCCTCACCTTCACCTTCCTGATTGCCGGACTGTTCCTGTGCACCGACTTTTCGCTGACTGCGGCGGCGGAGTGGGTGGGCGAACGCGCCCAACCCGTCCTGCACCCGTTGCTGGCGCCCTTCCGCGCGCTTTCCGCATGGCGTGAGCGCCGCCGCGAGGCGCGTGCCGCGGCCCGCCGGCAGCGGCAATTGGAACGCCAACAGGCAGCCCACGAACAGAAGTCCGCGCGTGGTGGCATCCGGCTGAAAAAGCGCGAGGCCGCGGAGGAAAATCGCCCCTCCGCTTCGCCCGAAATTGAGACGCAGTTTGTCCGTGCCCGCAACCCCGTGCCGCGCTTTGAAGATGCCGCCGCTCGCGCACGCCGCGAGTTGGAGCAACAGCCAGCCGCCGGACAACAACCGGAGGAAGTCGAGGACCACTTTATTCCCGTCGTCGTGGGCGAGGAACGGCTCTATGAAGAGCCGGTTCCCAGCGCCGCCGAGCAGGCGCGCGCCGCCCTCTCCACGCCCTCCGCCGACGTGGTCGTGAACCCAATGGTCGAGCTGCGGCCAGTCAAGATCTCGCCGCGCAGCCGCGCCGTGGGCGAATACCGCCTGCCCAGCCCCGATCTTCTCCAGGAGCCCAAACCCGGCGAGCGTATCGAAGAAGAGGAACTGCGCGCCATGGCTGGCGCGCTGCGCGCCAAGTGCGATGAGTTCGATGTGCGCGGTCAGGTTACCCAGATCAACCCTGGTCCCGTGGTCACCACCTACGAGTTCAAGCCCGAGGCGGGCATCAAGTACAACCGCATCACAGCGCTCAATGAGGACCTGTGCCTCGCGCTCGAAGCCGAATCAATCTTCATCGAACGCATTCCCGGCAAGAGCACGGTGGGCATTGAAGTGCCCAACCGCCGCCGCGAGACGATTCTGCTGCGCGAGGTGGTCGAGTCGAAAGAGTTCCACGACTCGGCCTCCCCTTTGACCATGGCGCTGGGCAAAGACATCAACGGCCATATCGTCACCGCCGATCTGGCCTCCATGCCCCACCTGCTGATTGCCGGTTCAACCGGCTCGGGAAAGTCGGTGGCGCTCAACAGCATCATCGTTTCGCTGCTCTACAAATGCACCCCCGACCAGGTGCGCTTCATCCTGGTCGACCCCAAGCGGCTGGAGCTGGGACTCTACGACGGTATTCCCCACCTCTACACGCCCATCATCGCCGAGCCGAAGCTGGCCGCCAACGCGCTGCGCAACGCCACGCGCGAAATGGAGCGCCGCCTCAAGCTGCTGGCCAGCAAAGGCGTGCGCAACATCGGGCAATACAACCGGCTGTTTGAAGAGCAGACACCGGGCCTCTTTGACCAGCTCGAAGAGGACCCGGACAACAAGCCCCTGCCCTACATCGTCATCATCATCGATGAGTTGGCCGATCTGATGATTCTCGACGCCAGCAACGTCGAGGAGTCGATCACGCGCCTCGCGCAGATGGCGCGCGCCGTGGGAATCCACCTCATCCTCGCCACCCAGCGCCCGTCAGTCGACGTCATTACCGGCCTGATCAAGGCCAACTTCCCCGCGCGCATCTCCTTCCGCGTGGCGACCAAGATCGATTCGCGCACCATTCTGGACGCGGGCGGCGCCGAGTCGCTGCTGGGCAAGGGCGACATGCTGTTCCTGCCCCCAGGAACCAGCCGCCTGCACCGCGTTCACGGCACCTTCGTGACCGAAAAGGAAATCACCGGCGTGGTGAAATCGTGGGCCGACCAGGCCCAGCCGGAGTTCAACGAGACCTTCCTCAAAGCCCCCGCGGAAGAGGGTGATGAAGCCAACCCGGAGAGCGGCGAGCCGGCCGACGACCCCATGTTTGAAGATGCCGTCCGCGTGGTTCTGGAATACGGCAAGGCCAGCACGTCATTGCTGCAGCGGCGCCTGCGCATCGGCTACGGACGCGCCGCCCATCTGATCGACCTCATGTACGCTGACGGCATTGTCGGCCCGGCGGACGGGCCCAAGCCGCGCGAAGTCCTCAAGCGTCCGGAATGGCTGGCCGAGGTGGATTCGGCGCTGCGCTAGCAGCAGCCGTCTCCCCCGCGCTTGCCGTGGAATAAAAGCGGCCGTGCCGCCGCCGCAGCCGGTGGCCAGCCCATTTCATTACTGCCCAATAAAGTCCTGCGTCACCCATACCTGCCCGTTCGGGGCTTTGGCAACCCCAATGCCTACCTCCGTAAATAGTGGGTTGAGGATGTTGGCGCGGTGGTTTTGCTGAAACGGCGGCTCGCTCATAAACATCCGCTCGGCCCCTCGCACACTATTGGCATAGGCAAGGTTTTCACCCATGTGATGCCACCCGATACCGGCGGCGGCCAGGCGCTGTTCCACCGTCACCCCACTCGGCGTGGTGTGGTCGAAGTAGTGATGCCGCACCATGTCAATGGAATGGCAGCGCGCCATGTCCGCCAGTTGCGGATTCCATTGCAGCGGCCTCGCCTGACCGTGGGTTTCATCCCGATAACGTGAATTGGCGCGATCGCGGTTGACCAGACGCAGCATCTGTTGCTCCAGCGCAGCCGTGTCCGGCTGGGGAGGGCAGTTCAGTTCAGCATTGCCGCTGGACGCGGACGAACTCACAGCCGAAGAACTCACAGCCATAGACGCATTGGGCAGTGCCGGACTGCTCACCGGCACCGTGCTTCCCTGACTGGGTATTGAACCATCAGCCGCGCGCGGCAACGGGACGGTGTTACTACACGCCACAAAACCAACGAACAGGGCTGAAACAAGTAAAGCCCGCAGCCTGACTGGAAAGCTGGTCATTCTGGTTTGGATGCCGCCAGGCCTACTTTGGGGGGATGGCGGCCAACCGGGGAAACAGTCTGAGTTCCTGAAAACCTAACCTTGGCCCTTTCAGCATCGCCCAACGGCAACTCCGCTTCTGGTGCACCGCTTCCACAGCGGCAACCAAGGACCAAGCTGTGACCGCCGCAGCTTGAATTCTGCCCCAATTGTGATAGAAGAAGCGGTGAGACACAGAGCCGCTCGCGTGCGCTGGATCATCGCCGCCGCGCTCTATGCCGCCACGGAAAGGACCTTCGTTATGCGAATCCGTTTTCTGTTCGGCGCGCTTCTTCTCCTTCCCACCCTGCCGCTGGGTGCGCAACAGTCCGCACTCACCCCGGTATCCCTCAAGCACAGCCCGCCGGCGCTCATCAAACCCTGCGACCCCGATCAGTTCGCCGTCTTGCAGGACTACCTGCAGGACACCCAGAAATTGCAGGCAAAAGCCAAAGCGGAGAGCGTCAGCAGCTTCGTCAGCCGCTTTCACCGCCGTACGGCGAGCAGCTACCTGGGCCTGCTCAGCGGCGCCTACAGCGATGCCGCCACAAGCTACGCCAAGGCCGGTGACGCCGCCGACCATGACACGGCGCAACAGACGGCGAAATGGCTGATGGCCTACAAGAAAGCCATCGATAATGCCAGCACCGATCAGGCGGCACAAAAGTTGCTGAACTCTATGCCGCTGCAACTGAAGTTGCCAGGCGCCGCCCAATCACCGGCCAGCACGCCCGCCAAGAGTGGTAAGCCAAGCAAGGCAGTTGCCAGTTGAACGTTGGGCGGTTCGCGTCGTGAGCTGTCTGGAAGCGCCGCAATCATTAGGAGCGAGCCACCGAGTCCTCCCGGCGGGAGAATGCCGGTTTTCGCTCGCGTGGCCTTCTCTGCCTCGTACCGCGCAAAGCGCGCACAGCCGCGCTCGTCTATGCCCTTGCCCGGCCTGCTGGCTGACGGCTTTGAATATTGGCTTTGAAGACGAACCTTCCTCAGCTGTCTCGCCCGCAATTCATACGCTTGTTCCCAGCCCCTGCTACAATCGCTCGATTTGGTTTGGGTGCGCCGTGCGCAAGCGGCCGGGCTGCATTAAATCCAGCCGTTTTTTCGCCCTGCACACCGGCATCAAACTACCCGGCCACGGGTGATAAGGAGCCATCCCTCGATGAATCGTCTTTCCTTTGTTCTGCGTCTGTTCCCCGTCGCCGCGCTGCTTGCAGTTCCTCTATTCCCCCAGTCAGCCGCGCCTGGCGGCCTTGGCCAACAACCCGGCGCTACCTCCCGGCTCTCACCCAAGGCAACTCCGGCTCAATCCCGTGCCGCTGCCGCCAACGCCCCGCTGATTGCGGCAACACCCCCCATGGGCTGGAATAGCTGGAATCATTTCGCCGGT
This sequence comes from Acidobacteriota bacterium, assembly GCA_027459505.1. Classification (GTDB taxonomy): domain Bacteria; phylum Acidobacteriota; class Terriglobia; order Terriglobales; family SCQP01; genus DAIDIE01. The sequence continues at coordinate 110,723 of DAIDIE010000013.1, forward strand.
AAGGTCGACGACCAGATTGTTCGTCAAATGGCCGACGCCATGGCTTCCAACGGCATGAAGGCTGCCGGCTATCGCTACATCAATATCGACGACACCTGGGAGGGGCAGCGGGACGCGCAGGGCAACATCCAGCCCAACTCCAAGTTCCCCGACATGAAAGCGTTGGCCGACTACGTCCACAGCAAAGGACTCAAGTTGGGCATTTACTCCTCGCCCGGCCCCAAAACCTGTGCGGGATACGAGGGCAGCTACCAGCACGAAACGCAGGATGCGCGCCAATATGCCGCCTGGGGCATTGATTATCTGAAGTACGACTGGTGCAGCGCCGGCCAAATCTACAAGACCAGCGACATGCCCGCCGTTTACGCCAAGATGGCCGACGCGCTGCGCGCCACTGGCCGCCCCATCGTCTTCAGCCTCTGCCAATACGGCATGGATAACGTCTGGACCTGGGCGCCTGGCATTGGCGGCAATCTCTGGCGCACCACCGGCGATATTCAGGACAACTGGGTACGCATGTCGCAGATCGGCTTTCACCAGAGCCATTTGGCGCCGTACGCCGGCCCCGGCCACTGGAACGATCCTGACATGCTGGAGATCGGCAACGGCCACATGACCGATACCGAATACCGCACCCACATGAGCCTGTGGAGCATGTTGGCGGCGCCGCTGCTGGCGGGAAACGACCTGGCGCACATGTCGCCGGATACGCTGGCCATCCTGACCAACCGCGAAGTAATCGCCATTGATCAGGACCCCCTCGGCAAGCAGGCGCAACGGCAATGGAAAGACGGGCAGGGCGCGGAGGTATGGACACGTCCCCTGGCCAACGGCGATGACGCGCTCGCTATTTTCAACCGCGGCCCGCGCGGCCGGCGCATTTCCATCCAATGGAGCCAGGCCCACCTGAAGGGGCCGTTCTACGCCCGCGACCTCTGGCGCCACCGCAACCTGGGACGGCACGCCAGCTCCTTCAGCGCGTTTGTCCCCGCGCATGGCACGGTGCTGCTGCGGCTGAAACGGCGGTAATGGTTTTGAAGCGCGGCGGGAGATCAGGCGTTTCCTTACGGGAAAGGCCGCGCTCCCGCCGGTGTGAACGCAACGTCTTGACGGTCTCACCCGAGAAGGTGCCAGCGACCCGCTATGAAGCCACGCCGGCGGGCGGCTCAGGAACAAAAGCCGTATCCCCCTCAGTGCCGCAGCACGATGGCCGCGCCCCAGGTCACCAACAACAAGATGCCAATGTAGCCGTTAACGGTGAAGAACGCTGCGTTCATCCGCGACAGGTCGTTGGGGCGCAGCAGGGAGTGCTCGTAGCCGATCAGGATGGCGGTGAGCGCCAGTCCCGCCCAGGCCACAATCCCAAGCTGGAAGACGTGCAGCAGAACCCCCAGCGTCAATAACATCACCACGTGCATGACGAGCGCCACGCGCAGTGCACGCGCCACCCCCAGCGCTTTGGGTATCGAATGCAGGCCCGCCTGTCCACGGTCAAACGCGTAATCCTGACACGCGTACAGAACGTCAAAGCCGCCCACCCATAAGGTGACCGCCAGGGTCAGCAGCAGGATGCGCGGCTGCAGCGAGCCGCGCACCGCAATCCAGGCGGCTGCCGGCGCGATCCCCAGCGCGATGCCCAACACGAAGTGCGAGAGCGCCGTGAAACGCTTGGTGTAGGAGTAGAAAAACACCCAGCCCAGCGCCACCGGCGAGAGCAGCAAGGCAAGATGGTTCAAGCGCCAGGCGGCGATTTCAAACACCGCCACACTGACCAGCAGAAACGTCCACGCAAATTCCACGCTGAGCGCGCCCGCGGCCAACGCCCGTCCGCGCGTGCGGGGATTCTGCGCGTCAATCCGGCGGTCGGCGATGCGGTTGAAGGTCATCGCCGCGGAACGCGCCCCCACCATCGCCACCACAATCCACAACAGCACGCGCCATGGCGGCCAGCCGCCGGCTGCCAGCAGAGCGCCTAGTAACGCAAACGGCAACGCAAAGACAGAGTGCTCGAACTTGATCATTTCCAGCGTGCGCCGCGTGCTGTTCCACAGGGACATGGAAAAATTATTTCATAACCTTTCAGTCATTTAACCGCACTCTGCCCTTCCCGCCCGCCGCCAAAGTGTGCTTCAATGGCTTTCATTTTGTTCACAGGGGACGCAAAACCCCGGGGGAGATGGCATGTTTTTTCCGTTTGCCGCACGTTTGTTGCGGAAGGGTCTGGGTTACGGGCTGGCGTTCGCGCTGAGCCTGAGCGTTTTTGCCGTCAACGGTTCCGCCCAGCAGCAGCCCGCGACACCCGCGGCCACCAATGGCGCTACGCCTTCCACCAGCACAGCGGCTTCGAGCCAGAGCGCCGTTGCCGCTGGCGCGGAGAGCGGCGCGCCCCGCTTTGGCATTGGCCTGCAGCTTTCCAGTCTCGGGCTGGGGGCCCAACTGGCCGCACGTGTCGCCCCCGCCTGGAACGTGCGGGTGGGCTTCAACGGGTTTGGCCTAAGCCGCAATCAGACCCAGGACGGCATGCAGTACTCCGCGCATCTGGCCTTGCGCTCCATCCAGGCCAATGCGGACTGGTTTTTCTGGGGACCGCTGCATCTCAGCCCCGGGCTGCTGGTTTACGACAACAACCGCGCCTACGGCGGCCTCTTTGTCCCCGGCGGCAATACCTTCACCCTCAGCAACACGACTTACATGAGCGCCTCCAACGATCCCGTGGACGGCAACCTGAATCTTTCCGCCAACAAGGTCGCCCCCCTGCTCATGATCGGCTTCGGAAACCTGGTCCCCCGCAAGGGCAGCCATTTCGGGTTCAGTTTCGATATCGGCGCCGCCTACCAGGGATCGCCGCAAGTGCTGCTCAGTTTGCGGGGCACGGTTTGCGACCAGAATGGCTTGTTCTGCCAGAACACCTCCGCCCCATCCGTGCAGGCCGACGTGCAGGCGGAGCAGACCAAGCTCGAGGGCAAACTCCAGGCCTTCAGGTTCTACCCCGTCGTCTCCCTGGGAGTTCACTACGCTTTCTGAACGCGAGCGCCGCCTAAAAAACAACCGGCCTTTGCCTCAGGGCAAAGGCCGGTTGTTTTTTTTCAGTCGCGTCTGCCTGTCGCTCAGCCCTTGGCAGCCGCCACCACGCGCAGATCGTGGCCCGTCATCTCTGGCGGCTCGGGCAGGTTCAGCATCCCCAGCAGGGTTGGGGCGATATCGCGCAACGACCCGTCGGGACGCAGTTGCATCGGCGGTTGATTGGCCGCCTGATCCGCCACCAGGATGAACGGCACTGGATTGGTGGTGTGCGCGGTTTGCGGGCCGCCAGTCGCCGGATCGATCATCTGCTCGGCGTTGCCGTGGTCGGCGGTGATCAGCATCGATCCACCCTTGCGTCGCAGTGCCGTATAGATTTCGCCCAGGCAGGCGTCCACCGTCTCGACCGCTTTCACGGTGGGCTCGATCTTCCCCGAGTGCCCCACCATGTCGGCGTTGGCGAAGTTCACCACGACGATGTCGAAGGTGGCATCGTCAATCGCCTTGACCACCGTCTGGGCAATGCCGACCGCCGACATCTCCGGTTTTAAATCGTAGGTGGCCACCTTCGGCGAGGCCACCAGGATGCGCTCCTCGCCGGGAAAGGGCGTCTCCACGCCGCCATTGAAAAAGTACGTTACGTGCGCGTATTTTTCCGTCTCCGCCACGCGCAGGTTCCGCAAGCGCCGGTCTCCCATCACCTTGGCCAGGATGTTGTCCATCGACTCGGGGGGAATCACGGTCGGCAGTGTGAAACTCTTGTCATAGCGGGTCATGCAGACATAGGTAAGATTCTTTGGCCCCTGCGCGGCGGGTATGACCGCCTCCAGCGCCTCGTCCCTGCCCCCCGAACGGGTCAGCGCGCGCGTCATCTGCCGGGCGCGGTCCGCGCGGTAGTTGAAGAAGATGCAGGCATCATCGTCTTCAATCAGTCCAACCGGAGCGCCGTCCTTCGTGATCGTTACCGGAACCACGAACTCGTCCGTGACGCCCTTGTTGTAGGAATCGACCAGCACCTGTTCGGGATCGCTGGCGTGCTGCCCGCTGCCGCGCACCATGGCGTCGTAAGCCAGCTTGACGCGCTCCCAGCGGTTGTCGCGGTCCATGGCGTAGTAGCGCCCGCTGATGCTGGCGATCTGCCCCACCCCATACTCGCGAATCTTTTGCTGCAACTGGTTAACGTAATTGCGTCCGGAGTTGGGCAGCGTGTCGCGCCCGTCGGTGTAGCAGTGAATGAAAACGTCCTTCACTCCCTGCTTTTTGGCCAGCCGCAGCAGCGCGAACACGTGGTTGATGTGGGAGTGAACGCCGCCATCGGAGAGCAGCCCCAGCAGATGCAAGCGCCGCTTCGCCCCCTGGCGCATGGCGGCCAACAGGGCGGGATTCTGGTCGAATTCACCGTTGGCGATGGCCAGATCGATGCGGGTCACATCCATCAGCACAATACGCCCCGCGCCGATGTTCAAATGGCCCACCTCGCTGTTGCCCATCTGGCCTTCCGGCAGACCGACCGATGGCCCCGAGGTGCGAATCAGCGTGTTGGGGTAGTTCTTCAGGAACGAGTCATAGACCGGCTTGCGCGCCAGTGAAATGGCGTTGGCCGGACCGGCGGGCGCGTAGCCCCATCCATCGAGAATCGTGAGAACAATCGGCGGCATAGGTTTCATTCCCTTGTTGACGTGAACACGTCCTGCTCTTCCCGTTTACTTGGCTCGTTTTGCCGGCAGGTTTTGCCAGGCACGGTTTTGGAGCGGGTGCGAACCCAAAACGGCGTGCTTTCGAAGTGCCATGAGCCTCACGAAAACACGCTTGCGGCGCAAACCGTGCTTCGTCCCCAGCCGCTTGCTATCCGCTGGTCTTGCGCTGGATCTGCCCGATCAGTTCCCCAGGGCGGGCTTCGCAGCCCTGCCCTGAAAACGAAGCTTCTCCAGCGGTTGAAGCCCGCACCCGCCCAGCCTGCTTACGAGTGCGCTGCCTGTGCGGTGCGTCCCAGCGCCGCGCGTCCCAGGAAGCGGGCATTCTTGCCCAACTCCTCCTCGATACGCAGCAACTGGTTGTACTTGGCGATACGGTCGGTGCGGCTGGCCGAGCCGGTCTTGATCTGTCCCGCGTTGGTCGCCACCGCGAGGTCGGCGATGAAGGTGTCTTCGGTTTCACCGGAACGATGCGAAATCACCGCGGTATAGCCGTTGCGGGCCGCCAGGTTGATGGCGTCCAGCGTTTCCGTCACCGTGCCGATCTGGTTGACCTTGATCAGGATCGAGTTGGCCACCTTCTCGTTGATGCCTCTCTGCAGCCGCTTCACGTTGGTGACAAACAGGTCGTCGCCCACCAGCTGAATCTTGTCGCCAATCAGGTTGGTCAGCGTCTTCCAGCCCTTCCAGTCATCCTCGGCCAGCCCGTCTTCGATCGACACGATGGGATACTGCCGCGCCCAGTTGGCCCAGTACTCGGCCATCTGTTCGGAGTTGAGCACGCGCTTGTCGGACTTCTTGAAAACGTAATTGGCGCCGTCGAAAAGCTCGCTGCACGCCGGATCGAGCGCGATGGCAATCTGCTCACCCGGCTTGTAGCCCGCCTTCTGGATGGCCTCCAGCACGACTTCAATCCCCTCTTCGTTGCTGCGCACGCTGGGCGCAAACCCGCCCTCGTCGCCCACCGCGGTGATGTAGCCGCGCTGCTTCAATCCCGACTTGAGCTGGTGGAACACTTCCACTCCCCAGCGCAGCGCCTCGTGAAAGGACGCCGCTCCCACCGGCATCACCATGAATTCCTGAAAATCCACGTTGTTGTCCGCGTGAGCGCCGCCGTTGAGAATGTTCATCATCGGCAGCGGCAGTGTATTGGCCTTATCGCCTCCCAGGGAACGGTAGAGCGGCAGTTTCCGCTCCTCGGCGGTGGCGCGCGCCGCCGCCATCGAGACGGCCAGCAGCGCGTTGGCGCCCAGGCGCCCTTTGTTTTCCGTGCCGTCCAGCTCGATCATCTTGCGGTCAAGCCCCGCTTGATCGGCGGCGTCAAAACCCTTCAGCGCCTGCGCCAGCTCGCCGTTCACATGCGCCACCGCCTTGGACACCCCTTTGCCCAGGTAACGGCCTTTGTCGCCGTCGCGCAGTTCGACCGCCTCGTGCTCTCCGGTCGAGGCGCCGCTGGGTACGGCGGCGCGCCCGCGCACGCCCGAGGCGAGCACAACATCGGCTTCTACTGTGGGGTTACCGCGCGAGTCCAGCACTTCGCGGCCATGCAGTTGGGCAATTTGCGACATAGTGGGTCTGTTTCCTTCTCCTGTTGAACTTCCCGGGACTTTCCCGGTCGACTTCCCGGTCGCGCCGCAGCCCGCCTCACTGCTCGCCGCTGCCGTGGCCGCCCCGGGGAATTCGTGCACTCCGGTTGGACCGCGTCAACAGAGCGGAATCTATTGCGCCGCGAAGTTTATAATTATATCCCGCGTGTGTCGGCCCATGAAACTTGCCCGCGGCATTTTCAGGCCGGCGCGCAGCGCGTTCGCGCGTGTGCGTCGCACCAGTCCGCCAAAACATGCCCGCCGCGCTCAGTCATGGCGCCTGATCCAACTCGCAAGCGATTCCCGCCGGCCAGCGGCGGCGCGTCTTTACGACATACCCTCCCATGAAATCCGTACGCCTTCGCTCCTGGGCCAAGATCAACCTCGGACTCAAAATCGCCGGCTTGCGCCCGGATGGATTTCACGAACTGCGCACCGTCTTTCAAACCATCGCCCTCTACGACGACATTGACATTGCCTTGGCGGCCGGCAGCGGCATCCGCCTGGATTGCGCTCCCGCCCGCGAAACACCCCGCCGTGCCGCCCTCGCGCACGTCTTTGGCAGCCTGCCCCAAGCATGGCTGCAGGTTCCCAGCGGCGACTCCAACCTGGTGTGGAAAGCCGCCGCCCTCGCCATCGAGCACTTCCGCTTGCGCGGGCAGGTGCGCATCACCCTCCGCAAACGCATTCCCACTCAATCGGGCTTGGGTGGCGGTTCCGGCAACGCGGCGGTGGTACTGCATTGGCTGGCGTCGCAGGCTCGCCGCCGCCCCTCGCCCGCCCAACTGTGGACCTTGGGAACCCAGCTTGGCTCCGATGTGGCGCCTTTCTTGATTGGCGGAACCGCGCTTGGCCTCGGCCGCGGCGATGAATGCTATGCCTTGCCGGACCTTCCCGCCTGGCCCTGCGTGCTGGTGCGTCCACGGCTGGGAGTGGAAACCGCTGGCGCCTTCCGGCGCTGGGATGAGTTGCACCCATCAGTGGCCGCCGGCGCCATCCCGGGTTTGACCTCTAGCCCCGGCTTAGCTACAATCTATAGTTTCTGCAGCTCGGATATTCAAGCACTGCCGGCGTCCCGCCTCGGGCGGGACCGCGATCCTGAACTTCCAGGATCGAAAGTCCGCGCCGGAATAGAAAACGACTTCGAGGAAGTCGTCTTCCCTCTTTCCCCGGACTTTGCACGGATCAAGCGGACATTGCTGCGGGCAGGCGCGTTTTGGGCCAGCCTCAGCGGCAGTGGAGCGGCCTTGTACGGCTTGTTTGCCGAACCGGCCCAAGCGCATGCCGCCGCTGAAAAATTGGGCGGTCGCGATGTCGCCTGGCTTACCCGCCTGGCGCCGCGCCGGCTGGCCCGTCCGGCCGGCCCGCGTTGACAAGTTTCTGGGGCGTCGTCCAATGGTAGGACACATGCCTTTGGAGCATGGTATTCAGGTTCGAATCCTGACGCCCCAGCCAGTTCGAGCCCACACGGCTTTACGAGATCAGCGGCTATGAGTCGAGAAACCAACCATCAGGGCGGCGGCGAGGCGACGGCCAGTCGTCGCGCCCCACGGCACGATGCTCCCGAGCGGATCGAGTCCGAGGCGCAATCGCGCACCGCGCCCCAGCTCCGCCGCGGCCGCCACAATGACAAGCTCAAGGTCTTCGCCGGCGGCTCCAACGTCCCGCTCGCCGACGAGATCTGCACCCATCTCGGCATTACCCGTTCCCAGTGCAACCTCACCCGCTTCAGCGACGGCGAAAGCTACGTCCAGTTGCTGGAGAACGTGCGCGGCGCCGACGTCTTTGTCGTGCAGCCCACTTGTTATCCGGTTGACACCAACCTGGTCGAGCTGTTGTTGCTGCTCGACGCCCTCAAGCGCGCCTCCGCGCACCGCATCACCGCCGTCATCCCCTACTTCGGCTATGCCCGCCAGGATCGCAAGGATAAGCCCCGCGTCCCCATCTCCTCCAAGCTGGTCGCCGATGTTTTGACCGTCGCCGGTGCCAATCGCGCGCTCTTGCTGGACTTGCATGCGCCGCAACTGCAGGGCTTTTTCAATATCCCCGTCGACCACCTGTTCGCCTCCCCTGTGCTGGTGGACTACGTCAAAGGGCTCGAGCTTCCCGATCTCACCGTGGTCTCGCCCGATGCCGGCGGCGTCGAGCGTGCCCGCTTTTTCGCTAAAAAAATGAATGACGCCGCCCTCGCCATTGTCGACAAGCGGCGCGTCGCCATGGACGTCAGCGAAGTCATGCACGTCATCGGCGATGTCGAGGGCCGCACCGCCCTCATTCTCGACGACATCATTGACACCGCCGGTACGCTGGTCAAAACCGCCGAGGTGCTGCACAAGCGCGGCGCCAAACGCGTCCTGGCCTGCGCCTCCCACCCGGTGTTGAGCGGCCCCGCCCTGGAGCGCATCGCCGGCAGTGTGCTGGAGCAGGTCATCGTCACCAACTCCATCCCGCTGTCGCCTGAAGCCCAGGCGATGGGCCGTATTAAGGTTTTGAGCGTGGCCGGCCTGCTGGCCGCCGCCATCCGCTCCATTCATGAGGAGACCTCGGTCAGCTCGTTGTTCATTTAACGGGCGCGAGGCCGCTGGCAGTTCGAATTTTAGTTGAGTTGCGCACGTGGGCGGCCTCGAGCCGGCCAGGCGTAGCGCAGAAAGAGTACAAGCTTATGGCTATTCAGATTTCCGTAACCGCCGAGGTGCGCAACACCACCGGCAAAGGCGCCGCCCGCAAAGTGCGGCGTGAGGGCAAGATTCCCGCCGTTCTCTATGGCGCCAAACAGGCGCCCGTCTCCCTCACCCTCAACCCCAAAGACATGGCCGCCATCCTCCATTCGGATGCGGGCCACAACTCGATTTTCGAATTGTCCCTGGATGGCCACAAAACCGCCGCCATGATCGTCGACTGGCAGCGCAACCCCATCAAGGGCAACCTGCTCCACGTTGACCTCAAACGCATCGCCATGGATCAGCGCATGCGCGTCAAGGTCCCGGTACAGGCGCAGGGCGAAGCCGCCGGCGTCAAGCAGCAGGGCGGCATCCTGGAACTGGTGACCCGCGAAGTCGAGTTGGAGTGCTTGCCCGGCGCCATCCCCGAGCACCTCACCATCGATGTCAGCGGCCTCATGATCGGACAGAATTTCCGCGTCGCCGACCTGCAGGTGCCCGCCGACGTCAAGGTGACCAGCGATCCCGATCGCGTCATCGCCCACGTCATCGCCGTGAAGGAAACGGTGGCCGCCGAACCCGCGGCCGCAACCACCCCCGCTGAGCCCGAAGTAGCCAAGAAGGGCAAAGCGGAGTCGGAAACCGAGGAAGGGAAAGAAGGCAAGGAAGGCAAGAAGAAGTAGGCCTTCACCCCGCTTATGGAGTCATCCAAACCGCCGGCTGAATCCGGACAGCCGCGGACCAGCATGGAAGCGCAGAGTGCAACCCAGCCCCGCCTGGTGGTGGGCCTGGGCAATCCGGGAATTGAATACGCCTTCACGCCACATAATTTCGGCTTCCTGTTAGTCGATGAGTTGGCGCAGAGGGCCTCGGCCAGGGTCAGCCTGCGCGAATGCCAGGCCCAAACCGGCCGCGCGCGGTTCGGCGATCAGCTCTTGCTGCTGGCCAAGCCGGAAACGTACATGAACCTCAGCGGCCTCGCCGTCCGTGAGCTGCTGCGCAAGTACGGCTGGCAGCCGCGGGATTTGCTGGTTGTTTGTGACGATCTGGATCTGCCCCTGGGCACCATCCGGATCAGGGAACGGGGGTCGGCTGGTACCCACAATGGTTTGCGTTCCATTGCCGGCGCCCTGGGGAGTGACGACTATCCCCGCATGCGTTTAGGAATTGGGGTGGATCACCCACTGGGCGACGTTGCCCGGTTCGTGCTGACCCCTTGGAAGAAGTCGCTGTTGCCATCCGTCGAGCAGGTGCTGCAACGCGCCGGCGACGCGGTCGAGTTGATGTTGCGAGAGGGCTTGCCCAAGGCCATGAGCCTGTTCAACGCCCCGCCACGATGAAGGACTTTATGAATCGTACCTACGAAGTGATGTTTATCCTGCGCCCCGACCTGCAGGAAGAAGAAGCCGACAAGCTGGTGACTTCGCTGCAGACCGTGGCCACCCAGGCCGGCGCTGTCCTGCGCAAAACCGAGCGCATCGGCAAGCGCCGCCTGGCCTACTATGTGGCCGGCTTCCGCGACGGCAATTACGTGCTGTTCGATATGGAAGCGGGCTCGGCCGCGGTGCGCGAACTCGAACGCCGCCTGCGCGTCAGCGAACCCGTCATCAAACACCTGGTAGTGCGCACCGATGAGTTGGAAAAGCGCTTCCAGAAAGACACCCGCATTCGCGAAGCGCGCGCGCGCCGCAAGCCGGCCACCCCGGCGCCGGCGCCCGCCGAACAGACTGCGCCGCCGGAAGATTCCGCGCCGGCTATGTAAACCGGTGTCCGGCCCTCCCCGCGGCGCTTTCCCTGCCCCGCCTCCGGCGACGGTTGGCGACAGCGTTTGCGGCCCAGGCCGGCGCCTTACGGGCGGCTAGCACCCGCCCAGGAGAAACTGTGATGAACGATCAAGTGAAAAAAACCGGTGGCGCTCCCGGCTCGGGCGAGCGGACAGAGCGCGGCGATCGTGGCGGCCGCGGCGGCAGTGGCGGCGGTCAAAAAAAGCAATACTTCCGGCGCCGCAAGGTCTGCCGCTTCTGCGTCGATAAAATCGATCGCATCGACTTCAAAGATACCCGCATGCTCTCGCAGTTTGTCGCCGAGCGTGGCCGCATCGTGCCCCGCCGCATCAGCGGCACCTGCACCCCGCATCAGCGGCGCCTCACCCGCGCCATCAAGCAGGCTCGCAATATCGCCCTGCTGCCCTTCGCGGCCGAGCTCTAATCCCAGTATTCGGACGTGTTCCGCCCCCCCCGCGCGCTCTCCGCGCCCCGGGGGGCGGCGTCCCAGGAGACGCACATGGAAGTCATTCTCAAAGAAAATGTGGCCAAACTCGGCCGCCGCGGCGAAGTGGTCAAAGTCGCCGACGGCTACGGGCGCAACTACCTGCTGCCCCGCAAATTGGCGATTGAAGCCAATGCCTCCAACCTCAAAAACCTCAACCAGATGCAGGCCGCGGCCAAGCGCCGTGAACAGCAGGAGCAGGCTGACGCCCAGGCTCTCGCCTCTCGCCTCAACCAGGTCTCCCTTTCCTTCCAGCGCCGTGCCGGCGAACGCGAGACCCTGTTTGGCTCCGTCACCTCGATGGACATCCTCCACGAGCTGCAACAAAAGGGCTTCGAAATCGAACGGCGTCAGATCGAGCTCCCCGACCCGCTCAAGAGCCTCGGGCAGTTCAAGGTTCCCGTGCACCTCTTCCACGGTGTGACCGCCCATATCAGCGTCGAGGTGCAAAAGGAAGGCGAACCGCAGGCCGAAGCCGCCCAGTAAACCTCAAATTCGCTTCTGTTCGTATGAAAGCAACGCGCCTCCAGGCGCGCGCTACCTGCGCGCGCCTGGAGGCGCGTTGCCTTTTGAGCACACCAGTTGCGGGAGCGCCCCCGCGGCAGGGTTGCCGGCACTGACGCTTTACATGCCCCGCATCGCCAAGCCCTGATAGAGCCACATCCCGGCAATGACCAGGATCAGCACGCCCGAAAGAGCCCCAGCCGCGCGGATCAGCGGAGCCACCCGCGTGATGCGATGGATGGTCGCCTGCTGTTCGCTGGCATTCACATCATCGCCATCATTGAGGAACAGTTGATCGTCCTCGTGCATGCCAATGATGGAACGGTAAATCAACAAAAGAACCAGGACCGCGGTGATCCCAGCCCACACGATGAGCAGTATCTGCAGTAGAGTGAGAGCGTGCATACGGACTTCCTCCTTCCGAGGTGCCGAAAGAACTCCCAAATTTGCCCGAAGTATAACACCGCCCTAGGAAGTTTCAAGAGAGCCAGGCGCGTAGCCGGGCAGATAGCTGTGGCGAGGAATTGTCTTGGAACAAGCGGATGGCCGCGATCCCTGCCGCTCCTGCTCCCAGGCATTCCTTGGCGCCTAACTCGTCGATCCCACCTAAGGCCAGCACCGGCACCCCCACCCCACGGCCGATGGCAAGCACCTCCGGCCCCAGCGGTTCCCCCATACCCTGCTTAGAGGGAGTAGGGTAAATAGGGCCCAGCACGCAAAAGTGGCTGCCCGCCGCCGCGGCTGCGCGCACCTCCTCGGCGCTGTGGCAGCTCTTTCCCACAATCAAATTGGGATATGTAGCGCGAACCGCGCCAATTTCCAATCCCCGCCCAGGCAGGTGAACGCCAGCCAATCCCGCCGCCATGGCGAGGTCCGGCCGGCTGTTGAGCAGCAGCCTTGGGCGCTGCTGCCCGCTCCAGCCGTTAACCTCCCGCTGGATGGCGCTGGCCAACTCGTATTGTTCCCTGCCGCTGAGATCGCGCTCGCGAATCTGCACCAGATCCAGCTCGGCAACGGCGGCCGCGCGTATGCGGTCCAGCAGAAAACTCAGACGGTCTGGCCGTCCGGATGCGTCGGTTATGTAGTAGAGGAGAGGACGATTGCTGGGAAACATCGAGATCGGAACCAACCCAGTCGCGCCTGGGGCTTACCGGCGGAAAATCTCGATCTGCCCGCTTCCCAGCCAGAGTTGCACCAAGCCCAGGCCGCTCACCCCTCCGCGCGCAAACGGGCTCAGCACCCAACGCTGCATGGCCGTCCAGTGCAGAGCCAGGAAGTTGCGATCCCAATTGGCGCTCCAGGGGAGTACCAGCAACACCAGACCCAGCGTCAGGCTGCAGACCACCAGCACCGCATTGAACAACCGCGCCCCGGTTGAGAGCTCCCCCGCCACGCCGGGATCTTGCGTTACTGGAACCGAGGGAGCGTTGCTGGGTGAAGACATCATCGCGTCTCTAGAATGCCAGACGTGCCAGGGTCGAGTCGAATGGAGTCCGCCCAGGCTAATTCGCGGCGCTGCTGCTCTTCTGCAGGCGGCGCACGCAATCGGCGACATCGTGGTAATCGACGTCTTCCGCGTACACCTGGCGGTAGTAGTTGAGGGCTTCTTCGATCCGCCCCATCGATTCCAGCAGTTTTGCCGCCTCGAATCGCGGTCCAATGGCGTCCCTCTGCGACAGTCCACCGTACTTGATGGTGGTCTCATACCATTGCAGCGCCAGCTCCGGCATCCCCGCCTCCTGGAAGGAAAGCGCGATCAGTGCGCCGCAACTGAGCATGCGCGCCGCCGGGCCGCCCTCCGCCTTCCATCCCGCAAAGGCCTTCTGCAACTCCGCAAGCGCCTCTTCCACCAGCCCCATCTCCCGGTAGGCCACACCCATGTTGTAGCGCGACTCGGGATCGGTGCGTTCCTTGCTTTGTTGATCTTCAATCGACGTGCGGAAGTTGTCGAAGACGTCGTCCAGCACGCCCGCGGGTTTCGGCTCCGGCGCAGTGGGCGCCGCCGGCGACGGAGTGCTGGTCAACTGCGCCACCGCCTCCCCGGCCAGCTCCGCATGCACCTCCAGACCCAGTCCTGCTCCGGCAATGGGATCGTTGGCCGCGTCCTGTTCCAGCGGCACATCCCCAAACAGGTCTTCGGCGGCAAATTCGGTTTCCGCTTCGGCGCTGCTCAGCTCAGAAACCAGGTTCAGGTCGGCGCCTTCGCCAACATCGCCAGCCTCAACACTGCCGCTCTCAGCCACTTCAGCGGCCTGCTCCATTGGTGACACCATGGGTGCCGCCGGGCTATCAAAGCTGAATTCAGCGACATTGCCCTCAGTTCCCGTAGCCGGGGACGAGGTGGCGGGCGCGGGCGGCGCGGGCGGCGCGGGCGCCGCTGGCGCTGCCGCCTGCGCATCCGGCTTCACGCGGCTGGCAAAATTCTTTTTGCGCTGCAGCGCGGCCGCTACCTGCAGCAGTCGGGGGTCGTTCGGAAACTTGGGAAACAGGGTGGCGATCGCCTGGTCGGCTTCGGCAAACAAATCGTTGGCAATGTAGAACTCGATCTCCGAGAGCCGCCCCTCCAGATCGGTGTGCCCGGCGTCGGCCCACTCCTGCGAGAGATCCATCTCGATCGCCACCTCCGAAGTGTTCTCCTGCTCGACCGGCTCCGTTTCCAGTTCAGGTTGTGGAGGATTGGTGTCAAAACCTCTATCGAACTCGCCCGCGTTCATGGCCGGCTCCTGCGCACCGCCGAGGTCAAATTCCTGGTGTGCGGCCGCCGCCGGCTCCTGCCAGGAACCTCCCCACGCCTTGTCACTTCCGGACTCGTAGTTGGCATTCGCCGGAGTGAGGTCAAAACCTGCGCTTGGCTCCGCCGAAGTCTGAAACGTTGACGCAGGCTCGCCCTGAGCGGGTTCGGACTCGTGCGAGAGCGCGCCGCCTCCCGTCCAGTCCTCGACGGAAACGGGCGCGGCGGGAGCGGGGGGCGCCGATTCATCGCCCAATTGCTCCTGCAGTTTGCGCAGTTCGCGGAGAAGATCATAGTCCTCGGGATCTTCTTCGACCAGAATGCGGTAGCACTCCAGCGCCTTGCGCAGCTCACCAGCCCGTACATACGCCGGCGCCAGCCGCAGACGCACATGGCGGCGGCTGTTGCGATCTTCCTGCACCAGCTCCGCCCACGCCTCCAGACTGGGCAGATGGAAGGGATCTTTGGCCTGGATCGACGAAATCAGTTGCAGCCACACCGGCTCCAGCTTGCCTTTGCGGAACTGCGTTGGATCGCCCTGCATCCACTCCACCGCTTTGTCCAGCATGCGCAGGTCGATCAGGCGCTGGCCCAACTGCTGAGCCACATCGTTGTTGCCGAACTGCAGCGCCACCCGGCCGTATTCAATCGCTTTGTCGTACGCTTCGCAATCCAGCGCCACACGCCAGGCATCCTGCGCGGCGGGTTTCGACTTGCCCAGCAACTCCGCCGCCGGCAGCACCGCCACCGCTCCGGCCATGTCGCCCTGCCCCGCTTTGCTGCGCGCCTGCAGCAGCCGGTAACCCGCCGCCTGCGCGTCAATCTGCTCCAGCAGCGTAAACACCTCGGCGACGTTTTCCCATTCCGCTTTGTCCACCAGCGTCTTGGCCGCCGCCAGCAGGTCGGCCTGCGCGGGCTCTTTCTCGTTGCGATTCAAGCGCGCTTTGGCCAGCCGGATGCGCGGTTGTGGCTGTTCCGGATCCAGCGTCACCAACTGGTTCAAATGCTGGATGGCCGAGTTCCAGTCTTGCCCGCTTTCCGCGCGCTCCGCCAGACTCTGCAGCAACAGCTTGGCTTCGTTTTGCGCCCCTTGCTGCACCAGCAACTGCGCCAGCCGCTGTTGCACATCGTAGGCCCCCGGATCGAGCTTGAGAATCTTTTTGAAAACCGCCACCACCCGTGGCGTCAACCCTTGCTGTTCCAGCGTGTCGGCCACTTCCCGGAACAGCTTCACCGCGTCCTGATTGCGGCCCACTCGGACATACAGGTCGCCCAGACTGTTGCGCAGGTTCAGGTTGGAGCCTTGCTGCGGCAACACCTTTTCATACAGCTCGATCGCCTGTGCAAACTTGCCCTGCTGAACCAGCTTCTCGGCGCTGGCAAGCGCTTTTTCCGGATTAAAACCAAACAGCATTTTCTAGAAGTCCTGGCGCACCTGGCACAACAATAGTGTTCCACCCGTCCCGCTTTGGGCAAAGACCGGGCCGTTTGTACGCTAACACACCCATCCAAGGACAGCAAACCCTAAGTCTTTGCAAAACAGGCACGTAGGGCCTACTTCCGGGTAGCGCCACTACACGCGGCGCTCCCCTGCTCCCGCCTGCGGCTCCCAGCGCCCGCAACGCCCTCCGGCGCCGCCCGCAAGCCCTCTCCCAGGCGCATCACGCAGTCCCATGATCTTTAGTTCGGCCTCATCCGCTGATTGCATTACTCCGCATCACCAGACCGCCCCGCGACTGTGCACTGCGTACTGCGCACTCTGAGCCCCCCTCTGCCACCGCACCCAGCCCCGCCCGGCTCGTGCGCGCCCCCAAACCCACGCCACGCCCCACGGCGAACTGTGAACTGTCCACTGCCGGGTGCCCACTCAACGTTTTTTGTTGAGTGGGCACCCGCCAAGGTCAACCGCGCCGCGGACCAACAGCAACGCCCCACGGTGAACTGTAAACTGTGAACTGTATACTGCGCGCTGTGCGCCTCCCACAGCCAGCGCACCCAGCCCCGCTCGACCGGGGCGCGCCGCCAAACCGAGGCCACGCCCCACGGTCAACTGTGAACTGTTAACTGTGAACTTCCTCCTCCCCCCCTGCCGCTCGCGTTAAACTTTCCTTTTATGCCAGTCGCTGACACACTGCTGCCCTCGCTTGCCTGGGAACCCAATGCCGTCCCTGCCAACCTGCCCCGCCAGGAACGCTTACGGCGCATCCGCCACTCCGCCTCCCACATCATGGCGCAGGCGGTCCGCGAGATCTTTCCACAAGCCAAGCTGGCCATCGGCCCGCCCATTGAAAACGGCTTCTACTACGACATGGAGCTTCCCCGCAGCCTCACTACGGAGGATTTGCCGGAAATCGAGAAGCGCATGCGCAAGATCGTCGCCCGCCAGCCCGCGTTCCAGCGCACCAAGGTGGATCGGAGAGCCGCCATGGAGCTGTTCCGGGAGTGGGGGCAGGATTTCAAGGTCGAGCTGCTGGAAAACCTCGCCGACGATCAGGTCTCCTTCTACAAACAAGACCGCTTCATTGACCTGTGCGCCGGACCCCACGTCGCCAACGGCGGCATTTGCGGCCACTTCAAACTCACCTCCGTGGCCGGCGCCTACTGGCGTGGCGACGAGAATAAGCCCATGCTGCAGCGCATCTACGGCACCGCCTGGGAGACCGAAGAAGAGTTGCAGCAGTACCTCGCCTTCCTGGAAGACTCCAAGGCCCGCGATCACCGCAAGCTCGGCCAGCAGCTGGACCTTTTCAGCTTTCACCCCTGGACGGCGGGCTGCCCGATGTGGCATCCGCATGGCCTCACGCTGCGTGAAGAACTCCGCCGCCTCTGGCGCGATACCCACACCGCCGCCGGCTATGTCGAAATCCTCAATCCGGTGCTCTACCGCAAAGAACTGTTCGAGACCTCCGGGCATTGGGACCACTTCCGCGAAAACATGTTCCTTGTTAATGAAGGTGCCCAAGAAGGTGTTCAGGATGGTGCGCAGCAGGCACCCGCGCCGGCCAGTTCCACCGGCACGGTGAGCAAACCGGCGGAACCCAACATGGCGCTCAAGCCGATGAACTGCCCCGACACGATGCTCTTCTACAAAACGCGGCAGCACTCCTACCGCGAGTTGCCGCTGCGCATCAGCGAGGGTCAACTGCTACACCGCAACGAACCCATCGGCACCTTGCATGGGTTAATGCGGGCGCGCGTCTTCAGCCAGGACGATGCGCACATCTTCATCACCGAAGACCAGATCCAGGAAGAGATCGGCAATGTTCTCGCCCTGCTCAACCAGATCTATTCCCTGTTCGGGCTGCGCTACTCGGTGACGCTCTCGACCAAGCCGGAAAAGGCGATGGGCGCGCCGGAACTGTGGGAGAAAGCCGAAGAGGGCCTACGCCAGGCGCTCCGCAATGCCGGTCTGAACTTCAAGGTCGACCAGGGCGGCGGAGCCTTTTACGGACCCAAGATCGATGTGATGATTCACGACAGCATGGGACGCCAGTGGCAGTGCGGCACCGTGCAGCTCGACTTCCAGCTTCCTCGCCGTTTTGAACTGGAGTACATCGACCACGACAACCGTCCGCACACGCCCGTGGTCATCCACCGCGCTCTGTTTGGCTCGGTGGAGCGCTTCCTCGGAATTTTGCTGGAGCACTTCGCCGGCGCGTTGCCGACCTGGCTCTCGCCCGTGCAGATCGCCATTCTGCCCATTGCCGAAGGGCAACTCGAGTTCGCCCAGCAGGTGCTCGCCCGCTGCCGTGAGCTTGGTCTGCGTGCCGAACTGTTCGCTCCGGAAAGTAAGATCAATTACCGTATCCGCGAAGCCGAACTGCGCAAGATTCCTTACATGTTCGTCATGGGCAAGCGCGAAGTCGAGCAGGGCGCCATCTCGGTGCGCACCTATCAGGAGAAAGACCGCGGCGTGCTGCCGATCGACCAGGTGCTGGCCGAAGTCGCCGAACGCAACAAACAGCGCGCCCTGGACGTCAAAGTAAAGGACTACAGCGCCCTGTTCCGCACCGAAGAAGCCGCCGAACCCGAACAAGTCTACTAAATCGCCGCACCCGCACGGCCAACAGACAACTGACAACCGACAACTGACAACTCCCCCCGTCTCCCATGTTGCTGCTCTGGCGCATCCTGGCCGTGCTCGTCCCCGCACTGCACCTGCTGTTTATCGGCTGGGTGATCTTTGGCGCCCTGCTGACCCGCGGCCGCCGCTGGGCAACGCTGCTGCACTGGCTCACGTTGGCCTACGGCATCTGGATAGAGATCACACCACGCGGCTGTCCTCTGACGCGCCTGGAGAACGCCGCGCGTCTGCGCGCCGGCTCGCAGCCCTATCAAGGCGATTTCATCCGTCATTACCTGCTGAACATCATCTATCCCAACGTTCCGGTCTGGGTCTTGATTGCGGGCGCCATTCTCGTCTGTCTGGTCAATGCAATCATTTATGGACGCCGGCTGCGGCGCGGTGAGCTTTCAATGACCCGCAACTCTGCCCTCCGCTAAACTGAAACGCAACACCAACACCGCCGCCCCACGCGGTACTGCGTCCCTGTCAGCGCGCCTGCCAGTGCGCCAAAAAACTAGATCACGCTTGGCGTGGGGCAAGACTAGCCCTTGAATAAATTCGCTAGAACCAGTCTCATAAACGTCGCAAGAGCAACAGGAGGCAGCCGAGGCGGACAAAGCCGAGGAAATTCTCCACATGGTACTCCCACCTTGTGACAAGTCGGCGGAAGTTGTGAAGCCAAGCAAACAGGCGCTCCACTTT
>DAIDIE010000016.1 GCA_027459505.1 Acidobacteriota bacterium
TTCCGCCAAAACTTCAATGGGACAACGGGCGTGGACCTCGACGAAATTGCCGATTTGAGCGCGCAATTCATCACGCACGTTGCGGTAGGGCGAAATTGCCGCGGTGATCGCCACGACGCCATTGCGGGTGAGCAGGTCGCAGACGAAGCCGATGCGCCGCACGTTGATGTCGCGGTCCTCTTTGCTGAAGCCCAAGCCCTTGGAGAGGTTGGTGCGGACCACATCACCGTCGAGGAGCTCCACTTTACGGCCCAACTTGCGCAGCCGGCTGGTCACCAGGTTAGCGACAGTGCTCTTGCCGGCGCCGCTCATACCGGTAAACCATAACGTAAATCCCTGTTCCGCTTTTGTCATTGTCTTGTCGTTAAGGTGAAAAGTCTGCGCCGCGGGCGCCATGGAAGGTCCTCAGGAGGGAATGATTTCGCTGAGGGCGACATCAAAGGCGCGGCGGACGGTGCCATCCGGTTGAAAATGCAAGCCGCACTCTTTGGCGGCATCCGTTTCCCACCACCAGCGGCCGGCCCGTTCATGCTCGCCCGTCGACACCGGTCGAGTGCACGGGGCACAACCGATACTGCGGTAGCCTTGGGCGTACAAGGGATGGCGCGGGACGCCGTGCTCGCGGCTGTAGGCCTCGACCTGGGCGGCAGTCCAATCCGCGAGAGGCGCCAATTTCCAAAGGCCGGGGCGCACGTCATCGCGGTCCAGCTTGCGAATATTGTCGCGGGTTTCCGATTGAGAGCGGCGCAGTCCGGTCACCCAGGCTTGTGGGCGTGGCGCGTTCTCGCCGGATAAGACCGCGTCCAAGGGGCGTACTTTGCGAATGTGGCAGCAGAGGCGGCGATCCAGGACGTTGTCGCGGAAGGCGTTGGGGCCACGGCGCGTAACCAACTCGCGCAACTCGTTGGCGTCGGGGGCATACACTTCCAGGTCAATGCCGTAATGGCGGCGCACCTGGGCCATAAACTCGTGTGTTTCCTCCGGGAGCCGGCCGGTGTCAATGGTGAAAACGCGCAAGTGCGGAAAGAGCCGCACGCTCATATCCACCAGGACCATACCTTCGGCTTGCAGGCTGGTGCAGAGCACGAGGCCGCGTCCCCAGAGCTCAAAGCCACGCCGCAAAAGCTCCTGCGGTGGCAAGCTTTCCGCGTCGATATCGCTGAAAGGGGTACGGGAAACCGGTTCAGTCACGCGTTGCAACCTCGGTTTGGAGAAAACGGAACTCTGTTTGTCTTGCCTGGTCGTCATAGGCAATCCACGTCAACATGTCTGGAGGTGAAAGAAAAAGGGCCCACCGCTTTCACGGGGGGCCCTGATCCGGATTTACGTTGGTAGAAGTTTCTACACGCACCCCGGTCGGGTCGCCCCAGAGCAGCGACAACAGACGGCGGTATGGCGCATGTGAAACATACGAAAAACAAGTGTACCATGCCGCCGGGCATCAAAAGCGCAATGGTAAGCCGTTAGCGCCTGGGGCCAGAACCGCGGGGGCAGTGCACTAGTGGGCACTGGCGGTGCTCTCCGCGGGGTCGCCCTCGCTCAAGCGAATGGCGCGATAGCCGCCGCGGCTCTTGTAGTACAAGTACATGGCGCCAAAAACAACCAGCAGGATAGCCGGCAGCACCGCAACATGGCGGAAGGTTGCGGCGGGTCCCAGTTGGTCGTACCAGCGGCCCATGATGGGCAGGAGCACGTAGGTGGAAAGCATGCCTGCACCACCCATGATGGCGAGGAGCAAGGCGCCGCCCTTGGGGAAGCGCTCCGAGGTCACGCCCAGCATGGTCGGCCAGAAGTAACACTTGCCCACGCCAAAGACGGTAGCCGCCAGGAAAGCTGTCGCCATACCGTGTGCGCTGCTCAGCGCGAGTAAACCGAGACAGGTGAAGAAGGAGGCAAAGGTTAACAAACCGATCGGTGAAAACTTTTTGGCCAGCGGGCCGGCCACGTTACGGCCGATAAACATGATCCCTGCCGTATAAACCAAGATGAGCACGCCGGGCATGTGGGCGAGCTTCGACATGACCGAGGGCACCCACTGATCCGGACCCAATTCCGAGGAGGAGGTCAACCACATGCAGACAAATAACAGCAGGAACATGGGCTGAAACGCCTCTTTGAACATCTCTGCCGAAGTCACCCCGGAGGCCACGCGCTCGGTTTCGGGAAACTTAAGGCCAATCAGCAACAGCCCGAAAATCACCGCAGGCACCAATACCACCACGAGTTTGACCTGCCACCCTAAAACCGAGTGAGCAAGGGTGATTCCTGGGGCGTCCAGATGCATGGCTTTGGTAATGGCATAGGAGATGAGGCCACCAATAATGAGGCCCCCCGGCCACCAGGAGTGCAGCCGATTGAGTTTCTTGGTTTTGGTATCGGGAAACAGGGTTGCCACCAGCGGATTGGCGACGCCTTCTACCAAGCCCTGCGCCAGACCGCTCAGCAGCATTCCAGCTTTTAAGATCCCGACTCCAGCAGGCCGCGGAGCGAAGACCATTAGGCCAATGGCGGCCACGTAGCCCACACTGGAGAGGGCCATAACGTTACGCATGCCGAGGTAGTCCACAAGGGAGCCGCCAACAATGATGGACAAGGTGAAGCCGAGAAACGCCAAGCCCAACACACTGCCCACCTGCTGCTTATCCAGGTGAAAGGCCCAACCGAGCGGGTCGGCGATATCGCCACGGATGGCAAACAACATCGAAGTGGTCACCATCGCAAAACAGCAGAGAAAGAAGAGTCTTCTTTGCGCCAATTTTCCTCCCGCCCAGCATTGGGTTGGTTTGGGTCTGCGCCGCTATTACCGCGTCTCATACACGGTGCGACGGAGCGAATGCCGTTCCGAATTCCGGAGACGCGGCCAACGATCCCAAATAGGGTGCGCCCGCCGGAGCAGAATTGCAACAGCCGGAATAGAGGGCGAAGCCGGAAGGGAGGGGTGGGCACCGAAGTGGGAGGGATCCAAGCGGCCATGCCGCTGAGGGGTAAGCAAACAAGCGGGGGGATCAGTTGGGTCGTTGGGTGGTGGGCCAATCGCCATGCAAATCGAAACCGATAGAGGTCGCCTGGGTGGAAGCCTGGCGGGGCATAGCGACAATGAAGTTGCTGCCCTGGTCCGGCAGGCTCTCGACCCAGAGGCGGCCGCCGTGGGCTTCGACAATCATGCGGCAGATGGCCAGGCCGAGGCCGGTGCCACCTTTGCTGCGCGAGTCTGATGCGTCCCCCTGGTGATAGGGACGAAAAATCAGATCATGCTTATCAGCGGCGACGCCGACCCCCCGGTCGCGGACGCTAAAGCGGACTTCGTTGCCCAGCTCCGCGGTGGTAACCGCCACGATGCCGCGGCGGGGGGAAAATTTGATGGCGTTGGCAATGAGTTCCCGCAGGACTTGAAGAACGCGGTCGGGATCGCCGGTGAAGTTGGCAGCTTCGCCGGACACGCTCAAGGTGATGCCGGCGCGTTCGGCTTCGGTCTGCATCGCTTCCACGCTTTGCCGGGCGAGAGCGAGACCGCTGCATTGCCCTTGATTGAGCAGGACAGTGCCCGCCTGCAAGCGCTCGAAATCGAGAATGTCGTTGATTAAGCGGATCAGACGCGAGGCGTTGTTGACGGCAATCTGCAGCATGCGGCGCCCGGTGTCTTCCAGAGTTCCCAAGCGCCCGGTGTTCAACATGCCGAGCGCGCCGTGCAAGGCGGTAAGCGGGGTGCGCAGTTCGTGGCTGACCACGGAGAGGAAGTCGTGCTTCATCTGCTCGACCCGTCGCTGATCGGTCAGGTCGACGAGAGCGATGACGGCGCCGCTGGGTTTGCCTTCCACGTTCAGCAGAGGAGCGGCGGTAAACTGCACCGGGAAACGCCTTCCCGACTCGGAAACCACTTCACAATAGCCCTGATGGCGCTGGTAGTCGGAGAGGGGCTGCAACAGGGGCGAGTTTTGAGCGCTGTACTGCGGACCGCCCTCTTCGGAATGGTTCACCACGGCGCACAGCGGCCGGCCCACAACATCCTCACGCGAACATTCCAGCAGGCGGCGTCCGCCGGGATTGAGCGAAGCCACCCGGCCGTCGGCATCAACAGCGCAAACGGCTTCGGCGATTGATTCCAGGAGAAGGTCGCTATGGCGCTGTACTTCCTCAACGCGCAGCAAGGCCTTGCTTTTTTCCTTTAACTGCGCCCGGATGAAGCCGGTTTGGCGGGCGACGGTGCGCTGGACCGCCCAGAACCAAGTCGCCACCAGCAGGCACACCATGGCAATCAGCAGAATCAGCAGACTGGAAGGGCTCCAGGTAATGAAGCGGGGCCCAGCCAAAAGGGCGACGTCCGCACGGCTCGGGATGACAAGGCTCCAACGGCGGGGCGCTCCGGTTTCCGCATTGGGGCCAAAGCGGCAAACGCCTGTCACTCGCAGGAGCGAGCCAGGTTTCCAAGCAGGAATGGCGGCAGCCGGTTGTGTGATCAGCACTGCACGATACAGCTGGCCACCGCTTTGCAGCGAGAGGCGCCAGAAGGAGCCCGCCTTCTCCTCACCCAGCAATTTCGCCTGGAACTGAATCAGGCGGGCATCCAGGGAGGGCTGGCTCCGGACTTGAACAGGCTCCGCTTTAATTGGAGAAGCGACCGGCGCGGTTGCTGAGCTGGGTTCGCGCGCGATCATGGCGTCCTCAAAATAGCTACTGTAGCTGACCGCGTCTCCGCCGGGATGCAAATAGCCGGTGACCAGCACCTGATCGCCGGGAACAACCGTTGAACCCGCGGGATGATGGACCAAAATTCCGGCTTGTTCCTGGTTCTCGACCCAAAGGACATCGCCTTCAATCGCGGTTACCTGGCCTGCAACGCTGATCCGCTGGCCGCTCATTGTGGCTAGATCAGTCGCGGACAGGGCCTGGATGGTCCAGTGCTGCACGTTCTGGCTGGGGGGAGCGGATACAGTGATATGCCCGAGGTCCGGAGAAAACAGCAGGGAAGCAAACCATTGGTGGCGGGCGTTGAAACGCGATTTGACGACTCCCTGCACTTGTAAGGTGCCACCAATGTCGCCGAGCAGTTTACTCTCCGCCGCCGCGCTACCGGAAACCTCCACCGGCAGCGACTCGCCAGCATGACGCAGGTGCAACAGAAGATCTGCGCCGTGGCGCCGGATCTGCCGTAACACGCCGCTCACTTGCACCCACTGCGAATCGAGCGCTCCATTGCGCAAGTCCCGGAAACGTACGGTCCGCGCCGGGGGAAGTGAAGTGTGCCCGACGACTTGAATGCTGTCGGGGATCACATATGGATAGAGCCAGCCGGCTTTGCTGGTTCCCTGAATGGAAACCAGATCGCCGGAGTGCAGGTTCTGTAAGTTTCCCTGACGGGAATCGACATAGACACTGCCGGAGGAGTCGGCGACAAACAGGATGTCATGCACGCGGTTGAGCGCATCACTGAAGGCATGGTGCTGATAAACCAGAACAGTGCCGCGCAGTTGAACGGGCAAATGGAGACTGGCGGCCGCGGGGGAAAGCGCACGCACGCCGGCAGCGGAGGTGAGTGGATGAACGGGGATGCCCTGCGGGGCGGCGGGCAGGCATGCTGCGAGGCACAGTACTAACCAGCACACAATGCGCGAGCGAGGTGCAATGGTCCTGAGCATAAAATCCCCGTGGAACAACCGGTTTCAAGAGAGTACCCTGATTTGAACGGCAAAGCCAGTGAAGAGGCGGTTAACGGGGAGTCTAACTATTTGTTAAGACAAGTTTCTGGCGGGACTAAGGCCTTTGGGGCAGCAGGGGAGGAAGGCGGAGTCAGTTGTAAGCGCTTGCGCGGCATGCCGCCGGTGAAGTGGGCAGCCTGCAACCTTTGCTATTGGCAGTAAGCAGCGATCGCGGCCGGTTGGCCGGCGTTAAGGGGGGCAGGTCGCGATTGCGCTTGGTATCCAGTTGGTAGCGGGACCCTGGTTGTGCTTGCCAGGATTAACAGCGAAGCAGCCCAGCCGAGCCCCCAAATACTTGCATGGGCAATGTCATTTGTTGGTCCGCAGGTATTGCGCGGCTCGTGCGAAGGCGGGTTTAAAGAACCCAATCCAGTAATTTTGGGCGTCATTCTCGATGATGGGTAGCGACTGGCGATCCTTTAAGCGCGCCAGCGAGAAGGCTGCCACGACCTGAGTCTCGCCCAGCGGCCCATTGAGGGCGGAGCGCAGCAGCTGCAGGGTTTGTGGATCGCTGCTGCCCAGAGCCCCCAACTGTTGCAGCGCCACTTCCCGCGCCGGCTGAGGACTGGTAGCGGTGGCCCATTGGTGAAGGATTGGCAGGGCGGCTGGCGTACCCAGTTCGCTCACCCACTTCAGGGCCGCGCTTTCGACCTGCCAGCGAAAGCTGTGCATGGCGAGCGCCTGCTGAATGTAGACGCTGAGGTGGGGACGATCCATAGTGGCGAGTGCGTTCAGCGCGGCCACACGTACACTGGCGACGGGATCGGAGTGAAAGGCAGTGGTCACCAGCGCCGTATCCGGTGGGTTGGCGGGACCGTGCCCCAAGGCGCGGAGGGCAGCCGCGCGCAATTCGGGGTTCTGGTTAGACACGAGGCGGCGGGCGAGGGTAAGGGCCGCATTCAAGTCCAGTCCCGAGAGCCGGCCCAAGGCGAACTGGCGGACGGCCGGACTGGGGTCATGCTCGACGCGATCTTTCAACAAGCGGGGAAGTTGTTTGGAATGCCGGGGGCCGGCGAGGAGAAGCAACTGGTTCAAGGCGCGCCGGCGGTCGAGTCCATATGGCGCCAGGCGGCTCTCGCGCAGCCACTCGCCATAGGTTTTGGTCCAGTGCAGGTCAACCATCCAGGTGTGTTGGGGATCGACCTGCAGCAGGCGGGGTTTGGATGGCAGGGGAAGTGTGAATGTGGATGTGCCCTTTGGCAAGGCGAAGCTATGCCGCACGACGTGGGAGCCGCTCCATGCGGCGACTTCCACATGTCCCCAATACGAAAGGCGCTGCTGCTGCAGGCGAATCACCGCGTTTTTGTGAGCAGCATCCCAACTCCAACTCACATTCCATTGCGGGTGGCCGGGGCTGTAGAGCCACTGTTTGAAAAATGCTTGCAGATTCGTGCCGCTGGCCCGCTCCATGGCGCGCTCAAATTCGGCGGTGTTGACCGGGCGGTACTGATAATGCGACAGATAAGCGTGAATGCCGCGCCAAAACACCGGCGGCCCGAGTTCATACTCCAGGCGGCGCAACGCCCAGGCGCCCTTCACGTAGGTGACCGAGCGGAACATATTCCAGGGGTCGCCGTAATGAGGATCCACAACGGGAAAGAGGTCGACCGCGCCGGAGCGGATAATCTGATCGGCTTCGCGCTGGCGGTCGAAGATGGCGCGATCGGCGCCATAGGCGTGGCGATCCCAAAGGAACATGGAGAACTGCGCGAAGCCTTCGTTCAGCCAGACCTGACTCCAGTCCTGACAGGTAACCAGGTCGCCAAACCAGTGATGGGCGAGCTCATGGGAGGCGGTGATGTCGTGTTTGTGTTGCCGCGCCAGGAGATTAGCGAGATCGGGGTTCTCGGGGTAATCGCCGGGAAACTCGGTGGCGGTAACGTTTTCCAGCGCGTCGAAGAAGCCGGGATTATTAACCTGATCGTACTTGGCCCAGGGAAAGGGGATACCGGTGAGCTTGCTGAAGAACCGGATCATTTCCGGGGTGCGGCCGTCATAAGTACGCGCCATGGCGGGGGTGAAATCGACCGGCACATCGTATTCGAGCGGGAGCAGGCGACCGGCGAGGCGGGTGGTATCGTCGATGCGTTTCCAGCTTCCAATATAGAAGGTCAGCAAATAAGAAGAGATGGGCTGCGCCTGGACCCAGTGGGTTTCCAGCGAACCGTCCGGCAGAGTGCGCTGCCCGACTAGGGCGCCATTGGCGATTCCCCACATACCGGGAGGAGACACCAAGGTGAAGTCGGCGCTCAGCTTGTCATTGGGGTGGTCATCCGCCGGCAACCAATGGTGCAGCTCATCAGGTTCGCCGGAGGTCCATAAGGCGGTGGCGCGCGATGGCTGCTGCAATTCTCCTGGGAAGAACACCAGGCCGGCGGCCGGTTGCAGGTCATAGTTGAGCAGCAACGTAATCTGTTGCCCCGGGGCGAGAGGATGGGGCAACTTCACCGTCAGTGCGCTGTGGCCCAGCGAAAACTTTGCGGCAAGGAGGCTGGCGCCGCCGGGCTGCTGGAGATTGACGGTGGTGATTGGGGGGCCATCGCAATCCAGAACGATACGGCGCAGAGTGCGGGCTTGGGCGCTGACGGTGAGCTGTTCCGAAATCGCCACCCGTTGGTGAACGAAATCCGGCTGCACGCGCACGGAAATGTGACGCATGCGATAGCCGTTGTTTGAAGGCAGGCCGGACTGCGCGAGCGCCGCGGGAACGGAAGATGTCAGCGCCAACGCGGCCGGGACAGCAAGACGGCGGAGGATACGATTGGGGCAGCGAAACAGCGGCATTGCCTCAGCTTAGCAGAGGGGCTGTACGGGGCCAGGTCCGGAGATCGCTTTCCCTTGCGTCTCAATCCGTGGTGCGCCTTGAATGTGGCTTTATTACGTTCCGATGGTCTCCTGAAGCGTAGATCCGTCAATGCCCAGCAATTCGTTGGCGAGCTTGGCTTGCTGGCGGGGGACCCAGAGGCTGCGTTCGGCGGAGAGGCCGGGAATCATGGTGGGCGCCAGTTCGGCGGGAATGCCGCTGGAGCGCAGCAGCCCACAGGCCAGATCGGCCTCGGCTTCATTGTCGAAATGCCGGATTGCCACCCGGTCGCCGGCGTTGACATGTTCCAGCGGGTCGCCGGTGTCGCTGATGGCGTCACTATCATGTTGCGCGGATTCGGGCTTGGCTGAACGTGAGGGCTCGACAGTATCGGGAAGTGGCTCGCCGCAGGAGGCGCACTCAACAGCGGCAGGGGGATTGCGTTCTCCACAAGAGGGGCAAACTTTGGCGGGCAGATTATCGCTGACCATGTGGACACCTCCGGCTGGGTCTTGTGCTGCTCATCGTATTGGATGAGTTGGTGGGGTAGGGAGATGTCAGTTTGGCTCAGAGAAGGCCGGGGTCAGGCACTTTCCGGTTTGGTGGGGGGAATTGAAACGGTGAGCGCGCAGTGACAATCTAATCGGGCAGGCTCTTTGCAGGTGAGCCCGTTAAGCCCATGAACCGCCTCCCCGCAGCAGCGCTCGCATTGCTTCTGGCTCTTTGTCTTCCCGTGGCGGCGCACGCCGCGGGCCGAGAGGGGCAGGTGGGGGGGCAGCCGGTGGCGCAGTGGCGGTTCCATCTGCGGCAGCGGCTGATTACAGTGAAGGTGGCAGTGGGTGGAGGCCCAGCGCTGCGCTTCATAATCGACAGCGGCGCGTCGCGAACGCTGCTTTCGCGGCGGGCGGCAAGGCGCCTGGGGCTGCGTGCCCGCGTCACCAGGGTAGGACTTCGCACCGCAACACAGCAGACGGTACTGTCAATGGCCGGTCCCGTGACCTTTGATGGCGAGGGACTGGAATGGGATCTTCCGCGAGTTGGGATCGTCGCGTTGAATGCCGGAGACGGGATAGGCGGCATTCTAGGCGCGGACTTTCTGCGCATGTTCGTGGTTCACATCGATTACCAGCGGCGGCTTCTAGAGTTGTGGGCGCGCGGAAGCTATCATGCGGCGCCAGGCGACCAAGTGCTGCCGCTGCACAAGTGGGGACGATTGGACTTAATCGCGGCGCGCTTGCCGCAGGGGGGCATCGCGCATCTGCTTTTAGATACGGGTTTCAGCGGTGCGGTGCAATTGAACCACGAGTTTGCGCGGAGCCACCCGAAGCTCGTGCAGCCCCCTTTCGACATCGAGCAGCGGGAGGATGCGTTGGGGGGGCGGAGCGCGGTGCGGCGGGGCGAACTGACGTATGTGAGGTTGGGGCGGTTTCAGATCCCCGACCTTGATGCTGCCGTCTCCACCGCGCGAGTGGGTGAACTAGCGCAGCCGGAGATTGACGGTTTGCTGGGCGAGGGCGTTTTGCGCCTGTTCGCCGTCGCGCTGGACATGCAAGGAGGGCGGCTGATT
Organism: Acidobacteriota bacterium; assembly: GCA_027459505.1. Lineage (GTDB taxonomy): Bacteria > Acidobacteriota > Terriglobia > Terriglobales > SCQP01 > DAIDIE01. The sequence continues at coordinate 10,067 of DAIDIE010000016.1, forward strand.
CTGACGCCACTTCCCTAGTTTCAAAGGACGCAGACAGCAGCGCTCAAGGGCCGCACAGGGCGATAATGTTGCCATGCCGTTTTCCCGCCGTTCCTTTTTGATCGCGAGTGCCGCCGGAGTGGCGGGGGCCGCTTTGCCTTCCGGGGCTGCGGCCGCGCCACAGTCCTCGCAGCGGCGGTTCCGTTTTCAATACGTGCTGAACTTTTCCGCTCTGGAGTCGAGCGGGCTGGCGGAGGTGTGGCTGCCGGTGCCCTCCAGCGATGAACATCAGCGCATCTGGAACCTGCATGTCGGCACCAATCTGGCGCATGAGACGGGACAGGACGGATCAGGCAATCGCTTTGTGCGCTTCCCGCGGGCAACAGCGCGGGATTCGGCAACGCTGAGCTTCGACGTGGAGCGAAACGCCTGGCGGGCACCGTGGCGGAGCGGCGCGGGAGTGAAGATGCCGGCGCCGGACGCGCAAGAGCGTGCCCGGCTGCTCGCGCCGGACCGGCTGATTCCAGTGGAGCGTTTCCGCGGTCTGGCCGCGCAACTCGCAGCGGCAGCTCCCGAAGGGAAGAACTCGCCCCGTGAACAGGCAGAGCGGCTGTTCCGCTACGTGCTGCACCACATGGCCTATGACAAGAGCGGTCAGGGATGGGGCCGCGGCGACGCAGTCTACGCCTGCAGTGTAGGACGGGGGAATTGCACCGACTTTCATTCGCTCTACATCGCGCTGTTGCGCGCCGTGGGCATTCCCGCCGAGTTTGAAATCGGCTTTCCCATCCCGCAAGGCAGGCGAGGCAGCGTGGAGGGGTATCACTGCTGGGTGCGGATGTACCTGGATGGGGAAGGTTGGGCGGGGGCGGATGTGGCAGCGGCGTGGCTGCATCCGCGACTGGCGAATTTCTATTTTGGCAATCTCGACCCCGACCGGGTACGATTCAGCGCTGGGCGCGACTTGCGCCTGCCGGGCTGCGCGCGCCCGCTGAATTATTTTATCTACCCGCATGCGCAGGTGGGCGGCGATGTGTACCCGCTTCTGAAGAACCGATTCAGCTTTGTTCAGCTTTAAAAACAACAAGTGCGCCCGGCGGCTGCCTGGGGCAGCGCCGCGGCGCACCTGAGGATGCGGCAGGTATTTGGGAAACGGTGTGGCGGGAGCAAAGCGCTGCCATCGCCTCACGTTGTCCGGAACGGCCGGAGCGGCGCCCGGCCCGGGTCAGGCCGCATCGAGTTGATGATCGCGAATTTTGTAGAGTAGCGCCTTGTAGCTGATGTTGAGCCGCCGTGCCGCCTCCTTGCGGCTCCATGCGGTTTCCTCGAGGGCTTGCACGATAGCGGCCTTTTCCGCTTCATCTTTGAGGTTGCGCACCATGGCTTTCAGACCGCCCGGCTGCTGAGAGGCGGGCAGGGCGCCTTCCGCGAGCCGCAGTTCCAATTTGCGCCGCAATTCCTGCAGCGCGGCGTCATCGTCGGCCAAGACGAGGTAGCGCTTGACGAAATTTTCCAGCTCCCGAACGTTGCCGGGCCAGTCGCAGCGCAGGGCCGCCTCCATCAGGGCGGGGGAGAAATCCAGCGGCTCACGATTGAATTGTGCCGAGAGGCTGTGCATGAAGTGGCGCATCAGCGCCGGGATCTCCTCGCGGCGCTCGCGCAGGGGAGGCAGTTGAATGGTGAAGGCGTTGAGGCGGTAATAGAGGTCCTCGCGCAGTTTTTTTTCGGCGATGGCCTTCGGGATGTCAATATTCGTGGCGGCCACGATGCGAACATCGACCGAGCGTGTGGTCTTGCCGCCCAGCCGGGAGAACTCATGATCCTGCAAAACCTGCAGCAACTTGGCCTGTAAAACCGGGGGCATTTCCCCGATTTCGTCGAGGAAGATCGTGCCCTTATCGCACTGCTCAAACTTGCCCTGTTTTTGACGGCTGGCGCCGGTAAAGGCCCCGGCTTCGTAGCCGAACAATTCGCTTTCCAATAGTTCGCTGGGAATGGCGGCGCAATTGACCTTGAGGAAGGTGCGCGTGGCGCGCGGGGAACGCCGATGCAGGAGGCGGGCAATCACCTCTTTGCCGGTGCCACTCTCGCCAAGCAGCAACACGGGAACGTTGATGGCGGCAACCTGTTCGACCAGGGCGCGGACTTTCTGCATGGCGGGGCTGGCGGAGACGAAGGAGTAATCGTCATCGACCACTTCCGCTTCGGCCTCGATCCGCGGAGGGGACTCGAGGTGAGGCGCGAGCGCGGCTTCCAGTTCCGAGGGTTGCAGCGGTTTGGTGAGGTAATCGCGCGCACCCAGGCGCATGGCGTGAACGACCTTGTTGGTTTCGTTCAGGCAGGAGAGCATGAGCACCTTTTGTCCGGGAAAGCGCTGGCGGATTTCGGCCAGGGTCTGCAGGCCATCCATGTCCGGCATGACCACGTCCAGCAAAAGCAAATCAGGGCGGGTACCGCGCTCCAGTTGCTGCAGGGCGGAGCGCCCGCTGTCGGCGGTTTCCACACCGAAGTTTTCGCTTTCGAGCAGGGTGCGCAAATAGCTGCGCATGCTGGGCTCGTCATCGACGACCATTACCGAAGCTCGGCTCATTCGGGTTATATCCTCAAGAATCGCCGCGGCTCACCGCGGGTAAAGGCTCCATTCTTCCCAACAAGGAGTTGGGAAGCGCCGAAAAGTTGATAAGACCGGGTCCGCGGTGGGGAGTTCCGTACGGACCTACTCACAAATGATTAGCAGAAGATGCCCGGGCCCAAAGGTGCGTTGTACCAAGGTGCTCATTTCACGGCATTTGTTTGCAGCGGCAAGAGAAAGCAGAAACGGCTGCCGGCCTGAGACTCGCTCTCGACCCAAATCTTGCCCCCATGGGCTTGCACAATACGGCGGGCAATGGCCAAGCCCAAGCCAAAGCCCTCGACTTCACTGGAGGCGGAATCGGCACGAAAGAAGTCTTCGAAGATCTCCTGCTGAAACTCGGCGGCGATGCCGCGACCGGTATCAGAGACGCTGACCCGCACGGCGTTGGGATGATGATCGCGGTCAGCGAGCCGCTCCCACTGATAGGGTTCGACGCCTATCCAGACGGAGCCGCCCTGCGGTGTCCATTTACAGGCATTGTCGAGCAGGTTGGAGAGCACCTGCTGGATACGGAAGGGGTCGAAATAGAAGCGGGGCAGTGGCGGTCCGTCGAGAAGATAAAGGGCAATGCCCTTCTCTTCCAGGCGTGGGAGCCACTGGCGATAGACCTGCTGCAGGGAGTCAGCGAGGTCGGAGAAGGCCAGTTGCAGGGTGAACTGACCTGACTGCGCGGCGCCAAACTGCAAAAAATCCTCAATCAGGCGGCGCATGCGCACGCCCGCGCTTTGCATTTCCAGCAGGATGCCTTGCTGGCGCTCGGTCAGGGCGCCGAATTTCCCGGTGAGTAACAGGTCGGTGTAGCCCGTCATGATGGTGGTGGGAGTCTTGAGCTCGTGGGCGGCGGAGGCCAGGGCGTGACAGGCGGTCTGATGAGTTTTTTCGAGACGGGAATAGCGGCTCTGCAATTCCAGCAGGTCATTGGACCCGTCTGCGGAGCGGCGTGGCGTGAGCGTCACGAGCCCGCGAAAGGGATGTTTGGCAGGTGCTTTCACTGTCTGTCCAATCGACTCCGTGGGAAACCCGAAGTGACCGCCTGGGGCGGCACATGGGGGCTGATTGTGACTGCCTCGAAGTCGTTAGGATGCCGTCCGTCTGGGTCGCGGATGTACTTAGCCGCAAAGTTTTGCACTGTGCGGCGGGGGATGTGAGGGGAACGAGAATGCGCATTTGTGTCTCGCGTTTTGCAGTCAGAGTGCGTAGCCAGGAGGAGAAAATTGCCGTCAAACCAGCGTTCTTTACGCGTTTGTGGTTTGGCCGCCGAGGTGCATAGTAGAAGGTCGATGTTGAGGAGGGCCGCCATTGGCCTGCATGGAAAGTTCTACTGAGCGCCGCAAGTGGGAACGCCTGCCGTTGGGCGTACCCATGTTTGTCCGCCCGGCCTCCAACGATCCCAATGCCAGCCCCCGTTTCGCCACCACGGTCAACATTAGCGCGGGCGGCATTTTGCTGGCCTCCCGCGATAACTTTCACGGCGTGGAGAAACTTTCGCTGGAAATTCCTAGCGCGCCGCTGCTGGAGTCGGCGGGCTGGCGCGCGGTGCGCAAAATTCAAGGGCAAATCGTGCGTACCGAGCCCTGGGAGCACGGCTTCTTGTACGCTCTGCGCTTCGCCGAGCCCCTCCTCTAGAACTGGCGTGTCGAACTCGGCCATTGCGCGCTGTGGCTGGCTGGAATGATCCCTGAGCGGCCGCTCCTAACCTGAAGGGGCGCAGTGCCGGCCCCGGCCCAGTGAGAATGCGTGACAGCGCGGCGTACGCGCAGCTTTCGGGTTTTGAAATCAAGGGCCGTTTCGCCGAGGCCGGACCGCGGCCAGTGCCTGAATGATTTACAGGCTTTTAGAGGGCGGAGCTGCCGCAGGGGCGCACAGGGTCGTCTTCTGAGCCGGGCTGGCGTTGCTTGCTGGTGCTCGCTGGCCCGTTCTCCCGTGAGGCCGTGAAGGCAGCAGTGATGGACTCCTCTCCCGCGCGAGCCACCCCAGGAAGCCAATCTGCGGCTTCGCGGTGACGATTGACGCCTCGGAGCTGGGGGCAGTCATTGCGGAGATCCCGCGGCGAGAGTCAGAGAGCGTTCACGAAGAGACACTTTTCCCGCCGCCCGCGTCCTAGAGGCCACAAACTCAGTGGGTTACGAGCGCAAAAGTTTTCACTCACGCGGAAATTGTTTTCCCCCTGGTTGGGGATTGCAGCGGGAGCGGCGGAAAAAGTGGCGGTGGCTTAGGGCCATGAAAGCAAGCACTTAGGCGGAGTGGCGGGGCGGCTACCCCGTTTGGCCCCCGGTGTGCAACCACTCCTGGCGGCGCGCGCAGCCGTTGTTACGCCGCCCCGGGATTTCAAACATGTCAAGCCTCGCGCCCAGCAATCTCGAACTGAGTGGCACCGTGCCGCCAGATCCAATCGTCTTCGGCAAATCCGAAGTGATGCACGCTGTTCGCCAGAAGGTCGAGCGCGTCGCCGGGGCCAATATTCCGGTGCTCATACAAGGCGAAAGCGGTACGGGCAAAGACATCATGGCGCGGCTGGTGCATTTGCGTTCGCCGTGGGCGGGCGGCCCATTCGTCAAAGTGAACTGTCCGGCAATTCCCGGCTCTCTGCTGGAAAGTGAATTGTTCGGGTACGAGAAGGGTTCGTTTACCGGCGCTTATGGCTCCAAGCCCGGACGGGTTGAAATGGCGCATCGCGGCACTCTGTTTCTGGATGAGATAGGGGAACTCGATCTAGGACTGCAGGCGAAGCTACTGCAACTGCTGCAGGATGGACAGTTTTGCCGGATCGGAGCTCAGGAGGAGCGCAAGGTCGAGGTGCGGGTGGTCTGCGCCACCAACCGCGACCTGGAACGGGAGATCGAGGGCGGCAACTTCCGGCAGGACTTGTTCTACCGCATCAATGTCGTTAACCTTCGCGTGCCGCCGCTGCGCGAGCGCCGGGAAGACGTAATCGACCTGGCCAACTACTTTCTCAGCTTCTATCAGGAAAAGTTCCATTGCCGGGTGCGGCCACTGTCGCCGCGCGCGCACCAGGCGTTGCGCCAATATGACTGGCCGGGGAACGTGCGCGAGCTGGAGAACCTGCTCAAGCGTTATGTGATCCTCGACTCAGAAGAGGCGATCACCAGCGAGCTGGTTAACCGCAATGAATACGCACTGGACACAGATATCGCCGCGGACGGCACGATGTCGCTGAAGAAAGTGACACGGCAGGCGGTGCAGCAACTGGAGCGGCAGATCATCCTGAAGGTGCTCCAGGCCAACCATTGGAATCGCAAGCGCACGGCGCGGGCACTGAAGATCAGCTATCGCGCGCTGCTCTACAAGCTCAAAGAAGCCGGTGTCCCTTCGCGGCGCGTGTTGCAGATGCCGTCGCCCATCCGGCCAACAACGGAACCGGCGGTTCCCAGCGAACAGGAGAAGTGAGATGACCCTGCACTCATTTACGCGTCTGATGCGTACGTTAACCTGCGGCCTGTTGATCGGCGGCGCAGCCGTGCTGAGCGCGCAACAGATGGCCAGCAATCACCCGGCGCAACCGGCGCCGATGCGGCAGACGGCGAGCAGTCCGGCGGTTTCGCCCAATGCCTATCGCATTGGCCCTGACGATGTGCTGGCGATTTCCGTATGGAAAGAGCCAGAAGTGTCGCGGGTACTGCCCGTGCGCCCCGACGGCAAGATCGACCTGCCGCTGGTGGGCGAGGTCCAGGCCAGCGGCCTCACCGCGCAGCAACTGCAGCAGCAACTGACGGGCAAACTAAAGAACTACATTTCCGATCCCAGCGTCACCGTGATTGTGCAGCAGGTGCGCAGCCGGCAGTTCAACGTGCTGGGCAAAGTGATGCGGCCGGGGGCCTTCGCGCTGGCGCGGCCAATGACGGTGCTGGACGGTTTGGCGGTGGCCAGCGGTTTTCAGGACTTTGCCAACAAGAACAAGATTTACGTTCTGCGCGACGAGAACGGGCGGATGGTGCGGCTGCCGTTCAACTACGGTCAGGTCATTAAGGGCAAGCGTCCACAGGAGAACGTGTATCTGCAGCCTGGCGACACCATCGTAGTTCCGTAATTGCAAGGGCGCGGTCCGGCCGCGCCCGCGCCCGCCCGGTTCCGCCCCTACGTCTGGAGCCAAATCCGCTTTTCCGCGCCAAGGACGCCGCGGGAGTGCGTTTCCTGAAGGACTATGTAATGAGGCGTTTTGTCGTCAATTTGGTGCTGAGCGCAGGACTGTTCGGGTTGCCGGTGTGGAGTCAAAGCAGCAATGCCGCCGCCACGCCGCAACCCACGCCCACGCCGTCGGTGACAGGTCAGTCCAGTGCAGCCAACTCCAGTCAGGGCGGCGGCACGGCAGGAAGCGGCAGCGCCAGCGCGAGCACAACCAGCACAACGAGCACTAGTAGCACGAACAGCACGAGTAGCACGAGCGGCAGCAGTGCGGCGCCGGCGAGCGCGACGTCCACGGCAACGGCTTCGGTTTCGAACTCTTCAACCAGTTCGGCGGCGGGAGCTTCGGGCAGCAGCAGCGCCGAGCAGAACCCGACCGATAACTTCGAGCAAGGACAGCCCGGGCAGAGCAGCGCCAGTGATGTGCTGACCGCGCCAGCGCCCAATTACGATCCAAACGCGCCGATTGACGACATGATCCGCCCGGCGCCAAAAAAGAAGCACAAGCAGGATGCGGCTGAATTGGCGGGTGGCACGGCGGGCGACGCGCAGCCGCAGTACGCGGATCAGACCCAGGACACGCAGGCGCCGCAGGGGCAGCCCTATGCAAGTCCGTTGCCGCAGTCAATCTTGTTTGCCGGGGAAAACCTGCCGCCGAACGTGTTTTTTGCCGGCGTCAACACCGACGTGATGTATGACACGAACATGCATGCGGGCGATTACATAACCGGGGGATCGCTCGCCTATACCCTGGGTGGGCAGGTCGACTATCGAACCACCTCCGCCACGAACGCCGTTTCATTCGAATACGATCCCTCATATACGGACTATGTAGGCGCGCGGGGGCTGAACACCACATCGCAAACGCTTGGACTTGGCCTCACGCAGTCGCTCGGGGAACGGTTGGCCGTGAACCTCACGGACGGCTTCGATTACGATACGGGACTTTACAGTCCCCTGAATACCTCGGCTCTTCTAATCGGAGTTGACCCGGGATCACTGTTGAACCCCTCGATTGTGGCACCGACCGCGCATGAGTTGGAAAACAACGGCACAGTGACTCTGAATTTCCGGCAGACCTCCCGGAGTGACTGGTCGGTGTTTGGTGGAGACATGATCCGGCGCTTTTCCCGGCAGTCGTTGAACTATGGCCTGTTCAACACCAACGGCTATAGCGGCGGCCTGCAATATGGGTACCGGCTCACTGAGCATACGTCAGTGGGGCTGATGTACATGTACCAAGATCTGCGGATGTCGAGTTTCTCGCACATGCTGGTCAACACGGGATACCTGAGTCTATCGCACCGCTTCAGCGAGAACCTGCGAGCGAGCATTTTTGGCGGTCCGGAACACAGCAAGGTACACGAAAACGTGACCATTATGCTGCCGCTTTTCGGGGGGCTGGCCGTGTTGCACTCGGTGCAGGACCGCTCGAGCTGGTATCCAACTTTCGGCGGCAGCATTGACGAGAAGACGCCGCTCGCCGCCTTTCAACTGACCGCGGAGCGGCAAGAGACCGACGGTGGCGGGCTGCTGCCTTTCCCGCTCCTCAACACGTCGGTCATGCTGAGCGCCCACCGCCCGCTAGTTAGCTGGGATGTGCGCTTTCGAGGCGGCTACGGCCGCTCCACCGTGGCCGGGATGGGCCAGGTAGTGGAGCGCTTGACGGACTGGACCGGCGGCATCCTGGCCGAGCACCCAGTGACCAGCAACCTAAGCATGCAGCTCGGCTACAGCCTCTCGCGGCAGCGCAACGCGGGCGTCTTCGCAGAGCTGCCCAATATGACTTTGGGCCAGTTTTCATTTGGCCTGCTGTATCGAATCAAGGAAGTCTCCCTGGGGCAATAACACTTATGACGGAAACACAAGCATCAGGCGTTCACCTCGAACAGTATTGGTCCATTGTCAAGCGCCGCCGCTGGTGGATTTTGGGACCGCTCTTTGCGGGCTGGCTGGTGGTGTGGATTGTGGGCTGGCTGATTCCGGCCAAGTACCGCTCCCAGAGCACGATTCTTATCCAGCAGCAGTCGGTGCCGAAGGAGTACGTAGTTCCCAACGTCACCATGGATCCGCAGGAGCGGTTACATGCCATGACGCAACAGGTGCTGAGCCGCACGCGTCTGGAGCAGCTGATCGTCGATCTGAATCTCTATCCGAACCAGCGCGGGCGACTGGGACCGGACGGCCTGGTGAAGCGGATGCGCAAAGACATCCACTTCGCCCTGGCGCAGATTCCGGGGCAGAAGGCGGCCAGCAACAGCAACGACCTGACTGCCTTCACCATTGGTTATGACGCACCCAATCCGGGGCTGGCGCAGCAGGTGGCCAATCGACTCACCTCGCTGTTTATCAACGAGAACCTGAAAGACAGCCAGCAGGCCTCGGAGAGCACCACTGCATTTTTCGAAAGTCAATTGAGCCAGGCCAAGCAGGCGTTGGATGAAAAAGAAAAGCAATTGACGGCATTCAAGGCTCAATATCTGGGCCAGTTGCCGGATCAGATGGAAGGCAATGTGCAGATTCTGGGTGGTCTGCAATCGCGGATGTCCTCCGACCTAGATGATCTGAACCGGGCGCGGCAGCAGAACACCTACCTGACCAGTTTGCTGAATCAGTACACGCTGGCGCAGACGCATGTGAGCGATAACACGGGTGACCAGTCGCTTGATGCCATCAATCAGCAGCTTTCCGATCTGCGGATGAAAGAGACTGATTTGCTTTCGCGCTACACCTCCCAATACCCCGACGTGCAGCGGGTCAAGCAAGAGATACGCGAAACCGAGGCCAAGAAAAAGCAGATTTTGGCCAGTCTGGCGAAGAAGCCGGCCAAGCCGGTCAGCAACAATCAGACGCCGACCTCGTATCAAGCTCTGCAGGCGATGGCGCCGATGATGCAGGTGCGCAGCCAGTTGCGGGCAAACCGGCAGGAGATCACCAGCCGGGAAGCGGACCTCAAGCAGGTCGAGGCGCAGATTCAGACCATGGAGGGGCGCTTGAATGTGACCCCGATCCGGCAGCAGCAATTGTCGGACCTGAACCAGCAATATCAGCAGGCGCAAAACTACTACGATTCGTTGCTTGCAAAGAAAGATCAATCGGCGCTGGCCAGCGATTTGCAAATGCGCGAGGAAGGCGACCAGTTCCGGGTTCTTGACCCGCCAAATCTGCCGGTGAAGCCGTACAGCCCCAACCGCAACATGTTTGGGTGGCTGGGTGTGCTGGCTGGGGTAGTCATTGCGCTCGGGTTTGTGGTGGTCAAGGAAATTACCGATGAACGCGTCTGGAGGGAAGCTGATCTGGCGGGCCTGGTGCCGGTGGCGAACCTGGGCTCCATCCCGGTTCTGGCCACCGCCGCCGACCTGACCCGGGCAGAGCGGTTGCGCAAGCTGGAATTCATGGTGGCCAGCGCGATGCTGGTGATCATCGCGCTGGGCAACTTCATCGCGTATCGCTGGGGATAAGGGACTATGTACAACAAATTCTATGGATTGACCGCAAGCCCGTTTGAGATCAGTCCCGATCCCCGTTTTCTGTTCCGGACGGAGCGCCACAACGAGGCCCTCGCCAATTTGTTTCATGGAGTGAGCCGGCACAAAGGCTTCGTGGTGCTCACCGGCGAGGTGGGCACGGGGAAAACGCTGCTGCTGCGCTGCCTGGTGAATTTGCTGACGCGCAACCAAGTGGCGTTTGCGTCGGTGTTCAACCCGGGGCTGACAACGCTGGAGTTTTTGCAGTACATCCTCACCGACTTTGGGCTTGCTTCCGGCGGGAACAAGACGGCGATGCTGAACACGCTCAACGCTTTCCTGATTGAGCGCTATCGCAAGGGGCTGACGACGGTGCTGCTGGTGGACGAGGCGCAGCACCTCTCCGCCGAGTTGCTGGAGGAGATCCGGTTACTGACCAACCTGGAGACCGCGCAGCAGAAGCTGTTGCAGATTGTGCTGGCCGGGCAGCCGGAACTGGATCTGCTGCTGGACTCGCCGCAGTTGCGCCAACTCAAGCAGCGCATCGCGCTGCGTTGCCGGCTGGAACCACTCAACCGGGCGGAAGTGCGCGCCTACATCACCGGCCGGCTGCATCAGGCGGGCGCCGGGGCGCGGGCGCGGGCGCTGTTCAGCGAAGCAGCCATCGAGGCCATTCAACGTTATTCGGGGGGCATTCCCCGATTGGTGAACACGATATGCGAGAACGCGCTGATTACCGGCTATGCGCGGGAGCTGCAGGTGATCGGGCCGGAAGTGATCGAGGAGGTGGCCGCCGACTTCCGTTTGGGAGTGGTTACCAGCCCGGCGGCGCCATCAGCGCGGCCGGGCGGGAGTGGGGAGTTGCGTCTGGAGACGGAGCCTTCCCGCAAGGCGATGATGCGCACGCTGGTGCGCATGTTTGAGATGTTAGCGAAAAACGAAGAGACAACAGTTCCGGCCAGCCGGCCGTCTTCCGAAGGAGTGAGAACCGCATGAGCCGCATTTTTGAAGCCCTCCGCCGCTCCGACCTGGAACGTGGCATCCACCCGGCGGCGGTCCCCGACGCCATTGCCCCAATCACGCCTGTGGATGTTACCGCCACAGGGGCGGCCGCGGCGGGCGCGCTGGAACACAGCCATGACGTGCACGCCCACCCGCGAGAGGACGCGCGGCTGATCGCGCTGACGCAGCCGCAAAGCGTTGCGGCGGAAAAGTACCGCACTTTGGCGACGCGCCTGCGCATGCTGCAGGAGCAGAGCCGACTCAAGGTGGTCGTGCTGACCAGTGCGGTGGCCGAAGAGGGCAAAAGCGTCAGCAGCGCCAATCTGGCCCTCACCCTGGCACGGTCTGGAAGACAACGAGTGCTGTTGCTGGAAGGCGACCTGCGCCGCCCGGTAGTGGCTCAAATGTTTGGGCTGCGCGATAGTTCCGGTCTCACTCAGTGGTTAGAGGCGAGCACGGAGGAACCGGCGCCGCTGTTGCATGTGGACGGCACCGCGCTATTTCTTTTGCCCGCCGGCACGCCGGGCCCCGATCCCATCGAACTGCTGCAGTCGGAGCGGCTCAAGGCTCTGCTGCAGCAGATGCGGACAGAGTTCGATTGGATCATTATTGACACCCCGCCGGTCGGTCTTCTGTCGGACGCAAACATCTGGGCGCGTCTGGCGGATGCGAGTTTGTTGGTGGTTCGAGAAGGGAAGACTCCCAAGCAGATGCTGCGCCGCGCGCTGCAGAACCTGGAACGGCGCTCGCTGCTGGGCGTCATCCTGAATCAGGCGCATGTGCAGGAGAGCGCCTACGATCGCTATTACGCCTACAAGCCGCAAGCGCAGTCGGTACCGGTGGCGAAGTCGGCCTGAGCGCGTTTCAACCCAGTGAATGATCCGGCACCCCGGCTGCGTCCGGGGTGTCGCCGTTTTCAGGCGCGCCAGGCCGGAGTGATGGCTTAAGGCAATGCAAGCCGCTGCACATAGTGGAGTTCACTTTTCTGCGTGTGGTGGCGCGGTGCGAAGCAAATGCGCTGCAAGCCCGCGCCAGTAAAGGTTTTAGGTGTGGGTGCAGAGTGGTATGGCACCTGCAGAAAGCTACACGCTGGGCATATGCCGCTGCTCGCGCCTCTCGGGAGCGGTCCACGCCCGCACGGTTGACGAACCCATGTACCTGCCCAAAAGAACTTTGCTGCTTGCCGTGTCGGAAACGTCGCTGATTATTTCGGGACTCGTATTGGCGACGTTTGTGAGCATGGGCAGCGACGCGGCCGTGATGCTGCACTACGAGCATGGCGGGTTCAAGATTGCCGTTGCCGCGCTCACCTGCATGCTGTGCATGTACTACTACGACCTCTATGATTCGCTGCTGTTGTTGCATCCGCGGCGCAGTCTGACCCGGCTGGTGCAGGTGCTGGGAACATCGTGCGTGATTCTGGCGGTTCTTTACTATGCATACCCGTCGCTGCGCTTGAATCGCAGCGTTGTTCTCACGTCGGTGGTGCTGATCGCTGTACTGCTCTCCTGCTGGCGGGGGCTGTTTTCACTGCTGAACCGCTCGGCGCGTCTGGCCGACCGGGTCGTGGTATTGGGTAACAGTGCTCTTGCTGTTGAGCTGGCACGGGAAATGGAGCGGCGCTCCGAGTTGGGGCTGCGGCTGGTGGGGTGCGTAGAGTCTGGCCTGCAGCCGTTGCCGGCCGCGCTGGTTGCGAGCGGCGGCGGTCGCGTGCTGCAGCAAGCGCCAGTCGTGGCGGCCGGCGGCGCGCGGGCCCTTGCCGTCGTGCAGGCGTGCACGGCGGTACCGGAGCGGCCGCGGGAGCTGACCAACCTGGGGGGATGGGAAGAGCTCAAGCGTCTGGTCGAAGCACGGGAGATTGACCGGCTCGTGGTCACCATGAATGACCGCCGCGGGGCATTGCCGGTTGAAGCGCTGCTGGAACTCAAGTCGCGCGGCGTGCTGATCCAGGATGGCGCCGAGCTCTATGAGCGCATCACCGGGCGTGTGCCACTGGCTGCGATCCGGCCGAGCTGGCTGCTCTTCTCCAGCGGCTTCCGCCTGACCCAGTTCACTCTGTTTTGCAAACGCGCGCTCTCGATTCTGCTCTCGCTTTTGGGTTTGCTCGTGGCGTCGCCGCTGATGCTGCTGGTGGCGCTTGCGATCCGTCTGGATTCCAAGGGGCCCGTCATTTTCAGACAAAAGCGGGTGGGCAAGGACGGCAAGATCTTTATCCTTTACAAGTTCCGCTCGATGAAAGTGAACGCGGATGGCGACGGCAAAAGCCGGCCGGCGCAAAAAAACGATGACCGCTGTACGCGGGTGGGGCGGTTTCTGCGCCGCAGCCGGCTGGACGAGCTGCCGCAGCTCTTCAACATTCTCCGCGGCGACATGTATTTCGTCGGCCCCCGTCCCTTTGTGCCCGATCAGGAGGAGGAGCTGGTGCAGAAGATTCCCTTCTACCGTCATCGCTGGGCGGTGCGGCCGGGGGCGACGGGCTGGGCGCAGATTCATCGGGGCTATTGCGCCACGTTAGAAGACAACCGCGAAAAGCTCGCCTACGACCTGTTTTACATCAAGAACTGTTCGCTCGGCATGGACCTGCTGATTATGTTCCAAACCTTCAAGACGCTGATTCTGCGCCGGGGGGGGCAGTGATGGCCGCCCTGCATCTGAGTCTTCTGCTGGTGTTCTGGAGTTGCGTACTGCTGGTGGCGCACACGTATTTGTTTTATCCCGCGCTGTTATTGGTCTCCTACTGCGGCGTGCAACTGAGGCGCGACCTGAGCTACCTGGCGGGACGCCGTAACCGCCGCGTGGGGCGGCTGCCGGCGGCGGAACTGCCTGCCGTCTCGATGGTGGTGGCGGCCTACAACGAAGGCGAGTGCATCGCCGAAAAGCTGCAAAACTGCTCGCAACTGGCCTATCCGGCGGACAAGCTGGAAATCATCATTGTTTCCGACGGTTCCACCGACGCCACCAATGATTGGCTGAGCGCATGCCAGGACCCGCGCATCCGGCCGATCCTGTTAACGGAGCGGAAAGGCAAATGGAACGCGCTCAATACCGGGGTGGCGGCGGCGCGCCACGAGGTGCTGCTGTTTTCCGATGCCAGCACGCTGCTGCGGCGGGACGCGGTGGAGAAACTGGCGCGGCATTTCAATCACCCCGGGGCCGGCGTGGTTTGCGGCGCACTGCACTTCCGCGGGACGGCGGAATCGCAGCAGACCGAGGGAATCTATTGGCAGTGGGAGAGCATGCTGCGGCTGATGGAGTCGCGTTTGGGCGCCACCCTGACCGCCAGCGGCGCGCTGTATGCGCTGCGTAAAAGCTGCTTTCCCATGCTCAGCGCCAGCACCCTGATCGAGGATTTCGTGGTGCCCATGCACGCGCGGGCGCAGGGCTATGAAGTTCGTTACGATCCGGAAGCCACCGCCCTTGAAACCGCCGCTTCCAGCGTGGCCGGCGAGTTCACCCGGCGGGTGCGGCTGGCGATTGGCAGTTATCGAGCTTTGGGACAGTTAAATCGCGTACGGATGCCATTGTTTACGCGTTTTTCGTTCTATTCCCACAAGGTGCTGCGCTGGGTGTTTCCGTTTCTGTTGATCGGCATTTTGCTGAGCAGCGCGGCGCTGGCGATGAGCAGTCCGTTTTTCCGGCTGGTGCTGCTGTTGCAGGTGCTGTTTTACGGCTGGGCGGCGCTGGGTTACGCGCTGCGCGAAAAGCTGCGCGGTATCCGCTATGCCCTGGTGGGCTATTTCCTGGTGGCGATGAACATGGCTTTTCTGATCGGGTTCGTGCGCTGCCTGCGCGGACGCGGGGAGGCGACATGGCAACGCGTCAGCTAAGGCGTGGCGTGGAGCCGCCGCCGGTGCCGGTACTGATGTATCACCAGCTTGGGACGCCGGCGGGAGTTGGCGCACGGCAGCAAAAGTTTTGGGTGCGGGAGCGTGCTTTTCAGCAGCAGCTCACCTATCTCCGCCGCAATGGCTACCGCGCCGCGCTGCTGCGGGAGCTGCAAGCGCCGTCGCTGGTGAGCTGGGGCGCCCGCGTCATTCTTACGTTCGACGATGGCGCGATTTCCGATTACGAAGTCGCTTATCCCCTGCTTTACCAGGCGGGAGCGCGGGCGGAGTTTTTCATCAGCACCGCCAATGTGGGCCGTGCCGGATATGTCAGCTGGCGCCAGATTCAGGAGATGCAGCGCGCCGGCATGTCGTTTCAATCGCATGGGCACGATCATGTCGCGTTGTCGCGGCTGCCGCGCAATGAATTGCTGCGTCAACTGCGCTTATCCAAAGAGCTGCTGGAGCAACATTTGAGCCAGGGAGTACGTTTTCTGGCCGCTCCTTACGGAATGGTGAGCCGCGGCGTGATCGAGTGCGCCCTGCAGCTTGGTTATCAGGGGGTCTGCACGTCGTTTCCCTGGCCGGCGCGGCCGGCCACGACGGTGATCAGCCGGGTTGCCGTCTACCGGGCGACAAGCCTGCAAGGTTTTGAGGATCTGGTGCGGGGCGAGCCCGCCACTTATGCCCTGCGTGTGGCGCGTACCGCCTTACTATACCTGCCCAAACAAATGCTATGGCGCTGCCGCCCGCAAACGCTCGGGGTGGCCAGCGTGGGGAAAGCCGCATGATTCGCCGCCCTCTTTCCATTATTGTGCTGATCGACGCGCTGGGCTGGGAAATGATCCGCGATTGCGCGTTTCTGGACGGCGAACTGCCGCATCGCCAGCCGCTTGAAACTGTCCTGGGGTTTAGTTCGGGGGCCATTCCGACGCTGCTGACCGGGCGTCTGCCGCAAGAGCACGGGCACTGGAACCTGTATTACGCCGACCCAAAACATTCACCGTTTCGTTTCCTGCGCCCCTTGCGGCACGTTCCCGGGCCGCTGGTGGAGAACCGTTTGGTGCGTAAAGCCATCAAGGAGGCGGGGCGGCGAGTCCTGGGTATGGGGCCGCTGTTTGAGTGCTGTGTGAGTCCGCGGCTGTTGCACCACTTCAACTGGATTGAGAGGCGCAGCATCTACGGGGCGGGCGGGGTGCCGGGAACGGAAACCATCTTCGACACCTGCGAGCGGGCTGGGGTCAACTACAGAGTCTATTCCTATCACCAGGGCAGCGATGCGGAACTGCTGCGCCGCGCGCACGCCGATGTGGCGGGCAGCGCGGCATCTTTTCTTTTTGTCTATCTCAGCGAGGTGGACGCGTTTCTGCACATGCACTGCGCTGATCGCGAGCAGGTTCGTGAACGGCTGCGCTGGTACGAGGCGCAGCTGCGCAGCCTGCTCCGGCTTGGCTTGCAGGCCGACCCGGAGCTGCGTTTCGCAGTGACCTCCGACCACGGCATGACTCCGGTGACCAACCGTTTCGACCTGACCGGGTGGGTGGACGCGCTGCGTCTGCGCATGCCGCAACAGTACATGGCGGTCTATGACTCGACCATGGCGCGCTTCTGGTATTTCGACGAGAAAGCGCGGCAAACCATCCGCGCGGCTCTGGTAGAGACGCCCTGCGGGCGCTTTTTGGATGCGGACGAACTGCGGGATCTGGGCATTTATTTCGCCGACGGGCGCTATGGTGAGGACATTTTCCTGCTGCATCCAGGCTGGCTGATCGCCAAGAGCGACTTCAATGGGCGGGGTTGGAATCCGCATGGGATGCACGGTTATCACCCGTCGGACTCGTTTTCCGACGCCATTCTGCTCAGCCGTCATGCCCCCGAAGCGCCCATGCGCCACATTCGTGACCTGCACGCCCACATGCTGCAGTCTTGTGGTCTGGGGCGGCGGCAGGCAGCGGCGCGGGAGGCCTAGAGCATTCATGAGTGAAGCCCTCGCCAACACGCCCAGTCCATTGCGCGTGGCGATGTTTGTGAACTCCACCGCGCGCGGGGGAGTGGAGGAGCACATCCTGACGCTGCTGCGCGGACTGGACCCAGAGCAATTCCGGCTGTATCTGGTCTGCTCTCCGGAGTTGGAGAAGTCCCTGGCCGGCGATGTTCCGCCACATGTAAGCGTGCATCCGCTGGCGTGGAGCCGCGCCGGCGATCTCGGCGCCGCGCTGCGTTTTTCGCGTTTCCTGCGCCGTGAGCGCATGGATGTGGTGCACTGCCATTTGTTTTATAGCAGCTTTTTCGCGGCGCCAATCGCGGCGCTCAGCGGGGTGCCGTTTATTGTGGAAACCACGCATGTGCGCGAGCAGTGGCGCCAGGGGCTGAAGGCCAGCTACCTGCCGGACCGGCTTTGGTCGGTCTTTGTGCAGCGCTACATTGCCGTTTCGGAGGCCAACGCGCGTTATCTGCGCGAGGAAAAGAAGGTGGCGGCGGAGAAGGTGCGCGTCATTCTGAATGGCACCGATTTGCGCCGCTACTCGCGTTTCAATGCCCGGCCATTGGAATTGGCGCGGCAACTGGGGTTTGCGGCGGACGATCCGGTGATTCTTGCCCCGGCCAGGCTGGAACCGCAAAAAGGGCATCGCTTTCTGCTGCGCGCCTTTGCCGAATTGCGCCGCAAAGGTTCGCGGGCGCGGCTGGTGTGCGCCGGGGAAGGGAGTCTGCGTCCCGAGTTATTGGCGCTTTCGGCAGAACTCGGCATTGATGACGACGTGCGCTGGATTGGCTTTCAGTCCGATCTGCGTCCGTGGCTGGCGCTGGCCACGTTCACGGTTTTGCCTTCGCTGTATGAAGGGCTGCCGCTGGCCGCCGTTGAGTCACTTGCCTCAGGGCGGACGATGGTGGCCAGCGCGGTGGACGGCACGCCGGAAATCGTTCGCCACCTGGAAACCGGTGTCACCGTTCCTCCGGGGGATATCACGGCGCTGGCTGACGGCATGGCGCTGCTGCTGCAGCATCCGGAGCTTCGCGAGCAGTGGGAAGACAACGGAGTGCGTTGGGTGCGGCAGCATTTTTCCCAGGAACGTCAGGTGGCGTGTACCGCGGAGCTTTATCGCGAGGGCGTGGGAGGCCGTAGCCGTCAGGCCGCAATCGAGCGGCAGCTCGAGAGGAGGGCCTCATGAGCACGCCTGTCAGCGCCTATCCCGGGTGGCGGCCGCGGCCTGCGGCGGACGCTCTCACCGCTTTGCGCCATAGTGTTGAGCAACAGGTGACAACGGTTGTGGCGGCAGAGTGCCAGCAGCAGTTCGGGCACGAGCTATCAGCGGTCATTCTGACCGGGAGTATGGCGCGCTCGGAGGCGACGCTACGCAGCGTTCCGTCCGGAAACGCCGCGTTCCCGCGCATCGAGTTGGAGAGCGATGCCGAGTTTATCGTCATTTTGAGCGACGGCGCTCGTCTGCCGCGGCGCGAGATGGAGGGGGCGTTGGCCGCGGACTGCGAGCGGGAGCTGAGGGTGCTTGGCATTGGTATCCATATCGACCTGAGCTGCTGTCACCGGACCTACCTGCGGAGTTTGCCGCCGCACATTTTCACCTATGAACTGCGCGCCCGGGGCAGGGTGGTCTGGGGCAAACCGGAGACTCTGGAACAAATTCCCGATTGGCGTCCGGCGCAACTGGAGCTGGAAGATGCGTGGCGACTGCTTTGCAACCGCACCGTTGAACAGTTGCAAATCGTGGAGGATCTGCCATTGCAAAGCCGTCGGGACCCGCATGAACGGCTACGCTACCGGCTGATCAAACTGTACCTGGACATGGCCACATCGCTGCTGGTGTTTGCCGGGATGTACGCTCCCGGTTACCGGCAGCGCTGTGAGAATTTAGGCCGCCTGCGAGCCAACGCGGACGCGCAGGAGTGGCCGTTTCCCCTGGCCTGGTTTTATGAGCGGGTGCGGGCCTGTACCGAGGCGAAGCTGAGCGGCGCCGGTCCCCTGGCGGCGGGTGCGGATCCCGGGCTGGTGCTGGCCTGGTGGCGTGATGCTTTGGAAAACCTGCAGCGCCTGCAGGGATGGGAACTACAGGCGATGTTGGGGGGACCCGCGGGCGACTACGCCCCCACGGCAAGTTGCGAGAGGTTTGCGGCGTGGCGCCGGGCGCAGCCGTGGCAGCAGCGGCTGCGCGGCTGGCTGGCGCTGGTTCGTCGCACCGGCTGGCGGGGCATGCGATTGTGGCCGCGCTGGGCGCGGCTCACGATGGAGGGATCTCCGCGATATCTCATTTACCAGGCGGCGGCGCTTCTGACTCTGCGTTTGCCCGAATACCTGGAACGGGAAGACGGGGAGCAGTCGCCAGTGGGCCAGAGCGCATCTAATTTCACTGCGCTTGCGGAGGAGTCAGCGGCGCCCAAGAGAAGAGAGTCAGGTGAGGCGGCCGCAGCCGAATTGGTTGGCGGGTTATCTCCATTGCCACTGTCTCCCGGCGCAAGCTGGCGCGACTGCGCCGCACTCCTTTTACATCAGTACCGCGGCTTTCTTCAGGATACGCGCGCATGAGCAGCACGGGACAAATCATTTCAACCATGGCGGCCGAGCCGGGCGCGGTCCGGACCGAGGCGCGATTGCGGCTGCCGGCACAAGCGCGGGATCTGCTGTCCGCACCGGTGCATGACCTGGCCGTACGCGACCACATTCTGCTGCAGTTTTGCCCGCTGCGCCCGGGAATGCGGCTGCTGGAAGCCGGTCCGGGGAGTGGCTACACGGCATTCCGGCTTGCGCGAGTGATGCGGCGAATCGAACTGGTCGACGCCGCTCCGGAGAGTGTGGAGGCGTTGCGCCAGCAGTTCGCCTGGTTGCCTAACATCCAGGTGACGGCCGCCAATCTCGCCGATTCATCCTGGCCCACGGCACTGCGGGGCTGTTGCGACGTGGCCTTTGCGCTGGACGTTTTTGAGTATGTTTTCGCCCCAGCCGCCGGGCTGCGCAATCTGGCCGGCAGTTTAGAGCGGCAAGGGATGTTGTTTTTGACCTTTCCGAACGTGCCTCCCCCGGTTGGGGATGGCGTCAATTACTACCGCACGCGGGCTGAGCTGGAAACGCAGTTGCGGGGCGCGGGTTTTGTCCGCTGGGAGATTTTTGCGGTGCGTCTGCGTCCCTGGGCGTCGGCCGTTTTCCAGCTCATGCACGAGCTGCCCTTGCGGTTGTACCGCCGCTCGCGTCGCGCCGGCGCGGAACGGCCACAGACGTATGAGGGCACCTGGGCGTTCCGGCATCGCCGTCAAGCGGCGCCGCTCAAGCTGGTGCTGCACAGCGTTTGGGGGCTGCAGGAGCTGCTGATGCGAGCGGGAGGCCCTCTCTATTACGCCTATCCGGTCGGCTCCGGTTCGAATGATTGTTTGTACGGCCATCAGTTGGTGGTCCGGGCGTGGGTTTAACGCGCAGCGGCGCGAACTCGCCGCTGGTTCACGAGATTGCAATGGATGTACTTTGTCTAGCTCCCGAATTTCCGCTACCCGTCAACAACGGCTACCGCATGCGCAGCTGGGCGCTGTGGCGCGCGCTGGCGGCCGAGGGCTACCGCTTGACACTGGTAACGCTGGCGCCGGATGCGGTGACCGGCGACGGGCGCCGCGCCGCCGGCGAAGTATTTGCCAGAGTAGAAATGGCGCCGTACCGCCGCGCGAGCATGTCGAGTGGAGGCAATTACCTGGGGCGCTTGCGCGGGTTTGTTTCGTCCGCGGCGTACTCGGTGGAGCGCTTCCGTTCCCCCGCGTTTCAGGCGGTGCTCGGGAGAGTATGGCGGGAAGGCAGTTTTGCGGCGGTACTCTGCGATACGAGTTTTCTGGCGGTGAACTGGCTGGAATTTGCCTTGCAGACGCCGGGGCCGGAGCATGCGCCACTGGTGCTGAATCACCACAACGTGGAGCACATGATTCTGGAGCGTCATCTTCGCCAGGAACACAATCCCCTGAAATGGCTCTACGCCGCCCGCGAAAGCCGCAAATTGCGCGGCTGGGAGGAACGGGTTATCCGGCTGGCGGCGGTGAATCTGGTTTGCTCGGCGGCGGATGCGGTGGCTTTCAAGAGCCTAGCGCCAGGGGCTCAAATGGTCATAACCCCCAATGTGGTGGATGTGCCCCCCGAGCCGCTCTCCGAAGGCGCCGGCAGCGCGCCCGTGCTGCTGTTTCAGGGCGGGATGGACTGGAATCCGAACCGCGACGCGGTGAGCTTTTTTGTGAAGGAAGTGCTGCCGCGGATCCGGGAGCGGGTCAGGGAAGCGCGTTTGGTGATTGCCGGGCGCAATCCGGCAGCCGCCTTTGTGCGCCGCTTCGCCGGCATCGAGGGTGTCGAGTTTACCGGCACGGTAGCGAGCATGCGTCCTTTCCTGCAACAGGCGGCGCTGTGCGTGGTGCCGCTGCGGGTGGGGAGCGGAACACGGCTGAAGATTCTGGAAGCGGCCGCCGCCGGCAAGGCCATCGTTTCCACGTCGCTGGGCGCCGAAGGCCTGCAGTTTCAGGATGGCAGTGAGATCGCTTTGGCCGACGGGGCGGGGGAGTTTGCCGCCGCTTGTGTGGCCCTGCTGCGCGACCCCGCCCGCCGCGCGGCGCTCGGCAGGGCGGCGCGGCAGCGCGTCCAGCGGCAGTACACGCTCAAGGAGATGCAAACGGCGCTGCGGCAGGCGTTGGCGCTCGCCCTGAATGACGAGGCGCTCCGGATTCCCATGGCCAGGATGGCGCCGTTGTCCAAGGTGGTCTAACCGACAGGAGAGTTCCGCGTGATTTTGTTTTATCTGTTGATCTCGACCATGCCCCTGACCCAGCACCCGTTGTGGGGGCATTTTGTCGGCGAGCTGACGGTCACGAAATACCTGGGCCTGGCTTGTGTTCTGATTGCCGCCGCTTATCTGGGATTCCGGCGAGGGCGTTTACGCCTGTTTGCGACGGCGCAAGCGTTTTTGTTCTGGTCATTGATGGCCTGGATCACGTTTTCGTATTTTTATCAGCACGCGCCAATACCCTGGCAGTTGAGTCCCATGTTCACCTATGTTTCGGTAATGGTGTTGTTTTTCATTACTTTGATTCTGGTCGATTCGCCGCAGCGCCTGCTGTACTGTGCACTCTCCGCGATTGCGTCCGTGGCGATCGCGTCTTTGTATGTGCTGCGGGAGTGGCAAAAATACCATGGCGCTTTTTCCGAATTCCGGCCGGGATGGGTGGTGGGAGACTCCAACTACTTCAGCGTTTCGGTATTGATTTGTGTTCCCCTGGCTTTGCTGTACGGTTTAAGCGCCCACCGCCCGCGCTGGCAGCGCTGGTTTTGTCTGGCGTGCCTGACAGTGACGCTGCCGGCAATGATTCTGGGGGCGTCACGCGGCGGCTTTCTCGGGCTGATCGCGGTTGTCGCTTTTGTGCTGATGCGCTCGCGCTACGGAAAAAAGGCGCTGTTCCTGGTGGCGGCTCTGGTTTTGCCGCTCGCGCTGGTCGCTTCTGTTTCACCACTGGAGCGCCTCCTTCATCCCAATGCCTCCGATCAAGCGGCGGCGCAGGACCGGTTGGACCTCTGGGCGGCCGGTTTGAACATGATCAAGGCGCATCCGCTCAACGGTATTGGTTTGGGTAACTTTAAATTCCAAGTCGAAAACTATGAGCACACCGCCGACAAGGTTGACTTTATCGCTCACAACGCTTACCTGGAGTACGCGTCGGAGCTGGGCATTCCGGCCGCCCTTCTTTTTGTGGGCATGATTGCGGCTGCTTTTTTCCGTTTAGGGCGAGAGCGTAAGCGGCTGAGAAGCCTGCCTGACGACACGCTGTTTCTCGCCTGCGGCGGACTGCAGGCAGGCCTGATTGGATATTGCCTCAGCGTTTGCTTCGTTTCCGGAGAGTTTCAGAAGTTGTTTTGGCTGGCCATGTTTCTCAGCATGGCGATTCCGCCGCTGGCTGATGAAGCGCTGGCGAGAGTCACTTCACCGTCGATGGCGCCATCGCTGCCGGATGAAGGGCTGGAGCCCTCCGGCATGTTGCCGGAGCTTTTTCCGGTCATGCAGTGCAGTGAAGCTGGCCCCGTAGTGCTCGCTGGAGAACTGGACAGGGATACCGAAGCTGCTCCTGATCATAATGACCAGATTCAGATGGATGCCCACACACCGAGTCTTGCGTTGGAATGGCTGAAAGGGGAGGCCGGAGCGCCGCCAATCGCCCAGCGGTCCGGGGATCCGAATTCTTTTGAAGCGCACCCCCTGGCCGCTCTGCTGCAGCCAGAAGAATTGGAGGCGGAAGAGGAGCAGGCGGAGCAATGGAGCGATGACTGCCTGACGACAAGCTGGGGAGGTGACCGTGAAAAGTTGGCGTAAGGGTGTCGAACGCCTGGTGTGGGCTGTGTTGGCAGGATGGCTTTGCGTCGCTTCCGCAGCGGGCGCGGCTCATCCCTATGGAGGTTTGCCCATCCGGGTGGCGCGCCCGGGCCGGTATTTCCGGCTCAAGAGAATCGGGAGGCGCTGGGTATTCGTGACGCCGCACGGCAATGCCTTCTGGATGTTGGGTGTTTACGATGTAGACACGCCGGATTCTCCGGACAATCTGCCAGGGAAAAGCTATAACGATCGGGTATTGAAAAAGTATGGCAGCCGGAATCGGTGGGCGGAAGCAGCGGTCAAGCGTCTGCGCTCCTGGGGTTTCAACACCATCGGGGAATATGCCAGCCTTTACGTCCTGCCGACCCCTTCGCCGTATGGCGGCAAGCCCAATCCGGAGAAGATGCCGTTCGTCGCACTGGTGCGGCCCTCCTACTACGGGCTGCGCGATGCGGACCACCTCGCGGCACAACCCTTCAAGAACCTGATGGAGGGGCTGGATCCAGCGGTCTACCATGGCTGGCGTGGGAATGGCCTTCCCGATGTGTTCGATCCCAACTTCGCCGCGTACGTACAAGCATCCGTCCGGGCACTCACTCCCAAGGTGCTTCAGTCCCCCTGGCTGGTTGGTATCACGGTGGATGACGCCGACGATCTTGTGGGCTTCGGTCCGGGGCCACAGATTCATGCCTTGCGGCTCCATCCGAACCCCGCTTGGATTGTTCTCTGCGGCAACTTCCAGCAGTTGCACAGCGCTCGTGAGGGAGTTACATATAGCGACCCCAAGGTGTATTCCAAGTACGCTTTGCGCGACTTTTTGGAGGCGCGCTATCACACCATTGCAAACCTGAACCGCGCCTGGGGATCCGATTACACCACCTTCGACTCGGACGGGGGATGGGGGCGCGGGCGAGGCTTGCTGGATGAAAATGGGCGTCATCGCTGGATTGGCGCTGATGCCAAGCTGTTGGCTACCGCCAACCCGGCGGTGCGGCGGGATTTGAACGACTTTCTTTATGTCTTCGCCCATCATTACTTTCAGGTTGCCGCGGATGCTGTTCACCAGGAAGCGCCAGGACATTTAGCCTTCGGCCCCGCCTCGCTGAACGGATGGGGAGGACTCACACGGCGTGAGATTCTGCGTGCGGCGGCTGGCACAGTGGACGTTTTGCAGGCTGGAATCAGCGGGCAGCTCGCTCTTAATCTCACTGCCCGCTATACCGGGGACATGCCTATCGTGACCTGGGAGGGGCTGGCCGCCAACCGCGATTCGGAACTATCCGGTTATCCGGGACCAGAAGGCTCGGATTACGCGTCGCAGGCGGACCGAGGGCGGCTTTACCAGCAAAATCTTGATTTTCTAGTGCATGCGCGCGCGGCAGATGGCAGCTGCCCGGTGGTGGGTTTGAAACTGTGGGCGTGGTCGGACTCCTGGGGAGAGAAGGCGAATTGGGGACTGGTCGATCTTCTGGACCACCCTTATGACGGACACCAGGACACCACCGCGCATGGCGAACCGCACAGTTACGGCGATTTCATATCTTATGTCCGGAGCGCCAACGAAGCGGTTGCTCCGCAGTTGACTCCCGTGCTGCGAGCCAGTCTGGGGTCCAGGGGCGGTGCGCGTCAGGCACGGCTGGCCGCACCGGTGCGGAAGTGAGCATGTGGATGTCGAGAAGCACAGCCGCCGGCGCGACCGATGGTCTACCGACTGCCAGCTCCGCGGCATTGGAGGCGGGCGGTCTGGGCAGAGTGCAACCGGAATTGCGGCAGCCGCTGGTTTCGGGAATGCGCTGGACGGTATGGCTTTCGGCGCTGGCCATTCCATTCACCTACGGAACCAGAATTTTGCTGGCTCGCCTGGGGCCGGAGGCGCTGGGCACCTACGGCCTTTTGCTGGTCTATGTCGGCTTGGTGTCGACCCTGCTCTTTTTGGGTGGGAATGCGGTGGCAATCCGCTTTCTGCCGCTACTGTCCGCACAACAGCGGGTTCCGTTTCTCTTGCGCTACCTTGGCGTGATTGCGGTGGCGCTCGCGCCCTGGCTGCTGTGGGCAACGGTATTTCCCGCCCAACTGCGGCTCTTTTTTGGATCGACCGGGGGGTGGGCCTTTCAGCGGGATATTATCTGGCTCGCACCGCTTTATATCCTGTTTTCGCTTGCGCTCTCTGTTTTGCGCGGCGTGCTGGCGATTGGGCTAGCGCAGGTGTTGAACCGCATGGTGACGATTGGCAGCTTCTGCAGCTACGCGGTGCTGTTTTGGGTCGCACCGCAGCTGTTGCGCCAACATGTCATCGGGCTGGTCTGGGGCATTTACCTGGGCTGGAGCGTGCTCGCCACGCTGCTGGCCATCTTGCGACTGCGGCGGCGCCTGTTGATTGAACCCAGCGAGTGGCAATGGAAAGGGAGCTTGCCGCGAGGATTCTGGCGTTACACCTTGAGTTTGCACGGCAACAGCGTGCTGGGTTTTTTTGTGTTGCAACTGGATTCCGTGCTGGTGGTGAGAGCGGGTGGGCTGCGAGTACTTGGGGCTTACACGGCTGTGATGACTGTGGCCCTGTTCGTTCCCACCATGGTCCGTGTGCTCTTGGAGAGTTTACTGCCCTCGCTGACCAATGCAATTGCCGTTGAGCAAAACGAGACCGCGGGGGCACTGTGCCGCACCTATTTGCGGCTGATGATGCCGGGCGCGCTGCTGTGGGCGACCGGTGCGGTGCTGCTGGCGCGGCTCGTGCTGGCGGTGCTAGGGCCCGCGTACCAAGGCTTGGAGCTGCTTCTGGCGGTCGCGGTGGTGATCTCGGCGCTGCAACCCTTTACCCTGATTGCCGGCACAATTCTGAGCGCCATTGGCAAGCCGGAGGCCACCATCGCCGTGCGCATTGTACGAACACTGGCCTACGTGCCGCTGTTTGTGGTTTTGTGGGCGCATCTCGGGGTGTCCGGCGCCGTCTACGCCTGGGCGGTGGCAGAGCTGCTGAATCAGGCCGGGACGCTCTACTTCCTGCGCCGGGAAAAGACATTTCCGTTTCCCTACCTGCGCACGTATCTGGCCTCAGCCGCGGCGCTGGCCGTTGCCGTGGTCCTGGCTTGCACGCCCCTGGTCTGGGTCCTGCGCGCCGTCTGCATTCCCGCCGCACTCGCGTTGTTCTGGCTGCTGGCGGGCTACTCTCTCGCCGAAGCAAGGAGTTTGTTCCATGTCCTCATCCCCCGTGCCAGTGGCGTCTGAAGCACAGGCTGCCGCCGATTTACGCCTAACGCTGATTATCGCAACGAAGAACCGCGCTTCCGACCTGCGTGTGGCGCTGGGCAGTATCCTGGCGCAACGGCGGACACCCGAGGCCATCATCATCATTGACCAGAGCGATGACGAGACCACAGCGGAGGTGGTGCGCAGCGCGAAACGAGAGGCCGCCAGCCTTTCGCGGCCCATCACCTGGCAGTACATCCATGATCGCCACGTGAGTGGTTGCGCAGAGGCGCGCAACATCGGCATGGATAACGCGGACCCTGGTATCTG
Organism: Acidobacteriota bacterium; assembly: GCA_027459505.1. Classification (GTDB taxonomy): domain Bacteria; phylum Acidobacteriota; class Terriglobia; order Terriglobales; family SCQP01; genus DAIDIE01. The sequence continues at coordinate 36,969 of DAIDIE010000016.1, forward strand.
GCTCTTCTTGGACGACGATGTTGAGCTGGAGCCGGGCTTCCTGGAGGAGATTGTGAGCGCCTACGCCCAGGACAGCTCGTTAGCCGGCGTGTCAGGCACAATCACCAATTACCCGACTCCGCCCCTGCTGTTCCGCGTGTGGTCGCGGGTGTTTTGCCTGGGACCGTTTTTTGACGAGCGCCAACCAGCCTACTGGAACAGCGAGCGGCTGCGGAGTCACGGGCTCATCAAGGTCACGAAATTCGGCGCGGGGCTAATGAGCTTTCGTTCAGAGGCGGTGTCTTCGATTCGCTTTGATACCAGACTGCGCGGGGTCTGTGATGGGGAAGACGTTGATTTCTGCGCCCGGGTGCAAGGCCGCATGGTGATCTGCCCGCAGGCGCGCCTGGCCCACTATTGCAGCAGCAGTGGCCGCTCCCAGGACCACTGGCTTCGCCGGCAGGTGCAGTCCTATCATTACCTGTACCGGCGGCACTGGGCGTCGGGGATTGTCAACCGGCTTTGTTTTGCCTGGCTCAATGCCGGCTACTTCATACTCGCCACTTACACCAGCCTGCGTCACCGCAGTACCGCCCCGTGGCGGGCCATTGTAAAGGCCCGGCGCGAGGTAAAGCGGATTTTCAGAGAGGCCAACCAGAAGGTGGCGAGCGCGAGCGGCGGCGCCGCGTCAAGCTCTGCGGGGGGACGCGGTGGCAAGCCGAAGTGCCTGGCCACGCGCTTGCCGCAGGGCTCGCCACGCAGAGCTGTTCCCACGTCGCAAACACCCGGCTAGCGCCAATACCAGATAGCCCAGCGACAGCCAGCCGAACCGCACCCGGTTCAATGGCGAACACCTCCAGTGGAGGTAATAAATGTAAGTATTGGCCAAGGCGTGGCGGTGGACCCAGTGTTGCTTGGAGCGGCCCGTGGGACTGCGATGATGGCGATAGCGCGCACCGGGAACTATGACCAGCGGACCAGTAACCCTCTGGCAGAACTCGATGTCCTCACCGTCGCAAACGCCGGTCAGCCTTTCGTCGAAACTCAGCGTTTGCACCCTTGCGGAACGGAAACTCATTCCAGCCCCCGTAAACTTCTTTACTGGAACCGGCGAAGCCGCGTTGAGAAGCTGGTTTCTCCAGTAGAGCGGTTGCCGTTCGTCATGGAATGGACCACGGCAGAAGAATCGTTCCCAAACGCGATAGAGCGGGGCCGGGCGTTTGTAGTTTGTAATCACTCCCGCGGCTCCAGAAATGTCCGGGTTCAACGAATAGGCTTCGCATAAGGCCTGGACAAATCCAGGCTCGAGTTGCACATCGTCGTCCAGGAACAGCCAAATTCCCGGTGGTGCCATCGTCATGCCACGGTTTCGCGCGGCCGCAAGCCCTGAAATAGAGGGGTCGAGGACATACAACAGGCGCGGAGTGCGAGCGCAGTCCGGAGGGGCGCCGAAGAGCGCTTCCACCGCGAGTCTGGAACTCGAGCTGAAACTTTGGTCAACGACAACAATGGTGTCAGGCGTGCGGGACTGATGCAGCAGGGAAAGCAACGTCTGCTGGAGCTCGGATGGGCGCTCCTTGGTGGCGATGATGGCCGAAACTGGAAGTGTGTCGGGAGCAGAAACCGTCGAGGCGCCGCACTGGCGCCGCGCAACGGTGGAATCGTCTTTCCTCATAGGCGGATTCCCTCGGGCAGTTCACGGTTAAATATTCAATTGCCACTCGACTGATTGCCGAAACTGATGCGCGTCAAACCGTCGCTGTTGGCCATAAGACACGCCGCATGTTTTGGCTTTCCGCGGAATACCCCTTTTGCCTGCGGCCTCGACGAGAGGTGGGCGATGAGCGCGCATGTGCAGATTGTTGCGCATCCGTGCCCTTGCGGTTCTATCGAGTGGTGACCGGACGGCGAGCGAGAGTTGCAAACCGCTGAAAGTAGGGTGGGTACGGCCAATATTGACAGCGAGGGCAATGGCAAGCGAAATGCACTTCCGTTCTCGCCAGACCTGCGCGCCCTGCGCCCCGGAGAAGCGTGTTTGTCGACCAGCTCTTACCCCATTGAACCCACTGAAGTTCCCGCTCTGGTTCCGGTAAGTGAATGCTGGAGTGTTTCGCCCTGGTGGGTCAGCCTGCTCTCGGTACTCGCGCTGGCGCTTTATGCTCCGGTATTGGCCCATCTTGTGCACCAGTGGTATACCGAGCCAGATTTTTCCCATGGTTTTCTGGTGCCGGTGTTTAGCGGATTTCTGTTATGGAGAGAGCGCGCCCGGATCCGGCGGCAGCCGCTGCGCCCCAGCAGCGCTGGACTGGCGCTGCTGGTCCTGGGCGTCCTGATGCTCTTTGCCGGTACGTTGGGGGCGGAGTTGTTCATCAGCCGCACCTCGTTGCTGGTGGTCCTCACCGGGATGGTGCTTTACCTGGCCGGCCCGGCGGTGCTGCGCGCCGTACGTTTTCCGCTGGGCTACTTGTTGCTGATGATTCCGCTGCCCGCCATCATTTATAACCAGATCACGTTTCCGCTGCAGCTTCTGGCCTCACGGCTGGCCTCAGCGAGCCTGAACCTGGTGGGGATTCCGGTTCTTCGCGAGGGCAATCTGCTGGTGCTGCCCAACTACACACTGGAGGTGGTGGACGCCTGTAGTGGCATTCGATCATTGCTCTCGCTGATCGCACTGGCGGTGGCCTACGCTTATCTCGCTGAACGGCGAAACTGGGCGCGCATTCTGCTGGTGCTACTGATGGTGCCGATTGCGGTGGTCAGCAATGGTGTGCGCATTTTCGGCACCGGAGTGTTGACGGATCTGCGTGGGCCTGGCGCCGCGGAGGGCTTTTTTCACGCTTTTTCCGGCTGGTTGATATTCATGACCGCCGTCATCCTCATGCTGCTGGCTCACCGGCTGATTGAACATATGGGTAAGTGGATGGAGGAGAGAGCACATGCCTGAGACGCTGATGGCCTCGCGGGGGTCGTTTCCTTCGACGGCAAGAGCGCTGATCGTCGCACTTGTGCTGCTGGCCAGCCTGCTGTTCATTTACGCTTCTCCACGGCAGGAGGTGGTGCCGCTCCACCAACCTCTTGCCAGTCTCCCGATGACCTTTGGTGGATGGCAGGGTACCGACTACTCGATTCCACAGCGGATTGTGGCCGCCGCAGGGGTGAGCACGTACTTGAACCGCACCTATGTAAACGACCGGCGGAAAGGGCTGGCCTTGTACGTTGGCTACTACGACAGCCAGAGGACCGGCGATACGATTCACTCCCCCAAGAACTGTCTTCCGGGGGCGGGTTGGGAGGCGACCCAGAGCGGGACCGATCGCATTGCAATACCGGGCTACGGCCCCATCGTGGTCAACCGCTACATCGTGCAGAAGGGGCTCAATCGCGATTTGGTTCTGTATTGGTACCAGGGGCGCGGCCGGGTAATTGCCAGCGAGTACTGGGGCAAGGTGTACATGGTCTGGGACGCGCTCCGCCGCAACCGTACAGACGGTGCTTTGGTACGTGTGGTGTGTCCCATTCTCAACGATCCAGCCGCCAGCCAGCGGCGCGCGGAGACCTTCATCCGGGAAGTGTTTCCCAAGCTCAACCAGATTATTCCCAATTAGGCGTGTAGATTGCGAGGATTTATGAACCGCACAGCGAAAACGTTTTGGCTTGCGCTGCTGGCCGCCACGGCCACCGTCCTGCTGGCCGGCTGCAGCACCAACCCTGAGGTGGGCAAGGTGCGTTACCTGCACAGCGGTGAGCGCTACATGAAGCTGGGCAAAGCGCGCGAGGCCAGCATTCAGTTCCGCAAGGCGTTACAGTTGGACGCGCATTACGCCGACGCGTACTACCAGCTGGGCAAGGCCTATGCCGCTATGCAGCAATGGAATGACGCTTTGGCATCGCTGCAGGAGGCGGTGCAACTGGCGCCCCAAAACAGCGCCGCGCGGCTGGACCTGGGCCGCATCTATCTGGCGGCCCACCAATATGCCAAAGCCTCTGAGCAGGCGGAGGCCGTGCTCAAGCAGCAGCCGCGCAACGCGGCCGCCTTCCAGATGGAGGGAGCGGCATTGGTGGCGCAGGGGGAGAATAGCCAGGCGATCGCCGATTTCCGCCGCGCTGCGCAGATTCAGAACGACTCGACGAGCTATACCAATCTGGCGCTGTTGGAAATTACGTCCCACGACTTAACTGCCGGAGAGGCCGACCTGAAACGGGCTGTCAGCCTGAATCCGCATGACGCGAACGCCCAGGCGGACCTGGCCAACTTCTACCGGCTGCAAAACAACAATGCACAGGCCGTTCAGCAATTGCAAACGGCGGTGAATCAGGATCCGGAGGCTAACCGCCTGTACCTGGCCTGGGCCGATCTGCTGTACCAACAGCAAAACGCGGGCGCCGCGGAACAGGTCTTAACGCAACTGCGCAGCCGCAAACCGAACTCCGTCAAAACCGCGTTGGCACTCGGCGATTTTTATCAGCACCACGGCAATTCCGGGCAGGCGTACAACGAATACCAGCGCGCCCTACACCTGAAGAGCGACGATCTCCATGCCGAACAGCGAATGATGGACTGGTACATCAGCGCAGGGCAGATTGCGAACGCGCAGAATATGGACGGACGCATTCTGAAACAAAAGCCCGATGACATAAACGCCCGCGTTGATCAGGCCCGCATACTGCTGAGCCAGGGAAAGCAGGATGAGGCCATCTCGCAGTTGCAGCAGTTGGTGAGCGATGATCCCCAGTCGGCGGCGGCGCACTACTATCTTGGGCTGGCGCTGTGGCATAAGGGCGACCTGGATCAGGCCAACGGTGAGTTGCAGCGGGCGCTGGCGAACTCCTCGCGTACCCTTCCGGTGCTGCGGAGCCTGGCGCAACTGCACGCACAGATGGGAGACCAGAGTTCCGCACTGGATTACGCCAATCGCGCCGTGAAGGCGGATGCCGCCAATCCCGACACGCACATGCTGCTGGCGCGGATCGAATTGCAGGCCGGACGGCCCGACGCCGCGGCTCAGGAACTGGCCACCGCGGAGAAACTGGCGCCCGGCAATGCGCAACTGCACGTGGAGATGGCGCAAGCCTATGCCGCCATGCGGCAGTTCCCGAAAGCGGAACAGGAGTGCCGCGCGGCGCTGGCGGGGGACGCGGGCAACGCCGATGCGCTCGGGCTGTTGGCGTCGCTGCTCGAACAGCAGAAGCAACTTGCGCAGGCGGAACAGCTCCTGCAGCAAGCCGTGGCGGCGGCGCCGGCGAGTCCAGTGCCGCATTTGCTGATGGGACAGTTAGCCGAATTGCAGAAACAATATCCCCAGGCGCAGGCGCAGTATCAGCAGGCGTTGCAAATGAATCCCAACAACGTTCAAGCGCTATTGCATCTGGGGCAGTTGTACCGGGAAGAGAACAACGACGCAATGGCGCTGCAGGAGTTCCAGCGTGCCAATCAGGTTCGGCCGCGGTACGCGCCGTTGCTCACTTTGATCGGCAACATTTATCTGGATCGCAATGACCTCAACTCGGCCAGCGGCTATTACCAGCAGGCGCTCAGCGCCGATCCCGACTTTGCCATTGCGGCCAGCAACCTGGCCTGGGTCTACGGCACGGAACACACTCACCTGACCGAGGCGCTCACGCTGGCGGAAAAAGCCGAGCGCCTGATGCCCAACCTCGACTCCATCACCGATACCCTGGGCTGGATTCACTACCAGCAGGGCAGCTATAGCACGGCGGTTCCGCTGTTCCAAAAGTGCGTGGATAAAGCTCCGCAGTTTCCCAAATACCGTTATCATCTCGGCCTGGCGCTGCTGAAGAGCGGTGATGCCCAGCAAGGGAAGAAGGAATTGCAGGCGGCGCTGAAGCTGAAACTCACAGGCGCTGATGCCCAGAACGCCCGGCAGTTGCTGGCACAGGCCGACTAGGGGTGGGCCCGGTGGAATCGTCATTCACGCCGAAGCCGGGCAGGGCCTCTGCGTCGCTGGAGGGCTCCCCTCTCCTGGACATTTCTGTGGGCGCTTCAGACAATGTTGGCCGGTTGCCGGGATGACCCGGGCGCCGGCCACATTTGTTTGGAGCGAAGGCGTTCAGGCATCACCCCGGCATGGTCCATTTGCGATGCGAGCGTTCCCGCCTTGATCTCCCCCGCGACGCCGCTTCCCGAGTTTCCCTTCGTGTGCAAAACCTTGCACATGCCGCAACGGTTTTTCCTCGCCGGCTGAGTTCCCAAGCGCCAGCAACTCTCGTTGTGTCAAGGATTTACCTCTCCTGTGCAGGCTTCGGCATAGGGCGTGCTTTCTTGCCTGCGCTGCCGCCGGCCTTGAGTCAGGGCGGTGCAGGCCTTGCCGCATTCCCGCGGGCACGGGCACTGGCCGCCGGAAGCAACCGGCTGATATGCGGGATTCACATCGAGAGGAAAATATATGAATCAGGACCGGAACATACAGGGGTCATCCGGCAAAAAGTTGAGCCGCGCGGCTCTCTGTGTCTTGCTGGGCTCGGGGCTGTGCGCCGTGCCGGGCGCGCAAGCGGCCGCTGCCCCACCACGTCATCAGGCACCTCAGCGCATGCTGTTGCGGAAATACGGCAAGCTGCCACTCAGCTTTGAGCCGAATGTCGGCCAGGCTGATCCGCACGTGCATTTTTTGGCGCGGGGCGCTGGCTATGGCATTTTCCTGCGGACCCGGGAGGCGGATCTGCGGCTGGATAAATCGTTGCTGCGGCTCCGTGTCGCCGGCGCCAATCCCAAGGCGGCGATGAGCGCACGGCAGCCCCTCGCTTCGCGCAGCAATTACCTCGTCGGCGCGCACAGCCAGTGGCGGACCAACGTGGCAAACTTTGCCGAGGTTATGGAGCGCAATATCTACCGGAATATCGATTTGCGCTACTACGGCAACCAGCGCCGTCTGGAGTACGACTTCCTGGTGCATCCCGGCGCAGCGGTCAACACCATTGCCATGCGGGTGGACGGCGCTTCGCGCCTTCGGGTATTGCCCAACGGAAACGTGGCGGTGTATGCCGGCAATCGCACGCTGTCGCTGCACGCTCCGCTCGTCTACCAGCGCATTCACGGGCGGCTGCAGCAGGTGAGCGCCCGCTATGAGTTGGCCAACAATGAACTGCATTTCAAGGTTGGGGCCTTTGATCACGCTCATACGCTGGTGATCGATCCATCGGTTGTCTATTCCACCTTCCTCGGTGGTAGCGGCAATGACCAAGCGGCCGGCATCGCAGTTGACGCCAGCGGCAACGCCTACGTAGTGGGTCAGACGGCCTCGACAAACTTTCCGGTCTCTGGAGCCCTGCAAGGCTCCCTGGCGGGCAACGTCGACGCGTTTGTAACGAAATTGAATGCCTCTGGCACCGGCGTCGTCTATTCCACCTACCTGGGAGGCAGCAGCATTGACCAGGCGATTGGGGTAGCGGTGGACGGCAGTGGCGATGCCTATGTTACGGGCTTGACCACCTCTTCGGATTTCCCCGTCACATCCGGGGCCATCAGCGGCAGCTACAGTGGTAACGCATCGGCCTTCATCACCGAGTTGAATCCCAGCGGGCAGGGGCCGGTCTTTTCGACCTACCTGGGCGGCAACGGCGCCACCGTCGGAAATGCGATTACGGTGGACGGCAGCGGCAATGTCTATGTCGCCGGCAACACCGGCGCAACGAACTTCCCGACTACCTCGGGCGTGGTTCAAAGCGCGCTGGTGGGTACCAGCGCGGGCTTCGTGATCAGTCTCAAGCCCAGTGGAGCGGGGGTGAACTTTGCCACCGTGATTGGCGGGAGCGGTTCCAACAACATCGCTACCGGCATTGCGGTGGATGGCAGCGGCAACATTTATGTTGCCGGCGAAACCAACTCCACGGATATGCATACGACCAACGGCAGCAGCAATGCGGGTGGGAACGATGCCTATGTGGCAAAGCTGAATGCCGGCGCTACCTCTTACGGGTACCTGGAGCTGTTGGGTGGCAGCAATGACGATGGCGCCAACGGAATCGCTATTGACGGTTCAGGCAACGCCTATGTCACCGGTTTTACCCTGTCCTCTAATTTTCCCACCAAGGCCGCTTTGCAGGGTTCCCTGGCGGGTCCGGGCAATGCCTTTATCGCCAAGTTGGACGGCAGCGGGAACGTTGTTTACAGCACTTTCCTCGGCGGCGGCGGTCAGGATACCGGAGCGGCGATTGCCGTAGATGGATCCGGTGACGCCTTTGTTGCCGGCATCACTACGTCGAGCAATTTCCCCACCGCCAGTCCGACCAAGGGGACGCTTTCGGGCAACACCGACGCCTTCCTTTCCGAGGTCAATCCCAGTGGTTCAGGCTTGGTCTTCTCCACCTATATTGGCGGCAGCAGCGGTGACGCAGGCACGGCTCTGGCACTGGATAGCGGCGGCAATGCCTACGTAGCGGGCTGGACCGGATCCTCCGACTTCCCCACGCAGAGCGCCTACCAGGGCTCGTTCCAGGGCGGCTCGCGCGATGCGTTTGTCATGAAGTTCTCCACTGGCGGCAGCTTGAGCGGTGGTGGAGGTGGCGGCGGCGGAACGCCGGCGGCGGACTTCTCAATGAGTCTGGCCCCAGCAAGCGTCACCGTGGCCGCCGGCAAGTCGGCCAGCTATACGCTGACAATTACTCCCAGCAACGGCTTCAACAGCGGAGTGAACCTAACCTGCAGCGGCGCTCCCAAGGGCGCAACCTGCACTATCGCCAACGCAACAGTGACTCCCGATGGCACCAACGCCGCGAGCACCACGGTGACCATCACGACGACCTCGCGCTCGGCATTGGCCCCGCTCAACGGGCCTGCTAATGGCACACCGGTTTTGCCCCTCACCTTGGGGTGGCTGGGATTGGCTGCCATGGTTGGCTTGGGGATCTACCTGCAAAAGCGCAGCCGCTTTGCCTGGGTTCCGGCCCTGGCGGCGGTTGGTTTCTGCGCCATTGTCATGACCGCGTGCGGGGGCAGCTCCAGCCCCAGTTCTGGTGGATCCAGCGGTAATCCCAATGGAACTCCCGCTGGGACCTATACCATAACGGTGAACGGCGCGAGCGGCAACACCACGCATAGCGCTACCACCAGTATGGTCGTTCAGTAACCCTCACCGGCTGTGAAGCCATACATCCACGAGGCGCCCATCATGTGGGCGCCTCGTGCATTTTGGGGCAATAGGCTCCGAAATCGGGCTGATGTCCGCTTTTGTGGCTTGTTCCAGCAGTTTTCCTAAGACGTCTGCCTGAAACACGCTCCTCGCTTCGTATCTCTCTCTCTCTCTCTCTCTCTGGCGAGAGGTTTCAATCTCCTCGCAAAGTTTTTGCTACTCAATGGCGGCCGGACGTTTGGCAACGAGCCGCAGGTGGCGTCCGGCGAGGCCGGAGATCACTCGCCGTTCCCTCGCGCGTACAGGGAGCGCGGAGAAAGTGCCAGTAGGCTGTGCGGATCACAGGAAGGCGGCAGACCTTGCGGGCGTACTCCAGTATGAGCCGAAGCCGAGTCGAGCTCATTTCGAGTGCGCGATCGCAGGGCCGAAGTGGCAGCAAGAATTCCCAGTCGCCTTTCAGGTACAGGTCGCAGTGACTGGTAAGGTCTGGCGATTAGCCGGAAGCTTCACACGGGACAGGCACGCCGGCGAGGGTTGCGGGTTGGGGATGGGCACCGAAGCAGGTGGAATCAAGAGGCCGTGACGCCGTTTGACTAGTGCCTTGTGGATGGAGAAATCTTCTGGCGGCGCAAACGCTTGCTCACAAAGGGCGCTGCTTTTCCCGCAGTGAGTGGCCATCGGTGCACGCGCAGAAAGCCATCCGACGCGTTGTCTTTGCCGGAGCAACAGCGGCGTCCGCGGTGGGGATGCAGGCCCCCCATACAGGGCTGGGAGCCGGACGGCTGGAGGCGCAAAGCCGGGGGCACGGCATGCGCAGCGGTTTGCATGCGCAAACTACGGCGGGCGCGGCGTTATGCAAGCCGTTGCGCAGTTCAGTAGCTCAGGAATGCGCAAGATGCTGCGCAGTCGTTTGTGCCAGCGGGGCGGGGAGTGAGCTATAGATAGTAAAACATGCTGCACATAGATAGACCATTGCTGCGTACACGGCTTTCCTAGTGGCGGGTGGCATGCAATAAAACCATTGAAAATAGCCATAAAAAACGAGCAACGCTGGGCGGGGCGGGGTGGCATCAGACGTGCTAGTGAGTTAGCAAAGCGAGATAGCGTCAGGCAAGGGCGCTGTCACGAAGAACCCCGATTGAGAGGAATTACAGAAATGAAGAAACTGTCGCTGAGTTTAGTGCTTGCGTTGTTCGTGCTCGCACTGGGGGCCGTCAGCGCGAATGCGCAGACGCAGATCACCCTGGGCGCGTCGAGCCAGAATCTTGTGTTCTCCGGGCAGGGCGCTGGAACCACCGGTCTGAACCTGCAGCTCGGCAGCTGTGATGCCGCCGGCAACTGCATGCTTTCGGGCCAGGCCTTCGGCACCGGTGCGCTGTCCTCTTCCGGCGATTACAGCATCAGCGCCGCGGCGGGCAACAGCATCACGCTGAGCAGCCTGGGCAGCGGTTTGTGGGCTGTCAACCAGAGCTCGCCGCTGTCTTTCAGCTACACCAGCAACGGCTCGACGCTGTTGACGGGCAACCTGGAACTGCTGACGTTATCGCAGTTGCCGGGCTCGCAGCTGGGCAACTTTAACTCCAACTTCGACGCCAACCTGGTGGTGACGGGCGGCCTGCTCTCCAGCGCCTTCAGCCCCAGCGGTGGCGCCCTGGACATCACCATTCTTTACGGCAGCAATGCCAATATCTCCACCCTGGTTGGCACCAGCAACTCGCTGACCGCGGTCATCTCCGCCGGTGAACTGCGGCCGGTTCCGGAGCCGGGCACGGTCCTCTTGTTCGGTTCTGGACTGACGATGATCGGTGGTTTGCTGCGCCGCCGTCTGGGCCTCTAATCGAGGAACTCAGACCCGAGCTTCGCATCCACGACGGTCACTCAGGCGCCGGGCACGAGGCAGCACGGCACCCGGAAGCGTAGCAGTAAACGAGGCGAAATACAGTTGGTCGTCGAACGGGCAAGCCCAAGCGGGGCGGAACCAGCAATGGTTCCGCCCCGCTTGTAGTTGTGAGGCATAAAAAACGGGTGTAAGGCTGGCCAGCCTTACACCCGTGAATACTTGCCGTGGTCGCGAGCCGTTTAAGGTAGCGAAGACAACGAGCTGGTGATCTGCTCATTGGTGCTTTTTACGGCATCAATGAAGTCGTCGTAGTTTTTTTCCTCGCCGCCGGTGGTGTATCCCCACGGGTCGGTGCCGGAGGCCACAATCGCCTCCTTGCCGTCGTAGGCGTTGTCCAGGAAGCTGACCAGACCCCAGTTGGTTTTTTCGCCCCAGGAGTCGCACCAGGCCCAGAATTTCATGCCGGCGATGTTTTGACTGCCGGCGAGAGCGCCGTCGGTACTGGCGGCGGCCATGTTGAGGTCCTGCAGCAGCTTTTGCTGGTAGGCCGCGCCGCGCGCACTTTGCGTGGTGGAGGCACGGGAGGAATCCGGGTCGGGATAGCGCCACAGATCCGAGTCCGCGTTGGCGGTTTCCCCTTCCCAGCTGACCAAGGGCTTGTCGCCGGTAGCCTGCAAGGTCATTTCATAGACCTGCTGGTCGGCAACGCTGGCTTGCACCACATCACAGTATTGTGCCGCGGAGGCAAGAATTTGCTGCCGCGAGATTCCGTTCCAGCCGTTCAGCGTGGCCGGACCGAAGACCAGTTGGTTGGGCCGGTACTTGCGCACCGCCGCCGTTTCAATTTGGAAGAACTTGTCGGCGTACACGCGAAGGAAGGCGTTGAGATCGGTCTTCACCGCCGGGTTGGCCGTGCTCATGGCAATGTCATCGTTGCCCACCCAGGGATTACGGCCATCTTCGTCCAACAGGCCGGTGCCCATTCCATAACCGCCATTATCGTCGAAGGTGGTGTAATTGGAGCCCCAGGCAGCGTTGAGGTTTTGAATTGTTCCGTACTTCTGCTCCAAAAACTGCTGCAAAGCGTACTTGGTGTAGACTTTGGTGTCGCTGTAGGTCAACGAGTAGCGGCTGTTGGATGTCTGCTGGAAGTTGGTGCACAGGGCGACCCAACCAATGTTGGGGCCTTCGTGGCCTCCCGGATTGGTGGGCAGATCCGGTCCCGGACCAAACCCGAGCAGGTTATCGCCGTCGTCGATGGCCGTCCCGATCAACCACGGTGAGGTGGCCAAAGCGGTGTTGGTATTTTGCTGCACGAAGGCGTCGGCATAGGTGGCAAAGTTAGGATCGAACACATCTGGGGTGTTGCCGCCACGGTAGTCGGTATATTCCGAATCAAGTCCGTTGATCAGATCCTTCATGGGCTGCGGCGCCAAATTGTTCTGGTCGATCATCGAATAATAAGCCGGACGCAGCATTTGGACAAAGGGGATGGGGGAAGTTGTGTTCCTGGTTCCCCAATAGGAAAGAGGAACTACCCAATCATTGGCATACTCCGCCGCCGTATTGAAGCCCCACGCCTTGAGGCGGCGGGCGGTCTGAATCCCCCACTGCTGCATGGAGCCGTACTTGGCCAAAATGGTGGAGTTGTAGCTGATTCCCATGTCGTCAATAGACGTTGTGCTGTCGACGTCAAAGACGCCGAGCATCCACATGGGGTGGCCTTCGGGAGTGATGAATACCCAGCGATTACCGAGCTTCTCCACGCGGAAATAGCCCGTGCCACCTTCCGGTGACGTTACGCTTAAAAGTCCTCCGTACTGATCCAGACCGCTTGCGGTAGTGGTTGCCGCCGCCGCGCCTACGACCAGCGAAAGCGCCGCAGTTTGGGAGTTATTGGCGGCGTCGGTCACCTGCACGGTAAAAGTGCTCGTACCGCTGCTGCCAGGAGTGCCGCTGATCTGACCTGTGCTTGACAAGATCAGACCGGAAGGCAAGCTGCCAGCGGAGACAGTCCAGGTATAGGGAGTCGTTCCACCACTGGCCGCCAACGTCGCGGTGTAGGCTTGGCCGTCGGTGGCGCTGGGCAGACTGCTGGTGGTGATGGTCAGGCTGGGGCTGCTCGCCTGAACGGCGAGGCTCAGTGCCTGAGTTGCCTGCGCATTGTTGGCGTCCAGTACTTGCACGGTGAACGAGCTGGTACCGGAAGCAGAAGGTGTACCGCTGATCTGGCCGCCGCTGCTCAAGGTGAGGCCCGCCGGCAAGGTACCAGCGCTGATACTCCAGGTGTAAGGAGTCGTTCCCCCCGATGCCGCAAGAGAGGCGCTGTAAGCCGAGCCCTGCTGTCCACCGCTCAGGCTGTTGGTGCTGATGGCGAGAGGCGTGGCGGTGGAGGCGCCCACGTTTATGCTCAACGTCGCCGTCTGGCTCAACCCGCTGGTGTCAGCGACTTTGAAGGTGACTGTCGACGTAGCAGCCGCAGTGGGCGTGCCGGAGATCTGGCCCCACGAAGCCAGTGTTAAACCCGCCGGCAATGTCCCCGAAGCCACGCTCCAGGTGTAAGGGGAGGTGCCGCCGAAAGCCTGCAGGCTCGCACTGTAGGATTGCCCCACCGTGCCGCCGGGCAGAGAGGTATTGGTAATGGTGATTCCCATGCCAACTGTAATGCTCAGGTTGGCGGACTGCTTCTGTCCCGCGCTGTCGCTGACGGCAACGGCAAAGGAGCTGCTGCCGGAGGCGGTTGGGGTGCCGGAGATCTGCCCGGCGGCGCTCAGTGTGAGTCCCGCGGGGAGGCTGCCACTGGCGAGTTGCCAGCTATAGGGAGCGGTGCCGCCGCTGGCGCTCAACGTCGCGCTGTAGCTCTGCCCGGTCGTTCCGGCGGGTAAGCTGCTGCTGGTAACCGCCAAAGGCGCGGCCGTGGAAGCGGCGATATCGATACTGAACGCGGCAGTCTGGCTCAAGCCGTTACTGTCAGCCACTTTGAAGGTGACAGTCGAGTTGGCTGCCGCGGTTGGCGTACCGGAAATCTGCCCCCACGAGGCCAGTGTCAAGCCGGCCGGCAACGTCCCCGAAGCTACGCTCCAGGTGTAGGGAGAGGTGCCGCCAAAGGCCTGCAGGCTGGCGTTATAGGCTTGGCCCACCGTGCCGCTGGGCAGGGAAGTGTTGGTGACGGTGAGGCCCAGACCGACGGCGATGCTCAGGTTGGCGGTCTGCTTTAGTCCGGTGCTGTCGCTGACGGCAACCGCAAACGAGCTGCTGCCGGAAGCGGTGGGGGTGCCGGAGATTTGTCCGGCGCTACTCAGCGTGAGTCCGGCGGGCAGGCTGCCACTGGCGAGCTGCCAGCTATAAGGGGCCGTGCCGCCGCTGGCGCTCAGTGTCGCGTTGTAGCCCTGCCCGGTGGTGCCGGCAGGAAGGCTGCTGGTGGAAATCGATAGCGGAGAGATAGCGCCGGCGATTGCGATCGGTAAACTCGCCGTCTGTGTCTGGCCGCCGCTGTCAGCAACCTGGAACGTGATGCTGGTGTTACTGGCGGCCGATGGCGTTCCACTGATCTGACCGCCGCTGGCCAGCGTCAGACCGGCAGGCAGCGTTCCTGCCGTAATCGTCCAAGTGTAGGGCGAAGCGCCGCCGAAGGCTTGCAGGCTGGCGCTGTAGGGCTGGCCCACCGTGCCGGCAGGGAGACTGGTATTGGTAATGCTCAGCGCGATAGCGACGGTAAGGTTTTCCGTGGCCGTTGCCTTCTGGTGGCCGGAGTCGTGAGCTTCGACGGTGAAGCTGGAACCGCCTGTTGCAGTGGGTGTTCCGCTGATCTGGCCGCTGTTGGCCAGAGCAAGACCGGCGGGCAGACTGCCTTTAATCAAAGTCCAGGTGTAGGGGGCAACGCCGCCGCTGGCCTGCAGCGTGGCGCTGTAGCTTTGTCCGGTAATGCCCGCCGGCAATGGCGCAGAAGACACCTGCATTCCGGAATTGACCTGCACAGTGGTCTTGGTGCTTTGGCTTTGCGGCGCCGGCGACGAGTCCTGCACCTGAATGTCGAGCGGGTAGGAACCGCTGGATTGTGGAGTGCCGCTGACTACGCCCGTGCTGGTGTTGAGGCTGAGCCCCTGAGGCAGAGCGCCCGAAGCGATGCTCCAGTGGTAAGGAGAGGTTCCGCCCTGCGCAGTCAGGGAGGCCTGGTAGGGTTGGCCTAAAGCTGCCGCCGGCAGAGTGCCGCTGGCAAGTTGCAAACTGGCTGGGCTGGCAAACGACGCCGCTGATACCCCGGCGCCGCCGCACGCGGTGAGAACGCAAATGAGGCCGCACAAAACGGCTAATGCAGATACTGAACGGAACGAATGTCTCACTTGATCTCCAGGAAGAGAAAGTGGACATAAGCTATAAGTTCTCAGCTAGCTTTGGAACTGCTCGATGATGCATGGGAAGGGCAGGCGTCCGCACCTGACCGCGCCTGTACCAATGGCCGCCTTAGATTCCGAATGCCGAGGCCCACGGGGGCTAACGCTCGACATGTGTTTCTCAAGCCCAAACGCGCCGGCTCTAGCGGGAATTGCTTGCGACAGAACCGTTGTGCAAATAGCCTGTTGGGCGGCCCACTCGACCGGTTAGAGAGTGAAACGGTTCCTGTCCGAAAGTGCAGGATGAGTCAGAGTAAATCCGCTGCACTCAGGTATCTAGGGCCCCTTCGCAGTCTATCTAAGGTGTTTTGCGTGAGCCGCTGCGGCGTGATTGTCCGGGTCGAACTGCCGGATTTCGGGGAGAAAAGCGGCGTATTGGGCCCTCTTGCCCAATACGGAAAGCTTGGAACCAGTTGAAGAAAAGCCGCAAGAGAGCATGCCGGTGGAATGGAACGGAACCGGGGGGGATTTCCAGAGCGCGCCGCCTGGGCTTCGGCTGCCCTCAATGATCGCGGACAGTGCCGCCCCGGCCGCCCGGGCTTGGGCAGCAGCCCGCTGCGCATTCATTGCCACGCGCTGGAAACTTTCCAATGGCTAACGGCGCGACCGCTTCCCCGTTTTCCTGGGCGATCCGCTCTTGAATCAAGTCGGCGAGCGTGAGCACAAAACGCGGCGAGGCGCCGGGCGTCAACGAGCGCACCATGGAAATGCCCAACTCCTTTGCGCACTGTGCGGCCTCCTGATCCAGGTCAAACATTACTTCCAGGTGATCGGAGAGGAAACCGATGGGGACCAGAATCATGGCCGGGCGGGGCTCAGGCAGAGCGCGCAAGTAGTCGCAAACATCAGGTTCCAGCCAAGGTTGCGTTGGCGGACCGCTGCGGCTCTGGTAAACCAGATCAAAGCGTGTCAGCCCGGCTCCTTGCGCGACGAGCCGGCTGGTTTCACGCAACTGCGCGACGTAGTCGGATGTGGCGGCCATGCTTTGCGGAACGCTATGTGCCGTGAACAATAGCATGGGCGCGGTCTGCACATCGGCAGGGAGCTGCTGCCGTGCTTCGTTGACGCGCTGCACTAGCGTTTCTATGAACCCGGGGTGATTAAAGAACACCCGCAGCTTGTCGATGCGAGGCGCGTCGCCTTCGCCGCGCGCGGTGATCTCGCCGCGTGCGCGCTCGAGATCCTCCAGGTACTGGCGGCAGCCGGAATAGGAGCTGAATGCCGAGGTCACATAAGCCAGCACGCGGCGGCGGCCATCGCGCCGCATCTGCTCCAGGGTGTCAGTCAGCAGGGGATGCCAGTTGCGGTTGCCAAAGTAGATGGGCAGATCAACCCCGCGCCGGCCGAGCTCTTTGGAAAGGGCGCGAATCAATTCGCGGTTTTGATCGTTGAGCGGGCTTTTGCCGCCGAAGTGCTGATAATGCTCCGCGACCTCCAGCATGCGTTGGCGAGGAACATTGCGGCCGCGCAACACGTTTTCCAGAAACGGAAGCACATCCGCAGGTCCCTCCGGTCCGCCAAAAGAAAGCACCAGCAGGGCATCGTAGGGGACTGGTTGTGACATGGTTCAAGTTCAGTGTACGCCTTGCGCACCGGTTGCGTGGGAAGCCGCTGGGCCGGTCTCGCGGTAGCGAGCCTCCCAGGCAAGCTGTCAAAAACTTCCAAGACCTTAGCGTTCCCGGGCTGCGCCACAATTCCATCTCTCCGGACGGCGGTAGCCCTGCTGTTATACTCACCGCACATGAGCTTCTCGTGGTGCCGCTTGCGTTTCCTTGTTGCCTTCGTTGCCTTGCTCGCCAGCCTTGTGCGCGCCTTTGGGGAACAGCCGGCAGCAGCACCGCGCCGCCCAGCACCCGCGACGGCGGCGCAGCCGGTCATCATCGACACTGATATTGGTGACGACATTGACGACGCCTTTGCTCTGGCGATCGCGCTGTCATCTCCGGAACTCCGCATTGTGGGGATCACGAGCGACTGGGGAAATACGCCCTTGCGTGCGCAGTTGATTCAAAAGCTCCTATACGTTACTGGCCGGCAGGATATCCCCGTAGCGGTGGGCGTACAGACATCGAGCGCGGTGTTTTCCCAGAGCCGTTGGTCGCGCGCATTCCGTCCGGCCCACCGGCCGCTGCCTTCCGCGGTGGATTTCCTGCGACAGCAACTGGACCGCCACCCCGGCCAGATCACGCTGATTTGCATTGGGCCATTCCGCAATATAGGAGCGCTGATTGATCGCTACCCAGCCAGTTTCCGGAAGGCCAAGCGCGTTGTCCTGATGGGCGGCTCGATTCACTATAGTTATAGCGACCTCGGGTTTCTCCCACCCACGGGGCCGGTGCCGGAGTACAACGTCTATATGGATGTGCCCGACGCCCGCAAGTTGTTTTCCGCTGGCGTGCCGATCGAGATGATGGGGTTGGACGCGACCACGCGGCTGAAGCTCGACGAGGTGAAGCGGCAGTTGTTATTCACGCGGCAAACGCCTCTCACCAACGCCCTCACCCTGCTTTATCACCTGTGGGGGCACACCACGCCAACACTTTTCGATCCCATGGCAGTGGTGGAGGCAATGCATCCGGAACTCTGCCCGGTGCAGCCGTTTCATGTGAGCATCGATGCCAAAGGCACGACGCTGGTTACGCCAGGCGCTCCCAACGTCCGCGCGTGCCTGCACCCCAAGGTGGACGGCTTTTTCCGTTTGTATATGAATCGCGTCCTCACCCAGGAGCTTCGCCCGGCGGCACAGAGCGGCGTCCCCGGCAAGAGCAGGTAGGACCGAGGCCAGCCGGATGTGGCTGATCGGCCGGATCGGGCAACGGCGCTGATCCGCAAGGCCCACGCTCTTAGACCGAGCCGTCGCCGGGCGGCAGGGCCACGGTTCGCAACCAGAATTGCTTCATCAGCCGCACCCGCGCGAAGAAGTCCCCCAACTCCGGCGGCTTGGGGACGAAGCAGTTGGCATGGAGCTCGAAGGCACGCTGAGCGTCAACGCCCGACTGCGAGGTGGTGAATACCACCACTGGAATGGCGGCCAGCTTGGGGTCGGATTTGATTTCCGCCAGTAACTCCAATCCGCTTTTGCGAGGCAGGCCCAGGTCCAGGATAACCAGATGCGGCCGCGGCGCCTGCGCAAAGGTTCCGCTTTGACGGAGAAAGCGCAACGCGCTTTCTCCGTCGTTGATCACACTGAGATGGAACTCGTCATCGCCTTCCTTGAGGGCTTCCGCGGTGAGGCGCGCGTCAGCGGCGCTGTCCTCGATCAGCAGGATTTCGATCATAGTTACCACGGGTGCGGATTGCATGGTGCAAGCGAACAGGGGTTACTCCGACGCTGGAGATGCCCGTCCTGTTACCCTTTCCGCGGAGCGAAGGCGATTCGATCTGGCGGCATGCCGGCGGGGAAAACACAAGGTGGATCCCTGGAGCGGCTCACATTCACCCAAATTCTACCCCTACGCCAATCCACATTGCTCTTACAAAATGTGCTGACAAAGGGATAACGCAGATCCATTGCTGAAAAAGCCCTCATGGCCATGCAGGCTTGTAAAGGTCCTCTCACCATTGCCCGCGGACGAACCGGTTCCGTCCTGGGTGTCAAAAATGAGAGGGACGCCGCGGTTGTGCCGCCACAGGTTCAGAGGGGGCAAGGATTTTGTCGAGGCGGTATCCCGCGGAAGCCGCGGCCGCGAGCGCCGCTGTGATCCGTTTCGCGGACTGCTCGATTTTGTCGCGAAGCTGCGTGGCGTTGCCCGGGGCACGCAGCAGGTGCGGCACTTGCAGCCACCAGAGCAACTGTTCGTAGAGTTCGTGGAGAATATACGTGTGTTCGCCAGACGCATGCACCCCAGTCAGCCAACGTAGGTCGGGATCGTTCCATAGTTCTCGCGGAACGATTTCGAAAGCGGATTGATTGGGCGGCTCTGGCGTGCCGGCCGGCTCCCCCATCGCCTCCGGCTTGCTTGCGGCCATTTTTTCATCCGCATGCGAGTGCGGAGATGTAAAGGCAGTGCTTTCCGCCGCCAATTTCTCCGTGAGCAGCGCTATTTTGAGACGGGCCGCCGCGCGCCAACCCTCCTCCCCCTCCAACCCAAGCGCCATAAAGGCGTGGGCCAACGGTTCGCGAAGACGGAGGCCATCAAACAGCTCAACCGCCGCGGCTTCCTGGTGTTGGGAATCAAGCGCTCTGGCAAGCGCCTGCAGTACACACCAACCGAGCACCGGTCCCCAGACCGCTGTAGAGGTCTGGTTGTCGGCGCTCGGAAGCACGCGGCGGGCCTCCTCGTTCCAGCCATGCGGAAATAGCTTCTCTCTGGCGGGCAGTTGCAAGGCTTCGCGCAGCAGCTTGCGGAAAATGAGCGCTACTGGCTCAAGTGGCGGAAGTTCATTCGCAAGCGGTTTGCCGTTCAGTTGTGCATAGGCGGCTAGCGCGGCTCGAATAAATTGTGCGCATGGCGTCCAGGCGTTCTCGATGGCGTCTTCCGCTGGAACGGCGCCCTCCTGTTGAAGGAGGGCGCTCTCTCCTTGGCCGTTATCCTCCTGCGCACGGCGTTGCTCTGGGTCCGTTACCTTTAACCCTTCCGCCGCGCTGGCTATTTGCTGTACGACCTCTCGATGGAGCGCGGCTGCAAGCGCTTCGTGCGCCGGGCGCAGCTGCAGGGCGAGGAATGCAGCCTCCACGTCAGGAACACCGCGCCCGTTGAGGAAGTCGCAGAGCAGGTCCCACCGCTTTGCGGCGCTACTGCGCATCTCCTGCCAGTCGAGAAAGACATGGCACTGGTATGCCTGCAGCCGCACGCGGAGGCCGCCGCCGGCGATTTCGCTGGCGCGCCGCAGGTAGCTGAGGCCGGTCAGCGAATCCCGGAATAAGAGTATGGATTCCGGATCTCCCAGCCCGAGGCCCTCCCAAAGGGAGCGCTGGCGCAATTGGCCGGCGGCTTTGTCGGCGTAAGCCGCGGAAACGCGGATCGATCCGGCGGTCTCGCCGTATTTGTTGTGGTAAATGACCAGAGCGCGCTCGTATCCCGCGCGGTTGGAGTAGGCAAACACGTTTTCGTCAACCTGGCCGGAGTCGTGGTAGAAGTCGTAAAGCAGAAAGTTGTGGCTCTCGGCGAAAAGCCAGCGGCGCTTGAGCAGCGGCGCAATTTCGCGCTCGTGACGCTCCACCATCCAAGGGTCGGGGCTTTCGTCGTAGCGCGGCCGCTGATACTCCATGCCGTACTTTTCGGTGTAGCCCTCAACCTGGCCGTGCCCGAACATCGGCAGGCCGGGCAGGGTTGCCATCATGACCGCGACGCCGAATGCCTTGTCACCCTTGCCGTACTGATCAATGGCCGTGCGCTCGTCAGGATTGGACATGAAATTGACGTAGCGCTTCATGATTTCTGGATCGAACTCCAGCGTGTTCTTAAGCACAGAGCGGTACTTGGCATTCTCCTCATCGCGCGTCATTACCATAAAGGCGCTGTTATAAACGCGGTGCATGCCCAAGGTGCGGACAAAATAGCCCTCCATCAGCCAGAAGGCTTCGGCCAGCAGCAGCGTTCCGGGGGCCTCGCGCGCGGCGCGGTCTACCACCTCGCGCCAAAACTCCTGGGGCATATGGCGGTCAAACTCTCGCTGGTCCATACCATATTCGGCGCGCGAGGGAATGGCGCCACTGGCGCCAGGGCCGGGAAACCACAGCCGGTGATAGTGGCGCTTGGCCAGTGTCATCGCGGCGTCGAAGCGGATAACAGGAAATAATCGCGCCACATGCAGGATGGTCTGGATCACATGCTCGCGGACGGCGGGATTGAGGTAGTCAAGTTGCGCGGTATCGTTCCAGGGAAAGCTGGTGCCATCGTTGCCGTGGTAGATGTAGCGCACTTCGCCGCTATTTTTGTCGCGGCGCATGAAAACGACCGCGGCGTCGCTCTGGGTGTAATAGTGGTCTTCAATCTTGATCTCGACGCTGGGATCAGCCGAGAGGTCGGGGCCATGGAAGCTGTAGGCGGGGAAGGGCGAGTCCCAGCGCGAGAGAAACCACTCCGGGTGTTGGACTACCCAGGGCGAATCGATACCCATATGATTCGGCACCATATCGCTGGCCAGACGAATGCCGTAATGGTAGGCGCGGTCGCGGAGATGAATGTAGGCGGGCTCGCCGCCCAAGTCATCGGCAATGCGGTAATCGAAAAGGGAATATGCCGAAGCCACCGCGTCCTGGTTGCCGCAAAGGTACTTGATGGTCCTGGATGCCCGGCTCCGTTCCCAGACACCAATGAGCCACAGCGTATCAATGCCGCGATGCGCCAAGGTGGCCAGCTCTTCGCTGGGGATATCGCTGAGCAGCCGAATATGGCGTCCATACTGCCTGCTGAGCTGGGCAAGCCAGACGTAAGTGCTTTTGGCCATCATCACGGCTTTGGGCATCCATTCCGTATCCGGCGAAAAGCGCTCGTACTCGTGCATAGAGTCGGTGAAAGAGAGTACGTCAGCGGTACTGGGCATGAAAGCCCAAGACTGTTTGCCCAGTTCGCGCCGCCGGCGCGCCGCTTCCTCGGCGGCGGCGCGCGCATCCGCCGCCTGGGGATGAAACATCATCCAGAGGGCGATCTCCTCTTCCCGCAGAATCTCGCCCGCGGTCGTCAGCAGTTGATCCAGTGCGCTTCCGAGGAGACCGCGCCACAGGCGGCGCACGATGTCCAACTGTTCTTTTAACGAGTTCGGCGCCGCGCTCGCGGGCGCCTGGAGCATGTGCAGCAAAGTTACCGGCTCGGCGCCGGGAAGGGGCACAAGCGGGCGCGTAGCGAAGAATTCAGGGAGTTTGCCGGTGACAGCCGCGTAAGCGGTGTTTTCTGCAAGCGCGGTGTCATCAAAGAGCTCGGAAAAGCTTGCAAAGGCCGGGTTGCGGTTGGCGATCCACAACATCATTAACTCTTCCAAGGCCAGTTCGCGATGCGGCCTGCCCGCGCTGGAGGCATGTAGCCATTCGGCTGGCGTCTTTGTGCCCAGCAGAACGGCGGCGCCGGGAAACTGTTCCACAAATGCCAGCAGGAGCTGATCAAGAGCCTGGGCTCCGGTGTGGGTGGCGAAAAAATGCAGCGCGTGGGCCATCACTTCCGGGTCGTACTGCTCTCGATAACGCGCGATCAGGACGTGGCTGGCCTCGTCGAGCAGTCCCATGGCGTAGAGCTGTCCGGCGTGAACTGCCTGACTGGGTGCGTTGGCCGCCCCGCGCACCTGGTTCATGCGATGCGCAAAGGCGCGGCAGGCCGCCATGTTGGCGAACACCACATTTCCGCTGGTGGAAAACAGAGTATCGGGGAACTGATACCGCTCTCGCGCCGTGCGCGCAATGTGGAATTCCATCATAAGAACTGGCTGCTCCCTGTTTCAGACCGTCCGGTTCAGGACGACCGGCGGCGCTGTGATCGAATTATCCTGGCTGCGTGAGTGCGGTCGCCTTAACCCATCGTAGTGCCATCTCCCGGTGATCGCCAGTTTGTGCACCAAACAGAGCGGCAATGCTTTTGAGGCCATTCCGGAGTCATCAACCTTCGCGATGACGGGAATTCCTGAAAGACATTATGGATGCGGCAGGGAGAGGGGTCGGCCACCCGAAGCAGCGAGCCATCGCGTTCCCCGGCATCGGTAGCTTCACGGCCTCAATGGAGAACGTGCCAGCGGCCCAACGGAAAGCAATGCGAGCGGGCGGCTCAGGAGACGAGGCCGTGCCTCTATGGGGCTAGCTCCCGGCCTGGCTTGCCCGGTGACCTGGCTGAGCCAGCCCGGAAACGCGAGCGCCCGCTCCCAGGGTTGTCTCTTCCGTGCACTCCAGGAAAGCCTGGGCCGCAAACGAGTGTTGGACACGCCGCCGCTGGACCAGGCGCAGCAGACGTTTCACGCGCAGTTCGCGAATCGCGACCGAGACCAAGCTGCCTCCCGCCAGTTCGTCCAGCACCGAGGAATGGGGTGCGAAGGCGATGCCCAATCCATCGCTGACCAGCTTCTTGATGCATTCAATGGTCGGCATTTCCAGGTCAATATGGAGCGGAATCTTGCGTTGCTGAAAAGCCTGCTCTATCAGGGCGCGGTATGGGGACTCCACGTTGTGAGCGATAAAACTCTGGGTACCAAGTTCACGCAGGGCAATTTGTTTGCGATGCGCCAGCGGGTGCCGCGGATAGAGAATCAGGCTCAGCCAGTCTTCGTGGAGGGGCCGCGACTGGAGTTCCCGGTCGGCTGGCTCGTAGGAAATCACCCCGAAGTCCAGGTTGCCGGCCAGCAACTCGCCCGGAATCTGGCGGGACAGGCTGCGCCTCACTTCGACCTTGATCTTGGGGAAGCGTTGGCGGAAGTTCTCCACTAAGGGGAGCAAAAACAGAGCGGTGCTTTCGTTGGCGCCAATGGTGACCTTGCCGCGGCGCCGGTCGCGCAACTCGGTCAGCGCCAGGGCAATGTCGTCCTGCTGCTTCAGAATGCGCTCGGCCCGTTCGAATACCACGCGCCCGGCATCGGTGAGCGCCGGCTCCTTGCTGGAGCGATCCAGCAGGCGCGCGCCGCAATCCTGTTCCAGGCGGCGCACCGCCAATGACACCGCCGGCTGGCTGCGATGCAGCCGTTCGGCGGCGCGCGAAAAGCTGCGCTCGCGCAGCACGGTGACGAAGGTCTGCAGGTCGGCGAAGTTCATGTCTATAAATTTATCTTATGAATGCCCAAGAACTATAAATTTGACCGGCAGGTGACGGCGGCTCTACCCTGATCAAGGAGAAAACATTTATGGCGGAAGCAATCCGGATCTTCGACACCACGCTGCGCGACGGCGAACAAGCCCCCGGTTTCAGCATGCAACCGGCGGAAAAGCTGCGCATGGCGCATGCCCTGCAGGAGTTGGGGGTGGACGTGCTGGAGGCGGGCTTCCCGATTGCCTCGGAGGGCGATTTCGAAGGGGTGCGCACGGTGGCGCGCGAGTGCCGCGAGCTCAGTGTGGCGGGTTTGGCGCGGGCCGTGGAAGCCGATATTCGTCGCGCAGGCGAGGCTTTGCGCCCCGCCGCGCGACCGCGCATACATACCTTCATCGCGACCAGCGACATTCATCTGGAGCACAAGCTCAAAAAGAGCCGCGCCCAGGTGCTGGAGGATGCGGGTGCTGCTGTCCGCCTGGCGCGCCAATACACCGATGATGTGGAATTTTCCGCCGAAGATGCCACCCGCAGCGACCTCGATTATCTGGTCGAGGTGCTGAGCGCGGCGGTGGAAGCTGGCGCCAGCACTTTGAACATTCCCGACACGGTTGGCTATTGCGTGCCCTCCGAGTATGGGGCCTTGATTGCAGCTCTGCGCCAGCGGGTACGTGGCGCGGAAAAGGTCATCTTCAGCGTGCACTGCCACAACGACCTCGGGCTGGCGGTGGCCAACTCGCTGGCCGCCGTGGCCGCCGGGGCGCGGCAGATTGAATGCACCATCAACGGCATCGGCGAGCGAGCCGGCAATGCGGCACTGGAGGAGATCGTCATGGCCACGCGGGTGCGCCCCGATCAGCTTCCCTATCACACGCGCATTGCGAGTGAAAAGCTTTATCCCACCAGTCAAATGTTGAGCGCCATTACGGGCGTGCAGGTGCAGCCCAATAAGGCCATCGTCGGCGCCAACGCCTTTGCCCATGAAGCCGGCATTCACCAGGATGGCGTGCTCAAGTCGCCGCTGACCTACGAGATCATGACTCCGCAGACAGTAGGTCTGCCGCAAAACCAGTTGGTTTTAGGCAAGCACTCCGGCCGCCACGCTTTGCAGGCGCGGCTGCGCGCGCTTGGGTTTGAGCTGAGCCGTGAGCAGTTGCAGGCGGCCTATAACCGTTTTAGCGCGGTTGCGGATCAGAAAAAGACAGTACGGGAAGACGATCTCCGCCTGATCGCCGAACAGGTTGGCGCCACCGTGGCGGAAAAGCCCGTGGCCGCGGTCTAGCATCCAATAACCAGCGCTCCCCGGGCGCTGGTACGGGAGTTTTCGGTCCAGTTGCAGAGGAAGCTTCAATGTCCGCGCAACATAGAATCCACACCATCCATGGGCACTTCGAGCACCTTACGCCCGGCGAGCGTGTGGAGAAGACCGCCGAGCAGCGCACTATTGCCGCTGTGGTGCGGGGGCATCTGACCCTGCGAGTCGCCCAGGAAGAGGTGGTTTTGCGCGCCAGTGACGCGGCCACCATTCCCGCCCGTTCTTCCTACGTCATTGAGGCCATGGAAGACAGCCTGATGTACCAGTACGAAGAGCCGGCGGAAGAAAGTCTCTGGGGCGTCTGACGGCTACTCGGGGATGAACCGAACAGCCACTTTGCTCATGCGGGGCTGCTCCGACGGCCTGCGTGCCCGCTACACTAGGCCGGGGGGTTGCTTATGCGCATGCTCGTAACCGGTGGGGCGGGCTTCATCGGCTCGCATCTCGCCGACACCCTGTTGCAGAAAGGCGAACAGGTCGTTGTCGTTGATGACCTGAGTACCGGAGTTCGGCAGCAGGTCCCTCCGGGGGCAGTTTTTCATCACGGCGATCTCACCGGGGCGTTGGACTGGGACCGGCTGCTGGGCGGCGTGGAAATAGTCTTTCACCTGGCCGCCATCGCTTCCGTACCACAGTCCTGGAACGATCCGATCCGCGCTCATCAGGTCAATACCACCGCCACGCTAGAACTACTGCGGCAGGCGAAAACTCATGGCGTGCGGCGAGTGGTATTGGCCTCCTCCGCCGCCGTCTACGGCAGCGAGGGGCAGGTGCCTTGCCGGGAGGACGCGCTGCCCGCGCCCGAGAGTCCCTATGCCGCCGCTAAGCTGAATTGCGAGTCCCTGGCGCGTGTGTATGCCCGCGCCGGTCAGGTCGAAACGGTGGCGCTGCGTTTTTTCAACGTGTACGGGCCACGGCAGAACCCAGCCTCGCCTTATAGCGGAGTGCTTTCGCGGTTCATTTCCTGTTTTCTGAGCGGACAATCGCCAACTATCTTCGGCGACGGTCTTCAGACGCGCGACTTCGTCTTCGTCGCTGACATCGTGGGCGCACTTTTGTTGGCCGCTCAGGCGCCGGTGGAGCGGGTAAACGGCCGTGCGTTCAATGCCGGCACCGGCAAGAGCGTGACATTAAAGGAAGTCCTGGAACTGCTGGAAGAGATCTTTGGGAGCGCCTTGCCTCCTCGATTTGCACCTGCGCAGGCCGGGGACGTGCGGCACTCGCGCGCGGAAACAACCGCGGCTCAGGCTGCTTTGGGTTTTTCCGCCTCTTGTGCCCTGCGGGACGGGTTGGTCTCGACTGTGCGCTGGATGCGCACGCACCCGGCTTCGGCGAGGAGCGCGCCCCTGGGGGGCCGCTAGGAGGAACGCGATTGCCGCTTTCGTTGACTCCATCGCACAACTCCCTCTAGAATCGAAATTTGCGTTTCTGGCGGCGTAGCTCAGCTGGTTAGAGCGAGGGTCTCATAATCCCTAGGTCAGTGGTTCGAGTCCACTCGCCGCCACCAATCCTCCTCCTCTCTTCTCTTGCAACAAACGGTTGCAGTCGCACGTGCATCGTAGGTTTTGGAGTGGACGGGTGTCCACGTAGCCAAAGGGTGGATTCGCTTGCCAGAGGTGTGGTCGCCAGCTAAAGTGTTGGCCGAGGGGCTGTTATGAAAATTTGTGTCATTGGTACCGGCTACGTCGGGCTGACCACCGGACCCTGTTTGGCCGCTTTGGGGCACGAGGTGATCTGCACCGATTGTGACAGCGCGAAAATCGAGCTGTTGCAAAGCGGGGGCATGCCGCTGTTCGAAAAGGCGCTGCCGGAAGTCGTGCAGCAGGGTGTCAAGGCGGGTCGCCTTTCCTTCACCGCCGATGTGCGCCACGCAATTGAGGCCTGCGATGCCATCTTTGTCTGCGTCGGCACCCCTCCTGACGCGGATGGCAAAGCCAGCATGGTTGCCATCGAGAGTGTTGCCCGCCAAATCGCCGAAACCGCCTCTGGCTACAAACTCGTTATCGGGAAAAGCACGGTGCCGGTGCATACCGGCGAGAGAATGCGGCGAACGCTGGCCACCTACAGCCGTGGCCGTTTCGATTTTGACCTTGTCTCCAACCCTGAGTTCCTGCGGGAAGGCACGGGAGTGTATGACTTTTTCCACCCCGACCGCATAGTGGTGGGTGTCGAATCGGAGCGCGCACAAAACCTCATGCGCGAAATTTATGCTCCGGTGCTGGATGGGGTGTTCCACTGCCCCTGGCATGGGCAGACGGCGCGGGGCTGCGGCTGGAAGGCGCCGGCGTGGCTGGTTACGAATATCAACAGTGCGGAACTGATCAAGCACGCCGCGAATTCGTTCTTGTCGCTGAAAATCTCCTATGCCAACGCCATCGCCGATCTGTGCGAACTCACTGGCGCCAATGCTGAAGAAGTTTTGCGGGGCCTCGGTTTGGACCGGCGTATTGGCAGCGAATTCCTGCGCCCCGGCATTGGGTTTGGCGGCTTCTGTTTCCCCAAAGACCTCAGCGCCTTCATTGAGATGGCCAACGATATTGGCTATAACTTCCGCTTGCTGCGCGAGGTGCAGGCCATCAACGCGAGCCGGGTGGAGCACTTCATCCACCTCATCCAACAGGAACTCTGGGTGATCGAGGGCAAGACCATCGGTGCGCTGGGCCTCGCCTTCAAGCCCGAAACGGACGATACCCGCCTTTCGCCGGCCTACGCGATCATTCGAGAGCTGCAGCGCCTGGGGGCCACCATCAGGGCCTATGATCCGCAAGCCATGCACAAAGCCAGCCGCGAGCTTCCCGCGGTTGAGCTGGTTGCGAGCGGTGAGGAAGTCGCCCAAGGCGCCGATGCAGTCCTGGTGCTGACCGAGTGGCCGCAGTTCCGTCAACTGGACTGGGCTCGCATGGGCGAAACGATGCAGCGGCGGGTGGTGTTTGACGGCCGCAACCTGTTTGCTCCGGGAGAACTCGATCGCTACGGTTTTGACTACTTCAGCATCGGGCGTCAACCGCACCGCGAGCTGAAGCCCGTGGCGGCGAGCCATTGATCCCGGCCAGAACAGCAGTCGGTCGGCCCTGAGGCCAGCATAAGCGCAAGCCTATAATGGAGGCTTGGCCGGGGTTGATCCCGGCCGGGCCATTCCTTTCCCTGGCGTGCGAACATCGGGAAAGGGGTGGCCTCCGCCCCGTACTCCTGCCGTCTTGAAGGGAAGCCGGGCAAAGGCCTTCCATGCCAAAACAGATTCGTCCTGTCCAAGCTGGCCCCTATCAAGTGGGTCCCGGCCATCCCTGGCTTCTGATTGCCGGCCCTTGTGTCATTGAGAGCGAGGAGCACGCGCTGATGCTGGCGCGCAGCCTGGCCGCGCAGGCCGCCGAGGCTGGCGCCAATTACGTCTTCAAAGCGTCCTTTGACAAGGCCAATCGCAGTTCCGTGAGCTCCTACCGCGGTCCCGGCTTAACGGAAGGATTGCGCATCCTGCGCCGCGTCCGTGATGAGGCCGGCGTGCCCGTGCTGACCGATATCCATGAGCCCGCGCAGGCCGGACCGGTTGGGGAGGTCTGCGATATCGTGCAAATCCCCGCCTTCCTATGCCGCCAGACCGATTTGCTGCTGGAGGCGGGGCGCCATGCGCGCTGCGTCAACGTCAAGAAGGGGCAATTCCTTGCTCCTCTGGACATGCGAAACGTGGTCGAAAAGATTCACAGTACCGGTAACGCCAACCTGCTGCTTACCGAGCGCGGCTCCTCGTTTGGCTACAACAATCTGGTTGTGGACATGCGAGCCCTGCCGCTTATGCGTAGTTTGGGCGTGCCGGTCATCTTCGATGCCACGCACAGCGTGCAGCTTCCTGGCGCGCAGGGCAACGCCAGTGGGGGCCAGCCGCAGTTCATTCCTGGCTTGGCCCGCGCCGCCATGGCAATGGGCGTTGATGGCATCTTTTTTGAGGTGCACGAGAATCCCGCCGCCGCGCTCTCTGATGGCGCCAACGCGCTACGCCTGGATGGGGTTCCCCAGTTGCTTCGTGCGCTGCAGAGTATTCGCGCAGTGCTGACAGCGGAGGCGCAATGAAGGCAACCGGAAATGTTCTCGGCGTCATCCCCGCGCGGCTGGCTTCCACCCGGCTGCCCCGCAAGCCTCTGGCTCTCATCGCCGGTAAACCCATGGTGGTGCGCGTCTATGAAGGAGCGCGCGCCTGTCAGGGATTGAGAGAACTCGTGGTTGCCACCGACGCGGAGGAGATTCGATCCGTCTGCGCTGAGGCTGGTATTCCCGCCGTACTCACCTCTTCCGCGCACGTTTCAGGGACTGACCGGGTTCATGAGGCGATGCAGGCGTTTCCCTGGGCGGAGGCGATTGTGAATATCCAGGGTGACGAGCCAATGGTCCGCGGCGCAATGATTGACGCGCTGCTCGGCGCTTTGTTCTCTGACGAAGCGCGTCAGGTGGCGACTTTGAGCACGGCGCTTGAATCGACCGATATTCATGACCCGTCAGTGGTCAAAGTCGTCGCGGCGCGCACAGGCGAGGCACTTTATTTTTCCCGTGCCGCCATTCCCTTTGCCCGTGCAGGCCAGCCGCGGTATCAAAAACACCTGGGCTACTACGCATACTCGCGTGCCGCGCTGGAGCGCTTCCACCACCTCCCGCCCTCCATGCTGGAAGCGGCTGAAATGCTGGAGCAGTTGCGCCTTCTGGAAAACGGCATTGGAATTGGGGTGGTCAGCGTGCCGTTCGACACCATCGCGGTGGACACGTCCGCTGACCTGGAAAGGGTGGAAGCCGCTCTGCGGAAACAGAGCACCGCGCCGGGAATATAAAACGGGGCGGGGAATTGCCCCGCCCCATTGAACTGGTTTCACTGGCCTCGTTCTCAAGAGAGCGTGTCAATCCGCGCATCGAGGCTCGCTTTGAAAGCCAGTCCGCTCCACACACTGCATCTTCTGAGGATCGCTCCGCCAACTGTATCCGGTTAAGCAATCTGGCTGCCAATGCTGGAAGGCGCATTTGCCTCAATATCGCCGTACTCTTGACCACAGGAGATTTCATTTTGCGGAGTACGCCAGAGGA
Organism: Acidobacteriota bacterium; assembly: GCA_027459505.1. Classification (GTDB taxonomy): domain Bacteria; phylum Acidobacteriota; class Terriglobia; order Terriglobales; family SCQP01; genus DAIDIE01. Next base: position 67,310 of record DAIDIE010000016.1, read on the forward strand.
GAATACGGTAAGTGGAAGCGTGCTGGCCAAAGTTGCCGCGTGCTTACGGCAACACCAGCTCCTGACGCCCGGCGCGCGCCTCGGCGTCGCCGTTTCAGGCGGGGCTGACTCTGTTGCATTGCTGTGCGCGCTCCAGCAACTTTCACCTGAATGGGCGGCCGAGCTCAGTGTGGTCCATGTGGATCACGGATTGCGTCCACAGTCGCGTTGCGATGCCGAGTTCGTGGCCTCTCTGGCGGCGCGCTCCGGGTTGGCCCTACATTCGCGTACTCTGCGACTCGCGCAGCAAATGCAGCCGGGAGACAACCTGGAGCAGGAAGCGCGTAGCGCCCGCTATGGCTTCTTCGACGAGTTGCTCTCCAGCGGCGCCGTTACTCACATCGCCACTGCTCACACCGCCGACGATCAGGCGGAAACCGTTTTAATGCGGCTGCTGCGCGGTTCCGCCACGCGCGGGTTGGCGGGCATCTGGCCACGTCTGTCCCGGCCGGGCGGCTGCATCATTCGACCGTTCCTCAAGGAAAGCCGAAGCGAATTGCGGGTCTGGCTGCGGGAGATGGGACAACCCTGGTGTGAGGACGAGAGCAATCTCGACGTGAGCCGAATGCGCAGCCGCATCCGGCATGAGCTCCTTCCCTTGCTGCAGGAACGATTTGCTGCCGGGGTCGTGGGTGTGCTGGCGGCCGCGGCTGAGATTGCTCGACAGGATGAGGAGTGGCTGGAGGCGGAGTCCAGCCGTGTGGCTGCCGCGCTCTGGTCGTGCGACATGGACGATGACGGGCAAAGCGCCATCTGGCGCGCCAGCCGTTCAGCCCTTAGGGGGCTGCCAGAGGCGTTATGCCGCCGAGTGGTCAGAGAGGGCATTCAGGCCTGTTCGTCCAGCTTGCGAAACGTCAGCTCAGAAAAGATTCTGCAGTTGGTCTCGTGGCTTCACGATGCCGAGCGCCATCCCCGCCACCTGCGATTTCGTGACCTCGATCTGATGGTCACAAGCCGCGAGATCACTATTCGTCATCTCAAATAGAGGGCGGCAGATGAAGTGCAGCACGTTGTTTAGCAGCTTCTAACCGTGCAGGCGTGAGGTGGGATGAATCGGCTATACTGAGCTGAAACCCTCTGAAGAGGGGATTAGGACTGTTTCCAGCCTGTTTCCGCGCAAGCGGACAGCAACTCCAGGCGGTCAGTTCTGGAAGGCCGCTGCAACTGGGACGCTCCGACGTGCGTATCCGGTTTGTGGGCTGCCGCGGCGATGTTCCGACCTTCTATCCGTATGTAACGGTGGAGGCCCGGAGGCATCTAAATGAGCAGTTGGCTGCACCTGCCAGTGGGCGCCTGAGAGGAAGTTTTCATTGAATTCAACCGTCAAAACTGTAGTGCTTTGGGTCGTGCTGGTCACGGTGGGTTTTCTGCTTTGGGAGATGGTGCGCACCTCCGGAACCGAGGCTCATGTTCAAAAGATCGCCTTTTCCGAGTTCATGAACCAGGCGCAGGCGGGCAACGTCGCATCGGTAACCATTACCTCTCAGGATGCGCAGGGCACCCTGAAGCAAAACAATCAGAAGTTCGAAACCCGCATTCCGGCCAACTATCCCGACGTTTACCGTGTGCTGCAGAGCAAGGGCGTCTCGGTCGACATCAAGGAGCCTTCCAATAACACGTGGCTGGCCTACCTCATCAACGGGATCCCCATCCTGCTGATTGTCGGGATCTGGATTTTCATGATGCGGCAGATGCAGGCCGGCGGCAACAAGGCTTTGTCGTTTGGCAAGAGCCGGGCCCGGCTGCTTTCAACGCAACAGAAGAAGGTTACGTTCAAAGACGTTGCCGGCGTGGATGAGGCGAAGGAAGAGCTGCGCGAGATAATCGAGTTTCTCAAGGAGCCGCAAAGGTTCCAGAAGCTGGGCGGCCGCATCCCCAAGGGTGTGTTGCTGGTCGGTCCTCCAGGCACCGGAAAGACGCTGCTGGCCCGCGCCATTGCCGGTGAAGCCAATGTGCCCTTTTTCTCCATCTCCGGCTCCGATTTCGTGGAAATGTTTGTTGGCGTAGGCGCCAGCCGTGTCCGCGATCTGTTTGAGCAAGGCAAGAAGAACGCCCCTTGCATTATTTTTATCGACGAAATTGACGCCGTGGGCCGCCATCGTGGCGCGGGTCTGGGCGGCGGACACGATGAGCGCGAGCAGACCCTCAACCAGCTGCTGGTGGAAATGGACGGTTTCGAAAGCAATGAGGGCGTGATCCTCATTGCCGCTACCAACCGGCCCGACGTGCTGGATCCAGCCCTGCTGCGGCCAGGGCGCTTTGATCGCCGGGTGGTGGTTTCCCGTCCGGATGTGAAAGGCCGTGAAGAGATTCTGCGCGTGCACTCGCGCAAGATTCCCCTCGGCGATGATGTGAACCTCAGCGTATTAGCGCGTGGCACCCCGGGCTTCAGTGGCGCCGATTTGGCCAACCTGGTCAATGAGGCCGCCCTGAATGCCGCCCGCTATAACCGCAAGTCGGTGAGCATGGGCGATTTTGAAGGCGCCAAAGACAAAGTGCTCATGGGCGCCGAGCGCCGCTCCATGATCATCTCCGAAGAGGAGAAGCGCACCACCGCGTATCACGAGGGCGGTCATGCCCTGGTGGCGGCGATGATGAAGCACGCCGATCCCCTGCATAAGGTGACCATCATTCCCCGCGGCATGGCGCTTGGTGTGACCATGCAGTTGCCCACCGACGACAAGCACAACTATTCGCGCGACCATCTGGAAGCCGATCTGGCCGTGCTGATGGGGGGCCGGATCGCCGAGGAGCTGTACCTCAGCCAGATGACTACCGGCGCCTCGAATGATATCGAGCGCGCTACCGAGATGGCACGGCGCATGGTCTGTGAATGGGGAATGAGCGACCTGGGGCCGCTAACCTTCGGCAAAAAAGAAGAGCAAATCTTTCTGGGCCGCGAGATCGCCCAGCATCGCGATTTCTCGGAAGATACGGCCATCCGCATTGATCAGGAAGTGCGCCGTTTGGTGATGCTGGGCTATGAGCGCGCTCGCGATATCCTGACGCAGCATGGGGACATCCTGCACCGGCTGGCGGCGGCGTTGCTGGAGCGGGAAGTGCTTGACGCGCAGGAGATCAAGGCTATTATCGAAGGCCGGGAATTGCCTCCCGTCCAGTCCAGTAGCGGCAGCAATTCCGGCGGGGAAGGACATCAGGTGGTGTTACGTCCCGAGCCGGGCCGCGCTCCCGGAATCGCCGGCGAGCGCCCGCAGCCGGCATAAGCCGCAAACTTTCATCGCGGAGCGCAAAGCGGGGCTGCCATGGCAGCCCCGCTTTGCGTTCTGGGCGCGTCGTCCTAGTGGCGGACTACCTTCGGTATTCCCTCGGCTGGGAACGTTCCCAAGATCTGCCCTCGCTCATTGAGGATCACCACTGGCGCCGGACTGAACTGGGTCAACGCCGCTTGGATCCGGGCCGCGTCTCCCACGACGATGATCGCCGCATGCGCCGGATGCATGTACTTTTGCGCCGCCGCACGCGCCTGCGCGGCCGTGACGCTTTGCACCCGCTGCACAAACCCGGAGAGATAACGCTCTCCCAGACTCTGCTCGGTGATCAACAAAAACTCGTCGGCGATTTCGCCCTGAGCCTGCAGGTTGCGCACAAAGCTTCCACTCAAATAGTTCTTCGCCTGGCGTAGAGCGTCGGCGGAAATCGGAGCGGAACGGAATTGCCGCAGCTGTTGCAGCGCGGCTGCGATCGCAGGGCCGGTGACCGCGTTGCGAACCTGCATCTCCACCAGCCAGGAGCCCCGCTTTAGCAAGGGCCGGTTGACGCTGTACACCCCGTAGGTATAGCCCAGCTTTTCACGCAGGTTCTCCATCAGCAGCGAGTTCATGCTGCCGCCCAGCACCTGGTTGGCCACCAGTAAGGGGAAGTAGTCGGGATTTTTGCGGGTCACACCCAGGTTGCCAATCACAATGGTCGCCTGCGCCGATCCAGGCCGGTTGACCAGATACACGCGCCTGGCCGCACTGCGCGGCAGTGCGCCTGTTTGGGGTGCGGGGGGTGAGCCAAACCGCCAATCACGGAAGTACTGATCGGCGAGTCCCCGTGCCTCGCCCCGGCTGATGTCGCCCACAACGATCAGCATCGCGTCATTGTTCGGAAGCAGCAATTGCTGGTGCAAGTCGATCAACTGTTGCCGCGTAATGGAGCGAATCGAGGACTCGGTGGGGGCGATCCAGGAGTAAGGATCGGAACCGTAGACCGCCTTGGCGAACTGCTGGGCTGCGAGGAACCCGGAAGAACTGCGCCGCAGCGCCAATTCCTGCAGCATGTTCTGCTTGCGAAGCGCCACTTCGCCGGCGGGAAAAACCGGGTTCAAAACCACATCGGCCAGCAGGCGAAAGATGGCGTCTTTGTGGCTGGCAAGCCCTCCGGTACTGACGGAAAGGAAATCCGGTCCCGCCGCTCCCTGGATCGAGCCGCCGAACAGTGCCGCAGAGGCGGCAATCTGTTCCGCGCTGAACCCGCGCGTGCCCGAGGTCAGCAGGTGGGCCTCCGCCTGCAGCAGTCCAATCTCGCTGGGTTTGACCATCCGCCGCCCAGCTTTGACGGCGAAGCGCAGGCTGATCATTGGGAAGCGGTGATCCGAAACCACCACCAGCTTCAGACCATTGGGCAATTGGTCGGTGAACATCCGCGGGGGTTCATAGGAGGGCATGGGTCCTATGGACGGCGGCGCCTGCTGCGCGGAAATTGCGCCAGGGCTGGTTTGCGCGCCGCTTGGAAACCAAGCAATCAGCGCTGAAAACAGCGCCGTGGCCAAAACCGTTGCGCGGGTCGTTTTCACTGCTTGCCCCCATTCTGCTCTGGCTGGTCCAACACTTCCGCCACCAGTTTCGGGTCGAGGTATTTCGCCGCCGCGCGCTGCACGTCCGCCATGGTGACTTCGTTAATGCGCGCAAGAAAACGATTGGCGGCGGCCGGAGAATGGTCAACCAGGGCCGCAGTCGCGAGCATCTGCGCCCGTCCCAGTGTCGTTTCCTCGTTGCGGATCCAATCCGCCGCGATTTGCGCTCTGGCCATGCTCATTTCCGAACGTGAGGGCCCGTCATCGCCGATCTGCTGAATCTCAGCGAGGACCAGGTGCTTAATCCGTTCCGCGCTGCCGCCCTGCTTGTAAATGATTGAGCTGCCAAAAATTCCGGGTGAGCGGTAATCGGTGTAGTCGGCGGTCGGAAACCCGAGCCCGCCATCCACTGAAATAGCCAGTTTGTCGCGTTTGACCAGCAATTGATAAAGCCGGGAGCTCTTGCCGTTAAACAACAGCTCGCCCAGCAGCGTCATCGCATAAAAATCCTGCGAGTGCCGCTTGGGCCCTTGCCAGCTCAGCGCGATCTCCGGCAAATGCGCCTGCTTGTCCTGCAGCAGCAGCGGGGGTTGTGGCCGCACTTTCGGCTCTTTGGTGGAAACCTTGTTGGGGGCTGGAGCGCGGTTGGGAATCGCTCCGAAATAATGTTCCACCATCGCCTGCGCCGTGGCGGGTTTGAAATCACCGGCAATGACCAAAATGATGTTCCGCGGGGCGTAGTAAGTCCTGAAGAACGCCTGGACTTCACTCAGCGTGGCCGCGTTCAGATCATGGAACGAGCCTATTACCGAATGCGCGTTATGCCAGTTGCGGAAGGTCGCGCGTGGAATGCCGGCGTAGAGAACAGCCCCGTAGGGAGCGTTGTCCACCCGGTAGCGCTTTTCCTCTTCCACGACCGCCACCTGGTTGTTCATATTTTTTTGTGTGACGTTCAGGTGCGCCAGCCGGTCCGAATCCAACCACATCAGGATGGGTAAGGCATTGCTCGGCATGGTTTCAAAGTAGAAGGTGTAGTCAACGTCGGTCTGCGCGTTATCTGTTCCCCCGTAGCCCTCCACCAGCCGGTCAAAAACACCCTTGGGGGCGTGCAGCGAGCCTTCAAACATGAGGTGCTCAAATAAATGAGCGAAACCGGCGTGGCCGGGCTGTTCGTCCCGGCTGCCCACCTTCACCATCATGGCTTCGGTCACCACCGGAACGGAATGATCCGGCGCGAGAATGACCTGCATGCCGTTTCCCAATTTGAAGGTCGTAAACGATACTGAAGCGTTGAGCGTTTGCTGCGCTTGCGCGCACGGCACACAAACGAGGGCCGCCAGCAGCAGTCCCAGGGACAGACGGGCTTTGAGGACAAGCATAGAATCACCAAGGGCGTGAAGCGGCTTCCGATGTTCGGGGCAGCCGCAACGCAGCCGCGGAACCAACAGGGTGGCACTGATTGTCATCCTATACCACACAGGGTTGACATGACATCCACCAGCTACCCCAACTACAAGCCCATTCAATTGGCGGCGCTGACGGAGTGGCGCTCTGCGGAAGTGCGCACCAACCTGCGCGCGTGGATTCCACGGCTGGCGCCCGCCTATCTGCCGTGGCAGCGTTGGTTTGCCAGCAAAGGACGAGCCATTGCCCAGGCGATGTTGCTGGATGCCATGCAGTTGGAGTTCAACGCCAGCGAGGCGGTGTGGGTCTGCCTGATCGAAGTGGAGTTGGAGCGTGGGGGCAAGGAGACCTATCTGCTTCCGCTGGTTCTCAGCCGTTCCGCGGAGCGTTCCGCCGAGGAGCGGGTGATCGCCAATCTGGGGCCCTCCAGCGCCGGCGAGCAGTTGCGGCTTCTGGATGGCGTTGCGGAAGCCAGCTTCCGCTCCCGGTGGCTGCAACTGCTGCTCAGCGATACAACCCTGACCGGCAAGTATGGTCAGCTTCGTTTCCATACCGGTTCCGGCGCCGCCGACCGCCTGCCCGTGGTCGCGCATAGCCGCGTAGGCTCGGCCGAGCAGAGCAATAGCTCTCTGCAGTACTTCTCCGCGCCAGGTAATCCCCCGGCGATGTTGGCGAAATGTTTCCGCAAGCTCATGCCAGGTTTGAATCCCGATGTTGAGGTTACAGGTTTTCTTTCCCAGGCGGGCTTTCGTAATGTCCCCTGGCTGGCCGCCTGGGCCGAATATGCGACGCCGCTGGAGCGCTACACGCTTTCGGTGCTGCAACCCTTCGTGCCGAACGACGGTGACGGCTGGGAGTACATGCTGCGCCGTTTGGCCGTGATTTCCAGTATTCCCGATCTTGATGAGGAGATTGCCAGCCTTGCACAGCGCACTGCGGAAATGCACGCTTTGCTCGCCACCGGAGATGAGGCCGACTTCGTCCCCCAGCCCGTCTCGCCACGCGACATTCAGGAGTGGTCGCATTCCGTGCCGCTGCAGGCGCGGCAGTTTGCGGATGAATTGCGAAATTCCGGCCTGCCGTCCGGCATTTCCGCCATAGCGCAGCGCGTGGCGCCACTGTTGGAGCGGCTGGAATCGCTGCCGGAGTGGCTGCGCGGCTTACAAAGCGGGACGCGGAAGATCCGCATTCACGGCGATTACCATCTCGGTCAGGTTCTGCGGGTGCCCGGTGATTTTGTCATTGTGGATTTCGAGGGCGAACCCGCCCGGCCCTTGGAGTTTCGCCGCCGCAAGCACAGCGTTCTCAAAGACGTGGCTGGAATGCTGCGCTCCTTCGACTATGCCGCCAACGCGGCTCTGTTGGCGTTGCCCGAGGAGCAGCGCGCCGGGCGTGCCGGTCTGCTGCTGGGCTGGCGTGATCATGCGAGCGCATTTTACTGGAACGAATATCAGCGTGCCCTTGCCGGGGCCAATCGCAACCACGTTCCACTCTTGCCGCAAAGCCCCGGCGAGTGCGCACGCGCTCTCGACTTTTTCGTTCTGGAAAAGGCCGTCTACGAACTCGGCTATGAACTCCACAATCGCCCTGGGTGGTTGTCGATTCCGCTGCAGGGACTGTTGCGTCTGCTGGGCTGATGATTGCGATCGGGGCACACAGCAAAAGGGTGCAGGAACTCATTGCCGCAACGTGAAGGCCTTGCCAGCCGTGTCCGCCTCAGGGTGGCTGCATAACCGCAGGGCCCCGGCGTGCTGGCAGTAATGCAAGCGGCAAACGGTGCAGCAAAAAGCGCGCGGTGGCCGTGGCTGCAGCCGTTTGCCGCAGCGGCACACCCATCCCACGCAGCGCGCAGGGCAACCCGCCATCAGGGAATGTCCGGGAGCATCGTGGGTCAGCACCGCGCCTGCCGCGATGAGCGCGAATGGTCCCACTTCATGCCCGCACAAAATGGTACTGTTGGCGCCAATCGTGGCGCCCCGCCCAATGCCGGTTGGCAGGAGCGCTTCGCTCTCGCGCCTTAAGAACGCGCGCGGCGACAGATCATTGGTGAAAACCGCGTTGGGGCCAACGAAGACATCATCGGCGATGCGCACGCCGCGCCAGATGCTTACGCCATTCTTGATGGTTACGCCGTGGCCGATCTCCACCTCATCTTCCAAAAAGCAGTGATCGCCGATATTGCACCCACATCCCACGCGCACGCCGGGTCGCAGATGAGCAAAGGCCCAGATGCGGGTACCCGATCCGATATGCGGCGTTTCGACCAGCGCCTGGGGATGGATATACGGCGGCACCGCGACACTTACGGTGTGCTCCTCAGGGTTCATTTGCACCTCCCGCCCCCACCGACTTGAAATGCGGAGACTGGGTGATCTCCAGCGGCGCCGCCAGGACGGGCTTCATTGGCGAGCAGTTCTGCTCCCACGAGCGCTGCAGCCTTTCGAGCGTCTCGACCACCGAAATTCCAAAGGTCGCGTCGGAGCGCAGCGCCGTTCCCCCCCGAACCGCATTGATGAAATCACGCAATTCCAATTCCAGCGGTTCGCCCCGCTCCAGTACCGGGCTGGAGGCGTGAAAGCCACCCAGGCTGGGGTGGAAACGCTGCGCGTCAACGATGTTGGGGTACGCCGGATAAAAACGGAGTCTTTCCAGCGCCTGCGTGTCGTCCAGCACTGCTGTCGCGCGCGAAGCGCTGACTTGAATGCGCCGTGTTTTGACCGGAGCTGCCCAGCTTACTTCGACGTTGGCGATTACCCCTGCGCCGAACTGCATCATGATGAAGGCGATGACCGGCACCGTTCCCGACCCTCCGGTATTGCCGTAGACGTAGACATGCGATGGGGTCTGCTGGAACCAATACTGCAGGATCGAGATGTCATGCACCGCCAGATCCCAGAGCACTCCCCAGGGCTGCAGGCGCGTGTCCCGGTTGAGCCGCTGCGAGCTGACTGCGCGTACCGTTCCCAGCACGCCCCGCTGTAACGCCGAGCGCAACGCCACCACCGCGGGGTTGTAGACGAAAGTGTGCCCAACGCCGAGTACGGCGCCCTTCTTCTGCGACAGTTCCCGCAACTCGCGCCCCTGTTCGCTTGCCAGACAGAGAGGCTTTTCCACTAACACATGCACGCCCTGTTCCAGTGCGCAACGTGCCAGTGCGTAGTGCGAGTCAATCGGCGTTGCCAGCACCAGGGCCTCGGCGCCGCTCTGCTGGAGCGCTTCCGGGACTCCGCAGTACGCCGGGACGTCCGGATGCGCCCGCCGTAACCGCTGCCTTGCATGCGGCAACGGGTCGCAACAGGCCACCAGCTCTACTTCCTCGATTTCGCGTAGGGAGCGCACAATCATCGGTCCCCAGTACCCGTAACCCGCTACCGCCACTCGTGTTGCTTTCATGCCCAGTTCCCCCACTCATCGTCTGAGGCGCCGGCCGCCGGCGATCAAGACACCTTATGCAACGGCCCTAGTAATTTCCCGCCGCTCGCAACGCGTAATCCTCTTCAGGGGCCTTGACCGCATTCCTGGTGGTTCGTTCGCTGAATTCACCGGGTACCAGCCCCCGCGCCGTGATCGAGCCGGTCACGAAGCGCCATGCCGTTTTCAACAAAATGTGAGCGTCCAGGCGCACACTCTGCGTTTGCAGGTAGCGCAAATCCAGTTCCGTCTTCCGGGGTGTGCCCTCAGTGTCGCAGTAGCCCAATTCCAACTGAGCCAGTCCGGTGAGCCCAGGTCGCGCTGCGAAGCGCCGTGTGTAGCCGGGAATCTGCTGCGAAAAAAGGCGCGTGAACTCCGGCCGTTCCGGACGCGGTCCCACCAGGGTCATATCTCCGCGCAGTACATTCCACAACTGCGGCAGTTCGTCCCATCGCGTTTTGCGGAGGGCCGCCCCCAGCCGGGTCACGCGCTCGTCGCCGGCTACGGCAAAGCGCGGACCGCCCTGCTCGGCGTCTTCCACCATGGTGCGCAGTTTCCACATCCGGAACCGCAGTCCATCCTTGCCGGTACGCCACTGCTGGTACAGTGGCGCGCCTGAACTCTCACCGAGGATCGCCAGCAGCAGCACGGCCAGCAATGGGGAGAGCAACAGCAGGCCGGCCGAGGAGAGTGCAATATCAAGGACTCGTTTCCCGCGCGCCCCTTTTGGCTTGGCCATCGGTGGCATTCCGCTTTCGTTGCCACCGCTCCTGAAGAATACCGTCTGCCACCTCGCCGGTTCCCTGACTAGCTGTTCAGCGCACCGCAGGACCACGGCCGGGGCAATGCTCTTGAGACAGTCGCCGGTTGAGCAGCAGTAAGCGCTGCCGCGCAGACCCGCACTGGGGGAATAGCAGGGGCCGCAACCGGCGTAACCCTGGATGGCGAAGCCTCGGGTCCGCGGTGGATGCACCAGACGCGCCGAGGTGGGGCCGTAAAGCGCAATCACGGGAACACCGCGCGCGCTGGCCAGGTACAACGGCAAGGAGTCGTTGGTGATCAGCAACTCCGCTCGCGAAATCAAAGCTGCGCTTTCTCGGATGCTGTGGCGTCGAGCTGTGTTCTCCGCCATCGTACCGGTCTGGCGGATAATCTCGCTACATTCGCTATCGTTCGCTCCTCCCACCAGAGCGACGACAGCGCCTTGCTGGGAGAGCGATCGCACGAGATCGACAAAGGAACTCACTGGCCAGCGGCGCGTCGGCATGCGTGACCAGCAGTTGGCGCCGCCGCCTGGCGCAACGACGATGCGGCGGCCGCTCAGTGGGGCCTGGGGTGTGCGCTCATGAGTGCTGCTGAGCCTCTCCCAGTACTCTTCCGCGGGCCTGAGCTCCTCGCCGGTAAGCTCTAGCCGCAGATCGTCAGGAAAGGAAAGAATTCCGATGGTCTGCAGCAGTGACCGCACTCGTGCGGCGCGTGAAACGCTTTCGTTCCAGGCCGTGCCCTGGGTGATAAAACGATCACCCCAGCTACCGCGGAAGCCCACGATGCTGTGCATTCCCGCCAACCGCGCCAACAGCGCGAGCGCGCCGCGCCGATGCAGCAAAATGAGGGTGGAGCGCCGCTGGCGACGCAACGCGCGCCATAAATCCCACAATCCCCCAATTCCCTGGGGCCGCACGCCCCAAACCTGCTGCGCATCCGGGTTACCCCTCAGCAGCGGCGCGCACTGATGGCTGGTAATCACGCCGACCTTGCCACCGCTTTGCCGCAACGCGCGCAATACCGGCGTCGCGGCCAGCACGTCTCCCATGGCGCCCAGTTTCAGCACGGTATAAGCCTTTGGCTGAGATGCGGTGTTCATGCGCGAACCTCCCTGGCGGAATCCCTGGCCAGCGCCATGGATTCAATTGCGCCCAGCAGCGCCAAAGTGATGCCAAGAATGCGCGCGTTGAGCAGAACCTCGTTCGTCAGCGACGCAGCGAACAACGCCGCCAGCGCCGCCAGCGCAGCTTCCGTCAGTCTCCTGTGCAGTGAGAGCAGGTTCATCTGCGACCGGTGTTCCGGTGGGAGTGGAAAGCCGCCGGCGGCAAGCGCGCTCTCAGCGCGAAGTTGGTGGCGCCGCAAGCGCCAGAACTGCACGGCGATAGCCCCCCAGCACAACACAAAAAACGAACACCCCACAACGCCCGTTTCGGCCAGACTGGTCAGCGCACTGTTCTGCGCTCCACCAAAGCGCAGGCTTCGTCTGCGCCGGAGGAGCGCCTGAGTGGGAAACTCAACCCCCGCCAGCGAGGGCAGTCCCACGTAAAGTGCATGGCCAAATCCTAGGCCCCCGAAGCGCGCGTGCCGGAACTGCTGCCAGGCATCCTGCATGCTCTGAAAGCGTTCCGCGGTGCCGGCATCTTTCGCGGTACCGCCCGCAACAATGGTGCGCGTGGCCAGAACCGCCGCACGCACACGATTCGCCACCCGTCCCGGGAACAGCAGCGCCAGCGTTACCCCTCCTGCCACGGCCAGGAGCAATGCGGTGCGGTGTGACAGTGCGGCAAGCGTGCTCAGCCCCACCAGTAACCCCAGAAACGCTGCCCGTGAGGCACTCCAGGCAATTGCCGCCAGCACGGCGACGGCGGTGGCTGCTAGCATCGCCTGGCCAAAATGCCGCTGTTGCGCCTCGCCGGATGCCATTACTTGGTGGCTCGCTGCGTCCCTTGCCCCGGCCGCTCGCCAACCGCTCACAGCCAGCAGCGGCATCAGCGTCGCGGCCGCGAGCGTGCCGAAGAGGTTGGGATCAAACAACAAGCCGCTGGCGCGTGGAATGTTGCCCATCTCGGCGAGGGAGCTGAACGCTTTTAGTCCTCCCCGGCACTGCAGCAGGGCTACTACCGCGTTGAGCAATAACCCCGCGGTCAGAAGGCGTAGCATCGGCCGCGCTCCCATCGTCGCCATCCAGCCCGCCAACCACACAAAGCCCAGCAACTTGAGCCAGTGAAAGCCGATCGTTATCAACTGCAACCGGCTGAGTTGAGCCTGCAAAAAGACGGGTGTTAATGAGAGCGGGAGCACCAGAAAAAGGCAGAACACAGCGCGGCTGCACCATGGCAGTTCGCGGCGCCGTCGCCAGATGTCTCCCAGCACCAGGGGAATGGCCAGCAGCGGCAGCAAGAAGTTGCTCAGCGTGAGTCCGTGCGACCAGAGGAGAGGCAGGCCAAAGCTCCTGCGCGAATCCATGTCGGGTACTGCCCAAAAGGCGGCGAACAATAGCGCCGGGCCCCAGCCCTCGATTCCCGCCCGCAAGAGCAGAAGAAACGTCAGAAGGATCGGCGGCACAAACGCCAGCGGCGTGCGCGAGAGAAGTGCTGCTGCCAGCCACATCACCAGCAGGCTAACGCATGCCAGAAGCCATACCCCAGCGCTGCGCTCGCTCTCCCCGGCCTGTTCCCGCCATGTATTTGGTTGCGACACGGCTTTCCGCCTCCTATACCGCGGCCGCCAGGGAATCGTTGCTGACAGAGCCTTCGTACACCGCCATATGTGCATCAACGGCGGCGTCCCACCGCAGGAGCGCCACGCGCCGTAATCCCGCCTCGCGGCGGCGACTTTGTTCGCGCACGTCCTGCAGGATTCCGAGCATGGCCTCCGCTAGCGCTGGCGCGCTGGCGTCACGCAGCAGAAGGGCCGCGCCTCCTCCGGCCTCGCGCAGCGCGGTGTTGTCGAACGCGATGACTGGTGTTCCGCAGGCCATCGCCTCGAGCATCGGTAAGCCCCAGCCGGCATAGGTTTCGGGAAACACAAAGACATCAGCGCCCGAGTACAGCGCCGGCATCCAGCCCTCCTCCACGTATCCCAGCCGCAGCACTCGCCGCCCCAGTCCCAAGCGCTGAATTTCCGCCTTGACCGCCAGTCCATAGCTGGCCAGGTGCACCGGCCCGGCAAGCACCAGTTCGTGCCGGCATACGCTTTCAATGCGCGCGAAGGCCCTTAGCAGTGTGATGACATCCTTTCGCGGCTCCAGCGCTCCCACGCAGAGGATGTATTGCCGGCCAACCCCGAGTGCCTTGCGCATTTGCGTCTGTTGCGCCGCGGTGGCTTGGCGGAAGTGTTCCCGCACCGGGTAATGAATGGTCCATAGCCTCTTGTGGCTGATGTCGAGAAGCTGGTGTGCCCGCTCCGCCGTGAAGTGGGAGGGAGTAATTACCGCGTCACAGTGCTTGGCCGTGCGAGGTAAATAGCTGGACCAGTACCAGCGCGATGTGTTGGACGCTAAGATCTCTTCGCGTTCCATCACGCTGAGGTCGTGCAGCGTCATCACTCTGCGTTTCTTTCCCCAGCGCGGCGCCGCGAATCCAGGCGTATGCAGCACGTCGATTTGCTCCCGCATCGCCGCCACCGGTAAACTCCACTGCTCGCGAATGACCTGGGCTGGCGTGGAAAGCCGCGAAGTGTTGCCGCAGGAGAAATAGACGTATTGGTTGCGCTGATCGTAGCGCTGCAACGCCGCCACCAAGCCCTGGGTATAGGCGCCCAGCCCCGAAACTGGCGGTAAAGTGCTTTGAACGTCAATCGCAATCAGCATCGGCGCCCCCTTCATGAGTGGCGGGTCGTGCCGCCTGCCCTTCTTTCCAAACCGCTGCTGAACTCCGTGGCCGCCAGAACGCCTTTCTCCAGGAAACGTTGCCCCATCGCCGGCCGGGCGTCTCGCAAGTCTCGGCTGCTGCGATGCTCCGCCGTTCCAACTCCCGCAGCTTGAGGTGACGGACAATTTCGTAAACAAAGCCTAGAAAGGCGTATTCGAGGCCGGCGGCGCCATCCAGAAACGCCCCCTGCAGCACCACGCGCTTGGTTAACCTGCCTATGGCCAGTGACAACATCCGGCACACACTGAAACGTATGCCGCGCTGCCGCATCCCCTCGCTCTCTAACGTCGTGTAGCGGTCAAATTTATGGAAGTACGCCGAGAGATCGGGATAGCTCAGGTGCAGTAACGGCGCGCTGAGATGGCCGGTTGCCCCCTTAAGCAGCAGCTTGGAGTGCACGGGCGTCTCGTCAAATCGGCCGCGCTCTCTTCTGAATAGCCGCGGCACGTTGTAATCGGGGTAGTTGCCGCCATGGCGAAGCCAGTGTCCGAACACGATATTCCGGCGAGGCAAAAAGTAGCCGGCTTGGCCGGGCGCGGCTATCGCCTCGCGTATCTGCTCTGCCGCTTCTGGCGTCAGGCGTTCGTCGGCGTCGATGAGCAATACCCATGCGCCGTTGGCGTGCTGAATGCCGAAGTTCATCTGCCGCGCAAAGCCGTCAAATTCCCGGCGGAAGACCCTGGCGCCGTGGCGCAGGCAGATCTCCACCGTGCGATCAACGCTGCATCCGTCCACCACCACCAGTTCGTCAGCCAGGCCCTGAACGCTGCGCAGGCATTCGGCGACGCGGGCCTCTTCGTTTTGCGCGATCACCACCGCTGAAAGCCGTGCGGGCGCCACTTGCGTCTCGACTTCACCGGCCTCGCAACGGCCCACGCCAGCCAGCGTCTGCTCCGGCGCCGGCGCTTGCGCGAGCGCCGCAACCGGGGCTGCCCCGTTCCGTAGTGTGGCTGCGCCGGCACGAGCAACAGCCGTACTGCTCAAGTCTTGATTGACTAAAACCACGCCCGTTCTCCAACAGCTGCGCGAGGTGGTTGATTCGCGGGCTGTGCGTCATTGTGCGCAGAGCGCAGTGCGGCCAGCAGCAGCCCAATTGCGCCGCCCAGGGCCATGCAGAACAACCCGTCTTGCCGGGGTTTGGGCCACGCAACTTCTCCGGGCGGGGTCGCCCGCCGCACCTGCACCGCACCGCTCTCCGGCAGCGCCATCAGAGTCGAGAGCTCCTGCTCGTGCCGCAGCAGATTCCGCAACACCTGTTCATGGGCGGCTGCCTGATCTTGAAGAAGCTGCAGCCGCGCTCTGCGTTCCGCGGCGGCGCTTATGATCCGGGGCTGGCCAAGCAGTGCCGATTGCAGAGCGGCGACTTCAAGCGTTTGCCGCCGCGCTCCCGCCTGCTGCTGCTGGCGCCGCTCGCGCTCGGTAAGTTCGATACTGTGCTGCAGGCTTGTGAGTCTTTGCCGCGCCTGCGCCAGGGGCAACGCGCGCGGCGCGTATTGCCGCGCCAGAGCCGCCGTTTGCGCGCGCACATCCGCTGCCGCTCCGCGCATGGAAGAGAGTGAGCGCTCCTCCGGGCGGTCGCCCTCGTAGCCGCTGGCCAGGTTGGCTTGCCGCTTCCAATATTCAATCTCGGCCGCGGTCTTGGCCGTCTGCAACTGTTGCCAACTTTCCTCGGCCGCCGTCATCGGCAGAGCCGGATTGCTCCGCAGAAAACGGGTCACCTGCTCCTGGGCGCGCGCATAGGCGCCCACTTGCACTCCCACTTCGCTTTGCAGCGTCGCCAGACTGGCGCGCATTTGCCGTTGCTGCTGTTGATGGCGCCAGCGTTGGTAATTGGCGATGATCAAATTGGGAATCGCGGCGCAGATCCGCGCGTCGGTGTTGTCGAAGGTCACCGTGATCAGGTGTGTTGCGGGCTGGTGCATCACCTGCACCGAGCCCTGCCAGCGGCGCGTGAGCTCGCCGGCAACCGCTGGCGACCACTGCCGCGCCCCCGCTTGCCTGAGCGCGATCGTGCGCAGCCCCTCTGGCAACTGCAGCACCGACGCACGCAGCAGCTCCGGATTGCGTAGCAGTCCCTCAGTGGTTGCCACCGCCTCGGAATCCACCGCGCTTGCCGGACGCACCGGATGCAGATCGCTCCACGCCGCGGCGCTTTGTAGCAGCATGGTGGCTTGTGCCCGGTAGTGCCCAGGTTCCCACAGCGCCCAAACTAGTCCTGCCGCTCCCCCAACGCAGGCGCACACGGTGATCAACAGCCATTGCCGCCGGCAAATGGCCGCCACCGCCGCGATGGGTTCGAACAAGCTGGCACGATTCTGCGTCGGGCGCTGCGGAGCAAAACCGAATTGAAGTTGCGGGCTGGCCATATGTGTTGAGCTCGACTGGTCTTTCTGCGCGGCGTGCTTTAGTGAAAAACGATCAGACCGGTGACTATGGCGCTCCCCGTCGCCAGCGCGGTTTCTGCGCCGTGCAGCAGCACCTTGCGCCCCGTACTTTCTGGAACGAGCAGCAGGTCGCCCGCCCGCAGCCGGGTGTTTGTAGCCGGTCCGCTGGGCGGAGTTTCGAGTGCAATAAGGCTGGTCAGCATTTGCCCTGCACCGTTCCGGCGCACCAGCACCGCGGTCGACTGCGCCCGGCCGCTACGCAAGCCGCCGGCGAGAGTGATCGCCTGGTAGACATTGAGAGGATTTGCGTTCAGGGCGTACCGCCCCGGTTTGCGCACCGCACCTCCGACGTAAACCTCGCCTCCCCGGAATACCTCAACCAGATCGTTGCCGCGCAGTTGCGGGCCGCTGCTGCCCGGCTGCTGCAGCGCGCGCAAGTCGTACCAGTCACTTCCTTCCGCCTTGCCGTGGTGGATATGTGTGACCAGCACCTGGCCGCTGCAGTGCGGGGTGGTGCCTCCCGCGCGCGCCAGGATTTGCAGCAGGGTGGTATGAGCGCCGGCGGGATAGGTCCCAGGACGGTTCACCGCCCCCAGGACGCTGACCAGGGGAATCGCCGCCCGCAGCACCAGAATCTGCACCTGGGGCGCCAGCAGATAATCTCGCAGCGCACCGGCCACCCGCCGCTGTGCCTCCCCAATCGTTAGCCCGGCTATCGGGATCCTGCCGGCTTCGGGCAGCGTGATCGCCCCACGGCGGTTCACCTGGACCTTGCCGGAAAGCTCCGGGGTGGCGAAAACGCTGACCTGCAACAGGTCGCCGGCATGGATAGGGTCTCCCGCGTAAACTCCATCGGCCGGGCGCCTCTGCGACGGGCTTTGCCCGCAGGCGGAGGCCAGCAGCAATGCGGCCGTAAAGAACTGCCGAACTATCCGGGGCTGAGATGGTGAAACGCGCCGTTGAAGATCCCGCCGTTGTGCCAAGCCAGTCATAATGCCGCCCCTTTTGGGTAGCCCCATCTCAGCGCAAACCGCCAGCCCTGACAATCGCCCAAATAGGTGGGGTCGATGGCAGTCAGTTGTTGAAAGTGAGCTAAAGAGCCCGAATTTATTGGCTTTGGAAAATCGCAGGCGCCTGGCGTGCACCCCGCGGCACTCCCTCCAATTGGGTGGGGTGAGCAGGTCACGGGCCGAGCCGCGGGTCACCGCCCAGCCTGAGGGGACGGCACACATGCATGTTTACCCGCGCCCCCCACGGTCACTGCTGGGCGGCGCTGGCCGCGCGCCCCGGCTGTTTGTTATGCTCGCCACAGCGTTACGTTCGCTACGTTCCAGTACCGTCGTTGATCGCTATGAAAAAAGCCAGCAAACTCAAGCGTGGCGCACTCAACCGGCGCCGTTTTCTTGCCAGTGCAGGCGGCGCTCTTGCCGCCGCTTCGTTGTCCGCGCAGGCGGCGGCGCAAGGCGCCGTGCCGGCGGCAGCCTTGGACTCCCGCGCGGCGGCGCTGGCCGCCGAACCCGGTGTGCAGCCGCCTCCCGCCTATCAGCGCTACGCGTCGCACATCAAGCTGGGGATGTTCACCTGGCCGTTCAACGACAAGCCCCTGCAGTGGGTACTGGAGTACGCGCAGGCATTGAAATTGCAGGCCTTGGAGCTGGGGACCGGCAATGATCCCGGTGACGCGCATTGTCCAACCGATCAATTGCTTGCCGATGCCGGTCAGCGCCAGGCGTACTTGCGGCAACTTGCCGGTTACGGACTGTCGATCAGCGCCTTCAGTTGCCACGGAAACCCATTGCATCCCGACCCCGCCATTGCGCGCTCCAATAACGCCGTGTTCGAGAAGACCGTCCGGCTGGCTGAGTTGATGGACGTTCCGGTGGTGGTCTGTTTCAGCGGCTGTCCGGGCGATGACCGCGGCGGCGGCCGGCCCAACTGGGTGGTCTCATTGGAAACGCCCGAGTACACGAATCTTCTGCAGTGGCAGTGGCAACAGAAGGTGCTGCCGTATTGGAAACAGGCGGCCGCTTTCGCGCGCCGCCACGACCGCCGTGTGGCTCTGGAATTCGACCCTGGTTATTCCGTATTCAACGTGCGCTCGCTGCTGATGCTGCGCGAAGCAGTGGGTGACAACGTGGGCTGCAACCTTGACCTGAGCAATATGTTCGCGCAGGGTGTGGATGCGGTGGCGGTGATCAAGGCGCTGGGGGAGGCGGGTGCGCTTTATAGCTTCCACGCCAAGGATGCCATCCTTGACCAGCAGAATATCGCCATTAATGGCGTGCTCGACTTAACGCCCTATAGCGATGTGCTGCATCGCCCCTGGTCGTACGCCATGGTGGGCTATGGACATGACACCCTGTATTGGAAACGGACGGTTTCGGCTTTGAAAAGCGTGGGCTACGATCGCGTGCTGTCGATCGAACATGAGGACCCGGTAACCAGCCCGGAGGTAGGCGTAAGAAAATCCGCCGAGTTCCTGCGCTCGATCGTTTTGGAGTGATCATCGCGCCCGCCCCCGTGGCCGCGACTGAACCAGTGGCAGGCCAGGGGCGGGCAGGGGACGCCGTCCGACGCGGTGTTCAGCCGCGCGAAACGGCCGGCCGCGCCGGGACACATGTCCAAGGCCCAGGTTCCGCCGCGATCGAGAACGTGCGCGCTTCGGCTCTTACGTACCGCCCTACGTTTTAACGGGCCCGCCGCGATTCTGTCTACTGCTTCTTCTTCTCCCCAAACCCCCGCACCGCGCACTTCACCAGCGCATCGATCTGCGCCTCGGGAAGGATACCGTCGAAAGCGGGCATAGAGCCTTTGCCCTTTTTGATCACGTTTTCCAAGGCCTCGTTTGAGGGGTGCGCCTTCTGCCATTTGGCGCTGGTGAAATCCGGCGTGCCGATGGCGGAATAGCCTTTTCCGTCCTGCCCGTGGCACATGGAGCACTTCTGCGTAAACAGGTCGCGGGTCTGAGCGCAACTGGGGCCAGCGGCCAAGGCCAGTGATGAACTGCTCAACAGGCTGGCGGCGACAAAGAAAGCGGTTTTTGACAGGGTCATAGTTTGTGTTCCGGGTGAGTGCAACCCGGGTAGGAGGTGCGGTATTCCTGGCTGTAGTGCAACTCGTCTACCTGGCCCACCTTGGATGTGTAATAGGCGAACATGGTGCTGCTCTTGGCAAGCTGGAAGAATTTCCAGCCCGGGCTGTTTACGGTGCTGCCCTCAAGGGCGTGCAGGAGCGAGTCCTGCTCGTCTCCACTCAGCAAGTGAAAATCCTTCTGGTAGCGCTCCTGGCTGTTGTGCAGCAGCAGCGCCAGCCCGCTTTTGAACACGGGTCCGCCAGACTTTTTGTCTCCCGCGTCGCGCTCCGCCGCGTAGACCATGTCCAGGTACTGTGGCACGCCCGCGCCCACCGCGCCCAGCGTGTCGCTGGCGGGGATGAGACGGTCGCAGAGTGCGACAACACTGGTGTACTCGGCGGGCGTGAAAAACGCGGGAGCATGTTCTCCCTGGGCTTGCCACATCCATCCGTCGTCGCCGTGATGGAAGCTGGGGTGAGCCAGCGCCAGCGAGGGAAGGGCGGTAAACACGCCAGCAGCCAGTCCAATTTTTTGTGCGGCTTCGCGCCGGTTCATAGGCCGTCTCCTTCCTCCTTTATACCCCAGCCGGAGCCCGTCTTTCTCAGTACTTGACCTTCTCCCCACGATCTGCCTTCACCAGGTCTTCCCACAAGCTCTCATAACGGGTCCAGCGTGGGACATGTCCGGAAAGCTTGACGTCCGGAACGAACAGTTTTCCGTGGCCGTAGGTGCATATGTACTCGGTGTAGGGCACTCCGCCCAGCCAAACCGAGCTGTAGCTGCCCTCGACCTGCGGCATACGCAGCCGCCGGGAGCACTGCCGGCAGCGGTACATTTGATCCCAGATGCAGAGCCGCACCAGCCCCGCTCCGAGCAGAACAAGAAAACCGGCGGCAAAGGTGAATGGCAGGTCAATACCAAACCGTGGCGCTCCCGCCAGCCATCCGCCGGGGGGTGGGGGCAGCAGATCCTGCAGCCCGAGCCAGACCACCAGCAGCAGCAACGGTATGGCCAGCAGCTTGGCGGCCAGCCAGCCCAGATAGCGCCAGCCATAGCGGCGCTGGCGGGGCGGAGACGGAAGCGGCCTGTAATTTCCATCCCCCGGTGGGCCGGCGGGCTGCTGGTGCGCTGCAGACGGCATGCACCCTCTTAGAACCCGTCAGCCGCAAATTAGTTCCCTAAGATTGTCCCCACGCTACTCCCCGTTCGAAGGCCCTCCCGCGGGTGGAGGGTTGCGGCAATTGGTTCCTTCCGGAAAACCACACAAAACCTGCATGGAATGCCTGTTCTCTGACGGCAACTTTCAATAGAATGATCCCAGCCATGGATCAGAACCCCATTCGCCTTTCCCTCAGCGACGACATGCCCACCTCCGCCCGCATCAAGGTCATCGGCGTGGGAGGTGGAGGCGGAAACGCGGTCAACCGCATGATTGACGCGCGCCTGGATGGCATTGAATTCATCGTGGCCAATACCGACATTCAGGCGCTCAAGCAATCCCGCGCCTCCCTGAAGCTGCAGCTTGGCGCCAAGCTCACCGGAGGGCGCGGCTCGGGCTCCGATCCGGAAATTGGCCGCCGTGCCGCTCTGGAAGACACCGACAAAATCATTGAAATGCTTGAAGGCGCTGACATGGTTTTTGTCACCGCCGGGCTGGGTGGGGGTACCGGAACGGGGGCCGCCCCGGTCATCGCCGGGCTGGCCAGTGAGCTGGGCGCGCTGACGGTTGCGGTAGTGACCCAGCCCTTCTCGTTTGAGGGCCGCCGCCGGATGGGCCAGGCCGATAAGGGGCTACGAGATCTGGCCGAGTGTGTCGATACGGTGATCACTATTCCGAACGAGCGTCTGCTGCAGGTTGCGCAGAACGCTCCCTTTCTGGAGTCTTTCCGCATCGCCGACGACATCTTGCGGCAGGCGGTGCAGGGCATCTCCGACATCATCACGATTCCCGGCATTATCAACCGCGACTTTGCCGACATCCGCACCATCATGCAGGGCATGGGCTACGCCATCATGGGGACCGCGGTGGCCAAGGGTCCCGACCGCGCGGTCGAAGCGGCACGCCAGGCGATCTGCAGCCCACTGCTGGAAAACACCTCCATCGAAGGCGCGCGAGGCATTCTCATCAACATCAGCGGCTCCAGCAACCTCATGCTCACGGAAGTGCACCAGGCCTCGACCGTGATTCAGCAGGCCGCGCATGAGGACGCCAACATCATCTTCGGGGCGGTCCTGAACGAGGAGATGGGGGAAGAGATCAAGATTACGGTAATTGCCACCGGCTTCCGTCCGGAATACATCCACGCCCTGCAGAGCAGCGGGACACAGGCGCGCGCGGCCAGCGCGGAAGCCGCCGCACCGAACCGCGCAGTCAATCCGAGTCGGCCGGCCCACGAAACCAGCGCTCAGGCCAAGGCGACGGCTGCCGCAGCCGGTCTGCCCGCGGCGCAAGCCGGAGTCTCCCAGGTTGCGACTTCCCAGGCACCCGCCGCAGGCGGCGGCAGCGGCTTTATCTCCGCCGCCGCGGCCGCTCGCGCGGAAGCGCTTCCCTCCGAATCCCTCCCCGGCGATGTGGAACGGCAGACGGTTTCGGCCTCCTCCGATACGGAGCGCCGCGCCGCCGAAGCCGCCCAGCCCGCCCTCCAGGAATCAAGTCCCAGGAGCGGCGGCGCTGACAGCGAAGCTGACGATCTCGATATCCCCGCCTTTTTGCGCCGCCGGCAGTAGCGCGCCGGCCGTGCGAAAGGACTAAAAAAATTTCATCCGTGCCGCCCTCGCTTACGGGCGCGCGCTTCGAGGAGGCGCGGATTCGAGCCGGCTTGTGAGCGGAGATCGCGAAACGCTTCCAGGAAAGTCGCAGCATGGGAGTGAAATTCGCGGTCGCTGACTTCGCTGGCAAAGCTTTCCTCTGCGTTAATCTGTCAGCAGTCACGTCCGTGTTGTCCAGGAATCCTCATCGATGAAACTGGCTTTTTTGCGTTCTCTGGCCGGCCTTCTGTTGACGCTCGCCTTGCCGCTGGCCGCTCAGTCTTCGCTCAAATTGCTCCCCTATCCCCGCAATGTTCAGCTCAGCGGTGGATCGTTCGCGTTGCGCGGCAAAGTCAAAATCGCGGTCGATTCGCGCCTCGCCGCCGATCACTTCGCGGCTTCGCTGTTGCAAAAAGAACTCAGCCAGATTGACAACCTCAAGGCGCAGGTTCACTCCGGCAAGAGCAAAGGAGGCGCCATCGTCCTGCTGCCCGCCACCAGCAAGATGGGGATAAAGCTGTCGCGGAAGTACGCCATCAGTCTGCCGGCCGCGGCGCAGGCCGAGGGCTACGCCCTGGTGGTCACCGCCAAGCGCGCTTACATTATCGCGCCCTCCTCGACTGGTTTGTTTTATGGGGTGGAGACGTTGCGGCAATTGCTGCATCCGCAAGGGGCTCACGGCGCTGCCGCGCCCGCGCTGGTAGTGACCGACTGGCCGGCGTTGCGCTGGCGCGGCGTCAGCGTTGATATCAGCCGCGGTCCGGTGCCTACCCTCGCGGCCATGAAACGCGCCATCGCCCTGCTGGCCGAGTTCAAGGTCAATGTCTATTCCCTTTACATGGAAGACAACTACGCGTACCGCACTCTTCCAGTAGGCCCGGTGCGCGGCGGCTCCTTGAACGCCTCCGAGGCGGCGGAGCTGGTGCGCTTTGCCGCCCAGTACCATGTGAACGTGCTGCCCGAGCAGGAGTCGTTTGGGCATTTGCACATGCTGCTGCGCAATGAGCGTTTTCAAAACCTGGCCGAGCTTCCATATGGAGACGTGCTCAGCCCCGCCGCGCCGGGCTCTTTGCCGCTCATCGGCAAGTTGTTTGGCGAGCTCTCTTCGGTTTTTCCGTTCGCTTATTTGCATGTGGGCGCCGACGAGACCTTTCAACTGGGCGAGGGGCGCAGCTGGGATATGGCCGAGCGCGAGGGCACGGGCGAGCTGTTCATCCAATACCTGAAGGGCATCCATCAGCAGTTAGCGCCGCTGCATCGCAAGCTGCTCTTCTGGGGCGATATTGCGGTCAAGCATCCCGAATTGCTGTCGCAATTGCCGAAGGACATGGTTGCGGTGCCCTGGGTTTATGATCCGCGTCCCTCGTATATGGACCAGATCCGTCCCTTCCGCCAAGCCGGTCTGCAGTGTTGGGTTTCTCCTGGAGTGAGCAACTGGCGTGTGATCTATCCCGACTACACTCAGGCGCTGCCCAACATCCGTCAATTCACAGCTGACGGCAAAGCGGGCGGCTGCGAAGGTCTGCTCAACACCACCTGGATGGATGATGGCGAGAATCTCTTTGGCTTCACCTGGTACGGCTTGCTCTATGGCGCCGCCGCCGGATGGCAACAAACGCTCGATGACCAGGCGTTTCGCAACGCCTACGACTGGGCCCTGTATCGCGCCGACGGGCACCATTTTGAAGGTGAAGTCGAGAAGCTGACCGCCATTCACGCCGCTCTGCATGCTTCCCCGCTGCATGCACGCGGCCGAGACCGCTTTGTCTGGCTGGACCCGTTTTCTCCCGAGGGCCAGAAGATTTATTCCGAAATGTTACCCGCCGCCCACCAGGTCCGCCTCCTGGCCGAAGATGTGAGCGCGGATTTGGCGCAGAATCGCAACCGCGCCCGCCGCAACAGCGGGTTGCTGGATTACACCGGATTTGCCGCACAGCGTTTCGACTACCTCGGGCAGAAGGCCATCTACGCTATTTACATACGGCAGTTGTACGATCATTCCCGCTCGATGGCCGCGCAAAAACAGCCCTTCTGGGGCACCATGGGCCGCATCGAGGGTGTGAATGGCCTGATCGAGGACATGCGCGACGACGACGTCTCCCTGCGCGCCCGCTATAGCGCGCTGTGGCTGCGCGATAACCGGCCCTACTTTCTCGGTGACATCCTGGTGCGTTACGACCGTGAACTCAACCTGTGGGAGCGGGAGGCGCAGCGCATGCATGATGCGGAAGTGGAGTATGGCGCCACGCACCAGTTCCCACCTCTGGTCCAGCAGCCGGCGCAACCGGGCGCGACGGGGCAGCCCGCCGTTCCTCCCCCTCCGCCGCTTGCTCCCGGCGATGTGGCGCGTCCAGCCCCGTCCAATCCTCCATCGCGGAGTCCTCACTGAATGTTTTAGTGACTACCGCGCGCAGGACGAGCCAAGGCCGAGTCGAACTGTCGTTGCGAATGTCCGGGGTTGCCGTACTACCCGGTCCGGTTTCCGCTGGTTGCGCTGCCGTCAGCGGCTTTCTTTTCCCATTGACGTCCGGAGCGCTGGAACCAGTCTCGTCCGGCAACGATGAAGTCGCGCCGCGGCGCATGCCACACAAAGCGGTCCACATAGAGGTCCGGCAGCGCGACGCTAATCAGGTTCCAGGCGTTGACTTCTTGCCGGATGCGGGTGGAGGCCGCTGTTCCCGCCTGAATCACCAGCGCGGAATAATCCTCAATACGGTAACGCAGGGTGGTCTCGCCGATGTGGGTAACGTGCAGGTGTCCGGAGAGAAAGGCATCCGCTCCCGCCCTTGCGAAACTCGACATCGCCAGTTCCGCGCGCCCCACCACATCGTGGCCACGGTAATGGCTGGGCAGGTCAAAGGGGTGGTGGCTGACCACAAAACGCACGCGACTGGCTGGCACGGATTGCAACCGGGCGCAGGCGCGCTCGACCTGCGCGGCATTGAGGCGGCCGGCCTGGACGGTGTTGCGCCGGGTGGAGTTGACGCCCGCGACCGCCAACTCATCGTCCTGGTAGAAAGGTTCCGCATCGGGCGCGATATATCTGTAAAACCCCGCCAGGGGCGCGCGCCAGCGTTCCAGCGGCCGGAACCAGGGAGCCACATCGTGATTGCCGGGAATGACGAGCCGGGGAGTGGGAATGGCGTCGAGGAATGCCCGCGCGCTTTGAAACTCCGCCCTTCGCGCCCGTTGTGTCAGGTCACCCGAGACCACCAGCAGATGTGGCTGCAGCGTTCGCAGCCGCTCGGCCAGTGCCGCAATGATGACCGGATCAGTCGTTCCGAAGTGCAGATCGGATATGTGCGCAACGGTACGAATAAATGCCCCCCTAAGGTTTGGTGTGACCCGAGAACGTTCGCAACGCCGCACTCACAACCGGCAACTGAACGAGCCAGGGCCGAGTCGAACTGCTTTGGAGTTCGAAATCGCAGGCCGAAGTCGTAGCGACAGTGCGGGGTTGCCTACTAGGTCCCGCACCCCTGACGACTAGCAAAGCGCGGCCACCATCCGTGAGCTTCGGCCGAACACCGAAGCGGGTGGAATAAAAGCGGCCGTGCCGCCAACTCACGACGCCTATCCGTCGTGCCGCTCCGGCACCACTGCCAGCAGCGCTTTCTCTCGAACACGAAAGGTCAGTGGCGAGGAGACGCGCAGCCGCTCCCCGTCGAGGGCAGCCGTCCAGCGGCGTCCGGGCAGGCGCACCCGCAACTCAGCGGCGCAGAACGTCTTGAGATCCTGCTGTGGCCGGATGCCGCCGAGCAGCAGCCGAGCCGCCAGACTCAGCAACGCGGCACGCCCGGTGGCCGGTAATACGTAGGCTGCCAACTGATGATTGGCCACGCATTCACTGCCGGGCAGGTGAAATTGGGCGATCTGATAACCGTTTCGCCCCACAAAAATGAGCGGAGTGCGAAGCCGTGTGGGAAGAGCGCCGGCGATTTCGATTTCCGCGGCGAGATTGACGTCAAAGCGGGCCAGCGCCAAAATCACCGACCAATAAGCTGCCAGCCGGCTGCGCCCAAAGCGCCGGTAGGTTCCTTCGCGAATCTCCAGAACCTTTGGATACAGCCCTACACTGGCGTTGTTGAGAAACGGAATGCCGTTGAGTTCGCCAACCGTGATAGGGCGCGCCTCTCCGCGCAACGCGTATGTCAATGCGTCAGGGGGATGCGCAGGCAATCCGTATTCCCGGGCGAAATAATTGAAGGTGCCCAGCGGAATCGCGCCGAACTCCTTTCCGCTCTCCACGAGGGCCGCCGCCACCGCGCGGAGCGTTCCATCGCCGCCCACGGCAATGACACGCCGCCGCGGCCCCTGCCGCGCCTGGGCAATGGCCCCCGCCAGACGTTCCGGTTTATTGATTAATAAGAACTCGCATTCTATGCCGCAGGCGGTCGCGGCCGCGCGGAGTGCCTGGAGGCTGGCCCGCGCCCTGTTCGTTCCAGAAGCGGCATTCAAGATGATCAGCGCACCCGCCGCGCTAGCCGATTGTGGGGCTCCAGACATGCATTCAATGGGATGATGCCGCAATTGAGAGCGATGCCAGTGATTCACCATTCACCCGTTAACCGTTCCCCGTTACCGTGGGGTGTTGCGGCCGGCTGGCGTCGCGCACGGCTTGCGTAGAGGCGGCCGTTTAAGTCGCTGCACGCGGAAGCAAACATCACGATTTTCCCGTTGCAAAGGCGGGCAGGCCGTACCATTGCCGCGCCATGGACGATGAACTCTTCTCCGCGATCTCCTTCTCTGCGTTATGCTTGTGCTCGTCTATAGAAAGGAAATCGCTCATGCCCCGCCATCTCGTCCTCAGCGCTTTCTTGTCCAGCATGCTCGCCGTTTCTATTGCCGCCAGCCAGCAGCCAGCCACGGCCACCGGGACACCGCTGCCGGCTACGGCGGCGGCCTCGTCCGCCGCTTCGTCCGCTCCCGCCACCCGTGAACAGATCGTCAAGCTGTTCCACTTAATGCGCCTCGATCAGCAGGCCCAGACCATGATGCACACCATGCAGGGACTCACGCAGGCGCGCCTGGCCCACTCCAAATATACGCCGCAGCAGCGGGCCGATATGACCAAGCTCATGTCGGACCTGCAGGAGCAGGCGATGGGGAAGGATTTCGTAAACGGGTTAATCGACCTTATTGTGCCGATTTATCAACGCCATTTCACGGGCGCGGACGTGGATGCGATGATCGCTTTTTATTCCACGCCCAGCGGACAGAAGGTGGTGCGGGAACTCCCCGCCGTGACCATGGAGTTCATGGCCGAGATGATTCCCTGTATACAGAACGACATGCAGCAAGCAATGAAAAAGGTGCATTTTACCGAGCGCCTGATCGCCATCCAGGCGGAAGGCGCGCCATCGCCCGCGGCGCACTGAGAACTCCACGCCGGATTGAAACAGGGCGGCAGCGACGCGTAATCGAGGCGAAGGCCAGCGTGGTGGCTCAGAGCCGCACGAAAACAGAGGAAGGTCGCGGGACCTTCCTCTGTTTTTTATTGCGGATGATTTGAGGTTGTTGAACCAGCGGGCGTTTAGGCGGGTTCTACTTCCACGCCGCGCTTTTCCGCTTCCAGTTTGATGATGCGGAAACGGCGTACCTCGCCGGATTTCAGCTGCACTTTGCCGGCGTTTTCGTCGGGAACTGGAGCGGCCGGCTGTTGCGGCTTCCAGACCGCGGCGAGCTTGGCCGCCAGAGTGCCCTCTTCAATGCGCTTGACCGGAGGCGCAGCGGAGGGGCAGGCGGCTTCCACGCCTTCATCGAGTTCCACGCGGCCGGGATAGGCCTTAATGACCCGTCCGGTGATTTCGTCGCCGACCTTGTGCTCGGCCAGAAACGCTTCCAGCGGAGTGGGCTTCAGTTGGCGCACGCCCAAACGGATGCGGCGCTTCTCGCGATCCACTTCCAGAACCTTGGCCTTGACCGTGTCGCCCACCTGCACAACTTCGTTGGGGCTGTTGAGACGGTTTTCCGAAAGATCGCCGATGTGGATCATGCCATCCACGCCTTCCGCCAGTTCCACGAAGGCGCCAAACGGCTGGATGTTGCGGACCCTGCCCTCGACGATCGTGCCTGGGGCGAAACGCGTTTCCGCGTCCTCCCAGGGATCACCCAGGGCCTGCTTGAGGCCTAGCGAAAGCCGCCGCTCGCCCGGGCTTACACCCAGGACCACCACTTCCACGGTGTCTCCGGGTTTGACTACGTCGGAGGGCTTGCGCACCTTACGCGACCACGACATCTCGCTGACATGCACCAGCCCTTCGACGCCCGGCTCGAGTTCGACAAAGGCGCCGAATTCAGTGGTGCGCTGCACGGTGCCGCGCACGCGATCGCCAACATGAAAGCGCTCGGGAATGCTCAGCCAGGGGTCGGGGGAGAGTTGTTTCATGCCCACCGAGATGCGGCGCTTGTTGCGATCAATCTTGAGCACCTTCACCCGAATCTTGTCGCCAATGTGCAACAGGCGCGCGGGTTCGGGAATGTGCGTCCAGCTGATGTCGGAGACGTGCAACAGACCGTCAATGCCGCCGAGATCGACGAAGGCGCCATAGGTGGCCAGGCTCTTTACCGTGCCCTCGGTCTCATCGCCGTCATGCAAGCGCTCCAGGGCTGCCTTTTCCGCCTCTTTCTCCTCGGCCTCGAGAACCGAGCGGCGGTCCACAATCACGTTCTTTTTTTCCGGCGCCTTGGCGATGCGGGCGCGCACCTCCTGGCCGACCAGCTTGTGCATCTCGCTGGCGTCGCGAACGCCACTGCGGGATTGAGGCAGAAAGCCGCGCTCGCCGGCATCCACCGCCAGCCCGCCCTTCACCACGCCGGTGACCTTGACGTAAATGATCAGGCCCTGCTCGTAGGCGACTTTGAGGTCTTCCAGATTGCGGGGGCGGTCGGGGGAGAGGCGCGCAAGCTTGAAGTTGCCCTCCTGGTCGACGCCCTCGATGATGACCTGGAATTCGTCGCCGGGCTGAACTTCGATGTCGCCGTTCTTGGAGCGCACCTGCTCGATGCGCAGCACGCCTTCGGATTTGGCGCCAATGTCGACCAGGACCGACTCGTCGGTGATGTTGACCACCTTGGCGTTGACGCGGTCGCCGACTTTGGGTTCTTTTGCAGCTTCGCTTTCATACTGTTCCAGAAGCTGCGCGAAATTGGCCTCTTCCGCCGGCGCAGCCTCGGGGCTGCCGCCCTCGGATGGCGAGACGGTGAGGGGAGTGTCCTTGGGATCAGACATGCAGTTGCAAGTCCTTCTTCTCTTTACAGATTCGAGTATTTTCGCACAAATGATGTGGGGTGGGCAAAGAGGGGTGGACGAGAGGAGCTGTCCGAGCTCTTTTTCTGGTGGTCCGTTGGGGGTAGCAATCAGCGGCCATCAGAGGACCGCGCTCGATACTGGCGGCGGCAAGTACTTTTATTTGGCCACGTATTTGGCCACGGCGCCCCACCCAGGAAGTTGGGTGGGGCACAGGAAAGCGTCAAGCTTCGAGAAGGTGTTGAGAGCTGTCCTGGTTAGACGTTGAGTGTTTCCAGGGCGCGCAGGCTTTGCTCCAACTGTTCACGCTGGCGGCCCAGATCCTGTTGCTTGCGCTCCAGTTCCTGGATGACCTTTTGCGGAGCGCGTTGGCGGAATTCCTCGTTGCCGAGCTGGCGGACCGCGCTGTCATAGCCCTTGGTGATGGTCTGCAGGTCGCGCATGAGACGCTGGCGTTCGCCGGCCACGTCAATGGCGCCCGCCAGATCGAGTTGGATCTGGAACGCGGTGGCGGCGGCGTATCCCAGGCCGGGCTTGGTAATGCGCTCGACCACATCAAGCTGTTCCAGTCCGGCCAGCGTCTGGATGGAAACCAGGTTGGCCTGGAGGTCGGCACGCTGGCTCGCAGCGGCGGCGATCTTGGCGCGCAGGCGGGCGCGCGGTGGCACCTTCCATTCCCCGCGCATGCGGCGCACTTCATTGACGACCGCCTGCAGCAGGTCCATTTGGCGTTCCGCGGCGGCATCGGCGGCGGGTGGGGCGGGAAAGGCAGCCAGCGCGATGGTGGGCGCCGCCTGGCTGGCGTTGGGAAGGGTGTTCCAGAGCTCCTCGCTGATAAAGGGCATGAGCGGGTGCAGCAGGCGCAGAGCGGCCTCAAAGACCGTCAGCGCGTTCCGCGCGGCCGCGCCCACTTCGGTGGCGTCATCGGAGGCCAGGCGCGGCTTCAACAGCTCGATGTACCAGTCGCAGAATTCATGCCAGACGAAGTGGTACAAGGTGTCGGCGACATCATGAAAGCGGTAGGCGCGGAAGCTCTCGTCAATGCGCTCGATGACGCGGCCGAGCCGGGAAAAGATCCAACGGTCGCTAAGCTCGCTGCCCACGCATTGCGGCAGGGCCGCGCCCGGTTGGAAACTGGTGGCGTCCCAGGCGCCGGGATGCTGTTCCAGGGCGCGATCCAGGCTCATGAACAGGAAGCGGGCCGCGTTCCAAATCTTGTTGGCGAACGCGGCGTAGCCCTCCATACGCGCTTCCGAGAGGGCAATGTCGGTTCCCGGGGCGGCCATGGCGGCGAGAGTGAAACGCACAGCGTCAGTGCCGTACTTCTCGGTCATGGCCAGCGGATCAATGACGTTGCCCTTGGTCTTCGACATCTTCTGCTTATCAGCGTCGCGGACAAGGGCATGAATATAAACAGTGCGGAAAGGCACCGCTTCGCTGAGCGGCCGCCCATCGCGCTTCATGAAGTGCACGCCCATGAGGATCATGCGCGCCACCCAGAAAAACAGGATGTCAAAGCCGGTGACCAGCAGGGTGGTGGGATAGAACTTTTGCAGATCAGCGCTCTGCGCGGGCCAGCCCAGGGTGGAAAACGGCCAGAGGGCGGAGCTGAACCAGGTATCGAGAACGTCGGGATCCTGGCGCAGTTCTCCGCCGCAGGAGCAGCGCGAGGGATCTTCGCGCGCAACCACCACCTGATGACACTGATCGCAATACCAGGCGGGAATGCGGTGTCCCCACCAGAGCTGGCGCGAGATGCACCAGTCGTGAATGTTGCGCATCCAGTTCAGATAAATGCCTTGATTGTTTTCCGGCACGAAGCGGATTGAACCGTCTTCAACCACGCGAATAGCGTCTTCCGCCAGGGGCGCCACTTTGACAAACCACTGCGTCGAGATACGAGGTTCGATAATGGTGCGGCACCGCTGGCAATGACCAATCGCCATAGGGTGATCGGCCACTTTGAGCAGCAGGCCCTGCGCCTCCAGGTCGGCGACGATCTGTTTACGGGCGGCAAAGCGGTCCAGACCGGAATAGCTGCCGGCGTTCTGGTTCATGTGCCCGGTCTCGTCCATGACATCGATCTGGGGCAGGTGATGGCGTTGCCCGGCGGCGAAATCGTTGGGATCGTGGGAAGGCGTGACCTTGACGGCGCCGGTGCCGAACTCCGGCTGCGCCAGTTCATCGCAGATCACAGGAATGTGGCGGCCGGTCAGAGGCAGTTCCAGTTGTTTGCCGAAAAAATCGCGGTAGCGCTCGTCGCGTTCATTGACCGCGACGGCGGTATCGCCCAGCATGGTCTCCGGACGGGTGGTGGCGACCACAATGCCCCGCGCGGGGTCGCCGGCGAGCGGGTAGCGGATGTGATAGAGCTTGCCCACCGTCTCTTCGTGCACCACTTCGAGATCGCTGACGGCGGTCTGACAGCGGGGGCACCAGTTGACGATGTAGCGGCCGCGGTAGATCAAGCCCTCTTCGTAGAGGCTGACAAAAACCTCACGGACGGCGCGGGACAGGCACGCGTCAAGCGTGAAGCGTTCGCGCGACCAGTCACAGGAGGCGCCCAGGCGCTTCATCTGACGCTGGATCGTGCCGCCGCTTTGCTCTTTCCATGCCCAGACGTGCTTGAGGAACTCCTCACGGCCCAGGGCGCGGCGTTCCAGCCCTTGCTTGGCCAGTTCGCGCTCCACCACCATCTGGGTGGCGATGCCGGCGTGATCGGTGCCGGGCAGCCAGAGGACATTGTCACCAGACATGCGCCGCCAGCGGGCCAGAGCGTCAATCTCAGTGTGCTCCAGCATGTGTCCCATGTGCAGCGATCCGGTGACATTGGGGGGCGGGATGACCAGCGACCAGGTGGGGCGCGCGCTGTCGAGGGCGGCGCGGTACCAGGCGCGGTTGATCCACAACTCGGCCCAGCGCGGCTCAATTTCCTGCGGTTCGTATGTTTTGTTCAGTTCGCGAAACAGCGCCATTCCGGTCTCGTTTCCCGCCCGGGCGTTGAAGGCCGCGCCGCGATGGGCGCGCGAAGGCGCTTCGCAGCCGAAAAACAGGGCGAAAGAAAATTGTACCGGAGGGGTGCGGGTGTGAGGTTGTCAGTTGCCCGGCGCGTCTGGAAAAAGTGGCGGGGCTTTGCGTAGCGTGCACCGCCCAGCCGGGCGGGGTACGGGCGTTTAAGTTTGGGGGGACCTGCGTACGCGTCCTGGCCGCGGCGGCCGGCTACGACGCAATTATTGCAGCAGGGCGCGCAAGCGGCGCTCGATTTCCACCATGACTTCTTCGGCAATCATGGGGGAAAGATAGTGCGAGAGCACTCCGCGCACCACTTCTGTGACCTTGCCGATATCCGGTTTAGCGGCGGGGGGCGGCGCGGGCGCGGGCGCGGCGGCGGCCAGTGCGTCCAGCAGGGCGGCGTCGGCCTCTTTGGCGGCCTCGCTGGCGGGCGCATCAGGAGCGGCGCCAGGTACTTCCAGATCAATGCCCTGCAGCGGATCGGCCAGCAGGCTTTCACTGGGCTGGTCCTCTCCGAAGACGCCGAACAACTCGTCAGAGCCCGCTTCAGGCACAGCGGCAGCCATAGGTTCGGCTGCAGGCTCCGCAACCGGGGGGATAGCAACACCCATTTCCTGCAGAGCGTCCGGGGAAAGATCGTCGCCGGAGACTTCGTAGGCGTCCTGATCGGCAACGCAGGCTTCCATGGGTTGTTGCGAAGGCTCACTTGCCGCCGTAGATGGGGTGGGCGCCGGCTCTTCCGCAACGGCGCGTTCAGATTCCGCGATGGAAAATTCAGCAACGGGCGCCGTCGCCCGGCCGCCGGCCGGCTCGTTCCCGGGAGCTGCCGCGGAGGAGGCAAATTCGGGCTCTTGCGCTGGCTGCTGTGCTGGCGCCGGTTGGGCTTCTTCCCCGGCGGGCTCGTTGCCGGCGTCCTCACTGCGTCCGAGCGCGCGGGCCAGCAGCAGATCGGCCTCGCCAAGCGGGGCGCCGGTGTTGAGCGCAGGCCATGTTTCGGCCGCGGGCGCGGGCTTGGGAGCGGCGGCCGCTCCGCCCGAAGCCGGCGGAAGCGAACTGGAGGTGGCCGGAGGCGCAATTTGAGCGCGGCGCTCCTCCGGACTGGTTTCTATTTCTTCGACCTGCCAACGCGGGCGGGCGTCGGTGGCTGCGTTGCCAGCAGGCGCACTGGCTTGCGGCGCGGCGGCGGGCTCGTGGCCGGAGGGGGAGGTTTCCGGAACCGGTTCCGGTGGTGCTGCCTCTGTCACTCCCGCTTGGGTTTGTGCCGGAGCGACCGCAGGCTCACGGTCGAGGAGTTTGCGAACGGCCTCTTCCAGGTTGGTGGGGATGAATGGCTTCTGGACAACGCCATTGGCTCCGCACTCCTCCCCTTGCTTGGCGTCGTAGAGTTCGTAGGCGGCCAGGGCGAGCAGTACCGGGATGTTCTTCCAGTTGTCGCTGGCGCGCATGCGCTCGCAGACTTCAAAGCCGGTCAGGCCGGGCATGGAGGTATCGGCAATGACCAGGTCGGGGGTAAACTCGGCCAACTTCTTTAATGCGGCTGGGCCATTACTGACCGCGGTAACCTCGTAGCCCAGAGCGTTGAGGATCTCCGAGCCCATGCGCTGTGCGTGGGGGCTGTCATCGGCCAGTAATATCTTGAACGCCACCAGGGGCTCCCAGGTTGAATTCGCCTGCGGCGGATAGCGATCCCGTTGCCGCCGGCGGCTCCAGGAGGGCCCTCCTCACGCATCCTGCATCTCGCTGCTGAAAGTACCGTGTTGCAGGCGATGGGTCAAGTCCGAAGCGCATAGTGGGGTGATTTGTCGAGTTCCACCTCACCGGGATGGGGGCTCCAGCTTGGTGGACTCTAATCTGTGGAGGGGCTGTGTGGCGCGGCCAGGGGGGCGCGGAGGCGAGGGTTTTAGAATGAGGCAGATCCCATGAGTGACTCTCACGATACCATCGCGGCGCTGGCCACCCCTCACGGGCGGGGCGGGCTGGGAATTGTGCGTGTCTCTGGAACGCTGGCGGCGGAGCTGTGCGAACGCATTTTCGCCCTCGGCGAGCCGCAGCCGGGGCGCGTGCGGCACACATGGTTTTACGACGAGCAGAGCGGAGCGGCGCTGGACGAGGTGCTGGTCACTTTTTTTCGCGCGCCCCACTCCTACACCGCCGAGGACGTTTTGGAAGTCGCCGGGCATGGTTCTCCCGTACTGTTGCGCGCGTTGCTGGAGGCTTTTCTGCGGCATGGAGCGCGCCTGGCCGAACCGGGTGAATTCAGCCGCCGTGCCTTTCTCAATGGACGCATTGATCTCAGCCAGGCGGAGGCCATTCGCGACCTGATCGACGCGCAGACGCTCTTCCAGGCGCGCACGGCGGCCCTGCAGTTGCGCGGCTCGGTTTCCAGGCTGCTACAGCCCCTGCAGGAGCAATTGAGAGAGTTGATTGCGTTGCTGGAGGCGGGCATTGATTTCGCCGAAGACGATGTCTCGCTGCCGCCATGGAACGAGATTGGCAGGCGCGTGGAACTGTGCCGGCAGATGACGCGGCAATGGTTGGAAAGCTTCCAGCAGACGCGCTATCTGCGCAACGGCGTGGTCCTGGCAGTGGTGGGCCGGCCCAATGTGGGAAAGTCCAGCCTATTCAATCGCCTGTTGCGGCAGGAGCGCGCCATTGTGACTCCTCATGCGGGCACCACCCGCGATCTGATCAGCGAGGCGATCGATCTGGAAGGCGTTCCGGTTACGCTGTGCGATACGGCCGGGGTGCGTGAAGCCGAGCATGAGGTGGAGCGATTGGGTGTTGAGCGCTCGCGACAGGCGCTTGCCGATGCGGATATCGCGCTGGCGATCTTTGACGCCAGTCAGGCGTTGCACGCCGACGACCTGGTCCTGCTGGAGTTGCTGCGGGAGAGGCCGCAGGTCTGGGCGGTGCTCAACAAATGCGACCTGCCAACTCGTCTCGATGAGGCGGAGCTGCGGGCGGCGCTAGGCAAAGGGAGCGATTTCCCGTTACCGCGGGTTTCGGCGCAAACCGGCGAGGGACTGGAGAGCTTCCGCCAGCAGCTGCGCGCCGCGCTGCTGCCCCATGAGGGTGAGGGCAGTGGCTGGATTACCAGCGCCCGCCATGCCGGGCACCTGCGGCTCACGGACGACTTGCTGGCGCGGGTGGCCTCCGCGGCTGGCGAAAAACTGCATCACGAGTTGCTGCTGGTTGACCTTTACGCGGCACTGAAGGAACTCGGCAACATTACCGGCCAGACCACGACGGAAGACATTCTGGGACTGATCTTCTCGACCTTTTGTGTGGGGAAGTGAGGCGTGGTTGGTGATGAAGAGAAGCCAATTACGTAGTTCGATTGAGTTGCTGACTTCCGGGGCTAGCGCCGGCGGCGTTTGGCGTGCTGGCGCGGACGCGCGCTGGCGGGGGGAATGCGTCCCGGAGGCGCCATGACCGACGTTGGGTCGGTAACTGCTGGGGAGGCCTGCTGCGGGGGCGGCTGAACCAAGGTGGCCTGGGGGGTGGCCTGGGGGGTGGCCTGGAGTGTTGCAGAGTGGCCGAGTTGCTGAACGGCGTTCTGGTCGAGTTGCTGGGCGTGGGATTCGCTTTGCGCGGGGCGCGTGGTCTCACGGGCAACTTGCTCGGCAGCTGGGGCAAACACCACCGGGGCGGAGAGGCGGCGGTCCAGCAACATGCTGTCGGCAGCGGCCAACCCCACCGCGACGCCGAACAGGGCGTCGGGAATGGCGATGAACCAAAGTCCTTCAATGGCCAGCACAATCGCGAGGCCTACCGTCACAAGACCGAGGGCGATCAGCACCATGCGCATACCGTTTAGGATGGCCCGGTAAAGCACTGCTGTTGCCCAAAAGGCGTGGGGCGCTTGAGTTGGGGCGGCAAGTGAACACTTCCGCAGCTTCATGGGTGGCGTAGTGGGGCGCTGGTGGAAGTACAAACGCTTACAGTGGGGTGAAGTGCGCAGTTCGCCTTAGGACCTGCAATTCCGGCGATGCCGCGTGATACTCTGTGAGCACTTCGTCGCGCTGACGTGGTGGAACGCTGCACGGCGGTCCATTGGCGCAGCCGGCCATGCCTGAGCAAGACCATCCGCGGTATCCCTGTCGTAAGCGATCAACAGGTGGCTCGGCTCAGTACTGTTATTACCTCCAGTACTTTAGGAGCACTCGTGCGCGTAGCCCTTTTTACTCGTGAATTCCCCCCATATATTTACGGCGGCGCCGGCGTCCATGTCGATTACCTGACACGGGAACTGGCTCGCAAAATCGAAGTCGAAGTCCATACCTTCGGCGATCAGCATCAGCTAGGCGGCAATCCGGAAGTGATCGGTCACCAGCCCTGGAGCGAAATCGTGGAAGGAACGACCGAGAAATTCAAAGGCGCCCTGGAGGCGCTGAGCGTCAACCTGACCTCGATCAAAAACCTGCGCAACGTGAGCGTGGTGCATACCCACACCTGGTACGCTTCCATGGCGGGTTTTTTGGCGAAGAAGCTCTATAACGTGCCGCTGGTACTGACCACGCACAGTCTGGAGCCGTTGCGCGCCTGGAAAGCCGAGCAGCTTGGCAGCGGTTACGCCATGAGCTCGTGGATGGAGAAGACGGCGATTGAAGACGCCGATGCGGTGGTGGCGGTTTCGAACGAAACCAAGGCCGACATCATGCGCGCCTATCCCAACGTCGATCCCAAGCGCATTCACGTCATCTACAACGGCATCGATCTGAAGGAATACCAGAAGACCAGCGAGACCAGCGCGCTGCAGGCGTTTGGCGTCGATCCGAACGTCCCCTACGTGTTGTTCGTGGGACGCATTACGCGCCAGAAGGGCGTGACCCACCTGGTGGACGCCATTCAGTATTTCCGTCCCGGAACGCAGGTGGTTTTGTGCGCGGGCGCGCCGGATACGCCGGAGATCGCGGCGGAGATGCGCGCCAAGGTCGAGGCGGTGCAGAAGATCAACCCGCGCGTGATCTGGATTGAGAAGATGGTGTCCAAACCGGAAGTAATTCAGCTCTACAGCCACGCGGCGGTGTTCTGCTGTCCTTCGGTTTACGAGCCGTTTGGCATCATCAACCTGGAGGCGATGGCCTGCCGCACGGCGGTGGTGGCCAGCGCGACAGGAGGCATCAAGGAAGTGGTGGTCGAGGGCGAAACGGGCTTTCAGGTGCCGTTTGCCGCCGACCCGGTCACCAACATGCCGTTGCAACCGGAAAAGTTCGCGCGTGATCTGGCGGAGAAGGTCAATGCCGTCCTCGCCGACCCCGGCATGCAGAAGCGCTTTGGAGAGGCGGGGCGCAAGCGCGTGGAGGAGACGTTCAGCTGGGAGGCGATTGCCGACCAGACCATCGCACTCTATCGCACGCTGGAAAAGAAACAGCGGGCCGCCGGTTGAGAATCCGGCGAAAAAGCCTGGAACAAACAGAAGGGGCGCGCCGATGGCGCGCCCCTTCTTGTTTGGAAAAGCTTGAGAGCCCGGTCATCAGGCGGTGCGCGCCAGAACGTCACTGTTTTGTTTCAGCACCGCGAAGCAGTCGCCATCCAGCGCATGCGGCACTTCGCTGGAGATGAGCTGGAGGACTTTTTCCTGCGGCAAGGCTTCGCGATAGGGGCGGGCGGCAGAAAGCGCGTCATAGTTGTCAGCCACGGCAATAATGCGGGCCGGCAAGGTCAATTGGCAGGCATACAGGCCGCGGAAGTAGCCCGAGCCATCCAGCTTTTCGTGATGCGCGCTGGCCACAAAGGCAAGGTTCTCAAAGCCGTCAATGCGTTGCAAAATTTTCTGCGTGTAGTAGGGATGCAGCCGGATGGCGCTCCACTCCTCGCGGGTGAGATTGCCGGGCTTGTCGAGCACCGAGTTGGGCACACTCAGCTTGCCGAGATCGTGCAGCAGTGCGGCGCGGCGCACCATGGTGCAGGTTTCCGGATCCAGCCCGAGCCCCTGCGCGATTAAAAGGGAGGCGCGCGCCACCCCACGCGAGTGGCGATAGGTGAACGGCGATTTGGCGTCGATGACCTCGGCGAAGGCTTCGCAGATTTCGTCCAGGCGGTCATCGTCGGCGTGAATGCTGCGCCCCGGTTCCAGGCTCATGACGTACTTGCGGAGTTCGTCGCCGCGCAGACTCTCCCAAAGATGTTGGTCGCTGCCCAGACTCGCGGCAATGCGCACCAGATCGGGGTCAAACCAGCGTCCGGCGCGTTGCCGCAATACGTGCAGCGCCTGCGCGGGCCCCTGTTCGGTGCCGAATAGTTCCCAGGTCTGGCACAGATTCATAATGCGCGAAAATAGGGGAATGCCCTGTCCGCGCAAACCGAGCGGATATCCACTTCCGTCCCAGTGTTCATCGAGGCTGCGGATGCCGGCGGCGGTGGCCTCCGAGAAGCCCATCCGCAGGGCGATCTGAGCGCCGCGTTCACAACGCAGCCCGAAGGTCTCCAAGCCGTTGTTGCGGCTGTTCATCGCCACTGAAATGATCTTGCGGGTGCGGCGCAGGAAGGGCAACTCGGGAGCGGTATTGCGACGCACGTACTGGAAGGTTTCGAGCGACGTGCGCGTCCAGTTGACGCGCCGGGACTCGCGCTTCAGGCGGCGCTCGTCGCCGCCAAAAATCTGGAACAGGCGCGCGGCGTTACTGGAGCAGCCGCTGTCTTTCAATAACAACGCGTAATAAAGGTCAGATCGGTCTTCGCGGGAAAGTTGCAGCGCGTCGGCCATGCGCATGCCCAGGGCGCAGGCGCGGGCGGAATGGCCCATGCGCTGTCCTTCCGTTAAATCCAGCGCAAAGGAAAGCGCGGAGATAATGTCGGACAAGCGAACTTCGCTGGCGCGCTCGACGGCAGACTGAGGCATGAAAATAACCGCAAAGACGGCAAACGCTCCGCAAGGAGCGTTCGCCGGCGAGACTTCGGGACCGCAAGGCGATTGTAAGGGAAAACGTTGTCCTTGCAAGCGCTTAACGGGCGGTGAGGACTAAATTTTTTCTTGCCGCCCCGGGTACCCGTCCCGGTGGGCAGGTGTGGGAGGGGGCTGTTAAACTGACCGAGGCGGAGCTTTCTTTGCGCGCGAAGATAGTTGTTGCGAGGAGTACTTTGTCAAATCCCAGTTTTTGTCTGTCCGCCTAGTAGTTTCTGGACGATAAGCGGTAGTGAGAGTTAGCGCGATGATCTTTCCTTGGGTCCGGGACCTCTTAGCACAGCTCAATTCCCGCAGCCCGATGCCGGAGGCGGCGGAGGCGGCAGCGGCAGGGAGACGCGTCTCTGTGCACGGACTCACACCGCCGGCGCAGGCTTTGGCGTTAGTGCTTTTGCAACGCCGTGTGCAGCGCCCATTGATCGTCGTCGCGCATGATGGCAACTCCCTGGAAGATCTGCGAGATGCGCTGGAAACGTTTCATGCGCTGACGGGGACAGGGGATGAGCGCATAGGGGTATTGCCCGGCTATGAGATAGACCCTTACGAGCGCCTTTCTCCCCATCCCGACATTCTGCAACAGCGTGCGGTGGCGCTCTGGAGAGCGGCCCAGGTGGGGGCACTGAGCCAGTTGCCCTTTCTTTTGGCTTCGCCACAAGCGGCCGCGGCGCGGCTGGCTGCGCCGGAGAGTTACCGGCATCTGGCGCGCAATCTTGCACGCGGCGGCTTCGTTGACCTGGAGGGGCTCTCCGAACAACTGCTGCTGATGGGTTACGAACGGCACGATCCGGTTGAGCAGGCGGGACAGTTTTCCATTCGCGGCGGGTTGCTCGACGTTTTCAGCCCGGAGGGGCAGAACCCCGTTCGAATTGAGCTGTTTGGGGATGAAATTGAGTCTTTGCGGGAGTTTGACGCCGATACCCAGCGCTCGATCCGGCCGCTGGATTCAACGCTGTTGCTGCCATTGACGGCCATGCCGGCGACGGCGGCGCGCTTGGGATTGCTCAAACAGAGGCTGCCAGCCGGCGCTCCGGAGCTGGAGAACGCCAGCGTGTATCCCGGATGGGAGTTTCAAGTTCCGGGCCTGGAGAATTACCAGCACAGCGTGTTCGACCTTACCACCGATCCTTTGCTGGTCTTGTTGGAACCCGATCTGTTGCGCCAGGATCTGGAACGCTGGTGGGAGAAATTGCGGGAGCGCTATGCCGCGGCGGAACGGCGCTGGCGGCAGGCGGAGGCGCAGGGGGTTGGGCTGGAGGCGGGACTGCAACCTCCGGCGCCCGAAAGTATTTACTACTCTCCCGATCATTGGTGGGAAATGGTGCAGGCGCTGCCCAGTGCGGAGCTGCGTGAATTGGGCTTGCACGAGGCGCCGGCGCCAGCGTCTGTTCCGATGGTGTCCGAAGTGGACTTGACGGCCGAGGAGCTGGAGCTCAAAGCCAGCGCACTTTTAGCACCCGTGGCTGCAGGCGCGCCGGAGGCGGATGGCGGCGAGAATGCCGCGACGGCGGACGGGCAATCCGTGCGCAAGGGTGCGGATGACGCCGTTGACGCGGCAAGCCAGCCCCAGGTCTGGCATTGGGACACGCACCCCACGCCGCGCTTTCAGGGCAACGTTCCGCGACTGGTGGAAGAGGTGAAAAGCCTGAACCGCCGCGGCGAACAGTTGATGTTCGTGTGCGCGAACCTGGGCGAGGTGGAGCGTCTGGCTGATCTGTTCCGCGAATATGGGGTGGCATTCAACCTGGGTTTCCGGCCGCAGGGCGACGATTACCTGACGGAGAAATCATCCCTGGGAGGCGGGCAGCGGCAGAATGTTTTGGTGATGGGCCGGCTGGCCCGCGGTTGCGTGTTTCCGCGGCAGCAGTTTGCGCTGTTCGGCTCCGGCGATCTGTTCCATGCGGAGGAGAGTTACAGGTTGCGTGAACTGGCGCCGCGCAAGTCCAACGTCTCCACCTTCCTCAGCGATTTCCGCGATCTCTCGATCGGCGATTACGTGGTTCATGTGGAGCACGGCATCGGGCAATATGTCGGACTCAAGACCATGGAAGCCGACGGCGTTGCGGGACGCGGGCAGAGTCCGCTGGCGTTTGCTCCGGTCAGCGGGGCGGCTACCGAGTTCATGATTCTGGAGTACGCGGAAGGGGCGCGTCTGTACGTGCCGCTGACGCGCATGGATCTGGTGCAGAAGTACCGCTCGGCCGAGAGCGGCAAGCCAACGCTCGACCGGCTGGG
This sequence comes from Acidobacteriota bacterium, assembly GCA_027459505.1. Lineage (GTDB taxonomy): Bacteria > Acidobacteriota > Terriglobia > Terriglobales > SCQP01 > DAIDIE01. The sequence goes on from DAIDIE010000016.1 coordinate 109,204, forward strand.
CGGCACGCAATGGCAGGCACGCAAGGCGCGCGTCAAGAAGGCCATGAAAGACATGGCCGATGAACTGCTCAAACTCTACGCCGAGCGGCAGGCGGCCAGCATTCAACCCTGCAGCGTCGACAGCCATTGGGTAAGGGAGTTTGAGGACTCGTTTCCCTATACGCCGACGCCGGATCAGGCGCGAGCGATCCGTGATGTCATGAAAGATCTGGGGCGGTCGCGTCCCATGGACCGGCTCATCGTCGGCGATGTGGGCTACGGCAAGACTGAGGTGGCGATGCGGGCCGCCTTCAAGATCGCCAGCGAAGGCCGCCAGGTCGCGGTGTTGACGCCGACAACGGTGCTGGCCTTCCAGCACTATCAAACCTTCAAGCAGCGCTTTGCCGCCTTTCCGGTCAGCATCGATATGCTGAGCCGGTTCCGCACGGCGGCGCAGCAGCGCGAGACGCTGGAGCGGCTGGCCTCCGGCAAGCTCGACATCGTGATTGGCACGCACCGGGTGCTATCCAAGGATGTCCGCTTCCAGAATTTAGGCTTGCTGGTCATCGACGAGGAGCAGCGCTTTGGGGTACGCCACAAAGAACGGCTCAAGCAGATGAAGCGCGAGGTGCATGTTCTGTCGATGTCGGCCACTCCGATTCCACGAACGCTGAATATGTCGCTGGCCGGCATCCGCGACATGTCGGTCATCGAGACGCCCCCCAAAGACCGGCTGGCGATTCAGACGGTGGTGGCGCCGTGGAGCGAGCAGTTGGTCTGCGCCGCGGTGGAGGCGGAACTGGAGCGCGGCGGCCAAGCCTATTTCGTGCACAACCGCGTCGACACCATCTGGGAAATCGCGGCGCTGATTCAGCGCCTTGTGCCCGGGGCCCGCATCGCGGTGGGTCACGGACAGATGGACGAGCGCGAACTGGAGCGCGTAATGCTGCGCTTTATCCGCCACGAGGCCGACGTGCTGGTGTCGACCACGATCATCGAAAACGGGTTGGACATCCCGCTGGCCAACACCATGGTCGTCAACCGCGCCGACCTGCTGGGACTCAGCGAGCTCTATCAGTTGCGCGGCCGGGTCGGGCGTTCCAACCGGCACGCTTACGCCTACCTCATGGTGCCGGAGCAGGGCGAACTGACTCCGATCGCGCGCAAACGCCTGGCGGCCATGCGCGAATTCAGCGACCTGGGCGCGGGCTTCAAGATCGCCGCGCTCGATCTGGAGTTGCGTGGCGCCGGCAACCTGCTGGGCGGGGAACAAAGCGGTCAGATTGAAGCGGTTGGCTTCGACCTCTATGTCCAGATGCTGGAGCAGGCGGTGAAGGAGCTGCAGGGTCAGGAGGCGCGGCCCGAAGTCGACACTCAAATTCAGTTGGGCATCGATGTACGCATTCCGGCCACCTATATTCCCGAAGAGAACCAGCGGCTACGCATGTACAAGCGCCTGGCGCAGGCGGAAGCGGCGGAAGAGCAGGAAGATGCCTTGCGCGAGTTGACCGACCGCTATGGGCCGCCGCCGGCGCCGGTGCAGAATTTGCTGGAGTACAGCCGTCTGAAACAGACTTGCCGTCAAATGGGGGTGGAAGCGCTGGAGCGCAAGCGTGACGCGTTGTGGTTACGCTTCCGGCAGCAGGCGCCCATTGATGCCGACCGGCTGATGCGCATCGTGCGCGAAACCCGCGGCGCTCAGTTCACTCCTCAAGGGGTTTTGAAGTTGCCCTTCGCGGCGCAGGGAACAGCGGCGGTGATGGAGGCGACGCGCGTGCTGTTGCGGGAACTGCGGCCGCGGACCGAGGGCGAAACACCGGACACTATTGGCAAGCCGGGGAGCGGCAAGCGCCCAGCGCCGGTCCAATGACGGCCATCCATGCGCAACGCCCCGCGGGCATGGTGATCCCCGTCAGTTCTCCCGCAGCAGTTCGCCCAACGCCGCGATGATTTCCCAGACGGCGTTATTCTGCATTCCGCGAACGTGCGCCTGCAGTGCTTGCAGACGGCCGGGCCGGAGAAGCTCTTCGACCGCGCCAGCGATATCTTTCATGGAACGCAAAACCAGCCCGGCCTGTTGCCGTTCAATCCATTCCGCGTTGTAGCGTTCCTGGGGCAGCGTCCAAAGATTGCGCTCCACGACCACCGGGACACCCAGGTGAATGGCTTCGCTGATGCTGCCCGGCCCAGGCTTTCCTATAAAGAAATCGGAGAGCCCCAATAATCCGGGAATATCTTGCGAGAACCCCACCACGTGAATCGGCATTCGCGAACTGGCGGCAAAGCTACGCAAGGCCTCCTCCTGCCGCGCGTTATGGCCGCAGACGCAGATGAGTTGCACCGGAAGGCGGGCGCGCTCCAAGGCGCGGGCGACCAGGCCAATGCGGGGCGAACCCATGCCGCCGAACAGAACCAGGCCGGTGGGCACGCCGGGCCGCAAGCCCAATTGCTCCAGGCGCGCCGCGCGCCGTTCCCCGCACAACGGGGCCAGTTCGTAAAAGCGCGGATGCAGGATCATGCCGGAGACGGCGATGCGGCGAGGAATGCCCAAGTCCTGCGCCTGGCGCAGCGCTTTTTCCGAGCCGCAGATGACCGCCGGCGTATCGCTTTCCAGCCAGAAGTGCGGTGGGTAGTCCGCCAGATCGGTCATCAGCGTGACCTGGGGGATGCCGGGCAGCGCCCGCCGCACACTGGCATTGATGGCGCGATTAAAATTGGGCACCAGCGAGACCACCAGATCGGGTTGGGACTGTTTCCAGAAGGCGCTTAAAAGGCTGACGTGCCGCCGCAAACAGGCCCTGATCAGCAGGTGCAGGGCGACCAGCAACTGGGGTGTTCCCAGGGTCCAGCCGCGGCGGATCATGGCATTGTAAAGCGCCTCTGTGTCCAACCCCAGGTAGCGTTTGAAGATATCGGAGGGGGCCAGCACCTCCTGCAAATTCACCAGACGCATGTCCCAGGTGAGCCCTTGCCGCCGCGCCGCCTCCACCAAAGCCAAGGCGGCGGCGCGATGACCGCCACCGGCGTCGAAATAAATCAGGTCAATTTTTTTCATCGTTGCAGCAGGCAAAGGCAGATGTAGCCCACCAGCGTTCCCAGCGCGGACCCCGCGATGACATCGGTGATATAGTGCAGGCCGAGCGCGACCCGCGAAATGGCGATATTGATGGCGGAAAACAGCAGCAGAGGCTCCAGGCGGGGGTAGGCGTGCATCAGTGGGACCGACACCGCAAACGCGGTCAGGGAGTGGCCGGAGGGGAACGAGTAGCGATCCGGCGGTTTGGGCGGGGCTGCGCCGCAAGCGGTGGCCACCTGAGGACGACTGCGGCGGAAGCTGAGTTTGATGGTCTCGAAGCTGGCGATACCGAGCAGCGCGGCCAGCGCCGCGGCGCCGAGGGCCGTCCAGCGCGCGCCGCCTCCGTCAACCAGAATCGCCAGACCAGCCATTCCCCAGAGGGGGCCATCGCCGCCGCGCGAGACCAGCAGCATCCAGCGGCGTACCCAGCGGGGAGGTCGCCAGCGCTCCACCTTCCCCATCAGCCGCTGATCGTGAATGGCAATACGCCGCAGGGCCGCGGTGGCCATTATGCCGCCTCCTCGTTCAGAAGCCGCGAATCGATTGTGCCGCTTACGGACGGAGCGAGTTGGCCTCGCAAGCGGTTGTTCCAAAATGCCGCCCAGCCGTATTCCAAACCGGACTGGGCCAGGGTGATGGCTGGAATCAGAGGCAGCAGCGGCAAGAGCGGCCAGGCGCGGTGGCTCTCCCGCAGGCAGCTCACGGCGGTCCGCCACACGGCCGCGGTCAGGGTGGCATAGGAGCCGTGTTCTCCCTCAACGCGGCCGTGTCCGGCGCGCAAGCCGCGCAGAAACTCCTCTCGCGTGCGTGCGCCCGGCACGCGCGTCCATGTCCGGCCTGCGCCTTGCAGAGTGTGCGCGTCGCTTCCGCTCAGCGCCAGAGCGCCACGATGACTGGCGAGCCGCTCCGCCAGACGGTTGTTGATACCCGGAATGTGGCCGTTACGGACTTCCAGCGCGCCGGCTTCGAGGAGCGTCGCGAAGTCCTCCAGACGGCGGCTGCCGGTGAGCGCAGAGCCTATATGGTTTACCGCACAAAACAGCTGTTGTTCACGAACATACGCCATCAGACGCGGCCAGTCGTTACGCCGCCTCTGAATTCCCAAGTGCTGGTTCTCGTTGATGTCGTAGACCGCCAGGTGGGCCGCGGTGCCAGAGGGCAGGGTACAGGTGACCTCTTCACTGCAGAAAAAACAAGAACGGCCGCCGAGTTCTCCGGCGGCCGCAATGGAATCGTGATCGGTGACGGTGACCAGGTCCATGCCTCGTCGCCGTAAGTGCCGGTACACCTCTTGCGGCGGGCTGTAGCACTCGCGGCAGAACTTGCGCAAGCCGGGGACGGTGCAGTCGCCGGAGTGAATGGTATGAACATGCAAATCGCATTTCATACTCTTTGAATAGCATCGGGAGCGGTTACAACGGGGTGAATTGGCGATGAACAGACGATGACAAAGCGGGAGTGCGGCGGCGTTGGGCGGCACGGCGCGGGGACTCCGGCCGGAGCTCACGGATTGTGCCCGCGCTTTTCTAGCCCGAGTTCATCACACAACGGCGCTTCTGCGATCTGGCGGCATGCGGCTGTTCCTGTTGAGAATAGCCGCACGCTGCTCCGTCCCAACGACTCGCCTGGTGACGAACTCGGGCGTCGCCAGCGGTGCAGGGACCTAACGGCAACCCCGAACGCGGCTTGGGGCCATGGCTACGACTTCGGACAGCGACTTCGAACTCGAAAGCAGTTGGGCTCGGCCCGGGCTCGTGGAGTAAAACAAAAGAGCCAGCGAGGAAGCGCTGGCTCTTTGTTCGAACGGGTGAACGACGCTAGTGAACGACTCTAGTGAACGACCCTAGTGAACGACCCTAGTGAACGAGGGGCAGGCTCATCGCGGCCAACGGTTGGGCGTGATGGTTCTGCACGAAGTATTGTTCGTGATCGAGCTGGCGGTAGATGTTGCCGGCGATCTGGGCGGCACGGGGGCCGAAGACGGCGCGGTTGCCGCGCAGAATGACCACCACCACCAGTTGCGGATGCTGAATACCAAGGTAGGAGGCAAACAAACCGAAGCGGGTTCCGCCCCGGCTGCAGGTGCCGGTCTTGCCGAGGATCTCCATGCCGGGGATTTCCCGAGGTCCGATCTTGGCGCGCCGTGCGGTGCCACGCTCGACTGCGGCCATCATGCCGTCTTCCACCACGGGGACGAGCTTGGAGATATCCAGTTGGCGCTTCACGCGGGGAACAAAGTTGGCAATTTCTTCCGGAGTTGTGGGGTGCTGCAGATAATACAGCGTGCCCCCATTTGCGATGGCGGTCACGATGGCGGCCAACTGCAAGGGAGAAATGTGGATGCCTTCGCCGAAGCTGCAAAGCTTTGCGACGCCGCCGATGCCAGGTTGACTGGGATAAATGCCGGGGTTCTCGCCGGGGATATTCCAGCCGGCCTTCTCGCCCAGTCCGAGCAGGCGTTCGTAGTGACTCACCGTGGCGAAACCCATACGATTGCCCAACGCCTCGAAATAGGCATTGATGGAGTAGGCCAAGGCGTCCGTCATGTTGGTGTAGCGGCCGGGGCCAATGCGGACGGGTGTGTTCTCGTTGACGATGCCCTGATCCAGAGCGGCCAGCGCGATGGCCATCTTAGTGGTCGAGCAGGGCTGGTAATCGGAGGAGAGCGCCAAGCCCTGATTCACCATGGCCAGGATGCGGCCAGTGTTGGGGTTGACAACCACGGCGGTACCGTTGAGGTCGCCCAGCGCCTTGACGGCGGCGGCGCGAATCTCGGGGTCTTCACCGGTCGTAACGTCGTGATCGGAGAGGCCGTAGGCAATTGGTTTGGTGGTCCAGACCTGCCCGGCAGTGGATCCAAAAATGTTGTGGCTAACCACGCGGCGGTAGTAGCGATGGCCGTGGCGGTAGTAGACGTGGCGCACGAGGTGGCGGCGCGCAACGCGATGGCGCACAACGCGATGACGCGCAACGCGATGGCGCACAACGCGATGATGAACGGCGTGGCGCCGGATCACGCGACGCCGGACAATTCTATGCCGGACCGGGCGCCGCTGAATGACCCGCCGGTGAATGACACGGCGATGGCGGATGTGGTAAATGCGGCGCGCGCGCCGGCTGTGGCGCAGGTGGTTCACATTGCGAGCCAGGGCTGGTGAACCGGCGCACAGAATTGCCAGCAGCAACAAGGCCAACAGGCGCAGTCCCCGCGCGGTTGGGCGAGTGATAAGGCGCGACGAGAAATAACAAGAGTGCAGCGATCGATTCATGCGCGACAACCAGAATCCGTCAATTTTGTAGCGATCTTGCTGGCAGCTTTCACTAGCGATTGTACTCAGGACGGGCACATCGGGGCCTAAGTTTTTTCATTCTTTTCGGCTCCCGACCCCACAAAAATGTTTACTCATTCGACACTGGTCAGTTGGTGTTGCAGCGACCCTGATCGAATGTCCATATGCGCTCGCGGCCAGCGGAAGCCGCGCCTTTTCGCGAGGGCTTCGGCAGCCGCGCTTTCTCATGCAGCCCACGTAATGGCTGCCGGCGGCACGGTGCGTGCCAACGAATAGGATGCATGAACTTGCGAACAGGGTAGCTGAAGCGTTCTGATTCCCAGTTTGGCATGGCGCGCGCGGAGGCGCACCAACTTTCTGCCCAAAAACACAACCGCCGCCGTCTAAAATTCCTGAAATGATTTCCGGCGTGCCGCCATTCGTTAAAAACCGCCGCCAAAACGAGGTTGCGCGGCCCGCAAGGGGGGCTGTTGTAAAATTGAAGCGGTTGCTCAATGCGCCTGTAGCTCAGCTGGATAGAGCGTTCGCCTCCGGAGCGAAAGGTCGCAGGTTCAAATCCTGCCAGGCGTACCATTTCCCCACCACATGCCTATTGCACTGACCGGCATTAAGCCCAGCGGACAGCCTCACCTCGGCAACTACCTCGGAATGATCCGCCCCGCGCTGGAGCTGACCCGTGCCTTCGAGTCGCTCTACTTCATTGCCGACTATCACGCGCTGACCACCTTGCATGATGGCAACATGCTGCGGCACTGGAACCTGGACGTCGCGGCCACCTGGCTGGCATTTGGTCTCGACCCGCGGCAAACGCTTCTGTACAAGCAGTCTGATATTCCTGAAATCCTGGAGCTGTGCTGGATTCTGAACTGCTTCACCGGGAAGGGGCTGCTGGACCGGGCGCATGCCTATAAGGACGCGCTGGCCAACGGCCGCGAGGTGAGCAGCGGGATCTATACCTATCCGGTGCTGATGGCAGCCGATATTTTGGCTTTTGGAACCAATGTGGTGCCGGTGGGCAAGGATCAGAAACAGCATGTGGAGATATGCCGCGACATCGCCATCCGCTTCAATCACACCTACGGGGAAGACTTGCTGGTGATTCCCGAACCGCTCATCCGTGAAGAGGTGCAGACCATTCCCGGACTGGACGGGCGCAAGATGAGCAAGAGCTACAACAACACCATCCCGCTCTTTCTCGACAGCAAGGCGCTGCGCAAGAAAATATTCCAGATCCAAACTGACTCGACGCCGGTGGAGGCGCCGAAGGATCCGGAGAGTTCGTCGTTATTTCAACTCTTTCGCTACTTCGGCAGCAGCGATGAAATCGCCTCGCTGGAGCAGCGGCTGCGCGCCGGAGGAACCGGCTGGGGACAGGTCAAGGACGAACTCTACCAGGCGCTGGAGCGGCTGCTCGCAGAGCCGCGGCAGCGCTACAACGAGCTGATGAAGCATCCCGAGCACCTCAATGAACTGCTCGCCGATGGCGCGCAACGCGCCCGGGCCAAGGCGGGACCCTTGCTGGAGAAGCTCCGGCGCGCGGTTGGCGTGCGCTGAAGGCGGCCGCCTAGCCGGGAGATATCGCGCAACAAAGTGATTGCAGAAAAAAAGGCCCCGCGCAAGCGGGGCCTTTGAAGTACTACGCGAAGTGAACGGCGCTGTTTAGTACATGCCGCCCATGCCACCCATGCCGGGGGCGCCATGACCGGCGGGAGCTTCCTTCTTCTCCTCCGGAATTTCGGCGACCAGGGCTTCGGTGGTCAGCATCAGGCCGGAAATGGAGCCGGCGTTCTGCAGGGCGAAGCGGGTCACCTTGGCGGGATCGATGACGCCAGCCTTGACCAGGTCCTCGAACTTCTCCGTCTGGGCGTTGAAGCCGAAGCTGGAGTCCTTGGCTTCCTTCACCTTGCCGACGATGATGGCGCCTTCCAGGCCAGCATTGTGCGCGATCTGGCGCAGCGGCTCTTCCAGCGCGCGGCGCACGATCGCGATGCCGGTCTTCTCGTCCTGATCGCTGGCGGCGAGCCCTTCCAGGCCCTTCTCGGCGCGGATCAGGGCGACTCCGCCGCCGGGGACGATGCCCTCCTCGACGGCCGCCTTGGTGGCGTGCATGGCGTCTTCCACGCGCGCCTTCTTCTCTTTCATCTCGGTCTCGGTCGCGGCGCCGACCTTAATCACCGCTACCCCGCCGACCAGCTTCGCCAGGCGCTCCTGCAGCTTTTCGCGATCGTAGTCGGAGGTGGTTTCGTCGATCTGGGTGCGGAGCTGCTTCACGCGGCCCTCAATTTCGCTGGCCTTGCCCGCGCCCTCGACGAGGGTGGTGTTGTCCTTGTCAATGGTGACCTTCTTGGCGCGCCCGAGCTGGCTCAGCTGGACGGTCTCCAACTTGATGCCCAGCTCTTCGCTGATGAACTCGCCGCCGGTGAGCACGGCGATGTCCTGCAGCATGGCCTTGCGGCGGTCGCCGAAGCCGGGGGCCTTCACGGCGGCGCTATGCAGGGTGCCACGCAGCTTGTTGACCACCAAGGTGGCCAGCGCCTCGCCTTCGATGTCTTCGGCGATGAGCAGCAGCGGCTTGCCCGCGCGGGCGATCTGCTCCAGCAGCGGCAGCAGATCCTTCATCGAGCTGATCTTCTTTTCGTGGATCAGGATGTAGGGATCTTCGAGCACAACTTCCATGCGGTCGGGATCGGTGACGAAGTAGGGGGAGAGGTAGCCGCGGTCAAACTGCATACCCTCAACCACGTCGAGCTGGGTCTCCATGGTGCGCGACTCTTCGACGGTGATGACGCCGTCCTTGCCCACCTTCTTCATAGCCTCGGCGATGATAGTCCCGATGGTGGAGTCGTTGTTGGCGGAGATGGTGCCCACCTGGGCGATCATTTCGCCCTGCACCGGCTTGGCCAGCTTCTTGATTTCCTCAACGGCGGCGGTGACGGCACGATCAATGCCGCGCTTGAGCGCCATCGGGTTGGCACCGGCGGCCACCGACTTGACGCCTTCGCGATAAATCGCCTGGGCGAGCACGGTGGCGGTGGTGGTGCCGTCGCCAGCGACATCGCTGGTCTTGGAGGCGACTTCACGCACCATCTGCGCTCCCATGTTTTCCAGGGGGTCCTTCAACTCGATCTCTTTGGCCACCGTGACACCGTCTTTGGTGATGGTGGGGGAGCCAAACTTCTTCTCGATGACCACGTTGCGGCCCTTGGGACCGAGGGTGATCTTAACGGCATCAGCCAGGGTATTAACGCCGCGCAGGATAGCGTGACGCGAACCCTCTCCATGAACAATGCGCTTCGGCATGGGATTTCCTCCTAACACTTTCATTGCGCCCGGCGGGCGCGAAAACTGGGTTGTGCTGCGCGGGACGCGCCCGGAGGCGCGAGCCGGCCTACTTGCTGAGCACGCCGAGGACTTCTTCCTCGCGCAGGATCAGGTACTCCTCGCCATCCAACTTGATTTCGTTGCCCGAGTACTTGCCGAACAGGATGCGGTCGCCCTCTTTCACGTCCAGGGGCAGCACCTTGCCATCCTCGGTAACCTTGCCTTTTCCAACCGCAACGACCTCGCCCTCCTGGGGCTTTTCCTTGGCCGAATCGGGAATAATGATGCCGCCACGGACGGTCTCTTTTTCCTCGATACGCTTCACCAACAGGCGGTCGTGCAACGGACGCACCTTAACGGGGGTAGCCGTAGATGTAGCCATGAGATCTCTCCTCTCAAACGCGATGAATTAAACCGAACCGAAATGCCCATGCCCGGAAGGGCGGGCTCGGGAGTGAGGCAGCGGCACAGGCCGCCATTGCAGAATTAGCACTCACGACTCCCGAGTGCTAATCATAGCAAAGTGGCGTGCGCAGTCAAGGCCTTACAGGCGCACCAGTAGATTTTTATCCAAAATACAACAATGCGATGAGATGAAAATGTGAGCACGTCAGGCTCAATCATTTGCGGGGCGCACGCAGGAAACAGGACAGGGTCAGAGGGCGCAAAGCCTGCGGGCGTGTCGCCGGTCGGACGAAGCGACTACGCCCAAAAGCGTCAATCGAGAGGAGGGCGGGCCAGCTTACTTTTTCTCTTCCGTGCTCGTGGTCGTCTGCGATGCACTAGGACTGGTGCCGGGATCGTTGATCGCCTTCTTGAATTCGCGAATGCCCTCCGCCATCCCTTTGCCCAGTTGCGGCAGCTTGGTGGGGCCGAAGACAAACAGGCAAATGATCAGGATGATGATGAGGTGGGTGGGTTGAAAAATACCGTCAAACATGTGAAATCTCCGCCGGTCTGCGTGGGAACGTGGGGCCGGGCGGAAAACCCGTACCGTCCTCAGAGCCTTAGCCGCAGATCTGAGTGCTAGCCTAAGTATACTCCGCCTGTCGCACTGGAAAAGCAAACTATTGCAGCACAACGGGTAAGGAGCGAACCCAGGGGGGCTCGCCAGCGGGGAAAGAGCGCCTATCGCAGGGCGGCAAAATTTCCTCGCCGGTAGTGGCAATGTCGGCCAGACTACCAGCGCTGTCCAGCAGTCAGCCACCGCGCGCCGATCGCCGCAAAGCACCTGGCGCAAAGCACTTGTTAAACGTGGGGCACGCCCGCTCTCGCAGGAAGGCCTCGGTCATGGCGCGTTGGCGGTGGGTGGGGCTCGTGCCAGCGCGAGTTTCGGTTTGGAAAACAAGAATGGTGAACAAGAGAACGTTTCAAGCACTGCGCCTCCGGCCCGCTGTTTTGCAAGCACTCACGATCATGCTGGCGGCCTATTGGTCTCCTCTGAGGGGGCAAAGTGCGGGTATTTCAGGCGCGGCGGCCGGTGCGCCGGCTGCTGGCAAGACTGAAGCTGGGGCCAAGCGGAGCATCAACGCTGGCCGCCAGGTTGCAGACGCGGCAAGCAGTGATGGCGGCGCCGCACAGGCGAGTCCGCCCGCCGCAGGCAACAGCAAATCGCGCCGTGGGCAAAAGCACCCTACCGTTGCGCAGGCATGGACCCCGAATTTGGCAGGCAACAGCGCCCCTTTCTGGGTATCCGCGCAATGGAACGTCATCGCCCAAGGTCACGGGCGTTTCCGTTCTCCTTACCAGGGTCCGAACAGTCTCCTGCCCGGCGCTGAGGAGGCGACGTCCTCGGTGGAGACGCTTTACACGGGATGGGACTGGCACAACCGCGTTGACCTGTTGCTCGATCTGGAATCAGCGGGCGGAAAGGGAATCAGCAATGCGCTGGGGCTGGCGGCCTTTACCAATCTGGATGTGGTTCGTAATCCCAGCCTCGGGCCGTCTCCTTACGTGGCGCGGGCATTGGTTCATGCGGTTGTGCCGCTGGACAGCGCCAGCGCTTCCAATGAGCGTAATCCGCTGGACCTGTTTTCGCGTGTGCCGCGGCGTCGGATCGAGTTGTACGCCGGCAAGTTCAGCGTGCCGGACTTCCTGGACCAAAACTCCGTGTTGAGCGACAGTCACACCCAGTTTCTGAACTGGGCGATCGACAATTCGGCCGCGTATGACTACGCCGCCGATACGCGCGGCTACACGCAGGGTATCGAAGTGGAGTACGACTCACCTGCCCTCTCCCTGAAATTCCTGGAGGCACTCATGCCGGTGGTAGCCAACGGCCTGGCATTGGATCACAACCTGCGCCAGAACCATGCCACCAACCTGGAACTGGACTGGACGTATTCGCGCAAGCACAATGGCGTGCTACGCCTGCTGGGCTACGACAACAAAGCAGCTATGGGGAGCTACGCAACCGCCATTGCCCAGTACCGGCAGGGGCTGGTTGCCGCTCCCGACGTTACCCTCTCGCGCGTAGCGGGACGCGGCAAGCCGGGGGGCGACCTCAACTGGGAACAGGAGATTTTGCCGGGTGTCACCGCCGCGGCACGGGCCGGATGGGAGCGCGACAGCGTTGAAAGCTTCGCCTATACCGAGGCTGGCAACAGCTACCTTGGCGGGGTTAAATTTTCAGCCAAGCGGTGGGGACGCCGCTTGGATAAGGCCAGCCTGGCCTTTGTCAGCAGCGGAATCTCGACACTCCATCGGCAATATCTGGCGCTTGGGGGCCTGGGATTTTTGCTTGGAGACGGCCACCTGAACTACGGCCGGGAAACGGTGTTGGAGTCTTACTACACGTTCTTCTTTAATCACAATTTCAGCCTCGCTCCGGACCTGCAGTGGATTCACAATCCTGGCTACAACCGCGACCGGGGGCCGGCGCTGGTGGCCGCCTTGCGCCTGCACTTGGAGCTGTAAGCTCAGAACGAACGCGACCGCCAGCGCGGCAAGATGGCCTGTATGCTAGAAATTTCTACACTATGGATTGGATCTCCACCCTTCGCCTGCTGGTGTTTGACCTGGATGGCACCCTGATCGACTCCAGCGGCGATTTGGCTGACTCCATTAATGCCCTGCTGTCCCATTTGCGGCGCCCTCCGCTGCCCGAAGAACAAATCCTGCAATACGTCGGTAACGGCGCGGCTGTGCTGGTGCGTTTGTCGCTGGGCATGAGCGCCGAGGAGGCCAGGGAAAATCCGGAGTTTGCCGCGGCGCTGGCCTTTTTTCTCGATCACTACCAACAGCACTTGCTGGTGCGCACGCGGCCCTATGCCGGGGTGGAGGGGCTGCTGCCGCGCTTGGCGGAGCGATTCAATCTGGCTGTGCTGACCAATAAACCGGCGCGCGCGACGCTGGCTATTCTGGACGGGCTGAAAATGCGCCCGTACTTTCGCGCCGTGCTGGGCGGCGACAGTCTGCCCACACGCAAGCCCGATCCCTCTGGACTGCGGCAGATATGCGCGGGGCTATTCGCGACGGGGGCGGAGACGCTTATGATTGGGGATAGCGCCGTGGACATGGCGACCGCGCAAGCCGCGGGAACGCGCTCCTGCGCCTGTCAATACGGCTTTGCGCCACAGTCGTTGAACGAGATCGCGGTGGACTGGCGCATTACGTCATTTGCGGAGCTGGAGCGGCTGCTCTAAACCGCCTCTGCCGCCTGATGGGCAGCGCAAGCGTGGCGCGCCTTAGTTGACGGCTTCCCCTTCGGCCGAGACCAGCGACTTGAAAATCGCCAGCACGCGGCGGCGGTAGGCCAGAATCTGATCGGCGAGGTTGGCGAACTTGGGATCGCGCTGGCTAGTGCGCTGCCACTGCTGCAGCACCTGAGCGGGCACTTCAATATCCTGGCGCAGCTCCTGATAAGAATGGCCGCGCAGAAAAAGGCCATAAAAAAAAGCCGCTTCGCGTTCGGGAGCGTCGAAGTCCACGACCGTGGCGGCCGGTTCGGGTTGGGGCTGTGTGGCCATGGCGGACAATGCACAAGGCGCGGGAGAACCACTCTCGATATCGCGGTTCTCTTGCGGTGAAGGCTGGCTGTGGCCAGCTTCAGCCGCTTCTTCTTGCGCCTTCAAACTCCTTCTACTCGCAATTTCACCATTGCTGTTGAAGATGCGAAATCAATGGATACACCGGACCGGGCGAAAAAACAATCCGCGCCGGAAGGAATTTTTTTTTTCAAGTCCCCCCGGGCGGCGGGCTCAACTCCGCTGTTGCGTGGACGAGTAAAAGCTAAGAGCGCTGTCGCCCTGCTCCAGCCGGCGGAAACGCCCGAGCGCGCCGTACGCGTTGCGGGTTTGATCCCGGCGGCCGTGTTCGGCAATTACCCACGTTTGATGTCCGATCAGGGGCGGAAGTTCCCCCAATTTTCCGAGAACGTTTTCGTAAACCAGGGTTGAACTGTAGGGAGGATCGAGGAAAAGGATGTCGCAGAATGGTTGCCCGCGCGTTCCGGTGAGCAACTCGGAGGCGCGCGGCAGCATGGCGGTGACTTCACCATCCAGCAACCATGCGGCTGTCGCGTCAGCATTGTTGGTTGCCGGCGCCTGCGCGCACCGCCGTGCGGAGCGCCCGCTCCGCTCTTCAAAATCGATGTGAAGATGGCTCAAGTTCTCGCGTAGCGCCTTCAGCGCCCCCGCTGCCTGTTCGATAAAGAGCACACCGGCGGCGCCGCGGCTGAGCGCTTCAATGCCGACCGCTCCCGTACCGGCGCAGGCGTCCACAATCCAGGCATCGCGAAGACGCGGGCCCAAAACATTGAACAGGGTTTCGCGCAGGGCGTCGCTGGTCGGGCGCACCCGCAGTCCGGCGGGTGCCCGCAGGGTGTGGCCGCGAAACTGTCCGCCGATTACGCGCACCGGCGCACTCCTTGTCCCGCGCTCACGATGGCTTCCATTCTTCCGTGTCCCGCCAGTTGGGGCCCACGCTGACGTCAACGGTCAGCGGCACCGACAGTTGGTACACCTGTTCCATCTCCCGCTGGACCAGGGGCGCCAGTTCAGCGGCAAAGGTCCGGGGGGTCTCAAAAACCAGCTCGTCGTGCACCTGCAGCAGCATACGTGCCGGCGTTCCCCGGAGCTTGTGGTGTATTCGAATCATGGCCAGCTTCATGAGGTCGGCGGCCGTGCCCTGCAGCGGGGTGTTGACGGCGGTGCGTTCGGCAAAGCCACGCAGGGCGGCGTTACGGCTGTTGATATCCGGCAGGGGCCGCACGCGGCCAAACAAGGTCTCGACCGCGCCCCGCTCGCGTGCCTGACGCAAGGTCTCCTGCAGGTAGGCCTGAACGCCGGAATAGCGTTCGAAATAGCGTTTGATGAAGCTGGCGGCTTCGCTTTGTGGAATGCCAAGCTGGCGCGACAGGCCAAAGGCGGAGAGGCCGTAGACGATGCCGAAGTTGACCGCCTTGGCGCGGCGGCGGTGCTCATCGGTAATCATCATGGGCGGTACGCCAAACACCTCGGCGGCGGTGAGGCGGTGGATGTCGAGTCCTTTTTGAAAGGCCGCCAGCAGCAACGTGTCCTGGCTGAAATGGGCCAGCAACCGCAATTCAATCTGGGAATAGTCGGCGGCCAGCAATACCGAACCCGGCGGCGCGCAGAAGGCGGCGCGGATGCGGCGCCCGGCCTCCGTGCGAATCGGGATGTTCTGCAGGTTGGGGGAGTTCGATGACAGCCGTCCGGTGGCGGTGGTTACCTGCGAAAAGGTCGTGTGCAAACGCCCGGTGGCCGGACGTATGAGCTGCGGCAGCACATCCACGTAGGTGGATTTCAGCTTGCTCAATTGGCGGTATTCCAGCACCTGCCCGGCAATCGGGTAGGCGGGCGCCAGTTCCTCGAGAATGTCAACCGCGGTGGAGGGGGCTTTGCTCTTACCGCGCTTTTGCGGTTGGGGAAGGCCAAGCTTTTCAAACAGGATGCGGGCAAGCTGCTGCGGCGAGTTGACGTTGAAGACTTCACCGGCGGCTTCCTGGATTTGGCGTTCCAGCGCGGCGGCCTGCTGTTCCAGTTCGTGCGACATGGCGCCGAGCTCGGAGGGGTTGACCAGCACGCCCGTCTCTTCCAAAGACAGCAGAACGGGAATCAGCGGCAGATCGAGTTCGTCATAGGCGCGGCGCAGTCCGGAATGTTCGCCGTCCAAGGTCAGAGGTCCGGCGAGTTGCAGCAGACCGGCCGCTTCTTCAGCGGGCGACTGGGCCGCGGCGCAGCCCAGCCGCCGCTGCCACAGCGCCGCCAACTCATGAGAGCTTTGCGTTGGTTCGAGGAGGTAGGAACAGAGCTGAAGATCGTGCCAGCGGCGTTGCTGAACGGCGGCTTCCACCGCCGCCTCCACCTGTGCGGCGGTTGCGAAGGGCAGCAGCGCGCGCATGAAGCCCTTTAGATCACAGACGATCCACCGCTGCTTTCCATGGGAGATCTCGTTGAGCAGGAGGGGGACAAATTCGGGCGCCTGTGCGGCGGCAAGGCTTACCGCGATTGCCGGCTTTCCCTCCCCGCCGCTGATGGCGGCGCTAAAGCCGTTTTGCGAAGCAATAATCGCGACTTCCGCAGCTCCCCGCAGCATGGCCAGTAACTCGGTTGGCGATGCGCTTCGCTCGTCGCATTCGACTTTGGCGGTGAACAGCTCAGCTTCCGGCGTTGGTTCGGTCTCGCCATGGCTGGCCAGCAGCGACTTCAAGATGGTGGAGAATTCCAGTTCCCGGAATAACACTTGGCAGAGCTGCAGATCGGGTTGCCGGCGCCGCAGTTGATCCAGGTCCAAATCCACGGGCGCATGCGTGTCAATGGTTGCGAGCTGCTTGCTGAGCAGAATCTGCTCGCGGTTGTTCTGCAGCGATTCGCGGTAGCGTTTGCCCTCCACCTCCGCCGCGTGTTCCAGCGCCGCTTCGACGGAGCCAAAGCGCTGTATGAGGTCGCGCGCCCCTACCTTGCCAATCCCAGGGGCGCCGGGAATGTTATCAATGCTGTCTCCCAGCAACGCGAGCAGGTCGGCGATCTGGCTGGGCTGAACGCCAGTGATTTCCTCAACCTTCTGCGCGTCGCAGAGCAGGTCACCTTTGGTTGGGTTCAGCACACAGACGTGATCGTTGACGAGCTGCAGCATGTCCTTGTCGCTGGAGACAATTACGGCCGCATGCTGCCGTTCGGCCGACTGGCGAGCCAGCGTGCCAATCACGTCGTCAGCTTCGAAGCCCTGATACTCCAGAATGGGAACCCGGAAGGCCTCCAGCACGCGCCGTATGTACGGCAGTTGTGCAGCCAAATCTTCCGGCATGGCAGTGCGGTTGGCCTTGTAGGCGGCGTAAGCCTCGTCGCGAAAAGTTGGGCCACTGGTGTCCATTACGGCCGCAATGTAGCCGGGCTGAACGTCCACCAGAAGCTTGCGCAGCATGTTGGTGAAGCCCAGTACCGCGTGGGTGCGCATTCCCTTGGAATTGGTCAGGGGAGGGAGCGCATGATAGGCACGAAAGATGTAGCCCATCGTGTCGATCAGGAACAGGCTCTCGGCTGCCTGCGCCAGCGGAGCGGGTGAAGATGCGGTGGTGCTCATGGAGACTTCTAAATCGAGTCTAGCAAGCGCTTGAGAAGTTGAAGCAGGAGGCCGCGCGTCAGGACGGAGCACTACGCTGAGTGCACCGTGGTCCTCGCGTTGTTATATCCCTACGTGATATAATTGCTTGTTTCTTCACCCATGCCGGCTCTCACCATGCCTGAATCGCCCGTCTCTCCCACGCGCAGCGGCAACGAGCGCATGATGTTCCTCGCCTTTTTTGGCATTGTGATTGGCCTCTGCGGCGGGTTGGTCGCCGAAGGTTTGTTGCGGGCCATCAACTTCATTACCGACGTCACCTTTTACGGGATTGTCTCTGACAAGTACCTGCCGCCGTCGGACTACCCGCTGCACTGGTGGGTCTTTTTGCTGCCCGCGGCGGGCGGGTTGTTGGTGGGACTGTTGGTGCAATACTGCGCGCCAGAGATTAAAGGGGATGGCATTCCGGCGGCGATGGCTGTGGTGCTGACCAAGCGCAGCATCGTGCCACCACGGGTCAGCTTCTTCAAGCCCTTGAGCGCGGCAATCACCGTAGGTACTGGCGGTCCGTTTGGCGCCGAGGGGCCGATCTTGCAAACGGGCGGCGCCATCGGTTCGTTGATCAGCCAACTGCTGCCCACTTCGGCTTCGGAGCGGCGCATCATGCTGGCCTGTGGTGCGGCCGCGGGACTGGCCGGTGTTTTCAAGACTCCCTTTGCCGGCGTGATGATCGCGGTGGAACTGCTGGTGTTCGAGTTCCGGGCCCGTTCTTTCATTCCCATCGCGCTGGCTTCGGCCACCGGATCGCTGGTGGCGGAGTTTTTCCGCGGTGCGGCGCCGGTCTTTCCGATCAACCCGGATTTCCACTTTCATATCGCCGAGTTGCCCTTTTTCATTTTGCTGGGCATAGGATGCGCCGCTCTGGCCTGGCTGATGACGCGCACGCTCTACGCCTGCGAAGAGTTTTTCGAGCACATCAAGGTGTGGTTTCCGGTGATTCCGGCGGTGGGCGGGCTGGCGGTAGGAGCCATTGCGCTGTGGCATCCCGAGGTGCTGGGCATGGGTTACGCGGTCATTGCCGACCTGCTGGCGCGTTATCACTCGCTGGGACAGCTGGTGGGTATCGGGGTGGCCAAATTAGGAGCCTTTGCCATCGCCTTGGGATCCGGGGCGTCCGGAGGAACCTTCGCCCCGGCCCTGATGATTGGCGGCAGTTTCGGGGCGGCTTTTGGAGAAGTCGTCCACATGGTGCTGCCCTCCGCCTCCTCGCCCGCCATTTACGGAGTGGTGGCGACCGCGGCTCTGTTTGGTTCCATTTACCGCGCCACGCCCACCGCGATCCTGTTCCTGTTAGAGGTGACTGGCGCCTATCACGCCATGCTGCCGCTTTTTCTGGTCTCGATCATCGCTGACCTGGCAGTGCACTATTTCATGGAGCACACCATCAACACCGAGCGCCTGGTGAAAGAGGGCATTGCCGTGCCGGACGCGTTTGTCGCCGACCCGATGAAGCTGTTACGGGTACGCGACGTGATGACGCCGCAAGTGGATACCGTTGCCGCCAACGCCATCCTGGATGACGTCACCGCCACGCTGCTGAGCCACCAGGCGGTGCCGGTGGTGAATGATGAACACCGTGTGGTAGCGGTGCTGCATCGCAGCGATCTGTTGAACGCGCATAAGGGCGCCACTGCCCAGCAACTGGGCCGAGCGGGCTTCATTGCCGTTTATCCCGATGACATCCTGCACGAGGTGGCGCTCAAGCTTGTGGAGGCAGGTGATCAGTCCTGCCCGGTGCTGGACCGTGGCGATGGCTCGCTGGTGGGCATGATCTCCTCTTATGACCTGTTGAAGGCGAAACAATGGGAGCACGAGCAGGAGCAGCCCGAAGTGGGCCAGTTATTACGCTTCAAAACGCCGGTAGCGTGAGCCGGGGTGGATGACATCTGTCATCCGGGCTGCCTGACGGGCGGCACTGGTGCGCCCTCGGCGGCGGCGGCACACTGGGTTCATCATGAACAACGAACTCAGTGAATTATTTCAGCAACACCATTCCTGGGTTGTCCGCGCCTGCGCACAATGGCTGGGCTCACGCGAGGACGCCGAAGACGCCGCCAGCGAGATTTTTCTTCGCCTTCCCCGCGCTCTGGCAAGCTATGATCGCAGCCAGCCTTTCCTGAACTGGTTCCGGAAACTGGTGCGCAATCACTGCCTGGATCAACTCCGGCGGCGGCAGCGTGAACGCCGCTATCGCGGCGAAGTGGAGTTGGATCTGGTCGCCTCGCGCGCCGAGTCTCCCCTGGAGCGGCTGGGCCGCGAACAGCGGGCCAAGCGCTTGCGGATGGAGATGGAGCGGCTACCCGATCCCTACCGCACCAGCCTGCGGCTCCATTACCTGGAAGAGCGCTCATACGAGGAAATCTGCGGGCTGTTGCGCACCCCTTCGGGAACACTGAAGTCGGTATTGCATCGTGGACGGCAGAAGCTGGCAACGCAATTGCGCGGCGAGAGCGCGGCGGTAGCGCGGCGCATGCCAGCCCTGCCGAGCCCGGCCTAGCTTTTGTTTAGCTCAACGCTGGCAAAGCTGGACCAGTCTTTTTCGCCATGTCCGGCGGCCACCGCGGCCAGCATGCGATCGTGAATCAGGCTGGCAAGCGGCATCGCAACTTCTCCGCGATCGGCAGTTTGCCAAACCAGTCGCGCGTCTTTCAGGCCGAGCCGCAACGTGAATCCCGCGGGCTCAAACTTTCGCTCAGCGATCATCGTTCCGTACCCCTGGTAAACAGGCGACTGAAACAGGCGATTGATAATGTCGAGAAACATCTTGCTCTGGATGCCATACGCGCTGACGAGCGCGTAAGCTTCGCTCAGCGTTTCCAGCGCGGCGGCAATGGTGAAATTGCCGGCAATTTTCACCGCTTTGGCGGAAGACGGTTCGTCGCCTACGGTCAACACGCCTTGACCCATCGCCTCCAGCAGCGGCCTCACTTTAGTGATGGCGCTGGGTTCGCCTCCGGCGAGCACCCAGAGTTTCCGGGCCGCAGCCGCTTCAGGGCGGCCGAACACGGGCGCCGAGACAAACGCCTGACCACAATCGGAGTGAGCGCGCGCCAAACGGTCCACCAGCGCCACGCTGATGGTACTCATTGATATGTGTGTCGCGCCCGGCGGGAGAGCTTTAAGCAAACCGCTGCCGCTCGACGCCGCACTCCTCTCCCCGCCGCCCCACGCCACGTCCTCGACTGCCGCGTCATCGGCCAACATGGTGATGGCCGCTTCCGCTCCGGCTACTGCCTCCGTTACCGTGGAGGCCACTTGCGCTCCGGCGGCGCGGAGTTTTTCCGCTTTTGCGGCAGTACGGTTAAAAACCGTAAGCGTATGGCCCGCCCCCAACAGATGGCCAGCCATGGGCTCACCCATTTGTCCCAACCCGAGAAAAGCGATCTTCATGATTCAACTATGATGCAGCACAGCTGACGCAGGTCAATGTGGCTACGCGCTCAAACCGGCGAGCCACGCCGGACGAGCCCGGGCCGAGTCGAACTGCTTTCGAGTCCGAAATCGAAGGCCGAAGTAGTAGCAAAGGTTCGGGGTTGCCGTTGAGGTCTCGCACCGCTGGCGACGCCGAGTTCGTCACCAGGCGCGCAGTTTGCGGCCGTGCCGCCTCGCTCGCCGTGTTTCTTGTGGAGCCTGGATCTTACTGGTAAATCGCAGTCTCGCCGCATCTTACCCCACCCTTTTTGGGGGATAGCATTGTGAATGCGAGGCGCGCACAATCGGGGCAACTGGTCGTCAAACAACCTTCCACGGACTATAGCACTGCCCGAAACCCAGCCAGAAGCCGGATGCGCTCCCAGCCGAAAGGCCGGTCGCATCCGGCCCTTTCCGCGGACGCGGGCCAGAACGGCGAAGGGTGGCGCGTGACAGGCCACGCTACATCGCTGTAGAATCGCGGCTGTGCATTCTTCAAAACGCTATTGGATGGGCATCGATATTGGCACGGGCGGAACCCGCGCCATTCTCGTCGATGCGCAAGGGAAAGTAGTTGCCGCGGCCTCTTCGGAACACGAGGCGGTGGCCATGCCGCAACCGCTGTGGGCGGAACAACATCCGCAGGACTGGTGGCGTGCCACCCAGGAGGCGGTGAGAGCGGCCTTGGCGGAAGCCGGCGTGGACGGCAGCGCGGTCACGGCGGTGGGGTTCTCCGGCCAGATGCACGGCGTAGCCCTGCTCGATAAGCAGGGCGAGGTGCTAACCCCCGCCCTGTTGTGGTGCGATCAACGCACCGCCCCGCAAGTCGAACAGATTCACCAGCAGGTGGGCCGCGAGCAGGTGATTGCCGCCACGGCCAACCCGATGCTGACCGGTTTTTCCGCCCCTAAACTGGTTTGGCTGCGGCAGCATCGCGCCGAGCTGTATGCGCGCGCGGCGCATTTCCTCTTGCCCAAAGACTACGTCCGGTACCGGCTGACGGGCGAGCTGGCCACCGACGTTTCCGACGCCAGTGGCACCGGCCTGTTTGACGTGGCCAAACGGCGCTGGTCGGAGGCAATGTGCAAAGCCCTGGAGATTCCCATGGCGTGGCTGCCCCGCGCCGGCGAGGGCCCCGAAGTGGTGGCCCGCGTCAGCGCCGAGGGCGCGCGTGCCACGGGATTGCTGCAAGGAACGCCGGTGGTCGCAGGGGGCGGCGATCAGGCGGCAGGGGCGGTCGGAAACGGCATCGTGCGGCCTGGCATCGCGTCGGCGACGGTGGGCACCTCGGGAGTGGTTTTCGCCGCTACCGGTTCGCCACAAGCTGATCCGCAAGGGCGCATTCACACCTTCTGTCACGCGGTTCCCGGTCAATGGCACATGATGGGGGTGACCCTGGCGGCGGGTTTGTCGTTCCGCTGGGTGCGCGACGAACTGGGCGTCGCCGAGCGCATGGAGGAAAAGAGCTCCGGTCAGGACGCTTACGACCTGCTGACGCGTTTGGCGGCGCAGGCGCCCGCGGGTTCGCAAGGACTGATCTTCCTGCCTTACCTGATGGGCGAGCGTACGCCGCACCTGGACGCGCAGGCGCGCGGCGGCTGGATTGGATTGACCGCCAGTCATAAACGCGCTCACCTGGTCCGTTCCGTCCTGGAAGGCGTGGCTTACAGTCTGCGTGATTCGCTGACGATCTTCCGCGATCTGGGTATCACGCCGACCGAAATCCGTCTCTCCGGCGGCGGCGCGAAAGGCGAGGTGTGGCCGCGCATTCAGGCCAGCATTTATCAGGCGCCTTGCGTGCGGGTAGCCAATGTGGAGGGCGCCGCTTACGGCGCGGCGCTGCTCGCCCAGGTGGGCAGCGGCTTGTTTCCCAGCGTTGAAGAGGCCTGCGCGGCTTGCGTGCAGGTGCAGGACCGCGTCCCGGCGGAAACGGGCACCGCTGAACTTTACAACCAGGGCTACGCCGTTTACCGCGAGCTCTACCCCGCTCTGCGGCGGATTTATCCGCAACTCAGCTAGACCGTGCGGAACCCGCCCGACAGAGCGGGTTCCGCACTTCTGATAACCGGCGGCATTGCGGATTTCAGTTCGGCTTAGGCGCGCACCCGGCTGCAGGACACTGCAACGATAAAATGGTCTACGCGAGCCAAGGGCCAAGTCGAAACGAGCCAGGGCCGAGTCGAACTGCTTTCCAGTTCGAAATCGCAGGCCGAAGCCGTAGCAAAGGTCCGGGGTTGCCGTTTAGGTCCCGCACCGCTGGCGACTAGTAAAGCGCGGCCACCATCCGTGAGCTTCGGCCGCAAACCGAAGCGGGTGGAATAAAAGCGGCCGTGCCGCTTTCCAGTTCGAGATCGCAGTTTCTCCGGAGGATCATTCATGGCTGAAAGCGCCAATGCAACCGCTACCCATGCCGATGCTGAGCTGATATTGAAGCTGTATGACCTCCGCAGGGAACCGTCGCTGCGCCGCGCCCGTCATTTTCTGCTGGTGGAATTCTGGCCAAAATCGGCCGAAGAGCTGTTGGCCCTGGTGCAGGAATTTGGCAGCGAGCGCAACATTTACTTGCGCCAGGGCGTCAGCTACTGGGATCTCGCCGCAAGTCTGGTCAACCGCGGCGCGCTGAACGCCGACCTGTTTTTGGACACGGCGGGCGAAGCGCTGTTTATCTACACCAAGCTGAAGCCCTATTTGCCCACCGTGCACGCGAAAGGCATCCGTTTTGGAACGCAATTGGCCCAGTTGGTGGAAAGCAATGAGCGGGCAAAAACGATGCAGACCAACATGGAAGCGATTGTCGCGGCCCGCCGCGCTGCGGTTGCGCACAAAAGCTAAGCGGCAGGAATCAGACCTGGGGAGCGAGCCCGCGTCCATCCTTGTGGAAGATGTCCCTCGAATTCTTCGATCGGGCGCGGCTGCGTTACGCCGCACCGCGCCAGACCATGCCCCGTCCCCCTCGGCGCGCCGGGTGGCTTCTCACGCCGCCTTTCTCTCTTCTGTCAAATCCTGAACCGGTGGTCCCTCCACGCTCCAGATTTCCCAGGCAATCTGCACTAGCGCCGCAGCCGGCACGCCTAGAAAGATTCCAATCACGCCGCCAATCTCCCAGCCGATCGTGGAGACGATCACCACAAGCACGGGATTCATTTCCAGGCGCTTGCCAAACAAAATAGGGGTGATCACATAATCCTGCACCATGCGCCAGGCTAGGAGAAACGCAAGCACCAGCAACGCGTTGTGCCCGGTGCCCAGGGCCGCCCCCAGAATCACTATGCCGGCCGCGAGTGGTCCCAGTACGAAGACAAACTCCAACAGCGACTCGAGTGCCGCCAAAAGGATGGGAACCGGCAGATGAAAGAGCGGCAACACCAGCGCGAAGACTCCAAAGGCAATCAGCGAGAGCAACACCTGGGCCCAGATGTAGCGCCCTAGAGCCGCATCCATCTCGCGCAGCATGCGGTAAACGCGGCCGCGGTCATACGAATTGCAAGGCTCTTGGGTGAGCTGGGTAATCCATTGTTCCTTGTACTGAAGAACGAAGATGCCCAGGATCAGCGACACCACCGCCCAAAACAAGACTTGCACGCCGATCAGGGTATAGCGCGTGAGCTCCTGTTGCGCGGATTGCAGATAAGAGGGGTGCGTCTGAAGCCAGTGAATGACGCTTTGTTCGAGGCCGGCAATCCATCCGCCCTGTGCCATGAGTTGGGGCGGAATGCGGCCATGAAGAATTTGTGCCCAATCCGCCGGCGCCGCCTGGGTTACCTTACGCCCTTCAGATATGGCTCTTGCCCCTAGCGCCCACACCGCGGCAGTGAGGACCACCGCGGCAATCCCATAAGAAGCCAGAGTGGCGCCCAGACGGGAGCGCCAAACACGAGCCTCGATCAGCACAACAAGCGGCTGCAGCAGGTAGGCGACAAAGAATCCGAAGGCCACCGCAACCAACGCAATCCAGCCGAAATAGAGCAGGGCCAGACCCACTAGATAGAGGGTTGCGGTAGTGAGTACCTGGAGCGTCTTCTGGTCGAATACCCGGAGCACCTTCAATGAGATGCCCATGCAAAAACGCTGAGCAGCCCAAACGAGCCAGGGCCGAGTCGAACTGCGAGTTCGAAATCGCAGGCCGAAGTCGTAGCGACGGTCCGGGGTTGCCGTTAGGTCCCGCACCGCTGGCGACGCCCGGGTTCGTCACCGGGCGAGGCGTTGGGACGGAGAAGAGTGCGGCTTTTCTCAACAGGAAAAGCCGCATGCCGCTAGATCGCAGAAGCGCTGTTGTGTGACGAACTCGGGCTAGTAAAGCGCGGCCACCATCCGTGAGCTTCGGCCGGACACCGATGCGGGTGGAATAAAAGCGGCCGTGCCGACTCAGACTGTACTGGCGACAGCCTTTTCGCCGCGCACAATGCGCAGCACGCGCCGTAGTGGCTCGGCGGCACCCCAGAGCAGTTGATCTCCCACAGTGAACGCCCCCAGGAATTCAGGCCCCATGTTGAGCTTATGGAGACGGCCGATGGGGACGCTGAGCGTGCCGGAAACCTTGGTCGGCGTGAGCTCGTGCAGGCTGGCCTCCTTCTCGTTAGGTATGACCCGCACCCACTGGTTTCCGGAGGCAAGCAACTGTTCCACTTCGGTGAGCGGCACCTCCCGGCGAAGTTTAAAGCAGAGCGCCTGACTGTGGCAGCGCATGGTGCCCACGCGGACACAAATGCCATCAACTGGCACCGGTGGCTCCAAGCCGAGAATTTTGTTCGTCTCGGCCGATCCCTTCCACTCTTCTTTGGTCTGGCCGTTGGGCACGGCTTTATCGATCCAGGGAATCAGGCTGCCGGCGAGAGGCGCGCCAAACTCAGCCTGTGGCAGTTCCGTGGAACGTTGCGCCTCGGTCATGGCGCGATCAACCTCCAACGCGTTCTGGGCGGGGGTACGCGTTGCGGCGCTGGACAGCTCTTTCATCTGCTGGACCAATTCCAGCATTTTGGCCGCACCCGCGCCCGAGGCCGCCTGATAGGTCATGCTGATCAGCCACTCGACTAAGCCTGCCTGGAAGAGTGGCGCCGCGGCCATCAACATGAGGCTGACCGTGCAGTTGCCGCCGGCAAAGGTCTTGATGCCGCGGTCCAGCGCAGTCTGAATCTGCTTGCCGTTTACCGGATCCAGCACGATCACTGCTTGCGGATCCATGCGCAACGTCGAAGCGGCATCGATCCAGTAGCCGCTCCACTGCTTGCGCAGGCGCGGGTAGACGGTTTGGGTGTATTCGCCGCCCTGGCAACTTACCAACACGTCGCAGTCTGACAGCGCATCCAGATCCTGCGCCGCGCGCAAAGCCGCTCCCTTCGCCTCGGGAGGCCCGCTCTGCCCGGCCTGCGAAGTGGAGAAGAATACCGGCTCCAGCCCCGCAAAATCGCCTTCGGCGCGCATGCGGTCCAGGAGTACGCTTCCCACCATGCCGCGCCAGCCGATAAATCCGACTTTCAAGCTCATAGCAAAAAAACCTGCCGTTCGCGCTCCCAAAGGAGCATTGGCAGGTACCTTGATTTTAGCATC
Source organism: Acidobacteriota bacterium (assembly GCA_027459505.1). GTDB lineage: Bacteria > Acidobacteriota > Terriglobia > Terriglobales > SCQP01 > DAIDIE01. The sequence goes on from DAIDIE010000016.1 coordinate 135,412, forward strand.
GCAAGGCTTGACGCGCCGCTACAAGGCAGGGAAGCGGCTCCGCGATTTTGTCCATGATGTGGATGTGGGGCTAGAATTTTCTCAGTAGTGGATTTGCTGTTGCCAAATTCATTGCTCGTGCGTCTAAAGGTCAGGGCTTTGCGGCGATTGCGCCGCTGCGCTCTCCTGAAGACAGATGGGGCAGAGGCCGCGGGCATTGAGAGGCGGTCCCGCTTCCTGTCGCAATTCATATCTATTTTTGGAGCCAGGCTATGCTGCAATTCTCGAAAAACCTGAGCCGCCGCGCGTTGGTGATGTTGCTGGTCGCCGCCGGGGTGGTCGGTTCCATGGCCGTTTATCGCACCCATCTGCCCGCCGCCGCAGCGGCTTGGTTGGCCCACGCGTTGCCAGCCCCGGCCAATGGTCCCATTCCGGCCTCGTCCGTGCAAAACCTGATCTCGGCGGATCGCGCGATGGAGTCGGTCGCGGCTCGCGTCACCCCGGCGGTGGTCAACATCACTGTGACCGCCCATGCCGAAAACAACGCCTCCGATAATCCCATGCAACAGTTCTTTGGCCAGTTTTTCGGCCAGATGCCGCAGCAGCAGCCCCAAATCGAACACGGACTCGGGAGTGGCTTCATCATCTCCCCTGACGGTTACATCGTTACCAACAACCACGTCGTGGAAAACGCCACCGACATCACCGTCACCCTGGATGACCGCCGTACCTTCCCTGGAAAAGTAGTGGGAACCGACCCGCTGACCGACGTGGCGGTCGTGAAGATCAACGCCACCGGCCTGCCCAGCGTGCCTTGGGGCGACTCCACGAAGCTGAAGCCCGGGCAGACGGTGTTGGCCTTTGGCAATCCGTTTGGCTTCAACTTCACCGTTACCCGCGGGATTGTGAGCGCCCTGGGCCGCCCCAGCATGAGCCGCGATCGCCGCCGCCCCGGAGAGTACATTCAGACCGACGCGGCCATCAACCCGGGCAATTCCGGTGGTCCGCTGGTGGATGTGCGCGGACGGGTCATTGGCATTGACACCATGATCTATACACCTTCCGGCGCTTTCGCCGGCGCGGGTTTCGCCATCCCCACCCAGATCGCCCGTCCCATCGCCGAGACCCTGATCAAGTACGGCAAGGTGGAGCATGGCTATCTCGGTATTGGCATTGAGGACGTCACCCCGGAGAATGCGCGCTTTTTCAAACTCACCAAGACTACCGGCGCTCTGGTGTCCGAAGTCACCGCGGGTTCCCCCGGCAAAACGGCCGGCCTGAAAGTATCTGACGTGATCGTCTCGCTGAACGGCCAGCCCGTTGAAGACGCCGGGCACCTTCAGGTGAGTATTGGGGAAATGGCGCCCGGCACGCCCATTACCCTGGGGATTATTCGCAATGGCCAGCAGATGACGCTGCACGGCAAAGTCGGCGCCATGCCGAATCAGGCCGCGAACCAGATAGCCGCCGCCAGTGGCCACGCCAAAGGCGTCCGGTTGGGAATTCAGGTGATGGACTTGAGCCAACAGGTTCGTCAGCAATTGAACGTTCCCGCCGACGTCCAAGGCGTGGTGATCGCCGATGTGGCGCCCGGCAGCCCAGCCGACAATGCCGGTCTGGGGCGCGGCATGATCATTGAGCAGGTCGATCGGCAACCTGTGACTACTGCCGATCAATTGCGTACGCGGTTGGAATCGTTGCCTCCGGATCAGAATGTATTACTGCTGCTCTGGGCCAACGGCGGAAGCACGTTCATTGTGGTGCACCCGGCTCCGCCAACCACTACACATTAAAAGGCAAAGCACGCGCTGCAACCCAGGAGGGCCACCCAGGTGGCCCTCTTTTGGTTTACGGACGGGCTTCCGCGTCCGGCGAAATATAGTAAATGTGTATATAATATGCATGTTTACTGTATTCACCGGAATGGCGGGAGGAAATTTTATGTGGCAGCGGACAACCGTGCGGGAGTTTCAGGGCGTCAGCAGCGAAGCGGTCTGGCAGGTATGGCGGGATGTGAACCGCTGGACGGAATGGCACGACGACATCGATCTTTGCGGCATGGAAGGGGAATTCGAGCTGGGCAACAGTTTCCGTTTCAAACCTAAAGGCGGGCCGGAGTTCCGCATCGTTATCGTCGATTTGCGGCCCGGCCGGAGCTTTACCGACGTCACACGCTTCTGGGGGGCGCGGATGTACGATGCTCATGAGGTGGAGGCGATCCCCGGCGGCGTGCGCATCACCGGCACGATCACCGTTCAAGGCCCGCTGTCGTTTTTGTGGACACGCCTGGTGGCCGCCAATGTCGCCGCCAGCGCGCCGGCGGAAATGGAGGCCGCCGTTGCCCGCGCGCGCAGTCTCGCATTGCTATGAAGGAATCCGTGTTTCAGGTGGAGAGTCCGGACGAGAGTTTGGGTTTTCTGTTGTGGAAAATCACCGTGACCTGGCAACGGGAGGTTCGCCGGGAGTTGCGGGGCTTGCGTCTGACCCATCCACAATTTGTGATTATGGCGATGCTCGCCTGGGCCGCGGAACACAGTGCCCGGCTCAATCAGGTGAGCATTGCGCGGGAGTCCCGTCTGGATAAGATGACGGTTTCCAAGTCGCTGGCGCAATTAGACCGCCGCCGGCTGGTGCGCCGCCATGCGGATAGAGACGATCCGCGCGCCAACATGGTCGAGCTTACCGAAGCCGGCCGCGATCTTGCCGGTAAAGCGGTGGTGTTGGTAGAGAAGGTGGACCGGCGCTTTTTCGACGCGCTGTCCGGCTCCCAGCGGCGGCAGCTAGGCGGCCTGTTTTTGGAACTGCTGAAGAAGTCCTAGGCGGCTTTCTGGGCTGGCGGAGAAAGCGCAAAAAAGAAGGGACTCCCGTTTTGGAGTCCCTTTCTTCTCTGCTTTGCGAAAAGCGCTTAGTCGCCCGAGAGCGTAACCAACTCGTCCTTCTCTTCCTTTTTCAGTCCGAGCACCTCGGCATTGTACTGATCGATCTTGGCGGAATGGTTCATGGAGCAGAATTTCGGTCCGCACATCGAACAGAACTTCGCTTCTTTATAGCCCTCTTCCGGCAGGGTTTCGTCATGCATGCGGCGCGCTGTCTCCGGGTCGAGCGCCAGCTCAAATTGACGGTTCCAGTCGAAGTTGTAACGGGCTTTGGAGAGTTCGTCGTCGCGATCGCGCGCCCCCGGGCGGTGCCGCGCGATGTCGGCGGCATGGGCCGCGATTTTGTAGGCAATCAGTCCCTGTTTGACATCTTCGGCATTGGGCAGGCCAAGATGCTCCTTGGGTGTGACGTAACACAGCATTGAAGCGCCGTGCCAGCCGATCATGGCCGCACCAATGGCACTGGTGATATGGTCATAGCCGGGAGCGAAATCGGTGACCAGTGGCCCCAGCGTATAGAAGGGCGCCGCGTGGCACAGCTCCACTTCCTTGTCCACCTGCAGCTTGATCTGGTCCATGGGAACGTGTCCCGGGCCCTCGATCATGACTTGAACGTCGTATTCCCAGGCTTTGGTGGTCAGCTCGCCCAAGGTCTTCAACTCCGCGAACTGCGCATCATCGCTGGCGTCGTGCAGGCAGCCGGGGCGCAGACTGTCGCCCAGGGAGAAGGAGACATCATACTTGCGGAAAATTTTGCAGATGTCTTCGAAATTGTCGTAAAGCAGGTTCTGCTTGCGGTTCTCCACCATCCACTCGGCCAGAATGGCTCCGCCGCGGCTGACGATTCCGGTGATGCGCTTGGAGATCATCGGCAAGTACTGCAGCAGGATGCCGGCGTGGATGGTCATGTAATCAACGCCCTGCGCCGCCTGCTTCTCAATAGTTTCCAGAATGATCTCGCGGCTCAGGTCGCGAATGCGCTTGACCTTGCTGAGCGCTTCGTAGATGGGCACCGTGCCGATGGGCACCGGGGAGTGGCGCAGGATCTGCTCACGGGTCTCGATAATATCGGCGCCGGTGGAGAGGTCCATGACCGTGTCGGCGCCGTAATGCACCGACACATGCAACTTTTCCAGCTCACCCTGAATGTCGCTGGTGGTGGCTGAGTTGCCGATATTGGCGTTGACCTTGCATTTGGAGGCCACGCCAATGCACATCGGTTCCAACTCGGGGTGATTGACGTTGGCCGGAATGATGAGCCGTCCGGCCGCGATTTCGTCGCGGATCAGCTCGGGGGACAGCCCCTCGCGGCGCGCCACGTACTCCATTTCCCCGGTAATTTCGCCCCGCCGGGCAAAATGCAATTGCGTCATGGCCTCCAGGCCGTTTGCCTGTTGCCGTTTTTTCCGCTCATCGATCCATTGGGCACGCAGCATGAATCTCTCCTCTGGAAAATTATAAGGCGAGCGGAGGCTGCGGCCAGGGAAAGCTGATGCGAGAGCGCGCAGCGTGTTAAAGCGGAGCTGTCCGAGGGAGCTGAAAGGCTCAAGCTGAGAGGGGTGCTGCGCCTTATGGCGAGCCTGGGCCGGATCGCACGGATTTCACGTTCGAGATTGCAGGCCGCAATAGCAGCAAAGGTCTGAGGTTGTTAAAAACGGCCGTGCCGCATCACCACACGCGGGCTTCGGTGGTGCACGGGAGGACACGCGCAGGGCCGGGTACAAGTTAGGGCGGTTCGCAACGCGAATTAACGCTCGGCGAGGCGCTCCGCCGCGGCCAGAGTCGGGGACCTCATCCGTCTCCAGCCGCGGCTTACTGGCCGTTGTAGCTATAAACGCGCGCCAATCCCGTTAGGTTTCAGGATTTTCTAGCCGCCACGCGGCTAGCGGGCGCCCGCCGGGGGTGCGGCTGAGGATGTGTCTGCTGGAGCAGACTCGGCCGGAGTTCCCGCGGGAAGCTCCGGGCTTGTGGTGTCCGGTTGCGGGGGGACGGCCTCCGGTCCGGGTAGCGCACCACCTGAGGGTGAGCCGGGCGCGGTCGCCACGGCGGTCTTCTTGGCTGCCGCCTTTACGGTGACCAGGTGCGGGAGGACTGCGGGACGGCTGCCGGCCAATTCTGTTCTCTGCCGGTCAACGCGCGGCAACATGGCCCAGATATGCGGATCCTCCAGTCCAATGCGCCAAACGGAAAAGCCGCGCAGGTGGTATTTCTTCACCAGCGAGAGCTTTGCCTGGAAGCTGCGCTCGTCCTCCACCCAGACAATATGGCGAAAGCGACCGTGCCCGTAGACGCGGTAGGAGGACTTCAGTACCGGGTCCCAGTGGAGACGGTAGCCCGCATGTTCGGCGGGGCCGCTGTGCGCAAAGAAACGTACGGTCCAGCGAAAGAAGCGGCGCAAGCGGTGGCGGATGCGCCGCCAGATGCTGATTCGCACCCGCCGGCGTCCGAAGTCGGTCTGGTAATCGGGCATGCCCAAGGAAAGCTTGGCGGCCGGCACGTACTGCAATTCCGTCTGAATCACCTGCTGCACCCAGGGGTAGCTGGCCAAAGGTCCCGGGTGCTCTTTGTCCGACTCGGGATAAGCCATCACGCTCAGAAAGTCCGCCGCATTGGCGAGTTTTCTATAGTCGTAGACCCCTGAATAGGTGGCATAGGTGTAGTTGTAATCGTTGCTGGTGCGGGCGGCGACGGCTACACTGAGCAGCTTGCCGTGGCGGTGCAGAGAGCGCGCCAACTCCTGGACAAATCGTGTGAACCACGGGCGGTCGTGGTAGCTCATGCCCTCGAAGTCAAGCTGATAGCCGACCACGCCGGGCGCGCGGGAGGCGTCAAGCAACTCCCCCACCGCGCGGTCGCGATCCGCTGCACTGTGCAGAAGGTGATGGGCGCCCCAGCGCGAGAAGCCGGCGTTGATGACCAGCGGCATGATTTCCACATGCCGCTGCCGTGCGATCCAGGTCAAACCCGGCGGCAGACTGCCGCGTAAAACACCATAACGGTCCAGGGCGAAGCATTGGGGAGCGATGAGCGCGACGCGTGCGGCATGGTCCTGGAAACTTTCCAGGCTGGAGCGGCTGGGAACGGCGTAGAACAGCGCCTCGGGTTGCGCGGCACCGGAGGACACGGTACTGGGTTTGCTGGAAATTGCCGCTGGGCCGGGGATGGCATTGGCGGTTACCGGCGACGCGGCAATCGCATCCTGCGCAACGGTGGGCAGCGTCAGGCAGGCAAGCAGGGCAAACGCCCTCGCCAAAGCGGAGAAGATGCGGGAGCGCGGACAGCTACTCACAACACGAGTATAGCGATCCATTGTTCCTTCCGCCTCCGGTAAAACGCCTAGTTTTGCGAGTGCGGACGCTGGCCTCATAGCGAGCCAGGGCCGAGTAGAACTGATTTCGAGTTCGAGATCGCAGGCCGAAGTCGTGCGAAGGTCCCGGGTTGCCGTTTAGGTCCCGCACCGCTGGCGGCGCCCGAGTTCGTCACCAGGCGAGTCGTTGGGGCGGAGAAGAGTGCGGCTTTTCCCAACAGGAAAAGCCGCATACCGCTAGATCGCTGAAACGCCGTTGTGTGACGAACTCGGGCTAGTGATGCGCGGCCACCATCGGTTAGCTTCGGCCGGACGACGAAGCAGTGGAATAAAAGCGGCCGTGCCGCATGCGCGGCGATTGTGCGGCTCAGCCTGCTATACTCGCCCTTCAAAGGGTTGCAACACATGAAAGACGAAACGCCCGAAATCAGCGAAGTTGAGCGGCGTGATCCCCGCACTCATTTCAGCGGCAAGAAAATTGCCGTTTTGGGATGCGGCAAGCTGGGAGAAGCGGTGGTGCGCGGCATGTTGGAAAGCGGCTTTGCCCAGCCGGAACAGATCCAGGCCTCTACCCGCCGCCCCGCACGCGCCGAGGCGCTGCGCAACAACCTCAAGATTGTCACCGCCACCGACAACCGCCGGGTCGCGGCCAATGCCGATGTGGTCATGCTGGCGGTCAAACCCAACCTGGTGCTGCCCGTCCTGCAGGAGATCGCTCCCGAGCTGACCCAACCGCACACCCTTATTATTTCCGTTGCCGCTTCCATTTCCACCGCGCAGATGGAACATTACCTCGCGGGTGTGCAGCATCCTCTGGGCGTAATCCGGGCTATGCCCAACACGCCGGCGTTTATTGGCGAAGCCATGACCGCGCTGGCGCGCGGCCTGCACACCAGCGATGCGCAAATGGAACTGGCGCGGGGTATGTTTCTCTCTATCGGCCGCACCGTGGTGGTGGAAGAAAAACACATGGACGCGGTGACCGGACTCAGCGCCAGCGGCCCGGCCTTTATCTACATGGTCATTGAATCGCTGGCGGAAGGCGGCGTGCGCGTCGGACTTCCGCGCGAGTTGGCGCTGGAATTGGCGGCCCAGACCGTGGTGGGAGCGGGCTGCATGGTCCTGCAAACCGGTGAGCATCCCGCCAAGTTGAAAGACGCGGTGACCACTCCCGCGGGCTGCACGGTTGATGGTCTGCTGGAACTTGAGGAAGGCGGCTTGCGGGTCGCTCTGATCAAGGCAGTGGGGCGCGCGGCGATCCGCGCCGGCCAACTCGGCAGTGCCGGGCTTTCCCAGAGCGCCACGGAGAAGCGCTAGTTATGACCTTGCGCCCTCGGAAATTGGCCGGCGCCAGCGCGCTTTTTCTGCTGGTGGGAATCGCCTTCGCTCAGGCCTCCGCTCCGGCCCCCGCCGCCCCCGCCCCAGACGCTTTTGTCCGTCATTACGCCAGCATCACCGATTTTCACCTCGATGTTCCCATGCCACTGCCTGCTCTTCCGAAGCGGCTCTCGGCGGTGGACTTCAAAAATTTCAATTACCTGCTCTTTCTCCCCAGCCGGGATGAGGGCCGCTCGATTCCCGCGCCGGTGCAAGTCCCCGTCCAAAACGGAAGCTATGGCGATGACGACAGCGCCTCGCCGGTCTTTGACGTGGTCAGCACCCAAGTGGTGAAAGTGCCGCATGTGCCCGGCGGGGAACGCGCGATTGTGGTGGGAGACCGTTATGAGAACGGAGGCAGCCAGCGCTGCACCGGGGTTGTGCAGTTGTTCGCCATGGTCGCCGGGCGTCTGGTGCTGACCGACGAATTAACCTACGACTGCCGCGGCACGGTTGGGGCGCACTACAACCCCAAGAAGAAGCGCTTGACCGTGCTGTCGGCTCATTACGCTGCCGGCGACCGCCCCTGCTGTCCCACTTTGGCCGATCGACTGCGCCTGCGCCTGGACCGGCCGCTGCTCAAGTCCGGCTCGCTGGATATCAGTCACTAGAGTGACCTCACGAGCCAGGGCCGAGTCGAACTGCTTTCGAGTTCGAAATCGCAGGCCGAAGTGCTGGGTTGCCTACTAGGTCCCGCACCGCTGGCGACTAGTAAAGCGCGGCCACCATCCGTGAGCTTCGGCCGGACACCGAAGCGGGTGGAATAAAAGCTGCCGTGCCGCTTCTCCGCAAACGGATAGCGCTCCCCACGCTTTCGAAGTTATTTCTGTTTCGGTCGTGAACTGCGCATCGGGTCCAAAGCCCGGTGGCTTATTGTTGATGAAGCCGCTATGAGACGTTTCCATATCGTTACGGTGTGCACCGCCGCCGGAATTGCCGGCACCATTATCCTGCTTCGGAGTCATGCGCGCTTGCAGGCGCCGGCTTTTGCCCAACAGCAGCTTGCTGCGCCAGCGCCGTCTTCTGCGCCTCCAACGCCTCCAGCGCTGAACAAGGCGGAGTACGATGCCAAGCTGCTCGAACTCGCCAACCGTTCAGCGTCTCCCTGCTCGCCGGCGCCTTCCGTTGCGAGCCATCGGGCGCCGCGCCGCACTAAACGGCTCGTGGCCGCTGGGGGAGGCCGCCGCAAGGAGCCCAAACGGCCAAAGGTCCTGCGACGCCCCTGCGCTCCGCCACTTTGGCCGGTGCATGCCGTCTATCCCAATGCCGGTGCGCTGCTCCCCTTCAACCGCATCGTCGCCTATTACGGCAATTTTTATTCCCACAAGATGGGAATTCTAGGTCAATACCCCCAAGCGGAGGTGATTGCCCGGCTCAAGGCTCAAGCCGCAGCCTGGGCCAAAGCCGATCCTTCCACGCCCGTGTTGCTGGGGCTGGATTACATTGCGGTCTCGGCCCAGGGCTCGCCCGGACGCTCAGGGGAGTACCGCATGCGCATGCCGGCGGACCAGATACAAAAAGCCATTCAAATGGCCAATCAGATTCACGGGGTATTGTTTCTCGACGTGCAGCCGGGGTGGAGCTCAGTGCAAAGGGAAGTTCCGCTTCTGGCGCCGTACCTCCAACTGCCGAATGTCGAACTGGCCCTCGATCCGGAATTCGCGCTGATCAAGGGACGGCGCCCAGGTGTCTACCGTGGCACAATGAGCGCCGCCGACATCAACTTCGCGGCCAAGTACCTGGCCGGCATCGTCGATAAGTATCATCTGCCACCAAAAATTTTGATGGTGCACCGCTTCACCCGGAAAATGGTCACCGGTTCGCGCGCCATCCACCCTTTGCCGCAAGTGGAAGTTGTGATGGACATGGACGGCTTTGGATCACCACGGCTCAAGAGCGCCGCCTATCTCTCGTTTATCGAACGCAAGCCGGTCCAGTTCACAGGTTTCAAGCTGTTCTACAAAAACGATGTGCATTATGGCCGGCATCTGATGACGCCGGAAGAAGTATTACGGCTCGCGCCGCGCCCCAGCGTGATCCTGTATCAGTGAAAGCTCCAGCGGCGGGGTAGCAGTGCCGCGTGGGCAGTGCGAGAGGCGCCATTGAGCAATTTCGGCAAACGCGTGTTCGCCTGGTTTCTGGCACACGGCTCGCACCGCTTTGAACCACTTGTGCTCGCTCGCAAGCGGCAATTGTTTGCCTCACTGCGGGGGACGGTACTGGAATTGGGACCCGGCGCGGGTCCCAATCTCACCCTGCTGCCGGAGGCGGTTCGGTGCTGGATTGGGCTGGAGCCAAACCACTACCTCTTTCCTTATCTGCGCCCCGCTCTGGACAACGCGACTCCGCAGTCCGCCACGCTGTTGTGTGGACGCGCGGAGCAGATTCCACTGCGTGATGGCAGCGTCGATGCGGTGCTCTCTTCCCTGGTGCTCTGCTCCGTCATTGATTTGCGGAGGGTACTGAACGAGGTGCTGCGCGTACTCCGGCCCGGGGGTGCCCTGATCTTTATGGAGCATGAGGCCGCCCCAGCCGGTTCGCCAGCCCGCCGCTTGCAAGGCGCTTTAAGCCCGTTCTGGCAATATTTCGCCGACGGCTGTCATCCTGATCGCGAAATCTCCGCCGCGCTGCGCGAAGCTGGGTTTGCCGGGCTGAACATCGAACACTTCCGCGGGCCGGTGCCGGTGGTGCGGCCGTTTATTCAGGGACGAGCCGAGAAAAATGCTGGTCACGGTTCGTAGAAGAGTTTGCGCGCCCGATTCCCCATTGCCCCCGCCCACGGCCTGCTATGCTGATGGCGTGAATCGCCTCACTCCGGATCCGGTCGAGGAACTCTGTCAGCAGTGCCGCGGCACCGGCTGGGTCATGCTGCCGCCCCGCGATGGAGAGCTCACCGGCCGCGCCGCCCGCTGCACCTGCCAGACCGAGCAGCGCCCAACCCGCTTGCTTGAGGCTGCCGATATCCCGCGCCGTTACTTCCACTGCACGCTGGAGGATTTCGACCCCGAAGCCTATGATGGCGCTCCGGTTTCGCTGCGGAACGCCTTGCTGATGGCCCGTGGCTTTGTCGAGAACTATCCCGTGGACCGCACCGGCCTGCTCCTGATTGGTCCCTGTGGTGTAGGCAAGACCCATTTGGCGGTAGCCATTTTGCGGGCCCTGATCACCGAGAAGGGCATCCCGTGCCGCTTCGCCGATAGCCGCGAGTTGCTGAAACGCATTCAGGCTACCTATGACCCCCAAAATCCCGTCACTGAGGCCAGTGTTCTGGACCCGCTCCTGAAGGCGGAGGTGCTGGTTTTGGATGACCTGGGTGTGGGCCGCGCCACAGAGTGGGTGCAGGAAACCGTGCACCACCTGCTCAACTACCGCTATACCCGCGACATGGCCACCATTCTCACCACCAACCTGGAGGACAAGGATAGCGGTCCCATGCGCCTGGCTGACGGCAGCGAATATGAGTCCCAGCGCAATCTGGGGCAGGCCTTGGGTGAGCGGCTGCGCTCACGTTTGTACGAGATGTGCCGCCCGGTGGTGCTGAGCGGAGATGATTTCCGCCGCCGTATCCATCAACACGGTCTTCGCTAGCAACACAGGCCTCCAGCGGGTTTCACGCAGAGACGCCCATGCGCCTGCTCCAGGCCCCATCGGGGCCGTGCCGTGCTGGCGGACGGCGCGGCACTTGCCTGTTTGCCCAGCCTCCCGTATCATAAGAAGTGCGCTCCCGACTGCTGGCTTTGTCTTCGCAATCGATCTCCAACAGAGCAGTGCCTGTCCTGAAAACGCAGCTTTCGCTCTCTTTCCGGTTCGATTAGGCGGACTTCCAGATCGCGTGGAGCTGGCTTCTCCAGCTGCGCATCATCCTCATGGAAGATTTCGAACAACTACTCGACACTTTTGAACAACAAAATCAGGCCGCCGAAGGCGAGATCCTGAAAGGAACTGTGCTGAAAATCGATGGCGATGACGTCGTCGTCGATATCGGCATGAAATCGGAAGGTGTGGTGCCCTTGCGCGAGTTTCTCGACGCATCGGGGAACCCGCAGGTCCGTCCCGGCGACATCATCGATGTCGTGCTCGAACGCGAAGAGCGTGAGCGCGGCATGGTGCTCTCGCATGAAAAGGCGGTGCGACTCCGCCTGTGGGATGAACTGGAGCGGGCTCACCAGGAAGGCACCATCATCCAGGGCCGCATTGTGGACCGCATTAAAGGCGGTCTGGCCTGCGACATTGGCGTGAAAGCCTTCTTACCCGGCTCCCAGCTCGATATCCGTCCGGTTCGCAATCTGGACGCGTTCCGCGGGCAGGAAGTGCGGGTCCGCATCATCAAGCTCAACAAGAAACGCGGCAACATCGTCGTTTCCCGCAAGGTGGTGCAGGAAGAAGAAGTGGGCACACGCCGCTCGCAGACGATGGAAACCCTCGAAGAGGGCCAGATCGTCACCGGCGTTGTCAAAAACGTCACCGATTACGGCGTCTTCGTCGATGTAGGTGGCATTGATGGCCTGCTGCACGTCAGCGACCTCTCCTGGGGGCGTATCAACCACCCCAATGAGATGGTGCAGCCCAACGACGAAATCACCGTCAAAGTTCTCAAGTTCGACAAGTCGAAGCTGCGTGTTTCCCTGGGCTTCAAGCAGTTGTTGCCCGATCCCTGGTCCGATGCCGCCGAACGCTATCCGATTGGCGCCCACGTCAAGGGGAAGGTTGTCAGCATCACCGACTATGGCTGCTTCGTGGAACTGGAGCAGGGCATTGAAGGCCTGATCCACGTTTCTGAAATGTCCTGGTCCAAGCGCACCAAGCACCCCTCCAAGATCGTCAACGCGGGCGACGAAATCGAGGCGGTGGTGTTGGATGTCAATCCCAACGAGCGCCGTATGTCGCTCTCATTGCGCCAGGCGCTTTCCAATCCCTGGGAATCGCTGCATGAGCGCTACGCTCCCGGCACGGTTGTCGAAGGCCGGGTCCGCAACCTCACCGACTTCGGCGCCTTTATCGAAATCGAGGAAGGCATCGACGGACTGGTGCACATCAGCGATTTCTCCTGGACCAAGCGCATCAAGCATCCCTCGGAAGTGGTTAAGAAGGGGGAGAAGGTGCGGGCCAAGATTCTCGGCATTGATGTCGAGAACCGCCGCCTTTCGCTCGGAATCCGGCAACTCGAGCCGGATGCCTGGGAGAACTTCTTCGCCAACCGGCAGTTGGGCGATGTGTTGCCCGGCCGTGTGGTCCGCCAAGCCTCATTCGGCGTCTTTGTCGAACTGGACGGCGGTATCGAAGGCCTCTGCCACAACTCCGAAATCAATCCGGAGCTGACCGGCGGAGCTCCCCTGGAAGTCGGCCGCGAGTACGAGTTCAAGATCATTAAACTCAACCCCGCGGACAAGAAGATCGGCCTCAGCCTGCGCGCCGCCCTGCATGGCGCCGAGCGCGAGACGATTGACGCTTATCGGCACTCCGCCGCCGGCTCCACCACCACCATCGAAGAGATGATGACCATGAAGCGCGGTAGCAACGACAACCAGAGCTAATCCGGAGCACAACCCGTGAAATCGCAAGGGCCGGACGGCTTACCGTCCGGCCCTCGCTGCGTTTGGGGGCATGGCGGGCGCCGCCTGCTCGAATGAGAACAGGTAGCGGTCCCCGCCCAGCCGATTTAGAATTCCAATGCGCCTCCCGTAAAGGTGGACCGCTAGCGCGGTTATCTTTTGCGGATCGATGGTCATCGGCTGCGGCTTTGCTCCTCGTCGAGCGCTTCTTCCGCGATGGAGCTGGGATAGAGATACTCATCTTCCTCCTCTTGCGCGGCGCAGTGCTGGGAAGTGCCGGCTTCACGAACCAGGCCCTGCACTGCCGGCACCAGGGTTCGCGGAACCAGCAACAGATCGTCACCGAGCGTCCGTACGATTTCGAGCAGCGTATCGAAGCGCGGGACGACCTTGCCAGTCTCAATCCCGGAGATGTGCATCTGTGGCAGGCCCACCCGGCGGCCGAGTTCTTGCTGTGTCCATCCCCGCTCGCGGCGGCGGACCTTGAGCTGCTCTCGCAGTGCCTGGGGAACGCCAATGCGTCTATGTATATGCGTTGACATATCAGTAAGCGGATTTTATCTGCTATAGCAGATTAAAACTACGTTTTCAGCCGTGTCCCCGCCGGCGCCAGACCCTACCCTCACCTTCGTGCGCGCCTTTTGGGGTGCGGGAATGCCTTCCGCTGGCACGAGCCTGGCGGCACGGCCGCTTTTATTCCACCCGCTTCGGTGTCCGGCCGAAGCTCACGGATGGTGGCCGCGCTTTACTAGCCGCCAGCGGGACCTAGTAGGCAACCCCGCACTTCGGCCTGCGATTTCGAACTCGAAAGCAGTTCGACTCGGCCCTGGCTCGTCCGGGGGCGATAATGACCGTATGAATACCCGTCTCAGCTATTCCACCGCCTCCCCGCACGCCTATGCCGCCCTGGCCGGCGTGGAGAAGTACGTCCGCGGATGCGGCCTGGAACATTCCTTGCTGGAGTTGGTGAAGCTGCGCGCCTCGTACCTGAATGGTTGCGCCTATTGCGTCGACATGCATAGCAAAGACGCCCGCGCGGCTGGAGAGACGGAGCAGCGCATCTACGCTGTCCCCGTTTGGCGTGAAACGCCATTTTTTTCGGACCGTGAACGAGCCGCCTTGGAATGGACGGAAGCCGTCACCATGATTGCAAACAATGGTGTTCCCGATGAGCTCTATGCGCGCGTCTCCGGGCATTTTTCGCCCAAGGAACTCGTCGACCTCACCACCGCAATCACCGCGATAAACGCCTGGAACCGCATGGCGATCAGCTTCCGCTCTCCGGTGGGCAGCTATAGGAGCGAGCCACCGAGTCCTCCCTGTGGGAGGAAATCGCAGGTGGAGGGCCGCTAAATCCCGAAGGACGGCCCCCTCGCGCGGGGGAGGAGCCCGGCCTCGGCGGCTTAACGTTCTCACTGGAGAACGTGCCAGCGACCCAACGGAAAGCAATGCCAGCGGGCGGCTCAGGAGACGAGGCCGTGCCTCCAGCCGGGGCAGGTGAAGAGCACGGCTCTCTAACCAGTGTCCCGCACTGGACGTACGTCGCCGGAAACCACTGTACGCAGTTCTCCAGCGGTGGTCCGCACCAGCAGAAACCCGTTCTCGTCCAGCCCTTCTGTGGTGCCGCAATAAACCTGTTCCGGCCCGCCGCGCGCTCCCACCGTTACCTGCAAGCCGCGCGCATAGCTGCTATGGGCGGCGAACTCGGCCAGCAGTTCGCCGTAGCGTTCCTGCTGAAAAAGCCGGTAACGCCTGGCGAAGCTGCGCGCAATTGCCACGAGCAGCGGCCGCCGTTGCATGTTTCGCCCCAGCGCCAATGCGAGAGAAGTGGCTGGAGTGGCTAAGTCTCCCGGGAACTGCCGCTGCTGCACGTTGACGCCAATACCGAGCAGGGCATACTGCAGCTTCTGGGTGTCGCCGCTGGATTCCAGCAGAATGCCCGACACCTTCTTGCCCTCAAACAGCAGATCATTGGGCCAACGCAGATCCAGCGCCAGTTCCGAATCTCGCTGCAGTCCCTCCCGCACCGCAACTCCGGCAGCTAACGTCAATGCCAGCAGCCGGACTGGCGAGCACCGCGGCCGCAGGATGAGAGTGCAGTAAATGCCTTCCCCGGGCGCCGAAGACCAGCGGTTGCCATGACGCCCGCGTCCGGCCGTCTGCTCTTCGGCTATGACCCATGTAAATTCCGGCGCGCCCGCCTGGGCCAGCAGTGCCGCGCGGCTCTGGGTGGAATCCAGTTGAAGGGAATAATCTACCGCCCATGGCAAGCCGGCTCGCCGCAGTTCCGCTTCGAGTTGTTGGGGATCAAGGGGATCGCCTGCTTGCATCCGGGTGCCGCGTTAAACGGGAACAATCTTCATGGAGAGGTCGACCGCCGGAGCGGAATGCGTCAGAGCGCCAATACTGATGAAGTCCACCCCCGTTTCCGCATAGGCGCGCACGTTGGCAAGCTGCACGCCGCCGGAAACCTCCAGCGGCACAGTCCGGCCACTGGAACGCACCGCGGCAACGCAGTCGCGGATGAGATCGGGAGGCATGTTATCGAGCAGCACGCGATCCGCCTTGAGTTCCAGTGCCTGGTGCAGTTCCTCCATGGAACGCACCTCGATCTGGATCTGCTGCCCGGGGTTACGCCGCTCCAGCGCCCGTTGCAGCGCCGGCTTGATGCCGCCCGCCAAGCGGATATGGTTGTTCTTGATCAGCACCCCATCGGAGAGGTCGTTGCGGTGATTTGTGCCGCCCCCACAGGTGACTGCGTACTTGTCCAGCAGCCGCATGCCGGGAATCGTCTTGCGCGTGTCCAGGATGCGCACCGGGGTGCCGCGTACCGCTTCCATGAAAGATCGCGTCAACGTCGCAATGCCGCTAAGACGTTGCAGGAAATTCAAGGTCACGCGCTCGCATGACAGCAACTGGCGCGCATTGCCACGGATGACCACGACGGTTTGTCCCGGGCGCAGCCGCACGCCATCGAAGACTTCCCGCTGCGAGGTGACCACCACCGGGGGCAACCCGGGGCTGAGCTGAGAAAAAATCTCAAACACCCGGGGCACCAGCCCCAGTCCCGCCAGCACGCAATCCTGCTTGGCGAGTATTTCCGCCTGCGCCGGCTGCTGCGCGTCAATGGTGAGCTGCGTCGTCGCGTCAGCGGTGGTGTGATCTTCGCGCAAGGCGTTTTCAATGAGGTTGGTAATGCGCCGGGAGTTCCAGTCCATAAGGGCTCAAATGTGGACAGCATGAAAAGTTTAGCGTATTGGAACCTTCCAACGGGAGGGGGGGAATGCCTAAAATCAAGCCATGCCGAGGCGGCTCAGTCGCGGTGCGGTACTCGCCACCTTAATGGGGCTATCCGCAGTCGCCATTCTCGCGTGGCGCGCCCGGCCTCAGCAAGCGCTGCCACCAGGAGTGGTGGTTGACCGCATTGTAATTGTTAAGCATCGGCATGAAATGACCATGTACTCCCACGGCATTGCCGTGGGCCGCTATCGTGTGTCGCTGGGGCGATCCTCCGGCGCCAAACGTTATCAGGGAGACCATCGGACTCCCTTGGGCGATTACATCATCGACGCAAAGAACGCCCACAGCCGCTTTCATCTGTCCCTGCATGTCTCCTATCCCAACGCGATTGACCGGGCTCGCGCTGCCCGCAAAGGCCGCCCCCCGGGCAACAACATCATGATTCACGGAGTGGAGCCCCGCTTTGCGTGGCTGGGCCCCATCACCACCTGGGTGGATTGGACAGACGGATGCATTGCGGTCACCAATACCCAGATGGACCGGATCTGGCGCGCCGTGCCGCTGCGTACTCCGGTGCAAATCGAGCGCTAGGAGCGAGCCACCGAGTCCTCCCTGTGGGAGGAAATCGCAGGTGGAGGGCCGCGAAATTCCTAAGGGCGGCCCCCTCGCGCGGGGGAGGAGCCCGGCCTCGGCGGCCTCACGTTCTCACTGGAGAACGTGCCAGCGACCCAACGGAAAGCAATGCCAGCGGGCGGCTCAGGAGACGAGGCCGTGCCTCAACCGCCAAAACCGCGTAAGCTGGATAGCAGCCCGGCGGTGCCGGCTGCGCGCGGTATGCCTTTCGAACCGCCGTTGCGACTTCACCAATGAACTGGATCCACATTATTATCCTCGCCGCTGTGCAGGGAGCGGCTGAACTGTTGCCCGTCTCCAGCTCGGCGCACGTCATTGTCGCCGCCGAACTGCTGCACGAAAACATGTCCACCCCAGCCAACTCGTTGCTGCTGGTCATGTTGCATACCGGCACCATGTTTGCCGTGCTGGTGTACTTCTGGCGGCGCTGGTTACACGAGTACCTCTCCTCCTGGGAGCGCTTCTGGCGCTTCTTCAAGCTGGTCTTTGTGGCCTCGGCGCTTTCTGGCGCGGTCGGCTTTCCCCTGATCAAGATCATTGAACACATCCTCAGTCATGGCGGAAAGCATGTGCAGGTGGAGGCTCTGTTTCACAAGCTGAACTGGGTTGCGCCCGCGCTCGCCGTGGTCGGTGTGCTGATCGTGATTGCCGGGCTTAAGGAAGCGCGTCGCACCCATGCGCCCGCCCCAGATGCCGCGGGTGGCGAGGCGGGAAAGCATGGCGTGGGCTGGGCCGAGGCGGTCTGGATGGGCCTTTTACAGGGCGTCGCCATTCCCTTCCGCGGCTTTTCCCGCTCCGGTTCAACCATCTCGGGCGGTTTGCTTACCGGCGGCGAGCGCGGCGATGTCGAGTCATTCAGCTTCGCGATGGTGATCGCTTTGACTCCACTGGCGATTGCCCGCGAACTGTGGCGCGACCTCAAGGCAGCGCATCTGGCGGGCGTCGCAGTGCACATCGGCCCGCTGCTTACCCCGGGCCTGCTCGGCATGGTTTGCGCCTTTATCGCCGGGCTGCTGGCCCTGCGTTGGCTCTCCAGTTGGCTGGAGAATGGACGCTGGTATTGGTTTGGGGCCTACTGCATCTGCGCCAGCCTCGTGGTGGAGCTGTTGTACCTGAAGGGCTGGTAAGCAATCCGGGCTGTCTTCGGGATTCCTCCAAAATAGAAGAGCCGGCCCCACGGGGGCCGGCTCTTTCTGCTGCGACGATACGAGCCAGGGCCGAGTCGAACTGCTTTCGAGTTCGAAATCGCAGGCTGAAGTGTGGGGTTGCCTACTAGGTCCCGCACCGCTGGCGACTAGTAAAGCGCGGCCACCATCCGTGAGCTTCGGCCGGACACCGAAGCGGGTGGAATAAAAGCGGCCGTGCCGCCTTGATTGCTAGCGCCGCTCCAGCACCGGAAGACCATCGCTGGAGAGCGGCTTTTGCTTTGCCGATTTCGCCGTGAGTCCATTCGCCGGTGGCGCGGCGGCTAGGGCTGGTTCGGGAGCGAAAGCGGCGCGCGGCGCACCATCCAGTTTGATCACCAATTCAGTGTCTTTGGGGAAGATAATCTGCTTCCCCATCCCCAAGAAGCGGCTGTAGACCATGCGCGCAGTGGAGTAGTAGCCCATGCTTTGGGTCAGCACCGGGTTATTGATCACGACTGCGGTCAGGATTCCGGCGACCCCAAGCTTGTGCCCATCAATGGGCGCGTAAATGCCATCCGCGTCGTGACTGGCCGCCAGCATGATGCCCAGCGCGGTCATGCCGGGGCCAGGATGTTTCATGCTGCCTCCGCCCTCGCTGTCGAGTTTTAGCCCCGAGACGCCTCGCGCCGCCTTGAGGTCCGCGGTGATCGCGCTGGCTCTCCCCGTGGGCAGCTGGCAGCGCTCGAAGATGAAGCGCAACTGCCCATTGCGGGCAAAGTGGCCGGCGGGTTTGACGTGTACCACCTTGCCCTCAAGGATCGCCCCTTCCGGAACGATGAGCTGACCATTGACCACCACCGGACGCGAGACGCGAGCCCGGACCGGCGTTCCCCAGTGCGCAGTGGCCGAGCTCAGCGGCGTCAGCAAGCGCGCGTGCAGGAGGGTTCCTTTCGGCAGTGTAGTCATCGCCATTGCGGAGGTGGCGGGCGAGGCGAGGGCGGGCCCGGCGGGAAGGGACACACCGGTCTTCAATTCGGCGCTAAAAAACGCGCCGCGCGGTATCTCCTGCGGATGGTACGGCAGACCCATGATGAACGTGTGTTCAAGCGAAGGCAGGTTGGCTTCGCTGCGCAGGTTGCTGACCTGGGATTTCAAGGCCCGCTCTACGCTGGTAATCTGCCCGCGCGCTCGCCTCTCGAGTTGCTGTTTGCGGGTCATTTTCTTGCTGCTCGCGCTCATGCGCAGCACCAGCGGCTGCCCTTGTGAGGCTACCGTATGGATGGGCACACGCTCTCCGTCGGGCAGCGTGAGGCTGTCGAAAACGACGTTGGCCTGGTGCAGCGGTGTGAAATCAAAGCCCATCAGAGCGTTCAGCCGCTGCTGGAAGGGCACCCCCTTCAGTGCGGCAATGTGACCGTCTACCCGGGTCCCCTTCGGCAACACCAGCCGGTCACCGACATAGACAGGGGCCGCCAGCCGGCCATGCACTGCGTTTCCGGTGTGCATGCCGGTCGCCTTGGGCAACATCACTTCCAGTGGGGTGCCGGTCTGAACGAGCGCCCGCTCGTTCTCTGGGCCAGTGGCAAAGGAGGGCGGCAGGACCGGTTGGGGCGGAAACGGCTGCGCCAAGGCCGCTAGCGGGATACCGTCGGGCGTCGCCTGCAGGACAGCGGGACGCGCCGGAACTGCGGCGGCGGATGCGGCAGGAGCGGAAGCTTCTTGTCCAGTCAGAACCGCTGGCGCAAAGGCCATGGGCAGAAGAGCAACGAAAAATGCGAATTGAGTGCTGCGCGATGCCACTAAAGACCCCGAGGGTGAAGGCGTCCCGAACGGGCGCGAGAAGTGGAAACTCCGGGCCGGTGGAACTGGTCTGAAATTTCGGTGTTGCTCCTGTTATAGCAGGCTGGCTTTGTTTTGTATACCCGGCCCGAAAGGCAATCCTCCTGTACGGTGAGACGGTGCCGGGAAGGAATAAAGATGCTGAATCGAGTGGAAATATAGCGTCTAAGTTGTTGCTCCGCGCGCGGCTGGAAGGCTGCCTTGAACGGGCTTGCCTGGGCGGCCAGGCTACCTGACCAATCCTGGGAAACGCTCCGCCAGCAGCGCATGGCAGCGCTCATCATCGCCGTCATGACTGGCCTGCAGCAACAGTTCCAGCCAAACGAGCCAGGGCCGAGTCGAACTGCTTTCGAGTTCGAAATCGCAGGCCGAAGCCGTAGCGAAGGTCCGGGGTTGCCGTTTAGGTCCCGCACCGCTGGCGGCTAGTAATGCGCGGCCACCACCCGTGAGCTTCGGCCGGACACCGAAGCGGGTGGAATAAAAGCGGCCGTGCCGCTTTGCTGGCGGCGCAGGCGCTTCCGCCCCTTTTTGACTATCCGGTTCAATCACCAGAAATTCACCTCGCTCGCGCATCCGGCGGCGTTCCGCGGCGGTGAACAACGACTCGTGCAGTTTTTCCCCGGCATGAAGCCGGGTCACGATGATCTCCGTTTCCGGCCGGTCACTCAAGGCGACAACGACTTCCGCGAGTTGCATGACCGAAATGGGCTTGCCCATCTGGGGCACGGCAATGCAGCCGCTTGGTACGTTCAAGGTGCTTAGTTGCAGCACCGCGGCAGCAACCTTTTCTATCGAAAGGAAATAACGCGTCGCTTCGGTGTGCCGCACGGTTACTTGCTTGCCCGCCGCAATCTGCGATAGGAACAGCGGAACCACACTGCCCCGGCTTCCCAGCACGTTGCCGCAGCGCAGGATCGCGATGCGCGGCCGCGGCAGCTCCCGCGCCGCTTGCAGCACAACCCACTCGGCGACGCACTTGCTCGCGCCCATCACCGAACTGGGGTCCACCGCCTTATCGGTGGAAAGGATCGTCACTTGCTGTACCCCGTTTTTCGCGGCACCGTCGATGAGGTTACGGGTGGCGAGCACGTTACCGCTGACCGCCTCGGCGGCTTGCGTCTGCAGCAAAACCACATGCTTATGCGCGGCCGCATGAATAATGATGTCCGGTCGATGGCGTCGTAGAACGCGATCGACACGTGCGGGAAATCGCAGATCGGCCAACTCCAGACGCACTTCGCCGCCGGCCGTGGGCAGGCGCCGCTCCAGGTTCACCAAACCGCTTTCGTCTTTGTCGAGCAGGACGAGACATTGGGGGCCGAGGTGGCTCAGCAGGTGTGCCACTGCGCTCCCAATCGAGCCACCGGCGCCCGTGACCAGCACGCGGCGCCCGGAAAACGCGCCGTTTTGCCGCACCGTCTGGAGCAGGTCCGGCCGCGGACTCCCGGCGCCTTCCCCGCGCACGAGGACGCGCAGCTCCCGCAACAGTTCCGGAGAGAGTTCTTGTGCTGCGGGTGCTCGGGACATATTCTGCTGGGCGAAGTTCCTAATGATGGGCAGGGATGCAGCCGTTTGCTTGTAGCAGCTCTTGCACTTTCCTCTGCCCGGTGGCGAGCGCCGCGGCCGACCGTGCCTCCACGTTCAGCCGTAGCAGTGGCTCGGTGTTGGAACCGCGCAGATTGAAGCGCCAGTCGCCGTATTCGGCCGACAAGCCGTCGATGGTGTAGGTGTGGGCATCCGCAAATGTCCGCTGGGCCGCCGCCAGCACCGCCGCGGTGTCCGGGCATTCGAAGTTCAGCTCTCCGCTGGTGAAATAGTGTTCGCGTAAGGGCTCTACCAGTGCGGAAAGCGGCTTCTGTTCCCGGCCCAGCAGCTCTAGCATAAGCAGCAGCGGAATCATGCCGTTGTCGCGATACCAGTTCTTGCGGAAGTAGAAATGCGCCGACATCTCTCCGGCGAACTCGGCGCCGGCCGCGCGCATGTTCTCTGGAATGATGGTCATTCCAGCACGGCTCAACACCGTCTCGCCGCCAAGCTCCGCAATCGTGTCCTGGGTGGCCCACACATTCCGCGGATCAATGACCACTTTGGCGCCCGGAGTCTGCCGCAGGATGGAGCGCGCCAGAATGGCGGTGGCGAAGTAGCCGGAGATGAAATAGCCGGTCTCGTCGACGAAAAAGCAGCGGTCCCCATCGGCGTCCCACGCGACTCCCATATCCGCCTTGTGCTGGCGGACAGCGTCGATCAGTTCGCCCTGGTTTTGCGGCAGCAGCGGGTTGGGCACGCCTCCCGGAACCGGAAACTTCCCGTCCGGCTGGTCGTAGATGGCATGCAGTTCGATTGGGAGTTTGCCGCGCTCAATCACCAGCCGCAGTGCCTGCACCTGCAAGCCGCAGTTGCCGTTGGCCACCAGGCGGGTAGGGCGGATCAGCGAACGATCCACATAGGAGAGCACGTAATCGGCAAACGCCGGCCAGACGTCGTTTTGCTCGCGTTTCCCAGGGGTGGCGTCGTCGTCGGCGACATTTGCCTGCAGCGCCCGGTCTCGCAATTCGCCCAGCCCGGAATTTATCCCGAGCGGCTGCGCCCCCGCACGGCAAAAGTTAAAACCGTTCCACTCCCCGGGATTGTGCGATGCGGAGACAGTAAAGCCGCCGTCCACTCCCAGCGTGGCGCAGGCGAAATAAAACATGTCGGTGGAAACGGTCCCGATATCAATGACATCCACGCCGCAGCGCAACAGCGCCGCAATCGCCGCTTCGGCCAGCGCCGGTCCCGAGGCGCGCACGTCTTTGCCAACCACCACCCGCCGCGGTCGCAAGACGGCGGTGAAGGCCCGCGCAATCAGCTCCGCTCCCTGCTCGTCCAGTTGCGTGGGATAAACGCCGCGAATGTCATAGCTCTTGAAGATCGAGGGATGAATCATAGGAAAAATCCAGATTGGCAGGCTTTTCTGGATCGCGTCAAGCGGCTTAGAAACTCGCCTTGATCAGGAGGCCAAACCAATGTGTGTGCAGCAACGGCAGGCGTTGCAGCCGGGCAAAAATTTTCGGGGAAGCTCCAAGGCCGCGGGCCAGTGGCGGAACCAGCGTTGTCGAATAGAGCCGTGATTCGAATCCCGGAAACAAAGCGCGGATCTCCGCCCTCCGCACCGCTCTCACTTCGCGGTTGTAGGGCACTCCCACGCGCAGGTCGTACCAGAGCACGGCCCCGCCCGGGCACAGAACTCTGCAGGATTCCGCGGCAATGTGCCGCGCCAGCGCGGGGTCAAAAATCGAACTGATCACGCGGGAAAGAACGACCAGCCCGAAGGTTTGGCCGCGAAAGGGCAGGCGTCCCCCATCGCCAGCCACGCAAAGAAAGCCGCCTTGCCGCGCTCCCCGCAAACGCCGGGGAAGTAAATCGAGTCCAGTCAGCGCTTGGCGCCGGAAGCCGGCGGCGCCGAGACCATCCAGTACCGTGCCGGGACCACAGCCGATTTCCAGGAGCCGGGAATCGAGGCCGGGCAACCGCGGATCATCGCGGAGTAGCGCCGCCCACCCCTGAAAAACCGCATGCTCGTTGGCGCGGGTTCCCGGCTGATTGGAATCCCATCGCTTCCGCACCGCCTGATTGCGGTCGTAGGCGTCATAGAGCCGGCGCTGACGCCGAAGTTCCGCGTCCCAATTATCCATGGCGAAAGCGGCGCGTGGTCGCCCGTGTGTACGCTAAAACATCACGCCTTTCAAATAACGCAATGAGGTGAGGATCCCGATCGGCGCCTCGGCGCTCTCGTCCTCGACGAAGTAGCGCTGGATCCCAATCGCCCGCGCTTCGCGCAGAATAGCCGCGATGTCGAGGTTGCCCCGCCCGAGTGGCACGGTATCTTCATCGGTCGCGGTGGTTCCCACGCCGATGGGCGTTCCAGGCCGCATGTCTTTCAGGTGCAGCATGCTGAAGCGCTTGGGATATTTCCGCATGTATGCGACTGGATCCTGCCCCCCATGCCTGACCCAAAAGACATCCATCTCGAACTGAACCAGGGCGGGATCGGTGTTTTCGACCAGCGTGTCAAACAGCGGGCGGCCCGCAACCATGCGGAACTCGCCATCATGGTTGTGAAAGCCGAAGTGTAAGCCTGCCTGACTAAACTTCTTGCCGAACTGGTTAAAAGCCGCCGCGAGCCGCTTCACATCGTCATGTGTGTGATAACCGCTCCAGTCCACCCAGGAGCACAGCACGTAGCGCACTTCCAGCGCCCGTGCCTCAGCCAGGATTTGATCAAAGTGGTTCTGGAACCGTTCCACCGGGCCTCCGTGCATGCCCGGGCATTGCAAGCCCGCCTGCCGCAGGTTACGACGGAATTCCGGGACCGGCACCCCATAAAATCCCGCCGCCTCCACCGTGGTGTAGCCGATTTGCTTAATGAGCGCGAGGCTGTCCGGCACGTCTTTGGCCAGCAGCGTGCGCAGACTGTAGAGTTGTACCCCGTAATCGCCGGTGAAGTGGTGGCGGCCGGCGTGGGGAATCCGCAGAGGTCCCGGCTCCGCCGCGGCCTGCTGCTGCCCGGAAAGCGATCCATTGAGCGTCAATACGGCGCCGGCGGCCGGCAAAGCGGCGGCCAGGGTATGCAGAAAATTGCGGCGGGAGCTCATGCGCGTGTGCCTCACTGGTTCAGTGTCGCAGTGCCGCTTGGAGCCGCGCCTGGTGAACGTAGGCGAGGCCGTTGGCGGGGTAGCCTGCCGGAATCTGTGCGACCTGTTTCATCAGGTTCATCAGATACCGTTGCGCGTATACATCCCCCGCGTTCCGCAGCACTGGTATGGAGCTTACCGCAACAAAGCCCTGTCCGTAACGAAAGGCGAAAACGGCGTGTTCGCCCAGGTAGTTGTCCTGATGATTGCGTGGCAGCCTCGTTCCGTGCAGGTTGACCGGCACCGCCTGCCGTTCGCCGCTCAGATCATAGGCCGTGCGCGGGCATAGCGCCGAGGGCGTGTTGCCCGGTAACGCCTGGGATAGCAACGGCGCTCCAGAAGGAAAAACCAGATCGCGCTCGCACTGGCGCACCGGAACGAGGTGAATCGTCCAGGGCCAGTCCGTCGCCTGGGAGGGAGGTGGCGCGCTCAACAGGATCAACCTCGACCCCGAGGCGACCGCTTTCCAAAGCGGCAGCCATTGCGACGAGGAAATATTTGCCGGATCGCCAATCAGGATCTCGGGAACCACGCCCTCCGGGAGTCCTTCACGAACGGCAAAGTCGTGCGCACGCAGCGTCTGCATGAGTGTGTCCGGCAATCCGACCGCCGCTGCCGATTGCATGCCGCCATAGGTCGTGGACAGATCGGGTACCGCCTCCAGCGCTTGAGTGTGCCCAGCGGCGGAGATTGTATATTCTCCCGGCTCTGGCGCGCTCAATCGCACTCGCGCCAGCCGCTCGCCCCGGCTTGGCAGGGCATGGCGCGCGACCACCAGATGCCCATCCCGGCTCAGGGTGACCAGGATGTTCCGGCGCTGCAGCGGCTCTGCTTTACCGGGCGGAAGAGTGGGATCCCCCGCCGGCCACGCCAGGTTCAATTGCACGTCAAACGGGGTTCCCGCTGCCACATGCGCCGGCGCCTTCAACCCCGTTACCGTGGCCTGAGCGGCGCTTTTGACAGTCGAGCAGGCGGCCAGCATCGAAAGCAAGCCGAAAGTGGTGACAAGAAATCGGAATCGTTTCATAGTGGCGTCCGGATGAGCCGGGAAGAAGAACTGATCTCCCTAAAATATGCGCTCCTGCCGCTTCAGGTTCCCAAATGAACCCACGTTGGCGAGGTTAAAGGTGGCCCGAAACTGGTTTTCATTTCGCAACCCGATCAGCGCAATGCGGCGGTATTCCACCGAGAGCCCGCAGCAGTTGCTGTTGTAGGTGGCCTGTACGCCGGAATATTGCACTTGTCCGGAACGCGCGTCGTAGGCGGCGGCCAGCGCGCCGCTCCAGCCGGGGTGGGTGGGGTCGCCGTAACCGCTGGCAAATTGAAACTGATCGAAGCTGGTTTGCAACAGCCCTTGCGGCAAGAGTCCCGGCGGGGTGCGCACCAGAAAGTGGCTCCCGGAGACAAACTCTTTGCCGATGTGGAAGTCGCCGGTGAAGGCGCTGCCGTCGATCTGGCCCGCCGGATCAATGTCCAGCCGCCAGTCGCCGTCAAAGTGCGTATAGGGAGCGATCCGGACAATGGACGTGATCGGGCTGAGGTGGCGGGCTTCGGCCAAAACGGTAAACGGCGAGAGCATGGCCGCGGTCCAGAAGATATTGGTCGCCCCGGGAACCAGCGCGCCACTGAATGTGGGGTTCAGGAAGTACTTCTGCTCCACTGTCCAGGAAGCAAAGTCGCGCGTGGCGCCGTTGGGCCCATCGCGGGTGAGGAAGCGGTTGGTAAGCGAATAATCGAGCTCGTCGGTGTTGCTGAGGATATCTTCCGCGTCGAAGCGGATCACTTGGTTGACGTCGTTAACCCCCCCCGTGTAGCGATAGGCGATCCGGGGTTCAATGACATGCTTCAGGCGATCGCCAAGAAGGCCTCCGGTGGAGTGGTACACCTTCTCCAATGCCGGCAGGTCCCACACCAGCTCGTTGCTTCCCGCCACCCAGCCCAGCGCCTGGCCTGGATTGAGCTGCGGGGTGGCTTGCCGGGTGAGTGCGCTGGCAGGCGTCAATTCCCTGGAGTAGTAACTGCCATTGGCCGAGACGGTCTCGGTGAAATTGCCAAGCCAGGTCTCGAAGGGAACGGTCAATTCCGGCTGAATGAAGGCGCGCTCCATCAGTCCGCTACTGAAACCCGGCTCGCTGCGGTCCATCAGGCCGCCACTCGCGGTCCAGGAGAAGTACACCGGCAGCTGCCTCAGGTCCAGCCAGCGCAGGGGCCGGTCATAGCTGTCGAAGTTCACCTGCGGCAGTGCCGCCAGCGAGATCTGGTTGCTGTTGATCGAGGAGTTGAGTGGCAGGGCCTGGGTACGCACTCCCAGAAAATTCTGGTAGCGGTGCACGACAAGCGCCAGATCGTAACCATTTTCCTGACGTTCCGTAAAGCCGGTTGAGATCACCTCGGAGTTGACTGCGGCTGCAAAGGTGTTTTGAAACTCCAGCCGGTACAGATATGAGGTGAGAAAATTGGCGTCCAGGATGGTGCGGAAGCCGTGCTCGGGCGAGTGCCGGGCGTAGATGTGCGCCTCCTGCCCACCTTGCCCCTGGCGATCAAAAATCCCATCCAGGCCGGCATCGACCTCCGAGTGCAGAGTGGGGAAGGAAGCCAGTGTGAGACTCTCCCCAAATCCGCGGCTGGTAAGGATCTGGCCGCCAACGGTCAAGTCGATATTGCGCTTGGGCGCCCAGAAGTAACTGTCGCCCAGGATCGTGCCCTTTTGCGAATTCTGCCCCACCAGCGGCAGCAGGAAGCCGCTGTGCCGTCCCCGGCCGTTGGTCGAGTGTGTCAGATAGGGCGCGTAAAACACCGGCACGCCCAGCAAATGGAATGTCGCGTGGCGCAAGCTGGCGTTCTTGCCCAGTTCTACATCCACTCGTTGTGCGCTCAGCGTCCAGTTGGGATGGGGAACCGTGCACGAAGTGATGGTGCCGTCTTCCAGGCGGTATTTGCGTTCTCCCAGCCGCAACAACTTCTTGCCGCTGAAGATCAGCGGGTTGTTGGAAACCAGTCCGGCCTGGCCGGCGCGCAACTGAATGCCGCTCACTCCCTGGAAGTTGTCGAACTCCCCAGTGCTGTTGCGGAAGTCGTAGATGCCGCGCGTACCCTCGATGTGTGTCTGCTCGGCCGGCAGATCAAAAGCCACGTGCCCGGTGGCTATGGCAATGCTCGTGGCGCGGTTCAGCGTAATGCGGTCGGCCGTCAGGCGCAGCCCGCCATAATCGATCTGCACATCGCCTTGCGCGGTGTAGATCCCATTCTGGGCTTCCAGTAATCGTGCCTGCAGCACGACTTCTCCGCTCCCTGCGCTGCCCGCCCCGCCGCGCAGGCCAAAGCTGAACGCTTTGCGCCCCCCCTGCCGGGGAGTATTCAATTGATTACCTTGCGGCGCACTCTGTCCACGCAAAAGGCTGGAACAAAGCATCAGCACCGTGATAATCAAATATCGGGAACGTATCCGCATAGCGTGGTGGGTAAGCGTGTTCGCCGGGTTGAGTGGCCCGCCAGGCACGCACTCAACAGCTTATCGTAACGGTGCATTTCCACAGCAACACTACAAGGGAAACGATGGCGCAACCCAGTCTGCTTTGCCCGGAATGCAACCGAAGCTTCGATCAGGAGAGTTGCGTTTGCGGATGGCAGCCCGCTTCGGGCTGGGCACGCGCCCAGATCGAGCCTGAGCCGGAGTGGCGCGGGGAATTGCGCGAGCGCCTCAAGCAGTATCAGGCCAGACGCCAGCGCCCGGCTGCCGGTAATGGCGAGACGGCGCCAACAAGCGTGCCTCCGCATGCGGCAATTCGCCGCTCGACCGCGCCTCCCGAATCGTTGCAAGCTGCCAATCCCGCCCCGGCCGCGGTCGCAAGTGGGGCGCGCATTGCCGCGCCGGAAGCCGCCAGCAAGCCGGAGGTGGGGCCGCGTATCCTCCCCTTCCGCAGCCGTGGCGGCGCCGCTTTGGCGCTGGCGCCAACCCTGGAAGTCGAAGGGCGTCAGGCGGCCTCCGCCGCCGATCCGCAACCCGACCCAGCGCAACCGCCGCTGAGCGCGTTACTGCTGGCCGCCATTGAGGCCAGTCCAGCCGCGAAACTCCAGTGCGAGCCCCAGGTGACCCCCCTGGCCGGGCTCGCTCCGCTCGTGGAGCACCCGCCGGTGCAACAGGTGAATCCTCCTGAGGAGCGAGCCACCGAGTCCTCCCTGTGGGAGGAAATCGCAGGTGGAGGGCCGCGAAATTCCGAAGGGCGGCCCCCTCGCGCGGGGGAGGAGCCCGGCCTCGGCGGCTTCACGTTTTCACTGGAGAACGTGCCAGCGACCAACGGGAGCGGGCGGCCTGAAGGAGACGAGGCCGTGCCTCCCTCCCCCCAGGCCCGGACGTCTCAAACGCCAGAGATTGCTTCGCCACGGGAGAGCGCTCCACCCCAGGTTGAGAGCGCACCTCGGCAGCCGCTGCTGCCCTTAAAAGAAACTACGGCCCCCGCTGAACATGTTGATTCGGCCAGCGCGGTCCCCGCAACTGCCGTTAGCACCGCCCAGAACAGCGGCTGGCCATCGCCTCCAGCCAGCGACCTCGCCGAGCCGGTGGTGCGCCCCCGCGCCGTAAGAGAAACCATGCCGACCGCCTGGGGACCTCTTCCCGCGGCTCAGGAACCGCAGCGCGGTACCCGCTGGAAGACGCTGGAGCCTTCGCCGCGGTGGGCTTCGGAAATCGCTTTTGCTGAACTGCCGGAAACGCCTGTCGCCCCACCCGTCAGTTCTGAATTGGCCGAGCCGGTGCGCCGTCCCATGCGCGAGCGCCGCGCTCTGCCCGCACCCATTCCCGCCGAGCACGATCCTGGCGACAACCCGCACGTTTCGATCTTCAGCACCCGGTCCCTTTTGCAGGAGCCGCCGCCCGCCATCGAACTCCCGGTCTGCGCCGCCCCTCCCGCGCAACGCGTGCGCGCGGGACTGCGCGACGCCCGCAACGTGCTGAGCGTGGTCACCTGCTTTGCCTTAACCGCCTGGGCCGTCATGGGTTTTCCGCGCGCCTTTGCTCCCGGGCTCTCGCACAAAGCCTGGCTCAAACTGGTACTGCCTGTTGGAGGCGCCAGCCTTGTGCTGCTCCTGGCCGCCTATCTGTTGCTTAGCTTCCGGCTGGGCGAAGCCACCCCCGGCATGGACGCCGCGGGGCTGGTCGTGCGCACCTTCGACGGCGAAACCGCCTCCCGCGGACGTCGCACCGTGCGCGCCCTCATGAGCCTGCTCTCCATCCTCGCCCTCGGCCTGGGATTCTTTTGGATGTGGGTCGATGACGATCAGCTCACTTGGCACGACCACATTTCCCGCACCTATCTGACCCGCCGCGAAGCGCTCTAGCCTCCACGGCTCTCGTAATGTAACCTTCCGGCTCCCTCCCGCCGCAGTGCACAACGCATACCCCTTTTCTGCTCATCGAAAGGAGAGCGTTCCGGGAGAGGCCTGTGTCAGAAGTGGATGACCTTCCAATCAGCAGTTCGTGCCCTCCCGCCTTCCCGGAGCGGCAATGCGATCTCTTTCGCGACGTCTTGGCTGGCCTTGCCCAGGCGCATTTGCCCTTCGCGGTCGCAGGTGCCTTCGCATTCCAGCGCTACACCGGGATCTGGCGTTTCACCAAAGACCTCGACGTGTTTTTGCCGCGCGACTTCCTTCCCGCCGCCCTGCGCATCTGCGATGCCGCCGGCCTCATTACGGAAATGCGCGATCCCGTTTGGCTGGCCAAAGCCTGGCATGGCGAGTACTTTGTGGACCTCATTTGCGGCATGTCCAACGCCGCGATCTCCGTCACCACCGAGTGGATCGAGCACGCCTGGCCGGGAACCGTTTTGGGGGTGAACGTCCCCATCCTCGGCCCGGAAGAGATGTTGCTCAGTAAGATCTTCGTGACCCGCCGTGAGCGCTTTGACGGCAGCGACATCACCCACCTCATCTACCGCTTCGGCGGCGAAATGAACTGGGGCCGCGTTCTCGATGGCATCGGCCAGCATTGGGAGTTGCTGCTCTGGCACCTGCTGCTGTTCCGTTACGTTTATCCCGATTCCGAGGCCGTGCCTCCCATGGTGTGGGATGAATTGCTGGCCCGCTTTCAGCCCATCATGTACGCCAATCCTGGCGTCGCTTTCCGCGGCAGCCTCGTGGATCAGAAGATGTTTCACATCGATGTGAGCGAGTGGGGGCTGCCCAACCTGGAACGCGAGCTGCGCCAGGAAGTGCTCAGACGCGATGCCGAAAGCCAAAACACCCCGCCGGAGGCTGCATGAGGATTGCCGCCACCGCTGACCTGCATTGCGGCGTGAATGATCGTGACCGCATTCGAGAACGCCTCGGTTCGGTGAACGGCGAAGCCGATGTTCTCGTCCTGGCCGGCGATCTAACCAACTTCGGTCAGCCGGCGGAATTGGACGTCCTCATCAGCCAGCTCTTGCGTGTTCGCATCCCGATCATCAGCGTGCTTGGCAACCACGATTTCGAGTCGGGCCAGCATCAGGAACTGCTGCGCATGTTGCGGGAAGTGGGCATCAAGACCCTGGATGGAGAGCCCTACGTGCGCGACGGTGTCGGCTTCGCCGGGGTGAAGGGATTTTGCGGCGGCTTCGACCGCCACGAGTTGACCGCGTTCGGCGAGCCGGAGATCAAGGCCTTCGTGCAGGCGGGCGTGCAGGAGTCGCTTCATCTGGAACGTGCCCTCTCGTTGCTGCAAACCGAAAAGCGGGTCGTGGTGCTGCATTACGCGCCGATTTGCGACACCATCACCGGCGAGCCCAAGGAGATCGCTCCGTTCCTGGGCAATTCACGCCTCAGCGACGTTTGCGACCGCTTTGAAGCCACCGTCGTCTTCCACGGTCACGCGCATCATGGCAAGCCCGTCGGCAAGACCCGCGGTGGTGTCCCTGTCTACAATGTCGCCCAGCCTGTGCTCCTGCAGGAGAAACCCGGCCAGTTCTACCGCGTCGTGGATATCTGAAGTCTCACGCCCGCTGCTTTTTCGCCTCTTCCGGCTTGGCTGGACGCGCCTTTAGCATGCTGACGAAGTCCTCGCGAGTCAGCAAATCATGGTGCACAAAGTAGTACAGCAGACTCTTCAGCACCCCTTCCGCATCCAGATTCGGCGCCAGTACGTTCGCCCCAGGCGCCGTCTGCGGCGCCGGACGCGGAGCCGGGCGCGCCGCTGCCTGCGGTGCTGCCTGCGGCACCGGACGGGTGTTGCTTACAACCGGGGGCGCATAGGCTGCCCCGCTCGGAGGCGCACTGGCAGGACGCTCCAACTCCACCGGAGGCGGAATTGCCACCCCTTGTCCGGGCGCCGTCTGCGGCTGTGCCGCCAGCCGCAGTAAAAGCGCTTGCAGCCGCGCCGCGTCTTCCGGCGGAAGCGAGTTGAACTCCACGCCCATGCCCACCGAGATGTGCACCGTCTTCACCCGTCCGCGCAGGCAGATCGGTTCCATCTCTCCATAGACCCAAACCTCTACCTGGGTGTGGATTTCGAAAGGGCTGCGCATTTCCAGGTAGCAGCCCTGCTCGCTCAAATCCGTTACCGTGGCCCACACCGGGGTGGGCACGCCGCACTTGAAGAGCTTTGCCCCGAGGCTGCAAACCACACGTAGCGCGCCGCGGCGCTCGGGAATAACCGCGGGCGCGGGCACGGTATCGATATAAATGCCACGTCCGCCCGTGCCATATGGATTCCAGGGGTCGCCGGCTGCGGCGTTCTGCGCTTTTGCTTTTGCCGGATGATAAGTGTCAATGTGAGTGCCGGGCAGCCGCACGTCCCAGGAAAAGCTTCCTCCGTCCACCAGTTGCAGGCCGACGGTATCTTCTTGCGGCGTCCCCGCCTTCCCCACCCAGCTCACCCGAAACCGTCCGCGGTTATCGCGATAGCGCAGGTTCACGTTGCGCAGTCCGGAAACGCGTGCCAACTCGGGGCTGGCCACCGTGGCGCCGCCCCGGCTGATGTTGACCGTGAGCGCCCGGAATTTGAACGCCAGGCCGTAACGGTCATAGCCGGAAACCTCAACCGGAAGCGATGCGGAAAGGCGTGGTTCGCGACGGTTTCCCAAAAACGCTCCTGCTGCGCTTGCGCAGTTTCTGCACCGCGCACTGAACACAATTGCCGGTTAGGCCTCGTGCGCTGAAAAATACTGTGAATATCCCGGGATCGTGGACTGCCGAAGCCGGTTTTCTGCAACTGGCCTGCCAACTCCGGGCAGTTTAGCCGGAACTTATGTGGTGGCGCAAGGCAATTGCAAGTTCTAATGTCGCACTAGGAGGAATACGGTAAGGCGTGACCCGGACCAGGGCGCCGCCGCCGCCGCGTCGGCGCGGTCTACTGGATGTTCACCAGCGGCGATGGCGTGTTGTCTTCCAGCAATACCTCGCCCTGCAGTTGCTCGCCGGAGAGGCGCAAGCTCCCACGCTCAAAAAAGAACAGCAGTGTCGGTTCCGGATCATGGCGCAGCTCGATGTATTCCAGCGGGCCCGCTTCGCCTCTGGGCAACGAGATCTCAAAACGGCTCACGTTGTGCAGGGTTAAGGTGATGCCACTCAGCAGCGCGCGACGGCCCCCGTGTTGCACCTGTACTTCGCTGGTTGCGGCCCAGCCCAGCGTGATGGCGTGACTGCCTCCAAGCTCGTCGTCCTGTCCCGGCCCATAGCTCAAGCCGACAAACTGCGTCAGTTGCCGCAAATCGAAGGCGCCACCTTCGATCTGCAGCGTCGTCACGGGCGTGTTCAGCGGCAGTGGCTCAATCTGGTTGAACTGCAGCGGCCGGGCCGGCTTTGGCGCGGGAGCTCTGCCCCCCGACATGCTTTCGCGTCCCCCTTCGCCACTTGCTCGCTGCTGGTGCGGCGTGTGCTTGCTTTTCCCGGACTTGCGCTGTTCGTGCTTGGTCGACATGATGGAATCAAAACGGGCCAGGGCCGAGTCGAAAACGAGCCAAGGCCGAGTCGAACTGCTCTCGAGTTCGAAATCGCAGGCCGAAGCCGTAGCGAAGGTCCGGGGTTGCCGTTTAGGTCCCGCACCGCTGGCGACTAGTAAAGCGCGGCCACCATCCGTGAGCTTCGGCCGGACACCGAGGCGGGTGGAATAAAAGCGGCCGTGCCGCTCACTGCGGCCCTAGAACGGAATATCGTCGTCGGTGATCTCCGTGCCGTGCGCCGGCCCCGGAGGCGGCTCCTGTGGAAACTCCTCGTATCCGCCGGAACTGGCGCCTGTGGAGGCGGCACGCGCGCCCGCGGCCTGCCCGTTGCCGCGGCCGCCGAGCATCACCAGTTCATTGGCGATGATCTCGGTCATGTAATGCTTCTTGCCCTCTTTGTCATCCCAGGAGCGCGTCTGCAGGCGCCCTTCCACGTAAACGGAAGAACCTTTGGTCAGGTACTGGGAAACCGTTTCGGCCAGCCGCGCCCAGCACACAATGTTGTGCCACTCGGTTCGCTCCTGCCATTCACCACTGTTCTTGTCTTTCCATTTGTCGGAAGTGGCAATACTGAAACGCGCGACCGCCTGGCCCGACGGCGTGTACTTCAACTCAGGGTCCCGGCCCAGGTTCCCCAGCAGGGTGACTTTATTTACAGTACGCGACATTGGTGATCCTCTTTTCTCGCCCCACTTCGGCTCCTCCGCAACCAGGGCGCTAACGCTGCGGAACGTGAACGCCTAATCATAGAGCCCTCACCGCTTTTCAGCAACGCATCACCCTATATGGGTGGCCCCGGACAGAGGGGGAGGGAAGGGCTTGCCACGCGCCTGCATCTCTTCATTTCCGCACCTGTTGGCGTACCAGTCTCTCCAGGAGCGCAGTGTCCAGGTTCTCCTCAACCGCGTCCGCCAGCCGCTCGTATTCCCGTTCCTTTCGCCCGCTCCATTGCAGTCGGGAAGGCTCCCGGCCCAATCGGCGCAGCAGCGCGCTGCGGACGGCATCGTTTTCAAATAAGCCGTGCAGCATGGTGCCGTACACCCGTCCATCAGCGCTGCGTGCACCTTCGATTGCCTGGGCGCCTTCTTCCGCCGTCGTGAGTGCCGTCACCGCGCCCGCCGCCTCACCCGTGCACTGCAATCTCCCCATGTGCATCAGATAACCGCGCACCACGTCGCCCGCCTCACCCAGCCAACCATGCGCCGCCAAGCGGCGCTCCACCAGCACCGTGCGTTTTTCCGCTTGGAACACGGTTCTCAGCGCCAGCAGTCCCAACCCTTCCCGTTGGGCGCCACCCGGGGTTTCTACACCGCCGGGATCGTCTATCAGTTCCCCCAGCATCTGGCACCCCCCGCAGATACCCAGCAGGTGTCCGCCGTCTCGCACATGCGCCCGCAACGCCGCCGTGAACCCAGTCTTGTGCAGCCATTCCAGATCATTCAGCGTGTGCTTGCTGCCGGGCAGAATCAACAACTCCGCTCCCGCCACTTCCTCTGGCTTGCTGATGTAACGCACCGACAGTTGCGGCTCCAACTCCAGCGGCAGGAATTCGTCGTAGTTGGAGAGATGCGGCAGGCGGACGATGGCAACTACGCCCGCAGTGCTCCCGGCGGCCAGCGTCCTAGGCATGTTCGCCGGTAGGGCGGCATCCGTTGCTGAAGGCCTTCCCGCTCCAGGAGCGCGCCGCGCCTCCAGCTCCCGCCTCTCCAGCTCCCGCTCCCCTAGCCCCCGCCTCTCCAGCCCGGTCGAGTCCTCTTCCGCCAGCGCCAGATCGTGCAAGTGCGGAAGCACCCCTACGACCGGCTTCCCCGTCCGCTCGCTCAGGAAGTCCAGCGCGGGCCGGAGCAGATCCAGGTCGCCGCGAAATTTGTTGATCACCAGCCCGGCGATCAGCGCCCGCTCTTCCGGTGGCAACAGTTCCAGCGTTCCCACCAACGCTGCGAGCACGCCGCCCCGGTCAATGTCACCCACCAGCAGCACTGGCGCCTGCACCAGCCGCGCCACATGCATGTTCACGATGTCGCCGGCGCGCAGGTTCACTTCCGCGGGGCTGCCCGCTCCTTCGATGATGACCAGCTCGTATTCACTGCGCAGCCGGTGCAGGGAACTGGCCACCGCGTCTCGGAGCGCCGCCTTCTTTTGGTTGAACGCGCCCGCTTCGACGTGTCCAGCCGTGCGCCCCAGCAGCACCAGTTGCGAGCGCCGCTGCCCTTCCGGCTTGAGCAGCACGGGATTCATATCCACATGCGGCGCAATGCCGCACGCCTCAGCCTGCACGATCTGCGCCCGCCCCATCTCCAGCCCTTCGGGCGTCACCCCAGCGTTGAGCGCCATGTTTTGCGCCTTGAAAGGCGCCACGCGTACACCCCTGCGCCGGAACCAGCGGCACAGCGCGGTGACCAGCAGGCTCTTGCCCGCGGAAGACGCCGTGCCCTGTACCATCAGGGTCGCGGCCAACCGTTCTCCGCAAGCCAACTGCGGCCGTCCGTCGCGGCTCTCTCCCGCCCGTCCTGTGTCTTCAGAAATCAACGCCCACCTGCGCCGGGATGCCCTGCTCGTAGGGATGCTTCACCGGACGCATCTCCGTCACCAACTCGGCCATCTCGATCAGCTCCTGAGGGGCGTCGCGCCCGGTCACCACCACATGCACATGGCTGGGTCGCGTGCGCAGCGCTTCCAGCACGCTTTGCAATTCCAGAAAGCCGTAGTGAAAGCAGTAGGTGATCTCGTCGAGAACCACCACCTCGTGCTCGCCGCTGGCGATCAGCGCCGCCGCCGTCTGCCAGGCTTCCTGAGCCGCGCGCCGGTCTCGTGAAATGTCGTCGCTCTCCCAGGTAAAACCCAGCCCCATCACGAAAATCGTGAGATCGATGTTGCGCGCGGGCAGCGACTCGGCAAACGTCCGCTCGCCGGTCTTCCACTTGCCCTTGATGAATTGCACGATCGCGGGCTTCCATCCATGGCCCAGCGCGCGAAAGACCAGCCCGAAAGCTGCCGTGGTTTTGCCTTTGCCGTGGCCGGTATAGACCATCAGCAGTCCTTTTTTGCGAGGTGCTGTTTCACTCATGAGGGAATTGAAGTGCCTCTCCGATGCTATCGTGGAATGGAGTCTTCCCTATCAGCCCCATGAATTCCGCCGCACTTCTGCCCGCCGCCGACGCCGTGCTGAACCTGACCAGCGCTGTGCTGCTGGTGGCCGGCTACCGCTTCATCAGGAAGGGCAACATCCCCGCCCATCGCCGCTGCATGCTGAGCGCCTTCGCCAGTTCCATTCTTTTTCTCGGCTTTTACCTGTCCAACCACTTCATCAATGGAGTGGCCTACTACCAGCGCCATGACTGGACGCGCCCCCTCTACTTCACCGTGCTGGCCACCCACACCCCTCTGGCGGCGCTGGTGCCCTTCCTGGCCCTGGTCACCTTGACCCTCGGCTTGCGCAACCGCATCGCCCGCCATCGCCGCTGGGCGAAATGGACGCTGCCCGTCTGGCTCTATGTTTCCGTTACGGGAGTAGTGATCTACCTGATGTTGTACCAGCTGCCCGGCGCCCGCCTGCGCTGATTCTGCGCCTGGAGAGCGCAAGCGCTTCCGCAACCCTCAAATAGTAATCAAGTTGAGACTCTGGGCCGCCGATACTACCAGTGACCACAGAATCCGTGTATCTTTGCTTAAGAGGGTTCTTATGCAGCAGCAGGTCCTGTTGATTGAAGACGAGCTCGACGTACGGGAAGCCATTCGCCTGCACCTGGAGCACCGCGGCTACAACTGCCATGAAGCGGCCCACGGCACGGAAGCCCTGCAACTCCTCCACACCCTCAGCCCCGATATCATCATCAGCGACATCTCCATGCCGGTGATGGGCGGTATCGAGTTTCTCCTCAAGAGCCGCGCTTTGGGCTGCAATGTCCCGGTCATTCTGCTCACTGGCGTGAATGACTCCAGCGTGCGCGCCCTGGGCCGCGATGCCGGCGCCTTCTTCTGCATCAGCAAGCCCCCCGACTACGATCATCTGGATCACCTCATCCAGACCACCATCGCCGTCAACTCCTAATCGAGAGCAGTAGTCCGGAGAGCAAATAATCCCGGGTGGCGAAAGCCGCGCCAACACAGCCCGTCAGGGCTGCTATTTCTGCCTTCGCCGAGGGCTTCGGCGCTTTGTCTCCTCGACTGCTCAATTTGAAACCAATTCGAAACCAGCTACGGGCGCCCCTGCGGAGTGATACAATCCCGGCCTCAGGAGGATCGTTCATGACCGGTTCCCCAGTGGCCCTGCTGCCTCCTCTGCGCTCGATGGGCATGAAGCGCAAAATGAGAGCCCCGATTCCCATCCACAGCCTCCTTCGCGTTTTTGCCGGTCTCCTCCTCTGCGCGCCAGTGGCCCTCGGCGCCACGCCTCCTTCATCCTCGGCCGCTTGTGTTACCGCCGTCCATGGCAGGCTCTGCGTTGCTGTGAAGTTGCCGGCTAATTGGGCGCTTGACAGGGCACAAGCGAAAAGGCTTGAGATCGCGGCGATTTTCCACCGCCAAGGAGACAATCAAGCTCGGCAACCGGTCATTACGATCGACGCCGCGCCTCACTACCCCTGGCTCGATCCGTATAAGGAAATTGGAGCCAACATCGCCAGCATCCGCAAGCAGCATCCAGGTGCGCGCATCCTTCCGCTCGTTCTGTCCCATCGCGTACACGCCTGGGCGGTCACAGTCTCCTACCCCGGGTTTTGGCAGATTCTCTCCTTCCGCGACTTCGGAAAAGTAATCGCGCTTGCGGAATTGCAGTGCGGCAGCGCAGCCCAATGCGCCGGTCTCAGAAAGCCGTTCCTCGCGCTGCTCGCCGGGCTTCATTACATCCCTCCCGCTCCCGGCGCCGCGGCCCCCAAATTTAATGGCGGATTCGTTTATGGGTCCGACTGGATTCTCCTGTTTTCACACATGCCTTGGTTGAACGACACAGATTTAGCTAACCGCTTTAACGTAGCGGAGATGTACTATCCGGCGGATTGGGACCCCCGCATTCTGTCGCCCTACATCAGTGTCGGCTACCGGCTCAGCAAGAAGGGGCGCAGCGTGAGGACCGTTATGTCGGCCGACATTGCGGAAGCCCGCGAGCATCAATCCAACGTGGTCATTCACCACGCTCCGGCAATCGTGTGGTCGAAAGGGCGCGCCGAGGTGAGGACATTTACCTCCAGCGATGGTTGGGACGAGGTCGCCTATTCAGAGCGCGGACCCGCAATTTTTATTACATCTCTGCATTGCCAGAGCAAGCGGCAGTGCAGGCAATTCCGGGCGATTCTGAACAATTTCGTTCCGAGCCTAAACCTGCGCAAGAACTTCCATGTAGTGATTGAGCACGCTACGAAGTAAAGGTTAGTTTTTGGCTTTTCCCTACAGCAGAATCGCGTCCACCGCCGCGCTTTCCTCGTGCGCCGCCGCGTCCGCCTCCGCACCGCGCAGCCGGCTGAGAAACAGTTGCAACTCTTCCGCTGAGTCGAAGTAGTTCTTCAGCAGGCGTTGCACCGCGCCCTGCCGCATCTCCTCGCGGCTGATCCTGGGACGGAAAACGTGGGCGCGTGCCCCCCGCTCGGCCTCCACTACGCCCTTGCGCAGCAGCCGTTGCAGCACGGTCAGAACCGAGGTGTAGGCCAGCCGCCGCCCCCGCGCCAGCAGCGCCTGCCGGACATCGCCCGCGCTGGCGCCCCCCGTCCGCCACAGCACCACCATGCAGTCCAGTTCCAGTTGCGGCAGTTCCGTGCCGCGCCACCCCGGACGCGCTCCCGGCTTGGCCATGGTTCCGGCGGCCGGCTGCTCCGCGCTGCTCACTTCTCGCCTCGCAGCTTGCGTTGTAGCAGATCCGCCTGTTCCAGCAGGTTGGCCTGTACGGGGACGCTATCGGAACCCCCAGCCGTTTTGCGCGGAGCGCTCGTCTCCGCCTCCCCTCCGCTTGCGCCCTCGCGCACCTCGCCCGCCGCCGCCCCCTGCGCCTTGAGCGGAGCAGGGGCGCTGTAGAAGCGCTCCAGCTTCAGGATCGGTCTCTCCAGCGATGGATTGAATCCGGTCCATTCCTGCTCGATCTGCCGCTCGCGCTCGGTCAACTGCAGCATCGAGTGCATCTTGGAGTCGAGGTCGTCAATGTAATGCAGCAGCAGCGCCTCGGGAAACATCGGCAGCTTGGGCGAGCCAAACTCGTACTTGCCGTGATGGCTGATGATCAGGTGCTCCAGCAGGATTTGCAGGTTGCGCGGAAACTCCGGTATCGCCGCCACATGACGATGGACCACCTCCAGCACCAGGATCATGTGTCCCAGCAACTGCCCTTCGGTGGTGTAGGCGAAGCTGCGCTCGTAGCTGAGCTCGTAGATCTTGCCGAGGTCGTGCAGCACCACCCCGGCGGTCAGCAGGTCGATATCCACCCCGGGATAGTTCTGCGATACCAGCCGCGCCAGCCGGCACAGCGAGCGCACATGCTCCAGCAGACCGCCAAAAAACGCATGGTGCAGGCTCTTCGCCGCGGGAGCGCGCTTGTAACGCTCCTGAATGGCGGCGTCGTCGAGGATGTTGAGCACAAGCTGCCGCAGCGGCGGATTGCGAATCGCCTCCACATAGCCGTGGACTTCGGCGAACATCTGCTCCACGTCCTCGCGGGTGGCGGGCAGGTAGTCGCCCAGCTCGATCTCGCGCTCATCGATCTTGCGGATTTTGTGGATCTGGATCTGCGGACGGTTGCGGAAAAGCTGCACCGCGCCCCGCACCCGCACGAAATCGTCGCGCTCAAACGTCGAAAGAACTTCTTCCACGTTCTCCCACATCTTGGCGTCGACCTCGCCGGTGCGATCCCCCAGCATGAGCGACAGGTAGGGCTCGCCGCTCTTTTTGACCTTCACTTCTTTGGAGCGCACCAGAAACGCGGACGTCATGCGCTCACAGGGCTGCAGCTGTTCCACAAAGAGCGTCTTCATCCGCTCCGCCCCCGCGCGCTCATCCGGAAAGTAATTCATAACGCGCTATCCAACCCCCTCCCACATCTCCGCGCCCCTTTTCCTGTTAACCCCGGAAGTCTCACTCAACTTGCTTCACCGTTCCCTCGATCCCCCGGGTGCCCCACTCAACTTGTTGAGTGGGTAACAGCCGAGGTGAGCGACCAAGCCGCCGTCCACCCAACCCCACGGAGAACCGTGAACTGTGAACTGTAAACTCTCCTACTGCAGTCCCCCCTTGCTCTTCTTCTCGATCGGCTTGGGCAAGTCCTGCGGCAGGACGCGTTCAAAGTGGGTGAGGTCCACAGTCGTATGTCCGCCCGCCCCGGTGTCCACGTAGCCGGGAGCGACTTTGATGTACGCCTCACTGCGCAGCCGGGTGAGGTACCTCTGCAGCTCGGGATCCATCTTCTGTTGGTAAATCTTGTTTTCGATCTGGTTGCGCGCCTCGGTGAGCGTCTCCTGCCCGGCATGGTGAATATCTTCCACCTTGAGGATCAGCAGCCCATTCGCGGTGTGCAGCACGGGAGTCACGCCAAACAGCGGCAACTTAAACACGGCGGACGCCAGCTGTGGCGCCAGGTCCTTGCGCTCGAAAAAGCCGATATCGCCGCCGTGCGACGCCGAACGGCTGGCCGAGTACTGCTTCGCCATCTGCGAAAAGCTCTCCCCATGCGCCGCGCGTACCTGGATCTGATTGGCCAGGTCCTGCTGGAAGGCCAGCGCCTTGCCCGTCTTCCCGGCGGTGGGAATCAGGATTTCCGATAGACGCACCGAGTTGTGCCGCACGAACTCGCCCTTGTGCGCGTTGTAGTATTTCGCAATCTCGTCCGACGAGATCGAAATGCGCGGCGCCACGTCCTGCTGGATCACCTGTTGCGTCAAAATGCCATCGGAGATGTTCTGCTTGAGTTGCGAGTAGCTCTCTCCTTGTGCCCGCACCGCCGCGCGCAGCGCCTGCAGCGTTGGCAGGTTCATCTTCTTCCGCATCTGGTCCAGCCGCCGGATGGTGGCCGTCTCGGCGGAGATCCCCAGCGTCTTCGCCCGCTCCAGCAGCAGGTCGCGGTCGATGAGGTCCCTCAGCAGGTCGCGTTTCTGCTGCTCCAGGGAAGGAACGTCAGCGCCCGGCTGCCGCAATTGCGCGTTGATCTGCGCCTCTCCCTTGGCCAGGTCCTCGCTGGTGATGATGTCGTTGTTAACGCGGGCGACAATGCGCTCCAGCGTGGCATTCCGCCGTGGCGGGTTGGGAGAGGTGCGCGCCGCCGCCGGCAGCGCAGCCAGCCAAATGCTGGACAGCACCAGCGGTGACACACTACAAATCAATCGACGCATGGACATAGAATACTCCGAAAGACCCGCCCAACAGGCGTTCTGGACCGCCTGAATCGCGCCCCAGACCCACCGCCAACCGGGAACTGACAACTCACTTCCGCCCCTTCGCTCACTACCGCCCGCCCGCTCACTACCGCCCCCCCCGCTCACTTCCGCCACCCCCGGGTGCCCCACCCAACGTTTTTTGTTGGGTGGGCAGCGCCAGGTCAAGCGCGCCGCGAAAGTCCATCAACACAAACTGTGCAGGTCAAGCGCGCCGCGAAAGTCCATCAAAGCCCCACAATAAACTGTGCAGGTCAATCGCGCCGCCAAAGTCCATCCACACCCCACGGTGAACTGTCAACTGTCAACTGTGAACTGTTCACTCCCCCGCTCACTTCCGCTGCTGTCCGCCCTGTCCGCTCACCGCCTCGGTAATCCGTTGCATGGCCTCCTGGATCTCCTCTTCCCGCAGCGTCCGTTCATTCATCTGCAAGCGCACGCGGAACAGCAGGCTGTAGTAACCCTCCGGCAGCGACGCCCCGCGGAACACCTCCAGCGGCTGCACGCCGCTGACGATACCGATCTGCAATGCCGCAATCGCCTGCTCCAACTGTTCCCA
Organism: Acidobacteriota bacterium; assembly: GCA_027459505.1. Lineage (GTDB taxonomy): Bacteria > Acidobacteriota > Terriglobia > Terriglobales > SCQP01 > DAIDIE01. The sequence goes on from DAIDIE010000016.1 coordinate 177,834, forward strand.
GCGCACCGCGTCGGGCAGGAGGAACGACAAGTCGCGCTCACTTGCCGGAAAGCGCGAGGGCGGCTGGTACTGCACGGTGCGCCCTCCCCGGTCGTAGAGTCCGTCCAGCCAGATCTCCGCAATCCAGACCGGTTGCTTGAACTTCCATTCCTGGGCCAGCTCGGGATGCAGTTGTCCAAAGCGCGCCAATCGCGCCCCGCTTGCCTGGTCTTCGATAACGGCGCTGCGCCCCGGATGAAAGCCGTCTTCGCCGCAGGGCAGCAGCCGCACGCCGCCAATGGCAAAGCTCTCCAGCGTAGCGTTCACCTCGGCCTTGAGGTCGTAGAAGTCGTAGGCGCGCTTCTCGTCCGCCCAGCTATCGCCTGCGGCTCGTCCCGCCGCGCCCAGGCTGAGCACGCGCCGCTCGTTGGGCGCGCCGTCCCGCAGTTCGTAAATTTTGCCAAACTCGTACAGCCGTGGATTCTCCACTCCGCGGTTGAGGTTGTTGTGCAGCAGATGCAGCATCGATGGCAACGCGGACGTGCGCAGCGCCGCCGCCTCTTCACTCAGCGGGTTGCGGATGTGCACCGCCTGCACATCCCCGGCAAAGCGCGCGCATTCCCCGGCGTCCACAAAGCTCAGCGCCACCGCTTCGGTAAATCCCCGCGCGCGCAGCCTCGCGCCCAGCCGCTGCTGCAGAATCAGCTCCGCCGGAATCTCCACCGCGCCGGACCAGCTCGGCAAACGGCTGGGAAAGCGTTCGTAGCCGTACTGCCGCGCAATCTCTTCGACGAGATCGACCTCCAGCCGCACGTCCGGACGCCATGATGGCGCGGCCACCCTCCAGCTCGCGCCGCCCCCGCTGTCCCCCTGAAGGCTGGTTATTTGGAAGCCCAGCACGGTGAGAATCAACTCGATCTGGTCCGGAGGCACGGCCTGTCCCAGCAGCCGCTCGACCGTCTGCGCCCGCAGCGTAATCTCCGGCTGACCCGGCACATCCCCGCGGACATCGATCAGGCCGCAGCGCAGCTCCGGCGCCTTTCCGGCTGGAAACTCCTGCAGCAGCCCGGCAATGCGATTGGCCGCGAGAGGCGCGGCGTTGAAGTCGGCGCCGCGCTCGAACCTGTGCGAGGCGTCGGTATGCAGTCCATGGCGTTTCGCCGTCCGGCGCACGCCGGTAGGCTCGAACCAGGCGCTTTCAATCAGTACCCGCGTGGTCTGTTCCGTAATGGCCGACTCCAGCCCGCCCATCACTCCGGCCAGCGCCACCGGCCCTTCCGCGTCGGCAATCACCAGGTCGCTGGCATCGAGCGTGCGCTCCACTTCGTCGAGCGTGACCAGTTTTTCTCCTTGCCGCGCGTAGCGCACATGGATGGCGCCCCCCCGGAGCTTATCCAGGTCAAAGGCGTGGGTCGGCTGCCCGGTTTCGAACAGCACGTAGTTGGTAATGTCGGCAACGTTGTTGATGCTGCGCGAACCCATGAGTCCCAGGCGGTCCACGACGTGTTGCGGAGAGGCGCCCACGGACACCTTTTCCAGCACGCGCGCGCAGTAGCGCGCGCAGCCCGCGGGCGCGTCGATGGTGATCTTCACCAGCGATTCCGCCGCCGCCCCACTCTCTTGGAGCCTGGGCTGAGACGCCTCCAGCGGCAGCAGCGGCTTGCGCCGCAGCGCCGCCACTTCGCGCGCCACCCCGTAATGGCTCAGGCAGTCGGGACGGTTGGCGGTGATATCCAGCTCCAGCACCGTCTCCGCGCCCTGGCCTTCAATGCCCTCCACCGCCAGCCCACACAAGGTGAGCCGCTCCGCCAGTTCGCTGGCGGGCAGGCCGCTGGCGGCAAAGTCGTTTAACCAGTCGGTGGAAATTCGCATGTCGCTCTCGAAGAACTACTGCCCGGATACTTCCGGCCCGGTCGCCGGCCCTGTCCTGTCCGCTGGGCTTCGCGTTCTCGTCTTCGCCTCTTGTTTTCCGTGCGCGTTATTGCCGGAACTGTTCCAGAAAGCGCAAGTCGCCGCTGTAGAAGCGCTGGATGTCGTCCACCCCGTAGCGCAGCATCGCGGTTCGTTCCACGCCCATGCCGAAGGCGAAGCCGCTCCACGCCTCCCGCTCGTAGCCGCTGTGCTGGAACAGCGCGGGATGCACCATGCCGCATCCCAGCAGCTCGATCCATCCACTCTGCTTGCATACCCGGCAGCCCTTCCCCTGGCAGAAAATGCAGCTGATGTCGACCTCGGCGCTGGGCTCGGTAAACGGGAAGTACGACGGACGGAAACGCGTCCGCGTCCCTCCGCCAAACATCCGCCGCGCGAACTCGTCCAGCGTCCCCTTCAAGTCCCGGAAGGTGATGTCGCGGTCCACCGCCAGCCCCTCTACTTGGTGAAACATGGGCGAGTGGGTGGCGTCGGGGGCGTCTCTGCGGTAGACGCGTCCCGGCACGACGATGCGCAGCGGCGGCTCCTGCCGCTGCATGGTCCTGATCTGCACCGGCGAGGTGTGTGTGCGCAGCAGCCAGCCCTGCTCCTCGCCCGGCGTCTGCAGGTAAAACGTGTCCTGCTCGGCGCGTGCCGGATGCGACTCGGGCACATTCAATGCGTCGAAGTTGAAGTACGAGGTCTCCATCTCCGGCCCCTGGGCAATCGAGTAGCCCAGGCTGACGAAGATCTCCACCATCTCCTGCATGACCTGCAGAACCGGGTGCGGCGCGCCGGGTGTGGCGTCGCGGCCGGGCAGGGAAACATCGACCCGCTCGGCTTCCAGGCGGCGGCTGACCGCCTCACTCTGCTGCCGTGCGGAGGCCTCTTCGATGACCTGCTCCACCTGTTGGCGCAGCGCGTTCAGCCCCTGCCCAAGCTCCTTCTTCCAGTTCCCCGGAGCGGGCGCCAGCCAGTTGTCTTTGATTTGGGTGAGGATGCCGTTCTTGCGCCCCTGCCAGCGGTCGCGCATGGCGCGCAGCGCGGCCTCATCCCGCAGCTCCGCCGACTCCTGCGCCACTAAAGTGGCAAGAGCTGCAAACAGCGTTTGCAGCTCTTGTGGGGTCTGGATCTGCAGTTGCGTCCACGGCTGCCCCGTCTGGGCGGCGGCTTCGTGGGTCTGCATACGGCTAGGCCTTGGCCGGCGCGGCCTGCAGCGCCGAGCGCGCCTGGTTGATCAGCGCGGTGAACCCTTCCGCGTCGCGCACCGCGATGTCGGCCAGCACCTTGCGGTCCAGCTCGATGCCGGCGCTTTTCAGCCCGTGCATGAACTGGCTGTAGCTGAGTCCGTGCGCCCGCGTCGCCGCCCCGATACGCACAATCCACAGCTCGCGATACTGCCGCTTGCGCTGCTTGCGGCCGCTGTAGGCGAATTTGAGCGCGCGCTCGCTGGCTTCCAGCGCCGAGCGGTACAGTTTGCTCTTGGTAAGGAAAAAGCCTTTGGTAAGGCCAAGAATCTTTTTACGCTTATCGCGGCGTTTGCTGCCGCGTTTGACTCGAGGCATCGTTTTCTCCTGGCTGGACCCGGTTTGCAACCCGCCGGAAACTCGTGCTTGGCCGATAGCCAAAAGCTAATCGCCCAAACTCGATCCCGCGGTCAACCCTGGTCGCTGAAACCCGGCTGTACGGCACGATGAGAGCCGTACTCTCCGGTTGAGCTCACCCCGCCATTTTGTGCAGCTCCGGCGAGGGCCCTGGGTGCGCCGCTCTGGTGTTGGCTGCGTTCGCTGCCGCAGCCCCGCGGCGCCAATTCAAGAAGCGTTGCTGGTCCCTGAAACCCGTTTTACGAGTAGGGAATCATGCGGTGCACGCGGCGGAGGTCGGCGGCGCTGATCAGGGTGTCCTGATCGAGCACGCGCTTCCGCTTGCGCGACTTCTTGGTCAAAATATGGCGCGCCATCGAGTGTCCCCGGACAATCTTTCCACTGCCGGTGGTCCGGAACCGTTTGGCGGCGCCTTTATGCGTCTTCAACTTAGGCATAAGCGACTATTGTAGCGGAAAACGGGCTGCGTTAACAGCTCACAGTGGATGGGCTCACAGTGAATGGGCCGGCCGCTTCAGCGTGGCGGAGCCACGCACGAATAGTAGCCAGGGGTCCCGCTTTGGGGACCCCTGGGAATCACGAAATACAACAACAGAGCGTGGCGGAGCCACGCAAGGAAACGCTGGCAGAGGCTGAGACCACCCTGAAGCGGGGCATAAAAGCGTCCGTGCCGCCCTCCGCCGGGCGAGCCGGTCATTCGGGACCGCGGATGGATGTGACTGCGGCGCATAGCGCGGCAGCGCTAGGGTAGAGTCCGGCAGCGCGTCCCCGGGTCAAGGGTAGAGTGGTCGTAGTGGGCACTTGACCCGCTCCTGGCGGCGTTAAAGGCGCTTCAGCGTGGCGGAGCCACGCACGAATAGTAGCCAGGGGTCCCGCTTTGGGGACCCCTGGGAATTGCGAAATACAACAACAGAGCGTGGCGGAGCCACGCAAGGAAGCGCTGGCAAAGGCCGATACCACCCAGAAGCGGGTGGCATAAACGCGTCCGTGCCGCCCATTTTTAAAGCTGCGCTTGCGGCAGGCAGCCGCAGCCCGTCCTTTCGCATCGATATCGTATGCGATATCATTTCTGCGGATGGTGCCTACCCCGCCCGACGACGAAAGAGCCAGCCGGATTCGTGAGCGGATCGCCGAAATAGCCGCTCGTCCTAAGGAGCGAGCCACCGAGTCCTCCCTGCGGGAGGAGATCGCAGGTGGAGGGCCGCGAAATTCCGAAGGGCGTCCCCCTCGCGTGGGAGAGGAGGCCGCGCATCGGCGGCTCCGCCGTCTCACTGGAGAACGTGCCAGCGACCAACGGGAGCGGGCGGTCTGAAGGGGACGAGGCCGTGCCTCACAATGTGGCATTCCGGGAGATTACATGGGTAATTGACAAGCTACGTGATTTCCATCGCGTCTCAGCTCGTCAGGCTACGCACGGCATCCTGTTCCACATCGACGATCAGGTCTTCATGATTAACAAACACAATCCTGGGAGCAGTCAGGCGAAGAAATACTCCGTGAAGGATTTCATCGAGGCGATGACCAACTTGGGATGGTTCCAATGACCCGCCGTGCAGTCGAGGACTACTTGCGTCTGCCGTATACGGTGACGCTGAAGCGCGATGAGGACGGGGACATTGTCGCGCGCATCAGCGAGTTGCCGGGCTGCGCGACCCACGGCGCCTCGGAAAGCGAGGCCCTTGAACGCTTGCGAGAAGTGCAACGGCTGTGGATTGAGGAGGCGCTCAGTTCCCGGCAGCCGATTCCTCCTCCGCACGTTGAGGAGAAGCTCCCCAGCGGGCGCTGGCTGCAGCGCGCCCCGCGCTCCCTGCACAAGAAGCTGATCGAAAAGGCAAAGCGCGACGGCGTCAGCCTAAATCAGCTCGTCAATTCGCTGTTGGCGGAATCGGTAGGGAGAACCGAAGCGACCAGCCGTGCTTTGGCCGCCGCCTCCCCGCCGGGTGAACCCCGTTAAGATGCCGACTGGCAGAGGCTGAGACCACCCTGAAACGGGTGGCATAAAGGCGTCCGTGCCGCCCTCCGCAGGGCGAACCGGTCATTCGGGACACGCGGATGGATGTGACTGCGGCGCACAGCGCGGCAGCGCTAGGGTAGAGTCCGGCAGCGCGTCCCCGGGTCAAGGGTAGAGTGGTCGTAGTGGGCACTTGACCCGCTCTTGGCGGCGTTAAAGGCGCTTCAGCGTGGCGGAGCCACGCACGAATAGTAGCCAGGGGTCCCGCTTTGGGGACCCCTGGGAATCACGAAATACAACAAGCGAGCGTGGCGGAGCCACGCAAGGAAACGCTGGCAAAGGCTCTTGCCGCTCTTCCCAAAACCTTAGGAGCGAGCCACCGAGTCCTCCCTGCGGGAGGAGATCGCAGGTGGAGGGCCGCGAAATTCTCCCGGGGCCCCCAACAAAGCGCAGTTTGCTTTGTTGGGGTGGGAAGGGCGGCTCCCTCGCGCGGGAGAGGAGCCCGGC